>NZ_CP026721.1:0-1200000 GCF_004117075.1 Fervidobacterium changbaicum
CTACCGAATCTTCTGACCCATTCTTGAGCAATGAATGCCGCGACGTCTTCTGCAAATGTACCAGGACCAAACCCAGCATCGAATCCAAGCTCTTTTGCAAGCTCGTGGGTAATCCTCGACCACCTACTATGGCTATGACTTTGTCTCTAATTCCTTCTGCTTCAAGTAGTTCTATCAGATGTGTTAAATTTTTTATGTGTACATTTTTTTGTGTTACTGTTTGTGAAACAAGCAAAGCATCAGCTTTTACTTCAATAGCTTTTGGCTACGAATTCTTCATTTGGGACTTGGCTGCCCATGTTGTATACCTCAAACATTCTGTACCTTTCAAGACCGTAGTGACCTGCGAATCCTTTCATGTTCAATATTGCATCAAGTCCAACCGTGTGCGCATCTGTACCCGTTGTTGCACCAACAACGACAAGTTTTCTGCCAATGTTTTTTTCTATGAAATCATCTATCTCTTCCATACTCATCTTGTGCACTTGGACTTTGGGAACTTTGATGGCTGTGTAATCTACAGTGTGTACACAATCACCGTAACCTATGAAGAACGTGAAACCGGGTGTGAGTTCGTGGTGGTAGACCACCATGGGGTTATCCAATCCCATTTTTTTCATGAGTTGCTTCGCTGCTTCCACAGCTTCGTCTCCATCAGGAACCGGGAGTGTGAAACTTACCTGCACTTTGCCGTCGTTCATCGTATCTCCGTAAGGTTTTATGGCCTTTAAATTCAGTGTTTTATCAAAGTCCTTCTTTTCAAGTGAATAGAGACCTCCACCCATGCATTTTCACCTCACAAAACTGTTTTTAATCTTTCTTGGCTTTGAGCATCTTTTCTATGAACGGGTTGTAGTAGTATTTGCCCTTTTCGAAAACACCGTCAAGTCCTTTTCCTCCGTTTATTGGACGTTTTGTGTTTGCGAAAACTCCCTTTTCGAGAGATTTAAACAAGCCATCTTCCCTCATCTTTTCAAGCAGTTCAATTGCTTGATCGAGCACCTGCTGAGCTCTTCTTTGGATTATACCACCAGGTTTGAAAATGACTTCGTCACCGATGTTTCTCATATTATTGAATATATACTTTGCCGTGTCAATAGCTACGTACCTGTCAGAGAGGAACGGAGTGTGTATCGCCTCGGTCATCATACCAAGTAGCTGGATACCTTGTTTTGTCCATATACCGACAACATTGAACATAGCATCCTGAACAAGACCACGGAATATGTTGCCCGTCATGAATCTTGTTGGTGGCATGTATTTGAGAGGTGCTTTCGGGAAGAGCTCTCTTGACAATTGTGCCTGAGCTAATTCGTACAAAAATCCATTTTCCAATGAAGGATCCATTTCAAATGCGTGACCGAGCCCCATCTGTTCTTCCGGTATGCCTGCTAAAAGTGCGAGTTGTTCGTTTATTAGTTGCGAAGATATAACGGTATAGCCTTGCTCGTAAGCGTCGGCTGTTGTCAAATAGTTGTCTTCACCCGTGTTAATGATAATTCCTGCGTAACCTAAGATGATCCTTGAGAAGTACTGGTCCACCATAGTTCTTATCATGTTTATATCTCTAAACAAAATTCCGTACAGTGCATCGTTTAACATGACATCCAGTCTTTCAAGTGCACCCAAGGCCGCAATTTCTGGCATGCACAAGCCAGAACTGTAGTTCGTTTGTCTTACGTACCTTCTCACTTCCTTAGCAACTTCATCTAAGGCTTTTCTCATGATTCTGAAGTTTTCTTGTGTTGCATACGTTCCTCCAAAACCTTCGGTAGTTGCTCCGTAAGGAACGTAGTCGAGCAGACTCTGGGCAGTTGACCTTATAACTGCAATAATGTCTGCTCCTTGCCTTACCGCAGCTTGCGCTTGCACAACGTCTTCATATATGTTTCCAGTTGCAACTATGACGTATATGTACGGTTGTGGTGGATCGCCAAGTTCCTCAAGCATTCTTTGTCTTTCCGCCTTTTTTTCATCTATTATTCCAATAGCTTTGTCAGCTAATTCATCAACAACACCCTTAATGTCATCCACACTGTGCATTGGCAATTTGGTAAGATCAAGTTTATCACTTGCAACGGCTTCTGCAATTTCCTGAGGAGTCATACCTGTTTCGAGTACAGCATTGCCGATGTACAGTGCGGCACCATTTTCAAGAGCACCTTTTTCTTTCAAATGATCAACAACAACATTTGGTAAAGGCACACCTTCATCGTTGATTCCGTCTATACCAAAGAACCTGCAAATCGTTCTTTCAACACTCACAGTTGAGTACTTTTGAACGAAATTTGTAACATCGAGTGCTATGTCTCTTGCCAATTGTCGAGCCTTCTCAACCTTTTTTGGGTCTATTCCGAGTTTACTTTCGAAATGCTCCATCTATTCTTCCCTCCTCGCTGTCTTTTCATTTTGTTGGCATCATTAATTATTTCCTACTTTCCAAAATCTTCTTAGCTTGCAAGATTATTTCTTCATTCACGCCAAGTAATTCCATAACCTTTATCGCTTCTTTCGGAACAGAACTACCGTCATCGGGGACAAGTTCGTAATCCATCAGGTCCTGAATATCGTTGAAAGACTGAACACTTTTTAGAGCATTCTCCCTCAATCCTTTAACTCTGAAACGCATCGGACATTCTACGTCGTCGAAGTGCGTAACGATTAGCACGAACTTTTCTGTTTTTTCAAAGCATTTGACAAGCGCATTGACGATGGCTGTTCCTTCGTACGGGTTTGTGGTTCTTGCAGGTTCGTCTATTAACACGAGTGCGTTGTTATTTAAAGCGTGTTTGTAAGCTTCGTTTATCAGCGTTATCTCCGATGCAAATGAAGAAAGACCACTCAACGGTCGCTGAAAATCTTCAGTTATCAGTGCTATAACTTCTACGAATGGGAGTTCAGCATGCTGTGATGGTACGAAGAAGCCAAGCGAGGCCATGTACTGAATAAGTGCAACAGTTCTTAAAATAACACTCTTACCTGACATGTTGGCACCGACAATTACAGTTACGCCACGTTTGATTGTTATATCCACAGGCTGATATTTTTTGCCACGCCTTTCAAGCTCATCTTTAAGCTGGGGATTGAACATTCCCATTATGCGTATCTCGTCTACTGGATATTCTTTGGGATGCAAATTGGGCTTTGTCAGACCAATTTCCTTTGACAATTTAGCTTTTGCTAATATGATATCAATGTATTTAATTCTGGTGATTGACTCATGCAAAATTTGAGCACGATCATGGAGCTTTTCCGATATTTTCTCGAGCACTTCGTCTTCTATGGCCTTTTCTTGCTGAGTAAGCTCGATTATGTAGCTTTCGGTATTCTCTGCGTCTACATTTTGGAGTAATTCTCGCTTCTTTTTTCTGATGTCGCGAAGCCTATCATCGTAAGCATCGTAAATGTAGAATGTTGGTAATCTTAGCTTTTCGGGGTCAAGGAGGTCTATTATTTCTGTTAAATCTGGGAGTGTAAAACGTTCATGACCAGAGATTAAATTCTCGTTCTTGTTTTTGATTTCTTGCGCAACAAGGACGAAATTTTTCAATTCAAAGAGCTCTATCTCATCGAGAGTTTCACCATTTGATATTCTTTCAATCGTTTTCGAAACATCGACAATGCATTCTAAATCGTGTTCAAGCTCTTCTACAACTTTAGGATAGTTGGTCAAGAGATGGAGGAAAAACTCAGTATCGTTAAGATGTTCTAATATATGTTCATAATTTAAAGGTTGAAGGTATTTAAAATATCTTTTCCCCATAGGAGTTTTGGGCTCGATTTTGTTTTTGATGTATTCAAATCCCGTCAGCCTTTCAAATTCTTCCCTCTTTGGAAGAGTTGTTGTTAGTGTCATTGGATTGTCCACCCACTTTAGTTAATCGATTCTGTTTCAAGCCTAACATCAATCACGGGAACGTCAACGTGTTTCTTTAGCTCTTGGATGATTTCAAGTGAGTTCAGTACATAACCGGTCGGTGAGAACGGGTTGACCGTTATTCCTATTATCGTTGCGCTCTTCAGTACACTTATTTTTGGTTTGTACTTTACGTAGTTTTCGTACGAGACAAAGACCTTGGTGAAGTCCCTAACTATTATTTCTTCGATGCCCTTGCTGTTTATAAATCTCAAAATACTGTCAGTCAGTGCACCTGGAATGTATATCTTTTGTATCTTTTCGTTTATAGCATTTCCTTCGCGCAGGCCCTCTATTTGTGTCGTATCGTACTGTTTACTCAAGTGAAGTGCCGATTCAACACCCAAATCTTTCCAGCTTCCATTTTGAAAAACGTGGACAGTAGATGCTTTGCTTAAAGCATCTTTATCATTCTCATTTGCTTCACTCAGCTGGCAGAGTGAATAGATGTACCTCGTATGCTTTATTATCTCCCTCTTATCAAGTGAATAAGCTGCACCTGTTGCAAGTACTATTCCATCCGCGATAAACGGTGTTGCCTGACTGAAGCGAGACAGTGCTCCGTCGATGATGACCAGTTCTGACAATTTCTTTAGCATTCCTACGGTTTCTTCCATCCAAGCAGCCGTAGGAGGACCAGAAAGTACAACTTTTCCAGGTTCAAGTGCCCTTGCAATGACAATCCTGCCAGTTGGTGTTTGCTGCTGAGAAACGTGAAGGATTTCCGAAAGCACCGTTTTCTTCTTGAAAAACAGTTCAGTTGTTGTGTATATGAAACTATAATCAACATGTACGGATGGCTTAAATGTACCAAAGACCAGATCTTTCTCCTCGCCATCCGTACCGATTGATGTAAGTGCGAGCGTTTTTTGAGATTTTACGTTTTTCACGATAAAGTTCAAGGTCTCTGTTTTACCAGTGTTTTTCTCAAGTCCAATGATTGCAATAACATTTTTCTCGAGAATTTCAGAAACAAGCCTATCGAAGTCTTTTTCCAAACTTCTCAATTCTCCCGATGTCTTTTCCATACTGCTCTCAAATCTTTACCAGTGCCTCACCTTCTATGGCGTTCTCCCCGTTTTGCTTTACAACATATGTTTCCAAGAGCACTCTTCGTTTTTCCTTATCTATCTCCTTTACCACTAACCTTACGGTAACTTCCTCGCCTATATACACAGGTCTTTTGAATTTTGCATTTTGCATCAGATAAATTGTCCCTGAGCCTGGGAATTCCATGCCAAGAACCGAGGAAACAATACCAAGCGATAAGATCCCGTGTGCTATTCTTCCACCAAATATAGTATTCTTTGCGTATTCTTCATCGAGATGAACAGGGTTCTTATCCCCAGTGGCTTCTGCAAAGAGCTTGACCATTTCGTCCGTCACAATCCTCTTTACCTCGTAAACTTGACCAACGTAAATGTCATCAATGTTCATCACCTTTTCCTCCTTTTTTCTCCTTCCATTCCATAATCCTCTCATGTCTTTCAAGGTGTGCGGGTTCAATGCTTATCTTCTTGTCAGTGAACAAGCTTGCAACACCTGAGAATTTGTATTTTGCTCTGTATTCGGAATCGTCAACATCAGATGTGGTATCTTCTGGTTCGTGGTAAGCAACAATAACACCTTCGTAGTTTCTGAGTATTACAGTGTGGTCTGACATTGATATCACATAATTGGGCATAACCCTTATCTTTCCGCCACCTGCTGGTGCGTCAACAACAAACGATGGTACGCAGAAACCAGATGTGTGCCCAATAAGGGCTTCCATTATCTCGAGACCTTTCTTAATTGAAGTTCTGAAATGAGTTAATCCCATAGAAAGATCACATTGGTAGATATAGTATGGTCTTACCCTGATCTTCACAAGTTGATGTACAAGTTCCATCATTATGTAAGGACTATCATTAATGCCCCTAAGCAACACCGTTTGATTACCCAATGGTATACCTGCATCTGCAAGCATTTCACATGCTCTTGAGGATTCTGGTGTTACTTCTTTTGGATGATTGAAGTGGGTGTTCAACCATATTGGATGGTATTTCTTAAGCATGTTTGTAAGTTCTGGTGTAACAATTTGTGGCAAGACAACAGGTGCTCTTGTTCCTATTCTTATAACTTCTACATGCTTGATTTTTCTAAGTTCTTTTAGAATATACTCGAGCATGTCAACACCAACAAGTAGGGCATCTCCACCAGATAGCAGAACATCCCTTACCTGAGGTGTTTCCCTTATGTACTCAATCATCGCATCAATCTCTTGTTTTGTCCTTGCTCTGTCATGTTGGCCTGCAAATCTTCTGCGCGTACAGTGTCGGCAGTACATTGAACACATATCTGTGATCAACATTAAGACTCTATCAGGATATCTGTGTGTAAGACCTGGTACAGGTGAATCTTCATCCTCATGGAGTGGGTCTGTCATATCCCATGGAGATACGAAAAGTTCTTTAGCAGTTGGAACCGCCTGACGTCTGATGGGGCATTTTGGATTATCAGGATCCATGAGGCTGGCATAGTAAGGAGTAATCGCCATTCTAAGTGTTTTAAGAGCATTCCTTACGCCTTCTTCTTCCTCAGGTGTAAGATTTATAACCTGCTTTAGCGTATCAACATCCATAATTCTGTTTCTCAATTGCCATTTCCAGTCGTTCCATTCTTCTTCTGTAACGTTTTTCCAAAGTGGAATTTCCTTAAAGTGTCTCGCCATTCTCGAAATACCTCCTTTAGTTTAGCAGTACAACTTTTCAAATAGTTCCCTTATTTCTTTTGACTCTCGGAGAATGTTGAGTGCGACTTCCGCATGACCTTTTGTGTAGCCGTTGCCAATTATCATCGTGACATCTTTTCCCACACCTTCAGCGCCAAGAGCCGCTCTTGTAAATGATGTTGCCATGCTGAAGAAATAGACGATTCCCTCATCTTTTGTGATAAGTATCGAAGACATTTCCGTAGCGGGTACGTTAACGTTGTTGATGACCACATCGCAGTACTGACCACCGGTGATTTCCATAACTTTCTGGTATACTTCAACAGGCTTTGTAGCATCTGCGATAATAACGTGGTGGGCAAGTCCCAACTGTTCTATTCTTTTTGCATTTTCTGGGGAATATTCTACAACGATTACTTTTCCATCTTTTCCGACCGCTTTCATCGCTTCGTATGCACACAGTATTCCTGATTTTCCACCGCCGCCAATAATACAAACAGTCATACCTGGTTTGACGAGTTTGCGTGTTTGTGCGGGTGCTCCAGCTACATCAAGTACAGCCAAAGCAAGCTTTTCAGGTATATCGTCGGGTAGCTTAGCATAAATACCACTTTCAAACAAGATAGCTTTACCCTCTATATCTACTTGGTCTGTGTCGATGTTCACATTGAGAATCTTGTCTATTCTCAAAGGCGTAAGCGATAAAGAAACAAGCGTTGCTATCTTGTCGCCCACTTTTAAGTCTGTTGGAAAATCTGGACCGATCTCTTCGACTATGCCTATCAACATGCCGCCAGAACCTGTGACAGGATTTTGCAACTTTCCACGTTCAGCAACGATTTTCAATATTGTGTCTTTTATACACTCAACATTCCCGTGACAAGACTCTTTAATTTGCGTGAAACTTGCGGAGTCTACATTAAGCGTTTTAACATCAATCAGCATCTCGTTGGTATAAATCTCCATTGTATTGTCAATTTTCGTTGCAGCTTGTGGTAGTGTTCCTTTGGGTTCAATAACCCTGTGCGTTCCAAATGGACACCCTTTAACGTTTTTCATACCTATACCTCCACTAATTCAACGTTTTATTTCTTAATCCCCAATATTCTTCTTGCTTCATCAGGTGTTGCAATCTCTCTGCCCACTTCTTTTGCAATGCGTACGATTCGTTCAACAAGCTGCGCATTACTCTTTGCAAGCTCACCCTTTCGGTAGTAGATGTTGTCCTCGAATCCTACCCTTACGTGTCCGCCCATAACTATCGCGTGCACAGCCAGCGGTAGTTCGTATCTACCAACTCCTGCAACTGACCATGTACAGCCTTCGGGCAGCTTGTTGACAAGAAAGACCAAATCTTCTATAGTTCCAGTCATCGCACCGGGAACACCCAAAACAAAATCGAAGTGAAGTGGTAAGTCTAATAATCCTTTCTTAACAAGTCTCAGAGCATTTTCAATCATTCCCGGCTCGAATATTTCTATTTCCGGTTTGATACCCTTTTCTTTCATGGTTCTGGCAAGCAGTTCCATAAACGACGGGGAGTTCATGAAGACGTCGTTGCCGAAATTACATGAACCGGCAGAAAGCGTCGCCATTTCCGGCATGGCATCCAAGCACTGAATTCTTTCTTCTGGTGTATGCCATACAGCCCCACCTGTTGAGAACTGTATTATTATGTCGCACTTTTCTTGAATTTTACGTTTGATCTCGGCGTACACTTCTTTTGATTGAGTAGGAGTTCCATCCGGCAATCTCGCATGGATGTGTGCAATAGAAGCACCCGCCTGCCAACACCTGTAGACCTCCTCAGCGATTTCGTCAGGAGTTACTGGAAGATTAGGCTGTTGTTCTTTTGTAACTTCTGCACCTGTAACTGCAACAGTGATAATTAGCTTTTCCATAGGTGTTCACCTCACATGTTGCGTGTATTTACGTAATATCATTCCTCGTGTTTGTACCTTTGTTTGTCTTTTGGAACAACACATGTACCGCTTGCTTTACAAACAAGGATTGGCTCTTCTAAGACCTCAGCTGCACTGTCGTTTATATCCGGTCTTGAGCGAATAACCTTGTAAGCTTCGAATTTCATTTTCCTTGAAGTGCGTCCAACTTCAACTATTTCCCCATGTGCTTCGATATAATCACCTGCAAAAACTGGGGCGAGGAATTCTATACTGTCATATGCTCTGAAAAGTCCTTCATCGCCATCGTATCTAATTAAAAGTTCGGTGGCAACATCTCCGAAAAGTTGCAATATCCTGGCGCCATCAACTAAATTACCTCCGTAATGTGCGTCACCTTGGCTCATGCGTATCCTAATCATTGCTTTTGGTAACTGCATGTTTTTTGCATTTTCCATGTTCTCATCCTCCAAGCATCAGTTAGCAAAAACCTCGAGACTAAAACTTTTTAAGATTCTCTGAAACTATCAACCTTGCCTCGGTTAATTTGAAAACTTCTTCAACAGTTGTTTCTTCGGCGATTTCTTCAAGTACAAGTCCTTCATCAGTTGGTCTGATTACAGCCAGTTCGGTTACGATAAGATCCACACGCCTAATGGATGTCAGAGGTAGTGTGCATTCCTTAAGTATCTTTGGCTCACCTTTTGCTGTGTGGGTCATTGCAACAATAACTCGCTTGGCACCGGTAACAAGATCCATAGCTCCTCCCATGCCTGGTATCATCTTTCCGGGTATCATCCAGTTCGCAAGGTGCCCTTTTTCATCGACCTGGAGCCCGCCAAGAACAGTTACATCCAAATGCCCTCCACGAATCATCGCAAAAGAAAAAGCACTATCAAACGTCATTGCGCCGGGTAGAGCGGTGACAAACCCTGCACCTGCGTTCGTCAAATCTTTGTTTTCAAAACCTTTTTCCGGTTCTGGTCCCATTCCGATTATTCCGTTCTCGCTTTGGAAAAAGACGTGAACGCCCTTGGGAATGTAGTTAGCTACAAGTGTAGGAAGTCCAATCCCAAGGTTGACCAAATCTCCTTCTTTTAATTCTTGAGCAACTCTTTTTGCTATCTTTTCTTTTGGGTCAATTGGCATATCACTTCACCCCCTGAGAGACCACGACATAATCTACAAGTACTCCGGGTGTTCGTATTTCATTTGGTGCCAACGTACCAACCGGAACAATCTCTTCAACCTCAACAATAACAAGTTCAGCTGCCATTGCCATTAAAGGATTGAAGTTTTCTGCCGTGAAGTTGTAAACAAGGTTTCCATAATAGTCACATCTTTTCGCCTTTATCAGTGCAATATCTGCTTTCAAAGGTAACTCGAGCAAGTATTTCTTTCCATCGATTTCAATAATTTGCTTCCCATTCTCAACGATAGTACCAACACCAGTGGGAGTAAGAATTCCGCCAAGGCCAGCACCACCCGCTCTAATGCGTTCAGCAAGAGTGCCTTGTGGAACGAGCTCAACTTCTAATTCACCAGCAATCATCTGTCTTTGCGTTTCTGGGTTTGTACCTATGTGGGAAACTATGACTTTTCTGCAGAGCTTGTTTTTAACAAGCTTACCAACACCGCGATCCTCGAATGCAGTGTCGTTTGCAATAATGGTCAGATTTCCGATGCCTCTTTCAACAATTTTGTCAACTATTCCTTCTGGCGTACCTACACCGAGGAAACCACCAACCATTATGGTGCTTCCTGGCTTGATAAATTCAACAGCATCGTCAAAGGATATTACTTTCAAGTCCGTTCCCCCCTTTACAGTAATGTAAGATTGAAGAATTCAAATTATTCACGTTCTTCCAATATTCAGTATATCATTGTTAACATGCGCTTTCTAACATCGAGAACTCACAATTTTCAGTGCATACTTAAGCAAAAAAGAGATTTCTGAAGGAAAAGTTAGAAAGGAGAAATCTTAATGCTGTTAGAAAGAAGCGGTTTTGTTTTGAACTAGGTAGCCTATTCTGTTTGTAACAATACGTAAAGTATGGTTAGATAGTATTTGAAAACATGCTATAATTAATAATAAGTTGGCCTCGACGATGTGGATCGATTTCGCTGGTATTTAGAATCTGTGAAATTGGAAAGGGTGGAATACATGAACAATACAAAACACATAGGAAATTACATCCTTAAAGAAATCAACGGCGTTTGGGTTGCAAAATCACCATTGCTCGAGCAGTTTCCGGAAATTACACATTATGTAACCACACGTAAAATTTCACCAGAAGCTGAACCTACCGACCTCACTGAGCTTAATTTGGCTCTCAGTTGTGAAGATTTTCCGAAATATTTTGAATTCTTTGCAAATAAGGTAAGGATCACTCCAGAAAGGTCCGTTTTTTCACACCAGGTTCACAGCAGGAATGTCAAGGTGGTTACAAGTGAGGATATCGGAGAACCTTACTGGAACAGAAAGCTTCGGGAAGTAGATGGACTTATAACAAGCGAAAAGGGACTTTACCTTGTTACTACCTACGCTGATTGCATGCCTATAATTGCGTACGACCCAACAAGGAAAGTCGTAGGTGTTGCCCACTCAGGTTGGAGGGGAACACTTTTGGAAATTGCAAAAGAGCTCATTTTGAAAATGAACGAAGAATTTGGAAGTGAACCGGCTGAGATATTTGTTTCCGTCGGTCCGTCGATTGGACCTGATAGCTTCGAAGTTGGTCCAGAGGTTGCAGCGGAGTTCTTGATGAAGTTTGGTAAGGAAGTTGTCAAGGAAGTAGAAGGAAAGATATACGTAAACTTATGGAGAGCTGTCCAGCTTACGCTGAACTCGGTTGGGGTATTTAGAATAGAGTTCTCAAACATAGACACATATATTCACACCGAATTTTTCTATTCTTACCGCAAAGAAAAGACAAAGAAAAGGTTCGCCGTTGTAATTGGATTGAATAGCTGATTTTTCAAGGAGGATTACAAGATGGAGAAAAATGTTCAGAACAGTAAGGAAGTATCAAAAGGGATTTCGGTATTTCAAATGGGAGATGTTGTGTCTATTCTTATCTTCATACTACTGGCCGTTATTTTGTTAAACGAAAGAACAAGAAATGCGTACGTTAGCCTCAATTCCGCACATCCATATTTGTTGGGTTTCCTAAAGGTGGGGATTCTGGCCACATTTGGTGAGGTTCTGTCGTTAAGAATAACTAAGGGGAAATATATTCTTCCAGCTGGAGTACTTTACAGATTCCTAGTCTGGGGATTTTTAGGGATCGTATTTGTGGCTGTTTTTGAGCTCTTCGCTTCGGGAACAAAAGTCTTGTTAGATAAGAATTTACTGCCCTATGTAGAGAGCGCAAGAGCATTCTTTCAGGCGTTCTATACAAGCCTTCTTATGAACTTGATCTTTGCCCCAACGTTCATGTCATTTCACAGAATTACCGACGGATATATTGACTTATCTGGTGGGAGATTGAGAAAGATGTTTTCAACAAGTTTCGATGAGGTCTTACGAGCAGTGGATTGGAATTTTTTCGTGAAATTCGTACTCGGTAAAACAATTCCACTTTTCTGGATTCCTGCTCATACGATAACATTTTTGCTGCCTGCTAGTTATAGAGTTCTGGTTGCTGCGTTGTTGTCCGTTTTTCTTGGTATATTACTCTCTTTTAGGAAGCGTTCTACCAGTGTTCGACATGGATGAATTGTTTATAGTTTTAGAACGATTAGAATGCTTTAAGCTTTTCAACAACTTCTTGGCTCGTGGAAATTGTTGAAAAACCATGGGCCAAATTTTTTAGTGAAGCGTAATGGTACCACTCGTCTTTATCCCACAGGCAGTCTTCCACCATGACAATTTCATATCCTCGCACAAAACCAGAACGTGCTGTGGTTTCGCAGCAAAGGTGGGTCATAACACCAGTGATAATGAGTTGATTAATACCATGTGTTTTTAGAAGTTCATCGAGATTTGTTTGATAAAACGCATCGTACGTTTCCTTTTCTATCTTAAAGTCTATTAGCCTTTCGTCAATACATAACTTCGTCCACTGCTCTTCGACGATGTTACCCCACCATTTTTTCATGTTGTTGCTCCCGTTTTTGTGAATAGTGGCTATTATAGGTAGGGATTTGTTTATTGCTCGAATACTTTCGATGAAGTTTTTTATTCTTTCAAGTACACTTTCAGAGCCTCTAAGGTAAGCGGGGGAATTTTTATCAAAAAAGTAATTCTGAACATCAACGATTAAAACAGCGGGACTAGATATGGTAAGAGGATGCTTTGTTTTCTCAAGGTAGAACACAAATGATCACACTCCCACTGTATTAAAAGTGTTAGCTTCTGGATTCACCTGTCAACGTAAATTTCTATTTTTATCACGTTTTCATCGTTTGAAACTTCGAGTTTTTTCAAATACGGTGCAATAGCGTATATATCTTGTAGATTCCCTACGTGTGTTGCTAATGAGGAATAGTATTTTAATTCAGAATGATCCTTTATTTTCGAAAGTTTTTTTAGTTCGATCATCATATCTTCTGTTACACTCATGTGTGCTTCGATAACTATGTAGAAATTCTTTTCAAGTGCAACGATCTCAGAGGATATAATGTGTGCACCATTCTTCAGTAAATAGTAAGTCATTTCGTTTATCACCGATACGAGCAGCTTTTCAAGTTCCATCAGTTTTGCCCCCTTCCACTATTCCATTTTTCAAGCAAGTTCTTAATAATAGTATCTTTCAGGTTCTTAAACGCGTCGATTATTGGTAGCAAAAAGAGTGCTACGAATCCTCCGGAAAAACCGTTATTGTACAAGTTCATCCCAAAGTGTAAAGTACCTATGTTCAGCACAAGAGCACTGTGCAAGTATCCAGCGATAACTCCCCAAATAAATCCAAATTCCCCAGCTACTGGTGCAAGTGTTGTGCCAAAGAGTACCGCTAAAACCATGGCAGGACTGTTGAATTCCTGGGCGTTAGTAAAAGCACCGATAAGTACGCCAATTACAATTGGTAATATGTTCTTCGGATGTTTTCCGAGTGCACCAAAACCGGCAAGCGTCATTATGCCGCCTATTGTTGGCCCATTTAGTTCTGAACCGATGAGAAGTACGAATGTTGTACCAGCAAGTCCGAGAATTCCAATATTTATAAATGTTACTGCCGCATTTTCCAAAAGTATAAAATCTGTCAACAATTTGCCGGAGTAATTGAATATGTTTTTGTAACCTTTGAACGACCAGTTGTTTAGTTTTAATCCGTATAATAAAATCGCGTAGAAAAGAGCGTATATAAATATTGCAAGTAATAGCTGATGTTCTCTGTGCCAGATAAGTCGTTGCTCCGGATGGAGGTTATACGCTTTCAAAAGTGCACCTATAAACATTCCAAGCAATCCTGCTGTGAATCCTATATTGTAAAGGTTGTAACCGCGGTGCAAAGTTAACGAGAAACTTGCAAGAGGTGGTAAGAAGAAACCAATTAGTAATGCCAAGACTAATCCCGTCAAATTAAATCCCTTGTTCAAAACCAGATGTGTAGTGATAGGTGCAAGTGCCGTACCGAATAACGCAACATAGAGATATGTTCTAATATTCTCACCGATTAACAACGTATACAGAAACACTCCAGCAACAAGTGGCCAGACGTTGAATATGTTCTTTCCAAAGAGTGCAAATCCACCGATTGTCATTATTGAAGCAATGGAAACACCTGTAGGCTGTATCGTTAGTGTTTTGAGTAACAGTATAAATAAAAGCATAAGGAGACCGCTATTAAGAAAGGCACCTCCAACACCCGCAATTTCCAAGTAGTCTGTAATTAAATAGTCAGGTGAGTGAATGATAGCACTTAGCTCCGATAATAAGTCTACATTTCCTACCACCAGACCAAAAAATATGAAAGAAGTAGAAATAAAAAGCAGCAGTTTATAGACCACATGTCCCCCTCCTACATAAAAATATGGTATAAATAATTTAGCTTAAAAAAATTGAGGGCAGGACAACTTATGTCACCTTGGCTTTTAAGCCATTTAAGGAGTCTGTTGCCTGCCTTTAACCATGATTAGTTGGTTGGGCTTTCAGCCCTCGTCAGCATGGAGGATTGGTTCAGCAGGCTCCCTGCCCTCATCATTCGAAAGGAGGTTCTTGTATGAATAACTTCTCCATATTCGTCGGCATCGATGTTTCCAAGGATAAGTTCAACGTCTGCGCTATCTCTAATCCCAGTTCCATCATCTTCGAATCTTCTTTCGATATGTCCCAGCAAGGCTTTTCCTCCTTCGCAAACAAACTCTCTGCCTTCCCAAAACAATCCATCATCATCGCTATGGAATCTACTGGCTGTTATCATCTCAACCTTCTGGCTTTCCTTTCTTCCAACGACTTTGCTTGCGCTGTTTTTAATCCTCTAACTGTTAAAAACTTTGCTTCTCTTCGAAAGACCAAAACCGACAAAATCGATGCTCGCATTATCGCTACTGCTTTGTTTTACCTACAACATCAAATTCCTTCTTCTGCTTTTGTCAACTCTGAGCTTCGTGATATTGTCAGAGCACGCGAAAACATTATCCACCGCATCGCAAAAGTTAAAGGCAATATCGAAAAACTGCTCAACGTTCTTTTCCCTGAACTCGAAAGAGTTACCAATATCTACAGTGACACTATCCTCAATCTTCTTTCTCATTTCCCTTCTGCCAAGGCTATTCAAAAGGCTCGTAATCTGGATGTGTTCTTTTCCAAAGACCGTGGCAGAAGTACAAAACTTAATGCTCAAAAACTTAAAGAACTCGCTAATAACTCGATTGCTCAATATTGGCCGATGAAAGAAAAGATTCTTGTGCAAAATATCAAAGAACTACAATTTTTACAGCAACAGCTTGAAGAATACGACAAGATGATGAAAGAATATTGCGAATGTAGTGCGATAAACCTTGATATCGAGATACTCACGTCAATACCAGGTATTGGTGAAAACAGCGCGATGCATTTCTTGGCAGAAGTTGGAGATATCTCAAGATTTAGTACATACAAAAAACTCATTGCGTATTGTGGACTCGATCCAAGCATTGCCCAATCAGGCAAAAGCAAAGTAGAAGGACACATATCGAAAAGGGGCAATGCCCACCTAAGACGAATACTATGGCTAATGGCAGTGAGTGTAGTGATTCACAACGAATATTTCCGAACATACTATGAACGAAAAAGGCAGCAAGGTTTACCGTACAAAAAAGCGATAATGTCAGTAGTACACAAGTTATTGCGAACGTTGTACGCAATGTTGAGAAAGAAAGAGAAGTTCAATATTGATTATGCTATCTCACACTCAAAACAAAAATTTAATTTTGCATAGTTGACTCCTTATACATTAAAGAAATAGTAACTCCGAGTCCACTAAGTTCTACACAGATAATTCTATCATAACGTTCGTTCATTTAGAAAAAAAGAACGAGGGGCTTTGCCCTCGTTTTAATTCGAATATTTAAGTAATTTCGTTTTCATCATATCTCAAGACCAGACCAACAAAAAGTCCACGAAATTTTGTTTGATTTTGCATCTTGTTAAAGCTTTGCCACTTCAAAATTTCTATCGTCTTCTTTCAAAAAATTAACTCCAAGGTACACGACCCAGGTATCGACATAGTCAAGTGCGAATTCCACAACACTGGTTGTTAGAAAAATTTGCAGGTACGTCTTAAAATCAACAAGTCCAAGGAATGCAATTGTCACAAATATGAGGTTATCGACAATTTGTCCTATCTTTGTTGCAGCGTTATTTCTCACCCAGAGTTTTGTTTTTCCTTTAAGAGCGTGATGTATCCAGACTGCCGTGTAACCGGAGAGTATAAAAGCGGTCCAACTTGCAAATGCTATTCTGGGAGTCAAAGCAAAGACTTGTGATAGATAGCTCTGTGCAAAGTCGTTTTTAGATGGAACATAGCTTGTATAGACGAGGCCAAGTAAAACAAAGGCAAGTTGCGCAAAAAATCCAGTCCAAACAGCTTTTCTTCCCTCTTCTTTACCATAAACTTCTGTCAAAATAGAATAGATAACGAATGCCATGCCCATGCTCATGTTGGCAGCAGTTACTTCAAGACCGAATAATTTGAATAGCTTCGCAACACCAAGGTTCGATGCTATGATAAGCGTGGCTAGAGCTACGTAAGCTCCTTCTCTTTTCATAAACCGAAGTGCCAAAAGAATAATCAAGGTTGAAAGCATGTACTCCAAAAACAGCACAAAAACGTTGAACATACCAATACCTCCCTAACCTTCTTCGATGCTGTTAACTAAAAGTATTGAAAATTTCCAAAAACCGTATTATCTTCTTATTAGTGGAACACCCCCCACCATCAATTCTCACAAAAAGGAGGTACTCCACTATGCAAAATTCTGTAGTCTCTTGCCCCAAATGCGGCTCTACCAACATCTACAAAAACGGTCATGATAAGTACGGTAACCAACAATACTTTTGCAAAGACTGTAAGCGCACTTTCAGACTTGTTCATTCAAAAAAACACAAGCTCTTCTCTTTCCCTTATCCTAAATGCCCTGTCTGTGGAAAAACTATGCAAATCCACAAAGTCAAAAAAGCCTTCGTTAAGTTCCGTTGCCGTTCTTGCCATACCAGAGACGAAATCCCAACTAACTTACCTCAATTTGTCCCTCTTCCTTTCGACTCTTTCAAGTTCTTCCGTTTCCCTATCTTTATTGTCCTTAAAGCCTTCGTCCTTTATTTCAAAGCTGTGTCCTTGCGTTCCATCAGAGACTCACTTAATATCAAAGTCTCTCATGTCGCTATCTACAAGTGGATCCTTAAGTTGTCTTGTTTCTTTTCCATCCTCGTTCCTGTAGATGCTTTCAAAGTCCATGGTGATGAAACTGTCGTTTTGTTTAAATCCAAAAAGTACTACGTTTGGTTCTTAGTTGAGCACGATTCGAATCTTATTGTTGCTTGGCATGTATCCAAATATCGCGATATGGGTCAAGTGAAGATATTGTTAGAGAAGTTCTTTGGTAACAACGAAAGAACAATCGAACTAATTACAGATGGACTTGGTGCATATGGTGCAGTGAAGATACTATACAAGAATATCAATCATATTGTTGTGAGACTTGGGCAAAACAATCAATGTGAATCGAAGTTTTCGTTATTCCAAGACTTTGTACGAGCCAAGCGTGGATTTAAGAATATTGACAATCTTCCAATGTACGTGAACAGCTTTTGTGTAGTGAGAAATCTCTTGAAACTGAACAACAATGATATTGCGCGTGTTATCTGTGTTCTATTGTCTTCCATCACTACAAGTTAACAGGATCCTTTCGACTCTTTCAAGTTCTTCCGTTTCCCTATCTTTATTGTCCTTAAAGCCTTCGTCCTTTATTTCAAAGCTGTGTCCTTGCGTTCCATCAGAGACTCACTTAATATCAAAGTCTCTCATGTCGCTATCTACAAGTGGATCCTTAAGTTGTCTTGTTTCTTTTCCATCCTCGTTCCTGTAGATGCTTTCAAAGTCCATGGTGATGAAACTGTCGTTGTGTTTAAATCCAAAAAGTACTACGTTTGGTTCTTAGTTGAGCACAATTCGAATCTTATTGTTGCTTGGCATGTGTCTAAGTATCGTGATATGGGTCAGGTGAAGATATTGTTAGAGAAGTTCTTTGGTAACAACGAAAGAGAAATCGAACTAATCACTGATGGACTTGGTGCGTATGGTGCAGTGAAGATACTATACAAGAATATCAACCATATAGTTGTGAGACTTGGGCAGAACAATCAATGTGAATCTAAATTTTCGTTATTCCAAGACTTTGTACGAGCCAAGCGTGGATTTAAGAATATTGACAATCTTCCAATGTACGTAAACAGCTTTTGTGTAGTGAGAAATCTCTTGAAACTGAACGGGAATGATATTGCGCGTGTTATGAGTGTTCTATTGTCTTCCATCACTACAAGTTAACAGCATCCCTTCTTCTTTAACTTTGATTATTCATCTTTAATGGCATTACTGACTGTCTCGTAGATTCTTATGATTCTATCTAGACCAGTTACCTCGAATAATGTTCGAATATTCTTGTTGGGGGCAACAATCTTTAGATATCCGTCCTGTAAAACCAATCTTTTATAAATACCGACAAGAATACCTAAACCATAGCTGTCAATATTCGTGGCGTGTGTCATATCCAGTATTACGTACTTTTTTCCATTCTCTAAGAATTCAGAGATAACCCAGTCCTTAAAACTTTGCGCATTTTGTATATCGATAGATCCACCAATCTTAATGACCACAGCTTTTCCATGTTCGGTGTATGTGTACATAGTTTGTATCACCTCTTTCCACCAATTATGCCGAATCTACATAATATTAAGAACGCGAAAGAGCATAGACCAAATAGATCGCTATGCTTGTTGTGAATAATGTGAGCACAGCAACAAAGAAAGTTTCTTTCACAAATATTTTGTTGTTCATTTCTATACCGTATAGTTTCAGTATCCTTGACCACATGATACCTGCCAACGCACCTATGAGTGTTATGTTTCCACCTATGTTTGAACCAACAACAAGGCTCATAGCGTAGTTTATTGGCTTTTTGTGTAATGCTTGCGCAAAGAATATAGTCATTGGCTGGTTTATCATCACGTTCGCAGCGAAAGCTGTAATAAACGTCGTCAATACGGTGCCAACTAGTTCGTTTTTGAAGTTAAAAAGCGAGCCTACGTATTTCGTTATTCCAAACCTTGTAAAAATATGCACAAATACAAAGAACGTTAACACCATCGGTAGCATCTTCCAAGGGACTCGTCTTAATGTATCAACTAAGAAAGTAAGGTTGTAATCAAACCTTCCGACTTCAACTACGACTTCATCTCTTTCAGAAAGTACATCTGAGAAGGCCGTATTCAGAAGAAGATATATCCCTGAAAATATCAAAATTGCCTTCCAAAGTTGTAGACCAATCAAATCACCTATCGCTATTGTAATAAAGAACAACATAAAAAATCCGCTTGATAAAAAAGCATAGCGTTTGTCTTTGATTGCGTTTTGAAGTTCTACTCCATTTTCACTACTTTCGAGTGTAATGGTAATTTCTTTGGGTAGTGTATTTCTATATTTGAGATAAAAAGCAATGAACGATGTAATTATAGCTACAATCGTTGGAAAAAACATCAGTTTTGCGTATCCAAAAAAGGTAAGTGAATAAGCTTGAGCTACTATAACATTAGTTGGATTCCCAATGTAAAAGAACATACTCCAAGTATTTGATGCAAAGAAGACAGAAATCAAATACGGTATCGGATTAATTCCTGCGTACTGGCTTATGTAAACGATAATAGGCGTAAGTGTCAAAGTCACGATATCGTTAGATGTAAAGATCGTAAGTACACCAGCAATAAGGACGAGATTTACAAACAGCTTTTTCCCCGTCTTGGAAACGCTTGCAAATCTGTACGCAATGAGCTTAAGGACTCCGGAAGCATCGAGAGAACCACATATGTAAGCCGAACCAAAGAATATTATCAGTATCTGCCAGGGAACTATATTCATCTGCGGCATTATAGCTGTCTTTATGGTCGTTAACGACGCAATGCCTGAGGCTATCAACAATCCAAGTACTCCTAAGGATACTCTTGCGTAGTCTAAAACTACTCTCTTGTTTCTAAAAACAACTTCAGGCTCTTTTATAACAAGATACACGGTAGCGAAAAACAGATGAATCGTGATTATCGTTGCTATCATCCATATCACCCGTCGGACGATGAAGATAGAAAAATCACATAAGAAGGCCCTTAATAATCAGCTCAGTAGCTTCATCTTCTGTCAATCCTTTTGCCATAAGTGTTTCAAGTTGCTTCTCACTTACACGGCCTATCGAAGCTTCATGGGTCAACTCTGCAAGGTCATTTGTTATTTTTAGAATAGGGGTAGTTGATACCACAACTTTTTCGCCTTTTGTAATTTCCTCACAAGAGATGTGAGCTCTGGAATAAGGTGCGTTGCCGTAAGCTTCGTTTAGAACATTTACTTTAGATTCATCAAGTCCGACAACAACAGTCTTGGCAAGGCCCCTCGCTCTTTCTCCATTTAGATAAACTACTTCGTTTATGTCCACTTCATCATTCTTGGAAGCTTTTACTTTGCTGACAAGTTCACCTACGGCATTTTCTTTTAAGGTTAGGTTCATTTTCACTTCCAGTCTTCCGACTCTTGTCTTTGTAAGGTGGAACGTATTCCTGTATACTCCACCATTTTCAACTACAGCATTAGTTGTTGTCTTAAGCGTTATTGTCCCCGCATCACTATGGTAATGTTCATCGTTATATTCCATGATGGCTCCTTCTTCGACAACTACGTTGGAAACGGCTTCGTGTGTGAATTCCTCAGCTTGCGGAAAAACGCAGTGAGCGGTGAATTTAACCTTGGCGTTTTTCTTCACTCTTATGTTGAACACAACACGCTGGTAGCCCTTCTTTTCTAAATAGCCTGTGCAAACATGAATAGGAAACGGAATTTGGACATTCTCCTCTATTTCCATATCGACCTGGACACCATCTTGCATTGTTGTGGGAACTAATTTCAAACCTGGGACGTTGTTAAGACCTATTACACGGTTACCGCTTATTATGATTGAAGCTATCCTTTTATCCATAAAGTTCGAAGCATCAGTTCCAAGTTTTTCCGCTGTTTTAACAATTGCCTCAAATTCCTTTTTCACATCCATACTTTCATCTCCCTATTTCCCGAGTTCGTTATTTTGAGGAATATTCGGATGTGTACAAGCTTCACAGGTATTTCGGAATGCGTTTAAGACATTTTCTGTTTTACCGTGCATTAAAACCTTGCCAGCGCATATTAGATAACCGTAGTCTGTGTTGTAAGCCATCTCTTCTCTGTGTGTTATTATAATTGGTGTTCCACCATATTGCGCGATGTAATTAACAACATCGTTGATTATGTTCAAGCTCATCAAGTCGATCCCGGAATCCGGTTCGTCTAATATCGCGTATCTTGGTTTTAGCAATATTATTGATGCCAACTCTACGCGCTTTCTTTCTCCACCACTCAGCGTTTTGTCAACAAACCTTTTAAGATAAAGATTGGGATTGAGCCCTACGAACTCCATTGCCTCGATAACCTCGTTTTTTTGGAGTGCGAGTTTCCCACCTAATGTCAGGTAACTTTCTATGGTCATTCCCTCAAATCTTGCAGGCTCTTGCCACATTAAGGTAATTCCAAGCTTGGCTCTTTCTGTTACTGTTAAACTGGTAATGTCCTTGCCGTCAAGCATGATTTTCCCTTTGTAGGGTTTGTACGAACTCAGCCCCATTATAACGTATCCTATCGTGCTCTTTCCTGCACCGTTTGTTCCAATTACTGCGTATTTATAACCTGGTAAAAACTTCATAGTCACATCACTTAGTATCTCTTTTTCATTAGTTCTGTAGGATATCTCAACCAGCTCTAACATCCTTTTCACCTCGTCCAACAATTTTATTATCCTATTTTGACTATTTTTCCATTTTCGAACTTGGCTATTAATCGAAAATGATCTATCATCTGACAGAATTCCAAATCTTTCTCAAAGCCCAGTTCCCGCAACCTGTGTGCGTGCTCTCCTGAAAAATCTGGACGTTTCAGTGATTCCCAGAGTTTTAACGCTATAATGGAGCTATCTGACAACCGGTGAGAACGTTTTCTAACAATTCCAAAAATAATCGCTCCTGCAACTTGGATGTCTTCGTAAGATGCTTCACCGTTGTTCCCAGCACAAATAATCGCAATATTTGTATAAGCGTCGTAACCGCTGAGCATGTTGACCACCGAACTTAAATTGAGGAAAGAAGCTAATAGAACTTTCTGAGCTATCCTTGAAGCACTGAGTATAGAACTAGTTCCGTTTGTTGTAGTCAGAATAACAGTTTTTTCCTTTACGGTTTTTTCATCGTACTCGAAAGGAGAATTCCCCAAATCGAAACCTTCAATCTTCTGTCCTCCTCGTTCACCACCCAGAAGATAACCTGGGTTATAATACTTCAGACTCAAGGCTTGCGCGATATCTGAAACTGGTATAACACATGTTGCACCATTCGATAAGGCAGTAATTATCGTAGAAGTTGCACGTAGTACATCAATTACTACCGAAATATCGAAATATTTAATCACGTCAGGTACTTCCGAATCTATTTTCCGTTCAAATAACTCCACTTCTTTGTAGTTGAAGAACGTGTAAAGCAAAAAAATCACCTCAGAGACAATTATACACCTCTGAGGTGGGATTAAGTGAAAAACGTATTGTAGCAATTAGTACAGAGTATTAATTTTTCGTAAATTTAGACCTTTCGTGTAAAACCTTGGTAAAATCATCAACAGACATAGGTTTACCAAAGTACTAACCTTGGAACAACTTGTAACCGATCATCGTCAATATTTCGAGCTGCTTTTCATTTTCTACTCCTTCAGGAATCGCATCTAAGTTGAATGACCTTGCGATGTTGTAGACTGCCTCTAGTATTTTTATTGAGCGTGAATCTTCCGGAATTCGCGATACAAACGACCTGTCGACTTTTATCTTTTTCAAAGGTAGTACTGTTAAGTATGATAATGAAGAGTAACCGGTTCCGAAGTCATCTATACACAGCTGGCAACCAAAGTTCAAAAGCTTCTCAACATTGCTCTTCACCGTTTGGTTCATGTCGATAAGTATGTTTTCGGTAAATTCAATAACTATCTTTTTTGGTTTTATCTCATAAGCAGAAATGATTTCAATGAAGCGTTCAGCCATATTTGGATGTCTTAGCTGAACTGGGCTAACATTTACATCGACAAATGCTATAGAATCGTCGTTACTAGCCATGAACTCACAGACTTGCCTTAGCACTTCTTCACCAACAGATATAATCATTCCGTTTTCTTCTAAAAATTTTATAAAATCAAGCGGTGGGACTATAGAACCGTCTTTTTTTAGCCAGCGTAGAAGCGCCTCTGCTCCAACTATTTCTGAATAAGAGTTACAAATAGGTTGCAAGAAGATCTTGAGCTCGCCATTGAAAACAGCTTCTTTCAACGCCCGCTCCTTTGTTGCTAATTCTTGGAGTTCGTTGTCAATAAGAGCACTGTAATAAACCGTGCCATCTCTTGAAGACTTTGCTCGTGAAAGTGCGAGGTTAAGCTTTCTCAATACGTCTTCGGCATTGTCCATCGAGCTAAAGATATGTATCCCTGTTGAAAACTTTATCTCCAAGATTTCGCTATTTACATTGTAGAACTTTCTTAATTCTGCTTCAAGTTTTCCTACAATGTTTGCAACAGTTGCTTTTGCCTGCTTATAGTCTTTTCCAACTTTTTCGAGCAAGATCCAAAATTCATCCGCATAAGGTCTTCCTATAGTGTCTCCCTCTCGAAGAACTTGTTTTAATCTTTTTGCAATTTCTCTTAGCAACTCATCCCCAAAGCTATGTCCCCTGGTACTGTTGAAAAGGGAGAAATCCCTGATATCTATGGCGATAACTGCGTTGTAATCATCTATCGAAGAGAACTCAATCGTTGAGGATAGCTTTCTTATGAAATAGTGTCTTGAATAAAGTCCTGTTAGTGGGTCCCTTTGCAGAACATTTCTTGCGATGTTCATAGCTTCCCTTTCAGCGGTGATATCAGTGTATATTGCGTATATAAGCACTTCTTCGTCGGTTTCAATTACGGAGACAGTAATCCTAACATCAACCAGCGTACCATCTTTTCTTCGCCTTGTCGTTTCAACTCTCAAGAATTTTTGCTCAAGAACTAAATTTCTAAGTTTATCAGACTCTGTTTCCAAATCTTTTGGCAATATTAACTCATCAATAGGTTTTGCGAGAACTTCTTCCTTGCTATAACCAAACATAGTAAGAAATTGGTTGTTGCACTCCTTGACTATCCCATCTTTGTCCAATATCACAGCACCATCAGGGATGTTTTCGAAAAGTGTTTTAAAAAATGCTTGGGTTTTTTCTATGTGCCTCTTTGAAGCAATTTCACTGGTTACATCCTTTAGAATAACAAGCACTGTACCATCTTTTTCGTATTCGGTTGTGGAAATACTAAGAAACTTGTTATTTTCGAAAATAATCTCACCGTTTTTCTTGATTAAATTTCTTATCTTTGCTTCTACTCTCCCAATTGTAGCTTCTCTTCCCAAACCAAGATGTTGTGAGGCAGATTCATTCATATCAAGAACACGTCCGTTAACACTATCAACTACAATATACCCATCTTTGGAGTATTCGTACGCTTTAAACCTTGCTGAGAGCAAAATTCTTCGCCATGCGTAATTTATGGTCAAGAGATTTAAAAACATTACTGTATGCGATAGAATAAACGAAAGCAGCGTGTAGTTAAAATTTGCGAGATATACCGCAACTGTGCCAGACATGCCAAATATAAATATTAAGATGGTGCGTTTCTTCGTTTTCTCGTCAAGCTTCTTACTCTCAAATATGTATTTAGCAGCCAATGAGAGCAATATTACAGCGAAAATGAAGTATGTCCAAGGAATAAACGAACCATGCGGCCTAATTTTTTCTGGACCGTAAAATACAGTCTTTACCTCGCCAGACCAAAATAACTTGTGGTATTCGTTAGTGAGTGCTAAAATTAAATAAAGTGTTGGAATGGTATATAGAAATAACATCTTATTTTTGGACTTTTCTGTTCCTGAAAAATCCAAAGTAAATGAAAACACGGCAACCGGTAAGTAAAGTAAAAGTATGTCCTGAAATTTTTCTAATAACAAGATGTTAGTTACTTCGTATTTGAAAAACTCTGTACAACTAAATAGCAATACGTGCACAGCAACATGAAGAGCACCTTTTGAAATTCTGTAAACCTTTCTATCTAAAGCATACGCAAAGTTTACAACAGATACAAGTACACCTATCATGGCCAATATTTTGTTGACAATCAACGTAATATCAACCACTCCTCATGTGCTGCTTTCTTAAGTTCTTTGAAACTATTTCCAAAAGAAATTATACCATATCTTAAATCAAACTTGTGTGATATGACGTGGAAAAATTGTAAAATTAGGATAAAATATCCTATCAAGTGCTTTAATTTATAATCACTAAGCAGGGGGTGTCATCGATGGGACCGTTGGACATTCATAGATTGTTGCAAGGAAAGTACAAAATAACCGTGCCATTGGAAGTTACGGAAGAAAATCTCAAATACCTTTATACACCAGGAGTTGCAGAAGTTGCAATGGAGTGTGCAAGAGAGCCAAGTAATGCTTTCATATATACAAGGCGAAAACGCGTAATAGCAGTTGTAAGTGACGGGAGCGCAGTTCTTGGACTGGGAAACATTGGACCGTACGGAGCATTACCTGTCATGGAAGGAAAGGCGATGCTTTTTAAGGAATTTGGAAACTTGGATGCATTTCCGATATGTCTCGGTACTCAGAATACGGAAGAAATAATAAGCATTGTAAAAGCACTTGAACCTTCGTTTGGCGGGATAAATTTAGAAGACATTTCCGCACCAAGATGCTTCGAGATACTGAAACATTTGGATAGTGAAACTTCAATCCCCGTATTTCACGATGATCAACAAGGGACAGCTGTAGTTGTACTTGCGGGATTGCAAAATGCACTAAAATTGGCTGGTAAGAGAATATCCGATGTAAAGATAGTGGTGAATGGAATCGGTGCTGCAGGGTATAATATCACCAAACTACTTCTAGAATACGGTGCGAAGAACGTATATCCTTGTGACGTGTACGGATTACTGAATGAATCCACAGCTTTACACGAGTATCATCTAGAAATATCCAGGTTAACTAATCCAAAGAATATAAGTGCAACGCTCAAAGAGTGTTTAAAAGACGCAGATGTCTTTATTGGGGTTTCGAAAGGTAATCTACTGACAGGCGAGGATATTAAACAAATGGCAAAGAATCCCGTAATATTTGCCTTAGCAAATCCGACACCAGAGATAATGCCTGATACAGCTTATGAAAACGGTGCGTTCATTGTTGCAACAGGTAGATCTGATTTTCCAAATCAGGTGAATAATCTCCTTGCATTTCCAGGAATTATGCGAGCTGCGGTAGAAAAACAAAGAAAGATTACACATACCATACTCTTGAAAGCGGCTGAAATCATATCAAAAACTGTGGAGCCAAGCAGATACATGATACTCCCTAAAGCAACCGATAGAAGATTGCACGAAATGCTTTATAAGGGTCTAATCGAAATTTTTGATTAGTTGACATGGAGGTGGAAAAGATGACAACATCGATGGAAAGGAAAATTGCCAAAGGTTTTCTCATCTCAGTAATCTTCATACTCTTCATTTGTGGTCCCGTCTTCGCAAGTAGTGCTACGACAAAGCTATTTGTTTTCTTGAGTACAGATAACTTCGTGGGCGTGGAGTTGAGAGCATCGACGGATATGTATTCGCACCTTTACGCCAATATAGGTATAAATCAGCTTACTTTTGGACTGAGATTGTCCTCTAAACAATTGCAGGGTCTGTACATTTCTCCGGGTTTTTATATGAAATACGCTTCCCCATTATTTGTTAACTTTTCTGTGGGGTATACATTCAAAGTTTCTGGTGCTGAAAATCTATTATTTTTGTTAGAAGCTGGTGGTAAAAAGTTGTTTGATAAACCTGAGAGTTTTATAAACTTTGCTGTTTATTTGCCGTTCTGACGGAGATCACTTAGTGGAACGTCATTCTCCACATATTTATTAACCTACGAAAGGGGGATACTATGAGAAATCTGTCGTACCTTCTTCCTGCGATTGTTAACTCGGTCGCTGTGGTTTTTGGAAGTTCAATAGGTTTCCTTTTCAGAAAAGGAATATCCGAAAGATTTCGAAGGGTACTTTTTGCTGCCGTAGGGCTTTCTACAATCGGTATAGGTTTAAAGATGATTCTTGGAGCTAATAACTTTCTTATTGTGTTGTTTTCAATGGTTGTTGGTGGTGTGATTGGAGAGTTTTTTGATTTGGAAGGAAAACTGAAAGCCATTGGTGACAACATCAAGGAAGGGGACTTCTCAACAGGGTTTGTAACGTCATCTCTGCTTTTTCTTGTTGGACCTATGACCATTGTAGGTTCAATAACGGCAGGATTAAATGGGGATGGAAATATCATATACACCAAATCGTTGCTCGATTTTATTTCATCAATAGTGCTCTCTTCAACTTACGGTTTAGGGGTTATGCTTTCGGCATTGAGCGTTTTGGTCATACAAGGCGGTATTACTCTCTTTGCTAGTTTACTCACGTTCTTAACATCGCCTGTTTACTTGAATGACTTGGTTGCCGTCGGTGGATTAATGGTTTTTGGGATTGGCTTGAGAATATTGGAAATAAAGGATCCGAAAGTTGGAAATTACCTACCTGCACTTTTGGTTTCACCTGTGCTCACCTTTCTTACAAGCTTCTTAAAATAACACAAAAAGGCCCCCGAGTCGGGGGCCTTTGTGATAAAGAAATAATTTTATTCTTCTACAACAACGTCAGCTGAACCTTCCCAAAGACCATGGATGTTACAATATGAGAGAGCTATAAGTTTTGAAGTCTTTTCAAGTTTTATTTTTACCTTCACAAAAGGTTCCTCAAGTGTAGGTGAAAAGTCGTAGCGTCCTATTCTAAGGATGTACGGTGCACCTTCCGGCATAGCGTAGAGTTCGATCCATGCAATATGGTGTTCCACTGTGTTTGGATGCGGAATCTCTTTTCCAACAGATACTTCTACCTCAAACCACTCACCCTTTTTAACTTTTTCCGGAGCGCAAATAACTGGAACGTGCTTTTCTCCTTTAAAATCACCAGATTTTACAAAATCACCTATCATTTTCTCCCTCCTCTCTCAGTCTCTTAAGCTTCCGTAAGCAAGAAAATTAGAATTCAACAAAGGCGGACTTAGGAGCTCCGCACACAGGACATTTTTCAGGTGCTTCATCTTCCGTCGTATAACCGCAGACTGAACAGATGTAAATCTTCTCAGCCTCGTAATCTTTTCCTTCATTCACAAGATTAAGCGCCTTCTTATACATTTCTGCGTGAATCTTTTCCGCTTCAAGAGCGTAGTGAGTACTGATTTGAGCTTCCTTTTCCCCCTGCAGTTTAGCTGTTTCGTTGTAAACGGGATACATTTCTTCTACCTCGAACGTTTCACCGGCTATACAAGATTGAATATTTGCTGGATTATCCCCCAACTTCTTGAGCGCCTTAAAGTGGTTTCTTGCGTGCACAAACTCTGCATAAGCAATAGCCTTAAAAAGGTTTGCTAATTTCTTTAAACCGGACTTCTCAGCCTCATCGGCAAAGATCAAATACTTCATGTGTGCCATAGACTCGCCTGCAAAAGCATCTTCCAAGAACTTTTTCGTCATATCCCTCATGTTCACACCTCCCCTTGAAATTTAGATACTGTTAACTAAAAGTATTGAAACTTTCCAAAAACCGCATTATCCTTATAAAGAGGGGACACCCCCCAACCAACTCTCGACAAAGGAGGTATCCCGATATGAACAACTCAACGCTCTCTTGTCCAAAATGCGGTTCCACCAGCTTATACAAAAACGGTCATGACAAATACGGTAACCAACAATTCCTTTGCAAACTCTGCCATCATTCTTTCAAACTCTCCCATTCTCACAAACGCAAAAACTTCTCTTTCCCTTATCCCAAATGCACTTCTTGTGGTAAATCTATGCAAATTTACAAAGTCCGTCGCTCTTTCGTTGTCTTCCGTTGTAGAGCTTGTCGTACCAAAGATAGAGTACCTTTTAACCTCCCCGAACCAGTCACCCTTATTCCTGAGAAATTTAAATATTTCCGCTTCCCTATCTTTTTCGTCTTAAAGGCTTTCGTTTTGTATATGAAACACAATATGTCTTATCGCTCTCTTGCTCATTCTCTTAATATCAAAGTATCTCATGTCACCATATACAAATGGGTTATTAAATTGTGTACTTTATTCTCTGTACTTTTTCCAACATTTACCATCGAAAATGTTTTCTCAGTTCATGCTGATGAAACTGTTCTTGTTTTCAAAGAACAAAAGTACTATGTTTGGCTATTAGTTGATCACGAAACTAACTTAATTCTTTGTTGGCATGTCTCAAAGTATCGTGATATGGGACAAGTCAAAGTATTGCTCGAGAAGTTCTTTGGTAATTCAAAACCTAGAAACATTGAACTTATTACTGATGGACTTGGTGCATATGAAAGTGCAGTAAAGCTGTTGTTCAGAAATATCAATCACGTAGTGGTACCGCTCGGTAAAAACAATCAATGTGAATCCAAGTTTTCATTGTTGAAAGACTTTTTCCGACTCAAGCGAGGGCTGAAGAATACGAAGAATTTAGCGAAATATATTCAAGGATTTTGTGTAGTGAAGAATCTTTGGAAAACGCACAATGGTAATATCAATCTCATTCTTTCACACTTACACTCTTTCATCACTACAAGTTAACACTATCGAAATTTAGTATAGCAGCTCCCTTTTTTCATATTAAGGAGAAAGGGAGCTGCCACTCGCTCTTATTCATTGCATTAATGACCCAAACAGTTCTTACAAATACCGACCAAAGTAAGCTGGACATTGTGCACTTCGTGCCCATCGATATTCGAAATGTTGGGCAGTTCAACGTTAAGCTCAATATCGTATATTTTCTTACACTTTGTGCAATAAAAGTGGTGATGATTTTCTCTAACAAAGTCGTACCTGATGGCATCAGGAGTGATAATAACCTTAACTAAACCAGCATCTGCTAAGGCTCTAAGAGTATTGTAAACAGTCGCCCTTGAAAGAACTGATAATTTCTGCTCTCTTACAAAATGCTCGTAAATTTCGTCCGCGGACGGATGTGAATACGTATTACGGAGATACTCTAGGATCTCCACTCTGTGAACCGTTGGTTTTACTCCCTTTTCTTTCAACAATTCGCGTATTTCGCTTCTCGTATCAATCTGTACCATTCAGCCGCCTCCCGTTATCGGTATAAAATTTTACAAAGTCCAAGTTTATTTTACCACGAATATGAAACGATTTCAAGTAAGCTTTTCTGTTATACTTTTGTGAATTTTCTAAGACACTTGCGACTTAATTCTGTATTTGACAATTCTAATCGATTGTGGTACACTGAAATTAGTCTTACCTAAGTAAGTGACTTCATATGTATAAGGAGTGATGATGAATGGGGTGCGTTTTTTGGAAAATCTTAGAAGGCTTTTCAAAGAGTTAAGAAACATGTATAGAGCAATTAAACTGGATAAAGAATACCTCAAGCGCTTAGATCCTTCTTTTGAAGTTTCTTATCAGTACCGTTTTCATGCTGGATTCAGGTCGCTAAAACTTTACAGACTCTCGCATGCCTTTTACGTATCTGGTTTTAAATTCATAGCCTATTTTATATACCACATTAACCGCGTGTTGTACACCGTTGATATTCATCCGGCAGCTGTTTTGGAACCGGGTGTTGTGATAGACCACGGTGCGGGTGTTGTCGTTGGCTCCACGGCTATAGTTGGTAGTGGCACAGTGCTATACCACGGCGTTACACTCGGTGCAAAGTACATAACCAAAGGCAAACGGCATCCAACTGTTGGAAAGAACGTGATCATAGGAGCGGGAGCAAAAGTGCTTGGCCCTGTGAACATCGGTGATAATGCAAAAATTGGTGCAAACAGCGTTGTTATTTCCGATATCCCCGATAATGCCACTGCCGTAGGTATTCCAGCGCGAATAGTGAATAAAAATTATCGCGATGATGAGAAACTAAGTGTCTCTTTTTCTTCGTATACTGATAAAAAAGAAAAATCTGAAAGGTCTGATGACCTTTGTCCAGAAGAATTAGTAAATTTGGAGGTTGCTAAGCAATGAATACGTCTTCTCTTAACCAGACAATCTCTAAAAATATAACCGCAATTCGGAATGTAATGATTGGACAGACACCTCTTGTGTACCTTGAAAAATACTCAGTGTACGCTAAGCTTGAAAGGAATAATCCAACTGGAAGCATTAAAGATAGGCCTGTGTATTTTATGGTATTAAGGGCCTTACAGGACGGATTGATAAATTCTGATACTGTTATCGTCGAACCGACAAGCGGTAATACGGGAATTGCACTTGCTTGGATCGGTGCAAAGCTCGGGATAAAAGTGATAATTACCATGCCTGAAACTGTTTCCATCGAGCGTCGCCAGCTTTTGACAAGTTTGGGAGCGGACGTTGTGTTAACTGAAGATATGACGAAGGCTATTGAAAAAGCCAGAGAAATCGTTTCCTCCAAATCTGCTTTTATGCCAAACCAGTTCGAGAACCCGGAAAACGTTAAAGCTCACTTTTTAACCACGGGGCCAGAGTTACTAACTCAAATGAATTATCAACTGGATGCGTTTGTTGCAGGAATCGGAACTGGTGGAACGATAACAGGTGTTGGAAAATTTCTCAAAAGTTTTCGTTCTGATATCAAAATCATCGGAGTGGAACCGAAACAATCACCTGTTGTAAGTGGTGGAACAGCTAGAAAACACAAGATACAGGGAATTGGTGCGGGTTTTGTACCGAAAATATTGGACATCGGAATCATCGATGAAATAGTTCAAATAGATGACCAGGAAGCTATCGAATGGGCAACTAGGTTATGGAAAGAAGGTATATTCGCAGGTATCTCGGCCGCAGCTAATTTGATTGCAAGTGTACTGGTTAGAAAGAAGTATAATTTAGAACGCGTCGCGACGGTGTTTCCAGACGATGGTTCTAAGTACATTTCTGTTTTACCGGGTTAATAAGCTGAGCAGATGGTCTGTGTAAAAAACAAACGTGTGCACGCCCGTGGCGTGCACACAACAGTATAGAGACAGCTCCCACCTATCCCCAGTACCCCCATTACTGCTCATAGTATATCACTTCAGCACGTACCATGTCAAATTTTCCACGATTGTTGTTTCCAAAATTTTCTTCTTTGGCTTAAATAAATAACTTTGACAACTTTCACTGTTTTCTATGTTGTTCTGCTCCAAACCCAGGCGTTTGCAAAAAGAATTTGCCTTTTTGATAATTTTATGATAAAATAGAGCCAAACCAATTAACATATGATACTAGCTTTAATCTCTACAGAACAAGGAGGATAGGCATTATGGAGATTTTGAAGGTCAGTTCAAAGTCAAGTCCAAACAAAGTTGCGGGTGCTATTGTCGGCTCACTCAAGAAGAACGAGAAGGTTGAGATTCAAGCTATCGGTGCGGGTGCAGTTAACCAAGCATCTAAGTCTTTGGCTGTTGCAAGAAGGTTTTTGGAGCAAGAAGGCTTGGATTTGTACGTAGTTCCAGCATTTATTGAAATTCAAATCGGTAACGAAACACGAACAGGTATATCTTTTAAAGTTTATCTCCAAAAAAAGTGAACTCTAAGGTTCTAATTGGAACCGAAAGACTGTAATGGAAGATGGAGGAACGCTTGGAAGAGCTCAAGGCTATCGCAAGTGCTTGTATAACAGATAACAGAATCTATGAAATAGTTTATACAATCTCACGGATGTCAGAAGGAGATTTGCAGAACTTTCGTAGCAAGGTTGTCGGTTATTTCATGGCAAGAAATTCACCGGAAGATATGGAGGCGTACAAGTTTTACAAAATCATATTGGAAGATGAAAATGCCAAGAAAGTTCTTGAACTGTACGAGGAAATCAAAAACAGAAAAGGACAATAAGCTCTTTTGAAAATAGGTGCCGTTCAGGCACCTTTTTTAAACACATCACAAATGAAAGAGGTGACAACATTGAAAGTCGGTGGTCAGGCAGTAATTGATGGTGTCTTGATGATGGGAAAAAAGGTAGTAGTAGCTGTTAGAACCCGGTCAGGTGAGATCGAAATTCGTGAGCTTGGTTATCCAAATGTTCGTGGGAAATGGGCGAAAATACCATTCCTGAGAGGTTTTGTAAGCCTTTATTATTCGCTTTATTTTGGTATGAAAGCTTTGAATTTAAGTGCTGAGATATCTTCTGATGAAAAGATGAAAAAGGGTGAAGGCTTCTTTTCGATCCTTTTTGCCATTTTACTGGCAGTTGGATTGTTTGTAGTTCTTCCCGCTTACATAACAAAGTGGTTAGGGTTTAAGGATAACGAGTTTTTGTTTTCGCTAGTCGATGGTTTGATTAGATTGGGGTTTTTCTTGGCCTATGTATTCTTTATTTCACTATTCGAAGATGTCAAAACTGTCTTTAGATATCATGGTGCAGAGCATAAAGCTGTCCATACATATGAGAACGGCGAAGAATTAACGGTCGAAAATGCGAGGAAATATTCAACGATACACCCAAGGTGCGGAACGAATTTCGTCATGATATTTTTAATCATCGCAATTCTAGTGCATAGTCTCTACGGACTTTTTGGAGTTACGATGCTTGGTCGAATCATCTTCAGAATCGTTGCAATACCCGTAGTTGCAGGCATTTCTTACGAACTCTTGAGGCTCTTTGACAAATATCCGCGAACGAGGTTTTTGGCGGTTCCCGGAATGATTTTGCAAAAACTTACGACCGCCGAGCCTGACGACTCACAACTCGAGGTTGCCCTCGTCTCCCTTAGACACGCCATTGGAGTTAATGAACCTGTTGTTTCTGATGAACCAAAGCTGGAAAAAGAAAATCAAAAAGCTGATACCGAGGTATATGAACAACCCGAATTTCTTGGTTGATAGTAAAACAAAACCTAATGTCAGTGAGTAAGCGATGATTAAAAAGAACACATCTCCAAAAAGCAACGTTCCTATGTGATGTAGATGGAATCTATCAGGTTTGAATGGGTTCTTCCCCAAAACCAGCCTCCTCAGAAATGAGGAGGCTATTTCATACATCGGGTAACCAAAGAACACAATCGCTTTTGTAAGATCTCTTGTGGTATTCTGGTGTGAAATAAGTAAATAGGCAATCAGAAATGCACCGGAATCACCCATAAACAGTCGATCGAATATGTTGAAAAAAAGCAGAACAAAAAGGACAGGAAGATACACAAAATCAAGCTTGAAAGCGAAATAAATTATAGCGACCCCGACGAGAAGTCCGTTGATGCCATCGATAAGGTTAAAAGCATTCAAGAGTGCAACGAATAAAAGAAAAGTAAGCAAGTTATCAAGACCAAAGTTGTTTGTAAATATAAAATGAGACGTGCTCACAAAAAGAAGACCTGCGATGGATTGTAAAACCAATTTTGTGTAATAAGGCAGCTCTATCAAATCATCGATTAAACCTATTCCAAACACTATGTATAACGCTAGTTCTCTTTTTAGATCCGAAAACCCATAACTTGACTTCAAATAAATCACAAACGCAAAAAGAACCAGACCACCAACAAGTGGAACTGGTTTTGAATGTTCTTTCCTCTCCGATGGATGGTCAAGCAAGATGTTAAATCTCTTGCACAAGATAGAAAGAAATACACTTAAGACTATACTAATAGTAAACCCAGCCAAATATTGGTTCAAGTGAAGAGCCTCCGTTATCAACCATTTCTACATTTCTAAAATTTCAGAACAAAAGAAAGATAGGTGATGGCAATTGCGAGATTCCACGCGCTGAAGACACCGACTATCTTTTCTTCAGTCCAACCAAGCAGTTCAAAATGATGATGGATAGGTGCCATCTTGAATATCCTTTTTCCCCTGATTTTATAGGAACCGACTTGTAGAATCACACTAATCGTTTCGAGCAAGAATATACTGGTGAAAAAGATAAGAGGAAGTTCATTGCTTGTTATCAGTGCGTACGTTGCTATGTAGGCGCCCAGAGCTAATGAGCCCGTGTCACCCATAAATACCTTTGCTGGTCTTGTGTTGTATACGAGAAATGCAAGCAGGGGCATAACCAGAATCAACAATGAAATTGCCTGATTGTAATTTCTTACCAGCATTAGGAAAGGAGTCGCACTTGTTATGAACACCCATCCGGCGAGTCCATCGAGCCCGTCTGTGAGATTGGTTGCGTTGGAGTATCCGGAAATCAAGAACATTGTGAATATGTAGAAGAACCATTTTGGAACCGAAAAACCAAACACTGTACTCTCGCGGTATTGGAGCACCGTGTAAGCCACCCATATCGAAAATAACATCTGCAATGCGAGTTTTTGCCAAGCTCTCAGTCCAAGAGAGCGTTTTTTCGCTATACTAACAAAGTCATCCAAAAATCCAATAAAGCCGTAGAACAGCATCGTTAACAAAAGTTCTTTTTTTACACCAAGCACAATACCTGCAACCAGTGCTATCGCTAAAAATACAATGCCTCCAGCCGTAGGAGTCCCTTCTTTGTAATTATGCAAGTCTGGACCTTCTTGTCTGATGTACTGTCCAAGTCTTAGTTTTTTCATGTAATTAATATAGCGAGGAAAAACGAAAAGGCCTATTAGGAATTCGGCTATCAGAACTATTCCGGAAAATAAATTCGATGTCTGCATCTAGCTTTCCTCCTCAAACTTTTTTATTTGTTTGAATTTTCGAGAAGTTCATTTACAATCTTATCCAGTTCGACTGCTCGTGATGCCTTGAAATACAGCGTACCTGAAAATTCGGAGGTGAGTATTTTTTTCTTAAGGAACTCTACGATTTCCTCTTGCTTATCACTTCTGAAAATAAGATTTGACGGAGTGATATCTTTTGATTCCTCTTCTTTATCGTACACAACAACACCGTCAACTTCTTCAAGTAAATTTGAAAGCATTTCGTGGTAGTGCTTTGAGTACTCACCGAGTTCTTTCATTGCTCCAACAACTGCGTAGGCAGGCCTTGGAAAATGTTCTTTAACTTCCTCTATCCCATGCTTAAAGGATTCGTAACTGGCGTTGTAAGTGTCGTCGATTATGTAAGCTTTGCCACAGGTATGTATGTTGAAACGTCCTTTTAACGGTTTAAAACTCAAAAGTCTTATTGGGTTAAATAAAATATCAAGCATATCAGCAACTGCAAAGGCAACAAGCACAGAAGTCGCCATGGCTTTTGTCCAGAAACCAGGCAGGGAATAATAAAATTCTCCTTCAATCGTTTCGAAAGTCAATAATGTGCTCCGTCCATCAAAAGTTCTTTCCTTTAGAACATAATCGCCACCTTTTGTACCAAAGTATTTACAGTTTCCACATCTCATTCTTTCATCATCAAAATTAACCAAAGCTTGCTTTGAATTCTCAACAATCTGCCATTTGCCTTTGAAGATCTCATTCACGCTTCCCGTAACGCCCACATGTGCACTTCCCACATTTAGGAGAACTCCTATGTTGGGAGGGAATAGCTTGCAAAGGTATTCAATGTCACCAACGTTTCTTTGAGCCATTTCTAAAACAACGATCTGTTCTCCACGGTAGGAATTAATTATCGAAAGCGGCAGTCCAATTTCTGAATTGAGGTTTCCTTCATTTTTAAAGGTCCGAATTTCAGCACTGAGCACCTCAGCAACAATCTCTTTTGTCGTCGTCTTACCATTAGATCCCGTTATACCAACAATTTTTGGATTGAATTTTTCCAATATCTTGCTTGCGTACATACCGAGGAAACCAACTGTGCTCGGAACGATCAATTGATTTGGCAATCCTAAGTCACGTTCTACAACAACTGCAAATGCTCCCGCTTGCAGGGCTTGCTTAACAAAATCGTGCCCATCAACTCGATTGCCTTTTATAGCGACAAACACATCACCTGGCTTTACTTCTCTGGAATCTGTAACAAATCGATGACCAACGAGATCCGTAAGTTCCATTTTGTTCTCTCACACTCCATTAAACTTGTCTATTTATCCAGGTCTCTTATATGATTCTTGTTGATCTTCGAAAGAATTATATCCAAAGCGACATCTCTGTCTTTGAAAGGAACTTTTAATGTCTCTGTGAATATTTGATAAGGTTCATGACCTCTACCTGTGATAACTACAACATCTCCGCGTGTTGCCAAAGTTATAGCTGTGTCTATTGCTTCACGCCTATCAAGAACAGTGAGTGAAAGTGAATTGGGTTGAACCCCTTTTTCAACGTCTTTTATAATCGCCTCCGGGTCCTCACCGCGAGGATCGTCTGTTGTAAGTATTGCAATATCAGCAAGTTTTGTTACGACTTCAGCCATCATCGGCCTTTTCCCTTTATCAGCTTGTCCTCCGGCACCGTAAACAACGATAATCCTTCCTTTTGCCAACTTCCTTGCAGCAAGTATTACCTTTTCAAGCGCATCGGGAGAATGAGCAAAATCTATAATCACTTCAATTCCCAGTTTCCTTGCTTCAGGTATTGGTTCGAATCGTCCGTCCACACCTCTAAATGTGCTAACGTAGCTGATAATCTCGTCCGGCTCGTATCCTAACTCGAATAATCCTGCAACAACTAAAGTAACATTGAACGCATTGTAGTCACCTATCATTTGCGTGTAAACTTTCTTCGTACCATAAGGAGAGGTTAACGTAAAGGTTGTTCCATTCCATGTGGTTGATATATCTGAAATCTTGTAAATCGCGCTGTCACTCGTACCGAATGTTATGAGCCTTGGTACTTTTTTACTGACCAAAAGTGGCGCGTAATCCTCGTGAACCACAGCTATTCCGTCCTTTTTGAGCAAATCGAACAGGTGAAGCTTTGAGTTTACGTAGTGTTCGAAAGTCGGATGGTAATCTAAGTGATCCCTGGTTATATTTGTAAGGCCTGCTATATCAAATCTGATAGTTTCAACTCGTGCTTGATGAAGCGAATGGGAGGAAACTTCCATAGAATAATAGCTTCCACCCTTCTTAACAGTTTTAGACATGTTTTCCATAATTGTTAGTGCATCAGGGGTAGTATTGTGTATGTAGAACTTATCACCCACTATATCGTTTATGACCGTTCCTGATAAGCTTCCTGTAAGGCCAAGTTGCTGCATTATATGGTGGAAGAGATGAGCACACGTGGTTTTGCCATTCGTGCCAGTCACTCCGAAGGTTATCAGTTTGTTGTATGGATGTTCGTAGAATTCTGCAGCGAGGAAGGCTTCAGCAAGTCTGCTGTCGTAAACTTGAACATAAGGGAGGTTACTGTTAATCTCTCTTTCAGTGACGAACGCAATAACTCCATTTTCTCTGTAAAGGGTCTCGACTATGGTATGTGAGTCAAAATTGGTTCCCTTTCTACAAATAAACAATGAACCGGGAGTAGCTTTCTTTGAATTGTTGTAAACTCCGGTGATTTCCTTTTCTCTTAGTTCTTCAGGTATGTTGTCAAAAACGATAAACTTTTGGATGGCTTCTAAAAGATGCTTTAGTTTCAAAATAATCCACCCCTTTTACTAGCGCAAGTTTAGGTCAGCTGTTAAAATTATATCACCGCTATAGAATTATTCAACTGCCGACCAGTTCGGAGTCCTTCAAGAGGACGGGACCTTAGCACTTCTCAAACCATTTTCTAATGGTTTTGAATTTTTGTTGCAATTCTTAGATCTTTGATTTAAACAAAAAGTCCCTCAGACTATCTGAGGGACTCAAAAGTGAGAAATTTCGCACTTTTTATCTTTCTAAAGTTTAGCAATCAAGTCGTAGAATTTCTTAAGGTCTTTCTCATCTACGCTCCTTATCCCATGTGATTCAGAGAGTTCCCTTTGAATATTTTCCAAATATCCCAATGCTGTGTTCTTCCAGCTATATCTTTGTGCAAGTTCTATGGATCTTCTGGAATCAAACTTCTCCAAAGCTACCAGTAATTTCACAGCAATATCTTTGGTATCGGTCGGATCTATTAATAATCCTTCGCCATTTGAAAATATCTCAGCTGGCCCTCCGTTTTTCGTAACGACAATTTTCAAACCACATGCAGCTGCTTCAACAACCGCAAGTCCAAATGGTTCATAAAGCGCTGGCAAGACAAATACAGAACCTCTTGCAGCTGATACACGGTATAAACTGGCCAGATGTTTCTGATCCGATATATTAGCAAAGAATACACTCTTTCCTATTTCCTTTCCGGCTTCTTCGATGATCTCTTGCAAAATTAAAGCATCTTCTGATCTTTCTCTACTTACATACTCTAAGACATCGTTAACGCCACGTACGACAATAAGTAGGTTAGCCTTTTCTTTCAAATCTTCGTTTTGCAAGAAAGCTCTAACTACAGCAATGTGGTTCTTTTTTCTGTCCAATCTACTGGACATTATTATAAACGGTAATCTGTGCCTTTTTACAGGAGACTTTGAAAGTAATCGTTCGATGTAGTCGCTTATTTGTTTATCTTCAGGCTTTGGTTCCTGGTTGAAGATTTTATGGTTTATTCCGGGAGGGATAACTTTGAATTTGTCAATGTATGGATCCGCTTCATATAATTTGTGTGAATATTGCTCATATCGTTCCTGATTTGTACTACAAACTATAAAAGAAGCGTATTTTATAGCAAGATTTTCTGCAGCAAGCCGTACGGAGAACTTGTATTTCTTTTCGGCCGCCTCTTGAGACATCCCAGATTCCAAAAGCTTTTCAAGCTTCCATGCCCCAAGTGAATGTGCCGTAAATGAAAATGGTATTCCCGTTTTCTCAAGGAACATTACTCCTGAAATACCACCATCTGCATAGTGGGTTGTCACAAAATCTGGAAATCTGCCTTCTGACTTGTAAAATTCGTAGATCTTCTCAACATAGTCAGGAAGATACTTCCAGAGCTCTTCTTTTGGTAAAAACTTCTGCCCTCCAAACGGTATTCGAACAATACGAACATTTGGTGCTTCAGGATAATAATCGTAGCTTTCCGCAAACTCCGGCCAATCTTTATCAATTATCTGCCTTGTAATAATGTCGACTTCTATCCCCAGCTCGCTCATCGCCTTTGCAAGCTCTTTGACATAAACTAGCTGCCCTCCAAAATCTGGGTGCTCGGTTAGATGACTATCGTTCTTATCAAAATTTCCCTGCGGATTAAAGAATGCTATTTTTTTCACCAAATACCTTTCGCTCAAGGTCTCACCTCTATCTTTTTCCAATTTGCTTTTCAATTTCTCCTTTTAACGCACTTATATCGACATCTGCACCAACAAACTGTACGATGTAACCGGCAACCATCGCACCTATCTTACAAGCCTCGATAAAATCGTACTTGTTGATTAGCCCGTAGTACATACCGGCCCAAAATCCATCACCAGCTCCGGTTGCATCGACGACTCTCTCGGCTACAGCCGGTATATGGGTTACTGACTTGCTTTCATCAAAAACGGATGCAAAAGCTCCATCTCTACCAGCTGTCAAAACCACGTATTTGGCACCACATTTGTGAAATTGCTCTACATAATATTTGACCACATTCTCAGTGAATTCGTTCGATTCTCTCGATTCGTTTGACGGTGTTCCAAGAATCGCCATTGCATCGTCGAGAGAAGGTTTTAAGTACGTTGTGTATCTCAAAAGTTCAAACACTCTATCGCGTTCTATTTTTGAGCACTCAAACAACTTGTCTCGGCAATTTGGGTCAAAAGAGATAGAAATTCCTCTTTCTACAGCCTTTCTAACTACTTTCATTGTCATCTCGTATAGGTCTTTGTGAGTTAATGTCCAACAACTTACATGAACAATACTAATTCCATCCAAAATCTTGTCTATTTCATCTTCGCTCAACCTAAGAAACCTATCTGCTCCTCGAATTACAAAAAAATCAGGACTTTCCACAGTCTTCTGAACAAAGACAAGAGTTGTTCCATATTTGTTGTCTATCTGAACTGAAGAAATATCTACCTTCGCCTGTTCTAATTTTTTCACAATCCTATTACCGATGGGATCGTTTCCCACACGCGATACAATTTTAGTTGGAACACCAAGTTGGGAAGCAAACCTTGCGATATTTCCCGGTGAACCCCCCACTTTTAAAGTGAAATGTTCTGCACTGGTAAAATCTTCCTGGGTTATCAAATCGGCTAAAAGTTCTCCAAAAAAAAGTATCATGCCAGATTCATCCTTTCACGGCACCTGCACTTAGTCCTGATATTATTCTGTTTTGGAATATCAAAACCAGCGCTACCAACGGTACTGTAACAATGACGGCGGCGGCCATCAGCTGACCCCAAGGTTGTTCATATTGAGTCCTTCCAGCGAACAAAGCTATGGCAACAGGAACTGTGTAATATTGCGGTTTCTGCATAAATGTAAAAGCAAAAAGGAACTCGTTCCATGCGGTTATGAATGTTAAGAGTCCTGTGGCAACAAGACCTGGAGCAGACATAGGAAAAACGATTTGGAAAAGTGTCCTCAAACGAGAGCAACCGTCAATAGCGGCTGCTTCTTCTATCTCCTTTGGAAGATCTCTGAAAAAGTTTTGCAATATCCAAGTGGTGAGCGGCAACGTGATAGCAACGTACGGAAGGATCAATCCTTGGTAAGTGTTTATCATCCCAAGCTTTCGAAGTATTACAAAAAGCGAACCTAAGATAGAAATCTGAGGAAACATGCTGACGGAAAGAATAAGGGCCATGACAAATGCTTTACCTTTCATGTGCAGTCGTGCTATTGCATAGCCTGCAAAGGAGCCAAATATAAGTGTTGTAAGCGTAGTTATACCGGAAACCACTATACTGTTCCAGATGTTTACATGAAACGGCCTCTCCAAGAAAACTTTTACGTAATTTGAAAGCGTTGGATTCCTTGGCCAAAATGTTGGATTCGGATCAAAGAGCTCTATGTTAGGCTTTAAGGAAGAAATAATAGCCCAATAGAACGGAAAAATGCACCAAAGCAAAATGAATATAACAGCTATAGTTAACGTTACTTTGTAAATTAATCTCTTCGTTTTTGTAGACATAGCAATCACCTCTTGCCTTTCAGGTCTTTCAGTCTAGTTTTAACTTCAGCGATTTTATGTAGATTATTGCAAATATAGAAATCAACAAGAAGATAACCACGGATAGGGCAGAACCGTAACCAAACCATGCTCCCGTGAATGCTCTATCCATCAGCAAGACTCGGTTGTAAACTGCCAGTGTTTCTGTGCCTACGCTTCCTCGAGTCATTATGAATACAACATCAAACACTCTTAAAGCATCCAGCGTTCTAAAGATTAGCGCTACAGCTATCGTTGAACTCAGCATAGGTAAAGTAATTCTTGTAAATCTCTGGAATAAATTTGCGCCATCTATTCTTGCGGCCTCATACAACTCTTCTGGAATCAACTGCAAACCTGCAAGTATGAGTAAGGCCATAAAAGGTGTGGTCTTCCATACGTCCACTGCGATAATTGCCCAAAGTGCGGTATCAGGCGAGCCAAGAATTGGGAATCCAGGCTCTACGATGTGTAACGTTTCTAAGAGTTTTGTCATAATTCCTCCCTGGTCGTTGAACATCCATTTCCACATCTGCGATGATATTGCTGTAGGTATAGCCCAAGGAATGAGCATAGCAGCCCTCACAGCTCCTCTGAATTTGAAAGGCTGGTTTACAATAACAGCAATCAAAAGGCCAAGAACAGTTTCAAGTGCGACTGATACGACAGTAAATATTATCGTTGTTTTCAGCGCTGCAAGAAAACGTTCGTCATGAAAAAGCTCTATGTAATTTACGAAACCTACGAATTTTCTTTCAATGTCTGGCCTAAGTCCAAATTCAAAGAAGCTATCGTAAAACGTTTTAAAAAGAGGAAAGAACGCAATGACAGAGATTACCAAAAGTGCAGGTAAAACCATCCACCATGCCACAACTGTCTCTCTTGTTTTTGCTCTCAAAAGCTCCACCTCCGTGTTCTTAAAAAACCGGGGGATGAACCCCCGGTATTGATACTCGTGGTTTTACTTGGTTTTACCATTTCACTTTCCGAGCACTTTATTCAATTCTTTTGCCATATCTTCGATTGCCTTCTGTGGTGTTGTCTGTCTCGTCAAGGCTGCATGAACGTATTTCTGGATAACGTCGGAGATTTCACTGTACTTTGCTGTTCTTGGCCTTGGAACTGCGTTAACAAACATTCCATACAATTCAAACATGAATGGAGCCGCCTTTTTCAGGGCCGGGTCTTTATAAACATCCATCATTGTTGGGTTTTGACCAGCGTTAACTGCTTTGTAAAGCTGCTGGTCATAGCTTGTTAAGAACTTGATAAGCTTCTTAGCTGCTTCTTTCTCTTCTGGTGTTGCATTCTTGTTGATACCAAGCATCCATCCACCAAGTGTTGCCGCAGACTTTCCTGCTGGACCTGCTGGAAGTGGTGCAACTCCAACCTTACCAGCAACTTTCGATTCCTTTGGATCGTTCAAAAGTGCCCAAGCGTATGGCCAGTTCCTCATGAAGACAGCTTGACCGTTTTGGAATGTTCTCCTTGCTTCTTCTTCCATGTACGTTGTTACCGCTTGTGGCGAAATCTTGTGTGTGTAAATGAGATCAACCATGAATTGAAGAGCTTTTACAGCAGCTGGGCTGTTAATGACAACATTTCCTGCATCATCAAGAACGTCTCCACCAAACGAAACGAGATATTCCATAAAGTCACATACCAAACCTTCGTACCTTGCGCCCTGCCATACAAAACCGTACATGTTCTTTTCCTTTGCTGTTATTGTTTTTGCCATATTCACAAGTTCATCCCATGTTTTTGGTGGGTTCTTGAAACCGTATTTTTCAAGCAAGTCTTTTCTGTAATAAAGAATTCCAGCATCTGTGAACCATGGGATAGCAACTATTTTTCCTCCAACAGTTGCTGCCTTAACTGTACCTGGAAGGAACTTTGAAAGTTCAAAATAGTCTTTATCAGCTGTTAAGTCTTCAAGGTACGGCGCGAATTCCGCTGGCCAAATAACATCAAGCATCAAGACTGTCGGCTCTTTTTCACCAGAAGCCAAGTACGTAACATAAAGGTCATGTCTTTCCGTTGATGAGTTCGGCATCGGCATGACTGAGACTTTGATGTTTGGATTCTGTTTCATAAAAACATCAAGTTGAGCATAAAGAACTTCAAGTTCTTTACCGACTGCACCCGCCGTCATTGTTATGGTAACCCTCGAAGCAGAAAACGCTACCACCGCAAGTGTTAATAACAGAACCGCTAATAAGAACCTTCTCATACTGCCACCTCCCGTTGAGTAGTGTGGATATCTTCGAAATTCAAATGTAGTATAGCACAGCCACTGTGAAATCGTGAAATATGTCAATCACGAATAATGAAGTGTATTATATAGCTAGGTAAAGCTTTTGTAATGTAGTTTTATTTATTGAACGTTTATAACTGTTTTTTGACACTTTTTAGCTTAGCATGGTAGCAAGAGCGTGTAGTACAATATGTTTAGTATAATGTTCGAAATTTGAAGTTAGTATGGAAAAATATAATAGTATTCCAAAGCCAGAAACCTTAAAAGGAGGCGTTGCGTATGACTGTGGAACTACCTGTTAAGAAGCTTTCCGATTACAGTGTGTTTTCTAAGGAAGACGTGGAAGCCATATTCGAACTTGGAAAAGAGTTGAAGGGACTTAAGGTTGTACATGTGAACGCTACTGCTTATGGTGGCGGTGTTGCTGAACTGCTTATGACCATCGTCCCGCTGATGCGAGATGCTGGTTTAGATGCCTCTTGGGAAGTACTCGAGGCGCCTATGGAATTCTTCAACGTTACAAAGAAGCTCCACAACACGCTTCAAGGTGCAGATATAGAAATATCCGAAGAAGAGTGGGAACTATTTGAAAGAGTAAACGAGCAGAATGCAAGACTGCTCAATCTCGATGCTGATGTTGTAATAATTCACGATCCACAACCAGCTTACATACCATACTACAGGCCTGATTCAAACACAAAGTATATTTGGAGATGCCATATAGATACAAGCACTCCTAATCTCAAAGTGTGGGACCGCTTGACTTCGAAAATGACAAAATATCAAAAGGCGCTCTTCCACATCCTGGAATACGTGAGGCCGCCATTCGATAAGATAGCTGTTGAATTTCCCCCAAGTATAGATCCTCTTAGCCCAAAGAACAGAGAGCTGTTGGAAGAGGAGTTAAAAATCATAGCTGAGCGTTTCAAAATAAATACTTCAAAACCACTTATAACTGTTGTTGCCAGATTTGATCCATGGAAGGACTTGTTCTCCGCCATCGATGTTTATCGTAAAGTGAAGGAAAGGCATGATGTTCAACTCGCGATAGTTTCAGCAATGGCAAAGGATGACCCAGAAGGATGGATATTCTTTGAAGACGTTCTACGATACGCTGGTGTAGATGAAGATATCCTCTTCCTAACGGATCTCAAAGGAGTTGGGCATTTAGAAGTCAACGCTATCCAACGATTGTCTACATTGGGATTGCACACTGCAACAAGAGAAGGATTCGGACTTGTAATAAGCGAAATGATGTGGAAGGAACATCCTGTTGTTGCAAGACCTGTTGGTGGCGTTAAGATACAGATTGATGATGGAGTCAACGGCTATTTGAGAACAAGTGTCGAGGAACTCTCAGATGCTATTTGTGACCTTTTGGAAAACAAGGAGAAACTTAGCGAATTTGGAAAACGCGCTAAAGAAAAGGTAAGAAGGACATATTTGTCAACAGCGCATGTAAGAAGATATTTGGAAGTTATAAAATCTGTTGTTAAATGAAATTTGTGCTGTATAATAATACCTCGGAGAAGAAAGAGTACGAACTCGAGTTATCCACATCCAACTTTGAACTGGGGGTAGGGAGTTGAAAAACGAAGCAAAAATACTACTCCATATTCTTAGAGAAAAGAAGATAAGAAGGAAAGAATTAGAAAAGATTGTCGGTGTAAATCCTTCGACAATGACGTATCTTCTCGATAAGTTAAAAGACTACATTGAGATTGAGGAGGATTCCTCTACAATGGGGAAGCCTCCTCAACTCGTTTCTATTTCGAAAGAAGCATGGCATATACTGGCTGTGAGCGTTGGAAGGGAACGTATTAGGGCGGTTGTTTACAACGGTAAAGGCGAAGAACTGGAAAGTACTGAGTACAAGGTTAGAGGCGAGTTCCTAAACAACGAAGGTATAAACGAACTGCTAAGAAAAACATTGGAAAAGTTTTACGATTACGATAGCCTTGGAATTGCGTTTTCAGGAACCGTTGTCGATGATAAGGTGTACTCAAAAATTCTCAAACTCGAGCGATATGACCCTGTGAAATCTTTAAAGCTTAAAGCACTGGGGATTCCGTATGTAATTCTGTCTGATGTTGAAGCAATCGCTGCGTATGAGTCAAAAACCACTGGAAAGGAACGTGTTTTTGTCTTGAATTACGGAACAGGCATTGGTGCTTGTTACTATGAGTATCACGCACTTTTTAGCAAAGACGAGTTTAAGAATATACCGTTAGGACACATTTATTTCGATGGTAGCGAAAAATGTTATTGTGGAGCTCGTGGATGTCTAGAAACGGTTGCGTCTGACTATGTTGCTTTTAAGAAATACACAAAGAGTTCGGTATCGTTTGTTGAATTCATTACGCATGAAGAGAAATATTTGAACGATTTGAAGATAATAAGGAATTTACATAAAGCAGACGAAGGTAGGGCAAAGGAAATTTATGCTGAGATCATAGATAGACTCGCATACGTGCTTGGAAACTTATCACTAATCTTGGGAGTTAACAATGTCGCTATTTATGGCGAGGGAAGTTCCGAATGGTTAGCTCATCAACTGGAAATAAAGGCAAAAAGTTTATCTCCAAATTTCAACCTCTCTGTCAGATATGGCCATGTACAGGATGCTGTTGAAAGGGGCGTCTCTTTGGAGGCAGCTGTGAATTACGTAAAAAAGAGTTTTTCAAAATCGCGAAAGTTATAGTCAGGAGGCGTTGGAAATGTACATAATACTCATTGGAGGGGGAACTGGATCAGGAAAGACAACTGTGGCAAAACGTATCATGGAACGTCTGGGGACTAACAAATGCGTTATGCTTCCCATGGATAATTATTACAGGGACATGTCTCATGTAACTTTAGAAGAAAGAAGGAAATACAACTACGACCATCCAGATATGATCGAACACACACTGATTGTCAAACACGTCAAGGAGCTTTTAACAGGTAAAACAATAGATTTACCAGATTATGATTTTGCACTGTACACAAGGGTAGAAAGTTCTACGAAAATTGAACCAAAACCTATCCTGTTGATTGAAGGCATCTTCGCTCTCTACTACGACGAGCTGAGAGCACTAGCCGACCTGAAAATATATGTCGACACCGAGGGAGATGAAAGATTCATACGAAGGTTGCAAAGAGATATTTTTGAACGTGGGAGAACTATTGAATCTGTCATTGATCAGTATTTGAACACTGTTAAGCCTATGCACGACGCGTACGTCGAACCTACGAAAAAACATGCAGATATTATTATCCCACGTGGTGGATACAACGAAAAAGCCATCGAAGTCGTTGTCGAATACGTTCAAAATTTGATATAGTTTTTATAAACAGGAATTAAGAACGCCCATCGACTTTTAAGAAGATGGGCGTTTTGTGTTTTACAATATACTTTGTTTTGATTGAAATTTTCAGAAAATCAAGTATAATTAGTCTACGAACAAGTATGTGCATAAATATATGTAGTGAGGTGTCTTGGGGAGGTTTGATATGAAGGTTCATATTCACACGTACGGTTGTCAAATGAATGAAAATGATACGGAAATAGCGAAACAATTACTTTTAAATGAAGGACACGAGCTTACCGATAACGAAGACGAAGCTGATGTGGTAATACTGAACACATGCGCCGTGAGAAAAAAGTCAGAAGATAAGGTTTACAGTCACATAGGAAAACTTAGAAAAAAGGGAAAGAAGATAGGTATAATGGGTTGCGTTGCCGATAAAGAGAAAGAAAACCTCTTCAAAAGAGGTGTATCTTTTGTTATCGGTACTCGCGCACTCGCAAAAATGCCCGAAGCTTTATCTGATGCAAAAAATGGAACTAGAAGGATTTATCTCGAAGATACGCTTGATGAAATCCAGTATCATCTCGTTGATACTCGAAGTTCAAAACACCACGCCTGGATAACTATCATATACGGTTGTAACAGGTTTTGCACTTATTGTATAGTGCCGTACACAAGAGGTAGGGAGAAATCAAGACCTATTGAAAGTGTGTTACTTGAGGTGCGTACTCTCGTAGAAAAGGGATACAAGGAATTCACCTTCCTCGGACAAAATGTGGATGCGTATGGAAAAGATTTAAACGATGGTACATCATTAGCTAAATTACTGAGAGAAGCAGGAAAAATAGAAGGTGTGAAAAGACTTTGGTTTTTGACATCCTACCCTACCGATTTTTCTCTTGAAATACCGAAGGCGATGGTCGAGAATCCGAGAATCGCAAAATCCATACATCTTCCCGTACAACATGGTAGTGACAGGATCTTGAAAGCTATGAACCGAAGATACACTCGCAATGAGTACATAGAGCTCATAAATAGCATACGAGAGATCGTCCCAGATGCCTCGATCTCGAGTGACATTATCGTGGGATTTCCTGGTGAGACAGAGGAGGACTTTGAAGCCACCGTTGAACTTGTCAAGACAGTTAAGTTTGAAAGGCTCAACCTAGCGATTTACTCCCCGCGAGAGGGAACAGTTGCCTGGAAGTATCTGAAAGACGACGTGCCTCATAAGATCAAGGTTCGGAGAATGTCTTATCTTTTGAACTTGCAGAAGATGATAAACAGAGAACTCAATGAGGCATACGAAGATAAGACAATTGAGGTAATAGTTGAGGCTCAGGCAAATAACGGTTTGTTTTACGGAAGAGATATACGGAATAAAATTATCTCCTTTGAAGGTTCTCCAGAATTTATTGGAAAAACAGTTGCAGTGAAGGTAACTAAAATCACAGCCGGCCCGCTCTATGGAACGATTGAAAAGGTATTGGAATGAAACTATTCAAACTAAGATTTTCAGATTTCTAATGATTTTTTAAGGTTCTTAGTGTATCATTAAACTGGAGGTGGATAATATGAGCATTATCAAGTCTTCTACAATTGCAAAGTTGTTGTTCATCGGCGTAATGATTTTGACCTTTTCTGCAACGGCATTCGGTATCGAGTACAGAGCGCGTATTGATAACATGGAATTAGGTAGAATACAGGTCGAGTTCACGAAAAACGGATGGATAAGTGTCAGCGAAATACAGTATGGTGAGAAGTACACGATAGAGACGAGAACAGTCTATGGCAAGAACGGTTTTTTTGAAATATACGAGGCGACATTTAAAACAAATGGAGATCTCGTCGCTAAGATTCTCGGCGTGAACAGGGCAGGTAAGACGACGATAACCTTGTACGCGTATTACGATCCAAAATCACCGTCAGTAAAGACATTCACGTTTACAGAGCAAAATATAGTCCTGCTTGATAACAACTTCATCATTCCTCATTTTGAGATGTTGTTAAAGATGCCACAACCACAATTCCAGATCCTCATACCACAAGCACTCTTCAATCCATCGAAGACAGATAAGGCTTCAGGAGTTGCTCAGTTAAAGCGTCTTTCGGAAAATGTATATATGTTGAGTTACGAAGGTACAGACATTAAGATAACCACAGATAAAAGCGGAATAGTGAAGATGGAATACAACAACGGGATAGTTGTAGAAAGAGTCGTTCAAAAGAAGAGTGAACAGGTGGGAAACACAGCAAACAATCCAACAACAAAAAATCAACAAAACGCACAACCGACTTCCAAGGGTGGCAAATAAGTCGAAAAAGTAAAAACTACAGGATGGTGAGTTCTTAACTGAAGACATCGGATTACTTAAAAAAGTACGGAATCACTTTAAAAAAATCGCTTGGGCAGAACTTCTTATCGAACGAGGTTTACGCAAAAAAGATCGTTGAGATATCGCAGATAAAACCAAATGATACCGTACTGGAAATAGGTGCTGGTGCTGGTACTTTAACCGTTGCGCTAGCGGAAACTGGCGCAACAATTTATGCTATAGAAATTGACGAAAGGCTTAAGCCTGTTTTGGAAGAGCGCCTCTTAATCTTTCCAAATGTCCATTTGATTTTTTCTGATTTCTTGGCACTCGATATATCCTTCCTCCCAGATGGTTATAAATGCGTGTCTAATATTCCTTACTACATCACTGCCCCTATACTAAAGAAACTTATTTTTACTCATTTTTCCGCTCTTTTTATCATGATGCAAAAAGAAGTTGGCGAAAGATTGCTTGAAAAAGCGGGCAGTTCAAATAGAGGTTTTCTTACCGTTGTCTTGCAGACTGTTGGGGATATAGAAAAGCTCCTCACAGTTCCCAAAAGTGCGTTCGTTCCTAATCCAGAAGTAGATAGTGTCGTTTTGAAAATAACAAGAAAAACACCGTTTCCGTTTTCAGATGATTCAGAGCTTGAGTCGTTCTGGAAATTTGTTTCCGATAGTTTTGCCCAGAAAAGAAAGACGATATATAATAACCTGAGAGCTTTTGTTCGTGACAATGAGGTACTCGCCATGATATTAGAAGAAGCAATTATACAACCAACCGCAAGGCCCGAACAACTCACAGAAGAACAATTCTTGTCTTTGTGGAGAATATGGTTGAAGTTAACAGGCGGAAAATGAAGGAATGGAGGGAAGAAGAGTTGAGCAATAAATCAAAGTGCAAAAGAACGTTTGTATTTGATTTGGATGGCACAGTGCTGAATTCTAAAAACGAGTTCCCCAAGGAAACAAAGACTTTAGTCCAGAATATCGTAGGCAACGGTGATAATGTTGTTTTTGCAACTGGAAGAATGCACATATCTGCTAAGAAACTGTTGGACAATGTGTTCGGTGAAGATATATTTCCGATTATTTCATATAACGGAGCAGTTATATACGTTCCGGGCGAAGGGTTTATATACGAAAAGACACTTGATATAGAAACGGCGTATAAAGTGATAGATTTTCTGAGAGAAAAGAACATACACATTCAAACATACGTTGACGACAATCTCTACAGCGAAAAGGACGACGACGAGATAAGGCTTTATGCAAAACATGCGGACGTCCCTTACTATGTTGTAGAAGACCTAAAAGCTCTTGAGCATCCTCCGATTAAGATGCTTGCAATAGCAGAGGAAGCGATTTTGGATTCGCTAATCGAACCTCTTAAAGAAATCGTGGACGGTAAAGCAAATGTTTTCAAAAGTTTCCCAATATTCTTAGACATCGTTCCAGCTGATGCTAATAAAGGTATCGCGTTGAAGTTTCTGGCAGATTATCTGAATTTTGACCTCGGCAGCACTATCGTGTTTGGAGATAACGAGAACGATATTTATATGTTCAAAGTGGCCAGTAAAAGGATCGCCGTTTCGAATGCCGTATGGCGGTTAAAAGAGGTGGCTGACTTTGTTAGTAAATCTAACGAAGAAAATGGTGTTCTTCACGCTTTTGTGCATCTTTTCCCTGAGTATGTTCGGGGAATTGACTTTTCCAGCGGACACACAAACTCCAATATTGTTAACACAACCAGCGACAATAAAGCTGCAGAGTAATGTAATTTGTACATTAAGGCTAGAAGAAATCATCGCTGATGTCAGCTTGCTAACTTTAGGAAGTCTTGGGAATATTTCGCTTGCTCAGGACATTGGAAAATATGTTGGTTGGTATGTGAAATCGAGAGGTTTTTCTTACTACATCGTCGGTCCACTTGACACGCTAAGTATTGATGATGAGGATTACTTTTACCGTGTTAATAAATCTCCTTACATCACCGCCGATGTCTACGAGAAATTTTCAGCAGGACTTTCAATCGCTGGTATCATTCCTGTCTTTGATGGTACGGGAAAAATCGATGCTAACTTAATTTCATCACTTATCACTCGCAAACTCACATATCCCGTATTAGTTGAAGACCAAGGGAAAGCAACCTTGCTTCAAAATCTTGGATACAGAGGTACTTTTATCGTTAGAATTGGTGACAGGTTCACGTTTCTAAATGGATTACCGAAGATGTTATATTGGTCCATTAAACCACCAGAAATTGAATCTTTACGAAGGAGCGTTCTGTTAAATTCGATCATCTACATAAGCCCTGGAGAAATAAATGTAAGGAAACCATTTTCCACGTCAGGTGTCGTAGTTTACTCAGCTGACCAATTTGTAATCTCCGAAGCAAGGATAGCACTCGAAAAAAAGTCTGCACCGGGACGGATTCCTTGGTAAAGTGTCATCTCAATAAATCAAAAAGTTTGAAAGCGAAATTCGGAATAAATCACAAACGAAAAGAGGCAGGAATATGAAAAAGAAGTTTATCAATCCAAATTTGAACGACTTCGAAAAATTTGTCCTTTTTGAAAAGGGAACCGAGCCACCGTTTTCAGGAGAATACGAGAACCATTTCGAAAAGGGCATCTATGTGTGCAAGAACTGTGGTATTCCTCTCTACAATGCTTCCGATAAATTTCATTCTGGATGTGGCTGGCCTGCTTTCGATGATGAAATCCCTGGAGCTGTGTTCAAACAAGTTGATAAGGATGGAATAAGAACTGAAATTGTCTGCGCTTACTGTGGAGCTCACCTTGGACATGTGTTCTATGGAGAAGGATTCACTAAAAAGAACGTACGGCACTGCGTGAATTCTGTTTCACTGAGGTTTATACCAGATGGCCAAAAACCACCCATCGACAGGATGTTTTTTGCCGGTGGTTGCTTTTGGGGTGTTGAACACCTTTTCAAACAATTGCCCGGTGTCGTGGATACAAGGGTTGGATACATGGGAGGGCACTGGCCAAATCCAACTTACGAAAATGTCTGTACAGGATTAACAGGACATCTGGAAACCGTAGAAGTGATATTCGACCCACAAATGATAAGTGAAGAAGAATTAGTTAAGTATTTCTTTGAAATCCACGACTTCACACAGGAAAATGGGCAAGGACCAGACATCGGTGAGCAATACAAAAGCGCTATTTTTTATACAAACGACAAGCAGAAAGAAGTGGCTGAGAGCGTAATAGAAATGCTGAAGAAGAAGTATAAGGTTGCAACTCAGTTAAGAAAAGCATCGACATTTTGGGTTGCGGAGGATTACCACCAGGATTATTACGAGAAAACGGGAAAGGCACCATACTGCCATTTTAGAAGGAAGATATTCTAAGATATTAATAAGCTATATTATTTCATCATTTCAACGAGATGCCAAGAAGTTCAGAAAGTATAATCGAGAATTCCACCAAATCGGTGTCGAATTTAAACGTTGCGTAAGTATCAAGAGGTGTTTCTCCTCTGTTCACGATAACAAGCTTAGCCCCGTTTCTTAGGGCATATATTGGTAGTTGAGCAGCTGGATAAACGACCAGTGAAGTACCTAACGTAATAAACAAATTACTGCTCTCTGCCCACTTTTGAGCTTTTGTAAATTCGTTCATGGGGAGCATTTCTCCAAAGAACGTTATATCAGGCTTTGTGAGTCCGCCACAAGAACACCTGAAGTCGCGAGATAATAAAAATTCTCTATGACTTTCATCAAGAATCTCGTACCTTTTAGCACACTTCAAACAATTCCAAACTCTTACACTACCATGAATTTCAGCTACGTTCTTGCTACCTGCTTTTTGATGCAACCCATCGATGTTTTGAGTGATAACCCCTTTCAGAAGTCCTTTTTCTTCCAGCTTAGCTAACATACGATGGACTTCGTTGGGTTCGGCTTGTAACATCGAAATAAGGCCTTCTTTCGCAAAATTGTAGAACCTGTCTGGGTTTTTATAAAATTGCTCGATGTCAAAAATGTCCTGACCGTACTTTGCATAAAGGCCATTGGGACTTCGAAAGTCTGGGATTCCACTTGGAACACTCACACCTGCCCCCGTTAGGGCAACAACAAATCTTGAATTTTTCAACATCTGGGCAAGTTTTTCAATTTCCACAGAGCATCACCCTTCAGTTCAAACTTTTCTCGCAATGGACAACAAATATTCAACAGTGTCTTCAAACGTCATCTTTTCTCTTATTCCCTGTCTTAGGAATTTATTAATTTCGTCTATAAGCTCCACAGCTTTGTCTATTTTTGGGTTCGTTCCTTTCTTGTATGCTCCAACATCTATAAGATCCTTCGCATCGTTGTACGTAGCAATTACATCTCTCAGCAAACGTGCCGCTTGAAGGTGTTCAGATTTGACCACATCCGTCATCAAACGGCTTATGCTCATCAAAACATCAATGGCTGGATAATGATTCGATTCTGCAAGCCGGCGCGAAAGTATAATGTGTCCATCAACAATACCGCGAACAGTATCTGATATAGGTTCGTTAAAATCATCGGCTTCGACAAGAACTGTGTATATTCCAGTGATGCTTCCTCTGTCCGAATTACCAGCACGTTCAAGAATTTTCGGAAGTTGAGCAAAAACGCTGGGTGGGTAACCTCGGGTTGTTGGAGGTTCACCGATGGCGAGTCCAACTTCACGTTGAGCCATTGCCCATCTTGTTAATGAATCAACCATTAGCATAACAGCGTAGCCTTTGTCTCTAAAATATTCAGCTATGGTTGTTGCTGTCAAAAGCGCCTTTATTCTTAGTAATGCGGGCTGGTCTGATGTTGACACTACCACAACCGAGCGTTTTAAGCCTTCTTCACCTAGGTCTTTTTCCATAAATTCCCTAACTTCTCTTCCTCGTTCTCCAATCAGCGCAATGACGTTTATATCAGCCGTTGTATTTCGCGCGATCATTCCAAGAAGGGTACTTTTCCCAACACCACTTCCAGCAAATATACCTATTCTCTGCCCTTTTCCAAGCGTAAGAAATCCGTCGATAGCACGAACTCCAACTGGGAGCGGTTCCAATATCCTTTTCCGAACAAGGGGATTCGGTGCCTCGTTCACAATAGGTCTATATTCTCTAAGAACAAGCCTTCTACCATCGATCGGCCTTCCGAGTGCATCAATAACTCTTCCTTTGAGTTCCTCGCCAACTGGTACACTCACAGTTTTGTTGGTCTTTATAACTTCGCACCCTTTTTTCAAACCTGTTATATCTTCTAAAGGCATTAAGACGGTCATATCCTCTTTAAATCCAACAACTTCAGCGAGAGCTTTCTTGTTTCCGACGATGATTTTACAAAGCTCCCCATAAGCAGCATCAGGTCCTTTTGATTCTATCGTGAGACCGATGATTTTCTGAACCTCTCCGATGTATTCGTATGGGTTTATCTCCCTTACCTTCTCTTCAAACAGTTCCATCAACTTAAACGAATAGCATTTTCTAAAGTTTATGCTCTTATTAGCCATAGGGCTTATCTCCCTCAGAGAATTCATTCTTCTTTCTTGAATATTTCATCAAAAATCTCATCGAGCAAAGTAAGTTGAAATCTCAAAGTCGCGTCAATTGTTCCAAGCTCAGTTTCCGCGATTACACCGTAATCAACTTTATCGTTTAAAATGATTTCGTATCCTTTCGACCTCACATATTCTAGTGTTTCTTCGTCTATAAGTTTCACATCTTTTGGATTAATATGTATCTTAACCTTCGTTGAACCTGCTAAGTGTGTGAGAAGCTTTTCGAATTTTCTCTTCGTCACCTCAGGGTCTACATTTTTCTCTAAAAACTTCTCGACAAGAGTTACAGAAATCGATGTCAATTTTTCACAGTACTCGTTAAAAAAGCTGTTGAATTCGTCTTCGAAAGAACCAAGTAGTTGTTCTATTTGCGCCCTGAAATCCGCAAGCATATTCTTAGCACTCTGCTCTGCTTGTTGGGAAATTAAATTAGCTTTTTGATTTGCTTCTTCAATGATTCTGTTGTACTCTTCCTGAGCTTGGAACAAGATTTGTTGAGCCTGATTTTGAGCTTCTAGCACTATCTGTTCAGCTTCGCGGTTGGCTTTTGCAACAATCTCAAGAAGTTGCTTCTCCTTTTGCTCTTCATGCTCTGTTTTGCCTTCGGAAGGCATATCCGGTTTATTCTCAATCTTTAAAGGAGCATCAAGATAAACGTATCTTTTCTTTATTATCAAACTCCTCACCTTCTCAATTATGTTTTTTCTACCAAAAGAATGTTGGGCACCTGCTTAGTGCCCAACATCTTCACATCTATTATAACACAGAATGTTTTTGTTTTTAATACTCAAGTTGCTTTAAACCTTTTTCTACAATTTCTTTGGTGTCTCTTGCTATCATGAGTTCTTCATTTGTAGGAACCACAAGAACCTTCACTTTTGAATCTGGTGTTGTGATAATTCTTTCTTCACCCTTTATGTTATTTTTCTCATCATCAATTTTTATACCAAGGTATCCAAGATAGTTTTCACAAACCTCTTTTCTTGTAACCGGCGAGTTTTCACCAACACCGGCTGTGAATGCTATTGCGTCAACACCGTTCATTGCTGCCACGTAAGCACCTATGTATTTTGCGATTCTGTATTCGTAAATATCTAATGCAAGTCTGCAAACCGGATCTCCTTCAAGAGCCTTATCCTCTATGTCTCTCATGTCAGAGCTAAAGCCATCGGTCAACCCAAGCACGCCACTTTTTTTGTTGAGAATTGTGTAGACCTCTTCTGCAGTCAAACCTTCTTTTTCCATGAGGAAAGTAACAATCGATGGGTCAATATCTCCACTCCTTGTCCCCATGACCAATCCTTCAAGTGGTGTGAATCCCATCGATGTATCGATACTGTGACCGTTCATAACAGCAGCAATTGAAGCTCCATTACCAAGATGAACAGTAATGATTTTTGATTTGTGGTAGTCAAGTCCAAGAATTTCAGCAGTTCTTCTTGATACATATCTGTGGCTTGTGCCATGGAATCCGTATCTTCTAATTTTGTACTTTTTGTAATACTCGTAAGGTATTGCATAGAGGTACGCTTTCGCAGGCATCTTTGAATGGAATGCGGTATCAAAGACCGCTACGTTTGGGACGCCTGGCAGAAGTTTCATCATAGCTCTGATACCCATTATGTTCGGTGGATTGTGGAGTGGGGCAAGATATGAATATTCTTCGAGTGCTCTCATAACTTCATCATCAATAAGTACTGAACCGGAGAACTTTTCACCACCATGGACAACCCTGTGACCAACAGCATCAATTTCACTAAGGTCTTTTACTCCTCCTACTTTTTCATCAACTACCAACTCAAGTACGTACTTAAGCGCGTCTTCGTGATCTTTCATTGGTCTTTCAACGACAACCTTTTGGTCATCCTTTTTGTGAACAATTCTGCTCCCTGGAATTCCTATCCTTTCAGCAAGTCCTTTACACAAAACTTGCTCTGTATCCATGTCGAGGAACTGGTACTTAATTGAGGAACTTCCACAGTTCACAACTAAGACTCGCACTTGGATCCCTCCTCTATCCTATGTATGTTTGAAACCGTGTAACCATCGCCAAGCAAAGTTATGCCTTTCCTGCGGCTCCAAGGAATTCAAGTCTGTTCATAACAACTTCCTTGACTAACTTCTTGCCTGCTCCAAGATAGTGTCTTGGGTCAAATTCTTTTGGATTTTCTTTCAAAAATTTCCTAAGTCCAGCAATGAACGCAATTCTCAAGTCCGTATCTGTATTGACTTTGTTTATCCCTAGTTCAACGCATTTTTTGAGCTGGTCTTCTGGAACTCCCTTTGCACCGCCAAGGTCTGCGCCGTATTCTTCTGCCATCGCTACATATTCTGGCAAAACACTTGAGGCACCATGCAATACAAGCGGTATCTTTGTTAGTTCTTTAACTTTCTTAAGTCTCTCGAAATCGAGCTTTGCTTCTCCTTTGAATTTGAAAGCACCGTGGCTCGTTCCAATAGCCGGGGCTAAGAAATCAACACCTGTTTCCTCTACAAAAATTTTTGCTTGTTCTGGATCAACCAAAACGGATTCGGCTGCAACAACGTTATCTTCGACACCTGCAAGCTGACCGAGCTCGGCTTCAACGGATACACCAGCAGCATGAGCTATTTTGACTATTTCCTTTGTCTCTTTCAAGTTTTCTTCGAATGGCTTTTCTGAAGCGTCAATCATAACTGAAGAATAACCTGCTTTTATCGCTGCTATTATATACTCAAAGTGCTTACCATGGTCAAGGTGGAGGGCGATTGGTATATCGACGCTATCGGCAAATAATCTTACTAATTCGACGAAATATCGTGCACCCTTAAATATGTCCCCGTTTCCTGCATATTTTATTGCACCCTCGCTTGTTTCGATAATAAGTGGTGCTCTCTTTTCCAAAGCTCCGTCAAGAATTGCATGGAAGAACTCCATGTTGTTGATGTTGAAAGCAGGAACTGCGTAATACTCTTTACTTGCCTTTTCCAAAATATCCTTGGTGTTCACGTACATGCTTTCACTCCTTTCAGATAATGAATTTTCTTAGAGGGATTTGAACTCAACCTGAGAAAATTATACCATAATCAAGGAAAAATAAGAAGTTAAAAAGAAAAAGGGGACGCAAGTAAAAGCGCCCCCTTTTTATAATTATTTACTCTTTTTTGTCTGTCTTTTCTTGCCCGCAGACTCTTTGGAGCCAAGTTTTTCTATCTCTTCTTCTACTTCTTCATAACCTTTTTTGTAAAACTCCATCTCATCGGGATCAAGTTCCGTAAGCAATCTCAAAAACTCACCTGCGTGAACACGTTCTTCATTTGCTATATCCAGCAACACCTCACGCGCCAACTCGTTGTCCGTTGAATCAGCAAGCTGAGTGTATAGTTGTATCGCTTCATATTCAGCTGCTATCATAAACCTGATCGCCCTTACCAATTCTTCCTTTGTTAATTTTCTTTCATATTTCTGCCCACTAAATGCGTTTGAAAATTCCGGCATGTTTATCGCCTCCTTTTAATACAATGTGAGTGCCTCATTGTTCTTCATTCACTATTCTATACCTCTTCCTTGATTTAAACGCTTCAAACTCCAGTTCATGCAACTTTTCAAGCTTAGCTTCTAGCCCTTTCAGTTCATTTATGTTAGCTCTTGTCACCGGATGCTTTGGTGCAAATGCAACGCAACTATCAATGTACGGCTGAATCGATATTTCAAAAGTTCCTATCTCTTTTGCCTTCTTCGTGATTTCCACTTTATCAAAGCCTACGAGAGGCCTTAACACAATAAGTGAACTTGCTTCTTCTATGGCTGCCATGTTTTCTATCGTTTGACTTGCAACCTGTCCAAGATTTTCGCCTGTGATGAGTGCTTTTGCCTTTACCCTTCGCGCGATCATGCTCGCAATCCTCATCATAGACCTTCTTTGGAGTATCAATGAATACTCATCGGGCGCATTTTCTTTTATGTAAGTTTGAACTTCAGTCAGCGGGACGATCCACATCCTCAGCCCATTTGGCAAGTATTTACTCAGAACTGTTCCTACACTCAGGATTTTCTCTTCAGATTTCTCAGTTGTTAAAGGTGGACTTAGGAATGTAATTGTCTGAATTTCTAATCCCCTACGCATCGCGTACCATCCTGCAACAGGGCTATCAATTCCACCGCTTAAAAGTAACAGAGCCCTGCCCGATACACCTACAGGTAAACCACCTGCAGATTGTATTTTCCCTGAGAATACGAAGATCTCCTTTTCCCTCACGTCGATCCCAATTTCAAATTCTGGATTGTGGACGTCTACTTTCAAGTGAGGAAAGGCATCGAGTACGTACGCTCCAAACTCCCGGTTAATCTCAAGACTTGTCAATGGGAAATCTTTGTAGCCTCTTTGTGTGTTGATTTTAAACGTCTTCAGTCCTTCATCTGCATGTTTTTTTGCTAAATCAAGAACCACACGCCTCAGTTCTTCCAAATCATGTCCAACGGCATATCCCAAACTGTAGTTTTGAATACCAAAAACATAATGTAACCGCTCTAAAATTACCTCAGGATCATTCCTCCCGATGCGAACTATTATCCTTCCGTACCTTTTGTTCACTGCGGCAGGTCTGACAATCTTCAGGATGTTATCGATCAGTTTTTTCTCAAACCATTCCCTGTTTTTTCCCTTCAAACCTATCTCTGAATACCTTACAACAACGACAGATTCCACAAAATCCCTCCAAGTTTTCTATTTTGGTGGATCAACCAACTTTAATTTTACCACTTGCTTTTGATAATGAAAAGGTTCTGAAAGTTTAATGCTCGTTCAGTTTCGAAATATGTTGAACGAATCACGCGTTTCGGAAGTCTAATTAATTGAGATGAAAATGTAAACAATAAACCTACCTTCATTCGGGGAGGTGCGTTTATGTATGCTGGTATCGAAATGCTTATTACGCTCGTTCTCTTTGTACCTGTAATCATTTTCATTGGAACTGTAGGCTATGAACTTCAGATTGAAGATTTTTCATTAATTGCTGAAGCCGTCACCAGATTGCTACCGGTCCCACAAAGCCTTTCAGACGTCTACTTCGAATTAAGAGCCTTCGGAGCTTATCGATTCCTAAACGTTGGTCCATTTTACCTAAAATTCAACTTAGGGCAGATTTCTTTCTTGTTTTCTGAGAACACCTTTCAATTTGCCCTACTTCCAAGGGTCGGTGGCACGCTTGAATTCTACAACCTGAGAATAAGCGCAAACTACATCAACAAAACATTTGTTGGAGGTTTCTACTTGAGATTCTGACTCTATTTTCTTTCGTATAACCCAATGAGCTCAGCTTGTGCGATGATTTTGCCATTAAGTGCCTTTTCAAGGTCCTTTTTCGTAACTTTCCCCTTCAGCTCCAAGAAGGTATTCACTGCGTAAACCTTGAAGTGGTAATGATGAACACCGTGACCTTTTGGTGGACATGGGCCATTGTATCCAATCCTTCCAAAATCGTTGTATCCTTGCATTGCGCCGTTTGGCAGCTTTTCAACCTTTTGAAGTCCTTCTGGTATTTTCATTGTTGAATCTGTAACTGGGTAATTCCAAAGCACCCAGTGAACAAAGATGCCTATTGGTGCGTCCGGGTCGTCGCATATTATTGCTATTGTCTTCGCATCATCTGGTATGTTGGAAATGGCCAATTCAGGATTGATATCCTGCCCTTCGCAAGCATATTTCTTGGGTATAAAGTCTCCGTTTTTAAAGACAGAGGTAACTATCATACGTTTCACCTCCTTTTTTTGCTTAGGTACTGATGCACTTGAGAATAGAGAATCCATGGTGAAGATCCCAACAATTGCCAAAATCAATAATAGCATTCTTGAAATTTTATGAAGACCACTTCTTGGTTTCAGGAGGACCACCTCCCACTTTAAGAAGTGTCGCCTTTTTTAAATTATACCACTTTTAGGAAGGGGTGATATAATTGTTCGTGGATATCAGAAAGTGCGGGGTGATAGCATGGATAATAACACGAGCAAGATAATAGTAGTTACAGGTGGCGCTAAGAATATAGGAAAAGGGATTGCTCTGAAATTTCTTGAACTTGGCTGGAAGGTGGGTATAATTGACTATGACAAACAGGCCCTTGAGAATTTTCCAGTCAAAGATGAAACGGTCGTCTTTCTGTACCACGGAGATGTCGCTAATGAGTATTCGGTAAGTGATTTCTATATACAGCTTAAAGAAAGGTTTGGAAGACTTGATGCAATTGTTAACAATGCCGCGATTGGTGGGTTCAAAGATTTCCTGGACCTCTCTGTTTCTGAATGGAAAAGGGTCATTGATGTAAACCTCACAGGATATTTTTTGATGGCCCGCTTCGGTGTCCCGATAATCCTCGAAACAGTGGGAAAAGGAGCCATAGTTAATATTTCATCGACTCGTGCTCTGATGTCCGAGCCAGGGAACGAAGCTTATAGTACATCAAAAGCCGGAATTTTAGGATTAACACACGCATTGGCAAATTCTTTAGGACCAAAAATAAGAGTTAATGCGATATGTCCTGGCTGGATCTTGCATGAAGGTGAGATTATATCAGAAAGAGAACATTCTCAACATCTGACGGGCCGTGCCGGAACAATCTCCGATATAGCTGAGATGGTTGCATTCTTGGTAGATGAGCAAAAAAGCGGATTTATAACTGGGCAATATTTCGTAGTTGATGGCGGGATGACTAAGAAAATGATTTATATTTAAAGTCTAAAAAACTTCCTTGAACACTGGAGAGGTGAAAGAATAGATGAGCTTATTATCAAAACTATCAGACTTAATATTCAGATACAAATTCTTAATCATCTCAGTCCTTTTATTAATTCTTTCCATTATTATTATTCTGAACAACGGTAAGGTTGAGACAAGAATAGAGACCTTTTTGCCGGGTTACAAACCCGGAAGACCAATAACGGAAATTGAAGACCCGGCAGTGCAAAATCTTGTAAAGATGAGCATGAAATTTGGTGATAGATACACGGTGTCTATTATATACAAATCTCATAACAGTTTAGATAATGCTGGAAGTTTGAAAGATTTAGAAAGGTTACATAAGAAACTTGAAAGTCTTGCCAACGTTCAAATGGTGATTTCTATACTGAACTACCCTGGTTCCGAAAGATATATGCAAAACGATGCCCTGGATCTGCTGAACTTACCAAACGAGTTACATAGTTTCGTGTCATCCGATGGTAAATACGCACTATTTTTGGTTATACTCTCCGTTGATAAAATGGTAGAACCAATTGTGAGAAGGATAACGAATGAACTAAAAGGTGAACCCGTTGTCGTTCTGTCAGAGGCTTCTGTTAACAATAAACTCTTTGACGAACTTAGAAGATCGATGCTGTTTTATCCAGTTGTTATGTTCGGCGTGATATTTGCAATATTTTTCTATCAAACTCGCTCTTTCAGGGCTACCTTGGTTTCGCTTTTTATACCTATAATAGCTTCCATCTACACCTATGCTGTACACTTCGCTTTCGGAGGCATTCTTAACATCCTAACCTCAATGATAGCATCATTCTTGATTATCATTGGTTCTGCATATCCGCTGCACTACTATAACGCTTTGTTCAGGGCGGAAAATGCTCGAAAGCACATGTTCGCTCCGATATTCTTTTCGATGTTCACAACAGCGGTCGGATTTTTATCTTTTTTGTTCGTAAAGATACCAGCATTTAGGGAATTCGGAATTCTTGTTTCTATTGGACTTCTTTTTGATTTTTCACTTACCATGACTGTCGGAAACGAACTATTGTTACACGCTCGTTCGAAGACAAAAAGAATGCCCAGCTCTTTTGGGATAAGGTACGTTGGTAATAAGGTCGCTTTGGGAATACTGGCAACTGTCTTGTTTTTCATTATCTTGTCTTTCTTTTTCATTCCAAAGATAAAGGTAGGACTAACGAGTACGGATTATTTTTCAAAAAACTCCGATATAACGAAAGCGTATAGCCTTCTAGAAGAAAAGTTCGGTATGAAGGACGTTATCTATCTGGTTTTAGAAAAAGAAAATGGTGTTTTTCTACCGTTCGATAACAAAAACATAGATGAGATAATTAAAGAGCTTTCGAAATACCCGGAAATAAGCAGTGTTGACTTTCCGAGAACAGTTCCAATTACAGTACTTGTATTAGCATCACGGACACAACCTTTGTTGAGGCATTACATAGCCGATGGAAAGACAATCCGACTTTCAATAAATCTCTCACCTATGGGCTCAGAGAATCTGGAGAAAGTTACCCAAGTCGTCAATGAAATTATGAAAAAATACAACTATAAATACTATCTTGCAGGCAGTCCGTTTGTGTGGAAAGCTGTAAATGATAATATACTTGCGAGTCAAATTCAAAGTTTAGTAGCGGCGCTTATCATAGTATTCGTAACTCTACTCGTAGTATTCAGGGACTTCTCAGAGTCTTTAAAATTGGTATCGCCCGTACTTTTTGCAACTGTACTTAATTTCTTTTATATGTCTGTTTTCAAGATGAAACTTGAGATTTCCACGGCGCTTACTTCGAGCATAATAATTGGACTTGCTATTGATTATTCTATCCACGTCGGTCACGATTACGGTAAGACAAAGAATATCTTCACAACGATAAAAAACGTTGGACCAGCGATATTAGGGAACGCTCTAGGAATTGTAGGAGGGTTCTTGACGTTGTTAATAGGTGGCGAGTTGAGTATGTTCAAAAGAATCGCAATACTTGTTTCTTTGGGAATATCCACTGCCGCATTATTGACATTGACTGTGTTGCCTTATCTTCTGTCACTTGAGAAGGTTAAAGGCTTAAAAAAGGACATCACGAAAACAAGTAATAATTAGGATAGGAGGCGACTCTTCGTGAAAAAAGTAAGAATAGCATTGGCACAAATTAACACAACTGTTGGTGATGTAGAAGGCAACAAACAAAAGATTATCGAATTTATCAAGAGAGCTGCAGAGTACGATTCAGATGTGCTGGTTTTTCCGGAAATGTCGATAACCGGCTATCCTCCGGAAGATTTGCTTTTCAAAACTCACTTCGTTCAGGACAACATAAAGGCGCTTGAGGAAATTGCCATGCACGTACCAAGATCACTTATCGCTGTTATTGGTTTTGTCGATAAGGATGGAGATATTTACAACGCAGCCGCGGTCGTGAACGATGGCAAGATTGTGGCGAAATATCACAAGAATTATTTGCCAAACTACGGTGTTTTTGATGAAATGCGATACTTTCAAAAGGGCAATAGAGCGCTGGTAATCGAATTTGATAATGTGCGAATGGGTGTAACTATTTGCGAAGACATTTGGTATCCTGGTGGACCTGCACGAGCAGAAGCTCTTTACGCTGATGCGCAGATCTTAGTGAATCTTTCGGCCTCACCATACTATCAAGGGAAGCTTCTGTGGAGGGAGAAAATGCTTTCCACAAGAGCAAACGACAACCTTGCAGTCGTGGCTTACGTAAACCTTGTCGGCGGTCAAGACGAGCTTGTCTTCGATGGTGCGAGTATTGTTCTAAATGAAGCTGGGCAACTTCTGGCTAGAGCAAAGCAATTTGAAGAAGATTTGCTCATAGTTGATGTGGATGTTGATAGTGTAGATAAAGCGCGTTTAAAAGATCCGAGAAGAAGGCAAGATAAACTTATGGTAACAAAAGAAGATTTAGAGTGCATCGAGTTTGTCGGAATTCCATTTGAGAGAAAAGAAAAGAAGAACAAAATAACCAACCGAGTGGAACCTCTGCTTTCGGATGTCGCTGAAGTGTACAACGCACTGGTTGTTAGTTTACGAGACTATGCAACAAAGAACGGAATGAAGCAGGCTGTGATAGGACTTAGCGGTGGGATTGATAGTTCATTAGTAGCCTGCATTGCTGTTGACGCGTTAGGCAGGGAAAACGTGATTGGCGTTTCAATGCCCGGACCATTTTCGTCTGAACATAGCAAGGAAGACGCACAATTACTTGCGGAAAATCTTGGAATAAGATTTTTGACAATCCCTATTGTCGATGCGTACAATACCTTATTGCGAACGTTAAAGCCTGTTTTTGGCGATTTACCGTTCGATACAACAGAAGAAAACTTACAGGCAAGGATACGTGGAGTTATACTTATGGCTCTCTCTAATAAATTCGGCTGGCTCGTCTTGACAACAGGCAATAAGAGCGAAAGTGCAACAGGGTACTCCACACTGTACGGCGATACGGCAGGTGGGTACGCGGTAATCAAAGATTTGTACAAGACGATGGTTTACAAACTAAGCGAATATGTAAACCAGAAAGCTGGAAGAGAGATCATACCGCACAGGGTGTTCATAAAACCACCGAGTGCAGAATTGAGGGAAAATCAAACGGACCAAGACAAATTGCCTCCTTACGAAGTCCTTGACCAAATATTGAAACTCTATGTCGAAGAAGATTGTAGCGTTGAAGAAATCGTGAAGCTCGGATTTGATGAAAAAACAGTGAAAGAAGTTGCAAAAATGGTAAATATAAACGAATATAAACGAAGGCAAACACCACCAGGACCAAAGGTTACACAAAGAGCATTTGGAAAGGATAGGAGACTGCCAATAACAAATGGCTATAAAGAGCACAAAAAAAGCTAAGAAACTAATGTTACCCCCACTTACAAAGGTGGGGGCTTTTGTTAGTATCAAAAGAAATGAAGAATCCTATCGATGGTTTCGCTTTTGTGACACTTAGTAACACGATATCAATCCTTGGCCTTTGCAACCATTATATTCGAATTGAATAGTTACATGGTTTATACCAACCTTTTCAAGTTCCGCTTTGATTTCAGTGTATACCTTCATTGTGTCGCTTACCTTAACGTCTTCCTTTAAATTCACATGAGCTTCAAAAAGGATGTTCTTCTCATCGAGCGCCCAAATGTGTAGATGGTGAATGTCTTTTATGACAGGGTTTTTCAATAGTGCGGAATTGATATTCTCTATATCAATATTTACAGGCATACTTTCCATAAGAATCGATAATGAATCTCTCACGATTTCTATTCCCTCTTTAATCACGTATGCCGCAATTAAAATCGTCATTACTGAGTCCAGAAACTTGAAGTTGTATATCTTAATAAACACTGCACTCATCAAAACTGCGATAGAAGACAGAGAATCTATCAACATATGTAAGTACGCTGACTTTATGTTAAGGCTCTCCTTCGACCATTTTCTTAGTATCAACATGCTAGTGAAATTAGCGATAAGTCCTATCAAGCCAACAACAAAAACAATACTAGTGTTTATTGATACAGGCTTAAGAAGTCTCTTAATTGCTTCTATTATGAGTACTATACCTATTACCAACAGAGCAGTGGAGTTTAAGAACGCAGCTACTATATTGGCACGCTTGTATCCAAAAGTCTTTTGGTAATTATTTGGCCGTTTCGAAATCCTTGCAGCTGCGTAAGAAATTATCAAAGACAGCGTGTCACCAAGGTTGTGGGCGGAGTCTGAGATCAGAGCCAAACTACCCGCAACGATACCACCTACAAACTCTGCCAATGTTATACCCAAATTTAATAGCACAACCATAGAGAAATGATGAATATTAATTTCGCCGTTTGGGAGACCGTCCTTATGGGAATGTCCATGAGAATGTCTGTGTGAAGTAATTAGACCGTTTCTATTATGTTCCCTAAACTCTTCGTGGTTGTTTTGGCCACCGTGATTGTGTGTGATTATTTTCTTTGCACTATTTTTTAATGTCATACCAGGAACGCCCCTTTTCAAAACGCAAATACTTTACTATCTGGAGTTCGCACTCTGTGTGCTAGGTGTTCGATGGTTTTAGTTATTATCTGTCTCACATGCTCATCGTCCAGTGAGTACAAAACATTCCTCCCAATTCGCCTGTACTTAACGATTCCAACCTGTCTTAAAATCCTCAGTTGATGTGATACAGCAGACTGGCTGATTCCAATAACCGATACAATATCGGATACGGTTCTTTCACCTTCCAGTAGTGAAAGAATGATTTTCAAACGCGTTTCATCAGAAAGAGCGGAGAAAAAATCACTTAGATAGAAGAAAAGGTACTCAGGCACACTTTTCTTTTGCGCATTCTCAGGCATATTCTTGCCTCCTTATAATAAATGAACATATGTTCATATATCGAAACATATTATAAAGCACAAAATGGTGATTGTCAAAATGCTCTTCAAAACAATTTCGGGAACTCAATCATCCAAAGCTTTTAACAAGGCTAACAATCACCGATTCCCAGCCGTTTGCTAATATGAAAACTAAGACTTTAAAGGGCAGAGAAACCAACACGGGAGGAATCATGATCATACCAAGTGAGAGTAAGATGCTTGCGACAATCATGTCGATTATTATGAAAGGCACGTAAATAAGAATCCCCATTTTAAAGGCTATCTCTATTTCCCCCAAAACAAATGCGGACGTTAAAAGTGAATCTGGGGCTTCCTCTATGTTGTTAACCTTTTGATTGAGAGCGTTCGCAAGAACAAAGACGTTGTCTTCATTGTGGTGATTGACTAGCTCTGTTAGCATGAATTTTCTCACAGTTCCCATCGTACGGGAGAAAAACTCTTGATAAGTTATCTTTCCATCCATGTAGGGTTGCAACGCGTTTGCATTTATCTCGTTCCATGTAGGCTGCATAATAAAAAAGGTAAGAATCAAAGCAAGGCCAATGAGTACCTGGTTTGGAGGAACTTGTCTTGTACCTAAGGCATTTCTTACAAAGGAGAAAACGATAATTATCCGTGTAAACGAGGTAAAAAGCATCAAGATACTCGGCGCTAATGTCAGCACCGTTAGTACAAGTAGTATTTCTAATGTCGCAACAAGGTCTCTTGGGGATTGATTTGGTGTTACCTGGATGCGTATACCTGGTATAGGCACCTCGTCTTGAGGGAAGAAAGAGGTAGTTAATAAGAAGATAAAGAGCAACACGGCAAATCTCTTCATTTTTTACCACCAACGAATTTTTGTAAAATTGATTCAAAGCTCGAATTTCTGCCAGCTTCGGTGTCTATCTCTCCCTCTTCTATAGTATCGAGTTTTTTGACTACTGTTGCCTGGTTTGGTCCTATAAGAATGACGTAGTATTCCTTCAAAATTCTAACAAGCACTAACGAAGTAGTTCTGTCCAAGTAAACTCTGCTAATTACCTTAGCAAAACGCCCCCCAACCGTGTTGGGGAGCTTTCTTTTCAATAACCAGTATGTGCCAAGAAGTATCGCTATTATTGAAATGAGGCCAATTAAGAAACTTACAAGCCCTCCGATTTTTCTTCCTCTCCCTTAGTAATTTTATGAGTAAAAAACCGTCTTGAATTATTTCACCACTTTCTGAACAGCTTCAATAACCCTAGCCGCTTGGAAGGGTTTGACTATGAAGTCTTTCGCGCCGGCTTGTATGGCTTCTATCACCATAGCCTGCTGACCCATTGCACTACAAACAATAATTGTGGCGTTTGGGTCAATCTTTTTTATTTCTTTGATCGCGTCGATTCCGTTCATCTCGGGCATTGTGATGTCCATTGTCACAACATCCGGCTTCAGTTCTTTATACTTTTCTACAGCTTCAACACCGTTAGCAGCTTCACCAACAACCTCATGCCCCGCCTTTGTCAAAATGTCCTTCAACATCATGCGCATAAAAGCTGCATCATCAACAACCAGAATACGTGCCATCTTATGCCACCTCCGACCCTATAATTTCTTTGACTATTTCTTCCAGGTTAAGATAAACTATCAGCCTTGAATCCTTTTTTATGAGTCCTTTTGCTTTCTTGCCGTAAGTGTTCATTTTTCCAAGGTTAGTTTCCAATTCCTCGCTCTTCACTCTCATAACACCAACAACTTCATCGACCATTAAGCCAAACTCAACATCTTCGACTTTTGCGATGATTATCTTTTTGTATTCAACATTGCTCTCGTTAGCGAGTAACATTGGAAGGCTTATCACAGGAACGATTTTTCCTCTTAGGTTTATTACACCTTCAATTATCTTTTTAGCCCTCGGGACTGGGGTTATCTCTGTCTTTTCTATCACTATTTCTACCATTTCAACACCAATTGCCATCTCTTGGTTAAGTGCCTTAAAAACAAGCACTTCAAATTCCATGCTCTCACTCATCGGCTCCACCCCCTAATTAGTTGTTGGTTAGTGCGCTTTTCTATGCCATTTCAACAACATTTGCTACGTCCAGTATCAGTGCTATGCTCCCATCTCCGAGCGTAGCTCCGCCACTGAAGATTTTCACATCGCTGAAGATTTTTCCGAGCGACTTTATAACGATATCTTCCTGACCAATCAACGTGTCAACTGTGAGACCATATTTTCTGTTTCCATGCTTTACAACAACCACGTTCATTTCGCTTGGATTTTCCTCGTGTGGGAAATTGAAAACATGCCACAGTTTGATAAGTGGTATAACTTCCCCACGTATTACAATAACCTCCTCATTTTGAACAACCCTTATCTCTCCAGGGCTGATGATCAACGTGCTATCGATTATTGAAATAGGAATCGCGTAAACATAGTCGTTTACTTTCACAAGCAACGCTTGAATAATGGCTAACGTAAGTGGTAAGCGTATTGTAACTTTTGTTCCTTTCCCGACTTTACTCTCAATTGAAACTGAACCGTTCAAAGATTCAATAGTGTTTTTGACAACGTCCATTCCAACTCCTCGGCCCGAAAGTTCGCTGACCAGCTCTTTTGTAGAAAAACCAGGTAAGAATATGAAGTCGAAAACCTTCTCATCTGGTAAAGCTGCCGCTTTCTCTTCAGTTACTAAACCTCTTTCAATAGCTTTCTTCAAAATCTTATCTCTGCTCATGCCCCTTCCATCATCTTCAACTTCAATAACAACGTTATTTCCCTCATGGCGAGCTGATAATTTGACAGTACCTATTGGTGGTTTTCCAAGAGCTATCCTCTCTTCTTTTGTTTCGATACCGTGGTCGATAGCGTTCCTTATAAGGTGCACAAGAGGATCCCCGATAACTTCAACAAATGTCCTGTCGAGTTCGGTTTCTTCACCTTCCATAATGAAGTTAATTTCTTTTCCTAAACTTCTTGCTAAGTCTCTTACCATCCTTGGGAACCTGTTGAAAACAAATTCAATAGGCACCATCCTAACCTTCATCACGATATTCTGTAGATCTAGCGTAATTCTGCTGAGCTGGGCCAGTGATTCATCTACTTCTTTTATATTGTATTTTTTCAGTATATCAGCTATCCTACTTCGTGCAATCACAAGCTCGCCCATCAAATTCATCAAGGTATCCAGTTTTTCTGTGTCTACCCTGACAGTCTGAGTTATTTTTACTTTTTTCTGTTCCTTTTCCTTTTGTGGTTCACCCTCTCTACTTTCGGTGGTAACAGCTTCTTCCTTTTTTCTCTCTTCCACTTTAAGCGGTTTAACAACGACGCTCTTGATCTCGGAAACACCCATTATCTTTTCGTATATCTTTTCTTGAGGCACGTTACCAACACCAATGAGTTCAACCGTCAAATCGAATTTCTCGTTCTCGATATCCTCGACAGATGGGACAGAGTGGATTATTTCGATACCGATCTCCTCAAGTGTATGAAAAACCATGTACATTCTCGCAGATTTAAGCTGTGTGCCTTCTTGGAGGTTCACAACTATATGATACGCTGGTACACCTCTTTTGGCTGCTTCCTCTAAAACGTCGTTGATAACCTCTTGTGTAAAACTTTCAGCAACTACTCGTTTTCTAGTTTCTGTTGTCGCTTCCACCTCTACATTTCCTTCTTCAGACGATGGTACTCCGATTTTTTGAGTAACCTTTTCCACCTTTTCGCCTCTTGTGATCCTTTCAAATATATCTACAAGTCCCTCACTATCTTCTTCCAACTCATCTGAGCCTTTAGTAACAATTGACTGGAGCATTTTTTCAATCATATCAAGACCGGCGAAAAGGTAGTCCAGCTCGTCGCTTGTGATTTTCACCTTCCCGCCTCTTACAGCATCCAAATAATTTTCCATCCTATGACATAACTTTGCAAGTCTTTCAAATCCCATAGTTCCGGCCATACCTTTTAGAGTATGTAAAGCACGAAATGCTCTGTTAATCTGTTCAACATCTGAGGTATTCTTTTCTAGCTCTAGTAAGGCATCGTTCAGTAGCTGGATGTACTCTTTTGATTCGTCGATGAAAACACTGAGATATTCGTTGTACTCTCCCATGCTCATCCCTCCTTTTAGGAGACAATTATCTTATAATAGCTAAAGTATCCTGAACTGTACTTCCAAAATAACATCTTTGATGAAACACTAAAGCCTGTTGTCGATTTAATTATATCACCAATATCCAAAAGAATTTTAAAATCGTACGTTGACAGCTTTGAAAAGTCGTAGTACACTGGCAGGTCTTTCAACCGTCCTCGCGTTTTTTCATATTGCTCGTACTTGGTTTTGTCTATCGTTCCAAAAAAGCTTCTGTTTGAACTTGAATATACGTATAGCTTAAAATTTTGGAAAGTCATATTCCACTCCTGCTTTTGTGGATCGTACTTAGCTCCAAGTTTTGAAATGCTGGTTTCCAAGTTCTTCGTATTTGAGTTGTCAAATATAAATAGAAAGTCTCCAGTTTCTAATCTACCAACAACATAGACATTAGAAGAGGTCTTGGAAAGCGAAGAAACGAATTCAAGAACCCTTCCCAAATCTGCATTCGAGCCCTGCAACCACTGTTTGAGTATCTCGATAATACTCTCCGTGTCACTTGAAGGGACCGATAAATAATAATTCCAAGCCAGTGGAATGTTTCCGATATTTTCAGTTATGCGTTTAGTTGTGACTTGCTTCTTATTTTTCTGCTCAAACGTTATGCTAAGACTCCCTGCAGAAACGGTGGAATAAAATATAACATATTCTGATTCTGAAGAATCTATCGATGCACCAGGTAAGTTGAATTTCAAAGTATCTGGTTTTGAGTAGCCACTCAAGAAGAATGTTCCTGCCTTCAACCTTTCAAAAACCTTTGAACTTTTCGACAACTGCATATCCGAAGTCGTGTAAGTTTTCAATGCTAGCTCCAAGGCTGTCTTGCTACCGGCGATTACAAGATACTTTCCATTATATCCACAGTACAACGAATCACCCAAGAGATACTGGTTATTTGGCAAAGATTTGTAACTGACCGAAAGCATGTATGCCAATCCTTTTATGAGCTGCGATGGAGATTTCGTTTGAAATGCAAAGAAACTGTTGGCAGCAATGGTTTTGATAAAATCAAAGTAATAGTTTATGTCAAACGATATAACATTCGCTAGGTCAATTTGTAACCCCTTTGAAGCAAATAAAAGATCAGATGAAAGTGCTTCCTGAATGACAGAAGGAAGCACTCCTGTTCTGTAGCGCATATCCTCAAGTATTCGCAAAAAAGTATCCTCGAAACCCAAACCTTTTCTATTCAGAACGAAAGAAAAAAAAGGTACCTTCTTCAGTTCGTCGTACCAGGCGCCGCCATTAGAAACTCTGATGACAAAATCGTAGTCTTTGTGAACCAAGTCAAGTATGTCCGGGTCAGCAAAGACTGTTGTTAAGAAAACAACAAGAAGAATACTTAAGAAAGCCAACCTTGAAATCCTTGTCATCAGAAGAGCTCCTCCCAAGCTTTGTTTACTACTTCGACTAATTCGTTATCAAGAACATTGCTATAAGAACAATTAGCATCTTTTTGAAAAACCGCGAAGAATTCAATATTTCCATCGCCACCGAGAATTTTGGAAAAGTCTACATAGACAAGTCTTAAACCTCCGCCTGCCAAAAAATCTGTTAGAACTTCTCTCAGTACCCTCACATGTTCTAACTTATCTTTGATTACCCCCTGATGCTGGTAGCCCACTTCAAATTGAGGCTTTATTAGAATTATACCATACCCTTCTTCCTTGAGTAAATTTAGAATGTTACCTTTGATCTTTCTAACCGAGATAAAAGAAATGTCAACACTGACAATATCCACAAATTCCCCCAAATCTTCAAGAAATAAATCTTTTGCATTCTTTTGTATCTTTATCACTCTCTCGTTGGTCGCTATCCTTGGATGCAGTTGGTAAGTATTTACATCAACCGCGTAAATTTTCCTAGCATTGTTTTGCAGAAAAAAGTCAACGAAACCTCCCGTAGAACTACCAATATCGCATATAACTTTATCCTTAATGGCTATGTTCGCGATACTGCTTTTTTGAGACATACTCTTAAATAAACCTTCGAGTTTATAACCAGCTCGGCTAACGTACTTGAGAGACTCCACGATTGATATTTTATCACCAAGACCGACCAATTTGGAAGGCTCTAAACACACCTCTCCATTGACGATAACATTACCAGTTTTTATAAGTTGCTTAGCTTTGTTCCTACTTTCAGCCAGTCCATTTCTTGCCAAGAATACATCTAATCTCTCTTTTTGAGCGTTACCTGCCACGTTCCCACTTCCGTTACTATGTTCAAAGTGTCTCTTGAAACAAACATATAAAAGATAGAATCACCTAAGAAAACACCTCTGTAAAAGTAGCCGGACCTTGAATTTTCAACTCCAGTAAAGTATGGGTAAACCTCCTTGTTTGAAAAAACATATTCAAACCCACTATCGACTTTGGTTGCGTTATTTTCCGTCAATACGTAGTCACCGTTCAGCGTCTTTAATATCACTTTTCCTAAGTTCCTGTCAAGGGTAAGAAAAAGAGCTCCATTGAAATTACCTAGAAAGGAAACTTTGCGACTCTTCAAATTAACCACATAAACACCTTCCGTCACATCCAGCAAAAAAAGCGTATTGTCAATTAATAAAAAATCTAAAGGGGCATTCGAGACCTTCAACTTCCAGGCTAATGTCGTATCTGTTATTGAACCATCAGCGTAGATTAAAAATTTATCCCAACTAAATATGGGAGGCGAAGATATAAACTCTTTCTTACCTGTTCTCAAATTAAGTATGTAATTGCCTGTTAGAATAGAATAACCGTTGTAGAGAATCGGTAAGGAATCAACTTGAATATTGTTTTTTTCTGAAGTGTACAGCACGCCATTCTTGTAAAAACTTCCATCTACAGTGACAACCGCAGGTATGAAATTTACATAATCTGGAACAACCAATAAAGGCAAACCCACTGGAACGACTGTAAATATTCTACTGGTCTTTGGCTCATAAACTACAGTCTCTGGGACGTTATTTCCAGTTTCACCAACAGTCGGGATAATATGACCCTCGAGATTAGTCATTTCTATAAAGTTTTTAACGAAGTGACTTCTAAAATCATCTTCAGAATCGAACACAGCTACACTATTCCCTATTCTTAATCTGATTTTATCTTCCATCAATTCGATTCTTATTTCAAGTGGCTCTAGAGTCATTGAATTCACGCAATTCGTACTTTCACATTGCGTATTGCCAAAAGATATGCTAATTGGGAAAAAACCTATCTTGGATAGCTCTCTGGCAACAAAAACAGAAAGTTGTGGAGAGATGTTTTCATCATAAATCACAACCTGAGGTCTTTGTAGCCACTTTTCAATGACAGCCAACAAGTGCTCATCTGGGCTTATATTTGGTATCTCAACACCGGCGAAAATAAACCCTAAAAGAGCACTTTGTACAAGAACAATCCATGCGCAGGTGCCAATCCAGCCGATTTTGAGCGATCCTTTGATTCTAACACCTCCAGTACTTTCTCTGGTTCCCAGCTACCAATTCCCACCTTTACAAGGTTTGCAACAATGCTTCGTACCATACCACGCAGGTAAGATATTCCTTCTACTCTCACCAGTATAAGGTTTTTTCTGAGTCTCACGATCCGGATGTTCGTAATCGTTCTCTCAGTTCTCGTATCCTCTTCTCCTTTTTTGCTCAGAGCGGTAAAATCATGCGTACCAATAAGATATTTTGCACCTTGTCTCATCTTCGAGATGTCTAATTCGTACGGAAACCACCAAGTGTACTTTCTTAGGAATATGTCGTTCATCTTAGAGTTTAAAATAAAGTAATGGTAAATCCTACACTTTGCTTCGTACCTGGGATTAAAATTATCGCTTACAAACCAAACCTTCTTTACATAAATGTCCTTTGGCAGATTGGCATTTAATGCGTTTCTTATATCTGACTCTGAAAGCTTATCATTTGGGCAATCGAATGCTGCAACCTGCCCGGTTGCATGAACTCCCGTATCTGTGCGACCTGCAGCATACGTTTGAATAGGGATTTTAAACACACGTTCGAGAGCTTTTTCAAGCTCTCCTTGTACAGTTCTTACACTATTTTGACGTTGATAGCCAAAAAAATCTGAGCCATCGTATGCAAATTCTATAGCGACTCTTCTCATATGTTTATTATACGCCCACCTCCAGATTTTTTGCCAGCAACTAAGGCCATCTTGGCTTTGTTCAAGATTTCTTCTAAATTTACAGCATCCACAGGATATTTCACAACAGCGCCTGTAATACTCACAAAAGGATATTTCTCTTTAATGTTTTCAATAACCTTTTGAACAAGAATCATCGCATCCGACTTGCTCTTAGTCCAAAGTAGGACCATGAATTCGTCTCCAGTTCGAGTATACAACCCGTAGTTCTTTATTTCGTCTTCTATCGCATTCTTAATCTCTCTTAGTATTTCATCTCCAATGGTGAAACCCTTTTCAAGGTTTATTCTGCCGAAGTTGTCTATATCTAAGTGTATGAATGAAAATGTTCGCTTCGTTTCTATTGCCCTTACCATTTCTTCAACAAACTCAGAAACCGTCGATTCTTCTGCATAGTGTCCAGCAAATAAACTCTTATACTTGCTCTCCTTAACAATTTGAACAAATTGCCAAGCAAAGAATTTTGATAGTTCGATCTCCCTCTTTGTTGGTCTCAAACCGTTTACTGGTTTATCAAAACTTATGTATCCGACGGTTCTATTATTTGACACCAATGGAACCAGGAACAAATCGTCAGGATCCCAGGCATTGTCGGCGTCAAGTGCTGCATAATCCGAAGGTTTAAAAATGTAAGTTTGATCTAAAGCGATACTGCCCTTTGGAATGAAGTATACTCCTCCCAAATCAAATCGACTCTGCATGAGTAAAAGAGTATCTTTTATTTGAGGTTGTTTGCTTCTTAGCATTTCGAAATCTTCATCTTTTATTCCGTACTTTGAAACTCTTATAACCCTACCTGATTTGTAGTCGAAAAGGTTCAATAACGCTGCGGAAAACCCTATCAATTTGCATTCTACCTCGAGAAGGTCATTCATTATTCTATCCACATCCTCTGAACCGATTTTTTCTAAAACATCCGGTATTTTTGAAAGATTCTCAATTTCTCTTCTAATTTCATCCTGCTCGTATTTTAATTGTTGATACCATACCTGTGCTGTAACAGTGTAGTAAAGCTGGACCAAAAAACCGGCATATAATAGAAGTGTAAAGACCAAGTAAGAGAATTTGACTTCCGGGAGAAGATAAATTGTTGTAACTATAAGTGAAGCGTAAAGGCCCAAAACAAAGACAATCAAGGCTACGATGATGTAGTTCTTCAATTTTGTTCGTGTGAAAAAGTATACATAAACGAAACTTAAAAGAACATTAGTGGCGAAAAAGCCTATTGCGAAATATATTAATGAAAGATAATCAAAAACAGACCGTTTAAACAGGAAAGTACCAACTGAAATCTGAAGAAACTCAAAGCTGAGCCGGAGTAGTTTCCTATCCCAGGAAACATTCTTATTGATTGTACTTGTGATTAAAGAAAGCACCAATATTGTTTCAGGACTTATGAAAGGGATTAAAAAGATGTACAAAAAAGGTTTTGCAGTAAATCTGATTCCACCAATAGGAATCTCGATATACTGAGCAACAATCATGGCTACTAATACCGGCACAATGATACGCACATCATAACTAAAGACGAAAGGCTTTGAGAAGAACAAGAGCACAAAACTTGCCATAAATAACGATGAGACAAATATCAAAGCTTTTTTGTTCACTTTTTTCCCCCCAATGTTCTGTTATACATATTGTAACATAGTGGCACTGTATTTTAAACTCGTGTTTATGTATATTATGGCAAATATATTCTATCATAAGACCGACAATTTACACAAGGAGGTATAGGAAGAGATGGAAAAACTTAGACAAATCGCGGAAGCTTACGGAACACCAGTCCTGGTAATGGACTTGAATGTGATCAGGCAGAACTATATGAACCTAATTGAGAACATAAAGAATTGTAAGGTTTATTATGCGGTTAAAGCGAATTCTCACATCGAAATCGTAAAACTTCTTAGAGACCTAGGAAGCTATTTCGACGTCGCATCAAGAGGAGAAATTGAGAAACTGCTTTCACTTGGTGTGGAACCGTACAGAATGAGTTTTGGTAACACTATTAAGAAGATAGAAGATATAAAATTCGCATACGACAACGGTATCAGGATGTTTGCAGTGGATTCCGAAATGGAGATAGAAAAGATAGCAATGGTTGCTCCCGGTTCTGATATATATGTTAGAATAAGCACCAACGGCATGGAAGATGATGCTGACTGGCCACTTACAAGAAAGTTTGGAACAAGTGTGAGCCATGCAATTGAACTTGTGAAGTACGCAAAAACGCTGGGATTAAATCCCATTGGATTGAGCTTCCACGTTGGTTCACAAAACTACAATCCAGAGAATTGGAGAACGGCTATAAGAGAAGCTTCCGTTGTTTTTGAAGAAGCAAAAGAATTTGGAGTTAATATGTCCATGATCAACACGGGCGGTGGAATGCCAGTCAAATACGTTAGGGATATACCAACCGTTAAACAAATCGCGAATGTTATAAATGAAGCTGTTGAAGAATACTTAGGTGATAACATAACCGTTATAGTGGAACCTGGAAGGTCTATGGTGGGTAATGCTGGTGTTATGATCACAAAAGTGATTCTCCGAAGCAAAAAAGGAGACGAAAACTGGTTGTATCTTGATGCTGGTGTATTTCATGGTTTGACAGAAACAATTCAAAACATCCGATACAGAATAACGGTTGATGGAAAAGAAGATGAAGAACTCGATACTTTTGTACTAGCTGGTCCTACGTGTGATAGCGTTGATGTAATGTACTACGATGCCCAACTGCCGAAGAGTACAACACTTGGTGATATTGTTTACTTCCACACAGCTGGTGCTTATACCACCGAGTACGGAACGAATTTCAACGGAATCGCTTCGCCAGGGATAGTTTTCGTGAAAGGTATTTTGTCCGATGATGAAGAAACAGAAGAAGGAATTCCAGAAGTAGTGGAGATCAAAAGCGAAGAATCCAAGGAATAAATTCTCAGGACGTTAGATACAAAAATTTTTGAAATAGGGCTGGGATTTCCCAGCCCTTAGTTTTTACCACCAACGATTTACTCTTCTCCTGCCTATAATGACTTCTGAGCGGTTACCTTCTTGGATTCTGACAACGTGCCTACCAGACAAAACAGAAAGAACGTTCGTAAACAACGTTGGCAAAGAAACGTACTTTCTACTCGAAATCTTTGCAAAAAGAGGAATTACAGAGTATCTCAAAACGCTTTCTATTATGAAAAAGATTTGAAGTCCGTAAATGTGAAAGCTTCCCGCATAGAAATCGAATGAATTGAAAAATCTTGCTATAGGTCCTCCAACAATTGAACCTATCATACCACCTAGTCCACCGAGTGCAGAAAAGACTGCGAAATACATTGGCGAGTTTGAAGAAGCCGTTTCCATTGGAAGTGTTATAAACGCAAGATTCACAGCAGCCCAACCTACACCTGACAGTATTGCATCTAAAGTCATCGCCAAAATCCAATCTTTTTCGTTCATCAAGATCCAAATGGCTGGAGTAATTGAAACGATAGATAACCCTGCGATTAAAACACTCTTATGGCCGAATTCATCTGAAAGTTTTCCCCAAATGGTGTAAAAAATCATAGATAACACCGAAGCTGCTATAGAAGCGTAACTAATGTAAGTCATAGGCAATTTAAGATTATGAAGTTGGTGGTAAGGGAAAAAAGGTGCTGCCATAAGAACAACAAAGTTCCAAGCAAAATACGCTTTGGATAACCTCATGAAGTTCTTATCCGCAAGTACTAGTTTTAAATCGTTAACTGTACCTGTTTTGCTACTTCTTCTTTCCTTGAGGGGTATAAGTGTCAATAATGATACAAAACTTCCGAGCATTGCTGTGGTAATTATCAAAAGAAAGTTGAAGGGAATTTTAACATTATCGTTTATTACCGAGAACATGTAAAATATCAATAACGTTGCAAGTGAGACGAAGAAATTCCTTAAACCTAGGTATTTTCCTCTTCGCTCTTCAGGTATCATGTCAGAAATCATACTAACCCAAATGTTACCTGCGAAAGCCGCAAAAATCTGGCTCAGAGCGAAGATAATTATGAACAGTTTTGGAGACCTCTGCTGAACGAATAGGAACGGAAGGAGCACCAACCAAAAGAATCGTCCGGAATTGAAGAATCCGAGAAGTATCTTCTTGCTCGGAATTTTTTCAATTACAGCTGGTGCAAAAAGCTGGAATACTTGGAAAGCCATAGGAAAAGATGCCGCAAGTCCCAACCAAACTTCGTTGAGCCCAAAGTATATGGCTATCGCCGTAAATATCGCGGTTTGAGTCAAAACCAGATAAAACGAAGAGAAAACACCTTCAAGTGTTAGAAATAGTTCGTTCTTATTCTTGTGCAATCTCAGTCTTGCACCTTCTGTACTCATCCTTTAACCACTCCAAGTGGAATACACTTGGCTACTTTTAGTGATATTCCGAGTTCATCAACAATTTGAACAACTTTGTCAACATTCTTGTACGCCTCAGGAGCCTCTTCAACTATGCCCTTTTTGGACTTTGCCATTATTTTAACACCTTTTGATTCGAGTTCTCGCATAACATGGTTCACCGTCAGTTCCCTCGTCGCTTCCCTTCTTCCAAGCGCTCTACCAGCTCCGTGGGCAGTGGAGCCAAATGTCATTTCTTCAGCCTTTTTTGTACCAACCAATATGTACGAAGCTGTTCCCATACTACCGGGGATAATGACAGGTTGACCAGTCTTTTTGAATATATCTGCAAGTGCAGGATTGCCTGGTCCAAAAGCTCGTGTTGCACCCTTTCTGTGAACGATAAGCTTTCTTCTTTTTCCATCAATTTCGTATTCCTCAACCTTTGCAATGTTGTGCGCAACATCGTAGACAAGCCTCACATTCATTCCCACAACACTTTTGAATGCTTTTCTAATCAAATGTGTAATAATTTGCCTATTAACGAACGCGTAATTTGCAGCGCAGTTCATCGCACTGTAGTAAGCTTGTCCCCACTCGCTCTTAAAAGGCGCATTGATAAGTTGCTTATCTGGAAGATTTTTGTTATGTTCTTTTAGATTATCCCTCATGTATTTTATGTAATCCGTGGCTATCTGGTGACCAAATCCTCTGCTACCTGTGTGTATGAGTATTGTTATATCTCCCTTCTTAATACCGAACACAGTTGCTATTTCTTCGTCGTATACTTCTTCAACTTGCTGGATTTCAATGAAGTGGTTTCCTGCACCAAGAGTTCCGAGTTCGTCTTTGCCTCTGTCAAACGCTTCTTCGCTTACGTCAGAAAAATCGGCGTTCTCTAGCGTTCCACCATCTTCTATTCGTAACAAATCTTCTGCTGTTCCGTAACCCATTTCGACAACCTTTTTGGCACCCTGTTCAACGATTTTCTTAAAATCATTCTTCGAAAACCTCAAATCGCTCGTTTCCCCAACTCCGACTGGTACATTCTCGTAAATGCGTTTGATAAGAGTCTCCAAATTTCTTTTCACAATATCTGAGTCACCATCTACGACTAGCATTCTAACACCGCAGTTTATATCGAATCCAACGCCACCCGGACTTATTACACCATCTTCTGCATCAAATGCTGCCACACCACCTATGGGGAATCCGTAACCCCAGTGTATATCTGGCATTGCATATGCTGCTTTAACAATCCCCGGTAATGTTGCGACATTCTTGAGTTGTTCGATAGCTTCTTCGTCTATCGTCTCGTAATCAGCAAGGATAATCGCGTCAACACGCATACTGCCTGTCTTCTTGATCCTATAAACATATTTTCCTTCTTTTTCAGCTCCTGTTACAGACATAAACTCACCTCCTTTTGAAGGTGAACACCTCAAAACCAAGTTACAAAAACATCCGTACAGAGATTTTAAAGCAAACCACCCGCGACGTTACGTCTTGGGTGGTTTGCATGTTATTTATACTCTTTCATGTGGGTTGTATTTCTCTTTTGAAACATTCAAAGCTTCGTATATCTTTTCAAAGTCTGCTTCTACTCTAAGTTGATACCCTGTCCTCCATTTAATCTCAACAAATCCTTCATTTAGCGTCTTACCTATCGTGATTCTGAATGGGATACCTATCAAATCGGCATCGCTGAACTTAACACCCGGTGAAACATTTCGGTCGTCAAAGAGTACCTCTTCGCCTTTTAGAAGCAGGAATTCATACAGTTCTGTTGCGAATTTCATTAGATTTTCGTTATTGCTGACAGGTGTAATAATTGTTGTGAATGGGGCAACTGAAAGTGGCCAGATAATTCCTTTTTCGTCATGGAGTTGTTCTACTATAGCTCCCATTGTTCTTGAGATACCCCAGCCGTAGCATCCCATTATAAACGGTTTCAATTGACCATCTCTATCCATGTATTTTGATCCCATCGCTTCTGAATATTTCGTTCCCAGTTTGAAGATATGGCCAAGTTCAATACCTTTCTTCATTTTCAATGGTTTGCTACACACTGGACAAGGATCACCTTCACGGGCAACAACAAGGTCTGTCCATTCATCCGGAACAAAGTCTCTTCCAACGTTCACATTGACATAGTGATAATCTTTTTCCATACCACCAACCACGAAATTTTTCATGCCTTTGACTTGAGTATCAGCTATTATTCTGATACCTTTGACACCAACAGGACCTAAGAATCCAATGGGCACTCCAAAGTCTTTGAGTATCTCTTCAGGTGTGGCAAACACTAACGACTGGTCGTTAACAAAAGCTTTCAATTTCTCTTCATTAAGTTCCCTGTCTCCAGGAACAAGTGCCATAAAGTAACCATTTCTACCCTTGTAGATAAGTGTTTTGACAATCTTTCTCACGGGAACGTTGAGGAAATTTGCAACATCCTCCACTGTCTTTACGTTTGGTGTGTAAGTCTTTTCGATAGGTTTTTCTTCTTCACTTTCATAAACAACTTCGCCAACGTATGGAACGCGTTCGTCGTTCCCCGAATATCCACAGTCACAGTACAGTATGTTACTCTCTCCGGTGTCGGCAAAAGCTACGAACTCGTGGCTCTCACTACCACCAATAGCTCCCGATGAAGCTTCCACAATAGCGTATTTGAGACCTAAGCGCTCCATTATGTTAGAATACGCCTGTCTGTGAGCTTTGTACGTTTCGTGCAAGGATTCCCAGCTATCATGGAAACTGTAACCATCTTTCATGATGAACTCCCGGGCTCTTAACACTCCAAATCTTGGGCGAATCTCATCACGGTATTTGTTTGCAATCTGATAGAGTGTCATTGGTAATTGTTTGTAGCTGTTGAGCTCGTTTTGAATAAGGAACGTGACTAGTTCCTCGTGGGTTGGTCCCAGTGTAAATTCTCTGTCGTGTCGGTCTCTGAGTTTCATCATCTCTGGGCCATAGTCATCCCACCTGCCAGATTGTTTCCAAAGTTCAGCGGGTTGAATTATTGGCATTAGTATTTCATTAGCACCTATTCTGTCCATTTCCTCTCTGACAATCCTTTCGATTTTAAGGAGCACTCGCCTGCCAAGTGGTAGGTAAGTGTAAACTCCTGCCGCGATTTTCCTTATGAATCCCCCTCTTATTAGTAACTCCTGACTGGGAACTTCAGAATCAGCTGGTGCCTCCTTTAGCGTTGGTGCGTAAAGTTGACTATACTTCATTTCTATCCCTCCATTTTTCTTTCTTGCTCGATGATTTCGTATTTTGTGCCTTCTGGTGTATCGAACAATTTCACACCGGATTCGGATAAAACATTCCTGATCTTATCGGCTAATTCGAACTGTTTTGCTTTCCTAAATTCATTCCGCACTTCGATCAATGATTTTATCAGAACATCTAAGTTCGTTGAAACAGCTGAACTTTCCGATTTCTTTGGAGATTCCGTATCGAAAATTCCAAGAATAGGTCCAAAAACTCTCTTGATAAGGTGATACATCTTCAACGCTCTTTCATCATTTCCACTGTCCATTGATTTGTTCAACTCGCGAAGTGCATCGAAGATTACCGAGAGTGCGACAGGAGTATTGAAGTCATCTGACAAAGCTTCTGTAAACCTTTGAATCATTCCCTTCATTTCCTCATCTTCTTTTGGGACAAGTGGGTATGGATATTTCTCTCTAAACCTGTTTAATGCAGCATGCACTCTGAGCGCCGCTTTTGAATTATCGTCGAGTAAGTCGTCAGAAAATTCAATTGGCGATCTGTAGTGTTTCGACAACAAGAAGAGCTTTACACCGTCTTTTCCATATCTTCTCACCGCTTCTCGTAACAAGAAGGTATTCCCAAGTGACTTGCTCATTTTGTCACCACGAACTATAATCATTCCATTGTGCATCCAGTATTTTGCGGGAGGCTTTCCGGTTAGAGCTTCACTCTGAGCTATTTCATCTTCATGATGTGGGAATATGAGATCTTCGCCACCACCGTGTATATCGAACATGTCGCCTAATAATTTTTGAGACATCACGGAACATTCGATATGCCATCCTGGCCTACCCGCGCACCAAGGACTCTGCCATGTCGGTTCACCGGGTTTAGCCGATTTCCAAAGGACAAAATCAATCGGATCACGCTTTAATTCGTTCACATCAACTCTTGCGCCAGCTCTTAGATCATCCGGATTTTTTCCAGATAGCTTGCCATAGTCTGCAAGCTTCCTTACGCTGAAATACACATCACCATTCGCAGCGACGTACCCATAACCATTCTTTATTATCTTTTGAACGGCATTTACAATATCATCTACAAAATCTGTAGTTCTGGGATGGAAATTGGCAGCCCGTACTCCCAGCAGATGTGCATCGTGGAAATACTCCGCGATGAACGTATCGGCAACTGTCTTCCAATCAACACCCCATTCTTTCGCTTCGTTTATTATCTTATCATCTATGTCCGTGAAGTTTTGGACCATCACGACTTTGTATCCTATGAATTCAAGGAACCTTCTGAATGCATCGAAAACAACCATCGGACGGGCGTTTCCGATGTGGATATAGTTGTAAACGGTAGGACCACACACGTACATCTTCACAATACCAGGTTCAATTGGTTCGAGTGGAACTTTTTCTTTTGTTAAAGTATCCGTGATATAAACTTTGCTCATGCGCTATTCACCACTCTTCTTAAACGATTTTCCAGAAAAATCAAACTTTCAGAAAGTTTTCAATGCGTGCTAAGACTTCTTCTTTTCCAAGTATTTCAAGAATGTCTATCAATTCTGGACCTTCGTGCTTACCTGTTAGAATAAGCCTGAGCGTCATGTAGAAGTCTTTACCTTTCAATTTAGCACCTTTCATCGCCGTCTTGAAGGCAGCGTAAATATTCTCTTTACTCCAGTTTTCCACTTTCTGCAGTTCATCAAGTAAGACCTTATACGTTTCAATTGCTTCGGTAGTCTTCTCAGGTAATGTTGTGGGTCGTTCAAAGAAGAAATCAGTAAGTTCTGGAAGCTGCGAAAGTTCTTCGATTCTGTCCTTTACAGCTGATAAAATCTTTTCCAAATAAGCATCATCCACTTCCCTGTTGATGAAGCTTTTGGCAATCTTTACAAGTTCCTTAGGGTCTTTCATTCTAATGTGTTCGGAGTTCATCCATCTCAGTTTTTCTGGGTTAAAGATTGCCGGATTCTTAACTAGTCGTTCCAAAGAAAAGCTGTTTATAAGTTCTTCCTTGGTGAGTATCTCTTTACCTTCTGGATGCGACCAGCCTAGTAGTGCCAAGAAATTAACCAGAGCTTCTGGTAAGTAACCTCTTGCTTTGAACTCTTCTACAGATGTGGCACCATGGCGTTTACTGAGTTTGCTTCCATCCGGTCCGAGAATCATAGATACATGTCCAAACACGGGGACAGGCCAACCAAGGGCCTCGTAAAGTGCAACTTGTTTAACTGTGTTAGACAGATGGTCATCGCCCCTAAGCACGTGCGTAATTTTCATGAGACCATCATCTATAACGCACGCGTAGTTGTAAGTCGGCATCCCGTTGCTTCTTAGCAGTGCAAAATCCCCAACACTACCCGCTTTAAAAACAACTTCACCTTTTACCACATCGTTTATCACGTAGTCTTTTCTTGGCATAGAGAAATATATCGCAGGCATTAATCCTTTCTCCTCGTATTCTTTCTTCCTTTCCGATGTGTTATATGGCTCGAGCATTTCGCGTGTGTAGTGTGGCGCTTTACCTTCGGCAAGTAGTTTTTCGCGCAGCTGCTCTATTTCCTCAGGATAAGCGTAAACTTCGTAGGCTTTTCCCTGTTTTATTAATTCTTGGGCATAGTGATGGTAAAGCTCTGTTCTCTCACTTTGCCTGTAGGGGCCGTACGGACCACCGATATCAGGACCTTCGTCCCAATCCAAACCAAGCCATCGCAATGCATTGATTAATTGCTCTTCGAAAATCTTCTCAGACCTTTCAACATCAGTGTCTTCGATTCTTAGAATAAACTTTCCACCTGCCTTACGCGCAAAAAGGTAGTTGAACAAAGCGGTTCTTGCACCACCAACGTGAAGATATCCCGTTGGACTTGGCGCAAATCTCACTCTTACCTGGCCGTCACCTGCCATTTTTATCCCTCCGAATCAAGTTTTAGTTTAATCTATACATAAATCGGGGGGCATGCCCCCCGAATTCTGAACTTTAAAAATTAGAAAGAATTTGTAGCAATTTGTCCCTTTTTCCCTCAAAAAGTTTTACTCTTCAAGAGGTTCAAACATATCCTTGCTTACTCCACAGACCGGGCATGTCCAATCATCTGGAAGATTCTCAAATGGTGTACCTGGTGCTATTCCAGAATCTGGATCTCCAACCTCTGGATCGTAAATGTAGCCACAAACGGTGCATCTGTACTTCATATTTCCACCTCCATTCAGTTGCTTGGTAGAAGTATTATACCACAAGAAGACCAAGATTTTCAACCAATATTTTGCAAGAGCGTTGTTAATTACCCAGTTAAGTGCTAAAATAAACTATGCCTAAGACCATCGCCAGCAAAACACAGAAACGTGTCACAAATTTCAAGGAGGGAATAGTAATGATTGCAGAGATTATAAATTACGGTGGGAGCATAAGAGTCCCCAAAAGCGTCGAAGTAGCTTACTCAACACCGGTTCTGCTGAAGTACAATGAACGTATAATTCTTATCGATCCGGGTGACTATGTCTCTTTTGGCTTTTTGGAAGAGTATTTTGAGAGCCACAATATCAGTTTAGAAGACGTGACAGACATCTTGTTAACACATCTCCACTTAGACCATGCTTATGCAACGAAACTTTTCACAAATGCGACAATTTACATCCATGCCGCATACAAATCAAAACCGTACAATAAGTTCGGCCTCATCAAGAGTAAGCTCTATCTTGAAATTATAAACTCTTGGAAAAATGTGGTGGAGATCGACGCGGGAGTGAAATTATTTGATGGAAAAATCCACGTATTTCACACCCCTTGGCACGCAAAAGAACACTGTTCATTTACTATCGATACAGAAAATTTGGGAAGAATTCTGTACACCGGAGACATAGTTATGAATCGTGTAGAGTTTTATGATATAATAAGATGGCTGAGGAATGACGATTGTGCTCGATTTATCAATACTATCGGTCGGAAGTGTGATTATATAGTCTTTACGCATGATGAGTACGTAAAAAGCAGCGATTACTTCAGGGGGTGAGAATTATGAGAATTGCTATGGTTTCTTACGAAGTTTATCCATTCGCGAAGGTCGGAGGACTTGCAGATGTTGTTGGAGCTTTGCCTAAATACATAGAAAGGCAAGGTTTGACGGTTGACATCTTCATGCCTTACCATAAGAAGGTTGATGAGAATGCTCCAAAATTCGGGTATACGATTGAGAAAGTTTCCGAAGCTATCCCTGTTCCTCAACTGCTCACAGAAGAAAAATTTGATATCTACAAAACAACACTTCCTGGAAGCAGGAACGTGAACGTTTTCCTAATCTCCAATCGCTATTACTTCAGCGCTAACGAAGTCTACGAAGGACCGGATTTGGCAGAGCAGGCAATATTCTTCTCAGATGCAGTCCTTGAATCTATAAAAAAACTGGACTTTAATTACGATGTAATTCATGTCAACGACTGGCAAACTGCACTAATACCTGTTTATCTCAAATCCGTATACAAGAACGATGAAAAGCTTTCAAAAATAGCTTCTGTTCTAACTATTCACAACCTGGGATACCAAGGCATTTTTGAACCGTCGTACATGAAATTCGCAGGTCTACCTGACTATCTTTTTAGCATCGATGGAATAGAGTTCTACGGTAATATCAATTTCCTAAAAGGTGGTATTCTTTTTGCGGACGTTATAAACACAGTAAGTCCTACGTACGCACGTGAAATTCAGGCAAAGGAATACGGTGAGAAGCTTGATGGTGTGTTGCGTGTAAGGTCTGCAGACTTGTACGGTATCTTGAATGGTATTGACTACGAAGAATACAATCCAGAAACTGACAAGAGGATATACGTAAATTACAACCTGGAAACTGTTGAAAAGAAGAGAGAAAACAAGAGAATGCTTCAACGTGAACTTGGATTGCCAGAGAGAGATGTTCCAATGATTGGTATGATAAATAGGCTCGTTGACCAAAAAGGGCTCGATATAATGGCTGAGGTAATGGATTACGTTTCTTTATTTGATATGCAATTTGTTCTTCTTGGCACTGGTGACGAGAAGTACGAAGAGATGTTCAAAAGCCTTGGAGAAAAGTACCCGGAAAAGTATTCCATAAATCTTAAATTCGACATTGTACTTGCTCAAAGGATTTATGCTGGTGCGGACATGTTCCTAATGCCTTCAAGATACGAACCCTGTGGTCTTGGACAAATGTACAGCCTTAGATACGGAACAATACCGATAGTTAGGTACACGGGAGGATTAGCTGATACGGTAAAAGAGTACGACCCACAGACTAAAGATGGGAACGGATTCGGATTTGAGCCTTACGACCCTGCATATCTATTAAAAGCAATAGCTAAGGCTTTGTATTACTACAACGAAAAAGAACACTGGATTACGTTGATTAGAAATGCCATGACAACGGATTTGAGCTGGGACAAATCAGCAAAGGAATATGTGAAACTTTACCAACGTGCAAAATCAAAAGTTCAGTAATAAAAAACTTGGGGAGGAATCTTTATGCCTGAATACAGAAAAGACCCAGTTGTAAAAAGGTGGGTTATTATTTCTACTGAACGTGCAAAAAGGCCTCACGATTTTCAAGTAACGCCAGAGGAAGTGAAAACGGGTTTTTGTCCTTTTGACTACGGAAATGAACATACAACACCACCAGAGATCATAGCGTTCCGACCTGCAGATACACAACCCAATACACCTGGATGGTGGGTAAGGGTCGTGCCAAATAAGTTCCCAGCTGTAGACCCCGAGCTGCCAGTTGATAGGTATGGGCACGGGATGTACGATGCGATGACGGGCTTTGGTTATCACGAGGTCATTGTTGAAACTCCTGACCACAACGCGACATTCGCATTACTTGACTACAAACAAGCTGAGGAAGTCATATGGGCTTACGTCACAAGGTTCAGAACTATCGCGAAAGATGAAAGGGTCAAATACATTCTCATCTTCAGAAACCACGGAAAAGAAGGTGGTGCATCTCTTGCCCATCCGCACAGCCAGATCATAGCCACACCTGTTGTGCCAAAGACCGTTCAAGAAGAGCTTGACGGAGCAAAGGATTACTACTCCTACAAAGAAAGATGTGTCTTCTGCGATATGATAAACCAAGAAAAAATTGAGGGAAGACGTATAGTTGAAGAGAATGAACACTTCATAGCTTTTGAACCATATGCCGCAAGATTTCCGTTCGAAACTTGGGTACTTCCAAAAAGGCACTCTCACGATTTTGGTTCAATAAACCCGGAAGAAGTTAGAGCATTCGCACAAATAATGAAAAATGTTCTTCATAGGATCTATGTCGTATTAAACAATCCACCTTATAACTTCTTAATCCATACCGCACCAGTTATGGAAGAAGGGAAAGTTTACTACCATTGGCATGTCGAAATCATTCCTCGCCTAACACGTGTTGCTGGTTTTGAATGGGGTTCTGGATTTTACATCAACCCTGTACCACCAGAAGATGCGGCGAAATATTTGGTAGAAAGCTATCAAGAGGTAATTGAAAAAACAAAATCAGAGTGAAAAACATTAAGTGTAAAAGGAGAAAAAGGAGGATAACAAATGGGCACAAATTTCAGTTTGAACCCGGATCAAAAGATTTCAGAGCTTAAAGAGAACGTCAAACACTTTATTGCTGTGTTGAGTGGAAAAGGAGGAGTTGGAAAAACCACTGTTGCTGTGAATCTGGCAACAGCACTTGCAGAAAGTGGTTACAAAGTTGGGATTCTTGATGTTGATATACATGGTCCTGACATAGTCCGCATGCTCGGTGGGAATGCTGTTCCATTGGTTGATGAAGACGATAAGATAATACCCGCAGAAGTGCTACCAAATTTGAAAGCTTTATCCATTTCCATGATGGTTGAGGAGGGTAAACCTATAATTTGGAGAGGCCCGCTTAAACATTCTGCAATTAAACAATTTCTTGGCGATACAAAGTGGGGAGAACTTGATTTCATGATCTTCGATCTACCACCGGGAACTGGTGACGAAGCTCTTAGCCTTTTCCAAACGATAGGTCAAACTGATGGGGTGTTAATGGTAACAACACCACAAAAAGTTGCGCTCGACGATGTCAGAAGAGCGATAGAATTTGTAAGAGCAATGAATCAGAAAGTATTAGGAATCGTCGAAAATATGTCGTACATGAGATGTAAAGATGAAATCGTCTATCCATTCGGAAAAGGCGGTGCTGATACGTTGTCCCAAGAATATGGAGTGCCTGTGCTTGGGAGGATTCCAATGGACCCCAAGGCACTCGAACTACTTGACGAAGGAAAACCAATAACACTTTACTACAGAGGAAGTGAAGTGGAAAAGGCATTTAGAGAACTCGCCGAAAATGTAGCGAAAGCTGTCGAAAAATAGTGAAAGAGAACTCCAAAATCAAATTTTAAGACATAAAGGTGGTATAAATAATGCGCATAGAACCACCGTCGAACGATCCAAAATTTAAGAGTTCCTCTGTAAAAGGTAAGAAAACAAGTAAGAAAGAACACATAGGCTCGAGTGAGAAGAGCTCATTTTTAGGTGTTTTTGAAGAAGCAGAAAATGAGGCAATTAGAAAGACCATAGAAGAAATGATAAGTGATGTTGTAGAAGCAGGAAATGATTTCGTGAGGTCTCCAACATCAGAGAATCTTAAAAGGTACAAAGAAAAAATCAAAAACGTTTTGAAGTATGTCGAGAAGAACTTATACAAATTAGCTGGTAAGTACGATTACGCACTTTCTCAGCCAAGGCTACACATAATAGTGGAACAAATCGACGAAAGATTAGAACAACTTACGAACTTACTAATCGAGGCTGAAAAGAACACACTTAAGCTTGCGGAAAAAGTAGGAGAGATCAACGGCATCATCTTTGATTTGTACAAGTAGAATTGAAAGGAGAGAATTTAATGAAAGAGTTCTTGCTCGGGATCGTTCAAGGATTGACGGAATTTCTTCCGGTGTCGAGTTCAGGGCACCTGAGTTTATTCTCGAAGTTTTTCGGACTATCGCAGAATCTTTCCTTATTTGCTTTTCTTCACTTGGCAACTTTCTTGGTAGTTCTGATACTCTTGTGGGAAGATGTGTGGAGTATTATAACCGGCTTAATCAAGCTCGACACGACAATGTGGAGTCTTGCACTTAAAATCATCGTTGCATCCATACCAGCAGACCTTGTAGGTGTGTTTTTTGAAAAGAAAATCGAGGAAGTGTTATCTTCTCAAGCTTTAATTGGTGTATTTTTTCTAGTCACAGCGGCAGCATTATGGTTGTCTGACTCGCTAGCTGGAAAAAAGTCACTGAGCGATATTTCTTACCTTGACGCATTGATAGTAGGAGTTTTCCAAGCGATTGCCATATTACCTGGGATATCTCGAAGTGGTTTTACATTGATAGGTGCACTTTTGGTCGGAATGAACCGAACTGATGCCTTTAGATTTTCTTTCTTATTAAGCTTACCAGTCACACTTGCAGCAGGAATTTTCGAACTCAAAGATATTGCTTTCTCGGCAGGTGTATTGGCTGGGTTCGGAGGCTCATTTGTTGCAGGTCTGGTTGCTTTAATCGTTGTTAGACAACTAACCATATCAGCGCACCTAAAGTTCTTTTCTATGTACCTTATTATACCCGCACTGCTCAGCTTTTTTGTCAGGTGAGAATTGATTACTCTTAATCAAGTCCTACCAATTCTGAAGAAACGTAATCCCAGGGAGTAAAAAAAACCTGGGATTTTTCTTTTTGAAAATTGGGAATAAGATTGTGGTGGTTGTCGAATTCTTTGTGTGTATGAACTTTCAGTCTGTGGTATAATCATCTTTGTGGAGTTGCAAATTTAAAACAATTAGAACTGGGAGGGAACTTTTGTGTCTTTGAGATTTGTTCTTCTCAGATCGAAATTGGTTGTCTTTCTCATCACAGCGATTAGTATCTTAAGTTTCAGTGCAAGCTTTTACTTCAGTACGAGAGATGGGATGGGGATATCCGGTTCTTTCGATTCCATTAATTATTTGCTTGGTTTTCCCTATAGTGAGGTCGGTTTCAAACTACCTTTGGATGAGACCAACACCATCTTCCTCTCAGCATTCGGAGGGTACGATTTTATTAGGTCGACGTATTTTATGCGGCTGAGTCCAGATTTCAACGTTGAAAAAATAAGTGTCTCTATACCTTTGGAACTGTCAACCAGAATTGTGCAAACAGATGAAGCAACTGAAACTGGTAGGTTCAATATCGGTATTGCAACGTCCATACGTTTCGAGAATATTGACTTTGCTATATCGGCGTATTATTCTGCCTTTTATCTTTTCTACGACCCAGCGTTCAGTGTGAACATCCCAACAGTCTATACCGACGATATCTTCCGCTCCGCTTTGAACATCAAGGTCTCTTACATCCAACCGTCTTTCTCGATTTCTTTTGGTTACTTCGCTTCACTTTGCTGGCTTTCTTACAGGGCTTCGTTTATAACAGGTGAGAACTCAGCTTACGTTGAAGCAAAATTGAAAATCCGATTTTGAAACAATTAGATGTTTTGGGGGCTTTTGAATTGACAAGTGGAGAAGGAAAAATTAACGAGATTATCGGCAAACTTATAAAACAAAACGCGTTTTATGGATACATTCTGATGGGGGCTAAATACAAAGAAGGTAACGTAAAAAACTTAACAATGACCGTTACAAGAAACGGGGACCTGTTGTTTATCTACAATCCAGTTAGCATAGCAACAAAAAGCGAAGTGATGATTGAAGGACTGATCTTGCACGAGCTAATGCACTTTATTAATAGGCATTACTTAATTAAACCCAAGGATAAGCGCGACAAGGCTGTATGGGACCTTGCAAAAGACGTTGCAATTAATCAATTCATACCACAACTCGATGCACTCAGCGTCCCGTTAAACGTTCTAATTGAGGAAGGTCATGGAACAGATAACGATATCATATTTGCAGGTCCGCCTATGACTATGCTCAATAGAACGGCTGAGGAATATCATGATTACATAATTGAAGAATTCATGAAACGTGGAAATTTTGATATCGAGGCAATCGCTGACAAACTGCCAGATAACCATGAATTTACAAGTGATGTACCGATTGAAATGGTTGTTGAATTGATGGAACAAAAGGTTGGAAAAGCGTTCAACCTTTTTGGCGGGGAATTGCCATCCGGAATGAAACAAAACATCGAGCTGTCAATAAGAAAACCAGTAGTTAATTGGGAAGTAGCGATTAGAAGGTTTGTCGGGCTTTCACAAAGAGGGGATAAGTATTCCACACCGTTAAGACCCAACAGGCGATATGACGACCAGCCTGGTTGGAGGTACATATATACCCCTAAGCTTTGCGTTATCATAGACACAAGTGGGAGCATCCTTGAGGAGGAAATTAATTCCTTTATGAGCGAATTAGATGCTATAGCAAGACAAGAAGTTTCTTTAAAGGTTATACAAGTCGATAAGTCCGTAACGTTCGTTGGTGACTACAAACCTGGCGGATGGAAGGACTTTGAGATTTACGGTGGAGGCGAAACAGACCTCCAGCCAGCTGTAGATATGGCTGAGAATCTATTTAGAAGCGAAGGCATAATAATATTCACAGATGGATACGTTGATTTGCCGAAAGTCAGTAGGAGGGTCCTTTTCGTTTTGAGCAAAAAGCACAATCCCGATTTTTATATCGACGCAAAACGAATATACGGAAGCGTGTATATAATCGATTAAACAAAATCTGAGAGAATCATCAGGAGGAAGCAAAATGGAAGAATTTGGCAGGAACTTTGATAAAGCTTTGGACGATAAAAGTCTCAACGAAAAGGAGCATGAAAAGATAGAATACTTCGGATTCTTAAAGAATAAGATAGAATACGACCTTGTTTTGAACAAATACAAAACCTATTGCTTTTCTGCGCTTGGTAAAGAATACCTGGAATCATTATCTCCGTACAACATCGATGCTCAGCAGGAGTTGTCATATGTTTCAGAGCTCTGTGATTTTGTAAGGGCAAACGGTTATCCTACATCTGATGCTTTCATCGACGTTAGACCCATCTTGCAAAAAATCGCAGATGGTCTTTTGGTAGAAGGAGAAGAATTCCTATTACTACTAAGATTTCTCATTGGTGTTAAATCCTTGAGGGAAATGTTCAAAAACCAAAGATTATTTAACCTGCAAAACTCCGTGGTAAACTTCGTCCTAAAAATAGGTAACTACGATGAGATTATAGATAGGATAAGACAAGTCATAGACGATAATGGGAAGGTAAAAGACAGCGCCTCTTTACTTTTAAAAAACATCAGGAACGAATACTCTGAAACATTGCGAGAAATACGAAAACGTGTTGAAAGGTTCATCTCGCAGCATCAAAACCTGCTTCAGGAGAATACTTACACTATCAAAAACGACAGGTACGTACTGCCAGTAAAGGCTAACGAACGTGGGAAACTGAAAGGAATTGTTCACGGAAGCTCTTCTTCTGGTTCCACTTTGTATTTTGAACCCGAAGAGTTAATACAGCTCAACGACAAGCTGAGGATACTGTCCGAAGAGGAGGCAAAAGAAGTCGCAAGAATTCTCAGAGAACTGACATCAAAAGTGTTTGACAGGCTTCAGTCGCTTCTTGGTGATATCGAGATTCTAAAAAGGCTAGACGGGTTATTTGCAAAGGTGCGATACGTCATTGAGAAAGGTGGACAGATAATCTTTCCTGGTGGAAATTACCTAAAACTCTCAAAGGCAAGACATCCGCTTATACCGGAAGATAAAGTAGTGCCAATCGACATTGAACTTCCAACAGACAAACTCGGTATAGTGATAACAGGTCCAAATACAGGTGGAAAGACTGTATCACTCAAAACTATAGCGTTATCAATAGTTCTAGCGCGCAGTGGCTTCCCCATTCTGGCGGGTGAAAGCTCTCGAATTCCAAATTACGATGTCTACGTTGACATAGGTGACAGTCAAAGTATCTTGGAAAATTTGAGTACGTTTTCTGGCCATATCGTAAATATCGCAAAGGCATTGAGATTAGCTGATGAGAATTCTATAGTCCTCATTGACGAACTCGGTTCTGGAACGGATCCATACGAAGGGAGTGCCATAGCACTTGGTATAATCGAAGAACTTATTGCAAGACGTGTTAAGTTCATCGTTACTACACATTTAACTCCAGTTAAACTATATTCGATGAGTCACGACAAACTTATCACAGCTTCGATGGAATTCGACCCAGAAACGCTATCACCAAAATACAGAATCCTTATGAACATTCCCGGTGCGTCACATGCATTTGAGATTGCACAAAAGTATGGTTTGGACAGCAGAATCTTGGAAAGGGCAAAAGAGCATCTCGATGAGGAACACGTAAGGATAGAGGAATTGATAAAAAATTTGAACAAACATATAAGCGAACTCGAGCAGAGAAAACGAGAACTCGAAAACACTTTGCGCGACTATCAAAAGCAAAAACGCGAATTTGAGGAGAAATACAAGCTCTTGAAGATAAAGAAGATGGAGGAGTTTGACAAAGAACTCCGAGAAGTTTACAAAGACATTCAGAAGGCAAAAAGAGACTTACAAATCACACTACAAAGCAAGAACACCGAAAGTGAACAACTCATCAAAAAAAGGTTGAAAGAGATTGAAGGAGAAGTAAAGCATATCGAAGAGGTCCAAGAAAAGCTTGAAAAAGTCTTCTATGAAACTGCTCTTTCAGAAGAAGAAAAGAGCATTGGAATAGGCGATTCCGTAACACTTGTTGATGGCACTGCTATCGGAAAGGTGGTAGATATCAAAGGTTCAAAAGTGATTGTGGACTTTAATGGAATAAAGCTGGAAGTGAAACCCGAAAAGCTCAAAAAGATCACGCTACCGAATGTTTTAAATTCTGAAAGTACGAAGCACCAGACACAGGTACCAAAGATCCCGGCAAAAGTTTACTCTTCTGGCCTAACGAAGAATGAAATAGACGTTCGAGGTATGACAGTAGAAGAGGCTGTTGAAAAGATTGATGAATTCATAGATCAGCTCCTCATGTCCGACTTTACAATAGGTTACATAATCCATGGAAAAGGTACAGGAAAGCTTGCAACCGGAATATGGAACCATCTACGGCATGACAGACGCATTAAGAACTACCGATTTGGCAGACCAGATGAAGGCGGAGTAGGTGTAACCGTTATCGAATTATGAGTGCTAAGCAAAGAAGTAAACGGGGGTGAAATCTTGATCTTTGCGTTAGATATCGGGACAAGAAAAATTGCAGGATTACTTGTTGACATGGACGAAAATGGAAAAATGATAGTACATGATGTGATACTGAGAGAACATGAGCATAGAGCCATGCTCGATGGTCAAATCCACGATGTTGAAAAGGTTGCAAGGGCTGTAAGCATTGTAAAAAGTGAATTGGAAAATAGAAACAATGTGAAACTTGACAAAGTAGCGGTCGCACTTGCTGGCAGATTTTTGAAAACGTACTTTGGGGAAGCATCCGCAGATGTCAGTGAAGTTGGTGAAATCACTTCGGATGTTGTAACGAAATTGGAACTTGAGGCTGTTGCAAACACGATGGAGAATGTCGAACCCAGCATGTACTGTGTTGGTTACTCAGTAGTTAAATACGAACTCGACGGCATGTGGTTTAAAAAGATAGAAGGGTTAAAAGGTAATCAAGCGAGTGTAAAAGTAGTCGCTACATTTTTGCCTAGTCATGTAGTCGAAGCGATGCTCTCAGTATTGAAGAAGGTCAGTTTGACAATTACTCATCTCACACTCGAACCCATTGCTGCAGTGAACATAACCGTGCCTGAAGATTTGAGGATACTGAACATCGCACTTGTCGATGTCGGAGCAGGAACGAGCGATATCGCTATATCAAAAGACGGAACAATTATAGCTTATGGAATGGTTCCGTTAGCCGGTGACGAAATCACAGAGGCCATAACTAAGACGTTTTTGCTCGACTTCTCAACAGCTGAGTTTGTGAAGCGCAATCTCGAATCAAGCGAGATATTGAAGGTTAAGAACATCCTCGACAAAGAGAAGGAGATAAGACGGGCAGACGTGCTGAAAGCAATTGAACCAATTGTAGATTACATGACCAAACAGATTGCAGATGAAATAGTTGAGCTCAACGGGGGAAAGCCACAAGTGGTAATGATAGTTGGTGGTGGTGCGAAGATACCGATATTTGCACATCATTTAGCCAAACACCTCGAAATGGATGAAGAATTTGTCTCGCTGAAGATGGCGAAGAACTTGGATTTCATCGACGAAACAGGTCAAATTTTTGGGAGTGAATTCATAACACCTCTGGGAATTGGATACACAGCATTGACAAAAACTGGTAGCGTCTTTGAACATGTAACTGTAAATGGCGAAAGGGTTCAGCTTATAGGATTCAAAGGTACATATACCGTTTGGGAAGTTTTGGCACAAATGGGTAAAGACATCCATGCCCTGCTTGGAAAACCAGGGAAGTCTGTTGTGATTGAAATAAACGGTACTCCGGTAGTTGTAAAAGGTAAAATGCCAACACCTGCCAGCGTTAAAATCAACGGAATCCCCGCTTCATTGCGTGATACTGTGAAACACGGTGATGTCATAGAAGTTGGGGAGGCTACCGATGGCGAAGATGCAAAGCCAAGTTTGTACGACATGGTGAAACCTATATACCTTCGTTCGATTGAAACAGAGCAAGTCATTGAATACTATCCAAGAGTAAAATTGAACGGCAAGGAAGTTTTCCAAAACGTTGAACTTCAAGATGGCGATAGCATAACTTATGAAAAGATAAAAGTCCGAGAAATAAGGGAGTTCTTAGCGCAAGATTTAATAAAGATTGAGTACTCCATAAACGGTGTGTACAAAGAAGCAGAAGCTGGAGAAGTAAAAATTTTTAAGGATGACATGGAACTGAGAGACGAAAACACTGTTGAACCGGGAGAAGAACTTCGGTACGCACTTGTACTGAACTATCCGAGGATACGAGACCTTCCAGAAATGGAAAAAATAAGCATTGTTATAAAAGTAAACGGACAACCAACGGTTTTAACAAAAGATGGGTTTTTAGTCTGGGTCAACGATCAGCTTGTCACACCAGATTATGAGATCAAAGACGGGGACAAGATAAGAACGCAAATCCCCGAAGAACAGAACTTTATCGTTGCAGACGTCTTAAAACTGTTCGATTTCGATCCAAGAAAAGTCAGAAGATATACGTTACTCAAGAATGGTGAAAAAGTTGGTTTTACAGACGTACTAAACAGCGGAGACGAAATAACGTTCGAATATGAGACAATTGAAACTGCAGAGAGGGAAAATGAAAGTTCTTAACGTAAGCGAAAAACCGCTGAACTTTTTCAAAAACTGTTGCCTTACAACGCGAGCTTTCAATTGTACGGAGGATCTAAAGAAAGCTCGCGTTTTTTTATTATAGGTTTTAACTTAAACAAGAGTATAATTCCAGTATCAATGGTTAATATATGCTTAACACACCACGAGTAAATTTAAAGCAACAACTATGACTCTAACTTAGGTTCTGTGTTTAACTTACCTTGGGCTCTTTTTTCCTCATCCAAAAAGGGAGGTGGCAGTATGAAGCGGTTTTTGGTGGTTTTGCTGGCTCTTTTAGTTGTTTTTGGTTTTTCGGAAGTAAAGATCCAGTTCTGGCATGCAATGGGCGGATGGAGAATCGAGCTCATTCAAGGAATGGTTAACGACTTCATGAAAGCAAATCCAGATATCAAGGTGGAAGTCCAATACGTTGGTAGTTATGAGGAAATCCTTGCCAAAACTATCGCTGCTTTGCAAGCAGGGACTCCACCACACGTTGTCCAGCTTAACGAAATTAGTACGAAAAAGATGATCGATAGTGGCGTTATAGTCCCCGTTGAAGACATGATAAAGAAAGACCGTACGTTTGACAAAAACAAGCTTGTTCCGCAAGTGCTGAAATACTACAGTATCGGTGGAAAACTGTACTCAATGCCCTGGAATAGTTCTACACCTCTGCTTTTCTACAACAAAACCATGTTCAAGCAAGCAGGACTTGACCCCAACAAGCCTCCAAAAACCTTTAGCGAAGTTATTGCATATTCCAGAAAACTGCTAAAGAAAGATGAAAAAGGAAATATAGTGAGGACAGGGATAACCTGGCCACTTTATGCTTGGTTCTTCGAGCAGTGGATGGCAGAACAGAATAAGCTTTTGGTTGATAACAACAACGGTAGGACTGGCGAACCAACGAAAGTTTTGTTCAACAACGAAGCTGGTTTGAAAATCTTGGAGTTTTGGAACACGCTAACAAAAGAAGGGCTCATGATAAACACGAAGAAAGGGGATTGGACTGCCGCAAGACAGCTTTTCATATCGCAAACTGTTGGTATGATTATCACTTCGACATCCGATGTTGCACTACTCACTTCAGAAGCACAAAAGCAAGGATTTGAAATAGGAGCTGCGTACATACCAATTCCCGATGGAGTTCAAAGGGCGGGCGTTATCATCGGTGGAGGTAGCCTCTGGTTAATCAAACAGAAAAACCCTGCCGAAGTTGAAGCTGCTTGGAAATTGATAAAGTACCTTGTGGATGTTGATCCTCAAATAGCCTGGCACAAGGGAACGGGGTACTTCCCAGTAAGGTTAGATGCTATTGAAAAACTTGAAAAGGAAGGATACTACAAACAGAATCCTCTGCATTATATAGCAATTAAACAACTACTTGACACGATACCATCGTACGCAACAATGGGAGCAGTTACCGGTGTGTTTCCTGAAATAAGAAATGCCATAGAAAATGCCGTAGAAAAGATGCTCAATGGGCAACTCACTCCAAAGCAAGCGCTTGAGGAAGCAGAAAAAGAAGCAAACAAAGCTATTAAACAGTACTTCTAGGGAAAGGCTTTTCTGTAGGCTGGCGTTCAGCCAGCCTATTTTTTACACTTTTAGGTGCAGTTAGATCTGTTCCAATAATAAGGGGTGGAACCGCTATGCGAAAAATACTGCCATATTTGTTCATACTTCCAACACTTTTTATAGTATCTGTTTTCATATACTTGCCAGCACTAAATTCTTTTTATCTAAGTTTTTTCAAAGTTTCTGTGTTTGGGAACAGGAAAAAATTCGTATGGTTTCAAAATTACATCGAGTTGTTCTCAGACGATAGATTTCTAAAATCGTTTTCGTTTACTATCACATTTACAATCGTAACTGTTGTTGTTTCCATTTTTTTAGCCTTCTTTATAGCCCTTCTACTAAACCAAAAAGTACCTGGTGTGCGAGTTTTTCGAACGTTGATATTCGCGCCGTACGCTGTTTCCACAGCGGTTGCTGGTGCGCTTTGGAGTTTTCTCCTGAACCCTGTAGTTGGGCATGTCAATTATCTCATGACTCGCTTATTCGGAATTCAAACCAACTGGCTCATAACTGCACCATACGCAGCTTATGCGGTTATAACCGCCGCAATTTGGAAGACGTTACCGTTCAACATAATATTTTACATTGCCGGTTTACAGAGCATTCCCGATGAACTTGTCGAGGCCACCAAATTGGACGGAGCCAATGCGTGGACAAGGACATGGAAGTTAATCTTTCCGCTCTTGTCTCCAATTACTTACTATTTGGTAATTATGAGCATCATAAGTGCTATGTTCCAGTCGTTTGCGATTATCGATGTCATGACAAGAGGCGGACCGGGTGATTTTACAACTAATATGATTTACAAAATATACATGGACGGGTTCAGATTCTCAAGGACCAGCATAGCATCTGCAGAAAGTGTAATACTTTTCCTAATAATGGTAGTTGTGACGGTTATATATTTCCGACTAGGAAGAAAATCGGTCCACTATCAATAAAAAATGGGCGGTGAGAACAGTGAAGAAGAAGACAAGAAAAATTTTGAACACAATACTTATAGAAATTGCACTTGTGTTATTTGCTATTTTCATGTTTGCTCCTATTTTCCTTGCTTTTACAATGAGTATTCAGTCTCCGGAATTCATATTTGCATATCCTCCGAAGGTGCTTCCGAGAGGCTTTCATCTTCAGAACTATGCCCAGGCATTCAAAATAGTTCCTTTCTTGAGGATGATGTGGAACAGCTTTGTTGTAGCATTTTTCATAACACTCGGCAAATTGATTACGGGTATTTTAGCGGGATATGCTTATGCAAATTTCAAATTTAAAGGTAGTTCACTGACCTTCGGTATCATTTTTGCAACTCTATATATGCCTGCTGAAATCTTGTTGATAATTCCTCTTTTCCAAATCATTAGTAAACTCGGCTGGGTAAATACATACCAAGCAATGATACTGCCATTCATAGCTAGCGCAACAAATGTTTTCCTTTTTCAGCAGCATTTTAAGACAATCCCGAGGGATTTTGAAGACGCCGCTAAGATCGATGGTGCGACTCCTATACAATACCTTGTTAAAATCGTCCTTCCACTTTCTCGCCCCGTTATCGGTGGTGCAGCAATTATAAACTTCACTTACGCATGGAATATGTATCTCTGGCCCATGATAGTTGCCATGAGAGATGATATGAAAACCGTTCAAGTTGCAATAAACATGATAATGAACGCAGAATCATCAAATAATTGGGGCGTCATTATGGCCGCTACCATGATCGCTCTTTTCCCAACCTTGTTACTCTTCTTCCTTCTTCAGGATCTGTTTGTGAAATCACTCGTTGGAACGGGATTAAAAGGCTAAATGGTAGAAACAATCCCCGTGTTAAGAGAGCGTCATTATTGACGACATAACGGATTCCAAAATTCGAGCGAACTAAATTAGCCGCTTCAATAAGTAATAGCGACTTTTTTGTTTTTTTATGTAACATGTTACATGAATATAATCTTATCACAACATCCTTCGTTGATAATTTCTAACCCAAAGTGAGGTGAAAAAGTGTTAAAACGTCTAAATTTCTCGCCGCACAGTAATTTCCGAATCTATTCCCTATTTCTGATGGGCGTTTTGATGATAGTTCTTTTTATTTCCTCTAGCTCCACACCAGTTTTATACTCTGAAAGGAAGGAAGGTGAGATAAAAGTGAGTGAGTTGAAAGTATGGCTTACAACGTCTGACCAGAAGCATCTTTTGAAAGAAGTCGATCCTTCAATTAGTTTAGCTTCAAGTTACCAAGAGCAGTTTAAGATCGTTGTCGACGAAAGGAAAAAATATCAGCAGATGGATGGTTTTGGTGCTTCTTTCACTGATGCTTCTGCTTATCTTGTGTACAACAAACTTACCCCAGAGAAGCGAAGGGAGGTTATGGAAAAGCTTTTTGATAGGGAGAAAGGTATAGGTATTTCGTTTTTGCGACAGCCGATGGGCGCAACGGACTACACAACAAAGATTTACAGTTACGACGATCTTCCTGCGGGAGTTACTGAAGATACCGAATTGAAGTATTTCTCGATTGAGCACGACAAACAATACATTATCCCACTATTAAAAGAAGCCATCCAAATAAATCCTGAAATAAAGATTATGGCTTCCCCGTGGAGTGCTCCGGGGTGGATGAAGACCACGGGCAGTATGATAGGCGGCTCTCTCAGGAGGTCTTATTACGGAGTTTACGCTCAGTATTTTGTGAAATTTATAAAAGCTTACGAAGCTGAAGGTATACCGATTTATGCTATTACAGTTCAAAATGAACCACTGTATGTTCCAAAAGAATACCCAGGAATGAAAATGGATTGGGTTGAGCAAGCAGATTTCATTGGTGAATACTTAGGTCCTGCTTTCGAAAGTGCGGGGATTAGGACAAAGATTCTTTGCTATGACCATAACTGGGATAACACAACGTACGCTGCGTACGTACTTTCCAACGAGAAAGCTTCAAAATACGTCGCAGGTTCTGCTTGGCATTTCTACGGTGGAAAGCATGAGGCAATGAGTAAGATAAAGGAAATGTTCCAGGACAAAGAGATCTGGTTCACAGAAGGTTCTGGAGGAGACTGGGTTCCTGCGTTTTTCAACGCGTATATGGACCAAATGATGCACGTGATAAGAATTCCAAGAAATTGGGCAAAGACCGTCGTATGGTGGAACATTGCGCTGGATGAGAAAAGAGGTCCAACAATATTATCGAACAGCACGTGCAGAGGCCTAATCGAAATCAATCAACAAACGGGAGAAGTTAAGTACAACGTAGATTACTACACGCTTGGACACATCAGTAAGTTTGTTCGACCCGGAGCATACAGAATAGATTCTTACACGTACATGGACAAACTGGAATCCGTCGCGTTCTTGAACCCAGATGGTTCAAAGGTTCTCATCATTTCGAATAGAACGAATACTGCTAAAAAGATTCAGGTTATCAAAGACGATACAGAACTCTTTTCGTATGTTCTTCCAGGCTACGCATCAGCCACTTTTGTTTGGAAGGAATAAGAATATCCTTGTAACCACCATACTTCAAAGGGAGGGATGAAGGATGAGAAAAAGTTTTTTGGTTCTGATGATACTCTTAGTTGTGAGCGTTTCGATTTTTGCTAAAGTCACGATTACGGCGGCAGTTTGGAGTTGGGATTTAGAAAAATACAAGAAAATTGCAGCAGAGTTCACAAAACTTTACCCAGATATTGAGGTTCAGTTCGTTGTGAACGAGCCAGATGTAAACGGCTTTTTGACAGCGCAGGTATCTGCCAAGAAACCTCTTCCTGATGTTATTGTTCAGTCATGGGAAGCCCTACCGTATCCTGTTTCACAGGGATGGATTTATCCAGTCGACGAATTCCTGAAAAACGACCCCGACATCAAGTATGTTCCGAAAGCATTGAAAGAAGCATTCATGTACAACAACAAAACATATGCACTTCCAGAAAGACTTCACTTCCAAGGCATCTACCTCAATTTAGATTTACTTAAAAAACTGAACCTAACAAAACCACCATACGAATGGTCGGTTGATATGTTTAAGACATACTTGAGAAGGTCTACAACCCGTGAATATTCTGGTATAAACCATTTATGGGACTTTGACAACGTGATGGCGGCAGTACTCAACAAAAATACGACGTTCTGGAGTTTCAACCCATCAAAATGGGAATTTGACCTTGTAAATGGCGGATGGCTACCAGCAATTAAATTGCAAAAAGAATTAAAATCAATACCAGGTCTCGTATCAGATGACTTGAAAAACGACGAACTTAGAAACAAAGGACAGATGGACGATTACCAGAAGAAGTTCGGTAAAGATGCTGATGCGTTTAGAGAATCGAAGGTATTAATGGGATTGCACGGTACGTGGGATTGGAGCTGGATCAGGACCCTGCCTTGGAATTTCGATTTTTATCCACTTCCGCTCGATCCAAAAATCGGCTTGAGATTCCCTGTTCACGTTAACTACGCATTTATGACATCAACGACGAAATATCCGAAGGAAGCGTTCTTGTTCTTGAAGTTCTTAACATACGACCCAAGAGGCGTTGTGGCCAGATTGAGAATCGACAACGCAAACGGTGTTGAAAACGGTTGGAACATTGATTGGTTCATCCCTGCCACGATGCACCCAGACGTGATTAAGTATTTTGATACATTGAAAATACCAGACGGTGTGAAGTGGCTATTGAAGAAACTTGATAAAGCGGTACGAGTGGACATGTGGAAGACGGTACCCGGTTGGGATCAAGCAACTTGGGATGTCATATTCCCCATCAGCGAAAAAGTCAGAAAAGGAGAAGTACAACCTGAAGTTGTTGCGGCAGAAACGCAAGAAAAGGCCAATAAGATTATAAAAGAAGCCTGGGCAGAATTTTCCAAAAAGTTGGCAGAGGTTGAGAAGAAATTTCCAGAAATAAGGAAACAGGTTGAGGGAAAATAAGTATCATATCGAAAAATTATAAAAAGACCCGTGATTTTTCACGGGTCTTTTTTATTAAATCGCTTTCTGACTGTAGTACTACAAAAGTAGGACCTTTTATGTATATATGATGATTTGAGTGGAACAAGTTTCAAAAGTATAATGTAACAGGAGCTGGAACACTTTCAAATTGTTTCACTAATTTAATTAATAAATGCAAATTTTGTTTTTCTAACACAAACGAAGCGGCAAGTGAAACAGAAGAACTTAACAAAGAGGAGGCGCGTGGATATGAAGGAAGTATTTTTGGTGGGCACACGTTTTTCAGAAACTCGTTTGGCGTTCTTAACATTGAACGAAAATATTACATGATCCTGTTAACTTGTAGTGATGGAAGACAATAGAACACAGATAACACGCGCAATATCATTGTTGTTCAGTTTCAAGAGATTTCTCACTACACAAAAGCTGTTCACGTACATTGGAAGATTGTCAATATTCTTAAATCCACGCTTGGCTCGTACAAAGTCTTGGAATAACGAAAACTTCGATTCACATTGTTTGTTTTGCCCAAGTCTCACAACAATATGATTGATATTCTTGTATAGTATCTTCACTGCACCATATGCACCAAGTCCATCTGTAATTAGTTCGATTGTTCTTTCGTTGTTACCAAAGAACTTCTCTAACAATATCTTCACTTGACCCATATCGCGATATTTGGATACATGCCAAGCAACAATAAGATTCGAATCGTGCTCAACTAAGAACCAAACGTAGTACTTTTTGGATTTAAACAAAACGACAGTTTCATCACCATGGACTTTGAAAGCATCTACAGGAACGAGGATGGAAAAGAAACAAGACAACTTAAGGATCCACTTGTAGATAGCGACATGAGAGACTTTGATATTAAGTGAGTCTCTGATGGAACGCAAGGACACAGCTTTGAAATAAAGGACGAAGGCTTTAAGGACAATAAAGATAGGGAAACGGAAGAACTTGAAAGAGTCGAAAGGAAGAGGGACAAATTGAGGTAAGTTAGTTGGGATTTCGTCTCTGGTATGGCAAGAACGGCAACGGAACTTAACGAAGGCTTTTTTGATTTTGTGGATTTGCATAGTTTTTCCACAGACAGGGCATTTAGGATAAGGGAAAGAGAAGAGCTTGTGTTTTTTTGAATGAACAAGTCTGAAAGTGCGCTTACAGTCTTTGCAAAAGTATTGTTGGTTACCGTACTTATCATGACCGTTTTTGTAGATGTTGGTAGAGCCGCATTTGGGGCAAGAGACTACAGAATTTTGCATAGTGGAGTACCTCCTTTTTGTGAGAATTGATGGTGGGGGGTGTTCCACTAATAAGAAGATAATACGGTTTTTGGAAATTTTCAATACTTTTAGTTAACAGCATCATATTACATCAAGGGGGGTATTTGTATGCGCAAACTGACAAAGGTTCTGATTAGCATTTTTCTTATTCTATTGCTCTTCGCTTACAACAGGGAAGTGGTGGCAGATGGTACCAGTCAATTTCAATTAAGTGGTACAGCAACGAGCTTACTCAACAATTGGAATTTCTGTTCGAATATCAGAAATGACCAAGTAAACGCTCCTTTTGAATGGTGGTTGTGGGAAGCAGCAAAATATGGCGTCAGCGATGGAAGTGTTGCAGCATACGGTGTAAAGGATGGGTATGCCTTTATCAAAATCGCAGCTTCCGGGTCTGATACATGGCACATCCAATTCAATCAGTGGGTAAAGCTCAAACAAAAACAGTACTACATGATTTCCTTCAAAGCTAAAGCTGACCAACCAAGAACGATCAACGTCAAGATTTTGATGAACCACGATCCTTGGGTGAATTACTTTGCTCAAACAGTCGAACTCACAAAGGAATGGAAGACATACACGTTCTATTATAAGCACCCAGATAAAGCGGACGAGACCGTCAATTTCTGTTTTGAACTTGGAAAAGGCGAAGTAACTACGGTTTACATAGCCGATGTCATTCTCAGACCAGTGGATGAATCGGAAGTCCCAGAAGAATTCAAAGAAGAAGAACCTGAAACCGTAGAATATGAATTCGAAGATGAAGAGGAACCTGACAATCTTGTAAACGATGGGGATTTTGCTTACAGAATCATCAATGATCAAGCCAGTATGCCGTTTGAATGGTGGATTTGGCAGGCGTCAACTTACAATATAAGCCCCGCAAAAGTGGAAAAGTACGGCGTTGTAGATGGTATCGGATTTATAAAGGTAGAAAATCCTGGACATGAGACATGGCACATCCAGTTCAACCAGTGGGTAAAGCTGAGAAGAGGGAATAGCTACGTTATCTCATTTAAGGCAAAAGCAGACACTCCAAGAAAGATTTGGGTTAAGCTAGTTCAAACCGGCGCACCATACGGTGTATACTTTGCACAAGAAGTTGAACTCACAACAGAGTGGAAGACATTCACATTCGAACACGCTCATCCTAAAGATGGCGATCCTGTCGTAACGCTTAGTTTTGAACTTGGAAAGGATGTACCAACCACAGTTTACTTCGATGACATTACAATAAGCCCTAAGAAATGAAATCTGAAAACCGCTAGAGAACAACCAGCCCTCTGGGTAATCCATGTATCTGCGCATGGTTACCCAGAGATTCTACGAATAATTAATTGCGCCATGTTTAAATTCAAAAGGATAATGACAGAGATAACTTTACACTCTCCTTAGTAGACTTTTACTACCTTAACTTGATCTTCGGCACAGAAGTAAGAAGCGGTTCTATAGCGAAAATTAAGCTTACTTTACTGAAATATTATAAACACAATGTTGGTTGTTGAAACAAAACATAGAACTCCTAATAGAGTCAGCAAGCGCAGAATATTTTCGGAGGTGTTCGTATGCGTAAAGTATTTATGATTTTATTCTTGACGCTCTTAAGTATTTCCCTCTTTGCGAAGGCAACGATCACAGTTTCTGTCTGGAGCTGGAACGTAGATAGGTACCAGAAGTTAGTTAAAGAGTTTAACAAGTACTATCCTGATATCGAAGTCAAGCTGGTTGTAAACCAGCCGGAAGTGAACAGTTTCTTAACGGCGCGTGTTTCTGCAAAACAAGCCCTTCCCGATGTTGTTGCGGAGTCTTGGGAGCCACTCTCTTACCCAGTCTCACAAGGTTGGGTCTATCCACTGGACGAATTTTTGAAAAACGACCCAGATTACAAATATGTTCCAACAAGTGCACAGGAAGCGTTTAAGTACCGCGGAAAGACCTACGCACTTCCTGAAAGACTTCATTTTGAATGTATAGTACTCAACCTTGACCTACTCAAAAAGTTGAATCTGCAGGTACCAAAATACGAAGAATGGACAGTTGATTTATTCAGACAATACGCTCGGAGAGCTACAACGAAAGAATATTCTGGTATAAATCAGTTGTGGGAATTTGACACATTCATGGCAGCAGTTCTTAGCAAGCATACGACGTTCTGGAGTTTCGACCCGGTAAAATGGGAGTTTGACCTTGTCAACGGTGGATGGATACCGGCCATTAAGTTGCAAAAAGAACTCAAATCAATTCCTGGCTTGGTATCAGATGACCTTATAAATCAGGAACTAAGGAATCAGGGTCAGCTCGATGATTACCAGAAGAAGTTCGGAAAAGATGCTGATGCTTTCAGGGAATCAAAAGTGTTGATGGGATTTGAAGCAACTTACGATTGGAGCTGGCTACATACAGTACCTTGGAACTTTGATTATTATCCTCTTCCGTTCGACCCGAAGATTGGTATACGACTTCCGGTACATATTAATTACACCTTTGTAAGCGCAACAACGAAGTATCCAAAAGAAGCGTTCCTCTTCGCTAAATTCCTATCTTACGATCCAAGGGGTGTCGTTGCAAGGCTGAAACTTTACGAGTCGGAAGGTATCGAAAAAGGAAGACTAGTTGATTGGTTTATCCCGGCAACAATGCATCCAGACGTGGTGAAGTATTTTGACACACTAAAAATACCGAATGGAATTAAATGGATGCTGAAAAACCTTGATAAAAGTGTCCGAGTCGATATGTGGAAAATCGTTCCTGGATGGTTCGAAGCAATATGGGATGTTATATTCCCCGTTAATGAAAAGATTAGGCGCGGAGAGGTAACACCTGAAGCAGTCGCTGCAGAAACTCAAGAAAAGGCAAATAAAGTAATCAAAGAGAACTGGGCAATTTTCGAAAAGAAGTTAATAGACGCAGAGAAGAAATTCCCACAACTAAGAAAACAGATAGAAGGTAAGTAATTCACACTGAATACGATTTTATCTTGTTGATTCATCCCGTCGGCTGAAACGCTCTGGTGAATCTCATATAGCTGCCAGCCGACGGGTTTATGTGAAAAATCATAAGGGAAGATAAAAAGCAGATGAGGGGTTGATTATACGTGAAGAAAATTCTGATTTGGTCTGGGATAATAGCTTTAACAGTAATTGCTGTTATGCTAGTCCTTTATTTCTCTGGTAGAAGTGTATATACAAGATTTATTACCGCAATTGCACAGCTTGTGGAAAAGTCCACAAGCAAATCGCAAGGTATATCTACTATCTCTAGTTTTGATGCGTACAAAAAACTTTCTGAACTGAGGTTTTCTGATACAACGAACAATGCTGTGTTTAAGTTAGATCTTGAAAATCCACTGGTCCTTGGAAACGATGAAACGACGACAATTCTTTTTTCTGTTCCTAACGATGGTGAGTATGCGGTAGTTATTAAATACAGGTATGATAACTTCACAACAAGTAGTGGAACTTTGGAGTTCGAAGTAGAGAAAAAGACCTACCTTGGAATTCTGGATAACTTTACTTATTATGACTTCAATGAAAAAGTTTACGATAGATACGGTAATGAAATAACACCAGAGCAAAAACCCTTTGAAGGAACGTACCTAACCTTTGTCAAAGACGCAAGTAGGATATCACACTATCCACTGCTTCTTAAACTTAACGCAGGGGAGAATCTAATTTCTGTAAAGAACACACGTTCACCGATAGTTATCGAAGGCATTTATTTGGTGGCTGGATCCTCTCTGTTTGTTAGTCAACCGTACGCTGAGTATAGAAGTGTAAAAAGGCACGAAGGTAAAAGCGGTGAAGATATTATCGTGATAGAAGCTGAAGGGATTTCATTTAAGTCAGACTCGCTAATATCGTTAACCAATGAACAAACCGCTTTAGTAACGCCTTATGAAATTCTGAGAAGAAAGATAAACGTTATAGATGAAACTACTTTCAAACAGTCCGGGCAAGAGATTTTTTGGAGTTTCTACGTTGAGACTCCGGGTTATTACAAGATCGCGTTCAGATACAAGCAAGCAACGAACAGAGGTATTCCAATCTTTAGAAGGATTTACTTAGACGGCAAAGTTCCATTCAAAGAGTTCGTGGAATATCCATTTCCCTACACGGGCTATACTTGGAAAGATTATGTACTGAAAAATGAGCAAAATGAACCACTGGAAGTTTATCTCGACAAAGGGTTCCACATTCTCTCGATGGAAGTTACCACCGGAATGTACGAAGATACGATCAAGTTTCTACAAAATAGTGTAAAGAAGTTACAAGAAATAGGTTTGGAATTGAGAAAGCTTGTTGGGAATAATTTAGACCCAAACAGGACATGGAACATTGAGAAATATATGCCAAACGCAGTACCGGATCTAACGCACATATCTCAAAGCCTAAAAGCGGAACATGAAAAACTGGTCGGTATCGTCGGCAAACAGGGACTTCCATCGATTGCAGATATGCTTGTCTGCGCTGGGATAATAGACAACATCCTACGAAAGCCTGAAAAATTGCCGTTCTACATCGACGTTCTTAGCGAAGGAGCTTCCTCCATTGCCCAAAGGCTTTCAGAACTTTCCATGAGACTAAAAGAACAACCGATGGGCATAGACAAGATTTATGTTTTTCAAGGAAGTCTCGATAGATTTGCCTACCCGAAATCAACATTCTTGATTACGGCCTATGAAGAACTACAAAAATTATGGCTTTCTCTTTTCAACAAGAACGAAGCTTATTCCATATATGAAAAGGTCGATGAGGCAAGCTTGAGAGTTTGGGTTAACAGACCAGTCCAATACGTTGAGACATTGCAGTATCTCACAGACAGTGATTTTACGAGAAAGACAGGCATTAAGGTTATATTCTCCATAATGCCGAACGAGCAAAAGCTTGTCTTAGCAAGTGCTGCAAACACAGTACCTGACGTTGCAATGAGTATCAGCAACTGGATACCGTTTGAACTTGCAATAAGAAATGCTCTATTCCCGCTTTCATACTTCCCCGACTTCTTCACGTTCGCTGAAAAGAATATAAACGTGGAAACTCTGTTACCGATGGTTGTTGACGACAAAGTTTACGGTATAACCGAAACCCAGAACTTTTATGTTCTCTTCTACAGAAAAGACATTATCGAGAAACTCAGTATACCGATACCGGATACATGGGACGATGTAAAAAAGATTCTCCCAGAACTTCAAAGGCGTGGGATGAATTTCTCAATCCCCATGTGTGAACAGACAACAAAATACTTCAACACCACCGGACCTTTCTTCTTCCAGAACAAAGCAAGACTTTACACAAAGGATGGTATGAAAACTGCTATAAACGAGGAAAATTCGGTAAAAGCTTTCGAATTAATGACCGACCTTTTCGCTATTTATGGAATCCCAGAGCAGGTAGCAAGTTTCTACAACTCTTTCAGATACGGGCGGATTCCGATTGGCGTTGGTGATTTTGGCCTTTACGTAACGCTTTTGAATGCAGCGGATGAAATTTACGGACTTTGGGATATCGCACCCTCTCCAGGTGTTCGGACCGAAAACGGAGAAATTTTGAGATATCAAGTAGCTGGAGACAGAGCTATAGTTATATTTGCGAACTCCAATAAGAAGGAAAAGGCTTGGGAATTTATAAAGTGGTGGATGTCCAAAGATACACAAGTAAAATTCGCGAGGATGATGGTCAACAGGTACGGTCCAACGTATCTTTGGAATACTGCTAATATAGAGGCATTCAAAGAGCTCGATTTCATCGATGAAAAACACAAAAAGGTCATCCTTGAACAATGGAAGTGGATTCGAGAAGTACAGAGACACCCTGGCGGTTACATGGTAGAAAGGGAAGTAAGCAACATTTGGAATAGTGTTGTTATCGAGGGTAAACCACTACGTACATCTATCGATAGGTCCGTAATATTGATAAACAGAGAATTAGAAAGGAAGCTCACAGAATTCGGTTACATAATAAACGGCAAGAAGATCAAAGATTATAGGATGTACGACAGTATGGAAGAGTTCATAGAGACGGTAATAAATCGGGGTGAGGGTGAGTCAACCACCCACCACTGAAGTGGCGGGATTGAGAAAGCCCTGGTTGACTACCCTCAGCCAGGACCGAAAGGTTACCAGGCTACGTAATGAGTAGAGGATACTTTTCGATTAGTAGTCTTAGCGGAGAAAAGATAAGCGACAGTGTAAAGTATACGAAGCTAAGGCTTATTGAGAGAAGTAAGACACTAATGTTAAAAGGAGGGTAGAGGCTGCTTGTTCGTGGCGAAGCCACGTGTGTCCGCAGCCAAGTTTCTATGAAAATAAGCTCTAAAAAAGACCGAGGACACTGGCTTTTGTTGTCACCATACCTGGTTCTATTCATCATATTCATCGCACTACCTGTTGTGGTAGCTATATACCTGTCTTTTACCTACTTCAACGCCATCGAGAGGCCTAAATGGATAGGAATACAGAACTATATCACACTCTTAACACGAGACACACTCTTCATGCAAAAAGTTCTCCCGAATACAATTAAATACGCATTAATTGTTGGTGTTGGTGGGTATGTCCTTTCATTTGTGTTAGCTTGGCTCGTTGCCCAGCTTACAAGAGTTCCTAGAACTATATTCGCTTTGATAATCTACTCTCCATCCCTCACCGCGGGTGTAACAATGTCGGTAATTTGGCGAGTGCTTTTTAACGGAGACCAACAGGGTTATCTGAATGCCCTCTTGCTCAAGCTCGGAATTATCGATAAACCCGTACAGTGGTTGCAGTCGCCACAGCATTTGATGGATATTATGATTCTCGTTTCCCTTTGGAGCAGTATGGGGGTAGGATTTTTGGCTATGCTTGCCGGTATCTTAAACGTTGACGAGCAACTTTACGAAGCTGCGTATATCGATGGTATAAAGAATCGCTTGCAAGAAATCATCTACGTGACAATACCCGCAATGAAACCCCAAATGCTTTTTGGTGCTGTTATGTCAATAGTAAACACGTTCACATCGGCTGGCATCGGTGTGGCATTGTCCGGTTCGAATCCTACACCACAGTACGCTGGTCAATTGATAGTCAACCATATAGAGGACTATGGATTCTTAAGATACGAAATGGGGTACGCGGCTGCACTTTCCGTTGTTCTACTCTTGATAATTTGGTTCTTTTCAAGAATTGCGTGGCGTTTGTTTGGCGAACGGTACTAGATTGGAATTGGGGGTGAAAATCTATGGCCAAGTTTACAACGAAAACGAATCCAAGATACTTTCACAAAAGTCAACTCAAGTTCTACTTTATCCTGACACCAATTGCGATATTCATGATGTTACCCATTATATTCATCTTCTCGCAGGCTTTTAAGCCTGTTGATGAGTTGTTCCTCTATCCTCCGAGATTCCTTGTTAGAAGACCTACTTTAAGTAACTTCTATGAATTATTCCAAATAACGAGAGCTTCTGCAATCCCAGTTTCAAGATATTTGATGAACAGCATATTGACTGCATTCTTGACAGTATTCTTCACCATAATAATATCCGTTTTCGCAGGATACGCGCTCTCTAAGAAACAATTTAAAACAAAGAATCTGTTGTTTACCGTAAATAACCTCGCACTTATGTTCGTCCCAATCGCAGTAATTATCCCAAGATACCTGATAGTTCAACAACTTGGACTCATCGACACATTCTTCATTAATGTACTTTCGTTACTAGCCATGCCGATAGGTGTATTTCTTGTGAAGCAGTTCATCGACCAGATACCTGATGCGCTATTAGATGCTGCCCTTGTTGATGGTGCAAACGATTTTCAGATTATATTCAATATCATAATGCCACTTTTGAAACCAGCCATATCGACTGTGGGAATTTTGGCATTCCAGGTTGCTTGGAACAGCGCAGAAGCATCGACTTACTACATAAATAACGAAAACTTAAAGACATTTGCGTTTTACGTTTCCAACCTTACTCAGACAACTGGTAATACAGTCGCAGGTCAAGGGATAGCGGCCGCAGCCGGGCTTATCATGTTCGTTCCAAACTTGGTGCTGTTCATAATTATGCAGTCCAGAGTTATGAATACGATGGCTTACAGTGGTCTAAAATGATGGTTCTCCAAAGCCTTTTGTTGGGTGGTGTGAATATCGTGGAAAGGGAAATTAAATTCAAAATGGAATCTTTGATGAGACTTATCATAGTTTTACACGTGCTGCTGATCTTAAGCAACGGTTTACTAGCCGTGAACAGTCCGTTTCTTACGTACACGATATCTGGAAAGAACGAATGGAAAATAACGCAGGATGCGTACGTGGTTAGTGAAGTCCTTTTCAAGGACTTAGACTTGTATTATCCAGATGATATCTTCATCTGGGAGAACAAAATGTACATTGCCGATTCGGGTAATGCAAGAATTGTCGTTTTCGATATGATAACCCGCGAGGCTACTTATGTTGGTGATATGTCCTTGTTCCAGCCGACGGGAGTATTTGTCGATGATGATTACATTTACGTGGCTGATCCTGGCACTTCAGAGATTGTTATATTTGACAAATCTGGGAATGAAGTTAAAAGGATAGGCAGACCTACGAATCCGCTATTCGGTGAAACCGCGAACTTTAAACCGAAGAAGCTTGTTGTCGATAAACGAGGTAATTTTTACATAGTTAGCGAAGGTACGTTTGAAGGCATTATTCAACTCGACCAAAATGGTGAGTTCCTCGGATATTTTGGAGCAAATACCGTCGGGATAACGTTCTTGGATAAGTTCATCGATATATTCTACACAAAGGAGCAGAAAGAAAAGTTCCTCAATAGAATTCCAAAACCCTATACTAACATTACGATAGATTCCAAAGGTCTTATTTACACAGTAACTCAAAAGGAACGTGGAAATGCCATAAAAAAGCACAATACAATAGGTCTAAATATACTTCCCGCATCCAAGGAAAGGAGAATGATAGACGAGCCGAACTTCATAGATATCGCTGTGGATAACAACGGAAGGATGTTTGCGTTAACAGAAACTGGCCTTATATACGAATACGACTCAGAAGGTAATCTGCTGGTTTCGTTCGGTGGACGTGCGATCGCAACGGAAAGAAATGGTTTATTCACCGTTGCATCCGCTATCACTGTTGATGCTGATGGAAAAGTTTACGTCCTCGATAGGGAACGAGGTCTTGTCCATGTGTTTAACCCTACTCAGTACATTCAGACTTTACACAAAGCGCTTGAACTCTACTCTCAAGGGAAGTATCTGGAAAGTAAAGGGCTTTGGAAAGAATTAATGATTTACGACGGGTACTCGAAAATTGCGCATTACGGTCTTGGGAAAGCGTACTTCCAGGAAGGAAATTACAGAGCCGCGGCAGATGAATTCAAAAAGGCCTACGCGAAAAGAGACTATTCTGATGCATACTGGGAGATTAGAAACGAGTTCTTGCAAAAGAACGCAGGAATTATATTGCTTGGTTTCATACTCTTTATAGCACTTCTTGTAGCACTTGATGAGTTATCCAAACGTGGTCTGATAAAGAAGAGACTAAAAATTAGTTCGAAGTTTTTGAACGACATTATCTACATCAAAAATATATTAAGACATCCACTCGATACATTCTACTACATTCAAAGAAGAAAACATGGTTCAGTGCTGTCAGCTACCATTATCTATGTAATTTTCTTCCTAGTGATACAATTTGACTACTTCGGTAGAAGTTTTATCTTCAACTTAAACGTTCACGACCGTTCTGTTGGATTTGTTCTGCTTGCAAGTGCTGCTCCAACAATGTTGTGGGTTTTCGCAAATTATTTGGTAAGTTCCATTAACGACGGTCGTGGAACTTTAAGAGATATTTATATATTTACGGCGTATAGCTTTGCACCTTACATCCTCTTCCAACCGTTTGTTATACTGCTTACTTACATTCTCACTTATAATGAAGCGTTCATTGTATCCTTTGTATCAATGATTCTGATAACCTGGTCGGCGGTTCTACTTTTCACGGGTGTTAAAGAAATTCATGACTACGGTGTTCTGGATACGATAAAGAGCATATTGCTCACTTTGGTTTGGATATTCGTGATAATACTTGTTTATTCCATAGTCTACATGCTTTGGGACCAGCTCGCGCAAACCATTTACGCAATTGTTCAGGAGGTGCTCTACCGTGCAAGAAAATAAGTCCAACTTAAAAACCACCGCAATTTTGTCATTATTTTTTGCTATCACCACGTTTGTTTTATCTTTCAGTTCTGCATTCGCTCAAAGCATCCAGACGATTGGAAATGATTATCTGTCAAACAGATTTACAAGGCCTGAAACAATAGCTTTTGTTAAATCACCTTTCACACTGGATGGATATACCAAAATAGCTGAGAGTTCCGACCTAGAACTTTGGTTCAATCTGGAGACCACATCGTTACGAGTTGTAGATAAAAGATCAGGATACATATGGGGGGATGTCTCAGAAGAAACTGATGCATACAAAGAAATGAACGCTACTTACCAATCCATAGCTAGGTCTCTTGTACTACTGGAATATTTCGATGAACGTGGCATATCGAACGTCGTTGGCTCTGCTGATGAGGAAGTTAAGAAATCTTGGAAAAAAATCCAAAACGGTATCATCTATTCACTGTTCTTTGAACCACTCGAGATTAGATTCGATGTTCGGATAACCGTTAAAGACGATACGATAAAATTCGAACTGCCGCAAAATACTATAAAAGAAGGAAGCAAATTCACAATGGCATCTGTTGTATTCGCTCCTTTTCTGGGAAGTACAATATCCGATGAAATAAACGGGTACGCTTTTGTGCCAGATGGACCTGGTGCACTTATAAGGTTTTCGAAACCGGCTCACTATTTGAACTGGTTTGAAAAGAGAGTATACGGAAAAGATTATGCCATAGAAAATCTGGTTACCGTTAACGACTTGAGAGCAAACAGACCAAACGACTTTTTAAGGGAAGAGCCCACTGCCCTAATACCGGTATTTGGAATTGTTCATGGAGTAGACCAAAACGCGTTTTTGGGAATAATCACCTCTGGACAAGAATACAGTGCGATAATCTCATATCCGAGCGGCCTTCTCAGCAACTACAACTGGACTTCAGCAAAATTCATATACAGGCAGAAATACCTTCAACCGACAACAAGAAGTGGAGCTGGTATACAGGTCGCTCAAAAGTACAGAAACATTTTCGATGCGGCACTTGAAATTTCTTTCCTCACAGGTAAGTTGGCAAACTACGTAGGAATGGCGAAGTATTACAGGGATAAGTTTGCAGACCAGCTCTTCGGTAAGGCACACAAGTACAACAACCAAACCAACGCTACGTCGAAATCAGATGTGCCACTGTATTTGAGCGTGATTGTTTCAGACATAGAAAAGATGTTGATAGGACAACGCGTCATAGCAATTTCGTCCGTTGAGCAAATCAAACAGATTCTCAAGGAATTGACAAGCAAAGGAATCAACAGAATCGTTCTTTTGATAGAAGGTTGGCAAGATGGAGGACTGCACGGAAACAAGGTCGGGAAATTTGGATTGGAGAAGAAGACCGGCGATTTTCTTGACCTTTTGAAGTACGTCGTCGAGTTCAACACGATGAACAAATCAAATGGGAAGAGTGTAGAACTATATTTCGTTGACAACGTGACAAAGGTAACTGAAAAACAACTGAATTTGAGAAAAGAAGTTGGACTGAACCTGTCGCAATCGATAATCACCGAAGAGAGGGATAACAAAGACCTCTGGCTTTACAAAAGTTACTATGTCAGAATTGATCTTGCATCTGAATACCTTTCAATGCGCGTCTCAAAGCTTTTAAAACTTGGATTTAAGAACTTCGCGGTCAGGGAGTACGCGAATAAGCTCTACGGGAACTTGAAGATGAACGCTGAGATACATCGTTTCAAAGCCAAGAAATTGGTTGAAAAAACTCTAAGCGATATTTCTTCAATAACAGATAACCTGATTCTATTCGAGCCAAACGATTACACTTGGAAGTACGCAGATACAATAGGCTCCGTACCAATGAATTCAAGTCAATACCTTTTTGAAACGGATACAGTTCCGTTCCTCCAGATAGTCTTGAGCGGCCGAATAAACTACTTTACTCCGTATATGAATAACGGATTCTTTTCAAAAATGGACGTCCTGAAATCGATAGATTATGGTGCATATCCTTCGTTCTTGATAACATGGCTCGATAACGCATCATTGAAAGACACACCACTGTGGGACTATCCTTCGACTCGCTACGAAGATTGGAAAGAGAAGATAGCCGAGATTTACAAAACCATAAATAGTGTTCTCAAATATGTGAAAGGTTCAAAGATAGTTGACCGCATCGTGTTGAAACCAGGTGTTGTGAAAGTTGTTTACGACAATGGATGTGAAATATACGTTAACTACACAAAGGAAATCTACAAAGATGGTTCAGTAACCGTTCCTGCTGAGTCACCCAAGGTTGTGAAGTCTATAAATTCTGCAAATGGAGTTGGTTCCAAATGAAAAGAACTACAAGAAAAGCATTATCAGGTTACATGTACGTACTTCCATGGATAATAGGCTTTGGTGTCTTCACAGCATTCCCGTTCTTTTACTCACTGTACCTGAGCTTTTTCAACGTAAATTTTACAGTTCACGGAATCGAAGCCACATTTGTAGGTTGGAAGTATTACATTTACGCTTTCCGAACAGATCCTGCATTTCCTCTGAACTTTTGGAACACGTTACTCAACATTGTATTATCCACGCCCTTGATAATTATCTTCTCGCTGATAGTTGCAATACTACTCAACAGAAAACTCACAGCAAGAACGTTCTTCAGGCTGCTCTACTTCTTACCGGTTGTTATCGTAAGTGGACCCGTTGTGGCTGAATTGGTTGCAAATAACGCTGCAAGTATCGTTGACCCGAGAAGATACTTCATTTATCGGTTCTTCCAGATGATACCAAACACGATAAGTTATCCGTTTCTGTATATGTTCAACAACCTGGTTTTGATTCTCTGGTTCTCTGGTGTACAAATCATCTTCTTCCTCGCAGGTTTGCAGAAGATAAGTAGTAGCATATACGAAGCGGCACAAATCGACGGTGCAAATGACTGGATCATGTTCTGGAAAATCACATTGCCACTCATCAAGCCATTTGTCTTGGTAAACACCATTTACACTATCGTTGATCTAGCATCTTTTGCAAATAACCCTGTGAACACAAGTATCACACAACACATGTTCGACATAGATAAACCGTATTCCTACTCAGCTGCTTTATCTTGGATATACTTCACCGCAATCATGGTGATACTCGGTATCGCGTATCTACTCTTCCGTGAAAGGAGGAAAAACAGAATATGAAGAACAAAGAACGAAGATTTCGCATTTCGTATTACAAGACATTCAAAGAACCCGCTACAAAGACAATTATCTACGTTGTCTTGATAGGTATCGGATATGCTTACCTTTATCCTCTGCTTTACATGATAACCTCATCTTTCATGAGCGTCGAGGACTTAGTGAATCCAACGGTTGTCTGGGTACCGAGTAAGCTCACGTTGGATAATTTCATACGAGCTTGGAAAGTTCTGGAGATGCCAAAATCGTTGTGGAACAGCGTTTATACATCTGTCATACCTGCGCTTGCGCAAAGTTTAATAACTGCACTTATCGCGTACGGACTTTCACGTTTCGAATTTCCACTAAAGAGATTTTGGATAGTTTTAATGCTCGCAACATTTTTGATTCCAACACAGGTTACTCTCGTCACCAAATATGTTCTGTTCAGCACGTTGAGACTAACCGATACAATTTACGCAACATTCTTACCTGCAATTCTTGGCCAAGGCATTAGAAGTGCGATATTCATACTACTCTATCTAAATTTCTTCAACATGCTACCCAAGGCTTTTGACGAAGCGGCGGAAATAGATGGTGCTAACACTTTTCAAGTTTTTTACAAAATCATGATTCCCCTTTCTTTGCCAGCAATTGTGACAACATTTATCTTCTCTTTGGTGTGGTACTGGAACGAAACACTACTATCAGGCCTTTTGCTTGGCAACAAAATTAAGACCCTTCCATTGGAACTCAGAGATTTCGTTGCTAGATATGCTGTCATGTTCCCGACAGCTGACGGTAGTGCAGCAAACAGAATTAACGAAGGCATAAGAATGGCAGCAACTATGATTACGATTCTACCACTCTTGATAACTTATCTGTTCTTGCAAAGACAGTTCGTGGAAAGTTTGGAGAGAACAGGTATCACTGGTGAATAATATATATCAACAAATGCTAAGAAGGGAGATGGCTAAAGTGGAATTCGATATCGAAAAGCTGATTTCTGAAATGACTGTTGAAGAGAAGATCAACTTTGTCGTGGGAGCTGGTATTCTCTGGTTGCCAAACAACCCTGCACCAAAGGTCAAAGGTGAAGCAGGCGAAACTCGTGAGATAAAAAGGCTTGGCATTCCAAAAGCAGTACTTGCCGATGGACCTGCAGGACTTAGAATCGATCCAGAACGTGAAAACGATGAGAATAAATACCATGCTACAGCATTTCCGATAGAGACCATGCTCGCTTCCACTTGGAACAGACAAATTCTAAGAAAAATCGGAGAAGCAATGGGAGAAGAAGTAAGAGAATACGGTGTCGATGTATTGCTTGCACCTGCCATAAACATCCACAGAAATCCACTGTGTGGCAGGAACTTCGAATACTACTCTGAGGATCCATTACTAACAGGTGAAATGGCTGCGAGCTTCGTCGAAGGTGTTCAATCCCAAGGCGTTGGTGCTTGTTTGAAACATTTTGTTGCCAACGAACAGGAAACCAATCGTATGAGTGTTGATACGATAGTTTCAGAACGAGCTTTGCGTGAGATTTATCTAAAACCGTTCGAGATAGCCATCAAGAAAGCAAAACCTTGGACTGTGATGAGCTCGTACAACAAGCTGAATGGTAAGTATACATCGCAAAACAAGTGGTTATTGAAAGACGTGCTTCGTGATGAATGGGGATTTGAAGGATTTGTGATGACGGATTGGTTTGCTGGTGATAATGCGGCAGAACAGATAAAATCATGGAACGATTTATTGATGCCGGGGAACACATATCAGATATTCAAGAACAGAAGGCCGGAGATAGAGGAGATAAAGGGAGCGTACGAACGAGGGGAAATAACGGAAGAGATGTTAAATGAAAGAGTGAGGACGATATTGAAGGTGCTTGTCAAAACGCCATCGTTCAGAGGTTATAAGTACAGCAACAAGCCGAACTTAGAAGAACATGCTCGTGTAGCGTACGAAGCAGGTTGCGAAGGTGTTGTGCTACTGAAAAACAACGGGGCGTTACCCATAAAACCAGAAACAAGAGTTGCAATTTTTGGCACAGGTCAGATAGAGACGATAAAAGGAGGAACTGGTAGTGGAGATACGCACCCAAGATATGTGGTCAACCTTCTTGACGGATTGATCGAAAAAGGTATCAAAATCGATGAAGAACTATCGGAAGTTTACAAACAGAAGATATCCGAACTAAGAGCTTCTGACTATAAGATTACGAAGAACGAATGGGGAGACAACATAATTCCACGACTACCTCAGGACCTGTTAGCTGAAGAGGAAATCAAAAGATACGCAACGGTAAATGACATAGGTGTTTTTGTTATAACCAGAATCTCCGGAGAAGGAGTAGATAGGAAACTTGTAAAAGGCGATTTCTACTTGGCAGACGATGAGATTCACATGTTATCGAAGCTTTCAAAGGCATTTAGAGAGCAAGGAAAGAAACTGGTTGTTGTACTTAACGTAGGCGCACCTATAGAGATTGAAAGTTGGAAGGATATGTGTGATGCGATTTTATTGATATGGCAGCCAGGTCAAGAAGCAGGAAGAATCTTTGCAGATGTGATAAGTGGGAAGGTTAATCCTTCCGGCAAGCTACCAACAACGTTCCCGAAACGATACGAAGACGTTCCGTCAAGATCGTTCCCAGGAGAACCGAAAGACAACACTGAAGTTGTCGTCTACGATGAAGATATCTACGTGGGCTACAGGTATTACGATACATTCAGAGTAGAACCTGCTTTTGAGTTTGGATTTGGGTTATCGTACACGACATTTGAATATTCGAACTTGAAAATATACAGAGACGGTGGAGATATCGTTGTGAGGTTTGAGGTGACCAACACTGGTGAGGTTGCTGGGAAAGAAGTTGCACAGGTGTACGTGAGAGCGCCGAGAGGGAAGATAGACAAACCATACCAAGAGCTCAAAGGTTTTGACAAGACGAAGTTGCTTGGGCCAGGTGAAAAGCAAAAGATAGAAATCAGAATTCCGGTCTCAAGTCTTGCAAGCTTCGATGGTCGGTGCTGGGTAATTGAGAAAGGTGAATATGAAATCAGAGTAGGTGCTTCATCAAGGGATATCAGATTAAAGCAAACCTACATTCTGGACTAAATGTTTCTGAATTCTTAAAACGGGAGGTCTCAAGATGGTCAGATACTATTTCGATGAAAACAAAAGGTTCGTTATAGAAGAGTACAATAATTCTAAACCGTTTTCAAGCTTTTTACCAGGAATAGCGGGTAAGAAAGGCATCCCATTGTGGGTATTTTACGTGAATAGAGCACAAGCGATAGCTTCGTTCGGTATAGCTCACAAAGATAATCCGATTATGGAATTTCATCCGGCCTTCAGGTCTTACCAAGTCGTTTTCACTCATGGATTCAGGACATTTGTCAAAGACTTGTCCAAGAATACATTCTTTGAGCCTTTTGGAAAGGTGTCTAATGAAAAGGTAGTTCAGAGAATGTACATCACAAGAAACGAAGTGGAGCTAGAAGAGATAAATGAAGCTCATGGCCTAAAAACGAATGTGCTTTATTTCATGTTGCCACAAGAAAATTTGGGTGCATTGATTAGAATCGTTAAGTTCCAAAATATATCAAACGAAGTCAAAAAGTTTGAGATCCTCGACGGACTGCCGGCTCTTCTTCCGTACGGAACCAATGACTACGGACTAAAGCATGTTGGTAATACACTAAAAGCATGGATGGAAGTCTACAACCTGGAAAATAAAATACCTGTATTCAAACTGAGATCAACAGCCGAGGACGTAGCAGCTGTTTCCGAGTTTAAGGAAGGTAATTTCTATGTCTCTTTCAAAATCCAGTCGCAAGCCAAAGAACTTTTGATGCCTTTGGTAGACCCAGATATTGTCTTTGGAATGAATACATCGTACATTACACCAGATGTCTTTCTTGACCAAAATTTAAGCGAAATCAAAAAAATGAAGCAAATCACATCAAACAAGGTTCCATGCGCATTTTCACCTGTTGAGGCTATATTGCAACCTGGTGAAGAACTACATCTTTACACAGTTACTGGACATACCCCAGATATGAACTTACTCAAAGAATACGCAGAGAGGTTTTCGAGCCAAGAATACCTTGAAAGAAAAAGAAGAGAAGGCTCGCAAATAATCGAAGAAATTGTCTCCGATGTGTGGACAAAAACATCGTCTGACCTGTTCGATGAATACACAAAGCAAACATACTTGGATAATGTTCTAAGAGGGGGATATCCAGTAGTTTTACGTGAAGGTAGCGACAGTCTGGTCTACCACGTATATTCAAGAAAGCACGGTGATTTAGAAAGAGACTACAACTACTTCGTTTTGCTACCTGAGTACTATTCTTCAGGAAACGCAAACTACAGAGACGTTAACCAGAACAGAAGAGAGGATGTTGTGTTCCATCCAGAAATTGGAAACTACAACATCAGATTCTTCGTCAATCTAATCCAAGCTGACGGTTACAATCCTTTGGTGATTAACGGTGTGAGGTACTCTCTCAACCCAGACTGCGAAGTAGAAGAATTCTTAAAAAGTGAATTAGAAAATCACAAAGACGTTGAAAAACTTCTCAATTTCCTGAAAGCTGGAAATTTGACTCCTGGTAAGTTGCTGAGGTTTATTGAGAAGGAAAATATAAGGCTAAAAAAAGAATTTGAAGAATTCCTGAGAAGCTTAGCACACTATTTGGTCGAGGAAACAGATGCTGTCCATGGCGAGGGTTTTTGGACAGACCACTGGACGTATAATTTGGACCTCATTGAAAGTTACTTGTCCATCTATCCAGAAACTAAAGAAAAACTGCTCTTCGAAGATAAGTCCTACACTTACTATGACAATGCGGAATGTGTTTTACCGAGATCTAAACGTTACGTCTTCGTTGATGGAAAGGTAAGGCAGTACAATTCGCTATATTTAGACGAGGACAAGAAGAAGCTCATTGAATCAAGAGGTAAGTTCAAAAACATAGTTAGAACGAACAAAGGGAAAGGTGAGATATACAGAACGACACTGATATCGAAACTTGTAAACTTAGCGGCGATAAAGTTCGCAACAACAGACCCGGCTGGTGTTGGTATAGAGATGGAGGCTGGAAAGCCAGGATGGTACGATGCACTTAACGGGCTACCTGGTCTGTTCGGTTCATCCGTAGCCGAGAGTTTTGAGCTCTTAAGACTGATGAATTTTATTGTTGATGCACTGAGGGAATATAAGCATCAAATGGTAAGCTTGCCAATAGAAGTTATGAACCTTATAGAAAAAACGCACGAAATAGTTCAGTGGTATGAAAACTCAGATGAGGAAGATAAAGACTTCAAGTACTGGGAGAAAATGTCTGACCTAAGAGAATCGTACCGTGAGGATGTAAAATTTGGCTTCGGCGGTGCTGAAATTCAAATAGAAGCAGAAATACTTTCAGACATTTTTGATAAATTCCGTATGAAGCTCAAGGCTGCGCTTGATAAAGTTATTTCTGAAAACAATGGTCTGATGCCAACGTACTACTATTACGAGGCAGTAGAGTACGAAATCATCAACGAGGAAGGTAATCAGAAATTCGTTAATGTGCGCAAATTTAAACAGAGATCAATGCCTCTGTTCTTGGAAGGAATGGTTCGCGGCTTCAAAGCTTACGCAACTGATAGGGAATTGCTGAAAGAAATTTACAGAAAGGTAAAACTGTCCGAGTTGTACGACAGGAAGCTGAAAATGTACAAAGTAAATGCTCCATTAACAAACGAAACAATAGAGATAGGTCGTGCAAAGGCATTTACTCCCGGATGGCTTGAAAATGAGTCGATCTGGTTACATATGGAATACAAATACATGCTCGAGCTTATAAAGAACGGACTTTACGAGGAATTCTACGAGGACTTCAAAAATGTAATCGTAGCCTTCATGAACCCAGAGGTTTACGGGCGAAATCCTCTCGAAAACTCTTCGTTCATAGCAAGTAGTGCAAATCCCGATGAGAAAATTCATGGCACAGGTTTTGTCGCAAGGCTAAGTGGCGCAAGTGCGGAATTCTTGAGTATGTGGAAAATAATGTTAGCAGGACAAAAACCGTTCAAGTTCATCGATGGCAAGCTCTTTTTGGGCTTCGAACCCATACTGCCTGGTTGGTTGTTCGACGAAGAGGGAAAGGTATCGTTTAATTTCCTTGGAAAAGTTAAGGTAACGTACGTGAATCCGAAAAAGCTTGACACATTTAAGGTTGATATCACAAAACAAAAAGTAAAGCTGAAAACGAAAAATGGTGAAATAGTTGAAATAGACGGTCATCTTGTCCCCGAACCGTATGCAAAACTTGTCAGGGATGGTAAAATTGAGAGTGTAGAAGTGAGTTTCTTGTACGAATAAAAGGAAAAGAGAAGGTGATGTATTGTGACGATTGCAAAATCTAAGGTTTTTAAGTACGTGGCAGTTTTGGTAGGATTCATTTTCTTTGGGATACTAACCACGAGCTGTGTAGCAGCTTTAAAGGAGTACGAAGCTATGATAAAAAACACAAGGTGGAAGTTGGTTTGGTCAGATGAGTTTGATGGGAAAGTGATCGATACGAGCAAATGGAAATACGATATAGGAAACAACAACGGTTGGGGAAACAATGAGTGGCAATACTATACAGAAGGGAAAAACGCATGGATAGAAAATGGAATGCTTGTTATTGAAGCAAGAAAAGAAACTGTTAAAGAAGGAAACAAGACTTTCAATTACACGTCTACACGCATGAAGACGGAAGGGAAGTTTTCGGTCCAGTATGGTAAAATCGAAGCAAGGATAAAGTTCCCTTACGGCAAAGGTCTTTGGCCAGCATTTTGGATGCTTGGAAGCAATTTTAGATACGTTGGTTGGCCAACATGTGGTGAAATCGACATAGTTGAATTTTTAGGACACGATAAATGGACAGTATATGGGACTTTGCATGGACCTGGTTACTTTGGTTCGAGCGGTATAAGCGGAAGTATGAGATTGGAACCTCCTACACCGGACTTTACAAAGGATTTTCACATCTTCGGAATAATGTGGGATGAAGAAAAGATAGTCTGGTACGTTGATAACAGAGTATACCATGTAGTTACTAAGTCAGCGATAGAGTCCAGAGGAAAACCCTGGGTCTTCGACAACGAATTTTTCATAATACTGAACCTCGCAGTCGGGGGAAATTGGCCCGGATACCCCACGAACGAGACACCTTTCCCCGCTAGGATGTACGTAGACTATGTCAGGGTTTACCAGATGGAGAGCGACGAAGATGAATGATTTATTTACAACGTCTTATCCGAGGTGATTTAAATGGCAAACATCAGAGACGTTGCGCGAATGGCGAATGTCTCGATAGCCACTGTGTCAAGGGTTATCAACGGTAGTGAAAAAGTTTCTGAAGAGACAAGGAAGAAAGTCCTAAACGCTATGAAGAAGCTAAACTACAAACCCATGATGTCATTCAAAACAACCTACAGAGAGCTCTTCAAAACCATAGGCATTTTGATTCCCGATATACGCGGATACCATTACAGCGATATTGTTATGGCCATAGAGGAATACGCGTATACAAAAGGATTTGATATAATGTTAGCACTTCCTAAAGGCGAACCTGATGCGGAACAGCACGTTTTGGACCAATACTTCAGAAGGAAAGTTGATGGGGTCATACTTGGAGAGCTTTACGGAGGTAGCAAACTCATACAACGCTTTGAGAAAAGTGGAATACCGATGGTCGTTGTAGATTTCGCAGTAGATGAGATTAACTTCGATACAGTTAACGTCGATAACGTTGGAGGCGGATACATGGCTATGAAGTATCTCTACGAACACGGACACAGAAAAATACTGTTCATACCCGGTCCGGAAAACTCGCCTGCTGCAATCGATAGAGAAAGAGGGATAAGAAAGTTCATTGACAAAGTAGGAAGAGACAATATAGAAATTTACTATGGAGTCCATAGGGGCTACAACTCTGAACACGGATGGGTGAGTGTAATTCGTCATCTTCAAGAACATGGTCTCAATTTTACAGCAATATTCGCAGTCAACGATTGGGCAGCGATAGGTGCTATTGATGCGCTGAAGGATCATGGAATAAAAGTGCCTGACGAAGTCTCGGTAATAGGTTTTGACGACGCGCCATTTGCAAATTACACCAACCCGAGACTTACAACTGTAATGCAACCGAGGTGGGAAATGGGAACAACCGCAGCTCAGCTTTTGATAGAGCGTATAACGGATAAACGAACAAGACTTCCTAGAAACATCATACTCCCAACAAAGATAGTTGAAAGAGAATCAGTGAGACAAATTTGAGAAAAAAATGCGGAGCGAAATGCTCCGCATTATTTTTCCAACGTAGGAAACTTATCGCAGCATGGGAATTGTTCCTAAATATTACCGCGGATTTCTAATTTAATTTGTTCATCAAACGCTCATTAAATCCACTTGAAGGGGATATGCTTTCTGGTGAGTTTTTTGTTATGCAGACTTTCTTGAGTTTGCGAGACGAAATAAAAAAATTAAGAAGTTAATCGTGTTTAGTTCAGATTGTTACGAAATTTCGCCGTGATAAAGTGCTTTGCAAGAGTAAGCGCAAACGATATAATAAAGAACGAATGCTTTTTAGTCTTTAATAAACGCAGATAGTGTTTTGATAGTGTGTTAGAAAAGATGAAAACGGAGTTGTGGGGAGGTATTAGGGGTATGAAAGATCTTCTTTTTGAAGGTGTATGTTATGTAGCAACTGTCTTATTGTTTTCGAAATCTTTTGACAAAGCTGAAAGAAAGGTGGTATTCGTATGCGCAAGTTGATGAAGAGGTTAGGACTCTTTCTTGTTGTTTTGTTACTGTTTGCTTACAAAACGGAAGTTGTAGCTGATGTCTCTGAGCAATTTGAATTAAGTGGTACAGCAACGAGCTTGCTCAACAACTGGAACTTCCGCTCAAATATCAGAAACGACCAAGTAAACGCTCCTTTTGAATGGTGGTTGTGGGAAGCAGCAAAATATGGTGTTAGCGATGGTAATGTTGCAGCATACGGTGTAAAGGATGGGTATGCCTTCATCAAAATCGCAGCTCCAGGGTCTGATACATGGCACATCCAGTTTAATCAGTGGGTAAAACTTAAGCAAGAGAAGTACTATCTGATTTCTTTTAGAGCAAAAGCTGACCAACCAAGAACGATCAACGTCAAGATTTTGACGAACCACGATCCTTGGGTGAATTACCTTGCTCAAACAGTTGAACTCACAAAGGAATGGAATACATATACATTCTACTACAAACATCCGGATAAAGCAGATGAGACCGTCAACTTCTGTTTTGAACTTGGAAAAGGACCAGCGACTACAGTTTATATAGCTGATGTTATTCTCTTACCAGTTAATGAATCAGAAGTTCAAGAATCTAAAGAAGAATGATTAAGAAAGCTGCAGAATACGGTTTTGAAAACAATTAATGGCTAGGCAACTCATAAGCAGTTAAGTAATAATGCGGAGCGACGCGCTCCGCATTATTTTTTAGGTCTATCAAACTTAATAGCGTTGATAGTAACTTTATAGTGCTTCCCATCAACAATAACATCGTAGGTTATACTGAACTTGTTTGATTGGATACTCTGCAAATACTCATCGCTTATTTGTTGCCAGAACATGTTTTCAGCAATCAACTGAGCGCGTTCTTGTCTGATAGCTTCTTGTAAAGTTTCTCTTTGTGCAGGAATGGTGACAGCGATAATCGTTAAAAAAAGCATGAGTACAATCATCGCAAAAATGAGCTCTGTGTAGAGCACAGTACCCCCCCTATCCCCCGGCTATTGAACGAATGCAACTGAACCAAAATGATTAATACACCAAGAACTTAACGATTCCTTCTGCAGCTTTTTTACCTGCACCCATGGCCAAGATAACTGTTGCTGAGCCGGTTACAATGTCACCTCCAGCAAAAACCTTTGGTATGCTTGTCTGACCGTATTCGTTCGTCACAATATAGCCGTACTTGTTTGTTTTTAAATCGGGGAATTGGTTAAGCAAGAATCTATTGGACTCTGTCCCTATCGCTTCAATTACGACATCCGCTTCGATAACAAAGTTGCTATTTGCTACTGGAACTGGCCTTCTTCTTCCGCTCTCGTCAGGATCTCCAAGTTCCATTCTTATGCATTCCACGCCGACTAATTTTCCTGTTTCGTTGCCAATGTACCTAACAGGATTGGTCAAGAATAGAAATTCAATACCTTCTTCCTTAGCATGATGAATTTCGGCCCGTCTTGCCGGCATTTCCGCTTCCGTTCTTCGATATACTACTGTAACTTGTGCTCCAAGCCTCAAAGCACTTCTTGCCGCATCCATCGCTGTATTACCACCACCGACAACAACAACCCTTTTACCTACCTTTATGGGGGTATCGTATTCTGGGAATTTATAGGCCTTCATTAAATTCACACGGGTAAGAAACTCGTTCGCAGAATAGACACCATTTAGCTCGCTTCCGGGGATTCCCATAAATTTCGGAGTTCCTGCACCAACTCCAATAAAAACAGCATCGTACTTTTCAAGCAATTCCTTCGGATGAATTGCGTAACCAACGGGAATATTCTTTATTAACTCTACACCAAGTGTTTCAAGCTGCAGCACCTCGCGTCTGACTATCTCTTTTGGGAGCCTGAATTCGGGGATACCGTAAACAAGCACTCCACCAAACTCGTGCAGCGCTTCATAAACGTGAACTTGAACACCGAGTTTTCCAAGCTCCGAAGCAGCAGTCAGACCAGCAGGCCCAGAACCAACCACCGCAACTTTTTTAGACCTTAAATCAGTTAATTTTCTCGGAGCATTGCCGAGTTCCTTAGAGATACCTTCCGAGAACGATAATCTCCCAACTTCGTCTTCGAATCCTTCTTGGCTTGCGAAGTCAGCTACGAATCTTTCAAGCGCACCTATATTTATCGGCTTTCCGATCTTGTTTAAGACGCATGCACCTTCGCATTGAACTTCCTGCGGACATACGCGACCGCATATAGCCGGCAGGTAGTTATAACTCTTGAGTATCTCGTAGGATTTTTTTAAATTGCCCTTGATTATCTCCTTTATAAATCCAGGGATATCTATACCGACTGGGCATCCCGAAACACAAGTGGGAACTTTACATTGCAAACACCTCTGCGCTTCCTGATGAGCCAATTCAAACGTATATCCCTGTGAAACTTCAAGAAAATTCCCCTTTCTTACAGACGGTTCAAGTTCAGGCACTGGAACTCTATCTTTTACAGCCATGATATATCACCTACTTCTTCCAAAAATCTCTCCAGTGCCTTCTGTTCTTCTTCCTTGTACTGTTGCAACCTTCTTATAAAACTCTCCCAATCCACGTATCTCCCATCAAATTCTGGCCCATCGACACAAACGTATTTAATTTCTTCCTTTGTAACACCATTTTCTTCTTTTCTTATCAACACCCTGCACCCACCGCACATACCTGTTCCATCAACCATTATGGCATTCAGAGAGACCCAGATTGGTATGCCATACTGTGCAGCGATCATGCTCGTAGCCTTCATCATCGGAGCAGGTCCAACTGACCAAATCACATTTGGATTTTCCAAGTTAAATTCTTCCATCATCCCGTCTACAACCGTTCCTTTTATACCTTCGCTTCCATCGTCTGTGCAAATCACAAGCTTGTCCGCAAAAGAGAACTCATCTTGCAAAATCAATTCTGTAGATGTTTTGGCACCGAGTATCACGCGTACTTTGTTCCCAGCATTCTTAAGCGCCTTCGCAATCGGTAGTATAGCGGCTATCCCTACTCCACCACCAATGATCAAAACATCTCCATAACAATCTATCTCACTAGGTTTACCGAGAGGTCCCACAATATCGTAGAGTTGCTCACCTGCATTCTTCATACAAAGTTCTATAGTGGATTTTCCTACAGCCTTCACGACTATTCGAAACGCGTTTTCCTGCGTATCAGCTATTGTTATCGGAATTCGTTCACCTTTCTCTGAGGTTCTAATTATCACGAATTGGCCAGGTTTCGCATTTTCTGCAACAAGTGCGTTATCTATCCAGAACTCGTACGTAGCCTTTGCAAGTCGTTGTTTTGACAGTATAGTATTTTTTGGAATTTTGCTCATTAAAAACACTCCTTGAAGAACGTTTTTTGGTTTACAGTCTCAAATCTTTCAGCTTTGTCTGCGCCTTTACAATTGAGGATATCGCCCTTGACAACGTTTCAAACTTCTCCGCAGCTTGGTCCATCACATCAACAGCAGAGTTGAAGTTACTATTTTCACTTTCAAGTTCCGACTTTGTGTCTAAGAGAAGTTCGGCCACATGCGAAAGTAGCGCCGAATTTTGCCCCATGAACTCCAAAAGCTGCTGCAAAGACCTTTGAACAGTTTGAAATATTTCACCTACGAGCTTTATGCTATTTAATGCATCTGCCACTGAATCAGAGAGTTCTTTAACTAAGTCGTTAATATCCTTGGCAACTCGGTTGGATTCACCTGCAAGTTTCTGGACTTCAGAGGCGACAACAGCGAAACCTCTTCCAAGTTCACCGGCTCTTGCAGCTTCTATAGATGCATTTAGTGCCAAAAGGTTGGTCTGCTTGGCTATTTTTGTAATTTCAGAAACCATGTTTTCGACTTTTGAAAACATCTCAAGTGTTTGAGTTGTGCTGTTCACTGAACTTAAAACGATATCGTTTATCTTCGATATATCGGCTCCTGATTTCTTCAGTTCTTCTGTTATATTCTTATTCATGTTTTGGGAATCCTCAATTGCTTTAACTATTTCTTGGGATTCCATGGCAAACTGTTCAGCCAACTTATTTAAACGACTCTGCATATCACGAAACACGTTTTCCAAGTCGCGTAAGTTTTCTTGAACATTCCTGACTCGCGAAATCAAGGCTTCATCAAGTTGCTCCATGAACGAAGTCATAAGATTTTCTGCAAAGAACGCAGAAGACATCTTTTCCATTGTTTCCTTGCTTATTTTTGGCATAGTATCACCTACCGTATATCTCATCGATTATATCGATTCCGCACTTCAAGTTCTTGAACCAGTCAAATAGCTTCTTAACATTTTCACCTTTGAATATAGCTCCATGCTGAGGAGCTACTATGTCGATGTCTTTCCTCTCAACTATGCTCAGCCATTTTTTCAAAGCAACGCTTGATGTTATGTACCTTTTATGAAACCCTTCCATAAGTTTAACATGCTCATTGAAGTTCTCGACGAAAACGTACCTTTGTCCTTTAGGAAAAACAGCAACACCGAGGTCGCCGGAGAATAAAATCTTCGCTCTTGGGTCATAAAGCGTGAAATTGCCAGTTGAATGAAGGTAATGTGTTGGTATGAACTCAAGCTCAGTTCCTGAAGATAGTCTCAACTTGTCGCCTTTGTCAGGGAGTGCAACGACCCTTCTTTGATCGTATACCCCAAAGTGAGGAAGAAACCTCGTCCAGAGAGCTGATATGTATATTTTTGCATTTTCTGCGATCGAAAGCCAAAGCGTTATACCTGATGTGACATCTGGATCTTGGTGTGTGAAGAAGATGTACTTGATTTTGCTAGGTTCGATTATTTCGGAAACATTTGCGAGTACCCTCGGAAAAACGTGAGCTCCACCTGGATCAAGCAACATCGCTTCGTTCCCATCGATTATTAGATACTGGTTTGTTTGAACAATACCTTCTTCTTCTTGTTCCTCCCACGCAAGAAAAATGAACTTGTGCTGGCCGTCGTCGTACAGTGTTATGTTTTCAATACCTTCCCTCGGTGCCATGCGTTTCACCCCCTCAAACTTTGCACAAACCTGTATTTATTTTAGCATAAACTATCTAAAAACAATGTAACCTAAGATACCAGATAAGAGTAGTAGCGTTACGGCATCGATTTTTGTCTTAAGCAAGACAGCAATTGCAACAACGTTTATAATAATTGCTAACGGACTTCCAAGAGAAGTTCTGAGAAAACTAAATGCTGCTGAAGCTATCATTGCAAGAACCACAGGCTTTAACTTAGAGATCACCGTCTGAACGACTTTATTTTCAGAGTGTCTTCGATAGAAAAAGTAAAGGAAAAGTGATGACAGGACGGGAACTAGTATAACAGAGAATGTTGCAATAAGTGAACCAAATATTCCCCCGACTTTGTAACCAACAAACGTTGCAGCGTTGATTCCTATCGGCCCAGGGGTTGATTGTGATATAGCAACTATTTCATTGAACTGCTCAAGTGTTAACCATTTGTTAATATCTACAACGTAGTGGATTATTGCTTTAAGTATACTGTATCCTCCACCAAAGCTTATTGCACCGATTTGAATGAAAGCAAGGAATAATTTCAAATATATCAAGTCCTGTCACTCCTTTTCGGACCTTTCACAAAGGATCGAATAACTCCGTATACGATTCCCAGTAAAATGACATAGACAGGGTTGAATTTTAAGATAGTAACTATTAGAAACGCAGCTGAAAATACAACGAGATCTTCTATGTTTCTAACACTGTTTTTCCATAATTTCAATACACTAACTACGATAATAGCTAATAAAGGAATCTTCATGCCATTAAGGAATGGTCTTACCAGATCATAAAACTTGCCGAGAAGAATGGCTATAGTGAGGATTATAACAGTGGGAAAGAATATCGCACCGGTAACTGCCGCAAGTACTCCTGGAACCTTTCGAAGTTTATAACCGACAAGCGTAGAAGTGTTGACCGCAATCGGACCTGGCATAGACTGTGCGATAACCAAAAGAGAATCAAACTCTTCCGGTTGCAAAAATTTGTTCTTAATTACAAATTCTTCTCGAATAATAGGAACCATTGCATAACCACCACCGATGGTTACACCACCTATTTTTGCCGTAATTGTAAAAATCTTCCATAAAGGTATCTTGTGAACATTCTCCATTTTGTTCAAAAAGCACCTCCAAAGCTGCTACGATTTTCAAAAAACATGTGCTAAAATGATTATAGCACAACAAGAAGGAAAATGAAATAAAGGAGTGGTAACTATGGATGCACTTATAGTTCCACAAATGGCAGGTCTGTTATGGATGAGTTTACGTATCATTCTGCTCGGTTACGAACGTATCGCTGGGAACAGGATTTCTAAAGGTTCCCCAACGTTCGTGGCCGCATGGGGATTCTTTTTCTTCTCTTTTCTTTCGTTCTTTCCATTCTTCAACACGATTACTTGGAAAATCCTCCTGAATTCTCTTGTGAGTGGTACAATCTACTCAATTTCCTTTTCACTGTACACATATGCATTAGGCAACGAAGATGCTTCAGTTATTGCGCCTTTGTATAACTTGAACGCTATATTCTTAGTAATATTGGCAGCGATGTTTTTAGGTGAACACTTCAGCGTAAAGAGACTGTTAGGTGCTTTATTGATGATTTACGGCGTAAGTTTTTTGAAAAAGGGAGAGAATGTTGTTATCTCCTACAAAAACATCATTAAAAGCAAAGGAGCGGTGGCGATGATAGTAGCGTCACTGCTCATGGCAATAGGAAGGATTATCGATAGGAAGTTCACAATCAATCTCTCGCCTATTGGATACTCGGTGGGAATATATCTTGTGATAAGTGCTTACATATTGATTTACGGAGTTGCAACTGGTAGTCGAATTCCGGATTATATTAGCTTAGTTAAACAGAAGTGGATCTATCTTATTTTGGGAGGTATCTGCAACGCGTATTCTTACGTTGCTCTCTTGAAAGCTTTCAATTACTTCGGTGTTAGCGTAGCAGAACCACTTTCTATGCTCTCTGTCTTTGTTACCATGTTCTTCGCTAAGATTTTCCTCAAAGAAGTTATAGGAATCAGACTGCTGGCAGCTATTTTGCTATTTTCGGGAAGTATTTTGATATATTAATGGTTTATAGCATGTACTTTTCTACGTAAACATCTACCATCAACGGAACTCTAAGTTTTACAGCATTCTCCATCTCTGTCTTAACGATATCTTTCATCATTTCCAGCTCGTCATCTGGTACTTCAAAGACTAACTCATCGTGCACTTGGAGTATCATCATACTCTTCAAGTTTGCTTTTTTCAGTCTCTCATGTATCCGTATCATAGCTATCTTCATTATATCCGCCGCAGTTCCTTGTATAGGTGTGTTTATGGCAATTCTCTCACCTTCAGCCCGGATGTTTGGATCTTTGGCGTTTATCTGTGGTACCTCTCGTCTTCGTCCAAACATCGTTTTGACATACCCGTTCTTCCTTGCAAATTCCTTCATCGTTGCTATATAGCTTTGAACACCTTTGTAGGTGTTGAAGTACGCATCTATGATTCTTCTTGTTTCCTTCACATCTAATCCTATTCTTCTTGACAACCCGTAAGGTGAAACACCGTAAACTATCGCAAAATTGACCATCTTCCCAATTCTTCTCATGCTTTCATTGACGAATTCGTCACTCACACCAAATATCTTTTTCGCCGTCTCTAAGTGTATATCTCTGTTGTCACTAAAAGCTTTTATAAGTTCTTCATCTTCACTCATGTGTGCAAGCACGCGGAGTTCAATCTGCGAATAATCTGCCCCAAGTATCCACCAATTTTCCTTCTGCGGTTTAACGGCCATCCTTATTTCTCTTCCTTCATCTGTCCTGCCTGGTAGATTTTGTAGGTTTGGATCTGAACTACTCAATCTACCTGTTGCAGTTCCGGTCTGGTTAAACGATGCGTGAACACGCCCTGTATACTTGTTAACCATTGTTGGTATTGCATCCACGTACGTGCTCTTCAACTTCTGAATCTTACGGTACTCTAAGAGAAGCCGTGCTATCTCGAAGTCAGGTGCTAAGTTCTCTAAAACCTCGACGTCTGTAGAATAAGCTCCCGTGTTTGTTGATTTCATTACCGGTAGCTTTAGTTTTTCAAAAAGTATGTACCCAACTTGTTTTGGAGAGTTCAAATTGAAAGGTTCACCTGCTATTTCGTATATGCGCTGCGACAGTGAAGAGAGTTTTCTCTCCATCTCTACAGACAGTGCCGAAAGGTACTGCGTATCAAAGAATACACCGTTGAGTTCCATTTGAGCTAAGACCGAAACAAGTGGCAATTCGATTTTTTCATATAGTTCTACCATTTCATTGGAATAAATTACGGGATAAAGTTTATTGTGAATTCGCAGAGACATGTCCGCATCCTCACAGGAGTACCTTGCTGCGCGTTCGACGGGAACGTACGAAAAGTCTCCTGCAAAAAGTGGCAGAGCCCCCTGCATAACTTCTTCGTAACTCATCATTTTATATCCTAGGAATTTCAAAGCCATTTCGTCCAAGTTGAAACGCTTCTCGTTTGGATTCAGCAAATAAGCTTCTATCATAGTATCAAAAGTCGGATATTCAGGTTCGATACCCAGCCTTCTCAAAAATTTGATATCGAATTTCAGATTGTGCCCGCCAAATTTTGTTGTGCTTACGGTGTCCTTCAGAAATTTCTTAACCGTATCAATGGAAGCATTAGGACCATCTAAGTGAGCTACAGGTATGTAGTACGCTCGACCTTCGTCAACAGCGATAGAAACACCAACGATTTTTCCAGAGAACGGATCAAGAGAGCTGGTTTCCAAATCAATTGCTATTTTCTTTGCCCTTTCAATTTCTTCAAGAAGTCTTTTAAATTCGCTCTCTTTTGATATTACTCTGTACTCCATTGTCTTTTCAAGCGAGGAGCTGAGCTGCAATTCTTTGATTATGCTAGCAAATTCAAACTTTTTTAAAACCTCTAACAGTTCTGCTGGTTTGAAACCTTGATACTTTAGTTCCTTCAAATCGATAGGTATATCGATTTCGCAGTTCAATTCGACGAGCTTCTTGCTTAATTCGTAATCTTCCAAATAGGACAGTAGCTTTTCCCTAACTTTTTCTGGTATTCTACTCTGATTTCTCAAAGCATTTTCCACACTTCCAAAATCCTGCAGTAGTTTTACTGCGGTCTTTTCACCAATACCTGGCACACCAGGGATATTGTCGGAAGCATCTCCAACCAATGCAAGGTAATCAATTATCTGGTGTGGATAAACGCCGTATCGTTCGAAGACATCTCTTACGGTGTATTTCCTAATATCCGTTACACCTTTTTCTATACGCCACACCGATATATTTTCATTGACAAGCTGTAACAAGTCTTTATCACTCGTTACAACGTTTATTTCGCTTATTCCAAGAGTGTCTTTTTCCTTTTCAAATCGTTTGGAGAGCGTGGCAATTACATCATCAGCTTCGTAGCCGGGAATTCTTAAAAGCTTGATCCCAAACCCATCTACCAATTCACCAACAATGCCAATTTGCTTAAGTAATGGTTCTGGCGTTTCGGGGCGATGAGCTTTGTATTTTTCATAAAGTTCTTTTCTATATGTGCTACCGCCTTTCACGTCAACAACAAAGGCGCAGTAGTCTTCGCCTACCTTTATGTGCTCTTTTATGAACTTCAAAAGCATTCGTGCTAAACCATACAAGGCACCGGTTGGAATGCCGGTTGTTGTTGATAGGGATTGATCTATTGCGTAGAATGCCCTGTAAAGCAATCCCGTTCCGTCAAATAGAAACGCTTTCGCCATTTAACTGGAGCCTCCGTATTTCTAGCAATGTGTTGACCGCCCTTCTCAAGTGCGGTATAACTATGGAACCTCCAACGATGAGCGCTATGTCAAATGTTTCAAAGAATTCCTCGTCTGTTACTCCCAACTCAGCACATCGAATCATGTGATACGTAATACAATCATCGCACCTTAGAACCATAGAAGCAACCAGCCCCATCAGTTCTTTATATTTCGGTTCAATTGCACCTTCTCGGTAGACTGCACCATCGAGATTCCAAAATCGCTTGGTGTTTATCGTTCCACGGTCGAGGATTTCTTTATTCATGCGTTCCCTGAATTTCTTAAACTCTTCCAGTGTGTTGAATGTACCTTCTGACATCCCAATACCCCTCCGTAGTTTTTTTGATTTGCATCTATCAATACCGTTCTATACCAAATCCTGTCTGCCCTGGTCCAACATGCATGGAAATGACTTTCCCTGTTGGAGTGTAATAAACGTTCTTAACTTTGTAAACCTTCCTCAATTGTTCTTCTATTTCTTTGAGTTCATCCATGTTATCGCAACTCACCATGTACAAGTCGACGGTACTTCCTGCCGGGAATCCTTCTTCCTGGGCCTTTTTTAACAGCTCATCGTGAATGGCCTTTGTGCCTCTTGCTTTTGTAAAAGGTATCATGTTCCCCTCATCGTCGATATATATTCCCACCTTTATCTTCAGTAACGAACCTACAAATCCGGCGAATCTACTAACTCTTCCACCTTTGACAAGGAAGTTGAAGTCCTGAACATAGAAGAACGCGCCAAATCCTTTGGCTTTTATTTTCTTTTCGAGTTGCTCTGCAACCTCGTCAAGATTCAAACCAAGGTCCAAAAGTTCGCGTGCATATCTGACCATGGGCGATATGGCTGTTGAAGCCCTCTTGGAATCCACAACACGCACGGGGATATTGACTTCCTTAGAAGCCAGAACTGCCGAATTGTACGTACCAGACATCGCTGTAGATATTGTTATGACTAAAACACCATCGTAGCCGTTCTTCTTTGCCTCTTCATATTTCGCCTCCCAATCTTCCACTGTTGGTTGTGAGCTTTTTGGCAGCTCTGATGCCGTCCTAAGCTTATCGTAGAACTTCTTCAGCTCCTGGTAATCTCTTGTGTCATCTTTTTCTGTAGTCCCGTCTGGCCAGATCACGTAAAGAGGAACAATATCAACGTCCCAAGGTTTGATTAGCTCCTTCGGGAAATCCGATGTACTGTCTACCAAGATCTTAACTTTCAACTTCTCAGCCATTTGTTGCACCCCTTCCTTTTTATCAAATTCTCAGATTAAATTCCTACATATTTTCTATGCCTTATTGGATACAACAATTTCAAAAAGCTCTTTCACACTTCTTACGCGTTCTATTTTCAATGCAGATTTTGAGTTGTTCTGGTTATATTCAAGGTTAGCAGGGATAATTATCCTTTCGATCTGAAGTTTCTTGGCATTTTCGATACGCTTTGCAACATTCACCGTTGGTCGAACACTTCCATCCAGTCCTATTTCCCCTATCATCAAGACACTTCCTACATAAGAATCCAAAAAAGACGATAGTATAGCTCCTGCAATTGCCAGTTCACAACCCGGGTCTGTGATATTTAGCCCACCAGATACGTTTATGTAAATATCGTGGAAATCCAACGGTAAATTTAGATGTTTCGCTAAAACTGCCGAAATTATTATAACCTTTCTGACATCAATTCCGTGTGATATTCTTCTTCCGGAAGCCATCTTCACCCTTGAGACAAGTGCTTGAATTTGTACATTTAAAGGCCTACTCCCTTCAAAAACACTGGTGAACACGTTTCCGGGGGTGCTTGAGTAATTTAAAAGCGTGTCCTCAGACAGACTTTTTAAACCTTCTTGGGTCATTTGAAATACAGAAATTTCACCGCTTGGGCCGTACCTATTCTTCTGCACTCTCAGTATCCTGTAATCAGTTGTTCGCTCACCCTCAAAGTATATCACCGTGTCAACAACGTGTTCAACAAGCTTTGGCCCTGCAATAACACCTTCTTTAGTTACATGTGCAATAAGCAAAGAAGGGATGTTGTACTTTTTTGAAAAGATCCTGACCTTTTCAACAACGGCCTTTATCTGGACAACGCCACCGACCGGGGAATCTATATCCATACTACTAAGTGTTTGTATCGAATCAACCACAAGTAGTCTTACCTTTTTCGGGTCCATGTCTTTTAGAATATCCTCGATCTGTGTTTCCGAAGAAATTAGAATTCTAGGATTCTTAATCCCTAATCTTTTGGCACGATTGGCAACCTGATGTACACTTTCTTCACCTGAGACATAGTAGACGTATTTTTCTTCCTGATTTTGACTTCTTGCAACTGCATCGCATATTTGAAGTGCTAAAGTACTCTTACCAACACCAGGCTCACCACCCAGTAATATGACCTGCCCAGGAACTAACCCACCATTCAGTAGTTGGTCGATAGCTTGGATGTTTGTCTTGATTCTCTGTTCTTCAGTTCTTTCAAGAGCTGTCTGTAAATCAAAAAAGCGAGGATGAGATTCCATCATCCCCGCATCTACATTTCTTATGCTTTTTGATTCCGAAGAAGAGTCTTTCAACTGAAATTCCTTTGCACTGTTCCATTCACCGCAAACTGGACATTTTCCAAACCATTTTGGTGACTCGTAACCGCACTTATCACATACATAAATAGTCTTTACTTTTGGCATCTTTTCAAGTCACCTTCTATTTCAGTGATGAATTTTGGAAAATCAGAGTCAAATATTTCACTACGACTCGGATTTGACCGTTGTTGCAAGTTGAGTTTGCTTATTTTTCACAAAAGATAGTTTATCACCATCGCGAACAACGTACACTTCATCGCTGTCTTCTATCTCGCCTCTGAGCAGTTCTTCAGAGAGTGGATCTTCTATGTATTTCTGAATTGCTCTCTTCAGAGGTCTTGCTCCATACACTGCATCGTAGCCGACACTAACCAAGAATTCTTTCGCTTCTGGTGAAAGCGTCAACGTGATGTGTCTTTCACTCAACCTTGCCCTAATGTCCCTGAGCAGGATTTCTATAATCTGTTCTATGTGTTCTTTTGTAAGTTTGTGGAATACTATGATTTCATCAACTCTGTTTATGAACTCCGGTTTGAAGACTTTCTTCACTTCTTCAAGCACCTTATCTTTCATCTCTTTGAAATCTCTCTCATGAGACTCTTCACCAACGAAACCAAGGTTTTTCTTAGAAGTGACTATTTCACTACCTCCGATATTGCTGGTCATGATTATTATGGTGTTCCTAAAGTCAACAACATGACCTTGTGAATCAGTCAAACGTCCATCGTCCATTATCTGGAGTAGTATATTGAATACATCGGGATGTGCTTTTTCTATCTCGTCAAATAGTATCACAGAGAACGGTCTGCGTCTCACCTTTTCTGTCAGCGTTCCTCCTTCTTCGTACCCAACGTATCCTGGAGGTGCACCTATTAATCTGGATACTGAGAATTTCTCCATGTATTCACTCATGTCGAACCTTACCAAGGCCTTTTCATCACCAAATAGATACTCCGCTAATGCTTTAGCAAGCTCCGTCTTACCGACGCCCGTTGGTCCAAGGAACAGGAAAACACCTACAGGTCTTCTTGGGTCTTTTAAACCACTTCTGGCTCTTCTGATAGCTCGTGCGATTGCACTAATTGCTTCTTCTTGACCAACAACCCTCTGATGCAACGCGTTCTCAAGATTAAGCAACTTTTCTCGTTCCGTTTCTTCGAGTTTCTTAAGTGGAATGCCTGTCCAGCCTGCGACAACTTCTTCTATCTGAGGAACGTCGACAGTTACCACCGTAGACTCGACTTCTTTGCGCCAGTTACTGTAAGCTTCGTTAAATTGTTCCCTAAGTTGTTGTTCTCGTTCTTTCAATTCCGCTGCCCTTTCGTAATCCTGAGCTGCTACTGCTTCTTCCTTCTCACTTCTCACAGCCTCTATCTGCAATTTTAGAAGTTGCAGTTCACTTGGCATGACAAACAACTTAAGTCGACTCCGCGCTCCTGCTTCGTCGATAACATCGATAGCCTTATCTGGCAGGAAATGGTCTGTGATATACCTTTGCGATAGATATACGGCCGCCTCAAGTGCTTTGTCTGTATACTTTACCTTGTGATGACCTTCATACTTCGCTTTGAGCCCCTTCAGTATCTCCAATGCCATTTGCGGAGTCGGTTCTTGAACGTATATCTTTTGGAACCTACGCTCGAGTGCCGCGTCTTTTTCTATGTACTTTCTGTACTCATCTGGCGTTGTAGCACCTATGCAATGGAGCTCTCCACGAGCTAAGGCAGGTTTAAGAATGTTTGCAGCATCAACTGCTCCTTCTGCAGAACCTGCTCCAACTATCATATGAAGCTCGTCTATGAACAAGATTATATCTTTGTTCCCCTTAACAACTTGGAGTAATTTCTTCATCCTTTTTTCGAATTCGCCACGGTACTTTGTACCTGCTACAAGCGCTGCCACATCGAGTGAAAATATCGTCTTTCCCTTTAATGGTTCCGGGACCTCGCCAGAAACTATTCTTTGTGCCAATCCCTCAACTATCGCACTCTTACCAACACCAGGTTCACCGATAAGTACAGGATTGTTCTTCTTTCTTCTGACAAGGATTTGCATCAGCCTTTCGATTTCATCTTCTCGTCCGATGACTGGATCAAGTTCACCACGCTGTGCTTGAGCGGTCAGGTCCACACCAAAACCTTCGAGCTGACGAACAGCTGGTGATGTTGAAGGTTCCTCATAAGATGGTGGGAGTGATGGACCCTCCTCAAAAAAGTCTTCATCGGAAATGTTATCCGTTATTTCCTTACGTAACGCCTGTATATTCACATTGAGCTTTTTCAAAATGTGAATAGCTATGCCTTCACCTTCGCGTAATATACCCAAAAGCAGATGTTCTGGATCTATCTTGTCGCTTCCCATCATACGCGCCTCTTCAAAAGCGATTTCGGTAACCTTTCTTGCGCGTGGTGTCATCTGCGGTGACATTATAAATCCACGCATCCCTAATCCAACTATCGAAATGACCTCGTTTTTCACACGTGCATATGTAAGCCCATACCTCTCCAAGATAGTGGCGAGAGGTTTATCATTAAGCTTCAGTATTGCAAGCAACAAATGCTCGGTTCCAACGTACGAATGACCGAGGTCTTTCGCTTCCTCTTGAGCCATAACAAAAACTTTTGCTGATCTTTCGGAAAATCTGTCGAACATGTAAATCACCTCCATACTTCCAGAAATATTATACCATAAACAAAGAAAAAAATAAAGCGGGGACACCCCCGCAATTTTACAAAAATAAAAAGTGTTTACATAGACTAAGTCTAATACCAAAAACCTTGTGAATATTGAACTCTCTTAGTTGTAGATTACTTTATCTTGAACAGCACGCTTTCAATGAAATCTTTGTTCAACTCATAGTCATAATCGGAAAAGATAGCTTTTCCAAGTACAAAAACTCTTCCTGAATTGCTTGTAAATGTAGCAGCAAGGACAACTTTGTCAACAAATTCAGCATCATTTCTTCCATCAGAGTCAATAGAACGAGCCGTATCGGAGGCTACCAAGACTTGCGCGTTGCCATATAAGACCAGAGAACATGCAGAGTAAAATCTTACACCATTTGCTATCACTTTATAATTAGCGCCGTAGTTGTTAACTTCGTCAATTACCTGATCGTCGTTGAATCGGACAGGCGAATTTATTGCATCCAATATGTAATTCAAATCTTCTGTGTTTCCACCGTTGTTGTAATCACTCTTGGAAGTTATAATCAAAATTCCGCCACTTCTTACAAAATTCACAATATTCCTCACTTCGTCGTCTGTGTAACTTTTTCCATTCATAATGATTAAATACATACCATCGATGTTTTGTATCTTATCAGTATAAACTACCTCAAATCCATTAGACTTGAGGAACTTTTCGAGTTTCGTGAGTTTGTCTTTGTAGTAATCGTTCGCGTGTCCTTGGTCTATATAAACGGCCTTTTTCATTTGTTTTGTGACATTCGAGGTAGTTGTCGATATTCCAAGTATTTTAGCAAGCTCGTCTACAGAATTTGCCGAGGTCGCTTTTGTGAGCATTTCTGTGTACTTTCTGAAATACTCTTCGTCGCTGCCTTTCAACAGGATAACTCTACCTTTGAAAGTGTTTAGCCACTCAACTTCATCAGGTATGAGGTCTTTGAAGAAATCCAATCCGTCTTGTTTTGGTGTGGGAATAATGACAAGGTCTGCCTCTTCGTAATCTTTCAAGATCGTCTCTGCGAACAGAACTGTATTCCCGTTTTCTTGGAGCGCTCTTAAAATTGCCAAGAATTCATCAGTGATATCATTCTCGTGTAGTTTGTCAACAAGTATTGTTAATCCTGACTTTTCTGAAACTGTGAACGTGATTGATTGAACAACCACGTTATTAATTAAAAAGTCAACGCGCACATTCCCAGCAGCGAGTTTTCCAAGTTGGATATTTTTGTCGTAGTTAATTCCGAAAGGTTCCAAAGAAATCTTCTCATTGAAGGCAAGATTGCCGTTCACAAGAACCTTGAGGACACCTTCTTCGGGCTGTTCGGAGCTGTTGTAAATATCGAAGGTTATCTGCACGTTTTGATTTACGTTTGGATTTTTTGGACCAACACGCACGTAGTTAACCTTTATTGGACTGTTTGTTTCAAACCATACAGGTGCAGAAACAATCTCGTTACCATCTTTTTGGATGATGTAAACAAAGAACCACTCGTAGCCATCAGGTATGTCGAATACTCCGGAATACTCAAATTCGTCTTTCCCAGACAGTTCTGATAGTTCGTAAATCTTGCTTTGTGAAACGATATAAACCCTATCAACTGGATCTTTCTTATCAGAATAATAAATATACAGTTGGGCTTTACCAGAATACGGCAAGATACTTCCCATAATGGTACTGTTAGCGTAAAAATAGAGCTTCGCATTCTTATCTTCCGATGCGAACGTTCTTCTACTCCACAATGCATCCATAATATCTTCGTAAGTCAGCGCTTTTGCCAGGATACCTGTTCTTGCATCGTTTGCACTTGCCCAATTCTCCTTGTGATTATCTTGGTTAGCCGTAGGAGAAACGTGCCAACCTCGGTTCAATGCAAGAATGTAATTTTGATACATCTCATCAGAAATAATATCAGCGCTACTCCAATTTCCATTCCCTATCTCGATTAGATTCACGTATTTATCAGCCTCAGGCCAGAACCAGAAATCTTGAAAATTACCAAAGGTGACACCTGGATGGTTAAATTGTGCAAGTTTTTTCACTTTTGTTATCCACTCATAAAAATCCTTCAAATCACCCTTCTCGTCTCGACTTATAAACTCAAGTGTCTCATACACGTTTATATGTCCAGAACCTGCCGTCCATTCAAAGCCTTGTAATCCGACAAATTTACCTGGAACGGTTGCATTACGTGCCGCCTGCTGAGTAAGAAAAGTTTTTGACTGACCATTGACAGGTATCTTCAAAAAGTAGCAGTGGTCAGTTACAGCTAAAACATCTGCATATCTTGAGGCGTGGGCATAAGCTTGCTCAGGTGTACCTCTTCCGTCCGAATAAGATGTGTGTGAGTGCAAATTTCCGTAAAAAATTTGGTACTCAAAGTTAGGTGCCGCAAAAACCGATGTTAGTATAACCAGCAGTACCGTAATTAACACTTTTAGCATCTGAATACTTCCAAGTTCCCCCACAATCGTTCACCTCCGAGTTCGCTCCTATTTCCAGTATTTTCCGTGAGCTGATTATTATACCACAACTTTTCTGAATTTTTGCAATGCAAACAAAATTCATAATCACACGATTGTTCTAAACAGATCTTCGAAGGTTTCACGTTTTCTGATCAATCTTGGTTCACCATCTTCTGTAATCAGTACTTCCGCAGGTCTTAGAGTCGAGTTGTAATTACTTGCCATGGAAAAACCATAAGCACCCGCATTTTCAACAAGAATATAGCTACCTTCCTTTGGTATTTCTAACATAAGGTGTTTTGCCAAGATATCTCCTGATTCACAAAGTGGTCCGACAACGTCTACCTCGGTTTTCATTTCCTCTTCAGGTCTTAAAACTCTTGCTCCGTGAAACGCTCCATACATTGCGGGACGAACAAGAACGTTCATCCCTCCATCAACCACTATGAATACCTTTTCATGAGTTCTTTTCACGTATTCTACTTTCAGAATAAGCACTCCGGCTGGTCCAACGATGTATCTACCGATTTCAACAACAACTTCCTCGAAGTCCCTAAGCAGAGGCACAACTGTACGTTGGTATTGGGATAGGTCAAGCTCTTTATCTTTATAATTTATCCCCCAGCCACCACCTATGTTGATCTTACCAAAATCGTACCTTTTGCTGAGCTCTACAACTTGGCTTATTGCTTCAGCAAATGGCTCGAAATCGGTTATTTGCGAACCGATATGGACATGGAAACCAACTATCTTCAGATTACTATTTCTTGCTTTTTGTAAAGCAGTATCTACCATATCAATGGGAATTCCGAATTTGTTCTTTTTCAAACCTGTCGATATATGTGGATGCGTTTTTGGATCAACATCGGGATTTATTCTTAAGAATAATTCTGGAATTTGCCCAGTCCTAGTGCTTATCTTTTTCCATCTTTCCAGTTCCTCGATCGAATCCACATTAACATACCTAACATTCGACAGTACCGACATTTCGTTTATACATTTACCATTGCCATTCCATACAATCATTTCATCCAAAATACCTGCCATTTTAGATGCATGATACTCTCCCAACGTCACAACATCGGTTCCAAATCCTTCATCTTTAAGAATTCGAATCAAATTTGGATTGTTGTTTGCTTTGCACGCAAAGGTTGGGAAAAGATTTATCCCTTCGAATGTTTTTTTCACGATACGTGCCCTTTGCCTGATAATTTTCTCAGAGTAAACATAAAGCGGTGAACCGTACATTGACGCTAACTGTTCTACAAGGTCAGCTGAAAAGGTCTTAACAAATTCATCCACTTAAAACACCTTCCCTTGCTCAACTATATTACCTTCCACGACTTTGAGAATCTCTCCATTTTCCATTTCCAACAAAGAGTCCTCCATTTGCTCAGAATAAACATAAAAACCGAGAGCGTCAATTTTGTAGTGGAGCGTAAAGTAATCAACGTCTTTTTTGTAAATACACCCTACATAGAGGGCTTTTTCAAATTCATCTACGAGCAAGAAATTAACACCTGTGAAATCATGGGTGCTAATGTATCGCTTGACATTATTCACCAGCGATTCAAAATCTTCAAAATCGACCACATTACTGAAAAAGTCGTATGTATCGCTTTGAAAGGCATTTGATCTATCCGCACCTGTAATCGTCCCATTGTGGGCCAAGTAACGACCTCTTATGTGGAAAGGATGGAGTTGCTGAAGCCCAACGGGAACTCCCTGTGAGGCTTTGCGCGCATGTATCAAACCTAGTTTTCCGTGGATCTGTTTGACTAATTCTCTACCACGGAAGTCATCATAAATTGGAACCGTGGTTTTGTACTCAAATTTAGATATCTCATCAAACACCAAAACGCCATACCCATCGCTGTGCTCAGCTCCCTTACCGTTCTTTGCCATCCAAGAGACAATTTCGAAGAGCGAAGAAATATCGACTACCTCTTTTGTTGAAAAAGCAGCCATTCGGCACACAGTTAGCACCTCCTTTTTCTGTTTAGCAGTTGTCGTGTTTTTTCAATTATACCACGCAAAAAGCACCAGTTTAATTCAACTAAGAATTCAAATTCAGGTCAAGAACACACTGGTAAACATGTCTTTTCATTTGGAGCTTTTAACATGCGCATGTTATAATTGCATTGTCAGTTTTGCAAAGTTTTTGTGGCTTTAGTTCTTGGGATTTAGATGGGGGGGGAGTATGACGGAATACATTAAATATTACCTAAAACCAGCCACGATTGCTTTCCTGGCCTTTTTAGTTTTATTTTTCGCCTTTAGATATGCGATAACAGCAAAAGGTTTTGAAATAACTGGTTGGAAGATTTTAGAAGATAAAGCCGGCGTTTTTTCTGGTTCGTCAGGTATACTCAATGCAACCTTTTACAAGGTTTTAAAGTCTCCATCGACAGTAACTATCACTGCGGATATTAATCTGCAGAGTTCAGAGGGTAAGGCAAAGTACTTGTACATTCCTCAGATAGATGCCTCGTACTTTGCCGTAAAAACAGACGGGAAAGTAATTGGGAGTTTCGGATTTAGAGATGACAAGACTGGTCACACGTGGTATCAGCCATACATTTTTCTGCTTCCAGATTCTTTTGATACATTAGAAATAGAAATAGCTGGTGTATATGAAATCGGTATTGACTTCACCGCAAAAGTTATAGACAACTCGCAAAAAGGAAAATATCAATTGCTCTATCTTTTAACTGCCGTTTTGCTACCCATAAGTTTGGGATTAGCTGTAACTATCTCAATAATTCTTTACCTCATCGCGCGAACCATGGATAAATCAAAGCAAACGATTTATTTGCACCTTTCGATCTCAAGTTTTCTAGGTGGAATTTGGATGTTCGACATGATTCCGTTTCCAACGTTTGGGAGTACTTTGGGATTACTCATCTTTCGGAAAATATTCGTTGTCTCAGCTTATCTGGCATTTGCGTCGCTGATATACGGCATTAACAAAGAGTACTTCGAAGACCTCAAAATCCTCGATAAAATAATGATATCCGCAAACATTACTGCTGCAATCCTCGTTTTGCTTTCACCAACTAATTACTCCATGAAAATTCTTACCAACAACATCGCGATTCTGCTTGTTGTTAATGCAATTTATCTTTTCTGGAAGACACTGGGCATATTTTCTCAAATACTCTTTGCTTTCGCTTTCTTCTTTATACTAACTGTTGCACATGATGGAATGATTATGCTATTTTCAACTAATGCAAAGCTTCTGTCAGCATTCGGGATCGTCTCACTCTTTGCAGGCTTTGCTTATAGTTTGGTCAGCGAATACAAAGAAATGATTGTTAGAGTCACTATGTCACATTTAAGAAGTGTGACAGACCCACTGACAGGTGCTTATAACAGAGGTTTCTTGAGCGAGGTAAGTTTCTCTTCAGAGGATTCATTTGTGTATATAGACATGGATAATTTTAAATCCATAAACGATAATTACGGTCACAAAGTTGGCGATGAGATTCTTAAGCTACTTGTTCAAACTATTCGTAAGAACATCCGTTCAAACGATTACGTGATAAGAATGGGAGGGGATGAATTCTTAACCGTGCTTAGAAATTGCCCTGTTGAAAAAGCGAAGGAAATTTTTGATAAAATTGCTGAAGAATTTTCTAATACTCATGAATTGAGACCTGGATTTTCGTTTGGCGTTGTACAGTACATATTAAACACAGAAAATACTCTGAGAATTGTTGATACTTTAATGTACAAGATGAAAGAGACAAGAAGACAAAAGAATAATTTGGTGTAGAAAATCTTTGAAAGTTTATTCTTGTGCTACACTGTTTGTGGTATAATAATAAAAAATTTTCAGGAGCAGAAGTTATACTTTTTCTTCGCATATACTTTTCTTACCACTACAGCAAGGTTATTTAACTCATACATACGAAATCTCAAGCCACGCAAATGCCCTCAAACAACTTTAGACATCCTCCAGGTTCGACTTACACACTCCAGACTTTTCAGTACGAATCTTAAAAAATATCGAAAAAAATTTTTCGTTTACCTCTACTGGATATTAACTTAAACACGTTGATACCGGAGGGCCTCTATTGGACAAAGCACAAGTTTAACACCCGACGGACGATAAGAACAGCGAAACGAAAATTCTTTCAGCAAAAAAGGTTATTACGTATCAAAGAGTCTTAGATCGAACATCGTATGTTTTATGGTAACAGGCGATTGCAGTATTAACTTGTGAGTTTCCAGAGCTTTATTTAAAGCTGAGACAAGCAAAGTTAGGTTTGAATGGCGGGGTTGTGCTTTTCTCAGAGCGGTATAACTGTAACAGAAAAAATAAAATTGGTGATCTTACCTGCAAAAGTTGCAACTGGATGGGATATGGATGAAGTTGACTTTCTTCTCGGGATCCTTGAAGAACAGGCGCTGGAACTCGGAAGATTTCAGCTGTTCCCAAGAACTGATATTCAGCAGATTATGAAAGAAAGAAATCTGAGCGAATTGGGAGTGACGGAAGCTTTGGAAATAGGTAAACTCGGAGGCTCGAAATACGCGTTGCTGTTGACTTTGACAGAGCTATCCTCATCGTGGAATATACTTTCATTAACACACTCTGCAGTAGCGCGTTACACGATAAGACTGTACAACATCGAGAATGGTAGTTTACTTGCCTCAAAGAGTCTGGAATCACGAGGAGCTTCGTTAGAGTCAGCTCAAAAAGCCATTGGTGAAGCGCTCAAGGCAACTGCACTTGATATATGGTATGAACTGAGACGATTTTTCAGGCTCGAGGCGTACGTAAAGTCAGTTAGTGGTAGCGTGGTAAAACTCGCTGGGCTCGACCCGAAACTTGCAAAGAAAGGCTACGTATTTCAGATTGAGACACATACCGGCGATGTTGGTTATGTAAAAGTTGTTGGATACGATAGAACCGATAATACAGTGGTAACCCAGTTCATGTACGGTCACCGACCTTCCGAATACGATATTGCAACCGAGTACGAAATGATGCCTTATAAGGTTAGTTTAAACATAGGGATGTTTTCAAATTTCTTTGGAATCGGTCTCTCAGCTTGGGGAGCCGGGGAACAAGCACCCTTACCGGTTTACTTTCACTTAGGAACATTTATGGGTAACCTGTATGGTTTGACACCTGTGTTCTTAAACCTCGGTGGTAACATCAACTTCATTACAGTCGACAGAATAAACGGTTCATTTACCCTTGGAGGTAGTTTTATAGCACTAATTGACCTTAGTATGTTTGAGATATACGAATACTTGTTCGGTGTTTTCGGTGGACTGCTTATAACATACGAATTTAACCCCAAATCAGGTGTGTACGGTAGTCTTGGTTACGCGCAATACTTGGATGCAACGGGACCATCGGGTCTTTTGATACAAATTGGAATGTATTTCTAATATTTTCTCTTTAGAATTTTATTTGCCTGAAATTCTGTAAAATTCAGAAGCGATGTTCGAATCACCGCTTTTTCATTTGGAGACTTTGATAGCTTTGTGATATAATTTTTTGGAGTTAATCATACAAGGCACACTTTTTGACCATGTAGTAGGCAATCTTAATGGAAGGTAGCGTTGAGCTACTATGGATTTTATTTCCTGCGGTATTTCGGGAACATTTCTTCGTTGATTTTGCACTGTACTTAATGTGGTATAATAAATTAAAGAATCTTCGAACAGTGGAAAGCACTTTCAACTTGTCATAAGGACAAAGTTGGAGAATGATCGGAGTGATCCCCGTATAATGAAGGTGTTTTTCCCCTTTAAGAGAATTAGAAATATTTTAGCAAAAAATCAAATGCTGGAAAGGGGGCATTAGTATGAAAAGCTTTATCATGAACGTATGGATAAATACCTGGAAGAAGCTGTATGGTGATAACGTTGTAAACTCTCTTATTGAAAAGTACAAGATTGACACTTCAAAGTTACTTATCCCTATCAACGATATTTCCGACAACGTTGTAGTAGAGTTTTCGAAAGAGTTAGCTCAAAGAGTGGGAAAGACATACGAGCAACTTTGGGAAGAAACGGGGTACAATAACATTAAGACATTTGAAAAATTCTACCCAAGCTATTTTAGAAAGGACAGCTGTATGTCTTTTCTGAGCGCTATGGATGGAGTACACAGGGTTTTAACAAGACGTATCTCGGGTGCTAAACCTCCGAGAATCATTTTCAATTACATAGATGACCGAACGGCAATTATTAGGTATCAGTCTCATCGGGATTTTAGGTACTACTTTTTGGGCTTGCTAAAAGGCGCCTCAGAGTTTTTCAACGACCCAATAGAGGTCGAGATTCTTGACCAAGGTTCATCAAACTCTGGCAGTTTTATCGAAGTTAAGGTGCGCTCCACAAAACCATACGGAAGGACAATCAGACTGAAGAGTTACAAAGTGCTCAGTTTAGGTTTGCTTAAAAGCTTTATTTCAACATACACAGTAGTTTTTCCGGTATTAACATTTGTTGCTACGTTGATTTTAACAAGTCTTTTCAATAATCCTCTCATTGCAGCGTTTTCAGTGTCTGTTCTGACTTTTGTTGGTGTAACTTTCGGTTTGAGGGATTTTAGGGCAAGTATTGAAGGTGTGAAACATATTGGCAAGATATACAAGGAAAAAGATTTCAATAAAACGGTCTACATTAAGGGTGAAAAAGATTTTGAGGAGATATCAAACATCAACGCGGAAGCGATCGAAAGTCTCAGAGAATTTTTACTTGGTATCCAAGGCGATGCGGAAGAGCTTATGACGTTTGCAAAAAAGACGATGGAATCATCTGAAGCTGTGCTCGAACAAATTGACACAATGAAAGAATTATCCGCTCAAGTTGCCGACACAGCTGTTCAAATCAGTAACGATGCGGAAAGGATATCTGAGGCTGTCTCGTCCAACGTGGATACTATTACAAAAACAATTAGTGACCAGAACCAAATAATAAAGGACCTTAACTTGGCTGTAGAAAAGATAATCAATGCAGCTAAGAGTGTTGAGAATTCTGCGAACGGTATGAAGGTGATGAGTAATGACTTTGAGGCGATAGCGAACGAAAGTGAACAGCTGAGAAATCAAGCCAGTGCAATTATGGAGATCGCAAGCACGGTTATGAGCATCGCGGAACAAACGAACTTGTTGGCATTGAACGCCGCGATAGAAGCAGCGAGAAGCGGAGAAGCAGGTAGAGGATTTGCAGTTGTAGCTGATGAAATTAGAAAACTTGCAGAAGAAAGTAAGGCATCGGCTGTTAAGATATCACAGTTTTTGAATACTGTGTCGGATGGGATAGCAAGGCTCAGCCAGAGCATATTGAATGGGTATGAAGAACTTAAAAGTCAATCGAAAACCTTGTCTGAGAGTGCTAATCAAAGCAGAGAGTCAAGTAATATCATATCCCACATAGCTCGACAACTGAACGATTTGGTTGAAACACTGAATTCAGAAGCTCAGAAACTTGAAAGCATAACAACCAGCATCCAGAATCTGCTAGCAATTTCTGAGGAGAGTTCAGCTACAGCGGAAGAAATTAGCGCGTCAATACAAAAGTTCTTGGATGAAATCAACAATGTTTTCGCTAATGTGAAACAAACAATTGCCTTGTTGAACACTATCCAAGATAATTTCAAGGAGGTAAAAATATAAGACTTGCAAAATTCAAAATAAAGTGGTATTATATAACGTGAATTTATACAGTCAAAATCACTTGGGAGAGGTGAGTGAGTTGAGAAAGGGTATCCACCCAGAGATGAGGTTGCTAACTGTCAGATGTGCATGTGGTGCAGAGCACAAGATTTGGACCACCAAGGAACAACTTAAGGTCGATGTCTGCTCTAATTGCCATCCACTTTACAAAGGAAGTGGAGGTGTTGGACTGATAGTAGACACCGAAGGACGCGTTCAGAAATTCAAGAAAAAGTTCGAAGGTAAGTATTAATTTTTCTCCAATCTTATCTTTCAGGAGGGTTACATTTTATGGAAGTTGGTCAAGTGGTAAAAGGCAAAGTAACAGAAGTACTCAAATTCGGAGCAAACGTTGAACTAGAGAATGGAGAAAAGGGGTTTATTCACATTTCAAAGATTTCAAACCAGTATGTTCAGAAGGTAGAGGATTTTCTAAAAGTAGGACAGGAAGTTGAAGCAAAAATTGTTGGAAAAGGTAAGGACGGCAAGTGGGAACTGTCACTCAAAGAAGAAACAACGAAGATGAGTGATGCCGAATTGAAGAAGGAAGAGTTCGAAAAGAAACTCCAAAAGTTTTTAAAAGATAGCCAGAAAACGTATTCTGAGTACAAAAAGAGACTTGACAAAAAGCAAGGCGTAACAAAAAGAAGATAAGAAAACCAGCCAAAAAAGTACATAATCGAAGTTGATAAAAAAGGGGTGCAGACGCACCCCTTTGTTTTTTGTTAGGCTTGTTCTACAACAGCCTTTGCTATGTAGAGGATTTCCTTTTTGCCATAACTGACAGGTACAACAGCAAGACAGCCGCTAGGATCTGAGTAAGCGATGCGACGTACATCAAATAATATCTGTTGAGAGCATACAAAAATCCGAGTACGGCGCTACCTATAAACCAAGCGATTCCAAAAATCGCGTTGAAAAATCCATACGCAGTGCCCCTGACTTCTGAACTCACTAGCTTGGCTACCGTTGCCTTCATTATAGATTCGTTTGCTCCCATACCGATACCCCATAGCACGGCACCTAAAAAAATCGCTTCTTTCGTCATTCCGAAGGAAAAGATCGCATAAAATGACGTGATAAAAGAGGCAACTGACATGATCACTATTCCGAACCTATCGAAAAGTCGACCGAATATCAAACCGGCAAATGCATCTACAATCATAGCTGTCATGTACGCTAATGGAATTAGAGCTGGAGAAAGTATGTTGTTCTTCTGAGCGTGGAACCCTATCAATGCAAAATCGGCAAAACCAAACGCTATGAGCGAAATGGAGATTAAGTACAGGTAAAAACTCTTATCGAATTTGGCGGAACGGACTTTGTCTTGTGATTTTTCCATTTTTTCTGGCTCAGGCACCAGTGTCCTTGCTATGAAAATGATGCCCATGGTTATAAGAGCTGGAAACAAAAGAAACCCAAACGCTTTACGATATGCATCCGCAGTTTCAAGCTTTATATTCTGAGCCACAGTTATACTCATAATAAGAGGCCCTATCGTCGCACCAATTTGGTCCAAAAACTCCTCAATGGCAAAGGTGGTTCCGTAGCCAAGGTGACTTCCAGCGAAAGATGTTATTGTATCCTTTGCTGGTTTTCTGAATGCCTTTCCGACGCGTTCTAAAATAATCAAGACAGCTGCTGCATACCAGTGTTTTGTTAACGCTAATGTGGGAATTACGAAAAGGTTCATTGCGTAACCAAAAGTCGCAAAGAACCAATACTTACGGGTTTTGTCAACCAGCCTTCCGGTCACAAACCTCAGAGTGTAACCCAAAAGCTCGCCAAATCCAGCGATGGCACTTACTACAACAGCAGATGCACCGAGCAGACCAAGGTAAGGACCTACTAAGCTTCGTGCACCTTCGTATGTGATATCGCTAAACAAACTTACCAAGCCCATTAAGAGAACAAAATAGAAAGCCTTCTTTTTCTGCGAGACACTACTGTTCATTCTAAAATCACCACCCAGTGATCCTAATGTTCAGCTCTTTCTTTGAGAATCGTTCTGACCAAAAACTCTTCTACGCTTTTAATAAGGCTCTTTCTCGGAATCGAATCAACGGTTGATATAATTTCAGTTGCTGTTGAAGGCTCTATATCGTTCAAAACGTTCTCCTGCTTCCCTTTTTCAAAAATCTTTTCGAGTCTGCTCAACAAACTAATGTATTTGCCTTTTGCTCTTGATAAACTTTCACCGTTCTCCAAAACGTTCATACGTTCACGAGCAATCAATCTACTTAACTCAGACTTATTCAAAGTAAATTCGATGTATTTTCTTATCAGCTTTTTAATAGCCCCGGATATACTTTTCTCGCTTTCGACTTCGGAGAAAAGTTCTTTCTCAAGCTCATCAATGACACCGATCCAGACTTCTTCAAATAATACTTCTTTGCTCGGAAAATAATAATATATAAGAGACTTGCGCACGCCTGAGGCCTGCGCAATGTCCTCCATGCTAACACCGTCATATCCTTTTTCGGCAAACAACTTCCTCGCAGCTTCTAAAATTCTCTGCTTTGTTTCTGATGCGCGGTTACTCAACTTGAGCGCCCCCGAATTCGCAATAGTTTGCTAGCTTATTAAAGAGCCATCTTCTTATCTACTTTGAGTGCTTCTTCCTTGTTAGCGTACCTCTTCATTCTTGTCTCGTAGTTGTAAATACCTCTATTAACAGGGTACCTTTCAACGTAACCGTATTCGTACCACAACTTGTCTGCGTACTGTTTCCATTCTTCCGCCAGTTTGTCGAGTTCTGGAGCAAGCTCTGTGATAGTTTTTTCAGAACCTTCGTGCTGTGGAATTGCGTTGAAATTCTTGACCATGGCTCTGAACACTTTTGGATTATCGATAATTGGACACGGTCTGAACAGGTTATTTGAAAATGGAATCGCCCTCTTGTAAGCTTCAAAGAATGGTGATTTGAATATCTCCAGTAGTGTCTTTTCTCTGATGCTATCCACTGCAAACTGTTGGAACACACATGGTTCGACGTACCCTTTAGCGTTCACATGGAAATACTTTGCACCAGCAGAAAGACATCCGTGCGTCAAGAAACCATGGTTCCAGAAGTCTGCTACAAACGCAAATCTTCCACTGAGCCTCATCTGTTCTGTCTTGAAGAACCTTTCGTATCTCTGCTTCGGTGTTGGGACGAGGTCCATTACCGGGTCTTGACCAACAGGCATGAACTGGTAAATCCAAACATACTCAACACCGTTCTTTTCGAGGAAGTCCCAGAACTCGTCTTTCATAATGATATCGTGATTCATTCTTGTAGCAGTTACACTTGCTCCAAACGGAACTCCGTATCTTCTCAGTCTATCCCAAGTATTGAGTATTGCTTTAAAGACTCCGTGACCTCTTCTCCAATCTGTTTCACTCTCAAATCCCTCTACTGATATCGATATTGTTGCGTTTCCGAGTTCTGCAAGTTTCTTGGCCTTTTCTTCTGTTATAAGGATGCCGTTAGAATAAATCATGAAGTAGTGCTCATTGAATTCTTCCAGTATTTCCATCAAATGTGGCCAGTAGAAAGGCTCGCCACCGGTGATAACCCAGAAATAGATTCCAAGTTCTTCACCTTGCTTTAAAACGCTCCTTACCTCGTCTTTTGTAAGCTCGTATTTTCTACCGTAGAGACCTGCATAGCAACCAACACAATTTAAATTACAAGCGTACGTTGGACTTATAACTCCGAGTTTCGGTAAAACAACCTTATGCTCGTGCATCAACTTTTGTCTAAGAGGTTCTCCAATAGCAAACTCGTTGATGATAAGGTTGTTGATGATTTTTTCAACTGCTTTAGGCGAAGATTTTTGGAAAATTTCAATCCACTTCTTAATCATAGGATGCTCTTCTTGAGCCATCAACCCAAGTTTTTTGAGACCACTCTTTGCTGGTTCCTTGCTCAGAGCCGAAACGGTGAACAACAACTTCGCAAATGTTTGAGTGTCCGCTTTTCTAACTACCCCCGCAACCAACTTTCCAGCTTGATGATAAACCATACCCTTTAACCCACCAACCGACATACTTTTCCCCTCCTTTTGCCTTATAAAGTATATTCCATAAATTTTATTGACCGTTCAGTCAAATTTTACACCTTATCATTCAAGAAATGTGTTTCTATCACGTTACAATATAGTAACTTTTGATAACTCGTAGCACATCATGGAAAAATTTTGACTATAATTATAGTCAAGGAGGTCAACGTATGAGAGTAAAGCAGGATTTTTATTCTTTAGCTGAAGCCAAGGCAAAGTTCTCAAAAGTGGTTGACGATGCGTTTTCTAAGGACATAATAGTCACAAAAAATGGCAAGCCTGCAGTTGTAGTGATGTCTTACGAAAAGTATGCGAAGATTTTGGACTTTATCGATAAAGTATGGGACTTGTACTTGCTTGACCTCGGTGATCCATCCTTATTTAAAGAACTAAGACTGGAAGAAATTTTTGAGATTGAGGAAAATGAAAACAGTGAGAGTCACTAAAAAGAAGAGGAGGTATAACACGTATGGCACAGGTCAACCTTGAACACGTGTGGAAGATCTACGAAGGTAAGGTGGAAGCGGTTAAAGACGCAACTTTTACAGTAGAAGATAAGGAATTTGTAGTATTGTTGGGACCATCAGGTTGTGGAAAGACAACAACCCTCAGAATGATAGCCGGTCTGGAGGAAATCACGAAGGGAACTATTAAAATCGATGGAAGAGTTGTCAACGATGTAGAACCAAAGGACAGAGATATCGCCTTTGTTTTCCAAAACTACGCTCTTTATCCACACATGACGGTATATGAAAACATGGCTTTCGGTTTAAAACTCAGAAAGGTTCCAAAGGATGAAATTGAAAGACGCGTAAGAGAGGCTGCCAGAATTCTGGAAATCGAACACCTGCTTGATAGAAAACCGAGACAACTTTCCGGTGGTCAAAGGCAAAGGGTTGCAGTAGGTAGGGCTATCGTCAGAAATCCAAAGGTCTTCCTATTTGACGAACCTCTTTCAAACCTCGATGCAAAATTACGTGTTCAGATGAGGGCAGAGCTAAAGAAGCTGCACATGAGACTTGAAGCAACTATTGTTTACGTTACACACGACCAGGTTGAAGCAATGACTATGGCAGATAAGATAGTCATTATGAAAGACGGGGTCATTCAACAAATAGGAAATCCTTACGAAGTTTATAATAGACCTGCGAATATATTTGTCGCGGGGTTCATCGGAAGCCCATCGATGAACTTCATCCCTGGTAAAATCATCCGCGGTGAGGGCGGACTTTGGGTCAAGACAAGTGGTCTAAAACTAAAGGTTCCAACAGAATACGAAGACAAGTTGTCGAAGTACATCGACAAAGACATAATCTTTGGTATCAGACCTGAGAACATTTATGATAAGATGTTTGCAATTGCTCCGAAACCAGAAAACACAGCTGAGGTTATAGTTGATGTCGTTGAACCGCTTGGAAGTGAAACACTTTTACACGTAATAGCAGGAGAAGACAGATTGGTTGCAAGGGTTAACGCAAAGACGCAGGCAAAGGAAGATCAGAAAATCGATTTGGTCTTCGATATGACTACTATGCACATATTTGACAAAGAGACAGAAAAAGAAGTACTGCACTGGTAATAACATTTGCTAGAAATGAAACTGATTGTAGTGGCCGCCCGTATTTCGGGCGGCACATTTTAGAAAATATGCGTAGTTTTTGATGGGGGGATTCACTTTGCCGAATTTATATTTCTGTATTCCAAAAGATGATTCTGTGTATTTCGATGAGCACGAAGTCACCCATATGAAAGTGATGAGACTTAAAGAAGGTGAAATCATTGAAGCCACCGATGGGAACGGTGGGAAATACAAAGTTGTTCTTAAGAAGATAGATAAGTTATCCGCTCTTGGAAGTGTGATAAGTTACGAATTCGTTGAAAACACTGAAGGTAGGCTTGTCCTCTTTGCTCCATCTGGTCGCTGGGAAAGGTTAAGGTGGACAATTGAAAAAGCTGTCGAGTTAGGAGTTGATGAGATTTATGTATTCAACAACGAACGAGCATCAAGACACTACGAGGACAAACAAGAAAAATTGGAACTTGTTGTAAGGGAAGCTGCGAAACAGTGTGTTCGATACAATTTTCCCTCGATTAAGCCTATAGAGTTCTTGGACATATTTTCTCTAGCTCCAGAAAGCACATACATACTTGATTTTAAGGGGCGGAAAATTCCAAAGAGGATTTCAAAAAACGTTGGTCTCATCGCAGGTCCGGAAGGCGGATTTAGTCGCAAGGAACTTGCCTTACTGAAAAAGCACTTTAAAAGCATATGCCTCGGGAAAAAGATTCTAAGATTTGAAACAGCTATAATTCTTGCCACAGGTGTGTTCAGTATGAAACTTGGAAAGATATAGATAAGTGCACTAATCTTAGATTTTTAATTCAAGAATTTGGTAAGTCACCCATATTTCACCCACCCTGCATGCAGGTTTTGAGCTTGTTGGGGCGAATTGGTGTGCTCAAAACCAAATCTTCCTGAAAGGTTGCCCACCAAGTAACATTTCCATTTCATCATGTAACATGTTCCAACAAATTTATCTGAATCTCCCAGGTGATAATCAATAATTGTGAATTACTAGAAATTCTAGAACTAGTATTTACTTGAAAAAGTTTTCTTCTGTTTTCTTTAGGTTCATCAATTTTGGATTTTTCAGACTAACAGGTATAATCTAAACGATTATTTCTGAGAAAGAAAAAATTAATAAGAGCCAGTAGATTTGACAAAATCTATTAAACTTAAACGGGGGATGTACTGTGACAAAAAAACTTAACCCTGTATCTATGAAAAGAGAAAATAAAAGAACCATTCTTCGATACCTCATGGAGAAAGGTCAGGCAAGTCGTGCTGAACTCTCTAGGGAAACGGGGCTCGCTCAAAGTGCTGTTTGGAGAATAATAGGTGAGCTTGAAAATGAGGGATTACTTGAGGTTAGGGGTGTATCCACTAGTGTTGGGAGAAGTTCAATACTCTACGGACCAACTCGGTCTTTTGTAACGTCCGTTGTTTACAACGTAGAGATCTTCGAGACGCTTGTTGGTGTTGGATACCTCGACGGTTCGTGGGATATTGTGGACAGTTTTAAGACGGAGAGAGAGTTTGAGAAGTTCAGAGAAAAAGTCGTGAACAGTTTTGATAAGCTTACAAAAGAATATCCACTTAACGCGACTGTTTCAAAAGTTGTCTTTTCGCTTCCCGGGATTGTGAATTACGAGAACAAGACGCTCATGTGTGCCCCTAATCTTGATTGGAAGAATATAGATTTTAAAAAGGTATTTGATACCTTGGGTGTAGAAGTTCTTATTGAGAATGATGCAAATCTTTCAATGCTTGCTGAACGGTTCTTTTCGCAAGATATCAAGCACTCAAAGGTAGCGTTTTTCCTTTATTTTGGTGAAGGAATCGGCGGTGCAATTTTGGTGAACGGGAACATTGTGCGAGGTCGAAATTCTGCAGCCGGCGAAATAGGTCATGTTGCGGTCAACGGCGTAGAACTTGAAAAATACCTTTCACCGGCAAGATTAGTTAGTACCTTCGAAAAAATTATCAGTCATACTAAGGTTACTAATAGAACTTTGCAGGAAAGATTTTGCCATCTGACAAAACTGTGGAAGGATGGTAACAAGGAGGTAAAGAGTTTTGTAGAAAGGTATATCCATCACTTAGCTCTTACACTAAGGAACATCATTTACTTTATCAACCCGGACGTTATCGTGTTAGGAGGCCTGATTAACAACATATACAGAACTTTTGGGAATTTCATTGAAGATGAACTTTACAAATCGTTGGATAAGGATATGTTCAATGCGGTTATAAGAGACACTGTTTTTGAGAACGTTCCACCCTCTTTGGTTGGCGCGAATGTGCTGGTTCTCGAGCATTTCTTGCGAACGTTGTAAAGTGTTTTCGGTTTCTCACATCACTTTTGGGGAGGTGTTTGTATGAGACGTTTGGGTACTTTTTTTCTTTTGTTGGTAGTTGTTTCGTTAAGCTTGGCTGCAGTAACACTGCCACGAGAGGAAACTGTTTACATTGCGGGTGCATTGTGGGGACCTGCAACAACTTGGAATCTTTACGCAGCACAGTCAACGTGGGGAACAGATCAGTTCTTGTTCTTGCCAGCTTTTCAGTATGACCTTGGTAGAGATGCTTGGATTCCAGTTATTGCTGAGAAGTATGAGTTTGTGAACAGTACAACACTGAGAATTTACATCCGCAAAGAAGCGAAGTGGAGTGATGGAAGAGACATCACATCAGAGGACTTCATGTACACATTCCAACTCACGAAAGAACTCGGTATAGGTCCTGGAGCAGGATGGGACAACTACGTTGAATCCATAAACCGTATAGGAGCGAAAGTTGTAGAATTCAAGGCAAAGACAAAACCACTTAACTACTTCCAATTCCTCTCTTACGCACTCGGTGCACAACCAATGCCAAAACATGTTTATGAAGGTCTCAAAGCGAAGAAAATCAACATTGGAGATTGGGCAAACGACAAACCATCAGAACAAGTCGTTTCCGGCCCTTACAAAATCTATTTCTACACCCCTGATATAGTGGTATACCAAAGAATCGACAACTGGTGGGGTAAAGATATTTTTGGACTTCCACGACCCAAGTACATCGCTCACGTAATTTACAAAGACAATCCAGCTGCAACATTGGCCATTGAAAGAGGAGACGTAGACTGGGCAGGATTGTTCATACCAAGCGTTTGGGAAATGTGGCAAAAGAAGAACCTTCCAGTAGGAACGTGGTACAAATCAAAACCGTACTTCTTACCAGATGGTGTCGGGTTTGTTTATTTGAACAACACAAAGCCAGGACTCTCTGACCCGGCAGTGAGAAAAGCTATCGCATACGCTATCCCATACGATGACATGCTAGAAAAGGCGTATTTCGGATACGGAAGCCAAGCTCATCCTTCGTTTGTTATTGACCTCTTTGAACCGAATAAGCAATACATCAATTACGACCTCTGGAAAAAGACATTTGGAACAGCAGATGGAAGACCAGAATATGACCTTGACAAGGCAAAGAAAATACTTGACGAAGCAGGATACAAGGTTGGTAAAGATGGTATCCGAGTTGGACCAGATGGAAAGAGGCTGTCTTACACGATCTCGGTTCCATACGGTTGGACAGACTGGATGATGATGTGTGAATTGATAGCTAAGAGTTTAAAACAAATAGGTATTGAAGTTACTACAGAATTTCCAGACTTCTCAGTATGGGCTGATAGAATGACAAAGGGAACGTTCGATATGATTATTTCCTGGAGCGTTGGACCAAGCTTTGATCATCCGTTCAACATCTATAGATTCGTTCTTGACAAGAGGCTTTCAGCACCAGTAGGAGAAGTTACATGGGCAGGAGATTGGGAACGCTACGATAATGACGAGATTGTAAAGCTTCTTGATACAGCAGTTTCTACACTCGATCCAACAGTAAGAAAGAACGCTTACTTCAGAATCCAAGAAATAATTGCCAAAGATATGCCTTCTATACCTGCATTCTATACTGCCCACTGGTACGAATATTCGACAAAGTACTGGGTCAACTGGCCGAACCAAGATAGGCCATACTGGTTCAGACCAGCTCCATGGCATGCGGATACGTGGCCAGTTCTTTTCGGAATTTCACCAGCCAAAAACCCACAACCAATTCCAAAATGGCTCGAAACAACAGACAAGGGCGGAATTGAAATACCAACATCAAAGATCTTCAAAGACCTTCAATCCGCAAAGAAATAGTTTGTAAAACTGTCCGGTCCCCGAAAGGGGGCCGGTTTGTAAAGCACGGTTCTAAACAAGTGAGTAAAATAAAGTCAAGGAGTGATAGATAGGATGAAATTTAAACCGATGCTTAAATTTATTGGAAGAAGATTTCTGTTCCTCTTATTAACGTACATAGTTGCAACCACTATTGTATTTATACTTCCTCGTGCAATTCCAGGTAACCCACTTTCTCAGCTTTTGTCGAATTTGTCCCGAGTTGCTCAAGCAAACCCTGAATCAATAAGAGCAGCAGAAAAGGTGTTACTTGAACAGTTTGGAACCGACAAGCCCGTCATTGTTCAATATTTTAGCTTCATATCGAAGGCCTTGCAAGGGGATTTGGGAACCTCGATAACATATTATCCAAGGAAGGTAATAGATTTAATTGTACCGGTTATCCCATGGACTTTGTTCTTGTTACTTCCAGCAACATTAACCGCATGGTGGCTTGGTAACCGACTTGGAGCAATTGCAGGATACAAAAGAAACACGTGGATAGACAAATGGGTCTTGACTTCATCGATGATTCTCTCGCAGGTTCCTTACTACTGGCTTGGAATGATTTTCATATACCTGTTCGGCGTGAAGTTAGGATGGTTCCCAGTTAGTGGTGCCTACTCTCAGGGAACAATACCAAGTCTTACTTGGAAGTTTTTTGTTGACGTGTTAAGACATTATATAATGCCGTTCGCATCGATTGTGATATCCGCCATGGGTGGATGGGCAATTGGAATGAGAGTGATGATTGTTTACGAGCTTGGAAGCGATTACGCGTTATTTTCAGAGTACTTAGGTATGGAAGACAGAAGGATATTCAAGTATGCTTACAGGAATTCTTTACTACCTCAAATCACCGGACTTGCGTTAAGCTTAGGTGGAGCGTTAGGTGGAGCATTGATAACGGAAATAGTTTTCAATTACCCTGGAACGGGATATTTACTTTTCAAAGGGCTCACAACTCTCGACTACCCGATGATACAAGGAATATTTGTCATACTCATAGCTTCTATATACCTTGCGAACTTTGTAGTTGACTTTGTGTATGCTTTAATAGATCCAAGGATAAGACTTGGTCAGGAGGAATGAATATGCTGTTGACAATGATAAGACCACTTTTTAAGAATAAAAAGTTTATTATTGGAATGATTATCTTTTTACTCTTTCTTTTAACAGGACTTTTAGGTCCGTATTTCTACAAAGTTGATCCCACTGAGATGTCATGGGATTACGAGCAGGCACCGTCTGCTAAGCACCCTTTGGGAACAGACACCTATGGTAGAGATATCTTGGCTCAACTTCTCTACGGCATTCGTGCTTCATTGTACATCGGTTTCTTTGCAGCTCTAATCTCATTGGTGATAGGCTCAATAATAGGAAGCTTGGCTGCTGTTAAGAGAGGAATCATTGACGACGTTTTGATGGCAATAACCAACATCGTTCTAACAACACCATCTATACTGGTCGCCATATTAATTGCCAGCTACCTTCGTTTTAGAAGTCTGGAAGTTGTAGCGGTTATCCTTGGACTTTTCCAATGGCCATGGTACGCAAGAGCAATAAGAGCTCAGTTGATGAGTGTAATGTCTCGCGAGTATGTCTACCTTTCGAGAATGGCTGGATATTCAGATCTGAGGCTGGTTATCGAAGACCTGCTCCCAACGATAGCAACTTATGCCTTCATGTCTTTTGTGTTGTTCATCAACGGTGGAATAATGGGCGAAGCCGGTTTGAGCTTGATAGGTCTTGGACCTACACAAGGCATATCGTTAGGTCTGATGCTTCAGTGGTCGGTGTTAATGGATGGTATAAGAAGAGGCCTTTGGTGGTGGTTCGTCCCACCCGGAATAGCAATTGTTGCGGTAACAGCTTCTTTGATGGTCATAAGTACCACGATGGATGAAGTTTTCAATCCACGTTTGAGGGAGGAATAAGCGTGAAAGAAGTGCTATTAAAGGTTGAAAATGCAAAAGCTTATTATAAATTGGAAAAGGCCACGGTAAGAGCGGTTGACGATGTGTCTTTTGAAATACACGAAGGTGAAGTTATCGGTATAGTGGGGGAATCAGGATCCGGAAAGACAACACTCTCAAACCTTATTTTCATGAACATGCTAAAACCACTGACGTTGGTTGATGGAAAAGTGTTTCTAAAGGTGAATGGGAAATTCGAGGAAATTTCTTCAATGTCAAGAGAAGAGGTAAAACGCAAGTTCTGGGGTAAAGATATAACTATCATCCCACAAAGTGCTATGAACGCGTTGATGCCCACAATTAAAATGTCGAAATACGTTGAACATTTGGCACAGTCACACAACATTGAACCAAATGACCTAGTAAAAAAAGCGGAGGAACGATTCAAAGAAGTTGGACTCAATCCTTTGTGGCTGAACAGATATCCATTCGAATTGAGCGGCGGCATGAGGCAAAGGGCAGTTATCGCTTTAGCAACGCTACTAAATCCGAAGTTGCTTGTTGCCGATGAACCGACATCTGCACTTGATGTCGTCAATCAAAAAGTCTTACTTCAAGTTCTGATGCAACTGAAAAGGGCAGAAATCGTTAAGAGCATAGTCTTCATCACACACGATATTGCAACCATCAGGCAGATAGCTGACAGAATGATCGTTATGTATGCAGGAAAGATCGTAGAGTTTTCTGAAATGGAGAAAATATTGGAAAAACCTCTCCATCCGTACACAACGGGACTCTTGAATTCCGTTTTGACACCTGAACCAGAGATAAGAACAAGAGGCATCAGCATGATCCCTGGTGCGCCTGCAAACCTTATAAATCCACCATCTGGTTGCAGATTTCATCCAAGATGTCCATATGCAATGGATATATGTAAGGAGAAAGAACCAAAGCTTGTCGAGGTTGAACCAGGTAGAAAAGTCGCATGTTTTCTCCACCAGGAGGCGAATAGAGTATGAGCAGACTTTTAGTAGAGAATCTAACAAAGACGTTTGCAGTAGGCTTTTTTTCAAAAAGATACATCCACGCAGTAAATAACGTCTCTTTTGAAGTAAAGGAGAGAGAAATCGTATCGCTGGTTGGAGAAAGCGGTTCCGGTAAGACAACTACCGCGAAGATGATCCTCAGACTTTTTCCACCAACAAGCGGGAGGATTGTTTTTGAAGGAAAGGACATATGGAAGGATATAAAAAAGCAGGAAGAGTTAAGATGGTTCAGAAGAAAAGTTCATGCGGTCTTTCAGGACCCATTCGCAAGTTACAATCCTTTTTACCCTGTTGAGAGGACACTCTGGCAAGCAGTGAATCTTCTGGAAAAGAAACCTGCAAGTAAGAAGGAAGGATTGGAGATAATAAAGGAATCGCTCTTCAAGGTTGGTATAGATCCAAAGGATGTTCTCGGAAAATACCCGCACCAGATCTCCGGTGGTCAGAAGCAACGAATAATGATTGCAAGGTGCTGGATATTAAGACCACTACTTATAGTTGCGGACGAACCAACCTCGATGATTGACGCATCGAGTCGAGGAGGTATAATTAAGTTGCTCGAAGAATTGAGGGAAGAACAAGGCACTTCGATCATCTTCATAACTCACGACCTTGGACTCGCATACTATGTATCCGATAACGTACTTGTCATGAAAGATGGAGAAGTAGTTGAAAGTGGACATCCCGACAGGGTTGTTTTACAACCATCTCATGAGTATACGAAACTGCTCGTGGAAAGTGTACCGAAACTTTACAGAAAGCTGGAAGGACTGTGATGTATGTTCACACGCACTGTATTGAGCATTTTTACATGGGCCTTTGTGCTCGAGCTTTTCGTGCTAATATACTATTTACCTAAAGAAACGAAACCTTTTGAATTCTACCTTGATCTTGTATTGACGATATTTACAGCCGTTGTTCTGATTTTTGTCATAATTAAAGAAAAAAGGAAGAAAGAACTGGAAAATGAATTAACGGAAGATAAGAAAAATGAAAAATCACAGTAGAATAACAACGCGGAACTTCGGTTCCGCGTTTTTTCTTACTTCTTGTTTTTGAAAACTTCTCGGAGATATTCTATTGTCTGGGTCCCTTTTAGGTGTGAGATTTCGTACTGCATCTTGCTTAGTTTGTAGCTTTCAAAATCAGCTTTGACTTTCTTTGGGATATTTTTTCTTATAAATGCAACCCTTTCTTCGTATGACTTCTTATCTATCATCTTCCTAGATTCAAAAGGCGTGAAAGGTTTCGGAACGAGGGGATTTATACTGATGCTGATTTCTTGATAGCGCATATTTACAACTGTTTTGAGAAATTCGAAAAACTCTGCATAATCTTTTCCGTCCTCTTCTTCAAGACCGATGATGTAGTAAAACTTTACCTGTTTAAACCCGACTTTTCTTCCCAGCTCAAGTGCCGTGATAAGTTCTTCAGTTGTTAGATCTTTGAGCATAACATCCCGGAGCTTTTGAGATATGCCCTCTGGAGCTATTGTGAAGGAGTGGTGCTCGGTTGTTTTCAACAGTCTCAGCAGTTTTTCGTTAATTTTATCTGCTCGCATCGATGAGACAGAAAACCTGACGTTCTTCCGTTCGAGGTATTCAAGTAGTCTTTCAAGATACGGGTAGTCCGTTATCGTGGCACTTATTAAGCCAAATTCGAAATCTTGGTATCGCTCGAAGACTTCAATAACTTCATCAAGACTTGCGAACTTGACAGGCTTTTTTGTATAGCCCGTAACACAAAATGCACACCTACGTATGCATCCGCGTCCTAATTCGACAAGCAACTTATTCTTATAAGGTGAGTAAGGAGTTATAAAATGAGCAACAGGAACGGGGCTTAATGTACCTATACAGTTGGAGAAGACCAATTTTCCATATCTTTTCGAATAGATTTGTTTGATGTCCAGTAAATGCTTGACAATCTCATCTTTATCATCGTGACCCAAGGCTTTTGCAAACTCGTCAGCGTTGCATTCTAAATCTCCAATGAAGACAAAGTCTGCGATTTCATCAATCAATTCATTATTAAAGAACGTCACAGGGCCGCCGATTATAACTATCGGATGGTACGGTTTTCTTTCATAAATCGACAATGGTATACCTTTTTTTAAAAGCATCTCCGCTATATTCAGCAAATCGTTTTCAAATTGGAATGTAAATAGCCATATCGGGAACTCATCTAAAGGAACTTGATCTTCCATTGAATAAAATTTCTCAAACCATCGCTCGTAAAAGAACCTCTGAACGTGCAAACCTCTCTGCATCAATAAAGTCTGTATCCAGCTCCAAGCCAAAGAGCCACTTGCAATCGAATAGGAATTGGGGAAAATGAGGGCAACCCTACCAAGGTTGCCCTCCAATTTTCTGATGATCTTTTCCGAATTTTTGAAATTCAAAACATAACTGTACTCTTTAAAGGCCTCAGAACTCCGTGGTCGCCTCATTTTCTAAATCAATCACCTTTCTCATGTAAAGATTAGATATGTTCAAGCGCCTTCCTCCTTAGATAACTCTTCGAGACTACTACACGTGTAATGGTAATCTCTGCAACCTTTTGCGACTCTCTTAAAACAAGTGCCTTAAATGTTATGTGGTTCTCGTGGACGTCTACTATTCGTAAACCAGCTACGAGACGTTCGCCGACAACAACAGGTGCCACATGTTCAATCTCAATTTTTGTAACAACCGAGGTTTCATCTTCATTAAGATAGTTTCTTAAGAAATCAAAAGAAACAGCACTTATTTCCCTGAACAGAGAAGAAGTGGACACCAAATGCAAGTAAGAAAGTTCGTCGTCTTCGTCCCATATCATCGATTCATCAGTTGGTATTTCAAATGACTTGTTCAGTCCCAAAAGGTTTTCAAAACGCTCCATTTCTATTCCCCCTTGTCGTTTCCTTTCCAAAACGTTTCTAGTTAGCTGCTACTTCATCTCTGTCATTCTCGCTATCTTCGTTACCATTTAGCATCGCCCTCAGTTCTTCACCACTCATGATTTCTCTTTCAAGCAACACGGCCACTATTTGGTCCATCTTAGAGCGGTTTTTCTCAAGAATCTGTTTTGCTCTTTCATAACAATTCATAACGATTTTTTGGATTTCGTGGTCAATTAGCTTTGCAACATCTTCACTGTAATTCCGAATCCTCGTGAGTTCTTTACCAAGGAACACTTCCTGTTCTGTCTTTCCCCAGGCGAGTGGCCCAAAGCTGTCGCTCATTCCGTACTCGCAGACCATCTTCCTTGCAATTTCAGTTGCCCGTTCTATATCGTTAGCAGCACCACTTGTAAAGTCACCGAACACGATTTCTTCTGCTGCCCTTCCACCAAGTAAAGTTGTTATATGATCAAGAAGCTCGCTTTTGCTGATAAGGTACTTGTCTTCAGCTGGAAGGTGCAAAGTGTATCCCAATGCCGCGTAACCACGCGGAATTATAGAAATTCTGTGCACTGGGTCAGCGTTTGGTAAAGAAGAACTTATAATCGCATGACCTACTTCGTGGTATGCAACTATCCTTTTTTGCTTTTCCGAAATCATTCGGGATTTCCTAGCTGGACCAGCGATAACCCTGTCGATAGCTTCTTCGAAATCTTCCATTCTTATGACATTTCTACCTGCTCTCGCAGCCAGAAGTGCAGCTTCATTGACCAAATTCTCGAGGTCCGCCCCAACAAAACCCGTAGTTCTTTTGGCCAAAACAGCAACGTCAACATCTTTGTCTATTGGTTTATTTCTTAGGTGAACCCTTAATATTGCCTCTCGACCTTTCACATCTGGTGGATCCACAACGATCTTTTTGTCAAACCTACCTGGCCTCAAAAGTGCGGGATCAAGTATGTCCGGCCTGTTTGTAGCAGCCATAACAACTATACCTTGATTAATATCAAACCCATCCATTTCAACGAGCAACTGGTTTAAAGTCTGCTCCCTTTCATCGTGTCCACCACCGAGACCTGCTCCCCTGTGTCTGCCAACCGCATCGATTTCGTCTATAAATACTATACACGGGGCGCTTGCTTTAGCCTGTTCAAAGAGGTCTCTAACTCTTGCAGCACCGACACCGACAAAAAGTTCAACAAAATCGGAACCGCTTATATGGAAGAACGGAACATTGGCTTCTCCAGCAACTGCGCGGGCTAACAATGTTTTTCCGGTACCCGGAGGCCCTACGAGCAATATACCCTTCGGCATACGGGCACCAATCTTCGCGTATTTTCCTGGATTTTTTAGAAAATCAACGGTCTCTTTTAATTCTTCAACGGCTTCATCGACACCTGCGACATCTTTAAACGTCACCTTTATTTTGTTTGGTCCAACCTTCTCTGCTCTGCTCTTCGTAAAGTTAAACGCCTGGTTGTTACCTCTTCCAAGACCGCGGATAATGAAGGCAAAAAGCAGCAGAGTAATTATGAACATCGCTATGTTTCCTATAACATTTATCCAAAACGAGCTATCAACGCTTTTTTCTCCTTCGACTATGATTCCATATTCGACAAGTTTATTAATCTTTTCAACATCGTACCTAAACCACGGAGCGTAAACTGAGTACAACTTACCGCTCTTCGTTTCCACCGAAAGATTACCATCGTCTTTGATGATAACTTTGGCTATATCTGTTTCACCATCATCCAAACGATTAATGAAGTCGCTATAACTCATGTTTACTTCTACGGCGCTCTTCGAACTTACAAGTCCTTGGTAGATCCAAAAAAGAAAAAGTGCTGTGAGTATGAAGAATATTATCGAGCCCAAGTTACGATTCAAAATTTATACCTCCTTTCGAAACAACTTCCAACCCGATTTCATCGAGAAGCTTTGATTTGTAGTACTTTGGTACGTAAACAACCTTTTCATTTAAAAACACTAACGGAATCAACCTCCTTGCAAAAGTTGGAACTTTCTTTTCGTTGAATAACTCTTTCAACTTTTTTCCTTCATACGTTCTATCACCTTCGTTCCAATTTCTAACTACAAAACGAATCACTGGAGTTTCAGACTTAATTATACCACGAAGTGAGAAATTAATAAAGTATCCATTAATCTCGAAACTATCTGTGGGTTGTATCGAAAAACTCTCGCCGTGTCTCGACACTTCAATAAAAAATGTAAAAGGCTCGTAGTTTCTAATGTTTCCAAGCATAACCCACCCGTGTGAAACTTCCGCCCCAAGTTCGTTCCAAAATGAAACTTTGAAGGATTTAGCACTTCTTAAGGTTTTCGAAAAGCGTTCAATTTTCTCTCGATCCAGGGGTCTACCAAAGAACTGGAGCGAAAATCTGCGCAGCTGTTCGGTTTGAATGAAAGGATCAGGAAGGAGTTTAAATATCAACCTATCACCCAATACATATCTTTGCGTGCCTTGTACTACTCGTTCAACATACTCGTCCATCTCCCAGGTACTGAGTGCTAAAGACAGCGCTGCTTTTTCCAGTTTTGGGTTGATCTTTTTTAAAAGTGGTACCACACTGTGTCTTATATAGTTTCTCTCGTAGTGTTCGTCAAAGTTTGACATGTCAACCACATAAGACAGTTTTCTGCTTTTTGCGTAAAGTTCTACTTCTTGCCTTGAGAAAAATAGCAACGGCCTGAAATACTTATCGGAGAGCACTCGCAGACCTACAAGGCCGAACGGACCAGTACCTTTTACCAACCGCATTAGAATCGTTTCAAGCAAGTCGTTGGTATTATGCGCCGTTACCGTTAATTCATAGCCATAGTGCCTCATTGTTCTTTCAAGAAAGCTGTACCTCAGTGTCCTGGCTGCTTCTTCTATGGAGAGCTTATTAAGGTTAGAATAGCTCTTAACATCTGCTGAGTCCGTGTAAAACGGAAAGTTCATACTTTCCGATAGAGTCTTTACGAATTCTACCTCCTCATCGGCCTGCGGTCGAAGTTTATGATTGAACGTTGCAACGCCGATTCGCAAATTCGGTCTTTCTTTCCTTAACCTTGAAAATAAATCAAGCATAGTTATTGAATCAATACCACCCGAAACGGCAAGGAGGAACGAAGTTACTTTTGGAGCGTACTCGTCTACAATTTTTTTGAATCTCTCGTATAGATCAGACGACTCAAATCCACCGGAATAAAAATCCATATGAGTTTTCATAAAGACGTGATCACATCCCACTGAACTGGAATTGCCCTGCTTTCGGATCAAGCAAGAAGAAGATATCTGATATATCCGTTAAGTAGAATTTAAAAGTAAGCTTATCCAAGTAATCCAACCAGTTGCCTGTTGCTTTGTACGATAAATCTGCGCCAATTAGAAGTCTCCAACAATGCAACGATTTGTCGAACGTTAGGTTAACACTTTCAAGAAGGTTTCTCGATGGATCGTATTTTAGTTTTACATAAACGTTTGGATCAATCGTTTTGTTGCTGATTTCAACAAGATACTTTCTTGTATTGTCAGTGTTATAAGAGACAACGTATTTTTCATCTTTTTTCTCCATGCTGTACGACAGACTCCAGGTTGGTTCTGCGTTTGCAGATCTCACATAGTACGTTCCACTGAGTTTAGCAAGGTAATCGAACAAACTGAAAGAACCTGATACAGTTGCCCTCTCTATGTAGTCTGGTTTTTGATAAATCGTTGCACTGAGATTCGCGTATTTTAACGTGTGAATGTACGTTGAGATTTGATTACCCGGAATTGTTGAGAACTGGAGTGAATAACTTGTTCCGATGTCTTGGAAGTTTAACCCTAAGTTGAAGTTCTGAACACCAAGTTTCGCTTTATCGTTATCGTAAGTTCCGGAAATTGAATTGCTTACTCCTACAGGGCCAAATTGCTCAGAGTACCTGATACTATAACTGTCTGGAAGCTGTTTGTTATTTGAGATGTCGACGCCCCTGCTCACTGATGCAGTTATCTTATCCGAGCTTAAACTGAAGGTAAATCTGAGAACATTTTTATTGTTCGCCGCTGGTTCATCCAAGAATCCGTAAAATTGCTCCCAGCCACCTGTCAACCTAAAAGGGCCAAGAATGTAACTCAGATCAGAAATATACCTATCAGACATTCCGACAGATTCTGTTTTTGTTGCAGCAATGTTTGACACACCTTTTATGTTAAACGTATAATTGAAATTCAACGTAAACGCGTCCCACTTAAAAGTCCACGGGAACTGGTAAGTGTATGTAAAAGTTCTATTCTGAGCGCTTTCGCTTAAATTCCCCGTTAGACTGAAGTTGTACCTTGTATTGTTGTTAGAAAGAGCCAAAGTGTACGTTGTTCGGTATGTTGACGTCCAGTCTCTTTCCAAAGATGTCAAATATCCATCCGTTCTTAATTGCACCGTATCATCCAAATTGAGTGTAAGGTTATTGGAGTTGAGCAAAACAAAAGAGAGATTCCTAAATCCACCATTGAGATAGACAATGGTGTCAGTCAGTCGCCCGTCGTACATTATATAAGGCTTGAAGTAGAACGGAGATTTTGGGTCCTGATATGTCAACCCAACTTTTTGATAGTAGTTACTATCGGCCAAGTAATTACCTTCAAAATAAAGTACGCCATCGTACTTATAGTAGACCGCATTATTCACATATCTGTACGTAAGTGGGAAGATAGTAAATTCAAATTTGTTACTTTTCATGTCAAATGAGACTCTTTGCTGCTTATTTACACTATCGTTTGCTTGGAAAGTTACATTATCTGTCCCCAAAGTGAGTTTAGTACTCCAATTGTTGAGAGTAAAAGCAAAAGTTTGAGAGACTCCAAGCGTTTGGCCAAAGGTAAAAGTTAAAGAATAGGGTGATTCACCTTGGAGTGCAGTTACAAATACAGGGTAAGGAAAAACAGGAACGCCAAGAACTACAAGGAATGAATTAGTAGCTATGATGTACTTGTTTTCTAAGACATAGACCTCTTCAGATTGAATGGTATAGTGGGGTTCTTCAAAGTTACAGGTGGTTATAGCCGGATTGCGTATCTCTACAAGCATTTTTGCTTCGTCTGTGATGTTTTCAACCTCTATCTCCGAGCCGTGAACGTATATAGGTACGTTCTTACCTTTGTAGTTGTAGTTATAAACCGTCTTCGCATTGAGCACAAGAACTCTGCTCGTTTCAAAATAGTAAACTAAGGATTTTGCAAAGTATTTCCTATCACCGTCGTAAAACGACACGTTTCCTACAGCATATACTGTTTTTACTTTTCCATCCTCCAAAGTAGCGGATGCTTCGTCGCATTCGAGCTTGTACTTATCCCACGTCATTGTAATGCCGTTTTTCAAAGACACCAAATTTTCTGAAAAATCAGCGATGTTAGCGTTTACTTTCAAGTCTGCTGCGAACCCTACTGATGAGAAGATCAGTGAAAGTGAGATTACTACTAATAACATAGTGAAAAATCTACTCAGCACTTCCCTTGCCCTATAAGCTACAGGTGTATCCATGAACAGATAAAGAAGAAAACCTACTACTGCAAATACGAGGTTTGGTAACCAAGTTGCCAATACCGGGTCCATTAAACCTTCCTTTCCCATACCGGAAAGCCAAGCTCCAGAGCCTTGGTAAAGCACAACAAGAACGAATGTCAAAATTACACCCCAAGATTTACTTGTTAAACCAAAAAGCAACGATATTGGAAGCCCAATAAGGACTATAACCAGAGAGCCAAGTGCATTTGCATAACGCTGATGTAATTCCACGGTTAACGACGCAGTGTTTATGCCTAACTTTTTGTACGTTTCAAGCTGTTCTCGAAGTTCCTTTGACGTCTTATCGCGAGTTGTCTTATAGGCTCTGAGCATTTGTTCGATTTCTCCAGCGACATCTAATTTCATCTCTCTAAATTGCATATCCAGTTTGAGAAATCCTGTTTCCAGTTCAACAACGTACATATTACCATCGAGTAGGTACCAGCCGTCTTGTCTTTTCATAACTTTCTTTGAAGTTACGATCTGTTCGTTCCCTTCCTCGTTTCTAAATAGAACAACATCGTACAATTCCCCTTTTTGCTTGTCGTACTGTTTTACATAAAAATAGACATCCTTCTCAAGTTCTACGAGCATATTAGTCTTAATAACCGTTTCCGGAGATTGAAGAATATATTGATTGAGTACTTGGGACGACTTGTAATTCGCGTTTGGAACAACGTAATCGTTCAATAGCCATGCGAAAAATCCCAGGATCAGCGCTAAGATCAAAAACGGAGTCACAAGCCGTTTGGACGAAATCCCGTGCACCAGTATGGCTGTAATTTCCCTATTTGTTGACATTTCGCTGATAACCCAAAAGATCGCAAAAAGCACACCTACTGGAATGCCAAGTACGGTAAAGTAGGGTATATTGTACGCAACAAATAACAAGAGTTTCGAAAACCCGACTCTGTTTCTGATTATATAATCAGAAATCTGATACAACCATTCAACGCTCACGAAAACTATGAAACCAGCAAGACCCATGAAAAAAGGTTTAAGGGATTGTTTGAGAACGTATTTTGTAAGAGTTTTCAGAGTACACCCCTCCTGAAAAACGGAAATTAAAGGTTTTATACTAAATCGAGATTTTGGATGGCTCTATAATTTCACACTTCCTCCGAAAAGTCTTTGAAAATCTCTAAAGAAAACTCTTTTAGCAGGTCTTTGTAGCATGTGTAGTATTTTCCTGTGAGTATAAAATGTGTGACTTCGATTATTTGAACGGAGTAGTCAGATATCTCTTCCAGACCCTTTGAAATATCCATTAGCATAAGCGCTCGCTTAACGACTCTCGGATTATCTTGAATCAATCTGACTATCTCATCTTTAAACTTCGCATGCGACTCGTCGATCTGTGCATCTTGAGAACAAATTGCTGCGGAACCTTCAAGGTTTTGATCAACATAGACACGCAACGACTTTCTTAGCATCCGCTGAGAGAACTTGAACATATCGGGAATTGATATGCTCTGGTTAATGTCAGGCTCTTTTGTCAAATTGATAATATCTGAAGCAATGTCCCTTAATCTATCTGCTATATCAAGCAAGACCTTCGCGACAATCACAGAGCCAGATATGAAACGTAAGTCTCGCTTGTCTGGTGTAAACATCCCAAAAAGTTGCTGAGAAAAATCGAGAATCATGAGATATTCGTTATACACATCCCAATAACTCTTGTTGACTTCCTTGGCTAAGGTTTCGCTCCTTTCTCTGAACGCTACGGCACAGCTCTGGAATATGTCTTCTACATACCAACCTTCTTTTACAACGTATTTCTTTAATTCTTCAAGCTTTTCATTAATTATCCATTTCACGTAGATCACCTTTCATTCTATTTGTGCTTGATAATCTAATCGATTATTCAGAACCGTTCTTTAGAACCATCTTGCCATAACCGATCTTTTCCTTAATCGATGTAGAAAAGTCATAGGATTTCGGTCGCAACAACGTTATTACTTTTGAACATTTTCTTACGTGGATCTCTCTCACTTTCCCTACAACGTCACCATCAACAACCAAATTCACCGTATCGTTTACCGTAATCCTTATTTTTTCCGTGCTGGGGATGACTAAGCTACGCGTAGCCAAAAACTGAGGAGCCATAGGGGTGATCTCAAATGCTTCTACGTTTGGAAGAATTATGGGTCCACCGAGTGCCAGTGCGTATGCTGAAGAACCTGTCGGTGTACTTACAACCAGGCCGTCGGCATGATAAAAGAAACTTCCGTCAGTCATTTCAACAGCAAAATCAACGATTTTTTGCTCCACATCCTTCTGTAACACCGCATCGTTTATGGCAAAAAAAGTTCCATTCTCTATCTCTACCCTCAACATCCATCTTCTATCTTCGATGAAATTCCAACATTTCAAATCTTCAACGAGCTTATCCAATTCGGTAAGTAAGTAACCAGAAAAGAATCCCAGCCTTCCCGCTTTGACCCCTATAACTGGACACTTAACCTTCTTCAAAACGCGAAGAACAGTACCATCACCACCAACGGAGATTACAACTTTGGGTTCTACTAGTTCACCACCTATAACCTCGGAAAGTTGTTCTGATGAATCTTTGAAAAACAAAACATCGAAATGTTCTTTTAGCTTTGTGTACACTTCCTTTGCTGAATTTAGATAGTCTGTTCGGTAAAAAACACCAATTCTCACCTTAATCTCCACCCTAAATCAATCAATGACTGAGCAAGAAATCTGTCCAAGAAGATCAAAACCAAAATTGCCACAAGAGGGGTTATATCAATATAACCAATCGTAGGGATTACCCTTCTCAGCGGCCTCTCTACAATATCTGCAAGGTCACGTAATATGTGATAAACCCGGAAAGAATAAGCCTGAGGTATCCAGCTGAGTATCGCGGCAATGATTATAACCGCTGTCTCAAAATTGATAGCAACCCTTAGAACGACTCCTACTGCGTAAAAAAAGTTACCAAGTATGAACATGGTCCACACCCCTTTACTGTATTTAACCTTCTATTTTAGCTTTTTTCTTTCACCAAATAAAGCTGTACCGATCCTTACTATTGTACTACCTTCCTCAACAGCAACGGTGTAATCGTTGGTCATACCCATTGAAAGCTCGACAATATCTGGAAAATCAACTTTCAGCTCATCTCTTAAAATTCTCAACTTTCTAAAGTATGGTCTTGCATTTTCAGGTTCAACGTACGGTGCCATTGTCATTAATCCAACGATCTTCACGTTTGTGAATCTAGTTGCACTAACGAGAAAATCTTTCACTTGTTCTGGTTGCAATCCCGCCTTTGTTTCCTCACCAGAGACGTTCACTTCAAGCAAAATATCTTGTATCTTCCCAACTTTCTTCGCACCCTTATCTATCTCTTCCAATTCTTCAAATCTATATACGGAGTGAATCATTTTCGCAACAGGAACTATGTATTTGACTTTGTTTGTCTGGATTCTGCCAATAAAATGCCATTCAATATCGACACCTTCAAGTGCTTTGGCCTTATCCCTTAGCTCCTGTGCGTAATTCTCGCCAAACGTTCTTATTCCAATCTTAACTGCCAAATTCAATAATTCTATAGGATGAGTCTTTGTAACGGCAACGAGTTTAATATCGCTGTAATCACGACCAACTTTTTGTGCATGAGCTTTTATGTTATTCAAAACATCCTCGTAGTTCTTTCTCAGTTCTTCTTCAGTAATCACTGAAAAGTCCCCCCAACGTGTTTATCCCGAAATATTTGTAAGATTTCTCAGTTGCCACCCTTCCACGAGCCGTCCTTGCGAGGAATCCACTTTGGACAAGGTACGGTTCGTACACTTCTGCAATTGTGTCTTCGGTAACCCCTAATGACGCGGCGAGTGCCTTCAGACCCACAGGTCCACCTTTGTAAACTTCGATTATAACTCTCAAAAGTTTTCTATCCATCTCATCGAGTCCATACTCGTCGATTCCAAGCAAGGTCATAACTTCCTCAACAGTTTCAACATCTATCAACTTTGAGCCCTTTACAGTGCTTAGATCCCGAACACGTTTCAAAAGTCTAATTGCGATTCGCGGTGTCCCTCTTGAACGTCGCGCTATCATCAAAGCGGCCTCAGGCTTTATTGAAACATCCATTACCTGCGCCGCTCGAGTTATTATCAAGCTAAGTTCTTCCTCTGTGTAGAAATTCATCTCAAAAATCATGCCAAACCTGTTTCTCAAAGGAGAAGTTAATAATCCGCTTCGTGTTGTCGCGCCGATGAGTGTAAACGGTTGTAGATCCACTCTTATTGATCTTGCAGCGGGCCCTTTACCGATCATTATATCAATTTGGAAATCTTCCATAGCGGAATACAGTATCTCTTCAACAGCTCGGTTCATTCTGTGGATCTCATCGATAAATAAAACATCTCCTCGCTCCAGGTTTGTAAGTATTGCAGCAACATCACCTTGCTTTTCAAGAATAGGTCCGCTTGTTATATGTATATTTGCATTAAGTTCATTCGCAATCACAACCGCTAACGTTGTCTTACCAAGTCCTGGAGGACCAGCCAGAAGTATGTGGTCGAGCTGTTCACCACGCATCTTTGAAGCAGATATAGCAAGCTCCAGTCGCTGCTTAATATTATCCTGACCTATGTACTCAGCCAAGAACTTCGGTCGCAGGGAATACGTGTCATAAGCGTTTCTTTCTGGTGAGAATATCCTTTGCACTTCCGTGGGTTCATTAGATAAGCTCTTTTCGTTTAGCACATTATCTTCTTTCACTAACTTTCACCTCTTCCTCAATTGGCAAGTTCATCTTGAATCCATACCTACCTATGTCAAGCTTGACTTTTACAAAACCATTTATCATTATAATTCTGTTTTCCGCTTTACCAAACAAACCGGCATTAGTTACAGAAAAGGTGAAGCGTTCATCATCGATGTTATCGTTTGTCCAGCTTCCTATGTATTTACCATCTTCTGTGAATACCCTTAGCTGGACCATCTCAATTTCATGTTCAACTCCGGGGGTAACCACTCTTAGATTTCCATCGCAAACTAAGGAAATGCCTCTTTGTTCACAAAATTCAACATCAAAAACAACATTGGCACTTTCTAACTTCTTGAAAGCGCCCTTTAAATTATTGACTGATAACACGAGAAAAACGAACGCAACGACTGACAGCACAATAAGCAAGAGATTGAAAAAGAAGTGTTTTTTGATGTTTGCCATTACCTGTATCGAATATTCCTCCCTCATTAAATGTCCAGCGAATCTGCCCGTATCTTTTGACTACACAATTTTATATTATAACACGCTTATGAGTGATTTTAAAGTTAAAAGATTAGTTCGCCTCAAAAAATGTGTCTTGACATTTTGACAACTGCCGGCTAATATATTTATACGTCTAATATTTAGACGTATAACTAAAACTACCAGGTTACTTGTTGCTACCAATTGAGAATCTTTCGAAACTTAATGAACAACACGGAGGTGATTTGTTTGAAGGAGCTCATGGAGCATGCACGTATTTTGGCACTTTTGAATTCGATACAGAGATCTGTTTTCAAATTTGTTCACGAAAAAACACTCAAAGAGTTCAACATCCATCCCGGGCAGATACCGATATTGTTTATACTTAGAAAAGAAGAAGGACTGAGTCAAAAAGAAATTGCCAAACGTATAGGGGTGGAACAGGGAACAATAGCCGTCATGCTACGCAGGATGGAGAAGAATGGCCTCGTAAGGAGGGTTCCTGACGAGCAGGATAGAAGAATCACACGCGTATACCTCACGGAAAAGTCAGAGGACGTACTTAAAAGCCTTGCAAAAATAGTAAAAGAAGCTGAGGAACTTTTAGTAGGCGGACTGTCTGATGAGGAAAAACAAGAAGTGGAAAATATTCTTAAGAAACTGCAGAATAACATCAAACGGAAGGTTGAAGACAACTGTTTAAAGGAGGTTTAAGACATGATATTAAAGATGACTTTCAAGAAGTACTGGTTTCTGATTACTATTACAATTGCACTGGTAGCCGTCCAGTCTATTATTTCACTATACCTGCCAGACTTGATGTCAAATATAGTCGATAAGGGTATCACACGCGGAGATGTAGATTACATTTGGAGCGTTGGTTGGAGAATGTTGCTTGTTTCTTTGGTGAGTGTTCTGGCAGCTGTCGTTGCAAGTTATACATCTTCAATTGTAAGTATGGGAATTGGAAGGGACTTGAGAAACTCGGTCTTTGAAAAAGTCTCTTCATTTTCGCTTGAAGAAATGAACAAGTTTAGCACGTCTTCACTTATAACCAGAACAACTAACGATGTCGTCCAGATACAACAAGCTACTGTTATGATCCTTAGAATGGTAGTTATGGCACCAATTATGGCTGTTGGTGGAATCATAATGGCTGTGAACAAGGATGCTAAGTTGACAAGCATACTTGCTATATCACTGCCAGTTATGTTAGGTGGCTTAGGAATAATTGCCGGCATTGTAGCGCCACTTTTTAAGAGTATGCAAAAGAAGATAGATAGACTTAACCTTGTTGTTCGCGAACGCGTAACTGGTATTCGCGTAATCAGGGCATTCAATAAGGAAGGACATGAAAAGAAGAGATTTTCACAAGCCAACTGGGATTTGACCAAGACAGCGTTGTGGGTAAATAGGATGGCTTCTTTACTCTTTCCTTATTTGATGATCGTTATGAACTTCACTACACTGTCAATCATATGGTTCGGCGCCAAGCAAATCGATGCTGGGAATTTGCAAGTGGGTCAGATGATGGCCGTTATGCAGTACGTTATGCAAATCATGTTTTCTTTCATAATGATATCCGTAATTTTCATCTTTTTGCCGAGAGCCAGCGTATCTGCAAAGAGGATAAGTGAGGTTCTAAGTGTTGAGCCAAAAGTAGTAGATCCTCGGGCATCAGGGAAACAAACGCTCACATGGTTTGAAAGCTCTGACAAATCGGATATCAAAGGTATTGTAGAATTTGATAACGTCACATTCGCTTATCCTGGAGCAAAAGAACCCGTGCTGAGTGAAATTTCATTCAAAGCAGAACCCGGAAAAATAACTGCGATAATAGGTTCTACAGGCTCTGGTAAGACAACTCTTTTGAATCTAATCCCACGCTTTTATGATGTTACATCAGGAAGTGTGAAAATAGATGGCATAGATGTACGTGAGATTCCATTTGATGTGTTAAGAAAGGTGATAGGCTACGCTACACAAAAACCCATAATTTTCACCGGGACGATTAAAGAAAATATCAAATTCGGACGTGATTGGGTAACAGACGACATGATTTTGAGAGCAGCTGATATTGCTCAAGTGCTCGAATTCGCCTCGAAATATCCAGAAGGGCTCGATTACCAAATTGAGCAAGCGGGATTGAACTTATCAGGAGGTCAGAAACAAAGAATATCATTGGCGAGAGCTATAGCGGGTGCGCCGAAAATATACCTCTTCGATGATACATTCAGTGCACTTGATTTCAAAACGGATGCAAAAATAAGGTTGAGACTATTCAAAGAATCGAAAGATGCAACCGTTATTGTTGTAGCACAAAGGGTTGCGACAATATTGAACGCCGACCAGATAATTGTCTTGAAGGATGGAAAAATCGTTGGAATTGGTACTCATTCTGAATTAATTAAGACAAATGAAGTATACCGAGACATAGTCTACTCACAACTTTCAAAAGAAGAAGCCATCTGACAACGAAGGGAGGAAAAGTCATGAGTGAAGAAAAAAGAATGGAACAGCCATCAAGACCAAATGTAAGCCATGCAAAACCAGTAAGACCAATGGGGCCTGGTGGACCTGGAGGTCCCTCGTTTGCACGTGGTGGTGAAAAGCCAAAAGAATTTAAAAACACTACTCGGAAACTACTAAAATACCTTCGCCCACACATGGTTGGTATTATAATCGTGTTCGCTCTCACAATAGTCGCAACGATACTAACAATAAAAGCTCCAAAAGTGCTTGGACAAGCTACGACGGAGATATTCAGAGTCATTATGCTCAGAAAAACTCCGTTATCTGGCTTTCTGAAAACGAAAATGGATTTCGATAAGATCTCTAGCATTCTTCTGAACGTTGCGATTCTGTATTCTGTTGCTGCATTACTGAACTTTCTTCAAGGTTACATGATGGCCGGCATCACCCAGAAAGTCGTCAGAAAGATGCGAGAAGATATTAACAACAAACTCGAAAGGCTTCCACTGAAGTTTTACGATGGCCGTTCGCACGGAGATATAATAAGCCGTGTGACAAACGACGTCGACCTTATTAGTAACACTCTACAGCAGAGCTTAACGCAGTTCATATCGGGTATTGTCACTATCGTTGGTATAACTTATATGATGATTACCATCAATCTTAAACTGACTTTGCTTACGCTTATAACCTTACCATTGAGTGCGTTGGTTACAGTGCACATAGCTAAAAAATCGCAAAAGTATTTTGCTGCACAGCAAAAATACCTTGGTGAAATAACCGGAAGGGCGGAAGAAGTGTACGGGGGTTTTTTGGCTGTTAAGACTTATGGACGGGAAAACGACGAAGTTAGAAGGTTCAAAGAAATAAACGAAAAGCTTTACAAAGAGAGCAAGAAGGCACAGTTCATATCAGGTATAATAATGCCCGTAATGAATTTCATCGGTAATCTCGGTTACATAATAGTAGCTGTAGGCGGTGGTATCTTGGTCACAAAGAAAGCAATAACTGTTGGCGATGTTCAGGCGTTTATTCAGTATTCAAGACAGTTCAATCAGCCAATAGTTCAAATTGCCAATATCGTCAACATGATTCAGTCCACTTTAGCAGCTGCAGAAAGGGTCTTTGAAATACTCGAAGAAGAGGAAGAAGCTCCGGATAAACCAGATGCAATTGAATTAGAAAAAGTACAAGGTGACGTTAAATTTGAGAATGTCAAGTTCAGCTACGTTCCAGATAAACCATTGATTGAAAACCTAAATATCGATGTTAAAAGTGGTCAAATGGTTGCTATCGTTGGCCCAACAGGTGCTGGTAAGACAACTCTTGTCAACTTGATGATGAGATTCTACGAAATCCAAGGTGGTAGTATAAAGGTTGACGGAATTGACATCAGGGATATCAAGAAATACAATTTGAGAAAACATTTTGGTATGGTTTTGCAAGATACATGGCTCTTCAGTGGGACCATAATGGAAAACATAGCGTACGGTAAGGATGGGGCAACGGAAGAAGAGATAATCAACGCAGCAAAGATGGCACACGTGCACCATTTCATAATGGCACTTCCAGATGGCTATGATACCGTGATAGGTGAGGACAGCTCCAACATCTCCCAAGGTGAAAAGCAACTCATCACCATCGCAAGAGCATTCTTAGCTAATCCTGATATTTTGATTCTCGACGAAGCAACGAGTAATGTCGACACACTTACCGAAGTTTATATCCAGAGAGCAATGCGGGATATTATGAAAGGTAGAACTTCTTTCGTCGTTGCACACAGGTTATCAACGATTAAGAACGCAGATATTATCCTAGTTATGAACGAAGGAAAAATCATCGAAATAGGGAAACACGAAGAACTCCTGCTCAAAAACGGATTTTATGCTGAACTTTACAGAAGTCAGTTCCTAGGAGCTGTCGTTGAAACTGCCTAACTTTCATAGCAACCCATACAAATGTGAGAAATCCTTTCAAGCTAACTTTCTTTTCGTAAACAAAAAGCACTTATTGGCGCTACCGTTGTGAAGTGGTAGCGCTTTTAATTAAACGTAGCAAAAATCAGCGAAAAACTTCTTTTGACTATTGATTTAGTTGACTGCTCTGTGGTATAATAAAATTGTTAGTTAAACTTTGTTTTTCTAAATTTCACTTTCTCCAAAAACCTTAATTTTGTGCCCCTTTTTGTACAACGGAACTAAAACTGAAGTGGGGGAGATAACTGGAAATGAAAAAAGAAGAACTTATGGCAATAATCGAACAGAGGATACATGAGTGTCAAGCCTGCCCTCTTTGGTTACAAAGAACCAACGTCGTACCAGGTGAAGGTAATCTCCATTCACCGATAATGTTTGTCGGTGAAGGGCCGGGTGAAGAAGAAGACAAGCAAGGGAGACCTTTTGTAGGAAAGGCAGGGCAACTTTTGACAAAGATATTAGAATCTGTTAATATCAAGCGTGAGGATGTTTATATAACGAACGTCGTAAAATGCCGACCACCCAACAACAGGGTTCCTACTCCTATGGAAATCCAATCTTGCTCTCCTTTTTTAATTGCGCAGATAGAGGTTATAAACCCCAGGATGATAGTGCCGCTTGGTAGCACTGCTGCATCGTTTTTCCTTGGTAAAGACGAACCAATTACTAAAATTCGCGGGAAAGAATTCGTTTGGAAGGGTGGAATAATTATCTTTCCGATGTTCCATCCAAGTTACTTGCTGAGGAACCCGTCAAAGGAGAAGGGAAGTCCAAAAGATTTGACCTGGCAAGATATAAAAAAGGTTAGAAAATATTACGACGAGTTCTTGAAGGGAAACATTTAATATTTGAAAATGATAAAACTTCAAGGGAGGAACGAACGTGAGTAATGAACTCAGGGAACAAAAACTCGAGAAACACGAGAAGCTAACGCCAACCGTTATGAGCTACATATCAACGATATACAACCTTATGGAAAAAGAAGGAGTTGCACGCATAAGTGATATAGCCAAATCAAAAGGCGTGTCTTATGCCAGTGCCACCAATGCTGTTAAAAAACTTGTCTCGTTAGGTCTAGTTGACCATAAAAGATATGGATTTGCCAAATTGACACCGCGTGGTCTTAGAATTGCGCAGATGCTTAAGTCTGGAGAATCAAGAATCAAATACTTTTTCATGTACGTTGTTGGAATCCCTGAAAAGAAGGCTGAACAGATTGCAAGTCTAATGGTTTACGACTTAGATGCTGATACTCGCAGAAAGCTGAGGAAATTCTATTCTATTCTCATCGATTTTACCAAAGACAAAGCGGAAGAACTTGAAAAGTTCATCCAAGAGCAAAGGAAGAATACGGAGCTTCCAGAAGAAGCATATAGACTAAAAGGAAAAATAAAGGAGGACGAAGATTATGAGTAAAATTTTGGTCACGGGAGGGGCCGGATTCATCGGTTCGCACTTAACCGACAAGCTCGTTGAACTTGCTCACGAGGTTGTGGTTGTTGATAACCTGTCTACAGGAAAAAGGGAGAACGTAAATCCAAAAGCGAAGTTCTACGAGATGGACATTTACGATGGCGAGGCAATTAGTAGGTTGTTTGCTGAAGAGAAATTTGAATACGTATTCCACTTGGCAGCTCAGGCAAGTGTCGCAGTTTCTGTTAAAGACCCTGTTAAAGATGCAAACGTGAATATAATTGGCAGTTTGAATCTAATAAAGGCTTCTGTTGAAAACAACGTCAAAAAGTTTATCTTTTCTTCAACAGGTGGAGCTATATATGGAGAAGAGGTAAAAGTCTTTCCAACACCCGAGAGCGTGTTCCCACAACCAATTTCTCCATATGGTATCGCAAAGTTTAGCGTTGAGAACTATTTGAGGTTTTTCAGCAAAGAATTTGGTCTTAAATATACAGTTCTTAGATACGGTAACGTTTATGGTCCAAGGCAGGACCCGTATGGCGAAGCAGGTGTTGTTGCAATCTTTACTTCCAAAATGCTAAAAGGAGAGGATTGTACGATTTTTGGTGACGGAGAATACGTCAGGGATTACGTGTATGTCGAAGATGTTGTTGACGCTAACATACGTGCCATGGAAAAGGGAGACGGTTTGGTAATCAATATCGGCACCGCGACAGGAACGACGACAAATGAACTTTTCAAGATACTCAAGAAACTAACAGGCTACAAAAAAGACCCAATATATGGACCTCACAGAAAAGGAGATATCCGCAAAAGTGTGCTTTGTTATAACAGAGCATGGATAGAACTCAAATGGGAACCAAAACACACATTAGAACAGGGGTTGAGGGAAACTGTCGAATGGTTTAAGCGAAATACTCAGGCCTAAGACTTTTGAAGAATTTGTCGGACAAGAGCACCTTCTCGGACAAGGTGCTCTTTTGCGTATATCTATAGAGCAAAATCAACTATTTTCAGCCATCCTTGCCGGTCCTCCGGGAACTGGTAAAAGTTCTGTTTTACAGTTAATACGAAATTACACTGACTATGAAATTTATCAATTGAATGCAGCTTTCACATCTGTTGAGGAAATCAAAAAATTGGAACATTACGCGTACAACGTCAGAGGGATCAAAAAGATATTAATTTTTATCGATGAAATCCATAGATTCAATCGGAAACAACAAGATGTGTTTTTGCCCGGAGTTGAAGCCGGAGTCTACGTACTGTACGGTACAACAACCGAAAGCCCTGAACATACTATCAATCCAGCGCTCCTTTCTCGTTGTAGGGTTTTGAGATTTAGAAGGTTAAGTAACGAAGACCTTTCAAAAATCTTGGAAAAGGCTGTGAATCATACGGGAATCCGTGTAAGTGAATCCAGTAAGGCATATCTTATAAATTCGTCAAACGGAGATGCTCGGTTTTTGCTAAACTCCTACGAGTTGCTCTCAAACATTGCAAAAACTCAAGGCAAAGATGTTATAGACGATGCTGTTTTAAATATGTACCTTGGAGAAGGATATACAAAATACACCGACAAAGAGCACTACAACCTTGCTTCAGCTTTCATTAAAAGTATCAGAGGTAGCGACCCGGATGCCGCTTTGTACTACATGATGCGTATGATCGAAGGAGGGGAAGATCCACGTTTTATTGCTAGAAGACTTGTTATTTTAGCGAGCGAAGACGTGGGGTTGGCTGACCCATTTGCTTTCGTCCTCGCAACCGCTACAAGTCAGGCTGTGGAAAGTGTCGGTTTGCCAGAATGCATAATAAACCTTTCAGAATGTGTGATTTACTTGGCATTGGCTCCAAAGAGTAACTCAAGTTACGAGGCAGTCATGAAAGCACAACAGTTAGCTCAAAAGACGATGAACCTACCTGTGCCGAGACATCTACTGAACGTCGAAAATAGTGGTTACAAATACCCACACTCGTATGGAGGCTTCATAAAACAAACGTACATGCCAAAGCAAATAACCGAAAGAATTTATATACCAAAAAACATTGCAAAGGAAGCAAAGCTGGCAGAAGTTTATAAAAAACTATGGAAAGAACGGTTTCCTTCTGAAAGTCAAGACGGCAAAAAGGAAGTAGACAAGGGAGGTGCGCAGCGTGAGAACTTTTGAATTAAAAGGTAACGTTCGCATCGGTAATGTTGAAATCCAATTCGTGGTTGGTGATATAACAAAGTTAGACGTTGATGCTATTGTGAACGCGGCAAATTCATACCTGCAGCATGGTGGAGGAGTGGCAGGTGCTATATCACGGGCTGGCGGACCTGCGATTCAAGAAGAGAGCGACGAATTTGTGAGGAAAAACGGACCTGTTCCACCAGGTGGCGTTGCAGTTACTGGTGCAGGAAATCTAAAGGCCAAGTACGTGATTCACACAGTTGGGCCCATAGGAAATAAGGAAGGGAATGATGAAATAATGAAAAAAGCTTTCGAGAACGTATTCTCGAAAGCCGATGAACTAAACATTACTTCTCTTGCTATTCCTTTTGTGGGAACCGGAATCTTTGGATATCCTTTTGAGAATTTCATCAAAATTTGTGTTGATAAGACTCTGAATTTCTTTTCAAATTACAGTGGCCCAATAAAATTAGTTACCTTTTGCGATATAGACAGTTCGAAAGTTCAGAAACTCATGGAAACATTTTTGAAAAAAAGTTTCTCCCAGGATAATTAACGCTTTTTAGAACAACCAAATTCCAAGCTTAATCTTTATTTCCAGAGTTTTCCCTGCTCTTTCGATTGTGAGAACCGAAACGTCTCCTTGTTTTTTTCCTGAGAGTGCCTTCAGTGCATCATCTTGTGACTTAATAGCTTTTCCGTCTATCTTTACAATCACATCTCCAGTCTTTACGCCAGCTAGTTGTGCCGGTGAGCCGGACTCTACGTACGCTACGTAGAGACCTTCGGATTTTACGCTGTATTGTTTCTTTATATTGTCATTCACAATAAACCATGTTATTCCGACAAGTTTGTTATTAAGTGGCTTCTTTGAAATGTCAAGTGCTTCTTCAACGCTCAGTACCACTCTAAAAGTTGTATCGTCTCTTGGTTCGGATGGAAGGATCGGAATTCTGTCGGTTATTCTACCAGTCAGAACACCTGTCCTACCAACCACGTAAGTTCCCGTGGTATTTAGCGGATCATCCTTAGGCAGCTTTTTGTATGCATCCTTGCTGTAGTAATCCCTGCAAATTTCAATAGGATAACCGTACATATTTACTACACCGTATGGGGATACGTCGGTTTCTTCAAACATATCAACAGGGTAATCCTTCTTACCATCGTTATATGTGGTTGGTCTACTATTACCCCACGGATATCTCCTTCCATCCGTACCCCTTGCCGCCTTCTCCCATTGTGCTTCAGTAGGGAGTTGATAGCCTGCCCAATCGCAGTATGCCTTTGCTGAGAGATAGTTTATACCAGTTATCGGACTGTTAAGAAGGGCTTGTGGAGCGTTGTAACTCACTCTAACTTTTTGACTCAGGAAATCGATTTCAACAGGACTTATCTGTTTTCCGTAAACAACACTAGAACTTGTCTGAGAAGCTTTAAGGAAGTCTAAGTACTGCTTTACCGTGATTGGGTATTTGGATATATAAAATGCTGAAACATAAACTTCGCGTTGTGGAAGCTCATCATCGTCGACGCTTCCCCAAGAAGTGTCCGCTCCCATTTTGAATACTCCACCAGGAACAAGGACGAACACAATTCCCGTCCTCGGATCAACAATTTGCCTCGGATAGATGTTTATCCTTTTGATTTCTTTCCCTTCGACTTTTATAGGACTGTCCGCCACAACCACTGCAACCCCATCTTTGTCGTAAATGAGTCTATCAAGAAGGTTTGGAGCAGGTTCTACCTTTGGAGTTGGTTGAACAGGCTGTACAACCTGCTCCTTCGTTTCCTTATAGGTCGTGAACAGGATTTCTCCCTGGTTGACAACAACTTTACCCCATTGTCCAGAAACCTCATACTGCGTTTCCGAAAGTTTCTTAACTACACCATACAACTTACGTCCCGTACTAAGCACGACCAGATCATAGCCCTTAGCGTATTTGTAAGGTATGTATAAATCCTCTACGGCCCCTTTCAATATGTAGAACGTGTTTCTATAGTTGTCAGAAACAATGAGATAATCGTTATTTGAGCTGAGTTGGGTCCCAACGATCATTTCACCACTTTTTAAAGAGCAAACGTAATATTCGTTTAACGATAATTCAACTTGGAAATACGTTTCCAACGGGACATTAGGAAAATCAACTTTTTCAAAGCCTATGAAATCCAAAATATCTGACTTCAAATTTACCTTAACGTTTCCAAACCACGTAGTGACTGTTACGTATTCTTTTGAGAGTTCGGTAGCATACCCTTCGTACTTTTTTCCACCTATGGAAACTTCACGGCCAGTTTGAAACATGTTATGATTTCTGAAGATGATAGCTTTTACATTATCTACCGGTATCTGGATTTTGCCAAGTGCGTTACTTACAACGACATACTTGTTGTTCATATCTTCCAAGTCACCCTCAATCGTTGAACTGTCTTTGTAAACTATCGTAACGGCAAGGACTATAGACAAGACCGAAAAATACATAATAAATAAAATAACTGTTAACAGATATTTGTTCAGTTTCATAGCTCAAACCTCCCTTTTGACATCGTATCATCGTATCTAATATATTATACCAGAACACAAAAAACTTCTTCACTTAAATAGAAAATTTGTGGTAAAATATGTTTAGCAATTCTTGTTTCTAAAGTATTAGAAACTTATCGTCAAAAACCAAATGAAAAAATGGGAGTAGAAAATGGCAGGAAGGTATTTATTGATTGTTACCCTTTACGTTGTTTTGCTATTTTTTTCATCATATAACCTAAAATCTTACAAAACCTTTTCAATAACTACAGAACAACCGTCAACTTACTGGTTCTCTATTTCATACGATGGACGCTTTTGGAAAGTCAACACAGCAGGTCGTATATATGATATTTATCCAGATGATGGGAAATCACTGCTGGAGGCTGCACCTTTTGTAACAGGTTTCAACATCGATTTAATACAAGGAAAAATCGATAGCCCGTTTTTGAAATATTTGCCTCAGAAAATCCCAACAGGCGTATTTGAAATCAATCTTAAAGAAAAATACATTGTAACAAGGAACTCCTCAATAGTTTATATTACAGACATTAGTGATATCCAATCTTGTCTGAACACACTAGCTTTGGCATGGCAGTATATGGATCCTAAGAAAGTATACTTATTCAAGAATGGAAAAATTTATACAATAAAGGGGTGAGGATTATGCCTAAATCACGAGAGATCGTTTCTTTGGATATCGGAAACGATAGTATCAAAGGTATCGTGGTTGATTTCAGCGAAGGATTCGGAAACGTATTGGCTTTTTCAAATGTTAAAACTAGGGGTATAGAAAATGGTGAAATCAAAGATGTCGTTGCTTTAAACGAATCAATGGGTCAGATTGTTGAAGACTTAGAAGAACAGTTGGGCAAAGAGCTTAGAGGGGAACTTTTAGTTTCTTCCAGTTGTGGCGACTTCACCCTTACTGAAATCACTGAAGAGCTCATATTGACGGAAAAAGAAGAAGCATACGTTTCTGAAGAGCACGTAATGAAACTTACCGACAATTTACTTGCGGACCTTTTCCCAAACAACGAGAGGAACTCGCTGCATCTCTTTGTAAAAAAATACGTGCTTGATGATAATAAGATTGTTGTCAATCCCATAGGCATGAAGACAAGAAAAGTTGCTGCAATCTACACAGTTGTAATGGGTTCGGAGAAGTACAGAAATGTTGTCGAATATGCAACAAAAGATATCCTTGGTGAAGCGGAGTATTATATTTCCTTTGTATCAAATGCAGAAGCCGTGCTATCAAACGTTGAGAAAGATAGAGGAGTTGTCCATGTGGATTTAGGTTATAATCACACAACTGTAACCCTGTACTACGCAAACACGCCTTTGGAGATGGAAAGAATTGATATATCCATGAAAAACGTTTTAAAAGACATCGCTATTGTTCTGAAGACGTCTTTACAAGAAGCAGAAAGGCTACTAAAGACGTATGGTGTTGCTGTTTACATGGATATAGAGTCAGTCCCTATTGAATACAAGGGCTTAGATGGTAGAACTATTCAACGAACCGATAAGGAGTTCCTATCAAGAATCATATATGCACGGCTGAGGGAAATATTCATGCGTGTAAAGAAACTTTACAAAGACTTCACCGTAAAATATCCAGATTTTGGAAACATTGGGATTCCCGGTGGGATAGTCCTGACTGGGGGAGGAGCAATGCTACAACGTATTGAAACACTCGCTAGTGAAGTCTTTAAATGTCCCGTTAGAATCGGAACAGTAGCGGACACGGAGATGTTTAAAGCTGAAGGTGCAGAGCTTAACGTATTTACACCTCTTTATGCTGCAGCCTTTGGGAATATTATTGTTTATCAAAAGGAACAGAATATGTACAGTCCTATGGTTGGTGAGAGGACAAAGAAGCGACAATCAGGTCCCGGATTTTTCAAAAAACTCTCCGAGACCTTTGGAAAGATATTTGGATAATTGGATAAAATGATAAGGAGGGAAATTCTCATGCCGTTTATGATAGAAAAAGAAAGCAAGCAAAGAGATGTTGAAAGAATACCTGGTGTTCCTGTGTTGAAAGTGATAGGGGTTGGGGGAGCTGGTTGTAACGCGATCAACAGGATGGCTGAAATGGGATTGAAAGGCGTCACACTGATCGCAGTGAACACCGATGCTCAGGTGCTTGATGTAAGCAAAGCAGATGTCACAGTTCAAATTGGAGAAAAACTTACAAAAGGCCTTGGTGCAGGAGGAAATCCGAAGATTGGGGAAGAGGCTGCATTAGAAGATAGGAAAAAGCTTGAAGAGATCCTGCATGGGACGGACATGCTTTTCATCACCGCTGGATTTGGCGGAGGAACGGGTACCGGAGCTGCACCTGTTATTGCAGAGATTGCCAGGAATTTGGGCATCTTAACGGTTGCAATTATCACTATGCCTTTCTTCTTTGAAGGAACACCCAGGTGGAACGTGGCTTTAGAAGGTGTAAAGCGAATTACAGGAAAAGTCGACACACTTATTAAAATAAGTAACAACAAACTACTTGAACAACTTTCACCATCAACTACTATCGTTGATGCCTTTGCTACCGCAGATGAAATCCTGCATCAAGCTGTTCGCGGTATATCTGATCTCATTATGAAACGTGGTTACATCAACCTTGACTTCGCAGATGTAGAGTCCGTTATGAGGAATGCCGGCAATGCGATGCTCGGAATTGGTGTTGGAAAAGGCGAAAAGCGCGTAATAGACGCTGCGAGAAAAGCTCTTGATAGCAAGTTCCTAGACTATCCTATCGAGAATGCAAGGTCCATTATACTGAATATATCAGCTCCACGAAACGCGACACTCCAAGAAATGCAAGAAGCAGCAATGATAGTAAAACAAACCTGCAGCGAAGATGCGGATATGAAGTTTGGTATGGTTATCGACGATGAGTTGGCCGATGACGAAATGAGAGTGACTGTCATTGCTACACGTTTTGATGTCGAGGAAAAATTCGTAAAGTCTGAGGAAGACATACCAGCAATTTATAAATTCGGTCTCGAATATAAAGGAAGGCAAGATTAAAGAAGACTTTTCGATTCTTAGCCTCTTAGAAGAGGTGAGTTGATGTGGAAAAGAATATTATGAAACTAGGAGACGTGCTCATAGAAAAGGGAATTATCACACCTGCCGAACTCCAAAACGCACTGGAATTGCAAAGGGAACTACACAAACCACTTGGAGAGATTTTGATTCAGCTTGGGTACTGTACATGGGACGATATCGTAAAAGCCCTTGCTGAGCAGTACGAAATCCAAGCATGTGTCGGGGAAGTAAAAATCAACGAAGAGTTTGCCAAGTCATTCGCAAAAGATTTAATAAATGAATTGAAAATCATCCCAATCGATGAAAAGGAAGGAAAAGTCATCGTTGGGATCTCAAATGTTTACGATATACCTGTTATAAAACGCAGGTTAAAATTCAAATTGGGCAAAGATGTTGACTTTTGCCTTATGCCACCAAGTATCTTTGAAACACTCTACAACAACATTCTACACGGCATAACGTCCGGGTTAATGGTTCAAGAAATTGACGAAATAATTACTCAGCAAGAAATAGAACAGCAACAGCTCGAAGAGGAAAAGACCATCTCCGAACAAGAGGAAACTCCTGTTGTAAGGCTAGTTTCCAACATCGTCGACCATGCAATTGAGCTTGATGCGAGTGATATTCATATAGAACCACAAAGACGAAATGTCGTTGTTAGGTATCGTCTCGATGGGGTCTTGAGAAAAATTACTGAGTACCCCAGAAACATGCACGCGGCGGTAGTTTCAAGGATAAAAATCTTGGCAGGTCTTGATATAGTGGAAAGAAGGTTGCCGCAAGATGGAAAATTCTTTGTCAAGCACGGAGAGGAACAGTACGACTTACGTGTTTCAACGATGCCTTCTGTTCATGGTGAAAAGGTGGTTATGCGTTTACTGAAGGTCTCATCATCGAAGAAAAAACTTGAAGAACTTGGCTATTCCCCTTACAACTATGAGAGAGTTCAAAAGCTAATAGAACATCCTTACGGTATTATACTCGTCACGGGCCCGACTGGTAGCGGTAAATCCACAACCTTAGTAGCTATAATAAATTCGCTTAATTCGGAAGACGTGAACATTGTCACAGCCGAAGACCCGGTGGAATATACTGTCGAAGGAATTACTCAGTGCCAAGTCAACGCTGAAATAGGACTAACTTTTGCTAAATATTTGCGAGCTTTCCTAAGGCAAGACCCTGACATCATAATGGTCGGTGAAATCAGAGACAGGGAAACTGCCCAGCTTGCTGTTGAGGCATCGTTGACAGGTCACTTGGTCTTGTCGACACTGCACACAAATACAGCTGCTGGAGCTATTGACAGGTTAGTAAATATGGGGATCGAACCATCACTCATCTCGGCATCCCTTATAGGCGTTATTGGCCAAAGGTTGGTTAGGAAAGTTTGTAGTAAATGTAAAGTAGAAAGAGACCTGCCTGAAAGATTTGTAAACCTGGCAAGAAAACTTTTCCCAGAAATGAACACAGTTCAATACATCGGTGAAGGATGTCAAGCTTGCAACAACACAGGCTACAAAGGAAGGACTGCTGTAGCAGAAGTCCTCATGGTTAATGATGAGATAAGGAGGCTCGTACAAAAGGGTGCGTCAACGTACGAACTCGATAGAGCTGCAAGGAAGTATGGAATGATCAGCATGTTCCAAGATGGCTTGTACAAAGTACTGAATGGTGAAACAACCATGGCAGAAATTCTAGCAGTAGTGGGTGAAGAAGAGGAAGAATAATAAGGGGGTATGTTCTTGGGTTTTGATCCAGAGAAGTTTAGGAAAGAGAAAGAAAAAGAAATAAATACTACTTACGGCGCTATGAGGAAGAGAAGTTTCAAATTTCTCTTCCTCAACGTTTTAATAGTACTGGCAGTATTTTCTTTTCTCTTTTTCGTTAGAAACGTTTCTCCGCAGACCTATTCCAATATCGTTGATGCACTTCAACTGACCATTGAAATCCCAAAACTTGAGTATACCGCTCCCGAAAAGATTGGAGCGAGAGTTTACATTGTAAACACGAAGCGGACGGAGAAAAATTTTGTTATTTCGGAATTTTACTTTAAGATTTATAGCGAATCGAAAACACTGTACGAATTCACGTATCCAAATGCAGTTCAAGGCTCTGTAGATGCTCGGGGGCGGAAACTTGTTTTCAATTTGGAAGAAAACGTCTTTTTAGCAAATTTGCCAAGCGGGACGTACACGATCTACTCTAAATGTAAGATCAATGGAAAGCCTGCTGAAATTTCTAGAACATTTACTTATAAGGAAGAGATATATTATGGCATCTTCTCTGAACCTTACTACTTAGTCGGTGAGGAGTTTAAGCCTTCTGTGTACATAATCAACAGAACGACTCAGCTGCAAAATATTTCACTTTCAAAGATCGTATGGAATTATTTAGGTAAAGAGGTACAGCAAGTTGTAAAAGAAGAAGTTAAACTTTACCCCGGTGAATCGCATATATTTAAATCGAGCGTCAACATCAAAGCGGAAAAGGAAGGGCTAATGGAAGTGGCTGTCAAACTTTATTTTAATGACGGGACTATAAAAGAATTTAAATCTGCAATTCCTATTACGAAAGAGCCGGAACCTGCTCCAAGAGAAATTGACTTTAACATAGAAACCGAGGACCTAGTAGTTGTCGGAAAGACTCCTGTAATCAAAGTCTATTTAACAAATAAAATAAATAAGGAGCGCTTCATAAAAGTTGACAAAATGCAATTCAGTATAGCGAAAATAGGTTACAACTTTGAAATCAGTAACAGAAGATTCTATTGCTTGCCGTTTGGACGAACTTTTGTTGGAACATTGGAAAGGCTTGCGTTCGCGGAACCCGGAGTCTATGACCTCATCGTTACGTTTTCTTCAGGGAAGTCAAAAATTGAAAAGAAAATCCCAATAGCAGTAGCGAAGTAAAGGTTCAGAATAATTAGAAAAGGAGGAGCAAAATGAATCAGATGGAAAAAAATCTTCAAAAGTCAGGACATCAAAAAATAGATTGGGTATCAAAACATATGAAACTTCTGAATTTAATTCAGGAAATGGATTACTCACTAAGTGGTTTAAAAATAGGGATGTCGATTCACCTTGAAGCCAAAACCGCTTATCTTGCGATCACCTTGAAAAAGCTTGGTGCGGAAGTTTTCGTAACTGGCTGTAATCCGTTGTCAACACAGGACGATGTCGCACAGGCTCTTAAAGACTTTGGTATAACAGTTCATGCTAAGCGCACGGAAGACGAGAACGAGTACTTTGGTTTTTTACATAGAATACTCGACTACAAACCAGATCTAATACTCGATGATGGAGCCGATTTAACGGTTCTTGCACATACACAAAGACAAGAGGTCTTAGAAAACTTGAAAGGAGTCTCTGAGGAAACAACAACGGGAGTGAGAAGGCTAAAAAACCTTCAGGTGCAGGGAATTTTGAAGGTCCCTGTAATAGCAGTTAACAACGCAAAGATGAAATTCATGTTTGACAACAGATATGGAACAGGACAATCAACTTGGGATTCGATTATGCGAAACACGAATTTGCTCATAGCCGGTAAGAACGTTCTTGTAGCAGGTTACGGTTGGTGTGGAAGAGGCATAGCGATGCGTGCACATGGTTTAGGCGCTAAAGTCATGGTCAGTGAAGTTGACCCCATCAAAGCTGTAGAAGCCTTGATGGACGGGTTTGAAGTAGGGAAAATCGAAGAACTTGCTCCAAGAGCAGACATAATAGTAACAGCCACAGGTGTTCGCGATGTTTTAAATGAAGAAATAATTCGCAAACTCAAAAATGGGGTAGTTTTGGCAAATGCAGGACACTTCAATGTGGAAATACCTATTGAGAAACTTGAAAAGCTTGCAACTAGGAAATACGAGATACGACAAAACGTTACTTGCTATGAAATCGATGGTAAAGACATTTTCGTTATTGGACAGGGTAGATTGGTTAACCTGGCAGCCGCAGACGGACATCCAGTCGAAATCATGGACATTTCATTCGCGCTTCAAGCCTTTTCGTTGATTTACCTTTCCCAAAAATATAAACAACTGAAAAACGAGGTCTACGATTATCCTGAAGAATTAGACAAACAGGTCGCAAAGTTAAAATTAAGAGCATTAGGAATACAGATAGACGAACTATCCGACGAACAAAGAAAATACCTGGAAAGTTTTTGAATACACTCGTGCGGAGTATTATAAAGAGGTGTAGAGTGTGATATTAGTTATAAACAAGAAAGACGACAGACCTCAAGTTGCACTACTCGAAGATGGAAGATTAGTTGAAATATACTTCCCAGAAGATGAGGAAAGCGTTGCGGGAAGTATTTTTGTCGGAAAGATAGAGAAATTTGTTCCTGCACTCGAAGCAGCGTTTGTCAAATTGTCGAACGATGAGAATGGTTTTCTAAGATTAAAAGATATAAAACAGGAATATCTCGAATTCTTTGGTCTGAAAAAACTCCAGGAAGGTCAAAAAGTGCTTGTGCAAATAAAAAAAGAAGGTGGACAAACAAAAGGCCCCCAGGTAACCACAAACATTGGTCTACCGGGTAGGTATGTAGTCTTGATGCCATTTTCACACAGTATCGGAGTCTCACGGAAGATTCAAGATCAAGATGATAGGAGCAGGCTTAAAGAGCTTGGGAGTCGGTTACGTGAAAAACTCTCGTGCGGATTTATCATGAGAACTGCAGCGGCGGAGGCCACTGAAGAGCAGATTTACCATGAAGGTGAGTTGCTACTGTCTAAGTGGAACGAGTTGATCAAAGAATTTAAAAAGGCTAAGAAGGTTAAATTACTCTACAAAGAGTCGGATTCGGATGCTTTTGTACTTAGGGAATTCTTGAAGCAAGGTGTAGATGAGGTAATAACGAACTCGGCAGCTTATAAAGAATTGATAAGAGAATATTCCAGAGACATCCGGGTGAAAATAATAGAAGGAGATGTATTCGAAGAACTTGGAATAAACAAAGAACTGAAGAAAATTCTAAGTCGATACATTCCGTTGCCATCAGGCGGCGAGATTGTGATCGACAAAACGGAAGCAATGGTCGTTATAGACGTCAATTCAGGGCATTTCACAACCACAAGCGACCATGAAGAACTTTCTGAACAAATAAACGCGGAGGCTGCCAAAGAGATTGCAAGGATTCTTAGATTGAGAAACTTAGGAGGTATAATAATCATAGATTTCATCGATATGAGAAGTGAAAAGAGTAGAAACAGGATAATCGAAATCATGAAGAAAGAAGTACTTAAAGACCGAAACAGGGTTGAGATCTATGGTTTCACTCAGCTAGGATTACTTGAAATGACAAGGAAAAGAACCACCAAGTCGTTGGATGAACGCTTGACAACAACGTGTCCTGTGTGCAGTGGCAAAGGAACGATACCAAGTCCTGAGCTTGTTATTGAACAACTCTTTAACGAGCTCAAGAAAAGGCCAAAAGATGTTTCAGAGGTCATTGTTAAATTACACCCACACTTTAGAGATATAATTAACAAAGAAGAAATCAAGAAAGTCGCCAAACTAAACGTCCATGTTCATTTTACTCACGTTAACCCCGCTGATTTCGAAATTACCTGGAAAAAATAACAAATATTGTGATATAATTTTTGGCTACGATCACCGTAAAAGACTAAACAATTTTTTAAAAAGGGGGAAAGCATATGGAAATGCTCAAAATTTATGTCAATAGCGAAACTTACGAAATACCTCTTGGAGGAACTTTGGAAAATATCGCTAAAGAATACGAACGAAAGACTGGAAAAATGGTTCTTGGAGCGAGATTAAATAACTCAATTGTTGAGTTATTCAGACCGATATATCGTTCTGGTGAGGTTAGCTTCATTACTTTAGAATCTCAAGATGGTATGAGAATATACCAGCGCGGTTTGTTATTTATTCTACACGCAGCTGTGAGAAACGTATTTAAACAATATACCTTGAAAGTACTTCACACAATTGGACACGGTGTGTACTGCGAAATCAGAGACAATAACAACCCCGTTCTTCTCACAGAAAACGACGTAAAGAACTTATCTGATGAGATGAAAAAGTGGGTGGAAGCTGATATCAGATTTAAGAAAAACGAGCTTCAAAAGAGCGAAGCAATACAGCTCTTTGCATCGGCAGGAATGGAAGATAAGGTAAAACTTTTAAAATACAGAAAGAAAAAAACAGTCAAAGTGTACGAAGCAGATGGACATTTTGATTATTTCTACGGCTACATGCCGCCATCAACGGGTTATTTAAAGTGGTTTGAGCTTGTCAAGTACGAGCAAGGTTTTGTGCTTCTTCTTCCTGTAGTTAAAGACGGGAACGTTTCAGTTCCTGCATTTAAACCCCTACCGAAACTATCGGCTGTCTTTCTTGAGTACTCAAGATGGCTTGAAATCATGGAGATAAACAGTGTTGGTGAACTGAATGAGGTAATCGCAAAAGGTGAACGGGCGGTTACCGACTTAATCATTCTAGCTGAGGCGTTGCATGAAAAAAGAATAGCAATGATATCTGAGGAGATAAAGAAAAAAGGTAAGGTCAGATTGGTCCTTATTGCTGGACCTTCTTCAAGTGGAAAAACAACGTTCTCAAAACGTTTGATGGTCCAGTTGAAAGCCAGTGGGTTCAAGCCTGTGACAATTTCACTGGACGATTACTTCGTTGATAGGGAAAAAACGCCTCGTGATGAGAATGGCAACTACGACTTCGAAGCACTCGAAGCGATAGATGTTGAATTGTTCAACAGGAATCTGATAGACCTTTTTGATGGCAAGGAAGTTGAAATACCGAAATTTAACTTTGTTTTGGGAAAAAGAGAACCAGTGGGTACCAAGATGAAAATAGAGAAAGAACAAATAATTATTGTTGAAGGTATCCATGGTCTCAATCCGAAACTCACAGAGCTTGTGCCAGAAGAACTGAAGTTTAAGATCTACGCAAGTGCACTCGCACAGCTCAATTTAGATAACGTCAACAGATTGCACACAACCGACGTCAGACTTTTAAGAAGAATGGTTCGAGATAGCAAATTCAGAGGGCACGACGCGCTTGCAACGCTCAGGATGTGGGATAGTGTTAGACGAGGTGAGGAAAAGAACATCTTCCCGTACCAAGAAAATGCGGACGTAATGTTTAACAGCGCACTTATTTACGAAGTATCTGTGCTAAAAATCTTTGCTGAACCATTGCTTTCAGTAGTGCCAGACGATGTGCCGGAGTCCACCGAAGCAAATAGACTGCTCAAGATACTCGATTACTTCTTGCCCATTACAAACATAGAAGACATACCAAGGACATCCATTATAAGAGAATTCATAGGTAGGAGTGCGTTTAGATACTAATTCATGTGGTAAAATAAAATCGAATGCAAATAGAGAGGTGAACTTTATGGAAAGTCAACTCGGCCCAACTGAACGGAAATATCTTTTGGCAGTTTACCTAACATTGAACGAAATGGGATGGACAAGATTAAAAAAGATTTCGAACTTTTTAAAAGTTAAAATGCCTTCGGCCAAACAATTTTTGGAAAGGTTGGCTGACGCAGGTCTTATCTATTACGAACACAGGGGTGGTATCTCTCTAACTGCTGAAGGAAAGAAGATAGCTGTTGCAGAAAATGCAAGATTCAACGCTGTTAAGGTGTTCTTTTGCGAAATTCTACAACTTTCTGCTGAAGAAGCAGACGAAGCGGCATGGAACATATACTTCAACTTAAGTGAAAACACGGTAAACAAATTCTCAGAGTTTGCAAGGTTCCTCTTTGAAGAAGAAGGTAAAGAAGTTATCGAAAAGTTTAGAAATTTCCTATCCCAACCACGTAAAAGATTAGCTCCCTGCCCCTTAACAAAGGGCATGTTTGAAAATTCAGGCGATACGAATGAACAAACCAAGGAGGCAGAGGAAAAGTGATGAAAAATAACTCTGTAAATGCTTTAGAACCTGTTGAATACGACATACTTGTAAAGCTCAAAAAAGAAGATGTTCATATCTTAAATTACTTGCTTGAAGCAGAGGATAATGTTATGAACATAAGAAGTTTCGAAGGTGAATTCTTGAAGGTTATTGCTACAAAGGACACCGTAGTTGATGCCATTAGACTTTTGGAGAGTGCGAAAAGTTTTGTTGACCTTGAAATCATTACGTTAAAACCAAACAATGGAAATGCTGGATGAATCTTTAAAAGATAATGGATAACCCCAACAGTATCGTTGGGGTTATTTTCTTTAGTGAGTACTTGATATCTATGCTAAATCCAGTCTTTGGGGGGAGCGCTATGAATTTTGATGCGGGGTCGGAAGTCAATGGTTTAGAATTTCCTGTTAATTTCAAAGGGTACATTTTGCGTACAGTCTGTGTAGATGATATTGAAAATGTATATATAATGCGAAAAAAGGTCGCCGCTGAAAGCGATACGATACTATCTGCTCCAGATGAAATCACCTTGGAGGGTATGAGTAGCTGGGTAAAGAACTGGCTCTCCATAAGCAACAGACTCTTTGTGGTTGTTGAACACGGAAATGAAATCGTTGGCCAGCTATGGGTTTGGTTCTTGGATAGCAAAAAGAAGACAGCGCATGTTGCGGAATTCGGAATGGAAATAGTAGCCGAACACCGTGGTAACGGCATTGGCTCGAAATTAACCGAGTTGGCTATTGAATGGGCGAGAAACAACAACGCTGTAAGAATCGAAGCGGAAACCTTAGAAAAAAACATACCGATGAGGAAGATCCTAGAGAAATTCGGTTTTGAATTAGAAGGTACTAAGAAATGCTACCTTAGAAATCGTGATTCCTACGAAAACACGGTCATTTACGGAAAGATTTTAGACGTATCAAAGTGCATTGATGAGAACTTTCAAGAATAAGAATCGTAATTGGCCTTTCTAAAGTTTGTGAAATGACTAATTCAAAAGTATAATATCATAGAAAGGATGCAACTAACAAGATGGAGGGGATAAAAAATGTCGATAACCACAAAGACCGGTGATGCAGGTGAAACAAGTCTTGCAAACGGAGAACGTATATCTAAAGCTGCCATAAGGGTTGAAACCTACGGAACAGTCGATGAATTGAATTCGTTTCTTGGATTAGCTAAGCATTTTCTACCTGACAATGAAAGGGAGGTTGTAGAACAAGTTCAAAAAGACCTCTTCAGATTGGCGGCAGAACTTGCAAAAGGTGAAAAATTCGTCAGATTAATTAGCGAAGAGGATATTGAACTGCTTACAAAACACGTTCATGCTTACGAAGAAGTCGTGAAACTGGATTCCTTCGTCTTACCGGGCGAAACAGTGCCAAGTGCATACTTGGATGTATGCAGGACGGTTGCCAGACGTGCCGAAAGACTTGTTGTGAAACTTTCGGAAAAAGAGGGTGTCAGACCAGAGGTTATAAAATACCTGAACCGCCTTTCCGATTTACTTTACATCATGGCCCGTTTTGTAGAAGGAAAACACATTACAAGAATAAGGGGAAGTGAACTATGACCTCTCAAAGTTCTGCAAGAATCCCCAGCGTGGTAATTGATGGTGAACATCTAACTATTGAAGATGTTCATCTTGTTAGTAGAAAGTACGCTCCTGTTAGCATTTCTCCAGATGCGCACGAAAGAGTCAAATTGAGTAGACAAATTCTCCAGAAATTTCTTGATATAGGAAAGCCAATATACGGTGTGAACACTGGTTTTGGTGCTCTTGCAAACGTTCGAATATCAAAAGAAAAATTAAAAGAACTACAAAGAAATATTATCCTTTCGCACTCTGCAGGCATAGGTAACTACCTTTCGGAAGATATAGTGAGAGCAATGATTTTGATAAGGGCTAATGCATTAGCTAAAGGTCTTAGCGGTGTCAGACCTGTCGTTATTGAAAAACTGTTGGAACTACTCAACAAGAAAATAACACCCGCTGTTCCTGAAATTGGTTCGGTTGGTGCAAGTGGTGACTTGGCTCCTTTATCACATATTGCAATGGTCTTAATCGGGGAAGGGAAAATCCTTAAAGATGGAAAAGATATTCCCTTCGTTCCTTCCAGCTATGATTTTGTGCCAATTCAATTGGAAGAAAAGGAAGGACTGAGTCTAATAAACGGGACGCAATTCATGGCAGCACATTTGGCTTTGATTGTTCGCGACTTGGAAAGACTGATGAAAATAGCTACATTAATTGCGGCTTCAAGTGTAGATGTCCTACTTGGAACTCCTTCTGCATTCGATGAAAGAATCCAGCTGGCAAGACCACATCCCGGACAAATAAAAATAGCACAGATGCTCAGGGATTTTTTAAAAGGAAGTGAGCTCAGAGAAAGTCACAAAAATTGCAGTAAAGTCCAGGATGCATACACGTTAAGAACGATACCACAAGTTTACGGTGCTGTTTTTGATACCATCGAATGGGTTAAAGGAGTTGTTGAACGAGAAATAAATTCAGCTACCGACAACCCGTTGGTTTTTGAAGACGAAATAATCAGTGGAGGTAATTTTCACGGAGAACCGCTTGCGCTTTGTGCAGACTTTTTAGCGATCGCACTGACATCCATGGGGAATATGATAGAAAGAAGGATAGATAGGCTTGTCAATCCAAAGGTTAACGAAGGGCTTCCTCCCTTCCTTGCAGGTGGTGAAGAAGGTCTCAACAGCGGATATATGATTTGGCAGTACACAGCCGCTGCACTTTGCAACGAAAATAAAGTTCTTTCTCATCCCGCAAGTGCCGATTCAATACCAACTTCTGCTTACCAAGAGGACCACGTCAGCATGGGAGCTACCGCTGTTAGAAAATTAAGAAAAGTGTTTGATAATTTGGTATCACTAGTTAGTATTGAAGCGATGCTCGTTTCAGTCGCCTTAGACTCTCGAAGGCCACTGAATAGCTCTTGTATAATCGAGGAATTCTATGGTAAAATAAAGATAAAATTATCTGAGGACAAATATTTCGGAGATAACTTTAATAAAGTAAAGCAAGTGATACTCGAGGAGGTGTTTTCATGAGCTTGAGGACAAAGCTTATCCTATCTTTGGTTCTGGTCGGAGTCGTAGCCTCTTTTGTAAGCGTTTTCGTCTCTGTTCTTGTCTCAACTTCCGTGGTCAGAGACGCAGCAGCCCAGATTGAAGCACTTGTTCTAAGTTCCGTGAAAAAAGACATAGAAGTAAGTTTAAACGAAACCGTTAAGCCTTTGGTCGATTACTCAACAAGTGGTGCTATATCGCCTTATATGATGAATACAAACGATGAATTAGGCATCACACAACTTGGCTGGGGTGTCAGGAACGCGTACAGCGCACTAAATCCGAAGGGGTATTTAGAGGTTTTCGTTATCTTGCCGGACAAAAGAATAGTGTCCAAAGATGGGGTTGTTAATATTCAACTTCCAAACGACGTTATCGAAAATATTCTAACAAAAAAGAAAGAATACGATATTTACATGCCTTATGAATACAACGGTCAACAAAGTATCTTGGTTGTTGCAGCCGTAAAGGATTTTGGAGAAAATGTTATTGGAGTACTAGCTGGTATATATCCATTGGATAAGCTACAAAAGATGGTCGCCGGAATCAAGATAGGAAAATCCGGCTACGTAGCCCTTGCCTATGGAACACTGACCGTTGCGCATCCAAAGGCTGAATATGTCGGAAAACTTGATTTGGCGAAAGAAGAAGGTACAAAACAACTTGCTCAGGAAATCATCTCAAAGACAAAAGGGACTGTTGTGTACACGTTCAACGGTAAGAAATTTGCAGCGTTCGAAAGGATAGGAAGTTATAACCTAACTGCTATCGGCATAATCCCATATTCTGAAATCACGGATGCTGCACGAAAGATCATAACATCCGGTATCTTTGCTGGAATAATCATCGCACTTGGTGCAGCTTTAATTGCTCTGTTCTTAACCGATAGCATAACCAAGCGAATCAATCATGTCGTTGAAGTTGCTCAAAAGGTTGCAAATAACGATTTGACGGTTGAAGTTTCCGAAGAACAACTTGGAAAAGACGAAATCGCTGAACTTGGCCGCGCATTCAAGATACTCATAGACAGTTTCAAACAAACAGTCGGTGAGATTATGAAGCTCGGCGCACAAGTCTCATCCGTTTCGTTCATGCTCGATGACCTTGCACAAAATTCGGCAGAAGCAGCGATGGCATCTAAAGAGACCGTGCAAAAGACAACTTTGGAAGTTCAAGACATCGCTGCAGCTACTCAGGAAGCGAATAGTGGTATGGAAGAGATAGCGGCCGGTGCCCAGAACATAGCCAGGTACTCAGAAAGGTTGTCTCAGAGCGCCGAATTAATGAGAGAGAATGTCACAACGGTCTCAGGAAGAATGGCAGAAGTCGAGTCCTCAGTGAGTGAAATCAGAACAGGTATGGGAGAATCTTTGAACGCTATAGTTGAACTGACAAAGTTCTCAAACCAGATAGGAGAAATAGTCGACACGATATCGAGCATAGCAGAACAAACAAACTTACTTGCGCTCAACGCTGCAATTGAAGCTGCACGTGCTGGAGAAGCTGGAAGAGGCTTTGCGGTTGTTGCCGATGAAATAAGAAAACTGGCCGAAGAAAGCAGGCAGGCAACAAAGAAGATAGCAGAGATACTTGGCAAAATTGGAGAGCAGGCAAGAAAAGTTGAAAAGGTAACAACAGGAGTAAGTCAAAAAGTTGATGGTTATGTCGCAACGGTTAAAGAAGCTGGGGAAAGCCTAAAAATGCTTATAGGAAAGATTGAAGAAGTTTCAAAGATGACAGCGGATTTGGCTGCTACCGCTGAAGAACAAAGCGGTGCTACAGAAGAAGTCAGCGCTGCAATGGATAAGATAACAAAGAACATACAAGAAGTTGAACATGACATTGAAGAAATGGCTGCGCAAATTGCAAATCAAGCTGAACAAGTTAGCAACGTTAAGAACTACTCAGACGAACTTGCAAAAGCTGTGAGCGATTTGAACGAGTATGTAAAAAGGTTCAAAATATAAGCAAAAACCCCCGATGAATCGGGGGTTTTTATTTAAAGTAGCTCTCTGTGGGCTTTTGAAATCTACACTTACTCTTCTTCTTCCTCCTCAATCTCATCGAGGAGTTCTTCGTAGTGTGGTTTTAGATCTTCTTCCTCTTCTTCTTCAAGGCTTTCTATGGTTCTTTCCTTTATCTCTTCCTTTGCTTGTCCAAGAGGGTGTGCTGGATCGAGCCTTCCGGAGAATATCTCTATCTTTTCTCCATTTTCATATATGTATTCCTTGGCGTTCACTGGTGTTCTCAATACTTCCAAGACCATCTGCATGACTTCTTCATCAAGGTCCTCATTCTCCGGAAACTTGATGCTAAGCGTTCCATTCTCAAACTTCACTTCGCACCTTTTTTCTTCTATTAATCTTTTGAGCTCTTCGTTCTTGAGCGCATAATCTGCGCGTTGCTCACTTACGCTCAGCTCCATCACATAGTAGAATGGCATTTTTACACCCCTTGTTCTTTAGCAGCAACGTAGGCCTTAACCTTTGCTGCCAATCTTGATTTCCTCCTGCTTGCTTGATTCTTGTGAATTGCACCTCTTCTTGCAGCCTTATCGATAGCACTTTGAGCAACCTTAAAAAGTTCTTGAACCTCTTCGACAGGTTTACCTTCAGCAATAGCTTTAAGAACCGCTTTGATCTTGTTCTTCATGCTTGTTTTGTAAGCTTTGTTAAGAACTCTTCTTTTCTCGGAAACTCTCACACGCTTTTCAGCAGACTTTGTGTTAGGCATAAAAACCAATCCCTCCTGCTCTTTTAGTCTTCTTAGTCTTTTTAATCGGTTCCCCATCCGTAGATGGGACTTTCTCAGCTCTCAGTACATCTAAAAAGTTCAAAGATTGAACGCTGCCTTTAACTCTTTTGCCATATCGGTCTTTTCCCATGTGAAATCTGGGTCGTTCCTTCCGAAATGACCATATGCAGCTGTCTTTTTGTAGATAGGTCTAAGCAAATCGAGCTTTTTAATAATGGCACCTGGCCTGAAATCGAAGAGCTCTGTTATAACTTTCAGGAGCTTTTCCTCGTCTACTTTTGATGTACCAAATGTATTGATCATTATGGACACCGGTCTTGCAACTCCTATCGCATATGCAATTTGAATCATGAATCTGTCTGCCAAACCTGCTGCGACAACGTTTTTAGCAACATACCTTGCAAAGTAGTGTGCAGACCTGTCAACTTTCGTCGGGTCTTTACCACTGAACGCACCGCCACCGTGTGGTATAGCTCCACCGTAAGTATCAACAATTATCTTTCTTCCCGTCAAACCCGTATCAGCCGCTGGACCTCCGAGAACAAAACGCCCTGTTGGGTTGACAAGAATTCGCATTTTGTTGTCCCTGAGCGCTTCCGGAATCACAGGATCGATTACGTACTTTACAAGCGCTTCTTTAATCTCTGGAATTGTCACATCCGGTTCGTGCTGAGTTGATATCAAGATCGTATCTACTCTAATCGGTCTATCATTTTCATCGTATTCAATAGTAACCTGAGTCTTACCATCTGGTCTCAAAAACGGTACGGTACCGTTCTTTCTGACTTCGGCAAGTTTCATGGCTAACTTATGAGCAAGCATTATCGGAAGAGGCATAAACTCTTCTGTTTCGTTTGTAGCGTACCCGAACATCATTCCCTGGTCGCCGGCACCGATTTTTTCAAATTCGTCTTCAGCTTTTTGGCCTTCTTTGTATTCTGCTGCTTCGTCAACACCGAGTGCTATATCAGGTGACTGACTGTGTATCGAAGAAAGAACTGCACAAGTTTCTCCATCAAAACCGTACTTTGCCCTTGTGTAACCGATATCGAGAACGGTCTTTCTCACAATATCCTGAACGTCGACGTATGCCCTTGTCGTTACTTCACCGGCAACAACGGCAACACCTGTCGTGAGCAACGTTTCGACAGCGACGCGTGCCTTTGGATCCTCTGCGATAATCGCGTCTAAGATGGCATCACTAATCTGATCTGCCATCTTGTCTGGGTGTCCTTCGGTAACACTTTCGCTTGTGAACAGCCTTCTCATCTCTCTGCCTCCCTTTCGTAAGTTTCTTTTGATATAAACTTTCCACCTTCTATTTCGATGCTCACTGGTTTGTACGAACCAGTGAACTTTGCTTTCAACTCAATTTTATTGGGGCATTTCGAACCTACGTAAATCTTTTCGATCTTGAACGGAGCTGATCTGTTGTCGTAATCTATTATAAAGTCGTAGCCGATCCTCAGATGGCTCCTGAATACTTCCCCACATTTATTACATTTGATGTATACCACCAGTGCGTTCGATTCTTTGTAAAATGGATTCCTTTCTAAGTCTGACTCGGTTTTCTCCTTTTTCCTAAAAAAGAACATATTAATCACCTTCTTTGGAGATTGAAAGAAAACTTACCAACATTTCCAAAAGCATCTTTAATTTCAAGAGACACTTTGTAATTACTTCCACCATACTGCTTTACCTTATTTACCCTAACAAAAGGAGAATCCTCATCAGAGTACAACTTATAATACGCACGGTAAACCAAGGATGTCATTACAGTGTGTTCGTCATAGAGAAGATTCGGCTTTTCCCAGTACTCCATAGGTAACTTATCAAGTATTATATGATACACCAAATCATCCGAAAAGTACACCTTTATTTCTTTAACTCCAAGTAAATTTTTGGCTAATTCTGTGTATGCCTCAACAGCTATTCTTGGATAAGCTCCTGAAAACTCATATGTAGCATTCTCTGAATATGGATACTGCTTGCCATCAATTATCAAATCTTTCAAGATGATCCCCATCTGGACAGGCTTCAATAATTTCTTATCAATGAAATCCAAAGGATCATATATATTTCGTTCTTCTTTATCTCGCACCTCGAAATGACAATGCGGTTGAGCTGCTTCGCCAGTTCTTCCAGAATAACCTATTAACTCACCGATTGATACCTTCAAGTCGTCCGACAAGAACTCCACAACAATCCTTTTTGAACCAAACTCTTCCCTTAGCATATTTGCCAGTTTTTCGTATTTGTCTGCAAACGCTGAAAGATGGGCGTACAGTGTTCTATATCCATCAGGATGTTCCAAAACAACGGTGTTACCATAGATGTTATCTAAGTCTATTTCCAACCTTCTTACAAAACCATCGGCAGCTGCTTTTATCGGAACGCCTTCTTTAAGAAACGTACTGAAATCAATTCCAGAGTGAAAATGCGGTATTTTCCCAGTAGAGCGAAATTCCATGAACGTAGCCGTTATATACGAGCTATCAACCGGCAACTGGTATAGCGCAACTAACAAGGAAGGTGTGAAGACGATGAAGAAGACAATAACTGATAACAAGAACTTAAACCCAAAATCTCTAATTTCCATGTTCACCTCTCCTACATAAAAATATGGTATAAATAATTTAGCTTAAAAAAATTGAGGGCAGGACAACTTATGTCACCTTGGCTTTTAAGCCATTTAAGGAGTCTGTTGCCTGCCTTTAACCATGATTAGTTGGTTGGGCTTTCAGCCCTCGTCAGCATGGAGGATTGGTTCAGCAGGCTCCCTGCCCTCATCATTCGAAAGGAGGTTCTTGTATGAATAACTTCTCCATATTCGTCGGCATCGATGTTTCCAAGGATAAGTTCAACGTCTGCGCTATCTCTAATCCCAGTTCCATCATCTTCGAATCTTCTTTCGATATGTCCCAGCAAGGCTTTTCCTCCTTCGCAAACAAACTCTCTGCCTTCCCAAAACAATCCATCATCATCGCTATGGAATCTACTGGCTGTTATCATCTCAACCTTCTGGCTTTCCTTTCTTCCAACGACTTTGCTTGCGCTGTTTTTAATCCTCTAACTGTTAAAAACTTTGCTTCTCTTCGAAAGACCAAAACCGACAAAATCGATGCTCGCATTATCGCTACTGCTTTGTTTTACCTACAACATCAAATTCCTTCTTCTGCTTTTGTCAACTCTGAGCTTCGTGATATTGTCAGAGCACGCGAAAACATTATCCACCGCATCGCAAAAGTTAAAGGCAATATCGAAAAACTGCTCAACGTTCTTTTCCCTGAACTCGAAAGAGTTACCAATATCTACAGTGACACTATCCTCAATCTTCTTTCTCATTTCCCTTCTGCCAAGGCTATTCAAAAGGCTCGTAATCTGGATGTGTTCTTTTCCAAAGACCGTGGCAGAAGTACAAAACTTAATGCTCAAAAACTTAAAGAACTCGCTAATAACTCGATTGCTCAATATTGGCCGATGAAAGAAAAGATTCTTGTGCAAAATATCAAAGAACTACAATTTTTACAGCAACAGCTTGAAGAATACGACAAGATGATGAAAGAATATTGCGAATGTAGTGCGATAAACCTTGATATCGAGATACTCACGTCAATACCAGGTATTGGTGAAAACAGCGCGATGCATTTCTTGGCAGAAGTTGGAGATATCTCAAGATTTAGTACATACAAAAAACTCATTGCGTATTGTGGACTCGATCCAAGCATTGCCCAATCAGGCAAAAGCAAAGTAGAAGGACACATATCGAAAAGGGGCAATGCCCACCTAAGACGAATACTATGGCTAATGGCAGTGAGTGTAGTGATTCACAACGAATATTTCCGAACATACTATGAACGAAAAAGGCAGCAAGGTTTACCGTACAAAAAAGCGATAATGTCAGTAGTACACAAGTTATTGCGAACGTTGTACGCAATGTTGAGAAAGAAAGAGAAGTTCAATATTGATTATGCTATCTCACACTCAAAACAAAAATTTAATTTTGCATAGTTGACTCCTTAAAGCAATTATTCTCAGTTCTTGAATCCAAGATATTTTTTATTTTTAACACAATACTTTCGGGACCACTTATCTGAACGAAGTCATAACCATCGGACGAGCTCAATTCTTCTATCCTCACATATTCAAAGTACTTAGAAACAAGTCCATAATCACTATGAGCCATTTTGATATTCAGGTGCACGTCGAACGATTTAAAATAACTTTCCAGTTTTAAGAATAAATCATCAAAACCTATTCTGTGTTTAGCTGATATATAAACCGCCTCGGGATATTCGTACCTTATGAGTTCGACTTTGTCTTCAGGCAGAGCATCTATTTTGTTAAAAACAAGCATCTTTGGTTTTTCATATGCTCCTATCTCTTGCAAAACATCGTACGATGCGGCAATTTTGTCCTTATAAAATGGATCCGAAATATCGACCACAAGCAAAAGAAGGTCCGAGTACAAAATCTCTTCCAGTGTAGAATGAAAAGCCTCGACAAGTGTATGCGGCAGTTTACTTATGAACCCGACCGTATCACCTACAAGACAACATCGACCACTTGGTAACTTAACTTTTCGAATGGTAGGGTTCAACGTTGAGAAAAGTTTGTCAGAAACGAGTATATCACTTTCTTTGGACAAAGCACTCAAAAGCGTGCTCTTTCCTGCATTCGTATAACCAACGATTGAAACAAGGTAATAGCCACTCGACAACCTTGCTCTTCTCGTATTTTCCCTGTTAATTTTCAACTTATTTAGTTCTTTCCTTAGCACTGCGATCCTTTGTTTCAACTTCCTTCTATCGAGTTCAAGAGCAGTCTCGCCAGGTCCTCTAGTACCTATTCCTGCTCCAGGATTGGATAAATACAAACCTTTACCCCTAAGTCGAGGTAGCTCATAAACTAGCTTTGCCATTTCTACTTGTATTTTTCCTTCGTAAGTTGTCGCATGTTTGGAAAAAATTTCCAAAATTACCTGCGTTCTGTCGAGAACAGGGACTTTTAGGATACTTTCTAAGTTTCTTTGCTGAACAGGTGTAATCTCATCATCGAACACAACAACATCTATTTGGTTTTCATCGCAGAGTTTTTTTATCTTCTCGAGTTTACCGCTGCCAATGTAAGTTGCCGGGTCGGGTTTTTCCCTGCGCTGAACAACCTTTTCTAAAACATCAATCCCTAACGTCTTACAAAGCAGTTCTAATTCCTCAAGTGATTCATTCGTTTTAAGGTTAATATCATGCGCAACCGCTATTATTAACCCCTTCTTCCTAAACTTTGTCATCCCCTTTCCAAAGAGCTGTACATTCAGCCAAATTATTCTTGCGAATCTTCAGAATCCTGCTGTTCTTGTTGTTCTTGTTGTTCCGATTCTTGCTCTTCGGTCTTCATAAGCATGATGTACTGAGCAGGTTGGATCGTACTGATAGCATGTTTGTAAATAAGCATCTGTTGCTTACCATTCTCCAAAAGAACCGTAAAGTTATCAAACGACCTAACAATCCCCTTAGCTTGAAAGCCGTTGACCAAGTAAACTTTGACCTCTATCTTGCGCGTTCTAACGATGTTCAAAAAGCGATCTTGAAGGTTAAACTTTTCCTTTGCCACACAAATCCCCCCAAATTTAAAGAGAATCATAAAGACAGCACAATGCAATGTGATTATACCACAACATATGTAAATTTCAAAGAGATGTTTTTTCACAGCTTTACATTGTTTGCCAAGAACTCTTTGTGTATTTTTTGTTTAATTTGACAAATTATTTGGAAAGTGGTACAATAATTTTGGGAGGTGAAATCCGTGGCTAAGATGTTACCAAGGTGTCCAGTATGTGGAAAGCCGATGAAAGTAATTCAGTTAAGATGTGACGATGATGGTGTGACCGTTAGTGGTTCATTTGAAGCGCCTTCGTTTGCTTATCTCGATGAAGAAGATACGAGGTTTATTATGATGTTCTTGAGAACAAAAGGAAACTTAAAAGAAATGGAAAGACTCACTGGGATTGGTTACTTTGCACTTAGAGGAAGACTCGACAAAGTTTTGGAAAAGATGGGACTTACACCTATTGAGGAAGATGAAGAGCAGGTTGACTCCAACGATGTCTACAAGCTACTTAAAGAAAAGAAGATCACGGTTGAAGAAGCTATTGCTCTTTTGAAAAAGAAGAGAGGTGAAACCGATGGGAGAACTTCCGAATGATATCTTAGCGGTTCTGGAAGCTCTTTCGCGAAAAGAAATAACGGTTGATGAAGCAGAACAACTCATCCAGGCTGTTATGGAGAAAAGAATGAACAAAAATGTGAGGAAACAGAGAACGTACATCGGTAGAGAATTTATGATAAATCCCGGTGAAGAGTACGTTGGAACAGTTGAAGTAGTGAACGGAAAAGCAGTTATAAACGGAAGACTTGTTGGAGACCTTGAAGTGGTTTTCGGCGAACTGATCTTTTCTGGTGAAGTAACCGGGAATGTAGAACTCGTTGGCACAAATATTGTGTGGAATGGGGGGCGCATCGGACGTAACCTTGAGATGGTAGGTTGCTCATACAAAGGTACAAGACCCACAGTGGATGGAAAGGTAAACGAAGTGAATAACTTCTTCATAAACGGTATACTTGGAATGGTGCGCAATCTCATAATTAAACCTTTTTTACACGGCATAAGGATTGAAGAATGACCTTTACCAAAAGGTGGTGAAAAACTATGGATAGATCGGAACTAAGGAGAGTACTGGAGGCTGTCGAGAGTGGAGAGATAACCCCCCAGGATGCCGAAAAACTGATAGAGGCGCTCTATGAGAAAGAGATTGGAGATAAATACGATGCAGAAGATTTTGTAGAGATAACAAAGGAAATTCTGGAAGGTGAAGAACTAAACAAAAGCATATCTATGACTAACGGAAAGCTTGTGATCAAAGGTAAGGTCAAAGGTGATGTTTCAGTGGTAAACAGCGTTGTCGAAATCCAAGGGATCATAAACGGGAATCTAAATGCTGTGAGGTCCAAAATAATCTGGGCTGGAGGTCAAGTTGACGGAGATGTAAACTTAATACTTTCAAAAGAGGAAGGCACTCCAAACGTCGTTGGAAAACATAACATCGTGTCTTTTGATATCCCATTAGTTAATAAGCTATTCGCCGATAAAGTCAAGCTTCAGTCCGAGAGAGAAATATTCATCGATGGCGAGCACAAGATAGATTCTCTCAAAAAAGAAAAAGTAATTGTTAACGGAAGACTTTCTGCTCTCTCCATTGAATGCGAAAATCTTATCTTAACAGGCTCACTTACCGTTAACAATTTACAAGCAGAGAGCGTGGTCGTCTCAAAAAGTGGTATACTAAATGCAGAACATGTTGAACTTGAACGTCTCGTGAATAGCGGTAACTGTAATGTTGGAGTCTTAGAAGCTGAGGAAATTACCAATATGGGGAGCATTGAAGCAAAGGAAGTAGAGTCTGAAAGAATAGAGAACTCAGGAAGAATGAAGGTCAAAAGCATTACCGGTGAAACTATGGAAAACAAAGGAGAAACAGAATGTCAAGACATCAAACTCGAATCAGTTGAAAATACAGGCTTGATGATAATTGAAACGGCGAAATTGGAAGTGATCGATAACACCGGCGAAATAAAGGTAAATTTATTAAGGGCGGAAACAATTTATAACACAGGTACGATAAGTGTACAAGCACTGGAAACTGACTTCTTGAAAAACAAAGGTAAGGTCAGTGCTAAATTGTTCAATTGCAGAGAGCTCGAAGGAAATCCTGTAACCAAGTTGGATTAAATGTACGAAACTCAGAAAGGGGTGTGGTATTGTGTTTTGGGGTGTGATACTTTTCACGGCAGGTGTGTTCATTCTCTTGAGTGTCGTCCTATCTGTAACTTCTCCGGTTTGGTTAGTCTTCGGCGCAATAGCGCTTGTTGGTGGTATCGTTAGCATGATAAAGAGTTTTCCCAACGGCCTTGGACTCTCGATTTTAGGTGGATTAATCATCACCCAAGCTTTAGGTTACATAAAGATGGGATTTTGGGAGTTCGTCGTAGCAATTATTGCAGCAGGATTAATAGAAATAGGTTTGAAACTCATGGTTGCAAGTCATAGAAAGGAAAATTGGTAGCACACAATGAGTCAGTGATGGATAAACTAAGCGGGGCTACTTATCTACCCCGCTTAGTTTTAATACTTACAAACTGCTAACGTTTATCCAATTTATTACTGACCGCTCCAGTAGTTTGGTGGTTCTTTCGTGATAACGATGTCATGTGGGTGACTTTCTTTAATCGAAGCCTGAGTTACCCTTATGAATTTAGCCTTTTTCTGGAGTTCCTTTATATCTTTTGCTCCAACATAACCCATGCCGGCTCTTAATCCACCAACTAATTGGTAAACAACGTCCTTAACTGCACCCTTATATGGTACCATCCCTTCAACACCTTCTGGGACGAACTTTTGATTATCGCTTTGGAAATACCTGTCAGCACTTCCTGATTTCATCGCACCAATAGAACCCATACCTCTATAGACTTTGTATTTTCTTCCTTGGTAGAGAACTGTTTCTCCAGGAGATTCTTCAGTTCCTGCGAATATACTACCAAGCATAACACTTTCTGCACCTGCTGCAAGTGCTTTAACGATGTCTCCAGAGTATCTGATACCACCATCAGCGATAATAGGAACGTCGTACTTCTTAGCTACCTGAGCGCAATCGAGAATTGCTGTGAGCTGAGGTACGCCTATACCTGCAACTATACGAGTTGTACAGATGGAACCTGGCCCGATTCCTACCTTTACCGCGTCTGTCCCTGCCTTTATAAGCTCTTCTGTCGCTTCCGCTGTTGCAACATTTCCGGCAATAACTTGCAACTCTGGATAATCTCTCTTGATAGCCCTGACAGTTTCAATAACCTTTTTTGAATGACCGTGTGCTGTGTCTACGACTATGACGTCAACGCCAGCCTTCACAAGTGCTTCGACTCGCTCAAACGTATCTTTTCCAGTACCGACCGCAGCTCCTACAAGTAATCTACCTTTCTGGTCTCTTGCCGCATTCGGATGTTCGATAACGCTGAGTACGTCCTTAATTGTGATGAGTCCAACGAGTTTATCATCGTCATCAACGAGCGGAAGTTTCTCTATCCTATTCTCGTGGAGGATCTCTTTCGCTTTTTCGAGCGAAATCCCCGGTTTTGCAACTATTAACTTCTTCCTGGGAGTCATAAGTTCCTTGACTCTCTTTTTAACGTCCCTTTCGAACCTTACATCCCTGTTAGTTAATAGCCCGACCAAACGTCCCTCATCGTCGACTACAGGAAAACCTCCAATTTTGTACTCCGCCATAAGCTTCAATGCGTTGAAAACAGTATCGTCAGGATGTATAACAACAGGATTCTCAATAACGCCATTTTCTGTTCTCTTGACAATCTCCACCTGATGCGCTTGTTCTTTAATGGAAAGGTTCTTGTGAATTATTCCTATACCACCCTCACGAGCTAATGCTTTGGCTAATTCGCTTTCTGTAACAGTGTCCATAGCAGCACTAACGAGAGGAATGTTGAGTTTTATCAAGCGAGTCAGACGAGTTGAAACGTCCGTATCTGAGGGTAATACTTCACTATACTGTGGGACTAACAAAACATCGTCAAACGTAAGGGCTTCCTTAAAAACAAGCGTACCATCGACCTCAGAATCTTTTGAGGTCTTCTTAACACTTTCCTTCTTCTGTGGCATTTTTTCAACCTCCATCCGCCCCACGGCTTTTTATTTTTATTTTATAACAAAGCAGACCCCCTACATGGGTCTGCCTGCTTTCCTGGTTATTTGGAGCGGGCGACGGGATTCGAACCCGCGGCCCTCAGCTTGGGAAGCTGATGCTCTACCAACTGAGCTACACCCGCTCAATTTCTGTATATATTATATCACCAGAGACCGACATTTTCAAGACCCTTACAGTCAAAAACACGGCGAACTTAGAAATTCGCTGTCCCTCCAACAAATGCGGTCTGTTTCCACTCATTATCTTGCCAAATGTATTTTACGCCCGCGTAGAAACTACCAAAAACAGGATACGCTATAGTTATTCTTGCCAATGTATCGGAATCGAGGATCTGACCTTCTTTGAAAGGTGTGTCGTCGTACAGATAACCGTAGAGAACCAAACCATTCGTACCACCGATAGCTGGTATGTTGATCAGTCCTTCACCAGAAAGCGTCATATTTCCTTCGAAATTCCCCTTCAAAAGAATTACCACTTTTCCGTACGGCGTGAATGTCAAAGCCAAATTTGCGATGTAACCAACATCTGATTTGTATTTCTCCGGTCCGAAATCCGGTTGTAATTTCTCGAAAGCATAGTTTCTTGAAATAAGCCATGGTTTAAATCCGTCGGATGCGTAGAACGGACCAGCAACAAACTGCAGCATACCAAAATCTCCAAATATACCACCAAACGCACCATAACCGACTGTTCCGTCCTTCCAAATTTGTGCTCCGGCCTCTGTACCAAGTACAAAACCGATTACGTTCGTGGTCATTGAAACACCTGCAGCATATGTAAGTGGTGTGGCAACTGCATCTTCCTTCAAGCCATCCATGTCTACTCCGCCAAAGAGTGATAGCTCGAAGAGAGAAATCTTCGAGCTTACAATTGCCGTATACAACGGATCTGATTGAGTGAAGGTAAATGTTGAAAGTTGTGCCATTTGGTAAGGTATATGTGCGGAGGCGTCCAAGGATCCCAATCTGATACCTACATCAACGGTTCTTGCACTCGGATTAGAATAACCACTGAAAATTAAACCCATTCCGTAAGTTATTGGTTTCATCCTGCCGTATCTGAACCAAACGTTACCAAGGTCTAATCCCAAAGCTGTTATGTTAATACCGTCGATAATGTTGGTGCTTGGTGCTGATAAGCCAGGATATCCAAAATAAAAATTACCAGTCGTTAGATCGGTTGCATACGTTGTAAGAGTAAGCCCAAGTGTTACAGGACCTATTGAAAACTCAGGTCCGAATTCATAAACCATATAGTTGTCGTTTCCAATTTGAACGGTACCTACGTTAAGGTAAAAATCCGCGAAACTTATGACCGCAAAAAGTATCATCAAAACAAAAATCCCTTTAAATGTCCACTTCTTCATCCTTCGTCACCTCCTATAAGTTTTGACCACTGAAGGTACCTTATCGTTCAATTAATAAGAATTCTCTACATTCGATTCAATTATAACACGTTGACTGTAAAACGTGCTATAAAAAATTGCCGGGTTAGAAACCCGGCATAATGTGTGTGTATCTATCTAATCCGCCTTAAAAGTATCGTTTGCTTCTCACTTTCTAAGTTGTTCTTTTGCTATCTCTATGCCTTTTAGAATAGCTTGTTTGTTAATTTCAATAAGCGTAGCTTTTCCACCACTGAGTTTCTTTTCAAGTGCTTTGAATACACTCTCTACATCAACAACATCTGTTGCTCCAACAACTGCGCCAAGCATGACCATGTTTGCAACCTTCAGATTGCCGAGTTCATCAGCGATTTCATTACAAGGTACCTTGATGATGTTTATATCATTCCTTACTGGTTCTCTGTCCACAACCGATTGGTTGACAAAAAGATATCCATTTGGTGTTACCGCAGGCTCAAATTTTAGAAGAGAAGGTATGTTCATCGCTACAATAACCTCCGCTTTATCGGTAACTGGAGACGCAACTGGTTCATTACTTATCACAACGGTACAGTTTGCAGTTCCTCCACGCATTTCTGGTCCATATGATGGCATCCACGTAACGTTTTTACCCTGTAACATCCCAGCGAGGGAAAGGATCTGTCCCATCAACATGACACCTTGTCCACCAAATCCTGCGAAGATCATCCTTGTTGTCATTGCTCATCCCCTACCTTGTCAACGAATACTCCAAGTGGGTACTCTGGAACCATATGCTCTTCCAACCATTTCAGTGCACTAACAGGGTCGATTCCCCAGTTCGTCGGACATGTGGATAGTACTTCGACCATCCCAAATCCTAAGCCCTTTATCTGCGCTAAAAAAGCCTTCTTTATTGCTTTCTTTGTCTTAACCACATCTTGAGGAGTGTTAACCTTCGTCCTGGCCAAGAATGCGACACCTCTTGCTTCCTTTATTACTTCAGCAACATGAAGTGGGTAACCATCATTTTCCGCACTTCTACCGTATGGTGTGGTTGTTGTCTTCATACCGAGCAATGTTGTAGGAGCCATTTGACCACCAGTCATTCCGTAAATAGCGTTGTTTACAAAAATCGTTGTAATCTTTTCTCCTCTGTTTGCTGCATGAATAATCTCCGCAGTTCCAATTGCTGCAAGATCTCCGTCACCTTGGTAAGTGAAAACATACAGATCCGGCCTTGCCCTCTTCATACCGGTTGCAACAGCGGGAGCTCTTCCATGAGCTGCAACAGTTGCATCTGTATTAAAGAACTGATAGGCAAAAACAGAGCAACCAATCGGAGCAACAGCGATTGTCTTTTCTCTTATTCCAAGCTCATCGATAACTTCTGCAACCAATCTGTGTATAATTCCGTGTGTACATCCCGGACAATATGTAAATTCTTTTTGAGTAAGGCTTTCCGGCTTTTTCAATATAACCTCAAATGCCATATCCATTACCTCCCGAGTTTAGATTTCAATGCTTGGAGTATTTCATCAGGTGTTGGGACAACTCCTCCAAGCCTGCCGTAATATTCAACAGGTGCATGGTCCTTAACTGCGAGCTTAACATCTTCCAACATCTGTCCCATGTTCATTTCAACGTCGAAAATTAACTTTTTACCCTTTGCTATTTCTTCTAATCTTTCATACGGGAATGGCCAGAGTGTAATTGGTCTGAAAAGTCCCACTTTAATTCCTTCTCTTCTTGCCTGTTCAACGACGCTCTTTGCAATCCTTGCTACCGTTCCAAACGCTGTAATAACTATTTCTGCATCATCCAATTTGTACTCTTCCCATCTCTTTTCCTTTGCTTCAATCCTCTTGAACTTCTCAACAAGTTCGAGGTTCATCTTTTCAAGCACGTAAGGATCTATGTCGAACGATACAACTATGTGTTTCTCTCTACCATCCGCACCTGTCAAAGCCCAGCTCTCGTGCTTTGGTAACGTGTTTAAATCTCTGAATTCAGGGAACGTAACAGGTTCCATCATTTGACCAATAACGCCATCAGCTATTATCAATACAGGATTTCTGTACTCATCAGCTAAATCGAAAGCAAGATAAGTAAGGTCAACGGCTTCCTGAACTGTTGAAGGAGCGAGCACAATGAGCTTGTAGTCGCCGTGGCCTCCACCTTTCGTTGCCTGCCAATAGTCGCCTTGCGATGGTTGAATATCACCGAGCCCGGGTCCACCACGTACAACGTTGACAAGAACTGCCGGTAACTGCGCACAAGCCATGTAAGAAACGCCTTCTTGCATCAAACTAAAACCTGGAGAGGAAGTCGAGGTCATTACTCTCGTACCTGTACATGCCGCACCATATACCATGTTGATTGTTGCTACTTCACTCTCTGTTTGGAGGAATGTTCCTCCAACTTCTGGCATTCTCTTGGACATATACTCTGGCAATTCGTTTTGCGGTGTTATTGGATAACCAAAGAACAAACGACAACCAGCTCTAACAGCAGCTTCGCCTATTGCTTCTGTTCCTTTTACTAAAACTCTTTCACTCATCAGTCTTCCCTCCTCAAATTATGCGCTCTCTACTTCACGGTAGACTGTAATACATACATCGGGACACATGTTATAGCAAAAACCACAGGCGATACATTTTTCAACATGTTTAGGTTCAGCTGGATGGTAACCCTTTGAATTGAACGTATCACTGAACTCGATAACTTTCATCGGACAAACGCTGATACATAATCCGCAACCTTTGCACCTTTCTTGATCGATCTCTATCCTACCTTTGACCTTTGGCATACGCATCCTCCTTTGCGAAAAAATGAATTCAAAAAATTTTATAATTCCATTTTCATGAATCGACGAATCCTAAACACCGGATATCTAAAATCATTTTCGCTGATAAAATCTGGAACAACGGTCCACTTTACAGGAACTTCTATGATTTCTGAAACCTTTGAGATTATCTCTTCCCCTTTTCTAATCAAATCTGGTGTTGTTTCATAAGACAGGTTTGCGTTGTTTATGAGATAGTCCACCTTAATTCTCGCAACCCTGCGCAATTGTTCGTATGCTCTAATTATCCCGTCCACTGTTGAAGAGAAAGGCCTTGCAATATTCACAACCATACTTATTTCCGAGTCACCAAGATATGGTTTCAAGTAACCAAGTACGACAATCCCGTTTTCTTCACCACCAACATCAATGACTGTCCTGAAATCGGGATTTAAAAGATACCCAATTGCACCACCGGTGATAATTGGTAAGTCTGCGTTCCTTAATGCCCCTTTAGGGTAAACTGTCACCAATCCGGCATTTTCGAGTTCTTCAGCAACATCTCTTGTTCTGTAGTACGGGGAGATTATATCTCCGTCGATAATTGCCACTTTATCGTGCTCTTCCTTTAGTTTCAGTGCCCAATTAATCGCCACCTCAGTCTTACCGCTCCCAAACAAACCTATGAATGCATAATTCTTTGCCATTCGGTTTACTTCCTTTCTTGTTAGTGTTGCAAAACATTTTCCCAGTATATCTTGGCTTCCTCAACACCCCTTAAAACCCTAAGAGCTCCCATAGCTAACGCTCTTTCCTCATCCCCACCGGGGAAAACGAGGATAGGAGCAATGAAACTTGTGTATTCTGTGAGCCATTTCACCATGAATTCCTTGTCGTATGCCAGTCCACCGGTTAGCACAATCGCATCTACTTCTCCTTTCAAAACAGCCGCCATTCTGCCTATCCACTTTGCTATTTGATAAGCCATTGCTCGGTAAACAAGTTCTGCTTCCTTATCACCTTCGCGAATCCTCTGCTGGACTACCATCGCATCATTCGTACCAAGGTAATCAACCATCCCGCCAGCACCCTTGATCTTTTTCTTCATCTGGTCGTACGTATATTTTCCACTGTAGCACAAGTCAATTAACTGTGTTAAAGGCAACGTCCCACTTCGCTCTGGTGTAAATGGTCCGTCTCCATCAAGGGCATTGTTCACATTAACAACTCTGCCTTTTCTGTGCGCTCCTATCGATATACCTCCACCCATGTGCACAACGATGAGGTTGACCTCTTCGTACTTCTTTCCAAGCTGTGCAGCCGCATTTCTTGCAGTTGCCTTTTGGTTCAGCGCGTGGAAAATAGATTTTCTTCTAAACATCGGGTGACCCGTGTACCTTGCAAGAGTCTCTAATTCGTCAACAACGACGGGATCTACGATGAACGAAGGTATGCCGTATCTTTTGGTAAATTCATAGGCAATGAGTGCACCTAAGTTTGATGCATGTTCACCGTTTTTTGCTTCTCTGAGCACTTCCAACATATCTTCCGTTACCTTGTATGTACCTCCTGGAATAGGATCCAAAAGTCCACCGCGACCAACAACGGCCGCGAGTTCCTCGGGTTCGACGCCTATTTCATTTAAGAAATTCTCAACGATTTTGGCACGAAATTCGAATTGATCGGTTAATTTATTAAACAGTGCCAATTCTTCCGGTGCATGTCTTAATGTCTTTGACGCAATCATATTTTCATCATCAAAAACAGCAACCTTCGTACTCGTAGAACCAGGGTTAATAACCAAAATTTTCATCTTCTACACCACCTATCTTCTTGAAGGTTGAGCATCATTCACTCATCAAGCATGTTAACGCTAGTGACAGCAACTTTGTTTCGTCGCTATCAGCCCTCGATGTAAGTGCAACAGGGCACTTTGCACCAATGATCGCAGAAGCAACCTTTGCTCCGGCAAGAAAGACCATAGCTTTGTAGAAGATGTTTCCGGCTTCAATGTCTGGCATAATCAGAATATCGGCATCTCCGGCAACCGAACTAACTAAACCTTTATGCTCAGCGGCTTCTTTTGACACCGCATTATCCAACGCGAAAGGCCCGTCCACAATACAGTTCTTTATCTGTCCTCTTTCGTTCATTTTCGCGAGTAATGCAGCATGCACTGTAGCTTCCATCTTTGGATTAACAACCTCAATTGCTCCTAATATCGCTACCTTGGGCTTTTCCACACCAACTGCTTTTCTTGCAACAAGAACCGCATTTTCTATAAGATGCACCTTTTGTTCCAAATCAGGCGCAATTGTCATACCTGCGTCCGTAACTATCAATAGCTTGTGGTACAGTGGTGTTTCAAAAATACTAACAAGAGACATCGTTCTACCAGTTTTCAGGTTGTATTCATCCTTCAAAACTGCCTTCATCAAATCCCCTGTTTTAATATTTCCCTTCATTACAAAGTGTGCTTTACCCTCAACAACAGCTTTGACAGCGTCATCAGCTGGATTCTTGGAATCGACTATTTCAAAATCCTTGAGGCTGACTCCAGCTTTTTCAGCGTGAAGCTCAATTTTCTTTACATCGCCGAATAAAATCGCATCGACGATACCTTCTTTTCTTGCCATATCAACAGCTCTCAGCACAACATCGTCATCCGCAGCCGCAACAGCAACAACCTTTTTACCTATGCTCCTTGCTTTATCCAAAAGTTCGTAAAGTTTCTTCATTTATCACACCTCCTGAGCTTTCCAAACCTTGGGTTGTTCAACACCAGTCAGTACCCTGAGTGCACCGTAGGCAAGTGCTTCCATTTCCATCTCACCGGGAACGACGAAGATCGGACCGAATTTGAAAATATACGACTTAATCATGTCAACAAACTTTTCGCTAAAAGCCATACCACCGGTGAGTACTATTGCATCAACTTTACCTTTAAGAACCACACACATAGCACCAATTTCTTGTGCAATCTGATAAGCCATAGCTTCTATCACTTCAAGTGCCTTTGGATCACTCTCTCCCATTTTAAACGCTTCTCTTAAATCGTTTGTTCCAAGGTAAGCTACTAAACCTCCCTTGCCAACGAACATCTTCTTTAGCTGGTCTTTGGTGTATTGACCTGAGTAGCACAATTTAACAACGTCACCAACCGGCAATTCTCCAGTCCTTTCAACGCTAAATGGACCTTCGTCGTTTGCGTTGTTCACATCGATCATTCTTCCCTTTTCGAAAGGAGCGACCGATATCCCACTGCCAAGGTGTGCAATAACCATGTTCAGTTCTTCAAACCTTTTTCCAAGTTCTTCTGAGATCCTAATACCCACAGCTCGCATATTGGATATATGCGAAAGACTTTTTCTTTCTATGTCCTTGATGCCAGATAATCGGGCTTCCGGTATCATCTCATCAACGCTTACAGGATCTGTGATATAAACTGGTATATTTTTGGATGCTCGTCTTGCCAATTCATAGCCTATAACCGCCGCTAAGTTTGAAGCGTGTTGAACTTTTGTTTTGTTGGTCAGATAATCTACCATATACTCATCAACAACGTAAGTTCCACTTTCAACTGGTGGAAGAATACCTCCGCGTGCTGCTATAGCATCGAAGTGCTCAATCGACAGATTGTGCTTTTTCAAAAATTCCTCTACGGCGTTTGCGCGCATTTCTTTTTGATCCATTATTGATGGATACTTATCGAGCTCTTCGACTGTGTGTTGAAGGGTTTCTTGTATTATCTTTTGCTTATCCTCGAACACCGCTACTTTTGTACTTGTTGCACCAGGATTGATAACGAGAATTTTCATACTATATCAACCCTTTCTTCTTCCCATATTCAACAACAACTTCTTTTAGTCTCTTGACGCCTTCAATAATTTTCTCTTCTGGCGGTAAGCAGAATGAGAGTCTCATAGAAGAACTTATACTATCATCCACGGTAAATGCTTGACCTGGGATATAGTAGATCTTCTTTTCCTTTGCTGTCTCGAACATTTCCATCGTATCGTAACCTTCAGGCAGCGTAAACCATACGAAAAGTCCACCCTGCGGATTTACCCACTTTGCGCCTTTCATATCGGCGAATTCCTCTTCGAGTGCTTTTATCATTGTGTTCTTCTTCTTTCTGTACAATTCGATTCCTGGTTTTAAGTACTCAAGTAAATCGTATCTTTCTAAGAATCTTGCTGCTATCCTCTGGTTTAAGCTCGGGCTACACAAATCAGCCGCCTGTTTGGCAAGAGTTGCTTTTCTGACAATGTCAGCTCTACCAACTATTACTCCTATTCTTAAGCCTGGTGTGAGGATTTTGCTGAACGTATTGAGCAAAACAACTCTATCGGGCCCTCCTAATTTATAAAGTGATGGCAAATGTTCACCTTCAAATCTTAGAAGGCCATACGGGTCATCTTCAAGAATAAGAATGTCGTATCTCTCTGCTATTTCAATTAGTTTCTTTCTCTTCTCCAAGCTCATAGTTACGCCAGCTGGATTGTGGAAATTAGGAACAGAGTAGATGAACTTCACATTCTTTATCTTTCCTAATTTATCCAGTTCTTGAAGCTTTCTTTCCAAGTAGTCTACATCCATACCATCTTCTTGAAGCGGTACAGTTTCAAAATTTGTAAAGGTCATTCTGAAAGCACTTGCGGCGCCAAGGTACACTGGAAATTCGACAAAACAGATGCTATCTTTGTCAAGAAAAATCCTTGCGATAAGGTCGAGTGCTTGTTGCGAGCCTGTTGTGAAAAGTAAGTTAGACCTATCAAGGTTCGTTATTCCATAAATCCTCTCAAGAAGTTTAATCATTTGTTTGGCAAGCTCGTCGTCACCTTCGGTTGTATTGTATTGGAGAGTGTACGCGTATTCTTTCTCAATTACCTCTTTGGCGATCTCAGCAAGTTCATGGCGCGGGAACGTGTTCGGGTCAGGGACTCCACCTCCGAACGATATAGAACCTGGAACAGAGGCATATTTGAGCAGTTCTCTAATCAAAGAAGACCTTAGGTTTCTTCCAACATCGGACAATATGCTTTCTAAATCCATGACTCTCACTCTCCTTCTCATATTTTTGCAGATAACTCTTTGCACAAGGTTTCTCTTAACCCTTTGGAATAGTTTCAATTGTTGTTCCACTTATATATTAGCAACATTGTGCCAAAAGGCAAAAGAAAGATAATACTGCATACTCACGTTATGAACAGATTAGTGGAGATTTTGCTTCAATTTCAACTTTGCAAATCATTGCATGAAAAAAATTGCACAATTAAGCCTGTTGTCAAATATACGTTCCAAGATGTAAAATATTGGTGAATAAATTCTCATTTTAGCATAGGTTAGTCAGTGTAAGTTATAGACAAAAATTCCACACTAATATCGAAGAAGGAGGGATTTATGTGGTAAAAAAGTATTTATTGTTATCACCTGGTCCAACGCCAGTTCCTCACGAAATATTACTCGAAGGTGCGAAGGAAACCATTCACCACAGAACACCTGAGTTTGTTAAGATTCTTGAAGAAACTATCGAACTGACAAAGTACGTTTTCCAAACGAAGCACGATGTTTTCATTCTCACCGCTTCCGGAACAGGTGCACTTGAGACCGCAGTTGTCAACCTTGTGAATCCTGGTGAGAAAGCAATAATAGTCAACGCTGGTAAATTCGGTGAAAGATGGGTATTAATCGCAAAAGCGTATGGTGTTGACGTTGTGGAAATCAAACTACCGTGGGGTAAAGCAGTAACACCAGAAATGATCGAAAAGGCAATGAAAGAGCATCCAGATGCAAAGGTCATTTTCACAACATACAGTGAAACATCCGCAGGTACAGTCATCGACCTCGAAAACATTGCCAAACTCACAAAAGACACAGATGTCATCCTTGTTACAGACGCAGTTAGTGGTCTTTTGGCCGAACCTCTTAAGATGGATGAATGGGGCGTAGACGTTGTAGTTTCTGGTGCACAGAAGGGTTGGATGCTCCCGCCAGGACTTGCTTTCATAGCTATAAACGACAAAGCTTATGCAAAAGTTGAAAAATGCACGAACAGCAGATTCTATTTTGACCTCAGAAAATACAAAAAGAGCTCACCAGACAACCCATGGACAACAGCAGTCAACCTAATTTACATGTTGAATAAAGCTGTTAAGATGCTCAAAGAAGAGGGAATTGAAAATGTCTGGGCAAGACATGCGCTTTATGGGGAAGCGACAAGAGCAGCAGTTAGAGCTCTTGGATTGACCTTCTTCTCAGAAAGACCTGGTAACGTCTTAACTGCAGTTAACTCACCCGAGGGAATCCCATCAAGCAAATTGACGAAACTCATGAGGGATAAGTACGGTGTTACCATAGCAGCCGGTCAAGAACCAATGAAGGACGAGATATTCAGAATTTCTCATCTTGGATACCTTACTCCGTTCGATATAATCACCGGAATCACCGCTTTAGAGTTCGCTCTGAAAGAACTTGGATACAACGTTGAGCTTGGTAAAGGAGTTGTCGCTGCAGAAGAAGTTCTCTTCAAAGGGTTGGTGAAGTAAGATGAGGATACACATTAACGATCCACTTGATAAACAAGCTACTGAAAAATTGAAGAGTGTCCCCGGAGTAGAAGTAACATCTGAACATCTAGAAAAAGAAGAACTTCTTAAAATCATGCCCGAAATAGAAGTACTAATTGTTAGAAGTGCAACGAAAGTCACAGCTGACATAATCGAAGCAGGTACAAAGCTTAAGATTATCGGACGCGCGGGAACAGGATTGGACAACATCGATGTAAAAGCAGCTGAAGGGAAAGGAATCAAAGTCATAAACACACCAGGTGCAAACAGCATTTCCGTAGCTGAATTAACAATCGGGCTTATGATCGCCTGTTCAAGACACATCGCACGTGGGACAATTGACCTTAAAAACGGCAAATGGACGAAGAAGGAACTTGAAGGTCATGAGCTCTTTGGTAGGACCGTCGGAATCATAGGATTTGGAAACATTGGTCGAGAAGTTGCAAAAAGATTGCTTGCATTCAACATGAACATCTTGGCTTACGATCCATTTGTTAAAGAAACCGATATGAACGTCAAGATGGTTGATCTAGATACACTCTATAAAGAAAGCGACTACATAACGATCCATGTTCCACTAACACCAGAGACAAAGTACCTAATAAACAAAGAAACGATCTCAAAGATGAAAGACGGAGTAATAATCATCAACGCCGCTAGGGGCGGAATTATCGACGAAGCTGCACTGTACGAAGCCTTGGTTAATGGCAAGGTCTACGCAGCCGGGCTCGATGTATTCGAAGTAGAGCCTCCTACAGACGAACTCAGACAGAAACTGCTTGCCTTACCAAATGTTGTAGCAACTCCGCACATTGGTGCTTCCACATTTGAAGCGCAAGAGAGAGTTGGAATGCTACTCGTTGAAAGGCTTATAAAAGAAATCGCATAAGAATAGTTATCAGAAAATCACATATCTAGGGGAGCATGCGTGCTCCCTTTTTTTGTTTTTCTGTATTTGTCAGTTTAATATTACGACTGATTAACATTTTAATTGCTATAGAATTTAGCATGCGTATTCTGTTTTTCGTTATGTATAATCGCAACTACCGACTTTGTTATTATCACTCTTGACAGTAGAGTGATAATTCTGTATAATATAAGTGGAATTCGGTAGAAATCCAACACGCTGAGCAGGGGGTGAGAGTATGTTGGCAAGAAGAAACGACTTATTTGAACCATTCATGGAATTACAAAGAGAAGTTGACAGACTCTTCTCAGAATTCATGAAACCATTCAGAACAGATTTTGAATTCCTCCCAAAGGTAGACGCTTATGAAACAGAAGACAAGGTAGTTCTTGAACTTGAAGTTCCTGGCGTTAAGAAGGACGAACTAAAAATCACAGTTGAAGACGGAATATTAAGAATTTCAGGAGAAAAGAAGGCTGAAAGAGACGAAAAAGGTAGGAACTACAGAATCGTCGAAAGAAGCTTTGGCAAATTTGAGAGATCGTTCTTGCTCCCAGACTATGTTGACGTACAAAACATCAAGGCAAAATACAACGATGGTGTCTTGACAATAGAACTGCCAAAGAAGAAAGAAGAAAAACCAGCTCTCGAGGTAAAAGTCGAATAACAGACTAGAGCTACATAAAGAAAGCGGGGTTCTTGCGAAAGCGAGAACCCTGCTTTTATTTTTTTAGAACAGAGCGTAGAAATACTTTCCTAGGTTGAACTGTGCAAAAAATTGCAATTTGCTTAAAATGATTGTTTTAATATGCTTTTTTGTTATCTGGCCACAAATGGCAGGTGAGCATTTGAACCTTTTTCTCCATACTAAGGTCAAAAGTATATTAGGGTTGATTAGGAATTGCTTAGAATCCCCAATGTGCTTAAAACAATCCAAAGAACTTCGAAAACTTGTCGAAGTTCACTAGAAACAAGAAAGGATCTGTTTAAATCAAATTGTTGGAAATTACGGAGGGAGGTGTAAGAGGTGAGATTTACCTAAATGGAGTAACAACGTATTTAAGGAAAATCTAATCAACACAAAAAGGAGAAGGTGATTTTATGAGAAAAGTTTTGATTATCGGTTTTGTTGTACTTGCTTTAATTTCCGCATTCAGTTTTGAAATATCCGTCTTTGGTGGTTTGGAACTTGGTGGTAAGAACAGACCTTACGTAGGTGCAAGGATAGGAACGCTTTCAGCAGGAATCTCTCTCATGTTAGAAGGATATTATCCTGTTGCATCTTTTGAGCAATTAGAAGAGATAAACATCGAAGAAATCCAGTTTGTAGAGATTGATCCGTATCTCTACCTTGGAATACCGTTGATGGGTTCGTTACTTTATGTGGGTGCTGCGCCGATTATCATTTACGATATCAAGAATACAGAGTTTGCGATGTATCAAGATATATTCCACCTCAAAGCCGGTATGAGATTCGGAACTGGCATAATCTTTTTTGTAGAGGGAATTGCAACAATGAACACGTCATTTCAACTTTTCGATACCTACGCAGTATCAGCGGGCGTAGGAATTGGGTTCTAAGGGAGTGGTAAGTATGAAAAAGATGATTATAAGTATCTTAACTTTTGTTTTTGTTCTCGCATTTTTGGTCAGCTGTTCAGAGATACCTCAAGCTCCTAAGGTAATCCCAAGAGATCCAGTTGGCACAACTAAACCTTCCACAACAGGTTACTCAAGCAGCGGTATCTATGGGACACTGGACAAGCAACCTTCTTTGGTTCCTATTGCTGTTCCCGATCCAGTTCGACTAAGGATTAGTCTGCCCGGTGTAGAAAATTTGCAATCTAGCGAACTGAGGGTATTTGAAGATAACAGGGAACAAGGGTTTGTGCTATACAAGGAATCCACCGTAAGAAACAAACTAGACATCGCTATCATCCTTGATGTGACTGGAAGTATGTCTTTTGCTATAAACGGTGCTAAAAACAGCATAATCAATTTTGCAAAGTCTCTCGAAGAACGAGGATTGGACGCAAGGGTCGGTGTCGTTCCGTTTGATGATTACGTGAATCCTCCAAGTGATATAGTAGCCAGCCCAACATTTTTAAATCTCACCTCACCAGCTTCAGCTCAAGAATACGTTGCAACACTTTATGCAGGTGACGGTGGCGATTGGCCAGAAAATGATTACGATGCTATCATGTTTGCTGCTACTGCTATGGAATGGAGACCAGCTGCACAGCGTGTGATGATTGTTATTACGGATGCACCAGCGCATTATAAAAGCGATGGCTCAGGAATTGCTCATTTTGACAAATCAGACATGTTACCACTTCTTGTTGGATTTTTCACAATACATGGTGCATTCATACCAGGAAGTTACTACAACTCATCTGCAACAGTCTTTTCTGCTCCGGGAGACGTAAGGGAACTCTGTCAAAAAACAGGCGGAGTTATAAAATACACTGATTCTTACGGAAGTGTCAACTTAAATGACCTTGGTATAGTAGAGTACGTGACTTCATCTTGGATCGTCACTTTTGAGAGCGATTCACCAGCAGCTACACATACGATAGAAGTCTTCTACACTAAGGACGAAGATAAGAAATATCTTAAGCTCGAAAATATTTCTTATTAATAGTCAACTTTTTAAAGAAAAGCGGTGCCGAGATTGGCACCGCTTTTTTAGATTCGATTTTCAAAAATTTTCCTAACCTCTTCTTGTGACAGTTCTCGCCATTCACCAGGTTTCAAAGTCTCGTCGAGTCTTAGTTTTCCAATTCTAATCCTTTTTATCTTCTCCCAATCTATTCCAAGCTTTTTACACATCTTTTTAACTTGGTGGTACTTCCCTTCAACAATAGTTATTGAAATTATTTTTTCATCAATTTGTCTTATCTTGCCCGGCAAAAACTTCTCACCATCAACTTCTAATCCCTTTTCGACATCATTTTTCATCTGCTCACTCACAAAAACTGGTGTTCTTGTGTAAATGTAATATTCTTTTTCTATGTGTTTTTTCGGTGATATCAAATTGTGTGTGAAGTCTCCATCGTTGGTAATTATCAAAAGCCCTTCTACATCTTTGTCGAGCCTTCCTGCTATGTGCAGCTCATTAATATAAGGATGCTCTATCAAATTAAGAACACTTGGCTCATTTTCAGCCGTTGTTGACACAAAGCCTGCTGGCTTGTTTAACATAATGTAGACAAAATGATGTGCTATCACAGGATTATCATCGATTGTAACAACGTCACGCTCTGATATGTGAAGGCCAGGATCAGTAATAATCTCACCGTTAACTTTTATCCGTTTGTCTTTTATATACCTTTTAACTTCTGCTCTGGACCCTATGTGTGCATTAGCCAAGAACCGGTCTAAGCGGATTTTCTTATTTTTGTCTTTGACATCCATTCTCTGTTTACCTTCTTTCCTTTTCACAGTGGATAATTTTTGATAGCCTCCATTACTTTTACAACTTCAACATTTTCTTTCACATCGTGGACTCTTACGAAATCCACGTCGTGCATAACGCAGTATGCGGTCAACGCAAGTGTGCCATTCAGTCTTTCTTCTGGTGGCAGGTTAAGTATCATTCCTATCATCGATTTTCTACTCGCACCGATGAGAACTGGATATCCGAGTTCTTTGAACTTGTCTATGTGTTTGAATATCGCTAAGTTGTGCTCCAATTTTTTTCCAAATCCAATGCCTGGATCAATTATTATTTGTCCTACTCCACGATTCTTAGCAAAATTGATCCTTTCTTTGAAAAAATCGAGCAGTTCAGCAATAACATCTGTATATTCAGGGTTCTGTTGCATCGTTTTTGGAGTACCTTTCATATGCATAATGATGACAGGACATTTGTACTGCGCAGCAACATCGACCATTTTTTCGTCAAATCTTAACGCACTTATATCGTTTATAATGTCCGCACCAGCTTCTAGAGAAAGTCGTGCAACTTCTGATTTATAGGTATCAACTGAAATTGGAATATCAAAATGTTGCCTTATGATCTTTACGGCTGTTACTGTCCTTCTAATTTCCTCCTCAAGAGGTACAGGTTCTGCACCTGGTCTTGTACTTTCACCGCCGACATCTACAATATCCACACCGTTTCTGACCATCTCTTCTACTTTCTTGAGCAGTTCGTCTTCGCTGACGCGACTGCCTGAATAAAAAGAATCAGGTGTAACATTAATTATCCCCATGACTTTTGTCCTCTTTGAGTTTATTAATTCTCTTATCGTGTGAGCTCGAGCAATGTTTTGCATATCATTCACTCCTTAAACAAAGCTTTCTATTCTTCCCTTGTGACAATTATACTTACTATCTGGACATTTGGAAGTTTGATCGGTATCAAGCATTTTTCGTAGTAAGTTGTTTCTATAATAAGATGCTTTCCATCTTGTGATGAGCTGAGCTTGTAAAATCCATCTACCGTGTATGTTCTTCTGTTCAACAATTTGTAAGTAGTGCCAAAAGGCTCGTACACATCTCTGTATATTACTGATTTGCCTTCGAACGGTTTCATGGCTTTATACAGCACTCTTTTTATTTGACCGTCTATTTCCTCATCAAATGCAAACGATGTGTAGTTTTCCGCTTGAGTTATTTTTATATTCGAATTTGCAACACCGTGCCTATGAAAATCAAACCTCAGATAGTTTATCATATGGAAGGTTCTCAAAGTCTTTCTATTTATATCTAAAATATAAGCCATGTGTTGTAACACATGGCTGTACCCATCGAACGCGGTGATCATAATCAAGCTTGCAACGATCATGAAAATAACAAACTCAACGTAACTCACAAAACGAGAACCCCCAGTTTCCCCCTTGAGATACTGACAAGCAACAAAAAGTAAAATTGATAAGAAATGAAATAAGATGAATTAAAATCAACACTATTAAAGGTTAAACTTCTCCTTCGGAGCTTCGGCTTTCGCAATTTTGTCTAAAACACCGTTCACAAATTTTCCACTCTCTTCGGAACCATACTTCTTTGCAATCTCTACCATCTCGTCCAACGTAACCTCGATAGGTACATCCATTTCGTAAAGCAATTCGTACGCTCCTAATCTTAAAATACTTCGGTCGATGTAAGAAACCCTTCCAAAATCCCAGTTCAAAAGATACTTTGAAATAGTCTCATCTATCTTCTCTTTGTTCTCATGTATATTTCTCAAATACCTTTCGACGTCCTTCTTTAACTCCGATATCTTTTCATCGCTAAGCATATCTTGAAGGATATCATTAAATTCGTCAGGCCTAAAATCAAGTTGGAAAAGCGCTCTTACTACCGCTTCTCTGAGCTTCCGTCTCCTTGATACCAAATTTTTCAACCCCTTGAATTTGATTATCTAAACTCTTTATGAAGCTTTGTTAAATTCCCTTTCTGAAACACCAACCACAATAACGTTTACCGCCTCAACGACTTTTTCTGTCATCTGAGTAACGTTTTCAGAGATTGCTTTCATAACTTTTTTGGAAAATTCAACGATGTTTTCCCCGTATGGAACCTCAAGTTTGATGTTTAAAATCACGTTATCTTCCGGTGTTCTCTCCACAGATATATTTTTTCGCACCTTTTTAAACTCTTTGTCATCCGGTTCCACACCGTAGACTGAACATATAGATCTGTAGGCAATTTCGGAAATAACATTATCAGATACCGTGATGTTGCCCATGGGTTTCCCCCCTTTCAAACACTATCGTTAAGTTAATTCTGTTGAATGTCATCACGCTCGTTCTATGTACTCTCCCGTCCTTGTATCGACCTTAATCTTGTCCCCCACGTTTATGAAGAACGGAACGTTGATCTTAAGCCCTGTCTGCAAGACCGCAGGTTTGCCCCCACCTGAAACGGTATCACCTTTAAAGTTTGGTTCCGTTTCCACAACTTCCAAGACCACAGTTGTTGGTAATTGAATACCGATAGGTTTTTCGTCATGCATCACAAGATCTACCTGTGTATTTTCAACAAGGTAGTATTTTGCTTCATCAACTTCCGACTCAGGGATTGCGTACTGTTCGTAAGTCTGTAGGTCCATAAAGTAATAGTTTTCACCATCGTTGTAAAGGTATTCCGCTTTCCTGAAGGAAAGTTCAGCTTCCTCGACCTTTTCACCGCTTGCGAAGTTGGCTTCTCTAATCAAACCAGTTGACAGACTCTTGAGCTTTGTTCTGATAAGTCCTGACCCTCTTCCTCTGAAGTGCTTGTTCACATCGATTATTCTGTATATATCTCCTTCGTACTTGATGTACATACCCTTTTCAAGGTCACCAACTTCTATCATACTAATCCCTCCAGTTAGTTTTTGTTTATCTTATTATTCGTATTTAACGACTAGCACCGTAGTATCATCGTGCTGAACCGTACCTTGCGAGAATTCGAAGACTGCGTTCATTATTTTATCAACTATATGCGAGGCTTTCAAGTATCTATTTCTCATTATCAATTCCTGCAATCTATCAAATCCAAATTCTTCTCCTGTAATACTCCGCGCTTCAACTACGCCATCAGTGTAAGCCACGATTACGTCGTTTTTTTCGAGTTTAAATTTCCCGATATCATACCAACCCTCGCCGAGAATTCCAAACGGTGTACCTGTAGACTCCAGCTTAATTATCTTGTTCTCCCTGAGTATGTACAGCGGATCATGACCTGCGTTAACATATTCCATTTCACCATCGGGCGTAATCTTAAAGATTATTGAAGTTATAAACCTACCAGTTTCAAAATCTTGGTGTATCATTTTATCAAACTGTTCTGCCAACATCTTTAAATCTTCAGAAATCTTACTTGAGAGCCTGAACATACTCCTAAAAGAAGACATTATAAGCGCTGCTGGCAGGCCTTTGCCAGAAACATCCGCAATACAACATATAATCGTTCCATCGTCTTTAGCAAGTACATCATAATAGTCCCCACCAACTTGAACGGCCGGTGCGCTTTGCGCACTTATATCAAATTTTTCGTTAACAGGGAATTCCTTCGGCAGTAAGCCCATTTGAATATTTCTTGCAATTTGAATTTGCTCTTCAAGTCGCTTCTTTTCTATTTCTCTTTGTAACATAACATACCTATTCACAGCTGTGAGTATTTGTTGCGCAACCGCTTCGGCAATCTTCTTGTCGCCAGCTGTGAATATCTTCTCAGAACCATAGCCCGAAAGTATCATTATCCCGTAATCACCTATCTCCGATTTTAGAGGAAGAGCTATATGACCACCAACATCTTTATCAAAGTCGACAAAGATCGTACTATCTTCTTGCTGATATCTTTGGACTAACTCGTTGAGAACGTTCTCAGCACTCTTGCCACCATAGTATTCTAAGTACTGCTTATCATTGATCTTGAGTACAATGACCGCTGCGGAAAAATTAACTGCATTCTTTAAAAGCTTTAGAACACTACTCAAAATCATCCAAGGCTCTTCAACGGATGAGATGATTTTATTTATTTCGAATAAAGCTGACAATCCCTCGTACGTCGCTGTTAGTTCCTCGAGTTGTGCCTCAATTAGCTGTTGTAGTGCTTCGTTGTTCGCCTTCTGGTCAACGAGGCGTCTATGAATATAATCATAGAGCTGTTCAGCTGTATTAAACAGCTCTTCGAGACTATTTACGGATTTTAACTCAAAACCAAACAACTGAGCTATCTTTTCCAAAGTTTTCGAAAGGGGTTTCACCGCTTCCAAAACCTGTGTTTCATTTGTTCTGTCAACCATTTACTAAGCTCTTTACCTCCTCGACGAGTTGGGTAGGACTAAACGGTTTGGTCATTACCTTCTTTGCACCGAGTGACAGGGCTATTTGCTCATCATCTTGACCACCTTTTGCAGTCAAGACAATGACAGGTATATCCTTTATCGCTTCGTCCTTTTTCATCTCCTTCAAAACTGTAAAACCATCCATTCGTGGCATCATAATGTCAAGAATGACTACATCGGGACGCCACGAACGCATTTTTTCCAGGCCATCAACGCCATCTACTGCTTCTTCTACTTCCATCCCCAATTTTTTTAAGTTGAACACCGTAATTTTTCTTAGCACATCCGAATCATCAACAACAAGAACTTTCATGGAATCTTCCCCCCGTTTTTGGTCAGAAACTCTCTTAGTTCAACGGTTCCATAGAATGCTTTTGTCCTAACAGCCAAAAAAACTCCATCTATCAGGTACGGGTTGAATATTTTTTGACGTTCTATAGTGTATTTTACCACATAAAGTCCGTTTTTCAAAATAAGTTCGTATCCGTTCATCATTTCAGCAGGGATAAATAATTTGCCTGAATGCTTTTGAACAGGACGGTTCAAATCAAGAGGTTCTCGTGAAAAGAGAAGATATTCATACGAAGTGACAATTTCATTCAAGTTAATGTCGCTGGGAAATATTTCAACCAGTTCCAGACCTTGCACGGCTACGTTTCTTATAATCCCTTTCCAACTCTCTATATCCAGATCGCTGGCCTCGTGCTCCAATTTAACATTAACATAAAGTGCCAAATCGACAACACCGGTAGCAACAGTATCCAGAAAAGAAACCCTTGGTTTTGGATGAAAACCTTCAGAATATTGGATTTTCATACCGGACCTCAGAAGAGTTCTAACAATTGCATTCGAGGTCTCAATAGCAGATAAGAACCTCAAAAGTCCCTTCTTCTTAAATAATAGAATCATTGTAACCTCCGTATCTTTTCATCGTATCATTCTTCTCCGAGATAGACAGATTTAACCAATTCGTTTGACAGAACCTCATCGGGATCGCCCTCGGCTAAAACTTCCCCTTTGTGGATTACATATAACCTGTCTACAATTGGCTTCAAAGCTTCCACAGAATGATCAGTGATAATCACACCGATTCCTCTTTCTTTCAGGCTCAAAACTACCTTTTGGATCTCTTTGACCGTCTTCGGATCTATACCAATAAACGGTTCGTCCAGCAGAACGAATTTCGGTTTCAGTGACATCATCCTTGCCAATTCCAGTCTTCTTTTTTCTCCACCAGATAGCGAAAATGCGTACTGTTTCCTCAATGAGTCTATTCCAAACTCTGTAAGTGTGGTATCGATAATGGATTTTATCTCATTCCTCTTGAGTTTCTGAAATTCCAACACCAACCTGACGTTATCCTCTACATTCAAATCTCTAAAAACGGAAGTCTCTTGTTGAAGATACGTTATACCAAGCCTTGCTCTTTTGTGGATAGGCATATTAGTGATATTCTTGCCGTTAAAATAGACCTTTCCTCTCGTTGGTACAACGACACCGAGTATGATATTAAACAACGTAGTCTTGCCTGACCCGTTAGGGCCAAGCAAGCCTACCACTTCTCCAGTATTCACGTACATATTAACTTCCTTAAGAACCAGTTTTCTGCCGAACTTTTTAACTATCCGTTCACAAGAGATCTGATCGAAAACTTTGTCTGTCTCTGCCATTTTTCGTACAAACTCCTGTGCTTTGCTTTGACTGTCGAACAATCATTACTTCTTTGCAGTCTTAAGATACTTTATAAAAGCATCCGTGATATTATAAGCTTGGCTTCCATAGGCCATCGTTGTGCTATTGAAAATGAAGTCGTATCCCATAATTTCTGCATACTCTTTTACCTTTCCCAAAATCTCTGCTTCTATTTGTTGTTGTGTTTGTGCTATTTTGTTGTTGATCAGCTGTTGATATTCTAAGTACTTTTGTTGTTTCTGATTTTGATCTTTGATCTTATCAAGCTCGGCTTGGTATTTTGCTATTTCATCCTGCATTTGCTTCTGGAAGTTGATCCACTTATCGTAATTTTGCAGTACTTTGTTTGGATCAATGTAGCCAAGCTTTGGCCCTGTTTTTGAATCTGCCGCTGTTCCAATAATGACTGCAAGAACCACAAGTGCTGAAACTAATACGTACAAGAAATACTTACTCATCCTGAAAACACCTCCAAATGTAGTAGTTAAAATTTACTCTAGTGATGCTTATTTAACCCCTCTTTGAAGAACAATAGAAGCTGCTCCAAGTATCCCTGCATCCTCAACCAACGGGCTTTGAACAATTTCGTAAGTACCACGGAAGGAAGGCATCACCAGGTGATGCACCTTTTCTTTAAGTGGCGTGAACAGAATATCACCTGCGCGAGAAACACCTCCACCGATAACCACAATACTCGGGTTGAAAATATGTATAAAGTTAGCTACACCTACAGCCAATGCATTAACAACCCTGTCGACTATTGTTTTACCAAGTAAATCACCGTTTCTTGCAGCATCAAAAACAACCTTGGCATTTACTTCTTCAGCCAAGAATATCTCTGATTCTGGGAATTTCTTCTGACCCTCCAGTGCCATGCGTTTTATCGCTGTAGCAGAAGCTATTGCTTCAAGACAACCGTAATTGCCACATCCACAAAGTGGGCCATTTGGCTCAACTATTACGTGTCCTAACTCGGTACCTATCCCGTCCTTTCCTGTTATAAGTACCCCATGCGAGATAACTCCTCCACCAACGCCTGTTCCAAGCGTTAGTGCTACTATATGTTCGTGCCCCTTACCTGCACCAAACCATCTTTCACCAAGCACGAACGCATTCGCATCATTTTCAACAAAAACAGGCTTACTCAAAAAAGATGAAAGCTTTTCACCAAGCTCGAAATTGACCCAGTCTGGGAAATTGGGAGAGAAACGCACAACACCTTTATCGTGATCAATAGACCCGGGTGAACCTACACCAACCCCCACATACTCGTTACCTTCCGTAACTTCTAAAACCGCTTGCGCCATGCGCTCAACTACTTTGTCTCTACCTTCTTCTACCTTTGTTTCTCTTTCAATTTTTCTCAAGATCCTTCCATCCTTCGCATCAACCAAACCTACTTTAAAAAACGTTCCGCCTAAGTCTATACCAACGACATACACTTTCGTCTCCTCCCTTGTCACTTAGTATTATTTTACTGGATTAAAATAGACAAAAAACCAAAAACGACAAAGTCATAAACGATTATAACACAGACTCGCACGATAGTGTATAATATAAAGTGGAAGTTTTCAATACAAGTTTGAAACATAAAATCTCTTTAGCAAGTTAAACTATTTAAGCTGGGTGTTTTTGTAATCTCACATACCATTGTAACACAGCCAACCTTGGAAAGACCTTAGAACTATGTTTAACTTTCAGAAATTCTGTGTAAAAGGATGTGATGACATGATAGAACCTATCGAACAAGAACTCACAGAAAAAATAAAACTCCTATCTCCTGGTACGAAACTTAGAAAAGCACTTGATGACATTATACACGCACAACTAGGTGCTCTCATTGTTTTCATAGATGAGGAAGAATTTCCGAGGTACTCTAATATATTACAAGCGGGCTTTAGAATCGAATGTGCTTTTTCACCTGAGCGACTGTACGAACTTTCAAAAATGGACGGAGCTATAGTTATGGACAAAAATGCATCGAAGATCTTAGCAGCCAACGTTCATATAGTGCCAGACCCTGGCATTCCAACGTCAGAAACAGGCACACGTCATAGAACTGCCGAAAGGTTAGCCAGGCAGCTTGGCGTCATGGTGGTTGCGATATCAAAGCGAAGAAATGTTGTAACCTTGTATTATAAAGATAAAAAGTACGTATTTGGTGATATAAACTTTGTCCTAACAAAAGTAGGGCAAACGATTAACGCACTTGAAAGGTTTAGGGAGTCCTTCGATAGGGATTTGGAATTGCTCGACAAACTCGAGATTGAGGGAAGTGTTCCGCTCGATTCAGTCTGCGAAATCCTCATCAGAGGTATTGAAATCAAGTCGATATCGTCAAGTATAGAATTAAACATCATTGAATTAGGTGTCGAAGGACGGTTATCTCAACTCAGGTTACGCGAGGTTCTCAAAGATTTAGAAGAACTACTTACGTTGGTAATAATGGATTATTCGAAAAAAGATGTAACGGAAGACGAAGCAAAGCAAATTCTTGAAACTATGATGAGGATAGACCACCGTGTTGTCCCGTTTGCAAAGGCATTAGGATACGATGTTGTTAATTCACAGCAGGTTTCCGACACGATTGTGAGACCAAGAGGTTACAGAATCTTGAGAAACGAAGTCCACATTCCAATGAACATATCACAAAACGTCATCAAGTCATTCAGGTCCATAGACCAGCTCGTAAAGACGAATGCGAATGTCCTGCAAAGAGTCGAAGGTATCGGTGATAAACGTGCCAAAGCAATTCTACGAAGGCTGCGTGAAATAAAGAAAAGGCGCCAATAATCGGCGCCTTTTTCAACATCATAGCGTCATATTCAAATCAGATGGACAACGATTCCACTCTTCAATTTTGGTTCAAACCATGTAGATTTTGGAGGCATGATTTTACCTTCGTCAGAAACTCTCAAAAGGTCGTTGATCGATGTTGGATACATAGCAAACGCAACTTTGAACTCTCTACCGTCGACAAGCCTTATCAGTTCTTCTATACCAAGAATACCACCAACAAAATCTATTCTCTTATCCGTTCTTGGATTTTCTATTCCAAGGATAGGTGCAAGAAGATTATTCTGCAGAATTGACACGTCAAGCGAAGCGATTACATCGTTCTCATCGTACGTTCCGCTCTTTGGTTCCAACTTGTACCACTTTCCTGACAGGTACATACCTATTGTATGTTTTTTTTCGGGTCTATAAACTCCGTCCACTGGAGTAACCTCGAATTTTTCAGAAACCCTTCTTAAGAATTCATCTTCGCTCATACCATTCAGATCCTTAACCACCCTGTTGTAATCAAGTATCTTAAGCTGGTTGTGTGGAAATAGTGCTGCCAAGAAATAGTTGAATTCTTCTTCACCTGTGTAATTTGGATTTTCATTCCTAAAGTCGATAGCAGCCCTTACAGCCGCTGCTGCTCTGTGGTGACCGTCGGCGATGTAGAAAGAATCAACGGACTTAAATGCATCAACAATTTCTTGAATTTCGTTTTCGTCTCTTAGCACCCAAACTATGTGTCTCACACCGGATTCATCAACGAAATCATATTCTGGTGTTCCTGCTGTGTGTTTCATAATCAAGTTATCAATTTCCGGTTTGGATTTGTACATTAAAAACACAGGTCCCGTATGTGCTTTAACTACCTTCACATGGAGAGCCCTTTCGTCTTCTTTGTCTTTCCTTGTCAGTTCGTGCTTCTTTATCTTGTTCTCGATGTATTCATCTACTGAGAATGTTGCAAAAAATCCGGTTTGCACATGGTCTCTCCAATGCTGCTGATAAATGTAAATGGAAGGTCTGTCTTCAACGAACATGTATCCATTCTCCGTCAACCATTCCAAGTGCTTCCTACCAGTTTCCAGAACCTTTGGATCATGCGTATCCACAGGCTGCTCAAAGTTTATCTCAGGTCTTGAGACCTTGTAAAACGTATATGGATTGTTCTTAGCCACCTCTCTGGCCATTTCTTCTGTTACGACGTCGTATGGTTTAGCGGCGATCTTATCAACCATCTCTTTCGTTGGCCTCAGAGCTCGAAAAGGTCTGACAATCATTGTCGCACCTCCGTATTTGTTAGTCTACTTACGCTAACTTTATTTTTCCTTCGTAAAGTGGGAACTGTTTGCACAATTCAATTACTTGTGAAGACACCTCTTTTGCAACGCCTTCATCGATATTTCCTTCCTCGTCTTTGATGTTCTTCAAGACTTTAACAATTAACTCAGCGATGATTTCCATCTCTTTTTCCTTCATCCCACGTGTGGTTAACGCAGGAGTTCCAAGCCTTATACCACTTGCCACGAATGGTGACCTTGTTTCGTTAGGTATCGTGTTTTTGTTGACGGTGATATGGCAGTATCCGAGAGCTGTTTCGGCTGCTTTACCTGTTACGTTAAGCGGATTCAAATCAACAAGCATCAAATGAGTATCCGTTCCTCCCGACACAATTCTTAGACCTCTATCCTCCAATGCCTTTGCCAGTGCTTTCGCATTTGCTACAACCTGTTTTTGATACTCCTTGAATTCTTCGGTAAGTGCTTCCTTGAAACAGACAGCCTTTGCTGCGATAACATGCATCAACGGACCGCCTTGAATCCCTGGGAAGATTGCTTTGTTAATCGCCTTGTAAATCTCTTCATCATTAGTCAATATCAAACCACCGCGTGGACCTCGCAAAGTTTTGTGTGTCGTACTTGTAACAACATGCGCATACTCAAGTGGGTTCGGATAAAGACCTGCAGCAACGAGTCCAGCAAAGTGTGCCATATCGACTACAAGGTAAGCTCCCACTTCGTCAGCTATTTCCCTAAACTTCTTGAAGTCTATGATTCTCGAATAAGCACTACCACCTGCAACGATTATCTTCGGTCTGTGTTCTAATGCGAGCTTTCTTACTTCGTCGTAATCGATGACCTCTGTTTGTGGGTTAACACCGTACTGAACGACTTTGTATATCTGACCTGAGAAATTTACACTTGCACCGTGTGTAAGGTGTCCTCCGTGACTCAGTGACATACCCATCAGCACAGAGCCTGGCTCTGCAAGAGCAAAATACGCTCCCATGTTAGCCTGAGAACCAGAATGAGGTTGCACGTTTGCATACTTCGCGTTGAACAATTTCTTTGCGCGTTCTCTTGCGAGTGTTTCAGCTACATCAACCCATTCACATCCACCGTAATAGCGCTTTTTTGGGTATCCTTCTGCATACTTGTTCGTTAAAACACTCCCCATCGCTTCCATAACAGCTAAAGAAACAAAGTTTTCAGAAGCTATGAGCTCGAGTCCGTACTCTTGCCTTTCCCATTCCTTTAGAATCACTTCGTAAATCTCAGGATCGGTGACTTTAACATGCTCCCACATAGGCGCACCTCCTAAATTGGAATGCAATAATCTGTAATTCATTATACATTGTCAATAAAAAAACGTGGAGTCCAAAAAACTCCACGCAGTCTCGAAAAATTACATTATTCATGTGTTTTTATCGTTTAAGATATCGAAAACATACCAATGAATCTTATTCTTCGGATATGCTTTCTTCCACAAGGAAACTACTTTTCCACATAGCTTGACAGATAGTTTTCAAGAAACGCCTTTATCGTTCCAGTCATCACAACGATTATTTCCTTCGTTACATCGTACAACTTATCAAGCTTCCCCTCTGCTTCCAGCCTTTTGAAGTCCTCAAGTGTGGGAACGCGTTCTGTTAACATATCGCCCATCACATCCTTTATACGCTTGTGGACTTCTGGAAATCTCGAATAACCGTACATCATTACCTCGTTTATCAACGCCTCGTAATTCGAAGGTATTCTTCTTTTTGGCGTGCTGGTTATCAAATTCCGTATCTCTTCGCTGTGCTTCGAATAATGAATCAGAAAAGCCAGATAGTTGTCGTACGTATAGTGTGCGTTGTTCAAAAGATTCTTCGTCTTCTTATCCATTAAGCTTCTCACAACTTCCCAGAACGTTCCAGGTGTTTCGTGGTATGGCTGGAATAGGTCCTCCATATAATGGAGCGCGTAAGATAGGAACCTGTAGCCCCAGTATTCATCACCTTTTGAAAATGCTTGTTTAGACATCTCAACAAAGTACAAGAATGACTTATCTCCTTCGAATGCTTCAATTAATCCTAATTTATACCTCATATGCCTGACACCTTGACTATTACCAATAAGTGACTGAAGCGGGGAAAGGTTCAATCCTTCATCCATTCCAAAATCCGGAAACTGTGCATATATTGTCATTATCTGCCACACAGGTAACTTACCATCGACAGGTTCAGGATCAGGCGGAAAAATTCCATCGTTGAGAGAATCGAAGAACTTTCGCTGACCTGCAAAATCATCGGTGTAGTAAAACTCCATGTTGTAAACACGGCTTTCTTTGTAAGTGTAAGGCCTTATCTCAACCAATCTGTCAACGTCAATTTTCAGCGATTTTACGACCAAATATGTGTACGACTCATGGCCACTCCAGGAAAGCAACAGAGTCGAAAATATTATCAAAAAAGCAAATATTAAAAAGCGAAACCAGAAATTCTTAGCCATCTTTGCACCTCCTGCAGGAATCAGCATTTCTACTCTTTACCAAAGAAATAAAGTAGAACTTCTGGTAGCCGCCTTGCCCAAGCACTTTCAGAGTGTGGGGCTCCCCTATCTTCGATGTAGAATACTTCAAGATTCTCCTTTTGGAGCAAGACCTTGTAAAGCTCGCGAGCATCGTTTAAGCGGTCTACTGGATTAGAACCCTCTGCTGTTCCAATATCGACGTACACCATTGTAAAATCTTCAACTTGTGCATTTCTTACATATTCTACCAACTTCCTATTTGCAAACCAAACAGATGGACTCATCGCACCTATTTTCGAAAAGACATCGTTGTATTCAAAACCTATGTAAAGTGAAATCAAACCACCCATCGACGAACCCATTATGGCTGTGTTTTCTCTGTCTGGTAAGGTTCTGAAATGCTCATCGATGTAAGGTTTGAGGGTGTTTACAATGAACTTCGCATACAGATCTCCTTTTCCTCCTCCGTAACTTGAATCAACCCAAGGGGAGTACTCGTTTATCCTTTCCGCGCCCGTGTAGTATATCCCAACAATTATAATCGGACGCATCAAACCTTTTTTAATTAACTCTTCCGCACTTTCATCTGCACCCCACTCAACACCCGAAAACGAAGTTGAGGCATCGAAGATATTCTGACCGTCGTGCATGTACAGAACGGGATACCTCTCATCCGAAGTTTCGTAATCCGGTGGAAGGTAGATGATTATGTCTCTTTTGTTCCCGAGCTCTGGAGAATAAAAATCCTTAATCAACTTTATGTTTCCAGTGTACGTCTTTCTCAGACCTGCTTGCTGCTTTTCCACAAAATCCCTCCAGTGATTTACGGTGATATTAACAACCATATCTTTGTCAACGTTCAGCACCCTGTTAGGAATCTCCTGACCTTTTTGACCCTTTTCAACGGTCTCCCATGAACCTCGGGTAAATTTGAATTCAATCGGTCCGTTAAGCTCAAGTGTTATCGTATAAACCTCTCCAGCCCTTTCCAACTTGTACCTTTCGTCTTTTGGATTCCAGTTATTAAACGTACCCGCTATGTAAACATCATCATCATCAAAAGGTGTGTACGTTGGAACCTCAACAACGAACGTAACCTTGAATCCAAATAGTGTTACAAAAACACTCAAGAGCATTGCAATAGACAAAAGCACGCTCTTTTTAAATATGTTTCCTGATAAAACAAAACTCATATGCTCCCCCTCCCGGAAATGACTGGATTTATTAATAGTGCTAAGTTAATTTTCCTTTGGATTGTGCCTCTAGAAGTATCAACTCCGCCCTCTCTTTTTGATTTGGAAACAGGTCATCGGGTACGTGTTCTTTTCCAAGCTTTTGGCAAACGATCTAACGAGCGCAGTCTTTGTACTTATCACTTGCTGAACAGTAATTCGATTTATAGTATTCCTGAAGTGCGCTTTTTCCCGAGAGAGTGATATTGAAGAACTTACATCCTTGCAGATTTGGGCATATCATCTTTTCACCTCATAGTACCAAAATTAAAATGGAAGTGTTTTCTCAATCCTTGGACATATAGTTGCTCATGAACAATTATAACACACTATCGATATTCATTTGCAAAATCTCTTCACTTTTTTAAAAGTCTGATAGCCTACAGTTCATGTTTGATATTCCGATAATATAATTGGAAATACTCACTCCACAAAGTTTTGTTCCATCTCCAAGAGGTGGTGAGCAAATGAGAATAGAAGAATACAACGTAGCACTTTCGTCAGAAAACCTTAGTTTGAATTACGTGCGAAACTCTTCAACGGTTCGTAAATACAAAATTCCAGCAACTGTTGAAATCACGGTTTATGAAAAATCGCCTATGATCGATGAGAAGACTTTGAACAAGATCAAGATACTCAAGATGATGTTGGAAAAACTGACAGGTAAGAAGTTGAAAATCTATCTTCCAGGAACACAATACGAGATTTCCGTAAACAAAAAAGACGCACAAGAAGTTGTTGAGTTTGAAAATGAGACAGAATCTTTGAATCTCCAATACTCAAACTTCTCGGCAACCGGACAAGTAAAGACAAAAGACGGCAGAACAATAGATTTTTCCATTCAAGCTTCGCTCTTCCAAATGACCTATTCATATGAAAAGGTATCTGGAAAAGTTGTGGATCCACTTGCCCTTGATTTAAAATCACCGACCGGCAAGGAGCAAGTCGTCGAACTTGACCTGAATTTTGATGGAAAGCTCGAAAAATTCTACATCGGTAACGGGCGAGGGCTGCTCGTGTACGATAAGAACGGAAACGGGAAGGTAGACGATGCAAGAGAATTGCTCGGACCTGTAACTGGTGATGGGTTTTCTGAACTGGGCAAGCTGGACAGTGACGGAGATAATTGGATAGATGAAGACGATGTGGAGTTCTTAAAACTGAAAATCTGGACAACTGATGAAAATGGAAGGCAAAAACTTGTTGGCTTGTTAGACCTGAACGTTGGGGCGATATTTCTTGGAAGCGTAACTACTCCTTTTGACTACTACGATACGATTATAAGACGTACGGGTATTTACCTTACTGAGAACGGAAGTGTCGGAACGGTCAGGCAAGTCGATTTCAAAGTGTGAATTCTCAGTTCCTAATGCCTCTACGCAAAAACGCATAACCTCACCTTTATAACTTTGTCCACCTGAGAAGGTGGACTTTTTTCTTTTCGCCGATTTTTGGTATAATTCTAAGTGACCGGTAAAAGAACGCGACGGATTGGAGAGGTGTAGCGATGGGTATGGAAAACATTTCAAATGCCATTTCACCGATAGAAATGAGACACAGACTTCACATGTCGCCAGAGCTCGCGTTTAACGAGTACAAAACCCAAGAAATAATTATCAAAGAACTTGAAAAACTCGGAGTTAAGTACGAAAAGATCGCGAAAACAGGTCTAGTTGTCCTTATAGAACAATCTCCTGCGAAACCTTCGGTTCTCTACAGAGCCGATATGGATGCACTCCCGATAAGAGAAGAAACAGGCTGGGAATTTGCTTCAAAAAACGAAGGACTTATGCACGCGTGTGGTCATGATGTCCATATGTCTGTGATGTACGGTGTAATTAAGAAGATTCTGGAAGAAAAAATAGAGGGAAACTACGTCTTCGTTTTCCAGCCTGCGGAAGAAACTATCGGAGGTGCAAAGTACGTCCTTGATGAATTAAGAGAAAAGTACAAAGTGAAGTGCGCAACAGCACTCCACGTTACTGATGAATACAAACTCGGAGAGTTTGCATCTACCAATGGTACACTCTTTGCTTGCGCAATGGAAATTACCGCAAAATTCAAAGGAGTATCAGCCCACATCGCTCAAAAAGAGAAAGGTATAGATGCAATAAGAAATGCCGTAGGATTTCTCTCTGAGTTCTACAACAACCCCATAGATGACTCAACTTTAGGCAGAAGGGTACTGGCAGGTTTTGGAAAAATGTTTGGTGGTAATGTAAGAAACGCTGTTGCAGACTATGCACAGGTTGAGGGTTCTATACGTGGAGAAACACTTGAAATTGTCTTTGAGAATTTTCAAAAACTTACTAAAATGGTAGAAAAATACGGTGGAACATTGGAGAAGGGAAGTCTCTACCCACCCGTTGTCAATAACACCGTTATTTATGGTCTATTCAAAGACTTCGTTTCAAAAAACTCGTACAAATTCATAGATTGTGGGATGAAATATACAGGTGAGGACTTCGGATTTTTCACGATGAAATATCCATCCTTGATGTTCTGGGCAGGTGTTAGGACAGGGAACGAAGTAATAGGATTGCACCATCCTAAATTCTTGCCAGGTGACGAGGTTATTCCACACCTTGTCGACTTTATGGTAAAATGGTTAGTTGAACTGTACAATGAATTTTGAAAAGCAACCTGAATAGGAAAAATCGAAACTCTTAGAAACACCACTGAAAGGAAGGTGTCTGGTGTGATTGTATTCATGACCGATTGGGGAAATTCACATTACGTTGGTATCTGCAAAGGCGTGATGCGACATATAACGGATGCAGAAATTGTGGACCTAACACACAACATCACTCCTTACAATGTAAGAGAAGCTATGTATATCTTGGATAGAAGCGTCGACTACTTTCCTGAAAAGTCTGTTTTCCTTATTGTAGTCGACTATGGTGTTGGTACAGCTAGAAAAGCAATAGCAGTGGAAACTGAAAAGTACTATTTCGTTGCACCTGATAATGGTATCCTCACACTGGTTTTGGAAAGGCACCTACCAAGGAAGATCGTTGATTTGGTAAACAAGAAATATCACTTTGGAAGCTCAAGAACATTCCACGGCCGTGATATCTTCTCACCTGCAGCTGCGTACATCACAAAAGGTATCTTCGATGAATTAGGAACAAGGTTACCGAATTACGCCACCGTTCCTTACAGAAAGGCGCACATGAGTGCCACCGGTATCTTTGGGGAAGTGGCCTACTTTGACAGGTTTGGCAATATCGAAACCAACGTGCCTTTCTCCTGGGTTGCTCAGAAAGACCAAGTGAAATTGAGAATAGGCAACAAAACAGTTGCTGTCCCCGTTGTTGAAACCTACGCAGATGTCAACGAAGGAGAGCTCTTAATACACGAAGACAGTACGGGATACATTGAAATTGCGGTGAATAAGGGTGTTGCAAGGGAGAGGTTTAAATGCTTTGAAGGTTGTGAGTTAGAAATTCTGTTCTAATTTCCTTCGACGAAGAGGTGGTTTATGCTGTACTTTACAAATCTTTCCAAGAGTTTTTGTATACTCTTGTTGATTCTCAGCGTGAATAGCATTCTTGCGGGCGAACTCTACGAGTTTGCCTATGTTTTTTTAGTTAATCACAAAGTCCCAGAAAACCACGCAAAACTGATGGCAAAAGCTTTGGAGGAAGAAGCTGAGATCGTTCCAAAAAGTGTGGATCCTCTGTACATGCTTGCCTTTGGCCTTTCGGAAACGAATTTCAGGAACATCTTCGGTGATCAAGGTAAAGCTGTTGGGTATTTCCAACTCCATGAAAACGCGGTGTTTTACGTTGCCAACTTCTACGATGATGTTAAGCAATTCAAGCAACAGCACAGAAATCACGTGGAACTGATAAATCACCCAGATTGGCAGCTGAGAATCGCTTATCGCTACATCTATTTGACACTTCGCTACGTATTCGATTGGGACCTTGCCAGAGCCATCTCTGCTTACAACGGTCGGTCTGATAAGTACAACGTATACACGATCAAGTTCTTCCATTACTACACGAAAATCATTTCCGAGTACGTTGCCTTTTTGAATTCAAAAAAATCAAATAGCAGCAAATAGCGAACGTCTCGCTTTTAATCTATTGGTACAAAGTAGGTGATCAATTTTGAAACTGACCATAGGAAAATACATCCCAAAAGATTCCCCAATCCACCAGCTAGATCCCAGGGTAAAGATGATTTCCGTTCTTATCCAAGTTACGAGTGTAATGTTAGTTAAAGACCTCATTGGCTACATAGGCCCCGTAGCTGTTTTTGTTTTCTTTATGCTTTTATCAAAAATAAGACCTGTTGTATATTTAAGAAGCTTAAAAAGTATGTGGTTTCTGATAGTTTTCGCTGTTATTGTTCAGTACTTCATAGGAGGGATTACTTCAAGTATTTACATAGGACTTCGCTTGTCTCTCATTTTCCTTTTTGCAACGATGTTCACATACACAACTCCTCCGCTTCTGACCGCAAGAGGAATCGTCGATATTCTCAAGTATTTCGGTGTAAAGGATGATTCACGAGAAGATTTCGGCATGATGCTTGCGATATCGATACGCTTTATCCCAATACTCTTGGACGAGGCAGATAGGATTATCAAAGCGCAGATCTCAAGAGGTGCGAAGTATTCAGAAAAAGGTATTAAGAACAAACTATCTGCACTAACAAGTATCATTATCCCTTTGTTAGTATCTTCTTTAAGGAAAGCCGAAGAGCTATCATTAGCTCTTCAGGCTCGCAAATACGGTGTCACAAAACGAAGTCACTATTATACACTCAGTTGGTCAAAAAGTGACACGCTTTACCTTCTTGCCAACATAGGATTGATTTGCACTGTTTTGGCGATGCGTATACTTTAGTGCTCTAAAACGTTGCAGAACCTTGTGTATATCTCGTCAATCTCTTCAGCAGTTACGTTCAACGGCAACAAGAACCTCACAACACCACTACTTAGTATATTTACCAAAAGCCCATGGTCTATGAATTTCTCAACCCACTTCGAATCAATCGATACTCTTGGCTTTATTCCCCTCATCAACCCTATACCTAAGATGGTTCCAACATCTGAGAAACGCTTTTCAAAGTACCCGCCCATTTCAACAACTTGATGCATCAACTGTTCATCAATCATATCCAAGACCGCTCTTCCAGCGGCAAGAGCCACAGGATTCGGAGCAAACGTCGAGCCGTGTTCACCTGGCTCGAAGACATCGGCGAACTCATCGAGCATTACACATGCACCAAGTGGCAAACCCCCTCCAATGCCTTTTGCCACAGTAACGATATCAGGTTCAATATCGAAATACTGATAGGCGTAAAATCGTCCTGTTCTACCAAGTCCACTCTGCACCTCGTCCGCAACGATTATATATTCCTTCTTCTCCTTGTAAGTTCTTATCAAATCTACAATTTCTTTCGGAATCAGATTAAGTCCACCACTACCGTGTACAACCTCAATGAACACGGCAGCTATATCTTCGGTCTTGTCAAAGAATTCCTTGACCACATGATAATCGTAGGGAAGAAACACTACGTTTTCATCGGATATGAACTGATTACGTATACTATCAAATCCCGTGATACTCAAGGCCTTCAAAGTCCTTCCATGAAAATTCTTAACAAAGGATACAATCTTACCATGTCTTTTTACCTTACTAACGACCTTCAGTGCACATTCTGTACTCTCCGTCCCTGAATTAGTGAAAAACACCTTTCCGTACCTTCCTGTCTCGCGTACAAGTCTTTGCGCCACGTAATTTGCATCGTCATCCACGAAAAAATTCGAAAGATGGACGTACCTATCGATTTTCTCCTTCATTGCCTGTATAACCTTCTCATGACCATGTCCGAAAAGCAAAACACCAATGCCCATGAACGTATCGATGTATCTTTTGTTCGACTTATCCCACATATATATGCCTTTCGCATGGGAAACCTCTATCGGATATCTATTATACGTATTCGACAGATAACACTCGGTTTGAGTGAGCATAGATTCTTCCTCCTTATTTAAGAACTCGAACGGTTCTATTTTTCTCCTCGCTTTTTGAACTTCTTACCAATGCTTTTCAGAATACTGTCTGGAGAATCAGCGCTTCCTTGATGTAAAACCTTGAAACTCTTTCCGACCAAATATCCCGCCGCCTTACGTGCCCATATTTCCTCTTTTGAGAACTCAACCTTGTTCCTATAATCGTGCTTATCAACGTACGAATGCAGTAAGTTTACCAAGTGTTTGAATTTAGACACTTGAATTCTTTGAAGCCTATCTTTTAGAATACTACCAAGTCTTGAAGAAATCTCAGCATAATGGCTATAGCACAATACAGCGTTCGATGACTCATAAAGCGTAATCATGCTCTCGATATTCTCAACAAAAGATTCAATGTACATCTCTTCAAACATTCCTTCTTTATCGCACAAAACACATCTGTTGGTCATCTCAGGTTCCGTTCCAGACTGCACAAAATTGGTAAGATGATCGAGCATATCCGCGTATATTATCGCTAGTCCCATCGAACCGAGTTGCCGATGCTTAGACAAATACATCTCTATCTTTTCAACATGCTTTCGACACAAACCTTCAATACGTAGCTTAGCTCGGACTGAAGGATCGTTTACAGCCTCATACAATAGGCTACCGATTATCTGCTCAACGGAGCTCTGTGTGAGTTTACATATGGGGCATTCAAAATTTGACTGTTCGATAACTTCCTCAAGGTGCATCTCAGTAAGTCCCAATCATTCCACCTTCCATCTCACAAATCAAAAGCTTCACAGATACTTTTCACAAGCTCTTGTGCAACATCTTCAGGCACGAGCACCGATATCTTAATTTCAGAAGTCGTTATCAGTTCAGGCTCAACACCGTGCTTTGCCAAAACTTCGAGCAACTTCGACGCAACACCGTAATGCGAGCGCATGCCAGTTCCAACTACTGTTATTTTAGCATACTGACCATAGAAGTGGTATTTCGCACCGAATTCTGCCAGTGTTTCGTTCAAAAGACTTTCGATCTTATCGAGCCTTTCAGGAACAACTGTAAACGAAACGTGAGTAGCCGAACCGTTTTTCAACAACGAAATCATGTCGACGTTTATTCCCTTCTCGGCAACCTTCTTGAATATGTCGGTAACAACATTCGCATCATTTGGAAGGTCCATAATGGACACTTTGACTTGGTTCCTATCCAAGCTCACACCAGTTACCAAAGGTTCTTCAAGCCATTCAGGAATCCTGTCAACCACCCAAGTTCCCTCCTCATCGCTGAATGATGAACCACAGTAGATTTTAACTCCATATTTTTTCGCTATCTCAACCGATCGCGAATGTAGGACCTTTGCACCAGTTGCCGCCATTTCCAGCATATCATCGTACGTGACGTACTGAAGTTTCTTCGTCTGAGGATAGAGTTTCGGATCGCACGTGTAGACACCTGCCACATCACTGTAGATTTCACAATCGCATTTCAACTTGGCGGCCAGCGCCACCGCCGATGTGTCAGAACCACCCCTACCGAGAGTCGTTAGATGCTCATCCTCGGTAACTCCCTGAAAGCCCGTTACCACGAGCACATCATGATTATCAAGGTACTCTTTCAACTTCTTGACGCTGATATCCATTATCCTTGCATTGTTGTGTGATTTTGTTGTCAGAATCTTCACCTGGAAAGCGTTCAGTGAGATTGCGTTTATACCCATATCTTTAAGAGCCATTGCAACAAGTGCACAAGAAACTTGCTCGCCTGTTGTAAGGAGCATATCGAGTTCACGTTCATCCGGTCTGCTTGACACACTCTTTGCAAGCGAAATAAGGTTATCCGTGGTTTTCCCCATTGCAGAAACGACGGTCACCACTTTGTACCCTTCTTGGACTTTCTTTGCTATCCTTCGAGCTACATTCTTGATCCTCTCGGCATCCGCAACAGAAGAACCCCCGTACTTTTGAACAATGACTTTGTCGCTGCCTACCCTTGTCAATGCCTGTCACCTACCTATCCTCAACTTACTTATTAATCTCTCTGAGACTTTCCAAAATCTGAGTTTTATCGGCTGTCTTCTCATCAACCTTCTTAACCATCTTTGCCGGCACACCAGCGACAACGGTGTACGGTTCAACATCGTTGACAACAACTGCACCAGCTGCGACGACCGCGTGATGCCCAACCCTGACACCTTCTAAAATCACAGCATTCGCACCAACAAGGACGTGATCTTCGATGACAACGGGATTTGCACTTGGCGGTTCAACAACACCAGCCACAACAGCACCAGCACCTATGTGGCAGTACCTACCAATGCGAGCTCGCGCACCGATTACAGCGTTCATATCGACCATCGTCCCTTCACCTATAACCGCCCCTATATTAATCACAGCGCCCATCATAACAACCGCCTTATCACCTATCTCAACATACTCACGAATAATCGCACCGGGCTCTATCCTTGCATTGAAGCGTGAAATATCCGCAAGCGGTATAGCCGAATTCCTTGCGATGTACTCCACTTTGTAATGGCGTATATTCTTGTTCTCAAGTACTTGAGATATCACTTCCAAATCTCCAAACAAAACACCGAAGTCTTTACCTACGACAAAATCAAACTCAGCACCTTGAGATCTGTATTTATTGAAATCGATGCCCTCAAGATTTCCGGATACATAAACCCTAACAACATCCCTTTTCTTACTCTTTGCTATTAGTTCAATAATCTCTTCGCTTGTTAATTCCCTTGCACTCTTTTTCATGTCCATCTTACTCCCTCCAATTTTTAAATCTACAATCCCGCAGATGCGAGCACATCGTCGTAGCTGTAGAATCCTTTTTCTTTTGTTAACACAAATAACGCTGCATTCCTCACACCTATTGCAAATGCCCTTCTTGACAAAGCCCTGTGCGTTAGCTCTATCGTTTCACCTGAGTTCGAGAAAATCACCGTATGTTCACCAAAAACCCCACCAACCCTTATGGAACTTATAGGCACCTCCCTGCCCAGTGCCTGCTTCAGTATCTTCGCAGTTCCAGAAGGCGCATCCTTCTTTTGATTGTGGTGGATTTCAACCATAGCGGCATCCCAATCTTCAAAATAAGCACCGTACTCTTTCAATAGCCTTTTTAAAATAGCAATACCGGTCGAAAAATTGTAGCTCTGAACAACTGGCACATAGTTAGCTAACTCGTGTAGTGCATCGAAATGTTCCTGCATCAGAGCGGTTGTCCCTATCACAAGTCCAGAACCATATTTCTTGCACAGCTCGACAGTTTCAAAAACTGCGTCTGGTGATGAGAAGTCAATTATTACCTGCGGTGTTTCGATTTCTTCTGAAAATCCCTTGTCTTTTTTGAAAACACACACATCACCGAACAAAGAAAAATAGCTCTGAATTTCCGTACCCATCTTTCCATTGGCACCGATTAGGCCATACCTTAAATTTCTTTCACTCATTGAATCACCCCCAACTCTCTGAGAACAACTCTTAGCTTTTCCACGGTCGATTCCTTTGGTGGAACGAGTGGGAGCCTGAATTCATTGTTCAGCAATCCCATCAAGTACATAGCAGCCTTAACTGGAAGCGGATTGGTTTCGATAAACAAGGCTTTAAAGAGTGGGAGAAGACGTGTGTGGATCTCGAGGGCTTTTGGAAGGTTAGCTGAGAATATCGCATCCACCATCTCTACCATCTGTGCTGGAATCACGTTCGAAGCCACGGAGATAACACCTTTTGCACCAGCACAAATCATGTGAAACGCCCTATCATCGTTACCGGAGTATATGTAAAAATCGAGGTCTTTTGTCAATCTGTAAATCTCATCTGATTGTGCAACGTCCGGATTAGCTTCCTTTATCGCTTTGACATTCCTGCATTCGGCAGCTAAGCGTGCCACAGTTTCAGGAGATATATTCACGCCTGTTCGAGATGGGACGTTGTATATGACGATGGGAATATCCAACCTTTCGGACAGATATTTGTAGTGTGCGTAAAGACCTTCTTGAGTGGGCTTGTTGTAGTAAGGTGTCACTATCAAGACCGCATCCGCACCGCAGCGTTGTGCACTCAGTGAAAGTTCCAAAGTCTTCTTGGTATCGTTGCTCCCAGTTCCCACAATGACCTGAGCCTTGCCTTCGCACAACTGCTTTGTCAAAGTTGTCAGTTGTTCTCTTTCCTCAACACTTAATGTGGCACCTTCACCTGTCGTACCTGCAACGATTATGGCACTTACACCGCTTTCCAACTGCCATCTAACGATTCGCTCATAGCTTTCGTAATCAACCTCTCCGTTGACAAAAGGTGTCACTATCGCAGTCCCGACCCCTTCGAACATCCGCATTTGACCTGCTGAATTACCCATGTTCGACTCCCCCTTCTAAGTAGATTCCATCACTTTCAAAAAGAACATTGAGCACTCCGCCTTTTGTATGCGCCGTCAACCTGTCAGGAACCTTGTTGTTTCCAAGCACGTAATACTTAACAAAGTACGCTGTTGCAGTAGTTCCTGACCCGCAAGATAGCGTCTCTCTTTCAACGCCCCTTTCAAACGTGCGAATCTCAAACGTGCTGGAATTCAAAACATTAAACAAATTGACGTTGGCATCGTACCTGTGTCTGAGCAACCTTGCAACCTCCATATCAAACTCCCAAATCGCACTACCGACGTACTTAACAAGGTGAGGTACACCTACTGTAATCAACGCACCGTCGAAGTCTTCCAGCTCCTTTTTGGGTATCAAAGAACTGACAACTGGTTCTGGCATCTGCACATAAACGTTCTCTTTAGTGTATCCAACAAGCACACCTGCGTTTGTTTCTATACTCACTTTCCCTTGCACACCAAAATGCTCAGACAGAAATCTCAAAAACGTCCTTGCACCGTTTCCGCAAAAGGCCGCCCTCTTTCCGTCCCTGTTAAAATAATCCATGAAAAAACGTTCATCACGCCGTTCAACGAAAATGACCCCGTCTCTTTCCTCAACAACCGAAAGCACAACTTCCTGCTTTTCTTCATCGCTAAGTTCGATGCTAGTTGAATCGACAACAACGAACGTATTACCGGTCGCAGAGTACTTCTCAATCAAAGTAATTCCGTACCTTCTTAACTCATCTTCTCTCAACTTCTTCGACCTCTCTTTCAACAGTCGGATTGTTCAGTTCACTGTGCAGTTTAAGGATTCTCACCGCGTTTGTTGCCGCTCCAACCCGCAAATTGTCTGCTACAACCCATAGCCCGAACGTTTGTGCATCGAACAACCTCACTCTACTAACATGCACGTAATCATCGCCTGCTACCTCGAGCGGAGTGACAATATCATCGTGAACCACAACATCTTCACCGGAGGCTATCGTCTCAATGAGGTCTTCCTTTGACATTATTGGAAAGAGCGTGCGTGCGATAACACTTTCAGAATGTCCGATTCTAACAGGAACCCTCACCGTTGTTGGAAAGACCGCTAAGGCTTTTGAATTCAATATCTTTTTGGTCTCATTTATCATCTTCCACTCTTCTTGGGAAATATCGTCTTTGAGGTCTCCTATCAAAGGAATCACATTGTGGGCTATCTGCCTTACAAAAACGGAATGAGAATCATCGCCCGAAAGCTGCCTTTCATATTCGACAATGGCCTTGTGACCAGCCCCGGAAACCGCTTGATACGTTGAGACGAATATCTCGTGCAGCTGGTATTTGTCGTGCACTTTATAAAGTGCCAGCACCATCTGGATCGTCGAACAGTTCGGATTTGCCACGATTCCGCGGTATCCTTTCAGTAGATGCCCATTAATTTCCGGAACAACGAGCGGAATTTCCGGAACCATCCTGAATGCGGAAGAATTATCGATGACCGTTGTTCCGACCTCAGCAGCTATCGGAGCGTACCTTCTTGATACATCAGCACCGGCTGAGAACAGTAAGTAGTCAAAACCTTCTCTCATAGCCTCTTGCGTGAGTGTTTCAACCCTTACATCCGCACCTCGGAACGTAAGGATCTGACCTGCTGACCTTTCCGACGCAAATAGCCTCAGTTCTGAAACAGGAACACTACTTTTTTCAAGCACTTCGAGCATCGTTCTTCCAACCGCACCAGTTGCACCTACAATCCCGATTTTGAAACCCATAAACATACCTCCTCTTCTTGCACTTCTCACTTTAGTTTTAAAAAAAGCGGGCTACAGTCTTTCACTGTAGCCCGCTTATGGTAGTCTTTCCCTATTACTTGCGCTTGCTTTACACCACGCCAAACGCAAGCTGACCACCATATAGCGGGCAGCTGCGTTTAGCTTTAGACTTCATATTGAAATTTACATTCGGCATTTCAGAATTTAATAATCTCAGGTAATTTGCCATATCCAAATATCTCCTCACTTAAATTCGATACTGTTAACTAAAAGTATTGAAACTTTCCAAAAACCGCATTATCCTTATAAAGAGGGGACACCCCCCAACCAACTCTCGACAAAGGAGGTATCCCGATATGAACAACTCAACGCTCTCTTGTCCAAAATGCGGTTCCACCAGCTTATACAAAAACGGTCATGACAAATACGGTAACCAACAATTCCTTTGCAAACTCTGCCATCATTCTTTCAAACTCTCCCATTCTCACAAACGCAAAAACTTCTCTTTCCCTTATCCCAAATGCACTTCTTGTGGTAAATCTATGCAAATTTACAAAGTCCGTCGCTCTTTCGTTGTCTTCCGTTGTAGAGCTTGTCGTACCAAAGATAGAGTACCTTTTAACCTCCCCGAACCAGTCACCCTTATTCCTGAGAAATTTAAATATTTCCGCTTCCCTATCTTTTTCGTCTTAAAGGCTTTCGTTTTGTATATGAAACACAATATGTCTTATCGCTCTCTTGCTCATTCTCTTAATATCAAAGTATCTCATGTCACCATATACAAATGGGTTATTAAATTGTGTACTTTATTCTCTGTACTTTTTCCAACATTTACCATCGAAAATGTTTTCTCAGTTCATGCTGATGAAACTGTTCTTGTTTTCAAAGAACAAAAGTACTATGTTTGGCTATTAGTTGATCACGAAACTAACTTAATTCTTTGTTGGCATGTCTCAAAGTATCGTGATATGGGACAAGTCAAAGTATTGCTCGAGAAGTTCTTTGGTAATTCAAAACCTAGAAACATTGAACTTATTACTGATGGACTTGGTGCATATGAAAGTGCAGTAAAGCTGTTGTTCAGAAATATCAATCACGTAGTGGTACCGCTCGGTAAAAACAATCAATGTGAATCCAAGTTTTCATTGTTGAAAGACTTTTTCCGACTCAAGCGAGGGCTGAAGAATACGAAGAATTTAGCGAAATATATTCAAGGATTTTGTGTAGTGAAGAATCTTTGGAAAACGCACAATGGTAATATCAATCTCATTCTTTCACACTTACACTCTTTCATCACTACAAGTTAACACTATCGTAGAAATTTTCGATTGTATTATCTCTGTTTAAATTATAGCAAATATCTCTTTGTTTTTTGCAACAAAATTTTCTGGTGGTAAGACAGGATTAGTAAATCCCACTTGAAATCAACAATCTATCGAGTGTGGCTCAATCGTTTCTAAAATGTTCGTTTATAAATTGAACTGTTTTGTGATCAAGGGTGGAGAAATCTTCGGATTTTATTCTGTACGCGTTCTTAGCACCAATACCAGGCAAGGCTGTCAATTCTTCGAAAGTTAGTGCAGCCAGAGGAATTCTTCTAACGCCAGTTACTGACCTTTGTCCATGTCCGACTATCACTATGTCGGATGGTCTGTCAAATTCAGCAGGGACACCCACGAGAATTGGGTATGTTCCCAGGGGCCTGCCAAATGTAAGTCTTCCTTCCTTGAATTCCGGTATCACGTTCTCAATAACACATCCCACGGGGAATACCAGTTTGAGCATAGGGTTATCTATGTTGTTTCTGATGAGGTATTTATAGTGTTCAAAGAGTTGTTTGTTTACTTTGAGTGTTCTCCGTTTTGATAGATAATAAATAGGCGTACCTGGGAAAATCATCAGCTGGCGGAGGTTTATTCTTCTAAGTAAAAACCCATGCTCTAAGTACTCTAAAAGTTTCTTGTAGTTTATCTCATAAGTTTTCTTGGTTTCACCGAACAATCCAAATATTAAGTTTATCCCCGGAAGCAATTTTGGGATACCATTTTTATCCCGCACCGCGCCAATTTCGTTAACCACCTTCACAGCAATATCGATATCTCCAACTTCTCCATCTAAGTTGTTCTTCTTTCTAACAACTGGGTCAAAACTCTCGACGCCAAACGACAAGATATCTCCTGCGGTGTTGAATTGTACGATAGTTTCGATTATTCTTGCTGAATGAGGAAGGTTTCGAGAAATGTAGGTAGGATTTGCGTTATCCGTATGCAGAACTCTTAACTCTGGGCAAGAATTTCTTATGCCACTGTAGAGTTCCTCAACAGCGGTGGGATTTATCTTATTACCGTTCCAGTCACTTCCAAAAGCAATAATATTCGCACTTCTGCCAAGTCTGAAGGCACGAATTCCATGGTTGTAAAGTTCAGCGATTTCATCGACAATATCCTTAACTGGGCGCGAAAAGAACTTTGGATGTAACAGCGGTTCTGTGCAGAACGTGCAGTATGTTCTTCTTTCACACCCTAAAGAGACCTCTATTTCAGCTATAACGTAAGGGTATCTCGGATGCTGAAGCACCACAACAGCTCCAGCAATTGATGCCAATCTTATTGCTTTCGTATACTCTTCCGAAAGGTTATCTGCAACCCACTTCGCGATATCTTCAACAAATTCGTCGGAATCTATGCTTGATGTTTCTTTGGCTAGTTTTCCACCAGAGTCTGCAAACGCTTTTGCGATGGCTCCCATCAGTATTCTGTAAGACGATTTGGCATGGTTGAATATCTTAGTTACTTCTTTGGGGTTTATAGGTGTTCCACCGATATACTTTCCTGGTACTGTTGTTCCACCGATAATGACTACGTAATCATAACTAGAAAATGCGTGCCATAGGTCCTTGGCACGCACATCGTCTATTGTATAATAATCCACTTCGTATCCTTTTAGCACAAACACACCAGCCACGTATCTAACGTATGTACTGATGTAGGGAGGAACACCCAAAACCGCAGGTTCGTCTACATAACCGTCAATAATTGCGCAACGCATTTTTTATCTCCCTTGCTGTAGCTTCGGATGCTTTTAGTATCTTTATATAGTAGTTCCCAACTTTAAAGTCACCAGATGTTTTGTTTATTTCCAGTTCAAGTACCTTGCCGTTTTTGTCGTAGCCAGAGATTCTTATGAGATCTTTTCCCTGAGAAGTTGTGGCCCACAGGAAAAACTTTGAAAGGGAGTAAATTTCCTCTGGAAATGGCGTGTCATCCACAAACTTATATTTGGCGAGTAAGCTCCTTATGTCAAACTGTTTTGGAAATTTGTTTATATACATGGTGGTTGTGACATCGGCTACTGTCCGAACAACACGCATTATTTCTCCGGACACAACGAAGATTTCCAAGGAAAACGACTCCTCGTTGAACTTGTACACTCCATCCTTTGTTATATCCAGCCTTTTGGCCTTTACATATTCGTATGCAATGTCTGCCAAGTCTTTTATCTGGAAGCTTCTCAACAACACATTTGAGTCACCTATGTAATATTTGTCTTTCAGCCTGACCCACACAAAGTTTTCAGGGCTTGTAACAAAGACAATTTTGTAATCCCCACTTTCGTAGACTTCTTCGGAACGCATAAACGTACCAGCCTTGCTCGTTTCGTAAACCATTCGAACATAATATCCGTCTGAAAAAAGATGCGTGGAGAAGCAAAAGACAGTAAGCATAATAAGAGTAAAAAGCAAAGAGTTAAGCTTCTGTTTGTTTTTCAACTTAACCTCACCTAACCTTCTGTGGGTAACTTCAAGATCTTACCAGTTCCCATCACTTGCTATTGCCACGTATTTTAGCATTTTAAAGAGCAGGTCGTTGTTATTCTCACTCTCTTTAACTTGTTCCGTTGATAATGTAGGACTGTTACCAGTGTTTGACAATTTTGCTGAAATCCTTTCCTTAAGTATAGACAGTTCTAAAGCTTCAAATTTTGAGAAGATAACAATAAGTCCTATAGCAACTACCAAAGCTACTCTAAAAAACATTTTTCTCAATTTGCTTTTCTTTATTTCTCTAATTATCTTTTCTTCCATTAGTGGCCCTGGTTTGTATGAGTATTCATTGGCAATGCTTTTTGCGAATGAGCTTGCTTTTTCGCTATCAAAGTTCCTCTTGTTCATCACCTAATGCCTCCCCTAAAAAAGATTTCAGTTGCTTTTTTATATAGTGGAGCTTGCTCTTTATAGTTCCTTCTGGTTTGTCCAAAATCTTACCTATCTCTGCGTACGTTAATCCATCGACCTCTTTCATGTACAACAAAGCTCTATCTTCGGGACTTAACTTATCCAACGCTTCCTTAATCTTTCTCGACACTATCTCAGCTGAAAATTCTTCTTTGATGTCTTCTTCAGAACTGAGCTGATAGTGGTACTCATTGTACTCTTCGTCACTTGATCCTTCCTCAAAATCGGTCAGTATGCTATTATTTTTGAGCTTTTTATACAAGTTGTTGCACACATTCATCGCTATTTTATATATCCACGTTGACAATTTAGAATCTCCGCGAAATTTCTTGATGCCTTTGTACACTCTTAAAAAGACTTCCTGGATTACATCATCAATGTCATCAGAACCCAAAAAGCTTTTAACTAAAGCACCTATTTTTGGAGCGTAAGTTCTGTACAAGTACCTGTAAGCTTCTTCATCACCCTTCGCTAAGGCTTTTATCAGCTTTTTCTCATCACTCCAATTATTTTGACCGTTGACACTCTCAAATCGTTCAACATTCGAAGTATTTTTTCCATCCGAAGGCTTAAAAAATTCCAATCTTCTCACCACCCACAAGTGTTCTAAACAGAAGTGCATTTTTCAGAGCTTGCCCACGATAGCAGTTATTGAAAAAAACAAATCGCTTCGACGAGGCTAGAGAAGAAATTTCATCTGCAATCTCCCTCAGTTCAGAATCAGAATAGTTGTAATCATAACGCGTTTTTTCGTCGGCGGTGAACCAGTTAGAATTTCGACCATGTAAGCGAATATATGTTGAATCCTCATCGATGTTGTAAAAGGTGTTGAATGGATATAAACCAGGTAACTTTGGTAAATCAACAACGACTACATGAACTTGCGATTCGAATTCTTGAATCAGCAGAACAATATCATCCCTCTCGACCCATGTTGAACTTCGAAACTCTATGAAAAGCTCAGCCCCGGTCATTGTTTCGGCCAGTCTTTTTAGAAAATCTACATTTTCTTTAGAATATTTGAACATGTATGGGAACTGAGCCAAGTATCCTATAAGCTTACCCTCTTGCTTTATAATATCGGTACTTCGAAGAAATTCTTGAACATTTTCCAGATTTTTCTCGTGTGTTATTGAGCCGTGCAACTTTACTGCATACTTGAAACCAGGTGGTGATTTTCTCAGCAAAGATACGATAGTCCGGTACGAAGGCATTTGATAGAATGTGTAGTTCAGCTCAACGGCATTGAATCCATAATGCTGCCAATAATAGGTGAACATCTCACCTGGTTTTATGTAATCAGGATAAACTGTTCCAACCCAATCACTGAAAGAAAAGCCGCTTGTTCCGATGAACCAAGTCATGTTCTTTTCTGTCAAACTCATCCTAGCTACCTAACCCTCCAGTATTCAACCAAGTAGGGAGGAATATCCTCAACGAAGTCTCGTTCAATTTTCCCTGCTTTGAAATAATCGCTACGTGAAAGAACGGAATGTGTGATGTAAAGCATATCTTTAGCCCTCGTTATAGCAACGTAGAACAAGCGTTCTTCCTCATCAATTGAACCATCTTTCAAGGCCAAAAAGTGGGGGAAGTCACCCGGATTGACACCAATGACAAAAACTATTTTCCACTCTAAACCCTTTGCCTGATGAACTGTTGTAAGTGTTACTTTTCCCCCTTCTTCCTCATTTCTGTCAAGTTCTGCTTCCCTTGCTTCAGAAATAATCAGTTCACTCAAAAACTCTTCAGTAGAATCATAGAATGAGGCCATTTCGATAAGTCTTTCAATATCTTCTTCCCTATCTCTGAAGTCTTGGTAGTGGTATTCCAAAATGTTCCGATAAAAATCTTCGTAGAAATTTCTTATTTGCTCACTGGGACCTTTACCAAGGGATTTATAAATCACGTTTTTTAGCTCATCTATATTTGAGCTTTTAACGTTCAACTTCAGGAACTGGCCTATAGGATCTTCAGTTGCTGTAATGTCATTTGCGATTTTCTCAGCTTTCACATCGCCAACGTTATCCAGCATCTTCAATATCCTCATCCAGGAGATGATTTCGTAAGGGTTTTCCATAATCTTAAGAAACGCAATAACGTCCTTGGCATGCGCGGTTTCTGTGAACCGTAAGCCTGAAAGCAACCTAAACGGTATGTTCCGCTTTGAGAGTTCAAGCTGTAACTCTAAAGAATGAGAATGCGCTCTGTAAATAACCGCTATATCACGGTAATTTGCTCCTTCGTTTACATGTTCTATAATCCTTTGAGCGATGAATCTCGCTTCATCAAAGTGGTCGTACGTGTTTACAACAACTGGTTTTTGAAGGCTTTGACGAACTGCCCTCAACTTTTTCGGCACCGCTGACCTTGGTATCATCGAATTCACCAATTCGACGATTTTGTCCGTGCTTCTGTAGTTCGTCTGGATCTTGAAAACATTCGCACCGTCCATGATTTCCTTTACATTCTCAAATCTTGCGCCCCTGAATGAATAAATGCTTTGTGCATCATCTGCAACAACAAAAAGGTTGCTATGCACCTGACTGAGCAACTGAACAATCTTCAGTTGAAGTATATTGGTGTCCTGAAATTCATCAACAAGAATCCATTTGAATTGCGATGAAATACGTTGGCGGATATCCGAGTTTTCTTCCAAAAGTCTGAGCATCTTAAGTAATAAATCGTCGTAGTCCAGTACGTTCTGTTTTTCTTTTTCCGTGATGTACTCTTCGAAAATTTTCTCTATTATATCGATAACATTAATCCATCTTTTTGCGCGTTTAACTACGACTTCGTAAGGTGTTTGCAGGGTATTGTTCATGTAGGAATAGAGAGAATAAAGTTCATTCGGCGTAGGTAGTGCTTTGCTCATCTGCTTTGATGTTACAAACTTGCTTCTTACAAACTTCATCAAATCAACAGAGTCATCTTCATCTAAAATTGTGAAATTCGATTTTATACCTATGGCTGAACCATACCGTCTAAGCAACACATTGCAAACGTGATGGAACGTTCCAGCAAGCATTCCAGAAAGTTCTCTCTTGGTAACCTTTTCAGCGCGCTCTATCATTTCCCTTGCTGCGGCACGCGTAAATGTAACTAACAATATATCCGAAGGTTTTACTCCATTTGCAAGTAAATACGCGATCTTATAAGTTATTACACGTGTTTTCCCGCTACCCGGACCGGCTATGACAACACTCTTACCAAAAGAATTCAAAACCGCATTCCGTTGTTCTGCATCGAGTTCGTTCATTATCTCATCTACAATTTTAGTGCCTGTGCTCTCTCTAGTTTCCAATTTGTACTCTTTTATTTCTCTGTCTTGTTTCATCCTCCACACCACCACTGTAAAGTCATCTTTAAAACAGCTTAGATAAAAACTTACCAATATGTCTGTAAGGAACGTTCATCCCGAGCTTTACATTTGGTCTGTTGTCTCCGTGGAAATCGCTTCCTGCGGTGATTAAGAGGTTGTATTTCTCTGCGATATATAGCAACTCTTCTATTTGACCCGGCATATGTGTTGAGTAATACGCTTCTATACCATCTAAACCTCTTGAAACTAAATATCTAATCAAATCACCCAATGATTCTACACCTGGAGCAATTGGATAAGGTTTTCCATCACGAAGCATCTGATAAGGGTGCGCCAGTATAGCTATTCCACCAGCTTCTTTTATTAAATCAATCGCTTCTTCAGGTTTTAGCCTTTTTTTCTCTACAAAAAACAGTCCGCCGTCTTTTAAATATTTTTGAAATGCCTCGTCTAAGCTTTGTACATATCCTTTTTCCACCATCAAGCGAGCAAAATGAGGCCTGCCGACAGCCTTGCCTTTGGCTATCTGTTTCAGCTCTTCCATTGTGACATTAAAACCGTGCTGGTTCATTTTCTCAAGGATTAGTTCGTTTCTTTTGTTCCGATATTCGATTAGTTCATTTAAAACCTTCTCTACCTTTTCAGAATCTCTGAAATTGTACCCTAAAATGTGCAGACTATCTGTTGGATATTCGGCACTTATTTCAACACCACGTACAAGTAATAACTTAGAGTCTTTGAAAGCAGAATCATCAACCTGGTGAAAAGCACTCACCGTATCGTGGTCAGTTATAGCTAGGACTTCTAAGCCTATCAGTTTGGCTTTTTGAATCAGCTCCATAGGTCTTAGTGTACCATCTGAAGCTGTTGTATGAGTGTGAAGGTCCAGAACCAATTTGATCCCTCCGTCCTATTTAATCTTTTTAATTTCCACGTTTTATTATACCACGTTTTATGGTATACTAAATTAAAGATACGAGCACATAGTTTAAAATCTTAGAACAACTAAATGGAGGGATTGCCTTGACTAGGGAAGAAGCTTTGGAACTTCTCAAAACTCACGTAACAAACAAAAACTTGATAAACCATTGTTTAGCTTGTGAAGCCATTATGAGACGTTTAGCTCGTCATTTTGGTGAAGATGAAGAAGTATGGGGACTTGCTGGCTTACTCCACGATTTGGATTACGATTATACGAAGGATAAACCAGAAGAACATGGTTTCAAAAGTGTTGAGATTCTTGGAGATTCTGTAACCGAAGAGATAAAGAATGCCATTCTTGCACACTGTGAAAAGAAAACGCCGGAAACACTTATGGAAAGAGCACTTTACGCGGTGGACCCAACAAGTGGTTTTATCGTCGCTGCTGCGTTGATAAGACCAGAAAAGAAACTCAACGTTGTTGACGTACCATTTTTGCTCAACAGGTTCAAGGAGAAAGGATTTGCTAAGGGAGCTAATAGAGAGCAAATGAAGTCTTGCGAAAATATCGGACTAACTTTGGAAGAATTTTACGCTCTTTCGTTGGAAGCTATGAAAGAGATAGCCAACGAAATTGGTTTGTGAGCTTTCGCTTTTTATTCTTAATTGTTGAGGTGTGAGTATGGAGCCATTGCTTTGGATTATCTCGATTTCCTGTGTACTTGTAGATAACGTTTTCAAAGAATATTTTACCCTTGTACCGTTGTATTTTTTGCTTGAGTCTGTTGTGGAGATTGATGAAAAGAATTTGAAGTCTAAAGTAATGAGATTGTTTTTATTCTCTCTCTTTTACCAGAGTTTTGCTTATCAGCGGTTGACAATTCTCTGGGTTATTCTGACGTTGGTAATTGTTGTGATAGAATTGTATAAAGATGTGTTTTATTACCCGTGGAGTGCATCTCTGTTGCAGGCGATTTTGTTCTTGATTCCGTATTACTATGCACAACCGTTTGCGTTAATCTACGGTTTTGTTCTTGATTGTGCATTGTTTGCTTACATATACAAAAAACTCGAGTTTGGAGGTGCTTGATGATTATGCAAGTAAGACTACCCGATGGAAGTATAAAAACTTACGACGGTCCCGTGACACCAGGTCAAGTAGCAAAGGAAATATCTGAAGGTCTGTGGAGAAATGCCGCCGGAGCAATCGTCAATGGTCAGCTATGGGATTTGGAAAGACCTATTGATTTTGATTGCGAACTGAGAATAATTAAGTTAGATGATGCTGAAGCTACGGAGATCTACAGACATACAATGTCTCATATTATGGCTCAGGCTGTCATGAGAATTTACGGTGCTGACAAGGTAAAACTTGGAATAGGTCCAACCATTGAGAACGGTTTTTATTACGATTTCGACATACAAGATGCGAAAATAACAGAGGAAGACTTGCCAAAGATTGAAGAAGAGATGAGAAAGATCATCAAAGAAGATCTGAAAATAGAAAGATTTGAACTACCGAAAGCCGAGGCTATAGAATTTATGAAACAAAGAGGGCAAACTTACAAAGTGGAGCTGATAGAGGAAATTCCAGATGAAAAAGTGAGTTTCTACAAACAAGGTGAATTCGTTGACCTCTGCCGAGGCCCACACCTTCCAAGCACTGGTAAGGTAAAACACTTCAAATTGCTCTCCGTTTCTGGAGCATATTGGCGTGGTAACGAGAAAAACCCCATGCTACAGAGGATTTACGGTACGGCGTTTTCGAAAAGGGAAGACCTTGAAAACTATTTAAATATGCTTGAAGAGGCAAAGAAAAGAGACCATCGAAAGCTTGGACCGCAACTCGAGCTTTTCTTCATAAACACAGATGTTGCTGCGGGTATGCCTATATTCTTACCGTACGGTATGACTGTTCTTTTGGAACTTATGAACCTTTCAAGAAGGCTTCACAAAAAGTACGGCTACAAAGAGGTCGGGACTCCTTTAATAATGCATGAAAAACTGTGGCGTCAAAGTGGGCACTGGGATCATTACAAAAATAACATGTATTTCACTGAAAAAGAAGATGTTACCTACGCTGTAAAACCAATGAACTGCCCAGGTCACATACTTATCTACAAGAACAAGCCGGTCTCTTATAAGGATCTTCCAATCAGGCTATTTGAGTTCGGTAGGGTTCATAGGTATGAACGCGGAGGCGTGTTGCATGGACTTTTGAGGGTTAGAACGTTTACACAAGATGATGCGCATATTTTCTGTAGAGAAGACCAAGCAGTTACAGAAGTTACTAACGTGGTCCGATTCATCGATGAATTGTATAGTATCTTTGGTTTCACCTACCGTGCAACACTCAGCACGATGCCAGAAGATCATATGGGTGACGAGGCAACTTGGGAAAAGGCTACAGAAGCGCTTAGAAATGCACTCGAGGAAACAAAGGTGCCTTACGTTGTTGCGGAAGGTGAAGGTGCTTTTTACGGCCCTAAGATCGACTTCCACGTCAGGGATGTGATTGGTAGGGAATGGCAATGTGCAACTATTCAAGTAGATTTCCAGATGCCGGAGCGCTTTGAAATTACCTACAAAGATGCAGATGGAAGTGAAAAAAGACCAGTTATGATTCACAGAGCTCTCTACGGTTCACTTGAAAGATTCTTTGGTATTCTTATTGAGCATTACGCTGGCGCATTTCCAACGTGGCTTGCTCCAGTCCAAACTGTTGTACTACCAGTTTCTGAAAAGTACTCTGATTATGCAAAAGAATTAACCATAAGGCTGAACGAAAGTGAAATTAGGGTTGAGTTGGATGACCGTAATGAAACACTCGGTTACAGGATAAGAGAAAACCAGATGAGAAAAGTACCATACATGATAATTGTCGGGGAGAAAGAAAAGGAATCTGGAAAGATATCGATCAGAACGCGTGAAGGAAAAGACATTCATGATGTAGATGTTGAAGAATTCATCGCAAAGGTTAAAGATGAGATAACCTCAAGAAGAATTTCGTTGAGCTACTGAGTAAATCCGAAGGAAGAAGGTGGTGATAATTTGTTACCTGAGGAACTTGTAAAACTTTTTAAAGAAGCGTTTGGCAAAGAGCCGATATGCGAAGATCCAAGTCAGGGAATTTGTATATTAAAAGAAAACGGGTATATCAGTGTTAGGGAGAAAGGTAGATTAATAGCTCAGTTTGAGGACAACGAGTCTGACTACGGCTTTGTCCTTCAGTATTACGCAAAGAAAGCAGGCCTATTTACACCTCAAGACAAAGGAATCGAAGAACTCTTAAGATCACTCTTTGTCAACATAATCGTTCTAACGGAAGTTGAGGACAAGAATGGATTTTCTCATTCACAGCGGGTTGCTAAATTGGCCGAAGAATTTGCCAGATACCTTGGTTGGGAAGAATCGAAAGTCGAGGAACTCAGAAATCATGCATTCTTGCACGATGTTGGAAAAATAGCGATTGAGCAACTGATGCTCTACTCGCCGACAAGGATTAGAACTTTTGAGACCCATTACGAGGACCACCCTACGATGGGAACGATTTACCTCACGATTCACGAAAGCTTGTGGAAGTATATCCCTACAGTTAGACACCATCATGAACGTTGGGATGGGAAAGGATTTCCAGATAAATTGAAAGGTGAAGAGATACCTTATTTTGCAAGGATAATCGCTATTCTCAATTACTACGATGAAGTTACGAACTTTGTATCTGCTGATTGGGATAGCGAAATCAAGACTCCACAGCAAGCTGTTAGGGAAATAAAGAACCTTGCAGGGACTTTCTTTGATCCTAAACTCGTGGAACAGTTTGTAAGATTCGTGAAGGATGTTCATAAAGTAAGTATAGAATGAGAAGATGAGGCTAAAGAAGAGTGAGGAACCTTTGCCCGATCTTCAGCCGAGCTTCTAAGGGGGGATTTTTATGATTACACCCGTTTCGTTTTGGATCATTCTTGGTGTTCTACTAATGGTTTTGGAAATATTCACACCGACATTTTTCGTATTTTGGTTCGGGCTTGGTAGTTTAGCAGCCGCAGTTGTCGCTTATTTCTACGAGAACACCGTTTTCGAGCTGCTCACTTTCATAATAGTATCAGGGATACTCGTTTTGTCAACGAGAAAACTTGCAAAGAAGATAACAGGTGAAGAAGTTAGAAGTATAAACGTAGATGAAATCGTTGGAAAAGAAGCGATAGTCATGGAGCAAATTGACAATAAGATAGGTAAAGGTGTGGTGAAGGTAAGTGGCGATATGTGGCGCGCGATGTCTTACGACGATGATATAGTTATTCCTCAAGGTGAAAAGGTGGTTATAGAAAAGGTAGAAGGTGCACACGTGGTTGTAAAACCGTTGCGCAAAACGTCGGACTTGGAGAATTTAGATGGATAAAACAGGTCTGACAGCATAAATTGAGTGAAAGTATTTTAAGAACTTAAGAAGGAGGGGAGCACTATGTATATTGTTTTAATTGCAATTGCGTTCTTGCTGTTGATTATTGCAGCAACAGGTATCAGGATCGTAAGACCGTACGAACGTGGTTTAATCGAAAGGCTTGGAAAGTTCAAAAAAGAAGTTAAGTCTGGGCTACACTTTATCATTCCTTTTTTCGATAGGATGATAAAAGTAGACATGCGAGAGCATGTCATAGACGTTCCTCCTCAGGAGGTTATTACAAAAGACAACGTTGTTGTCGTTGTTGATGCGGTTATCTATTACGAGGTAACGGATGCCTTCAAGTCCGTATACAACGTAAGCAACTTCGAATTCGCTACAATTAAGTTGGCTCAAACGAACTTGAGGAATGTAATAGGCGAGCTCGAGTTAGACCAAACACTGACATCAAGGGAAAGTATAAATACGAAGCTCAGAACAGTTCTTGACGAAGCAACTGATAAATGGGGTATAAGGATTACACGTGTTGAAATCAAAAAGATAGATCCTCCAAAAGATATTATGGAAGCAATGAGTAAGCAGATGAAAGCAGAAAGAACAAAGAGAGCTGCGATATTGGAAGCAGAAGGTATCAGGCAGTCTGAGATTCTCAAAGCAGAAGGTGAAAAGCAAGCAGCTATTCTGAAGGCCGAGGGAGAGGCTGAAGCAATCAAGAGGGTTGCTGAAGCGAACAAATACAGGCTTATTGCCGAAGCAGAAGGTCAGGCACTTGCCATTGCTAACGTTTTTAAAGCGATCCACGAAGGTAATCCGACAAATGATCTTATTGCAATTAGGTATCTTGAGACTCTCAAGGAAATCGCTAACGGACAAGCAACTAAGATATTCTTACCTTTGGAAACATCATCAGTTCTCTCATCGGTGGGAGCAATAGCTGAACTCTTCAAAGACTCGCAAGTAAAAGAACAGAAAAAGCCGGAGGAAAAGAAAGAGAAATGATAAAGACGTTTTTAAACATCATCTTTGGTTCATTAATAAGCACACTTATTGGTAGTTTTTTTGCTGTGTTTATTTCGTTCAGTATAATCTCTAGAAGGGCTACATTTCGGTACCAGCCTCTCTATTTTTTCAATGACATAATGACACTCGGTGTTCTTGCTTTGCTTTGGTATTACGTTGACGATTTGATAGTTGCATTTGCGCTCTTTTCCGCTTTAGCCACAGTCTTTCTGATATACAAATTGCTCGTAGGAGTTTATTCTATAGACAGACGTTTCAGACTCCTCATACTTTCGCTTGGTGTAAGCCATAACGAATATTCTCTCTTTATCCTTGAGCGTAACCTCGGTAAGCTGTTTGCGAACCTTCTGAAGTTTTACGTGCTTTGTTTGATTGGCTTTCTTGTTTCACTTACTAACTACGCTTCCGATATAGGTTTTTTTTCTCTGATTGTAGGTTTGGTTTTGACGTTATTCCAAGCAGATTAAATTAAACGTTGAGAAAGGAGATAGTTTTCTTATGGATAAGAATTTACTTATAAACTACGCGCAAGCTATTTTGAAAGTTGGAGTGAACCTTCAAAGCGGGCAAAGACTCGTTGTGAATGCCTCAGTAGACCATAAAGATTTTGTTAGAGCACTTGTGGAACAAGCTTACGACCTTGGGGCCAAAGAAGTGCTTGTTGTTTGGAACGATACGTATATTGCAAGGCAGAAACTTTTGAAAGCACCGGAAGATGTAATCACCCACATATATAACTGGGAAGTTGAGATGCCAAAAAGCTTTCTCGAAGATGGAGCCGCAACGATATCACTTGTCGGCTCGTACGCAGATTTACTTGCAGATGTACCAGCAAACAGGATTGGAGCAGCTACAAAAGCCAGGCAAATTGCTTTTAGAGAAATAATGGAAAGAACGATGATGAATAAGAACAGATGGTGTGTTGCAGGTGTACCAAACCCAGAGTGGGCAAAGAAGGTTTACGGGAGTGAAGATGTCGAACCGTTATGGAAAGACATCATGTTTATGGCAAGAATAGATGAGAACGGATACGAAAAACTACTTACCCACTTGGAAGCCTTAAAGAGGCGCAAAGATTATTTAAACAGCATGAAATTCGAAGCTCTCAGATACGAAGGACCAGGAACAGATTTAACCGTGGAGCTTCCGAAGAACCACCTGTGGTTGAGCGGTATTGAACACGATGTAGACGGTGTACCGTTCTTGCCGAATATTCCTACTGAAGAGGTCTTCACTGCGCCCTATAAATACGGAGTCAATGGAAAAGTATCAAGTAGTATGCCACTTGTTTACCAAGGGAATATAATTGACAATTTCTGGCTTGAATTCAAAGACGGAAAGGTTGTAAATTTTGATGCTGAAAAAGGAAAGGACGTACTAAGAGAACTAATCAACACAGACGAAGGAGCTGCGTATTTAGGCGAAGTAGCGCTTGTTGATGTGACTTCACCTATTTATCAATTAAATAAGATATTCTACAATACACTATATGATGAAAATGCTGCTTCTCATTTTGCTTTAGGAAGAGCTTATCCAACTTGTGTTGAAAACTTCAGCGGTGATCCAGAAAAAGAAGGTATTAACATAAGCCTTACACACGTAGACTTTATGATCGGAAACGATAAGATGAATGTCTATGGAATAAAGGATGGAAAAGAGTACTTACTTATGGAAAACGGACTTTGGAAGATTTAGTTAAACTGTCTGGAAGACTTCTAAAAGTATGGTATAATAATATGTGAATAATATCACTAACTTGCAAAATGCATTTTGCTTAAAGGAGGTAGACGGTATGAGTTTTGACAAACAACAGTTCGTACATGAACTAATTTCGCCGAACGCTTCTAAGATTGTTCTTCTTGTTATGGACGGTATCGGTGATTTGCCAAATGAAGAGGGATTAACACCTCTTATGAAAGCCAACACACCAAACCTTGACAAAGTTGCTCAGATGAGTGATCTGGGTCAGACAATTCCTGTGATGCACGGAATAACACCCGGCAGTGGACCTGGACATCTTGGATTGTTTGGATACGATCCAATTAAATATCAAATTGGCCGTGGTATCCTTGAAGCCCTTGGTGAAGACATAGAGGTTGGAGAACTCGATGTCGTTGCGAGAGGTAATTTTGCAACGATAAATGGAGATATTGTTGTGGATAGAAGAGCTGGTAGACCATCAACTGAAGAGAGCGCTAAAGTAGTAGAAAAGTTGAACGCTCACATAATGGAAATTGAAGATGTCAAAGTGACTTTCTATCCTGGTAAAGAACACAGGTTCGTGCTGAAACTCACAGGTGAGGGGCTGTCTGATAATATTGAAGATGCAGACCCACAAAAAGAAGGAAAACCAATAAAATACACATCTGCTCTTTCAACTGAAGCAGAAAAGACAGCAAGGATTGTAAACAAGCTGCTTGACAGGATTAAAGAAGTCTTGAAAGATGAACCGAAGATGAATTTTGCACTTGTTAGAGGCTTTTCTAAGTATCCGAAGCTTCCGCAATTCCCGGAAGTTTACAAGCTCAAAGCAGGTGCAATTGCGGTTTATCCAATGTATAAGGGACTTGCAAAACTTGTTGGAATGACCATTATCCCAACTGGGCAAACCATCGAGGATGAGATAGAAACATTGAAACAGGAATGGAATAACTACGATTTCTTCTTTGTTCATGTGAAGAAGACAGATTCTTACGGTGAAGATGGGAAATTTGACGAAAAGGTCCATGTTATTGAGAACGTTGATAAGGTTATTCCAGATATTCTTGCTCTCAATCCAGATGTTCTTGTTGTTACTGGCGACCACTCCACACCATGTGCAATGAAAGGTCATTCATTCCATCCAGTCCCAATAATGTTCTGTGCTAAACACACAAGAAAAGGACTTTCGAAAGCTTTTAATGAGTTCGAATGTGCCCGTGGCACACTTGGTACAATTCACGCGACCGATGTTATGAACCTAATTCTTGCCTACGCAGGAAGGTTAGAAAAATTTGGTGCATAAGTTTTAAAGCGAGTTTGGGGGAAAGGGTTGGGGAAGAACAACAAAACACTTAACGTCTCATTTACTTCTTTTTACTATTTTGGCGGGGCAATTTTAGGAGCATTGATGGGAACTTACTTCAAGTTCCCACTTTTCTTTCTGGTTATTCCAGTTGCTCTTGCACTCTTCAAGAAGCCGAAAGTTGCTGTATTTTTGTTGATTTTCATATTGTCAAATATGGCTTTCATTAGTAACATCGATTTCTCAAACAAATCGGTAGAGTTTGTTGGAACAGTAAAGGCGGTACAAAATGGTTCGAGTATCCTCCGTTTATCATTCTTTGATGGTAAACGATGGCGAAGGATGGGAGTTGATGTACTTATATACGAAGAAGAAAAGCTCGGAACGATAGTTTATTTTATTGGTCAACTGAAAAGAAAAGGTGCTTATCCGATATATTATGCAAAAACCGATTATTGTGCAACGGTGACGAATTACGAATCTTTATCTGCAAGAGTCTTTGAACACTTCGAAAGATATAGGAACTTTACAAACAATGTAGATCCGTTTTATCAAAACCTATTTGGCGCTAATTCGCGTGATGAGAATTTCGCTAAGAGTGGTTTACTTCACATTTTCTGTGTTTCTGGTATGCATGTTTCGTTACTCTATCTGTTCACGGCGTACGTTATTGGAATGTTTACGTACAGGAAGTGGCTTAGAGTCATGCTCTCGCTGACGTTTCCAACGATTTTTGTAATAGGCTCTGGGTTAAATTTACCTTCCCTGCGTGCTTTGATAATGCTTTATTTTGTGGCACTACTAAGACTTGCAGATTACAAAGTGAACGCGGTAAATATCGTTTCACTTGCTGGAACAGGGATGGTTTTGTTTAATCCGGAGATAGTTTATTCTCTTTCGTTTTACATGACATTCTTTGCAACATTAGGAGTGCTGATTTCCGAAAATAACTTTCTTTCAAATATTGGAGGATTTCTTGGTAGCGCTCCATATGTTTCTTTGATAAATCCTGTAAATCCGTTCTCTATAATAGCGACAATGTTGGTTTCGATACCTGTTCAAGTTTTGCTTTTCGGACTTACAACAAGTTATGTTCTTTTTAGTTGCAATCTCTTTTTCCTTAGTGCGTTCATACTTTATGCACTAAAGCCGTTTGCATGGTTTATTCAGATTGTCGCCAATTGGTTTGCTAAGTTGCCAACGATACCCCAGCACCCGATAATCACCATCGCATTTGCAATGTCTTTTATTTTATACATGGGATTTGTATTTGAACTGAAAAAACAAAAGCAGGAGTCGTCTTAAAAAGACAACTCCTGCTAATTTTCGCTTTATTCCTTCACTTTTTGCTTTTCTTAATACCCTTGGCACATTTCGGGCATATTCCTCTGAATTTTAGATCGATCTCATCGACAAGGTACCCCTTACTTTTGAGAAAATCGATGTAACTTTTCATCACATTGTCTGGAGAGAGTTCTCCCTTGAGTTCGTATATCATACCACATGAATTACAGATGAAATGTGAATGTTTACCTTCCCTGTCGACGAGCTCATAACGATAAACCCCTTCATCAAACTGCAGCCTTCTCAGAAAACCAAGTTCGACGAGTAAATCTATGGTCCTGTAAACTGTTGCTTTGCTTACATTTAGCTTCTTGCTTACAAGGTATCTATAAACCTCTTCAGCGCCTAAGTGCTCACTGTTCGTTTCGATGAACACCTTCAATACTTGTTCTCGCTGTGGTGTCATTCTGTACTTTCTGTCCCTGAGCTCCTTTTTAAGGTTGTCTACATGCATATTATCTCTCCTTTATTCGCTTCGATTTAGAAGTTATGCGTTCATAACAGGTTTGATATCTATCTTCCAGCCAGTTAACTTTGCTGCTAACCTTGCGTTTTGTCCAGCTTTTCCTATTGCAAGTGAAAGTTGATTAGGAGCAACAAGAACCCTTGACGCCTTTGATTCGTAATCTAAAATCTCAACATCGATGACTGAGGCTGGCAAGAGGGCGTTTGCTATGAGTTCTTTCGGGTCGTCTGACCATTTAATGATGTCTATCTTTTCCATCTTCACTTCACGCAAGACAGCTGCAATTCTGGAACCTTCATGTCCTATACATGCTCCAACGGGATCAACTTTTGGATCCTTTGAAGTAACAGCTATCTTTGTCCTAACACCCGGTTCCCTGACGACTTTGACAATCTCCACTATACCCTGTTCTATCTCTGGCACCTCCAGTTTCAAAAGACCAACGACAAACTCGGGATCTGTTCTGGATACTATGATCTTAGGCCCTTTCTTATCTCTTTTCACTTCTCTCACATAGACTTTGATTAAGTCGGACTGTTCAAATTCTTCACCTGGAATCCATTCCTTCTTCGGTAGATGCGTTTCGAGTTTTCCAATTCTAATGTCGAGCCATTCTGGAGTGACTTTGAGAACCTCAGCAACAACTACCCTTCCGATCAATTCAGAGTACCTTTCGTATTGTTTCTCTTTTTCTATTTCTCTTATCTTTTGAATAAGAACCTGTTTTGCAACTTGGACGGCGAACCTACCAAGTTTCTTTATATTCATCTTCTTCTTGATGATATCACCAACTACAGCATCTGGCTTTATCTTCAGAGCTTCCTCAAGTGATATTTGAAGATTCTCGTTCTCAACCTTTTCTACAACTTCGAGTAGCTGATAAGCTTCAATTTCTCCGGAAAGTCTGTTGATTACGATTTCAACGTTTCTTTCGCCGGTTTTGTTTTTGTAAGCACTCATAATGGCCTTTTCAAGGATGCTTATTGATTCCTCTACTGATATACCCTTTTCCTTTTCCAGTTCTCTCAACGCTTCTAACAACATTGGACTGTTCATATACCTTTCGCCCTCCTATGTTAAATTTTCGATTTTTTCTAGGGTTTAAAACACATCTACTTCCAAATTGGCAGACTTAACATCGTTATAGTTGATTTTTACATCTTTACCTTCTACTTCTAAGACAATTTCACCATTTTCCGTATTGACACTCTTTATGTATCCTCTGAATGTCTTAGTAGTCTTTACCTTTGCCAAGTTCCCTTCGAACCTTTTGAAGTCTTCAAGACTTCTAAGTGGTCTGTCAAGCCCTGGAGAAGATACTTCCAAATAATACCGGCCAGGAATCAAATCGGTTGAGTCAAGTTGTTTCTCGATTTCATATGAAACCAATTCACAGTCTCTTGTACTAACGTAGTCCTCGCGTTTATCTATGACTATTGTGAGTACCCATCTACCGGATTGCATCTTGTATTTGACATCAAAGAGCATCAGCCCAAATCCTTCAACTATAGGTTTGGCTATTTCAGATACCCTCTCTTCAATTTCCTTAGGACTCAAACTCATTTTTCCACCTCCTGAAAAAGCATGACTTTAAGATAACCGAAAAACCGGGACCATAGTCCCGGTTTTGATACAATTGAAACTAACAACAACTTTCTGGCGGAGAGGGTGGGATTTGAACCCACGGGTGGTTTATGGCCACCGCACGCTCTCCAGGCGTGTGCCTTAGACCCCTCGGCCACCTCTCCTGGGAAGCTTAAAATTCTTTTTGAGCCAAATTCCTACGAAATTATAGCATAAGTTCTGAAAAAATCAAGACATTACATTTCTTGTGAAACCAAAATAGATAAAAACCTATCTTTAAAGAAATGTTGTTTGTGGATTTTTGTAATGTAAAGCTTTTTGGAAACAGAATTTAATTAAGCACACTTATGTTATAATATACAAAGAGGTGAAAAAATTGATAGACATCTTGCTGAAGACAATAATGTTTGTTCCGAAATTCGGTGTCCATTCTCTACAAGTCGGATTCATCGCTTCAAAAATAGCGAAAGAGCTCAATCTTGATGAGCTTGAGCTTTTTTACTGTGGTGCTTTACATGACTTAGGTGTTTTAACTCCGCACAAGGGAGTTCTATTAGACGATATCGACAACGAATTTCTTATCAAAGAAGATGTTCAAACATTTGAATCACCTACAAAAGATCATACACTCATCTCCGCGTTCGAGGTTTCGAAGATATCTTATCTTTCAAAAAAATTTCCGAACTTGTCCGCAAGTATATTGTTGCACCATGCATTGCCACATTATCTAAATGAAAATTCCACTAAAGATATTGCAGCAAACATCGTATCGATTAGTGAAGAAATATCCAAATATGTGCTTGTCAACAATGAAGAGATGACCTACGAAGATTTCGTCATCCCACTTTCTGCAATAAAAAACAGGTTCTTTGACTTTGTGTACGAGGCAGCACTTAGTGTCCTCAAACAAGAATACGTTAGGTGGATGCTTTACGACATCAAAGCAGGGTTCAATAGGGAAAGATTAATTCAAGATTACTATCTACGAGAACCTATGACTTTTGAAGAGATTGTCGAAATGGGAGCGGTACTCTCTTACATAATTGATTCAAAAAGTGAGTTTACCCGTGCGCACAGTTGGCGCGTCGCTAACTTATCAGGCGCAATTGCTAAGGAAATTTTGCTTAAGGAACAAGAATTTTTCGTCGCAGGGCTGTTTCATGATATAGGTAAGATAACAACTCCGATAAGTGTTCTTGAAAAGAAAGGAAAACTAACACCCTCTGAGATGGACATAATGAAAAAGCATGTTTACTATAGTTACCTGATACTACTGGAACACGAAAACGAACCTTGGTTTTGGCCCGCTGTTAGGCATCAAGAACGAACTGATGGCAGTGGGTATCCTTGGAGACTGAAAGGCTCAGAGATGACGTTTAAGGATAAGATATTGCAAGTTGCAGACTATTTCGTAGCCGTGCTGGAGCCAAGGCCTTACCGTGGTCCGAATACCCCTGAAAAAGCTTACGAAGAAGTCCAGAGGGCTGTTTCGTACGGGGTTCTTGACCCCGGACCAGCCAGTATACTTAAAGAGCTTGTGTATGGCGGCTTCGATTTTGAAAGCATTAACTTCATGTCTTCAATTCAGAAAGATATAAACGACTTTGAAAAAAGTTTATTGGAATAACCTAACAACCTTAGTGAGCATTTGAATAAATAAAAGAGGAGTGATTAAATTATGGGCATCGATTTGAGAAAGGTGAAGAGAGTAGCAATCGTCGGAGCAACGACAAATCCGGAAAAATTTGGGAACATAGTTCTTCGAGATTTGAAGAAAAAGGGATTTGAAGTACTGCCAGTCAGTCCAAGGTACGATGTTGTGGAAGGGCTAAGAACTTATAAAAGTGTTGAAGAATTACCAGATGACGTCGATTTGATTGTATTTATCGTACCTCCGGAAGTGGGGATTCAAGAGTTAAAGAAAGCATACGACAAAGGATTTCGCAAGTTCTGGTTCCAACCTGGTGCAGAATCTGGGGAGATAATTGAATTTTCAAAAACGCTCCAAGATGCCGACTTTTCTTTCATCAAATGCATTATGGTTCAGACTAATTGGTGAGGGATTAACAAAACTCTATAATAAGATAAACACTATGTGAGGTGGCACGTTTGACAACCGAGATTCTGGAGAAAGTGCAGAAAGTCTTTGCAAACCTGAGTGTAAAGGAGTTTATGACAAAAGAAGTCATCTACGTAAAACCAGACAGAACGGTGGCTCAAGTCAAGGAGATATTAAGACTGAAGAGAATATCCGGTGTCCCTGTTGTCAATGATGACAACGTTGTTATCGGGATAATAAGCATAGAAGATATCATCAAGTGTCTTGAGAACGGTACGCTTAACGAAAGTGTGAGTCAGCATATGACAAAAAACGTCGTGTGTATAAGCGAGGACTCAACCTTACAAGATGTGATTAAACATTTCGAAAGGTTCAGGTACGGGAGATTTCCAGTTGTAGATACCCAAGGAAGGCTTGTCGGCATCGTTACAAAAAATGACATACTTGCCGCAGTTGCAACAAGATTGGGATTGCTTTATCTACATGATGAAAGGCGTAAGGAAGTTTTGGAAAAAGATGCACTGAACAGATCTCTTGTAACCGGTGAAGAAATTGACAAAAAGGGAGCAGATTTTTACTTCAAAATTGACTACTTCGACGTTAACTTAGCCGGGATAGGGGCTGCCCAACTCAAGAAATTCCTGCAAAGTAAGGGCATACCAGAAAACGATGTGAGAAGAGTCGCCGTTGCAACGTACGAGGCGGAAACAAATGTTGTGATACACAGCGGAAGCGAAGGAGAGATTTTTTGTTTCCTAACACCTGATAGAATCATCGTAAGAGTAGAAGATAAAGGGAAAGGGATTGAGAATATTGAGCTTGCCATGAAGGAAGGGTATTCTACTGCACCCGATTACGTAAGAGAACTAGGATTTGGTGCTGGTATGGGACTACCGAACATGAAACGATTCTCAGATAAAATGGTTGTCCTTTCGGAAAAAGGAAAAGGTGTGGTTGTAGAAATGGTCTTTTATATTAATAACAAATAATCCTAATAAATCTATGAACGATTTTAACAAAGACAGAGTCTAAATTAATAGGTGTCGTAGATTACCGTACAAATATGTATTTTTTAACCCAACCACGTTTTGAGGAGGTGCTAATATGGATAACAACTTGTTGATGTGGGTTCTTGTGGGTGTTCTTGCAGCTGCCCTTGTTGTAGGGGGTATCTTTTTACTGATGCCAAAGGACAAGTACATCGAAGTTGACGGTGTCAAAGTTTGGAAGATTCCAAATGACGCGGAAATTGTCTTCATTGATCAATCGAAGGCCGCCAGCGTGAAAAGTCTTGTTCAAAAAGGACAACTCATCGCATTTGAGGGCGAAGCGCAAGGATTGGGAACAACTCAGGACAGAGAAAAGGCTAAGATTCGTGCTTATCAAAAGATTGCTGAATTCTTGAACGCAAAAGTCACGACATTTGCACAGCTTGTTGAAGGTCAGCTTCAAAACGTTCAGGTGTCCGGAAAAAAGCAAGAGCTTGTGAGTGCATCGGTTGATGCTTACAAGAGAGTTACTGAGCTCTTTGCTGAGGGAAGAGTATCTGGAGCCTACGAATTTGCAGCGTGGAAAGTTAAGAGAGACAACCTAACATTCACCTACGTGTTGTTGGTATACGACCCAGCTCAGATCTTGAAACTCATTGAAATTGATGCGTTAGTAAAGCAAAAAGTTGACGAACTAGGAAAACAGGGTGTTAATTTCTTCGAAAATCTCAACGCAGTTTTGTCAGAAGCAACAAAAGGAACACCGATGGAAAGGAAATAAAGACCTATTCGCTATGCCCCCTGCGTTGAGCAGGGGGTTGTTTTATTAAGCTTTTATAAAAGGAGGCATCCCAGTGGAATCGACAACTTTGATAATAATTTCCGCTTTGCTGATAGGAATCTTAGTTGCGGGTTTTTTCATACTCGTGCCTAAACCAGAAACAAGTCAACCTGAAAATTCCGCTCTTAAAACCATGGAGGATATAAACAAGACTATATCAACAGCTACAAATCCAAGTACACCTCAGCAATCTCAGCAGCCTCAACCATCACAACCGCCTCAACCACCTCAACCTTCAGAACCGCCGAAACAATCGACCGGCTCTTTTCCAACACAACCGATTGGACAGGTTGAAAGTGCGTACTTGGAAGTATTTGGGGAAGGCTACGGAAAAACAGAAGTGGAAGCTGAAGAATTAGCTAGAAAGAACGGGCTGCAGAAGCTTATTGAACAGTTGTACGTGGAGATAAAATCCACAGCGGTACTTAAAGAAAAGCTCACAACGGTGATAGCCGACGGCAGAGTGAAGGAAAGACTAGAAACTCAATATGAAAAGACTATCCAAACGAAATCGGAAATGGAACTGTTAGGAGTTATGTACAAAACTACCGACAAAAAGAAGGTCGGAAATCAGTATTACGCGAAAGTTCAAGTCTACATAGAAGCGGACAAAGCAAAGCAACAACTGGAAGCATTTCTTGCTATAAAACTTGGCAAATCACTCCTTGATTCCAAGATGATTTTTTCAGCAAAAGCTATAGCAGATAAGTACGAACCTATTCTTTCAACAAATCTCCTTCCTCCAAAGACAACTGAAGAATTAGTGCAGGTTGTAAAAGAGATTAAAAAAAGATACGAAAAAGTCCAGAATTTAATCTTAAGTATTAACTCTACACAGATTAATGATTCCAAAACTGCTTTGGAAGTTGCTCATTTGATAAATGAGTTACTTTCCATGACCAATGATTTACCACCAAATTCTATTGATACCAATAAGTTGAAACTGTTCTTAACGGATGTGAAAATAACCCTAAAAGGACCTCAAGATGTACTGATTGGAGAGCAAGTAAAACTTGAAATTTCTACAGAATCGAATGTGAAATCGTTGTGGGTTTACGGAGACCAGGTGGAAACGCAGGATTTAATAACACTTGATGACGGACGCGCTCTGCTATCGGTAATAATTAAATCACCAAATTCTAAGGTAACAGTCTCACTTGCGGGTCTACAAAATGTCACGTGGTCTCCTGGAAGCATCAGGGTCAATCCCGACATACTGAAAACTGTCTACAAAACCGAGAACGAACTGCGACTCTTGGCAGGAGGGACGGCCAAAATAATATCTGACCAAAAGTTGATGCGCGAGAATGCTATAAAAGACGCTTTAATAAAAACTATTAAAAAAGCCGCATCGGAGTTGTTAGCCGGTAGTGACAGAGAACTACTCGACGTTCCAGTTGATGATTACATTCTTAATAAAGTTCTCGGAGCGATTGATTACGAAATATCCGCAACTGGAGAATATGCAGGCCTCTACTATGTCCTCGTAAGTTCAAGCATCAAAAAGGACGATTTTGAGAATTACCTTAAAGAAGCACTAAGAAATGCGCCCGTTGGTTTTGCGCTTGTTCTAACCGAGGGTGATACGCTGGGATACGTTGAACCTGCGATAATTGATGGACTCATATCTTCTGGCATAAAACTTGTCTCCAAGGACTTCTCAAGAAAGATACTCGAAGCTCAAGCAAAAAGCAACCTGCCACCAAGCGTACTCGGTAAGATGGCTGCGTTAAGCGCCGCGAGGTACTTACTGTACGTTATTGTGAACAACGCGACAACGTACCTATCGGAGTACAAAACTTACTCTGTTCGAACACTGATCACGACACAGATCATCGATACCATTACTGGCAATATAGTGGCTGCTCCAAGATTTGAAGAAGTGAATGCTGGAGCTACCGAGCAGGCAGCGCTGTCAAAAACGATATCGGGACAGAAATTCAAAGAGTACGTAAGTAGTATAGTAAGCTTGCTCAGATTTGAGAACGTACAACCGTTTATAACTTACAAGTATACTTTTATCCTTGAACGATCCGTCTATGGTTCCATGTTACTTGACTACCTCAAAGCAAAATTCGGTGAAGTTAAAGTCGTGGAAAAGTCTGATACAAAAATGGTAGTGGAAATTGAAAACGTAGGGATGAATGAGATTGAGAACTTCTTTAAAACAATAGACGCACTGAAGTTCAAGAAGATATCAGATTATAATTATCAAGTTACCAAGTAACTTTTTTACTGGGGAGGTGCAATCGTGTGTTATTTGAAAATAACTGGCTTTTGTGGACTTTAGTTATACTTTCCGTACTGGCTGGGGGGGTTTTACTTTTTACCTTCCTCCAGCAGGGTCAATATCAATGGATAACTGCCGATGGAGTGAAAATTCAGAGCATACCAAAAGAAGCCACAATAGTCTTCGTGAATAACAGTATGGAAAAAAGAGTTGCTGAGCTTTACAAGGCCGGTAAACTTATTACTTTCAGAGGTGAAAGTATAAGCGGTGGAATTGACACCGTTACAGCGAGAGAAAAAGCAAAAATGAATGCATTTAAGGAACTTGCTGAATATTTCAATGCTAAGATCCAAACTTTTGCAACACTTGTAGAAGGACAGTTACAAAGCGTTTCTGAGCCAAAAAGTCAGCAAATCAAAAGCATAGCTTTAGATGCTTATAAGCGCGTTACTCAAATGTTTTCAGGAGCACAAGTTTCTGGTGCCTATGTGTACGCGATATGGGAAGAAAGAGTCGGTTCCCTTGTCTATACGTACGTACTGCTTGTTTTCGATCCAGCTGGGGCTATAGAGGCGCTGAAACAAAACGAAGAGATTAACAGACAGATTGAAGAACTCGGAAAATCGGGTGTGGATTTCTTCAAAGCGTTGAACTCGGTTATTGAAGAGGCGAAGAAGTAGAAAGGATAAAAAAGCGGGATGATTTCAATTTCATCCCGCTTTTTATTGTTCAACTATCTCGCCGGCTCTATGAGTGGTTGTACAGGTCCGAAAGCACTGAACGGCCACACTCTTAGAATAGGCCTACCAACGACACAAACTTTTGGGACAAACCCAAAGTATCTGCTGTCTAAACTCTGGGAAGAATTGTCGCCCATAAAAAAGTAGAATCCTTTTGGAATTTTCACATAGACCTGCCCATTCTCTTCCCAAACGTATTCTGAGAGTTCTATCCCGTTAGGTTTGAGATAGCGCTCGACAAACACTGTGTAGTCAATACCGTAAGGAACAGGATCTAAACCTCCAAGGATACTGAAAACGATATTGGCAAGTTCCGTTCCTTCCTGAGATGCGAGTTTAAAAAGATAAGCTTTGTATTCTTCTTTATTGCTTTTTACTTTACTTGCTTGCGTCAAATGTTCCCATAGTTTTGGATATTTAAAGATGCCGTCTTTTGTGTAGTTAACACTCTTCAAGTGTTCGGGTATTTTACCGTTGACGAACAATTTCCAGTTGCCATCAACCTCTTTTAGGGTTATTACATCACCTTCTTTGGCGACCAACCTCTTGACGTATTTCACAGAACCTTTGAATTGCTTGGGAGTGAATAAATCCATAAACTTGTCGAACGCACGTAACATCTGCTGGGCACGTTCGTCGGGAAACGGGGTGTAAAAGACGACGATTTCGCCGATTTCAGGTTCACGTGAGAAATAAGTTATCTTTTCTACAAAAAGACGGTCCCCCACGTTTATTGTGGGGACCATTGATGGTGTTGGAACGAGCATCGTTTCAAATACAAAGACTCTAATAATCGTTGCAGCGACGATAGCGTATATTAGCGTTATAATTATCTCTTTTGCTACGTTCTTACCCTTCTCTATCTTTTGACTTTCGGATGTTTTTTGTGAGGGCATTTTATTTTCTCTCCTTAATTTTCACCTTGCCCTTGACATTTCTGAGGTAGTAGAGTTTCGCCCTTCTTACTCTACCTTTTCTGAGTACCTCTATCTTTTCGATGGTTGGAGCGTAAAGTGGGAATATCCTTTCAACCCCAACACCGCCTGCTGCAATTCTTCTGACTGTAAATGTTTTGCTGATGCCGGAACCTCTGATTGCTATAACGATACCTTCGTAAGCCTGAATCCTTTCTTTGTCTCCTTCTCTAACTTTAACGTGAACTCTTACCGTGTCCCCAGGTCTAAATTCTGGAACTTCTTTGAGTTGACCTTTTTCGATGATTCTCACAAGGTTGTCCATGCTCATATGTATAACCTCCTTTTCAAATTCTTATTTTTCCGTTTTTTCCAGAACAGCTTCCCCAATTAATCTATCAAGGATTATTGCAACAGCTGCTCTGACAGATAAGTGGTTAAAATCACTCTTTCCTCTAATTGGTTCAAGAGAATAATCACACATCTCTTCGAGCTCTTTCGGCATTCCCCAACCGGTTCCAAAAAGCAATAAGATGGGGCGTTGCTCGTTTAGAACCAGTTTTCTGCCTTCTTCGTACGTTATTGTGTTTGGCCTAACCTTTGCCGATGTAAACATTAGTATGGGTTTTTGGCCCTCCATTTTTTCGATATCTTCGATAACATCTTCAATGTACGATTTAAGTTCAACAATAGATAGGGCGTCTGAACGGTTTGGATTGTAAGTCTTCCCAAAGCCATCAGTCCAGTAACCGAGCACTTTTTTAACGATGTCTTGCTGTGCTGGTAGGTGTGTAACGACGTAGTATTTCTTGACGTTGTACGTTCGTGAACTGCGTGCTATGTCATGAATGTCAAGGTTTGTCACCGCTGTCGTTATGATTCTCCCATCTCTTCCAAGGACAGGATAGTGTATCAATGCTGTGTAAATCCTATCGAGCATCTTTCATCAGCTCCTTGAAAAGGCTTATTAGAGCCTTTTTATCCAACTCATCGAACTGGTGCTTTAGGAATAAGTCAGGTCTCTTTAGCATCGTCTTTTTCAGAGATTCCTTCCTTCTCCAAAGTTCTACTTCTTCGTGGTTCCCGCTTACAAGCACCTCAGGAACGGTCAATCCATTAATTTCCCTTGGCCTTGTGAAGTGTGGATAATCTAATAAATCGTTGTAGAAAGAGTCATTTTTAACGGATTCTTCTTCCACAACACCAGGCACAAATCTGGATACAGCATCTACTATAATCATCGCAGGAAGTTCTCCGCCTGTTAGGACATAGTCACCAATTGAAATCTCATCATCTACAAATTTCATAACACGTTCATCGATTCCCTCGTACCTACCGCAGATGATCACAAGTTGTTCTCTGGTAGCTAATTCCATTGCAACTTTGTTGTCGAACCTTCTTCCCTGTGGTGAAGTGAGGACAACGTACGGCTTTCCATAGTTGCTTGTGTAGAACTCGAAAAAACGAAAAAACGGCTCCGGTTTCATGACCATTCCAGGACCGCCACCATATGGATAATCGTCTACAACCTTGTGCTTGTCCGTTGTGAAGTCCCGTAAGTTGAATATATCAATTTGTAAAAGACCGTTCTCTACTGCTTGAGCAATTACTCCGTATTCTTTTATAACCTTAACAAAATCTGGGAATATGGTGACGATACCTATTCTCACTCCAACCACTCCGGCATCTTTACGTGGATTTTTTTGGATTCTTTGTCTATCTTAGTGACGTACCTTTCTATAACTGGTATGAGAACTTCCTGTTTGTCTTTTCTCACAACTAAAACATCGTTGTTTCCAGTTTCTATGATATCTTCAACAATTCCAACTGAGTTGCCATTCTCATCTAAAACTTCACATTCAAAGAGTTCGAAAAAGTAGTATTCACCGTCTTTAGATTTCGGGAAGAAAGATTTATCAACGTACAAAACAAAACCCTTAAGCTTTTCTGCTTCGGATATCGTATTAACACCAGCTACGTGGATAATGTAATAATCGTGTGCTTTTCTGCTTGTCTCAATGCGTATAACAGCAAACTTTTTCTGTGATTCATTGTAAGCAATAACTTCTGTAAGTTTTGAAACCAGTTCTGGCATGTTTGTAAAAAGGTGTAATTTCAAGTCGCCCTTCAAGCCATGCGTGTTACTCAACACACCAAGGGCTACCTTGTCCTTTAGTAACTCTTCAACCTTTTTCATCATCTTATCACCTTCAGGATGAAGTCAGAATCATCGGCCATTGCAGAGAGCAAAATTTTAATGGATTTAATTGTTCTACCGTCCTTGCCGATTATCTGACCTACATCCTCAGGATGTACCGAGATATCGAAAACCTTTTTTCCGTCCTCGGTGTACTCAACAACTACCACATCATCGGGATGTTTGGCTATAGCTTTGAGGACGTACTCAAGAAAATCCTTCACACTTATGCCTCCTTCTTGGCTTTGGCAGCTTCAAGCTTTTCGTAGAGTCCTAATTTACCAAGCAACTTTGAAACCGTTTCGCTTGGTTGAGCACCTTTGAGCATCCATTCAACAGCTCTGTCGATGTCAACCTTTACTTCGTAAGGTTCTTTAAGTGGGTTGTAATAACCGAGACTTTCGATGTAGGCACCGTCTCTCTTCTTCTTCTGGTCAACGACAACGATCCTGTAGAACGGTTGTTTCTTCTTTCCCATGCGTGTAAGTCTAATCCTAACCACCAACAACACCTCCTAAACGTTCTTTGTGATGAGATTACTAAATTGCAGTTTTTACGCTCTAAAACTTCATACCTTTCAAACCAAACGGCAACTTTCCTTTTTTCATCATCTTCATTAACTTTTTCATTTCTTCGTAGGACTTAAGCAATTTATTTATATCTTGCACTGTTGTCCCGCTACCCATTGCTATCCTCTTTTTCCTACTCGCGTTCAATATAGCTGGGTTGTTCCTTTCCTCAGGGGTCATTGAATTTATTATCGCTTCGATTTTCTTCAGTTCTTTTTCACTCGTATTTAGGTCAACGTCAGGAGTACCAGGGAGAGCTTCTAGAATTTTCTCGATTCCCAGTTTCTTTATCTCTTTTATCTGCTCTCTAAAATCTTCTAGGGTAAACTCAGCCCTCATGAACTTTTCGCCCATTTTTTGCATTTTTTCTTGATCGAGTTCGCGTTCAACTTTTTCAATAAGCGATAGTACATCACCGAGGCCGAGAATACGATTTGCAATTCTGTCTGGGTAAAATTCATCGAAATCGTCTATTTTCTCACCGACACCAACGAATTTCACAGGCTTACCGGTGATGTATCTAATGGTAAGTATTACACCGCCACGGGAGTCACCATCGAGCTTTGTAATGACAAAGCCAGTGATACTAAGCCTGTCGTTGAACACTTTAGCTGAATTCACCGCATCCTGACCGGCCATGGCATCGACTGTCAAAAGTACTTCATCGGGGTTTACCATTTCCTTTATCTTTTCAAGTTCTTCCATCATTTCATCATCTATGTGCAATCGCCCGGCGGTGTCTAGAATTACTACATCGTATCCACTGTCTTTGACATTCTTCATAGCTTCTTCGACAATTTTTATCGCATTCTTTCTGTCACCTGTGATAACAGGAACACCGATCTTCTTTCCCAAAGTTTCAAGCTGGTCAATAGCGGCAGGTCTGTAAGTATCTGCAGCAACCAAAATAGGATGTTTACCTTGCTTTTTCAGGTAATTAGCGATTTTCGCGGCACTAGTTGTTTTTCCAGTTCCTTGCAAACCTACCATCATAACGTATGAGGGATGATGTATGAGCTTAAAAGGTTCTCTTTCACCAAGTAGTTTTATAAGTTCATCCCTGACTATTTTTATGAACATTTGGTCAGGTGTCAACGATTTTAGAACCTCTTCACCAAGTGCACGTTTTTTAACATTTTCAACGAACTCTTTGACAACCTTGTAATTAACATCAGCAGCCAAAAGCGATGTCTTCACAATTTGTATCGCTTCTTCTATGTTCTTTTCTGTTATCTTTCCTTTTCCTGAAAGCACCTTAAAAGCATTCGATAACTTATCTCTTAGACCTTCAAACATGACATCACCCCACCGAATTCGTACAGAAAATATACTACAGTGTTACGCCAAAAAAATCAATTAACTGGACAATACTAAAGTAACACGATGGGAACTTTTGTGTGAATTTTCGGTGTCTTTCGTTAGATATGTTTACTTAACGTACGTATATTTTGTTACATAAAAGAAATATATGGTAATGAAAAACTGGTGGTATAATTTGACTGTGGCCTATTTATCTAATATATTCTAACTAGGTGTTTTCTTAAGAAGTTAATAAATACGTTTTCATTCGATTAACCTGTATTACAAAACGTATTATATTATCAGACTCTTAGAAAATTTAGGGGGGAAGTGTTTGATTTGGCTTGTTAACATCTACACGTTCCTCATAGGGTTGTCAAGAGCGTTTTACACGGCGCTTTTCAACTTATACCTTAAAGACAATCAAATTAGTAATCAAATCATTGGTAACGCGACGTTTTACTATTCCTGGGGTCTTGCAATAGGTGGATTCCTATTTGCAAGTCTTTCAGACAGAATTGGTCGAAAGAAGACCATCCTTCTTACAATGCCTATCTATTCGCTTTTTGGTTTGCTGAGGCTATCTAATGTAACCGTGATTGGTTGGCTTTATGTTGTTTCGTTCTTTTTTGGATTTTTCGATACTTCGATAATCATGCCGACGATTTCGGTTATAGAAAATTCTGATGAAAAGAAGAGGCTTAGAAATTCGAATATTAACTTTGCAATCGTACTCTTAACAGGGGTCATTGGTTACTTTGGTGCCGGCTTATTTGCAAAGTCGATAGGTATCTTCCTAACGCTTGTTTTATCAATGGTTATAGCGTTGCTATCTACCATTCCTGTCTTCGCGTTTCCGAATGTAAAGCTTAGTAAGAGAAAGCCGAAGAAAGAAACACTTACACTTACTCAGAAAACGATGCTTATCTATTACTTGGCATCTGGAGCGCTAGTGAGTCTTGCGGCTGGAGTATTTATTAACTTCGGCAATGTGATTTTCTTAGACTTATTCGGCTTTTCAACTGTGGCAATTACAAACGTTCTTGCTATTTCTCAGCTATCAACAGCAGCAACGTCTCTCTTTTCGCATAAGCTGACGGCTAAGTACGGTTACAAATTCACTCTGTTCCTTGTGTACCTTGGCGTTACCATCCTAATATTTATGATGCCGATCTTTGTGCTCAATCCTTTTGTTTTTAGCTTAGCCTACGTACTAAGGTATGTATTGATAAACATTTCAACACCAATGTACATGGTGTTTTGTTTGTCTTACCTTCCAAGAACAAGTCTGGCAACTTATTCAGGACTCAGCTACTTTTTGAATAATGTAATGAGGGCTTCATCTGCACAGCTATTCGCGAGTCTTTCGAAGGGAGGAACAACGAACTATGCTCAACTTTTCTTTGTTTCGGGCTCGTTCTACTTTGTGAATACATTAATAACGTTACTTGCGTTCTACGTCACGTACAAACTTTCTACAAAGGAAGCGGTGGTTACTAATGATAAGACAGTAAATCATGAAAAAAATGGACGCAGAACAAACTCAAGCGTGAACAGAAATTATCTTACCTCATCTGCTTTAAGGAAAAGAAGAAATAGGAAAGCCAGTGTGCATCTCCACATGCCATCGTCCAGAATAATTCCTAATTCAAGAAAGTGGAAAGGAAAATAAAAACGAAGAATGCGAAAAAGGAATTTCATGAAGCGAGCAAGTATTATTGTGCATTTTCGATATTGGAATTTTCTTTTTCCGTTTAGTATGATATAATTGAAATAGGTTTTTTTAAACTTTTTAAAGGATGTGAGTGTTTATGGGTATTAAGAACGGTGATAAGGTGAAGATTCACTACACAGGTATGTTAGAGGATGGTCAGGTCTTTGACACTTCCTATGGAAGGCAGCCGCTGGAATTTGTCGTAGGTGCAGGACAGGTTATAGCAGGTTTCGAAGAAGAAATCATGGGGTTAGAAGTTGGAGACAAGAAGAAATTCACCATACCTTATGAAAAAGCCTACGGACCTGCAAGAGATGATTTGAAATTTTCTGTCCAAAGAAGTGTTTTACCAGAAGATGTTAGTATTGGCGATTTGCTCGAAGTCCATCAGCCCGATGGCAATTTTTTTGTTGTTCGTGTCGAAGAGCTCGGTGATGAAGTAGCTATTCTCGATGCCAATCATCCGTTAGCTGGGAAAAATCTGGTTTTTGAGGTTGAAATCGTAGAGATTTCGTAAAATTTCCTATCTGAAAGAAGGCATCCAAAAATTCATGCATGTATGCATTATAGTCGAGGGAACTTATCCGTATATAACCGGAGGGGTCTCATCCTGGATACAGATGTTAATTGAAAATATGCCAGATATTCAATTCGACGTCGTCCACTTAGCTCCATGGAAGTGGACGCGTCCTTTTGGTTATAAGATGCCGAAAAATTTGAAGCACATATACGAATATCTCCTTTTTTCAAGCGACTTCTCGAAAAGAGACATCGCTTTTAACGAAAGAGATTTGGTAAAGTACGTAAGGCAACTTATTGGACTGAAAGAAGAAAGAGCTAAGTTCTTCGCCAGTATATTGAGAACTGCAGCGGGTAAACACGTTGATTATATGTTGTTGAGCAAAAGTTTTTGGAATTTTTTGCAGGAGATCTACATTCGTTATTTCCACGAAGAAGGCTTCCCAGGGTTTTACTGGACCATTATCGGCTTCGTAATCCCTATTCTCGGTGCTATCCAAGCACTACCTCCAAAGGCTGACATCTACCACTCTACAACGACAGGTTATGCTGTTTTGAGTGCCCTCAGTGGAAAATATTACCATGGTGGAAAATTAATAGTCACAGAACATGGTATTTACCATAGAGAAAGGGAGATAGAGATTATAAAATCAACGAGTGTACCAGATGTGTATAAAAAGCCTTGGATAGAAATTTTTAAACTCATCAGTGAAACTGCCTATGCAGAGTGTGACGCGCTGACAACGTTGTTCGAGAAGAACCAGATATTTCAGTTTGAATTGGGTGCCGATTTCAAAAAAATGCGAGTTATACCAAACGGTATAGACGTGAAAAAGTTTTCAAGCATAAGTAAGGTAGAACACGATACCTTCAATGTGGCTATGGTTGGAAGAGTGGTTCCGATAAAAGATATTTTAACTGGAATAAAGGCTTTTGATGCATTAGTCAAGGAAATTCCGAATTCGCGGTTGTACATTATAGGTCCCACGGACGAAGATGAGGAATATTACCACAGGTGCTTAGAATTGGTTGAATTGTTAGATTTGGGCGATAAGGTTATTTTTACCGGGAGAGCAAATGTGCTTAAATACTACGGAATGATGGACGTACTCTTGATGAGCAGCATATCGGAAGGACAACCACTTGTCCAACTCGAAGCTATGGCTGCAGGACTACCTGTTGTTGTAACAAACGTTGGTAATTGTCCAGAAATTGCGCTTGACCCTGATGGTCAGTCGGGATTCGTAGTTGAACCAAAAGATTACGTAGCAATGGCAGAAAAGCTGATCATTTTGGCAAAGGATAAATCGTTACGTGAAACTTTTGCACAAAATGGCAGGAAAGTGGTAAGTGAAAAATACACTTTGGAAAAAATGATAGATTCTTATAGAAGTCTTTACGAAGAGGTGTTAGGAAATGTGTAAAGCGTGCTGTGAGCATCGTAGGATCTTCAGCACTTTAACCTTGTTAGTCTTCTTGCTACTGATGTTAGGAACATCTTCTTTTGTTGAAGCAAAAGCTTTGTTGCTGTACAAAGGGTCAGAGCAGGGTTACGGCTACAACATCCTCATGAAATATTTCGCACCGGTTTTGAAAGAACTCATCGAAACGTACGACGTACTAGATGTCGAATCGATAGATTTTCCGTCTATGGACCTCACTCCTTATAATTTGATAGTCACTTGTTATTACAGTCCTCAAATGGTAAACGCAAAAAGGTACTTGGAAAAATTGACCTATTTTGTCGTTAACGGTGGTAAGATTCTTATCGTCAACAACTTAGGAGCGAGTATTGATGCATCTGGGACTAATCACCCCGGGCTTGCTGAGATAAATTCTCTTTACAATTTACTCGGAATTTCTTACACATTTAGCTGGAAAAAAGTTACGCCACTTAAGGTAATCGTTGATAACAATTACTCAGCAGTAAGTAGTCTGAAATTTGAAAAGCTCAGAGATGTTGAGAGGTACAAACTGATAAGCCCTTATTCTAAGAGTTTGATACAAGTTCTTGCAGAAGATGGTAATACATATGATATGGCCATTCTTAGCAATCTCGGTGCAATAATAAGTTATAGCTATCTCTTCGACGATGATGGAAAACTCACAATTGACCTTCCACACCTACTTGCAACATTAATTTACGGTAGTGATGGTTCTTTTAGAGTTTTGGTGGTTGGCAAGGAGAACTATGAATTGCAAAAGGCTCTGGATTATACATTACTTGATTACGACTGGAAAAGTTCCATCGTTCCGGTCCTTTCTAGTTACGACCTAGTGATACTTTACAACTGGGAATTTCCGATTACTGATGCAAAGTTGCTCAAATACATAATGGATGGTGGAACCGTTGCTGTTATAGGTAAGGGCAACACGCAAAAGCAGATTGACTCTTTAACATTGGACAAAGAACTCTTCCCGACGCCTCCAGATTTTTACATATCCTTTGCTAGGAACGTATCTTTTCAAATTCCTCCAAGTGGTGCCACTTTGCTTGTAACTTCATCGCAAGGTGGCGGATTGGTTTGGAAAATAGTGTCTGGTTTGGGTCAAATCATATACTACCCGATCGACCTTGTGAGAAAAGAGCTTAGAGGGCTTTTAATCCAAAGCGTTCTTTCCCAGGTGCCTTTTTCCATACAACCCATAGTGAACAGCTGGTCTATGCATCTCGACGATTTCCCCTTACCAGCGTACAATAGGAAGCTGGATATCCTAACAAGAGAGTTTGGAGATATTACAGATAACGATTTTTATTACAACATATGGTGGCCATCAATGAAACAGCTGGCTGCAGAACTCGGGATAAAGTACACAACATTTTTTGTAGCGAATTACAACGCTGCGATTACCTGGCCTTTTAGCTTTCAAGAGTACGCAAATACACCACAACAACTTTTGGCTTTGAAAGAGTTAATTAACAGTAACTTCGAAATAGGTATACACGGTTACAATCACATCCCATTAACATCAGAACGCTGGAAAGCTGAGCAGCTTGATCTTGCACTTTCCATATTCAAGATTTTCCTTAAGAACACCTTAGGAGAGACATATGTACCTTATGCATACGTTGCGCCGGACAATATAATAGACGCTTTTGGTGTGGAAAGGTTGCTGAAGACATTCCCTAGTTTGAAAATTGTGGGAACTACGTACAGAGGTAGTGGAACACTATCGGAATTTGAAATACTCTTTGATAAGGTTGTCGTCGTACCAAGAACGACGTATGGATATTATCCAAAGGAGAAACTAATCGCAAACTCTGTTCTTTCTTTAATGATGTTAGGTACATACCAGTATTTTCTCCATCCGGATGATCTTTTCTCAAACGATCGTAATCCAGAAAAGAAAACATGGGCGGATATGTACGAAAGTCTAAGGTCTTTTCTCCTGACAATGAAACAATACTATCCCTTCTTGAGAAATCAGTGGGCATCAGAAAGTGGGGATACGATCTATATCTTCTTCAAAGAAAGACCACTTATCAAAAAACAACAAGGCAGACTCACCGTGGTTTTACCAATAGGTTATCACTTGCCAAGGTATTACTACTTTAGAAGTTCTGAACCTTTCGTCTTGACGGGAGGAAAGATCGTATATTCTTATGGAAATTTAACTATAATTGAACAGATCGAGAATATAATGGAAGTACGCAAGCAAGTGAAGTAGTGACAATGTGAAATCCAAAGCGCAAAAAAGACAGAGTAGGTAAAGAAGTAGGAGGTTGGAATTTTGCAGTACAAATTTATAGCACTTGATTTAGGAGACGATATAGATATTAAAAGATTAATGCGAGAAAAGTCATCACATGTAGAGTATATAAGATGGGAAGAGCCTTTCAAGTTTAAGTATGCTCAAGGTACGGTGTTTGTTTATTCTTTCGGTGCGGTCGTGGGTTTAAATGTTCCAAGTACACAGTTCAACACCCTTGTTTCAGAGCTTGACGATTACGTTATAGGAATGGTTAAACATACATCGGCAGAGCTCTTGGAGGTCATACTTAACAAAGAAAAGGGAATTGAAGTTTCAGAAGACAAGGTGTACGTACCACGAATAGATGATGGGGTCATCTCAACTACCGCCTTTGTTTTAGCGCAAAGTGTCTCATTACACAGGATCGAACAAAAAACAGAACTGCTGATAGATGAGATTGAGAAATTTTTGTCCGAAAAGGGCAAGTTTGCTAAGGGGAAGAAGGCTTTAGGACTTGCGATGAAAATACTGAAAACAAGACATGAAATACTTTCGGACGTCATGATTCTTGATAAACCAGATATCACATGGGAGAGCGAACTTTACGACCAACTTTATCAAAAACTTTCAAGATATTACGAATTATCGAGAAGGTACAAGAACGTCACAACAAAGCTTGACCACGCCTTTGAAGTTGCCAGCGTGCTCCTTGAAATTCATGGTGAAAGTAAAGCGAATTTGTTAGAATGGATGATTATACTTCTGTTTGTTTTAGAAATCGCTATGAGTCTAATCGAAAAACTTTTTTAGTAGTTCCTGTGATGTTTGGATATTTTCTATCAAAATGCTATAATTATCTACCCGCAATACTTGAACCACATTTTAAAGAAGGAGGGCGAAAGTTATGAAGAGATATCTTGTTGTATTGTTACTCTTGGTCAGTCTACTTGCACTCGCGGTTAAGATTACGGTCTTTCATATCAACGATACACATGGTCATGCTTGGCCTTTCACCGATAGTGCAGGGAATATCATAGGTGGGTTCTCAACGGTAGCAACCATGATTGATGCTGAAAGGAAAGCCAATCCGTACGTCCTCTTCCTTCATGCAGGTGATATTAACACAGGAGTACCTGAATCAGACTTACTAAACGCACTACCTGATATATTCGTGCTGAACAGAATGAAACTTGATGCGATGGCCATTGGTAATCACGAATTTGATAAACCAAGAGACGTACTTCTCAGACAGATGAGCTGGGCCAAATTCCCGTTCTTAAGCGCAAACATATACAAAGACGGTAAGCCATACTTCACACCTTACATAATAAAGAACGTAGGTGGAATAAGAGTAGCGATAGTGGGATTTACAACGGAGCACACAAGGATTCTTGAAGGTCCAAATTCTGAGGATCTGGAATTCAAGAACGTGATCGAGGTTGCAAAAACGTTGATACCTGAAGTTAGAAAACAAGCGGATATTGTTATTGCACTAACGCACCTTGGTGTTGGTCAGGGATACTCCGAACTCTACACCACAGCAGACCAACTCGCTAAAGAGGTTCCTGGTATAGACCTCATAATCGACGGACACAGCCATACAGATCTCAAGCAGCCGATGGTCGTAAACGGTGTTCCTATAGTCCAGGCTTTTGAATGGGCAAAAGTGCTTGGAAAGGCTGATATACACTTTGAGGATGGTAAGGTAGTAAAAATTGAATGGCAGGCGATTCCTGTTGTACAGTCAAAGGTCGTTGGAAAAGATGAATCTGGGAAGAACATTTACCAGGTAGTAACGCCCGAAGCCCCGTATGTCAAAAATCCTCTTGACTACTTCAAGAAACTTGGCGGAGCGAAACTTGACACAGTTATAGGCTACACGGAAATCTTACTTAACGGTGAAAGAGCAGATGTGAGATCAAAGACAACTAATCTCGCCAACCTTATTACAGACTCAATGCTTTGGAAAACAGGTGCGGATGTTGCCTTGACAAACGGTGGTGGAATCAGAGCATCAATCAAGCCTGGTGAAATAAAGATCAGGGACGTTTTGACTGTGCTACCATTTGGAAATACTCTCTATGTCTTAGAAATGAAAGGTTCTGAGTTGTTGAAAGTGTTCGAATACGCCGCAACTGTACCGAATGGACAAGGAGCATTTTTGCAAGTTGCTGGTGCAACATGGAAAGCTGAAGGTGGAAAACTCACAGAAGTGCTCATAAAAGGTAAGCCGATAGATCCAGAAAAAGTCTACAAAGTCGTGACCAACAACTACATGGCCGCTGGTGGAGACGGTTACACGATGCTCAAAGGTCAGAAAGGGTACGATACGTTCTTTGTAATGGCCGATGTTGTGGTTGAGTACATTCAGAAGGTTCTTGGCGGAAAGATAACATCTTACGATGATAAGCCAAGAGTGGAAAGAAAATAGAAAATAAAGCAATTTTCAATATGATCAAAGGGCGGGGTCAACACCGCCCTTTTTTATTTTCATTTGTTAACTTTTTCTGTGAAAAGGTGTATAATTGAACTGAGGTGATGGACATGGAAAGAAAGTATCAAATTTTGGAATTGCTTAAGAAGAGCAAGACACCAGTGAAAGGGAAATACTTAGCTGAGCTTTTTGACGTCAGCAGACAAATCATAGTTTCGGATATTGCACAGCTACGAGAAGAAGGCCATAGAATAGTTTCCACAAGAGATGGTTACATATACGATGCGGGAAATAAAGTGCGTAGAGTTATTGCAGTAAAACACTCTTCGCAGGATATTTACGACGAACTTAAAAGGATCGTTGAAAATGGTGGAAAGGTTCTGGATGTTATCGTTGAACATCCTGTATACGGCGAAATTACTGGGAGGATTGATGTATCTACTTTGGATGAAGTGGAAAAATTTGTTTCCCTTTTAGCATCAAGTGGTACAAAACCACTCTCTGAGATTTCAAACGGAATTCATCTTCATACAATTGAAGCTCCGGATGAGGAAACTATGGAAAGGATTCTAAAAGCGATTGCTAAGTACAGGCTTTCTAACGAAAACACAGAATGCGAAAAATAACTTGCTGGAGGTGAAAATATGGAGGCGCTACTGATCGTTGATGTGCAGAATGATTTCGCAAAACCGGGCGGTGCTTTGTATTTCCCCGGTGCGGAGAATGTCATCCTTCCTATCGTCGAACTTGTCAAGGAGTTTAAACAAAAAGGATTACCGATTATTTATACAAGAGATTGGCACGAGGATAACGACTACGAATTTAGCATTTGGGGAGTTCACTGTTTACATGATACAAAAGGTAGTGAAATTGTGGATGAGCTGAAAGAAGCTCTGGAAGGATATGATAAAGTTTACGAAATAAAGAAGAGTAGGTACTCTGCATTCTATGGTACAAATCTTGAGAATCTGCTTAAAGATTTGAGTATTAAAAAGGTCCATGTTGGTGGTCTTGTAACACACATTTGTGTTCTTTTTACCGTTGAAGAACTGAGGAACAGAGGTATAGAAACGATTGTTTATTCCAATTGTGTGAATAGTTTCGACAAAGATATGCACAATTTTGCTCTCCGTGAGATGAAGGAAGTATTGCTAGCTCAGGTTGTCTGAAGTTTGAAGTGTAATCAATCTTAATCAAATGTTAATTGTACTTTGTTGAAAGTGTGTTAAACTTGCTTAGAATGTGCTCACAGAAAAGCACACCACTCCTTTCTCCTTGCGTGTGAAAATGACCACCCAAGTCAGGTTAACAGGTAAAGAAAGCAAGGTGAGGGGTGGAAAATTTCAAATCCCGCAGGGAAGAAAGGTAGGAAAAAGATATGATAAGAAGTGTTGAGGTTACGCAAGGTGCTGAAGCGGAAAACGGTTTCAAAGGTTTTGGTTTGAGTGAAGAAACACTCGGTGCGATTGAAAAGAAAGGTTATACTCAGCCAACGGAGATTCAGCGGTTAGTACTTCCCGTAGCGTTAAAGACAGACAAGGATATTATCGCACAAGCGCAAACAGGGACGGGAAAGACCGCTGCATTTGCTATACCATTACTTGAGCGTATCGACTTTAGAGCGGACAAAAGTGTCAAAGCTCTGATTGTAACACCGACAAGAGAGTTGGCGCTACAGATATACGAAGAAATAAAAAGCCTAAAAGGAAATCGACGTATCAAGGTGGCAACCGTCTACGGTGGACAATCAATGGAAAGACAACTCAAAGACCTTGAAAGAGGTGTAGATATCGTTGTAGGTACACCAGGTAGGTTGCTTGACCACATAAATCGTAAGACGCTTGATTTGTCAAATGTAAAATATCTGGTCTTAGATGAAGCAGATAGAATGCTCGATATGGGATTTCTGGACGATGTACTTGAGATAATTAAGCAAACTCCAGCTTCGAAGAGAATTTTTCTGTTCTCAGCAACAATGCCAAAAGAGATAGTAAATATAGCAAAAAAGTTCATGAAAGAGTACGAGCATATATCAACTGTTAAGGAAGAGCTTACGACTGAAAATGCCGAGCAGTTGTATTTCGAAGTTGAAGAAAGTGACAAATTACCACTTCTATGCAGAATAATCGACATGAACCCAGATTTTTATGGAATTGTCTTTTGCCAAACAAAAGCAGAAGTGGATGAAATTTCAAAGAAACTGTCAGACCTTGGTTACAATGCTGATGGATTACACGGAGATTATTCGCAATCTCAAAGGGAAAGGGTTCTTGATAAGTTCAGAAAAAAACAGCTCAATATACTCGTGACAACGGATGTTGCGGCAAGGGGAATAGATATAGAAGGACTTACCCACGTTATTAATTACTCCGTTCCTAGGGATCCAGAGTATTACGTGCACAGAATAGGTCGGACGGGAAGAGCAGGTAAGAAAGGATTTGCTATCACATTCGTGACAAGAAGTGATTATTACCATTTCACAAGGGTAAAGAGATTTGCAAGAGCTAAGATAGTGAAAGACAAAATTCCAATGGTTGAGGATATACTAAGTAGACAACTCGAAGGTATTCTCAGCACCATTAGAAAAGAATCCCACGTTTCTAACGAACTTTTCAGGGAAGTTGCTCAAAAGCTGATAGAAGAAATGGGACCAACGGAAGCTGTCGAAATGCTGCTCCATACTTTGTTGAAAGAAAGAGTTGATGTTTCACGTTACGGGAACGTCAAGGCAAAAGATTTCTCAAAACAGTCACAAAACAGCTCGACAGTAAGGCTATTTGTAGCGCTTGGTTCTTCTAAGGGTTTAGATAAGAAGAGACTTGTTGAATACATATCTGAAAAGACTGGTGTAGAACCGAAGGATATAAACAATGTGCGAATTTTCGAGACTTATTCATTCATCGATGTTAACGAAGCTGATGCAGAAGTCATTATGAAAGTGCTGAACAAGAACGTTGGAAAAAGTGGCAGGTCTGCAAAGTCATCTAAACCTTTGGTCCAAAGAGCACGTGAAAAGAAAACAAATTAAAACCATACTTATAAATAAAAGGCTCGCGCAAGCGAGCCTTTTTTATAGACTTCCGCATTTCATATTACTGCATACATTCGATTGTTTCACCAGGCTTCATTATAATGCACTTAATTCCCATCTTCTCAACTTCGGTTTTGAATCTTTCAGGATCAGCTTTGATGATGTCCCATGTGTTATAGTGCATTGGAACGACCACTTTAGGCTTTATCATTTCAACGGCTACTATGGCATCCTCGACATCCATGACAAAGTTTCCACCGATTGGAAGAAATGCAAGGTCTACACCTTTGATTAGTTCCATTTCTTTTGTTAATCCTGTGTCGCCTGCGTGGTATATGGTTTTACTTTCTGCTTTTATCAAGAATCCGCAAGGATTACCACCGTAAATCACCTTGTCACCCTCGTGAATCCCAGATCCATGGATAGCTGGTGTCAGTTTTACTTTGCCGAATTCAAAATAATAAACACCACCAACATGCATCGGATGAACCTTGCAACCTTTGGACTGGAGATAATTGCACAACTCGAAGTTGGCAATGACAGTTGCACCGTATTTTTTTGATAGTTCGACCGCATCACCAACATGATCTCCATGACCGTGGGTCACCAAGATGTAGTCCAACTTCGGTAGTTCGAATCCCTTTGGGTACGCAGGATTACCAGTGATGAATGGATCGATAATTACGTTGTACTTTCCTTCGATTTCGCTAATCAAAACTGCTGCGTGTCCTAAGAACGTTACTTTCATAGTTCTCTACCCCCCTTTGAAAAGTTTTTGCGTTATATTTATTCATACAGCGCGGCTTTTATTAAAGTTGGTTCTAGCCTGAATTTTGCGCCTTTACCCTGCAAGAAATGGTGAGCAGCAAGCAAGTGTATTGATAACTCACTGAACATGATTTCCTTACCGTTGTTTAAGTTCCTTACGACAGCAACCCTCTTTCTGAAAATTCCATCCTGGAACGGGCATGGTAGAAATCCCCTTGCTTCATCCACTCTTATCTCCCATTTATCATATTTTATCGGTTCTCCAAGACCTTTCAAGCCCTCCTTCATAAGTTTTCTCATAAGTTTTGCCACTTCAACGAAATCTAAGCCAAGGTACTGAAATTCTTCCTCATCTGCGGCTATTATGTCTACAATATTTCTATCATCTTCTCCCAAAAAGCCGTCTGCTGTGATTTTTCCAGGTTTCATGTTCTCTTGAGCTTTAATATATTTGGGAGTCATTTTCATGCTTATCCCCCCCTGTCAATTATGCGAATTTGTCGTAGTAAACATCTTTGATTCCGTGCTTGTCAAACACCTGTATACACGCGTTTATCATTCCTGGACTACCGCACAGGTATCCTTCCTTTGAATTGTCGGTTGGTATTACACTTGACAAATATTTATCCAAAACATTTGTAATCAACCCAACCTCGCCTTTCCAATCATCCTCAGGGAGTGGTTCTGAAAGGGCAGGGATAAAGTGGAACCTTGGCCATTTCTTTTCCAGCTCCTGGAATAGTTCCACGTAGTAGAGGTCTCGTTTACTACGTGCACCGAAGAAATACCACACATTTCTATCGGTAATTCCCCGTTCCCACATATCGAGTATAATTGATTTTATCGGTGCCATACCGCTTCCACCAGCCACCATTATCATGTCTGCGTTTGTGTCTCTCATGTAGAATTCTCCAAACGGACCTACAACTTCGACTACATCTCCTTCCTTCATGTACTTATGAACGTACGTGGTCGCTATTCCGCCTGGCACTAATCTTATCAATAACTCAATGTGGTTCTTATCGCTTGGAGAAGATGATATAGAATATGCCCTTTGCGTAGGTTCCTTTATGTTCTCGTACGGTGGAATGACCAACTGTACGTATTGACCTGCTTTGAAGTTTATCTCGTTAGGTTCGACCAGCCGAATCCGAACTTCTTTGATGTCATAAGTCACATCCTTTAAATTTTCGACTATACCTTTGAATTTCCTTATATTGAAAAGTTCTTCAGGTAAGTATATTTTTATGTCCTTTTTCAACTTTATCTGACAAGCTAAGCGGATATTTTCTTTGATTTCATCTTTTGACATGTACGGTAGTTCGGTAGGCAAATGTGGTCCCACATCAGAAAGCACTTTCACTTTACATGCACCGCAACTACCTCGCCCGCCACATGCTGATGGTACAAAAATTCCAGTTGAGCTAAGTGTTTGCAAAAGCGGTGCTCCACCTTTGACCTTGAGCTTCTTCTTTCCATCGTTTATATCGATTTCTACTTCCCCGTAGTTGTTAACAATACCATCAACGACAACAATCATCAAAGCAAGAACAGAACTGATTACGGAAACAACTAAAGGAGCAACGATTATTTCCATTGACATCACCCCTAATCTAATTACTGAACGTTAATCATACCTGCAAAGCCGATGAAAGCCATAGCCATAATGCCGATAGTTATGAGTGTTATCCCAACACCTTTAAGTGGAGCGGGCACCGGTGCATTTTCCGTCTTTTTTCTTATGGCAGCTAAAAGAACTATAGCAAGCCACCACCCTATACCACTGCCAAGCCCGAAAAGGACTGACTGAATAAAGGAATAATTTCTAAGTTGCATAAACAGGGCAACACCTAAAATTGCACAATTCACTGTTATCAAAGGTAAGAAGATACCGAGTACCATGTATAGATTTGGAGAGACCCTATCAATTATCATTTCAAGAACTTGAACAACAGCAGCTATCACGATGATGTAGATTATGTACCTAAGATATCCAAGTTCCATGGGGGTGATAACATACCTTTCCAAAATCCAGTTCAGAGCGGTTGTAATTGTCATCACAAGCGTTACAGCGATACCAAGCCCGTTTGAAGACTTCAGATCTTTTGAAATGGATATAAACGAACACATTCCAAGGAAATTAGTCAACAAGATATTACTTGTGAAAATTGAGGCGAAAAAGAGAACCAACGGGTTAATATTTGGGTACATCATTTCTTTTCACCTCCTGATGGTTGACTTGTTTTGCTTATATCTTTTTTAATCTGCATCTCCCTTGCTATCCATATAAAAGAAGCCAGCACGAAAAATGCGCTTGGTGGCATAACCATTATTGTCCATTTAGGGAAGGAAGCAGGCAACACTTGGATTCCGAGAACCGTACCGAAACCCAGCAATTCCCTAAAAAACGCAACAACAACCAAAACAAACATGTATCCAAGGCCTGCGGTAAAGCCGTCCCAGAACGAAATAAGTGGTCTGTTTCCTTGTGCGAATGCTTCGGCGCGTCCCATAATGATACAGTTCGTGATTATCAAGCCAACGTATGGTCCAAGTGCTTTGCTCACATCAGGCACGTAGGCTCTGAGGACTATATCAACCATGATAACGTAGAAAGAAATAACGAGAACTTGAGTTATCATCCTGACTTTTCTGGGAATAAGGTTTCTCATTGCGGATATGGTGAAGTTGGAAAGGGCTGTTACGAGTGTGACACCGATAGTCATTATAAGCGTGTTTCTCAGATTGTTTGTGACAGCCAGCGTTGAGCATATACCCAGAATTTGTACAATTACCGGGTTTTCGAGCCAGAAGTTATTTTTCAGTATCTTTTTGAAATCTGACATATCAGTTCACCCCCAGTAATGACTTAAGTATAGGAATGTACGTTGCGATTATCTTTTCTATAGATTTGGAAGTCAAGGTTGCACCTGTTATCGCATCAACTTGACCATCATCTTTAGAGTCAGGTACCTTTGTTGTTGAGACTACTACTTTTCCATCTACTATTGATTCATTTCTAAACTGTTCTTTGAACCAGTTTTCTTCTATTCGCCCACCTAAACCGGGTGTTTCGCTTTGAGATATGAAATCTATGCCTACAACCTTTGAAACATCGCTGTTTACAGCAAGAACGCCTGATATGTTTCCCCACAGCCCGCTACCGCTGAACAGTATTGCGTAAATCATGTCACCGTTCACCTCTGAAGAAAAAACCTTGTAGGAGTCCTTTGTTTCCACTTTAACTTTCGAGTTGAAAGTATTGATCGCGTCTTCATCGCTGGCATACTGAATTCCCATAGCATTGAGAACGGCTCGAATTGTGAATAACTCTTGATTTCTTTTAACCTGCTGCGCTGTTAACACATTTAATCCGGAAAGAACAACGAGAAAAATAAACGAGGTAATGAACGTAAAGACAACAGTGTAAACCTTACTTTCCCTGTCGAACTTCATGCTTCCACCTTCTTCCCAGAAGCATCGTTGCCAGCAGTAGTTTTGGTAACCTTCTTAGTTTTCTTGTCCTTGATAATTTCGTCCAGAAGCGGGGCGAACATATTTCCAATCAATATTGCAAAGCTCCAGCCCTCTGAGAACAGGGAGAAGGTTCGAATGATAACTCCGGAAAATCCAATAATTATTCCGTAAATCCACATCGACTTTATTTTCTTAGGTGCGGTAATAGGTTCTGTTGCCATGAATACCGTGACAAAGAGTAGGCTTCCAGAAACGATTGCAGGAAGTATAGGGAGTGCTTTCGCAACGTTGAAAACATCGAGCAAAAACGTAAGTAATACAGCTGAGCCATATGTTGAAACCATTAATCTCCAGTTCGCTGTTTTGGTCCATATCAGGTAAATTGCCGCCAGCAGTATTAGGAAAACGGGCGCTTCTCCTAAAGAACCAGCACGCCAACCGAGTAGCAGATTCCACATATTTACGCCTTCCCCGTTTCTAAGAATCTGCAATGGTGTAGCGGAAGTTGTAGCGTCCAAACCAAACAAAGATGGTTTGAGCCAGCCGGTTGTCATGTAAAGTGGGAATGTTATATAAATGAACAACCTACCTACAATTGCAGGATTAAAAACATTTCTTCCAAATCCGCCGTAGACTTCCTTTCCAAAAGCTATGCCGAAGGCGATTCCAATTACTGCGACCCAAAATGGGACAGATGGTGGTAGGGAAAGTAAGAACAGCATGGCTGTCACAAGAACCGCTTGACTTACGGGTTTGTTCCTGCGCTTTTCGAACAGGTATTCTACAAGAATTGCTGTTAAAAAGACCCAAAAACCAAGCCAGATTACTCTTAGTCCGTAAGCAAATATGGAAAACAAAAGTATAGGTGTGAGTGCATAAAGCATTTTCAACATCATCGGCTGTTTCTGGAACTTTACAAAATTTGTAGGACCCATTCGGACATCGCCCCCTTTCACACGTGTTGGAATAAAAAACATCAAACAGATGCTGTTTCATACCAAGAAGATTATACCATAATTTTAACAGGGTCTAACATTGTCCATTACAAACGGTACGACAAAGTTTCAAAAGTTGAGAGAATAAGATATTTAGCTACAACTACTGAAAATTAACGAGAAGAGTTCTTACATGGTCTTGCAGATATAAACTAACTTAAGAAAGTTATTTCAAGTCTTTGTTTAGACAGAATAAAATTTCTTAGGTTTTTCTAAGCTTGTTTGTGGTATAATAATTTTAGACCACAGTCCTTAGGAGGTGAAAGCATGAGGAATAGCAAGTTAACAGCAGTTTTGTTTTTATTAATTGCGTCAGCGAGCATTCTTTTGGCTGGTCATTTAGACAGCTACTTCAATATTCAAAAGTTCAAAGGAGAGTACAAAATCATCTCTTCTGAGACGCTTCAAAAGGCTTCAGGATGGGTATCTGTTGAAGGTGTTGTTTACAATCTCGGCACCTCTGCACCTGCCAAGAAGCAAGTGAAATTATCGGAAATAGACGCTAAGCAGCTTTCAAACGACAAAATAGTCGGCTTGCTTGGAATTACCATTTCTGAGCTCTCTAAGTACAACGGTAAGAATGCACCAACAATGGTCGCTGTCAGCGGTATTGTTTACGATCTTTCTTCATCAAAGTCGTGGAGTGGAGGCAATCACAAGAATCAACACGTTGCTGGTCAGGATTTGACTTACGACATTTTGAAACTTTCACCTCACGGAATATCAAGAATAAAGTCCTTCCCATCGTACGGAGTTCTTGTCTTTACCCCGGATGAATTGATCAAGTACAATGGAAAAAAGGATAAGAAGATTTACGTTTCTGTTTTCGGAATTGTATATGACGCAACGTATTCGAAAAGGTTCAGCAATGGAGAACATTACGGACATGATATGGGAGTAGACCTAACGAGCGAGATCCTATCCCTACAGGGGCACGTTAGTTTATTGAACAAGTTGTACGCAATCGGGTTGTACGTTTTCAATGAGAAGAGCATATCGAAATTCAACGGAAAAGATAACAAGCCATTTGTAATAGTTAAGGAGCTTGTTTACGACATATCCAGAAATTCTCAAGGAATTCAATCGGGAAGCGTTTTTGACGGTCAGCCGCGCCAAGAATGGCTGCTTGTCGGTTTTAAACTAAATTGAAATAGAGGTGCTATGCATATGACTTATCAGATTTTGGGAATAACAAGTGCGGTGCTGTTATTTTTCCAGATTTCCCTATTTGTTTTCAGAAGGATTTATAAATATCTGCCAAAAAAACCTACTTGGTTCCCACTAATTCTTAAGTTCCTTAGGCGCGCTCATGTGTACACTGGGATAGCGCTTTTGATTGTTGGATTCATTCACGGTTATCTCGCTCTTGGAACTATAAGATTGCACACAGGACTTATACTCTGGTTGGGTATTCTACTTGCTTTCGTTGGTTTTCTATTTAAAAACAAAGTAGGTAAAAAGTGGATATTTTATCACAGAATCATGGGATTTGTTCTTATCGCATTATTTTTTGTACACTACTTTTTCCCATGGCTTCTTAAATAGAGCGATCAGTTATAATTAATCGTGTGCGGCCACTTCTGCTGGACTTTAGCAGAAGTGCTTTTTATTTGACTTTTTGTTAACATGGTGGTAAAATGAATTTAGAAAAAGTTAAACTTGCTTTTTCTTAAAGTACGCAAGTATTTTTCTTTCAATGGAGGTGAGTTTGATGAAATTTCAAGGAACGTGTGGAGAAATCGAAGTAACAGAAAGGGCCCTGAAGAAGACAGTGTATTATGCTTTGACAGAACTTTCCGATAGGTTAAACGTGTCTGCCAAGAACTGGTTGCAGAAAGTCTTAAGCGTTTTCTCTTCTGAAGAATCCAATATTGTCATTGTGGAGAGCTCAGATGGTCTCACATTGGACCTTTATGTGGCGATTGGTTACGGTATAAACATTCCCGAGACCTTTTCCATGGTGAGGGAAAAGATAATCGAATCATTCAAAAAACATCTTGCCTTAGAAAATGTAGATGTGAATATGCATGTTACAGAACTCAGGTGATATGTTTAACAGCATTAAGGAGTCAACTATGCAAAATTAAATTTTTGTTTTGAGTGTGAGATAGCATAATCAATATTGAACTTCTCTTTCTTTCTCAACATTGCGTACAACGTTCGCAATAACTTGTGTACTACTGACATTATCGCTTTTTTGTACGGTATACCTTGCTGCCTTTTTCGTTCATAGTATGTTCGGAAATATTCGTTGTGAATCACTACACTCACTGCCATTAGCCATAGTATTCGTCTTAGGTGGGCATTGCCCCTTTTCGATATGTGTCCTTCTACTTTGCTTTTGCCTGATTGGGCAATGCTTGGATCGAGTCCACAATACGCAATGAGTTTTTTGTATGTACTAAATCTTGAGATATCTCCAACTTCTGCCAAGAAATGCATCGCGCTGTTTTCACCAATACCTGGTATTGACGTGAGTATCTCGATATCAAGGTTTATCGCACTACATTCGCAATATTCTTTCATCATCTTGTCGTATTCTTCAAGCTGTTGCTGTAAAAATTGTAGTTCTTTGATATTTTGCACAAGAATCTTTTCTTTCATCGGCCAATATTGAGCAATCGAGTTATTAGCGAGTTCTTTAAGTTTTTGAGCATTAAGTTTTGTACTTCTGCCACGGTCTTTGGAAAAGAACACATCCAGATTACGAGCCTTTTGAATAGCCTTGGCAGAAGGGAAATGAGAAAGAAGATTGAGGATAGTGTCACTGTAGATATTGGTAACTCTTTCGAGTTCAGGGAAAAGAACGTTGAGCAGTTTTTCGATATTGCCTTTAACTTTTGCGATGCGGTGGATAATGTTTTCGCGTGCTCTGACAATATCACGAAGCTCAGAGTTGACAAAAGCAGAAGAAGGAATTTGATGTTGTAGGTAAAACAAAGCAGTAGCGATAATGCGAGCATCGATTTTGTCGGTTTTGGTCTTTCGAAGAGAAGCAAAGTTTTTAACAGTTAGAGGATTAAAAACAGCGCAAGCAAAGTCGTTGGAAGAAAGGAAAGCCAGAAGGTTGAGATGATAACAGCCAGTAGATTCCATAGCGATGATGATGGATTGTTTTGGGAAGGCAGAGAGTTTGTTTGCGAAGGAGGAAAACCCTTGTTTGGACATATCGAAAGAAGATTCGAAGATGATGGAACTGGGATTAGAGATAGCGCAGACGTTGAACTTATCCTTGGAAACATCGATGCCGACGAAAACAGGGAAGTTATCCATGAAAAATCCTCCTTTCGAATGATGAGGGCAGGGAGCCTGCTGAACCAATCCTCCATGCTGACGAGGGCTGAAAGCCCAACCAACTAATCATGGTTAAAGGCAGGCAACAGACTCCTTAAATGGCTTAAAAGCCAAGGTGACATAAGTTGTCCTGCCCTCAATTTTTTTAAGCTAAATTATTTATACCATATTTTTATGTAGGAGGTGCGCTTATGGGCAGAATAGAGATCAATGCGAATGTCTATCAAGAAATAGTCTACAGAAGTGTTTGTGAATTCCTTGGATTAGAGGATGCTGAAAACACAATGAACTTCAAGAAAAGTAATATTATTGTCGAAAAATTTCAGCCCTCAGAAGATGAGGATAAGGAAAGGGTAAAATTCACGGTCCAAGTTCCGGCAAGATTCGAAAGTAATTTCATAGAATATGCAAACAACATCGCCTGTCATGTAAAATCAAAGGTCGAGGAGATAACAGGGATGTTTGTAGAATGCGTGAATATCAGAGTGGCAGATGTTATAAACGAGTAAGCATGTGTTTGAAAGTTTAGCTTGCGAAAGCGAGATAATTCTTTTGCTTTTTTCAACGTAATCATTGGGAAAAGAATATTCCCAATGGTTTTTATAAATCTAAGAAAAACTAGAACATGGGGGAACTAAGGTGAAAGATAAAGACAACATTGAGAAATATACATTAGGAGAAGAGATAGCGAATTCTGTAACACACGGCGTTGGAGCTTTGCTAAGTATCGCCGGAGCGGTTGTTCTTATAGTCATCGCGTCATTACAGGGGGACGTTTTGAAAATACTTTCTGCCGTTGTCTATGGATTTTCTTTATTCTTGCTTTATATGAATTCAACACTTTACCATGCGATCCAACACAAGACAGCAAAGTACGTTTTAGAGATTTTGGACCATTCTTCCATTTACGTACTCATTGCAGGAAGTTATACACCATTTCTATTGCTTGCGATCAAAAGTGTGACAGGTATTTTATTCCTTTGCATGATATGGGTATTGGCAATTTTGGGGATCATTTTCAAAGTGTTCTTTGTTAGAAAGTTTGTTTACCTTTCAACGCTATTTTACGTGATTATGGGGTGGATAGTTGTTCTGATTTTTAAACCTTTGAACAAAAGTGTTGATTCTGGTATCATATGGTTATTGGTGTCAGGCGGGTTAATGTATACACTTGGTGCCGTCTTTTATGTCTGGAGAAAGTTTAAGTTCCATCATATGGTTTGGCACATATTTGTTGTATCTGGTAGCTTGTTTCACTACTTTGCAATTTTGGGTCTCATTCTGGCTAAAGCATGAAGAGGGATACGCAGAGGTGAGATTGTGAACAAGCAAGTTTTTATCCTTATAATGCTTTTATTAAGTACAATCTTAAGTACTCTGCTTTTTGGTCAGGAAATCTTCACGCTTAATGTTTCGCTTGTTTTTCCGAATGACAACGATACAGCTGCTCTGATAAAACGTTTAGATAGTAATGCACTCTCTTATTTGTATAAAATTACCGTCTTAGATGCAAATCATTCTGAGACGCTGCTTAGCAGCTCTCCGATTTTGAGCTTAAGTATAGCAAAGCAGGGAACCTATGAAATTGAAGCATCGGTAATTTCAGGAAGTGATGTTTACTTTTCTGGTAAACGCGTAGTTGTTGTAGATTATAGTTCTTTTATACAAGAGGTAGAAATCCCCCTTATACCTATTGTATCAAGGATATTTGTTACTTTTGATAATGAAGGTACGGAATCAATTAGTGGTGAAAAAATAATAATTACTGATGATTCATCGAACGTTGTACTTAACGAATCTCTTAATGAAGTCGCTTTTCCTTTGTTTTTAAACGTTATCCCAGGTACCTACAAACTTACAATATTAAATGAAGAAAATCTTACTCAAAATTCTATCAACCGGGTACTTTCAGCAACTGAACTAAACGTTCAACCCGGCCAGTTGTACCCGGTCATGATTTCTCTTAGAAATCAGAACATCATATTGAAAAAGAACTCAGCCAAGGTTTCCAAATTAACCGCTTTTGATGTTAACACAAGGGAGGTTATTTTCGAAAAAGAGGGTAGGTTTAAATTAGCGAGGAACTTATCAATCAATGGAAAGACCTCTTCAGCTTGGTCAAGTTTACTGTTCCCGGGGCTTAGTGATTTGTACCTTACATTCTCAAATGGTGAAATAACAAACATCGATTACAAAGAAGAGTTTCCTTCAAGGGTGCGTGTCTTAATCAGCTCAGAGCTGACCACTATTGGTGGATTGTCTTCAGCTACCTTTGAAAAACTCACTTTGAAAATCTCGAATGGTTATTCGATTTTCTCCTTTAGAGAAGGATATTGCCAAATTACGACAATGCAACACGGACAAATAGTACGATTCTCAAAGAAGTCCGATGGTTTGATTATCGAAACAAACGATGGAATAATAGGGCCTTTTGAAACTAACACACGTTTCTATTTAAAAGCACAGGCTCGTGACTCGTCAGTGGAGATTTCAGAAAAGAGCAAAAACAAGTATTTCGGAGATTTGGAAATATTCGTTAATAAATCAGGTGGTTTTAGCATAATAAACGACTTACCAATCGAAGAGTATCTGAAAAGTGTTGTAGCAAGTGAAATGCCAAGTACTTACCATTTAGAAGCATTGAAAGCACAAGCTGTTGTTGCTCGAACGTATGCTTTAGAGAAGATTCTTTCAGACAGAAGATACGCTGGTCTTGGTGCAAATATGGACGATTCAACTAACTTTCAAGCTTACAACTTTCAAAAACCAAATGAAAAAAGTTCATTAGCGGTGGAACGAACGAATGGAGAGGTACTCCTTTACAAGAATAAACTCTCCGCAACATTCTATTATTCAGTGTCTGGCGGTTATGTAATGGATCCCAAAGATATTTTTAAGATGTCGATAGCGTACTTAAAACCAAAGGTACTATCGGTAGACCAGCAAAACTTATTGTTTTTAGATGATGAACTAGCACTGAAAAACTTCCTAAAGAACTGGGACATTCTAACTTTGCAAAGATTAGGTTTCCCTGAAGCAAGGAACGGGTATTTTCGATGGAAAGTTGAATTCAGTGCGGATGAAATATACAGTGCTGTAATTTCTTTGAAAAATGTTGCTGCGGTCGCGAATAATACAAATACAAATGAAAAGAGCCTTAAGGCAATCGATCCAGTTAGCGAACTAAGGAGATATGTAAACTCACAGTTGCTGTCTTCACTTCGTAACGACACATTGAGCGTTGGAATATCTGAACTTACAACGGATTTCAGTGATAAAATTGTTGATCAAAGTGCTTCGCCTGCAGTAGAGGTAAAAAGTAGCGTTTCTGAAGAAAAACTTACTCAGGATGTTACTGAAAGGATTATAGATGTTTATGTTAGTGCTCGAACTCCAGGGAGGTATGTAACGGAAATAACTATAGAGACGAATAAACGAATCTTTAAGATAGCTAGCAGTGATGTAACCAGGGTATTTTCGGTAAAAGGAAAGAAAATAACGCTCCTTAACGGGATTATAAGGTCTGATCTAAGTTCTTTACCAAGCTCTTTCTTTACTGTGGATGTTGTAAAAAACGAAGAAGGTTTTGCACAAAAGATTGTACTTTACGGTGGTGGCTTTGGACACGGAATAGGAATGAGCCAAGTAGCTGCAAATGTCTTAGCAAAAGACTTCGGTTGGGATTATATTACCATACTCTCGTTTTTCTATACTGGAACGCAGCTGAGGAAAGTCTATTAAACACGAATATTTTCATTATTTTTCACCATCACAGCTTTCTTACCATCTCGTATTGAGTTAATAATATTTTGAAGTTATTTCTTTCAATTGCCGCATGCAATAAGTCATCCTCTGCTACCGCAACTACAGATATTAAAGATGGGCTTGCAGTTCTAACTATATAGTCAACTGATATTAAGAGGAGCTTATCCCAGTCGTCCGGATTTGAAGATTTTGGAGCGCAGTCGACTATAAACGAAGAATTCTCGTCTGACTTTCCCCAGACTAAATAACCTTCGAGGTTGCTATGATGGAATCTAACCAAGTTGTACCTTCCATCAGAAAGCATGAGAGTTATAGGTTCGCGTTGCCAGTTGACCTTCCTTGGGATATTTATCTCATTACTTAATGCAATTGAGTAAACGAGCCTGTTATCTGTCTGTAGGGCTGAATACGTTATGTTGAGTGGTTGAGGATTCTCAAGGATGAACGTATCGAGGTTTCTCAGTTTTCTAAAGCCGTTTTTATCATAAAACCTTACGGCACGCTCATCGGCTGCTGCAACTTCAAGTGTTACTTGCTCAATGTTTCTCATCTTTAAGTGTCTAAATGCATGTCTCAATATCTTATCTGCTAAACCTTTCCCACGTTCGTTTGGTACAACACCCATGGCATCTATTCTTGCCCTGGTACCGCGTACGGCAATAAGGATAAAGCCTACTGGTTCGTTACCTTTAAGAAATACAAAAGAATCGCTGAAGGAAATGGAATTTTCTCTTGCGTCCATTTTAAATGACAAAACGTTCCAGTTGATTGGAATCACATAATCTTCAAACACCGTATTGACCAAGCTAACAAAATCTATCAGTGGAAACTCGGCAAGGGTAACAATTTTTTCTTCCATAAATATAGCACCCCCTTGGAAGATTGAAACTCCACTAGGCAACCTCAAATTACTTACTCACGGCAATCTTGATAATAGCTTCGGCAAGGTTCTCGTCAAGAATCCCTACAGCCGAAAGATTCGATTTTCCGACAGCCTTAGCCAATGCTTTCTTATCGCCAATTTCTATGTATGGGACATTGTTTATTTCGCATCGTATCTTTAAATCCTTCTTAACTCGCTCTCCGGCATCTTTTGCCACTATTAATACCTTCTTGGCTATCCTCTTGTCTGTCAAGTATTCCCTTATCATATCCTTACCAAAGGCTATTTTGTTTGCCCGAGCTGCAAAACCCATGTATGTCAGTATCTTGTTTAAGGTTTGTTCGTCCATGGTCTCACCTTCTCATACTTACTGCATTTGCTAAATTTGCTCTTCTAGTTCATCACTTGTTACACAGGCATACGCGTTATGTGCGTGTATGGATTCATAACTTTCAACTTCCACTTTGTACCATTTTATTTTATCATACTTTTTCAACTCAATCGCAACATCTCTCGCAACGTCTTCGACGAATTTCGGATTATCGTATGCAAGCTCTGTTACATACTTCTCATCAGGTCTTTTCAACAACGTAAATATCGGGGCGCTTGCCGATTTTTCCACTACCTCGATTATGTCTTCGATCCAGATCATTTCTTTGCTCTCAAAAGAAACTTTGCACAGAGCCCTTTGATTGTGTGCTCCCCTTTCACTTATCTCTTTTGAACACGGGCACAACGTGTGTATAGGGACTAATACAGAAGTCAAAAAGTCGAATTTCCCATCAAAAATCTCTGCTTCAAAAGAGCAGGTATATTCAAGGTAGCTTTCACTTTTCGTTACAGGTGCTTGCTTTTTGACGAAGTAGGGGAACTCTACCTCTATAACCGCTCTCTTAGCGTTTAGAACATCTTTAAGCCTGTTTAGGATGTCTTTAACTCGTTTTGGATTAATTTCCAAATGGAACTCGTTGAGGACCTCTATGAACCTGCTCATATGCGTTCCTCGATAGTCTTTTGGGAGATCTACGTACATGTTTATCGTTGCAATTGTCGCTTGTGTTCCCTGGGCTCTATCAAGAACAACTACTGGGTATCTAACGCCTTTAACCCCGACTCTTTTCAGATATATGTTTCGCGCATCACGTTCATTTTGAACATCTTTAAGTACCATTGCCGCTCCTCCGATTTTTATTCTTAGAACTCTCCTAAGTTTTTCAACACATCTTGAACCTTTTTCTTCAATTCCCCATCTGCAATCTCACGAAGGATCATGAGAGCTTCTTTACGGTATACCGAGTATGTGAAACTATCCAAGAACGAAGATAAGTATAATTTTGCACTTTCGACTTCTCCAACTTTGAGCAGTGCTGAACCCAAATAAAAGTATACCTCATCAAGCCACGGATTTTCAATATCCTTAATCTCTCTGAGTAAACTAACCGTGTCGGCGTAGTTGCCATTTCTGTAAGCAACTTTTGCAGTATCTATTTTGGACCTGATTTGGGATTTCATTTGCTTTTCGACAAGGTAAGTGAGTTCCTTTAGTTTATTATCCTCGACGTACTTAGAGAAATCTTTACTATCAGCAACGTACAATTCGTAGGCCTTAATTAACTTCTGAGCTCGTTGCAATTGTGAAAATAGCTTTACATTGTAAAGATACGTGACAAGAAACAAGACACAGAAAACGGTAGCGAGTAAGATGGATAGATTTCGACTTTTCATGCGGGATAACCACCTTCTGAATCTCCCATTTCGTCATTTACGTTCTCCAAAAAAGAGACTAACTCTAATTGCTCTGCAATGACCTCTTTGAACTTCCCAAACAACTCGGTGTCGAACTTTTTTCCAACCATGCTTTCCATTAATTCTAATGCTTCTTTAGGAGTCAAAGCATTTCGATAGGGTCTATCTTCTGTCAGTGCAGTGAAGACGTCAACTATTGAGACAATCTGAGCTCTGAGGCTCAAAGTACCTTTCGAAAGACCATCTGGATAACCAGAGCCGTCTATATTTTCGTGGTGGTGGCGAACGATATCTGCCACAAGCTCCCAACCGGGAATTTGTGAAACAACACGCTCACCTAAAATAGTATGACTCTTCATTACTTCGAACTCCTCAGCTGTGAGCTTTCCTTGTTTCAGAAGTATCTGGTCCGGTATTCCAATTTTGCCGATGTCGTGCAGTATCGCACCATACTTGATTGCGTTGAGTTCCTCAGGATCGGTGATACCAAGCTTGGTTGCTAAGGCCAAGGAGAGCTGCATAACCTTTTTCGAATGCTCTCCTGTTCCAATATCTTTGAGCTCAACGGTCTCCGCAAGTGTATTTATCAAAAGGAAGTTTCTCTCTTCTAAAGCTGATTGCATCTCCTCTATTTGTGCCATAGTATTTTCCAGTTCCTCGGTGGTTGATTTGTATCCAGCAATTGCTTCCGTATACCGTGTGAATAAGTTATAAATCGCGTCTTGGACTTTCAGCAATGGGAGATGTTTTGTTTCAATAGGTTCGTACTCAACGTATTCACCGGTCTCCACTCTGAGAATCATGTCTGAAACTATACTTCTGAGAGCAGTTGCAGCTTTCTCAAGGTCTTTTTCTTTACTTGCATTAATGTTATTTAAAAACCCCAGTGCGATCAACGGGACGAAGCCGATGAGAAAGGTGATAGAAAGGTTTGAGAGGAACACACTTGGGTTCGGAGAAATCATCACAAAAAATCCGTACTTTGTTGCCTCAGTCTTGGTAACTATATCTGCTAAGCCGAGACTAGTACGGTGTTTCACTACATTTCCAACCAGTCCTTTGTCAGATGAGTAAACAACTCTCCCACCAACTTCGACTATGATTTTGAAATCCCTAACTGGAAATTTTATCATCGATATCGGAATTTCAAGTAGCACTAACTTGTCATTTTCATCGAAGACATATTTCAACGAATAGCCTTTGATAGAAATGCCATGTAGATAAAAATTAGGACCTATTCTCAGATGTTGTGAATAATCCACTCCGTTAATGGTCATTTCTTTCGACAGTTCCGTAACCACACCAACTCGGTTTTCAATATAACTATCCAGCATCTCGGAAAAGCTTTGTAGGTAAACAGTGCTATCCCTATCAATTTTAAAGTAGTAAACGACAAGTAACGTAATAAGTAAAAGCAGGACTATTGTGTTGACTACAATCCCAATCCTTTTTGAGCTATTAGAACTATCCAATTTACTGTACCTCCTTGAATTTTCCTTCTTCGACAACGTAAACTTTCATTTCCGTGTTTACTCCACTCGGAGTGAAATAAACGTATCTATCCTTAATTTTCAGAACGTGTGTATTGATAAAGCGGCGGAACTGCTGCGTACTCAAGAATCTATGCTGCTGTATAAACTCAACCCAGTTATCTATCAGCTCCAGTTCAGTTCCTTGCGATGTGAAAATTTTCGAGACTAAAAAGTACGTGCCCTCTACAAAACGACCGCCAAGGGTGAGAAAAACTTTGCTGAACGAGGCTTCCGTACCTACTACTCTTATCTTTTCATTTGCTGTCTTCAGTAGTCTTACAATTTCGAAAGAATCCTTGTCCATAGTTGTAAGAATTGCTGTGTCGTAGTTTTCAGCAGATATACCTCTAATAGATGAACTGTCCGTGTAGTAGACAAAATCCCCTGAAAAATCATCTAAAAGACTTTTAAAATCGTCACTGTACTCCCTGTTAGAACCGTCAAGAACTAACAAAAGATTTTTGCAACCGGTCTTTTTCAGGTATTCGCGAAATGCGGCTACAATAGTCTCGTTTGACGGAATAAAAGAATAGATATAACCGGACTTTATTAGTCTTGTTGAACTTATCGTTGGAGAAAGTGATATTAAATTGTACTTTTCAAGAAACGGTAGGACTTTATTACCATCGACTGACATGGAAGGACCTATCACAAACCTCACACCGCGGTTAGAAAGAAATCTAAAGAATTTCTCCAAATCGCTCTCGATGTTTGATGCTATAAAATAGACTCCTTTGTTTTCGTAAGTCAGGTACTCTGCTGCATTTGTTGATGGGTTGTAGAGGAATCCAACAGTTTTTGAAGTGTAATCGAACCAGACAAAAAGGATTGCAAACATTACTATTAACAAAACAAGGATCTTATACATCAGCAAACCTCCCCACGGTCACTTACAAAAATAGCCTTACATCGTCTGTAATTATGTAGTCTACGTACTCCCAGATTTTTTCAATATCCTTCCTATCGTTCACGGTCCATACAACTATTTTTACATTTCTTCGCTTTAACTCCTTGATGATTTTCAGAAATCGTTCCGGAAAATAAGATAGACCAACCACAGGCAAATGGGCGCTGTAAGTGTTTTGTTCAAAGAGTGAAAATATCTCTTCATCGGAAAGTTTCGCATGCCCTTCGTCAAAAAGGTAGCCAAATCTTAAACTCGTGTACTTCACTTTTAATTCACTTATCAAGCTATGGTTGAAAGAGCTAAATATGAGTCCCCCATCATAAAGCGTTGTACACATCGAAATAGCTAATTCTGCTGCTTCGTATTCCTTAATCTCTATATTCAAATACTTTCCTTTAGGAGCTAACTTGAGAAATTCCTCAAGTGTAGGAACGCTCTCACCATTGCTTTTGTAACGTTTAAGTTCTGCTAAAGATAAATCTCTGACCTTTACGTCTACACCGCAGAAGTTCATTAGGTTATCGTCGTGAATTAAAACGGGGACGTTATCTTTAGTTAATCTTACGTCTGTCTCTATCCCATCCGCTCCAAGAGAGAATGGTTCAAGTAACGAAGGGAGTGTATTTTCTTTGTACAATACAGGTATGCCCCTGTGACCTAGTATCTTCAATTCTTTCCACCATCCTGCTAAGGATTTTTACAAACGTCAACGTAATTATACCAGAAACGAATGAATTTTTGTGCGAAATATTTTGATATTTTCCATTAAAAAATAATAAAACAGGCCCTGAGAGATCTCAGGACCTTGCATTTGCCATTGATATCAACTTTCTCTCTGTTCTTTTTAGGAACGAAGCTTTATTGCTTCTACAACATCCTTTACTGTTTTGATCTTTGACAAGTCTTGATCACTTATCTTTACACCGAACTCATCTTCAAATGCCATTACCAAATCAACAACATCAAGAGAGTCTGCACCAAGGTCCTCCATTAGGTTCTTGTCTAATGCGACCTCCGAGACATCCAAACCGAGTTGTTCCGCAACAATTTCGCACACTCTTTTTTCCAAATCCATACTTTTTCCCCCTTCCTCAATAGTTGAATAATGTATAGTTGTTACACGGAATATCAAGTTCAACCTCGCTTTTCAAAAGTTAATATACCACAACAATTGTTTGTTGTCAATAATAATGTTTTTCATACTCAAAGAAATTTATATTGACTATTTTTCATACTCAAAGAAATTTATATTGACTAATTTTGTTGAATAGAGTATAATTCTTCCAGGGAACGTTAAAATATTGATGCTGTTAACTTGTAGTGATGGAAGACAATAGAACACTCATAACACGCGCAATATCATTGCCATTCAGTTTCAAGAGATTTCTCACTACACAAAAACTGTTTACGTACATTGGAAGATTGTCAATATTCTTAAATCCACGCTTGGCTCGTACAAAGTCTTGGAATAACGAAAACTTCGATTCACATTGATTGTTTTGCCCAAGTCTCACAACAATATGATTGATATTCTTGTATAGTATCTTCACTGCACCATATGCACCAAGTCCATCTGTAATTAGTTCGATTGTTCTTTCGTTGTTACCAAAGAACTTCTCTAACAATATCTTCACTTGACCCATATCGCGATATTTGGATACATGCCAAGCAACAATGAGATTCGTCTCATGGTCAACTAAGAACCAAACATAGTACTTTTTGGATTTAAACAAAACGACAGTTTCATCACCATGGACTTTGAAAGCATCTACAGGAACGAGGATGGAAAAGAAACAAGACAACTTAAGGATCCACTTGTAGATAGCGACATGAGAGACTTTGATATTAAGTGAGTCTCTGATGGAACGCAAGGACACAGCTTTGAAATAAAGGACGAAGGCTTTAAGAACAATAAAGATAGGGAAACGGAAGAACTTGAAAGAGTCGAAAGGAAGAGGGACAAATTGAGGTAAGTTAGTTGGGATTTCGTCTCTGGTATGGCAAGAACGGCAACGGAACTTAACGAAGGCTTTTTTGATTTTGTGGATTTGCATAGTTTTTCCACAGACAGGGCATTTAGGATAAGGGAAAGAGAAGAGCTTGTGTTTTTTTGAATGAACAAGTCTGAAAGTGCGCTTACAGTCTTTGCAAAAGTATTGTTGGTTACCGTACTTATCATGACCGTTTTTGTAGATGTTGGTAGAGCCGCATTTGGGGCAAGAGACTACAGAATTTTGCATAGTGGAGTACCTCCTTTTTGTGAGAATTGATGGTGGGGGGTGTTCCACTAATAAGAAGATAATACGGTTTTTGGAAATTTTCAATACTTTTAGTTAACAGCATCAAAATATTAAAGGGGTGAGGCTACATGGTGACCTTTGTGACAGATTCTGGTTGTGACTTACCAAAAAATGTAAGTTTACCGTTCGACTTAAAATTTCTCCCGCTGAGAGTATATGTTCGCAACAAAGAATACGAAGACAAAGTTACATTGATGCCCGAGGAACTTTACAAGATGGAGTTAGAAGGTGAGGTCGCAACGACTTCCTTGCCAAAAGTTAATACGGTAGAAATGGTTTTAAAAAATGCAGCCGAAAGTAGCGAAAAGGTCTACGTTATAACGATTTCTTCAAAGCTCAGTGACACATATGACCTCGTTCAAAGCGTTGCTAATTCAATTGGTTCAAAAAACATCGTTGTGCTTGACTCAAAAACAGCTTCGATAAAACAAGGATATGTTGTTTTGAAAGCTATGGAACTTGTAAGAAAGAAGGGTAGTTTAACCCAAGCTGATGTTGACAAGATAATCGAAAACTCCCTTCTCGTATTTTTTGTACCAACATTGGAATACCTCTACCGAGGTGGTCGAATAGGAAAAGCAAAGGCTTTCTTTGGGAGGTTACTCAATATAAAGCCGATCCTTACGACAGACGTGGAAGGTGAAGTCAACACCTTGGGAACAGTAAGAACACTCGAATCAGGAGTTTCATCTATGGTAAAGATTGCGAAAAGTTTCATTTCAGAGAAAAGTTTTGCGGATAACTACTCCGTGGTAGGTGGTTTCACTATCACCAGTATGTCAAGCTACTTAGAAAAGTTGTTAGCTGGCTTTGATGAAAAGACTATAATCGGTGTTTCAAATATCGGTGCTGCTATAGCTGCACACGTTGGACCGGAAGCATTTGGAGTTGTGGTAGGCGAGAAGATAGAATTTTAATGGATTAGGTTAACTAAAGACAGGTAAGAACGGGGGTGTGTAGTTTGAAGAGAAGAGTTGTGGTCACAGGCATGGGTGTCGTTTCTCCGTTAGGATGCTCACTGGAAACATTTGCTGAAAATCTGAGAAAAATGTACATCGGTATTGACAAAATAACTTCGTTTGATGCTACAAACCTTCCTGTTCAAATAGCAGCCGAGGTCAAAGATTTCAAACCGGAAGAATACATGGATAGAAAGCTTGCCAAACGGCTCGACAGATTCTCGCAATTTGCTCTTGCTGCCACACGTCAAGCAGTTGAGATGAGCGGGATCGATTTCACAGGTATTGAGGAAAGGGTTGCTATACTTGTTTCTTCGGGAATGGGAGGATTTTTGACGCTTGCAGAACAAAACGATGTGTTGAGAGAAAAGGGGCCAGAGCGGGTTAGTCCATTCCTTATTCCTATGATTCTCATAAACATGGCAAGTGGAGTAATAGCGATGGAATATGGATTAAAAGGCCCAAATTTTGCTCCTGTGAGCGCCTGTGCAACTTCGGTGCACTCAATAGCACTTGGAGCGCTTTTGATCCGCCATGGATACGCAGATGTTGCAATAGTTGGGGGTTCAGAAGCCACAATAGCCCCGCTTCCAATCGCTGGTTTTGCTTCAATGCGCGCACTCTCAACAAGAAACGATGAACCAAAGAAAGCATCCAGACCTTTTGACAAATCAAGAGATGGTTTCGTGATGGGAGAAGGAGCAGGAATACTTATCTTGGAAAATGAAGAATTTGCAAAAGCTCGAGGTGCAAATATAATAGCTGAAATAAAAGGCTTTGCTATGAATGACGATGCACACCATTTCAGTGCTCCTGATCCGGAAGCAAGAGGGTCGTCTAAAGTAATGAAAATGGCTATAGATGATTCTGGCCTTTCCATTGATGATATCGATTTTGTGAGCTGTCACGCAACGAGTACTCCAGCAGGTGATGAGGTCGAACTAAAAGCTATAGAAAACGTTTTTGAGAACAGAGTGAAAGAAATTTACGTTAATTCTACAAAAACACTAACTGGACACCTCCTTGGCGCTACGGGTGCCGTTGAAACGATAGCTTCTATAATTCAAATGAACAGCGAGTTTATTCACGGTATGCCTAACCTTGAAGAACTGGACGGTCCAGATTACTTCAACATTCCAAGAAATACTGTGGAAGGTGTACAGATAAGGAATTTTGTTAAGAACTCATTCGGATTTGGCGGACATAACGCATCCTTGGTGGTGGGGAGATATGAGTGAAAGACTTGAAGAAAACAGGAAAACATTGAAAACAAAAGATGAGATTTTAAAGATTTTACCTCACAGAGACCCAATACTTTTGGTTGATGAAGTACTCGAGCAAGGTGAGGACTATATTGTTGCTAAGAAGTACGTTAAATCAGACGAACCTATCTTCAAAGGCCATTTTCCAGACTATCCGATATATCCAGGGGTTTACATAATCGAAGGTCTTGCACAAGCAGCTGGTGTTTTGCTTTTGGAAGGATTAGAAAAAGATTCGATACCTATTTTCATAGGTATTGACGAGGCAAGGTTTAAGAAAGAGGTAAGGCCTGATTGCGAGTTATTATACGAGGTGAAAGTTGTTGATAAAAAAGGTCCAATAGTGATTGTCGATGGAAAAGCTAAGGTCGGTGATCAATTGGTTGCGAAAGCCAGGCTGATGGTAGGAGTTAAAAGAAGTGAGGCTGATGGAAAATGATGAATTTCAGACAGAATAATAGGATCTGTCAATTGTTGAATATTGAATATCCTATAATCATGGGTGGTATGTCTTGGGCAGGCACTCCAAAATTGGCTGCAGCGGTTTCAAATGCAGGAGGGTTAGGGGTCATAGGTTCAGGCGCAATGAAAAGAGAGCATTTGAAAGAAGCCATCGATACAATTCGAACACTGACAGACAAACCGTTTGGGGTGAATATAATTCTTGTGTCCCCTTACGTAGATGAGCTGGTCGACTTAGTCATAGAAGAGAAGGTACCAGTTGTAACTTTTGGTGCAGGAAATCCATCAAAATACATGACAAGATTGAAGGAAGCAGGAATTAGAGTCATCCCTGTAGTTGCTTCCGACAACATGGCTAAGATGATGGAACGTATAGGGGCTGATGCCGTTATCGCTGAGGGGATGGAATCTGGAGGTCACATCGGTGAAGTAACTACTCTGGTTTTGGTGAACGCTGTTTGCAGAGCAGTAAAGATACCTGTCATAGCGGCCGGTGGGATAGCCGACGGTAGAGCAATGGCAGCTATGTTTGCACTCGGTGCTGAGGGCATCCAAATGGGAACAAGATTCATCGCTTCTACAGAAGCTGACACGCACGAGAATTTCAAAAAGCTCATCTTAAAATCATCCATACGAGACACAGTTGTAACGGGAGCTCCTTTGGGACATCCTGCGCGAGTCATAGAAACGAGGTTTGCCAAGAAGGTAAGGGAACTGGAGACTAAGAACCTTCAAGAAGCGGAAGAGGTTTTGGTTGGCAGCCTAAGAAAAGCGGTTGTAGATGGAAATATCGAAGAAGGCTCGTTCATGGCTGGTCAATGTGTCGGTTTGATAAACGAAATTAAACCGGTAAAAGAGATTATACAGGATATCGTAAACGAATTCTATGAAACAACTCAAACGTTCTGCGAGTTCGTGAAATGAGTCTTTCAAGGCTTATCAATTCACCTAGCATGGGGGTGACGTTTATGAGGTTAGCTTATCTTTTTCCTGGTCAGGGTTCACAATACAGCGGTATGGCTACAGATTTTTCAAAGTACGGTTCATGGGGGCACTATGCAAAAGTTGCCAACGAAGTGCTTGGTTTTGACTTAGTTGAGATTATGGACGGCGACGAGGAAATCCTAAAGTTAACTGAAAACGCTCAACCAGCTATATACCTAGCAAGTTATGTAGCTTTCGTTGAACTGAAAAAGTATTTGAAAGAACCAGATTTTGTCGCAGGGCACAGCCTTGGAGAGTATACAGCACTTGCCGCTGCAGGAGTTTACGATTTCGAAACGGGTATCTACCTTGTAAGAAAACGAGGAGAGTACATCTCCCAAGCGATGAAGCCTGGCGAAGGTAGTATGGCAGCGGTAATTGGAGTGCCGATAGAGCAGATTGATGAACTCGTTAAAAAATACGAAGGGCTTTACATAGCAAATTACAACTCTGAAGAACAAACGGTTGTGAGTGGAAAGGCTGAAAGTGTTAAAAGTTTTGTAAAAGACCTTACTGAAAATGGGAAAAGAGCGATAGAATTAAAGGTATCAGGACCATTCCATACACCGTACTTGGAAAGTGCCAGGGAAAAGATGGCGATAGAAGTGGAGCATATAAAGTTCAGGCAACCAAGATACCCTATTGTTATGAACAGTATCGCGCAAGAGATAACAGACCCGGAGCAGATAAAACATTACATTCTTGAGCAAATAAGCGGTCCGGTCTACTGGAAGCAGTCTGTTGATAGAATGATAACACTTGGTGTTAGCGAGTTTATAGAGGCAGGGCCAAAAAACGTTCTGACTACGATGCTTAAGAAAGCAAAACTTAATGCTAAGCATTTCACCTCACTCATCGGAATCAAAGACGGAACGGAGGGTGTACCAAGTGGAAGATAAGAAAAAACCAAAAGAAGCAAGACCAAGGAATTTCAAAAGATTAGCAACTATTGCTTTGTTTGCCAGTTTGACAGCGGTAGGTGCCCAGATTTCGATTCCCATAGGAAGCGTTCCAATAACGTTGCAAATGTTCTTTGTCTTTCTTGCAGGGTTTACTTTAAATCCTTTTGATGCGTTCCTTTCCATGCTAGTGTACTTGGTACTTGGAGCGGTGGGACTGCCTGTATTTGCAAACTTTTCTGGTGGGATCATTCATCTCATAGGGCCCACTTCGGGCTATCTGTGGGCGTTTCCAATAAGTGCTTTCGTAATTTCTTGGCTTTCAAGAAGGACAAATGCAATATTGTCTGGATTACTTGGACTTGTTGTAGTTTACCTAATTGGTTGGACTGTTTTAGGCTTTCATATAGGAAGCTACAAGAAAGCATTCTTAGTTGGTGTTCTACCATTTATTTTTCTTGATGCTCTTAAATTGGCAATGTCTTATTTCGTTGCTTTAAAGACAAGAAAAATTTTAGGAGGAAGTGCATATGGGCAGGCTTAATGGAAAGGTTGCAATTGTCACCGGTGCCTCAGGAGGCATTGGTAGAGCAATAACTAGAGAGTTCTTAGAAGAAGAATGCATTGTTATTGGATTCAATTACGTGCCTTCTACTGAAAGTACACACGAAGGACTTTACTATGAATATGTAGTTGATATCACTGACAGAGTTGCAGTTGAAGGTGCTGTCAAAGACGTGATTAACAAATTTGGAAGAGTTGATATTTTGATTAACAATGCAGGAATCACAAAGGATAACTTGATTTACCGAATGAGTTATGAAGAATGGGACAGTGTAATAAACACGAACCTTACCGGCGCGTTCAATATGATTAAAGCAACGATTCGGGAAATTGTGAAAAATGAAGGCGTGATAATCAACATTTCTTCCGTTGTAGGTCTGGAGGGTAACATAGGTCAAGCGAATTACGCCGCTTCAAAAGCAGGGTTGATTGGTCTGACCAAATCTTTGGCTAAGGAATTCGGGAGGAAAAACGTTCGTGCAAATGCCATCGCACCGGGATTTATCGAAACACCTATGACAGAAAAATTACCGGAAGATATCAAGAAAGCAGCCCTTGAAAAAATCTCCATGAAACGATTTGGAAAGCCGGAAGAAGTTGCTAAATTAGTGAAATTCCTTGTACTCGATGGAACGTACATAAACGGTCAGATAATAGTTATAGACGGTGGTATGGAACTCTAAACTCCTTAGCTTTCAATAAGAATCGCGCTTGGAAATCCTCCTCTCTGAAATCTTACATTTCTTCTTGACAGAATTTGACCCCTTACTAAAGGGGTCGCATTTTTTTCACTCCAGAATATCGATGAGGAATTTCCTGACCAGTTCTATAACTAATCTGTTTGATAAAGGCATGTGCCCTTCGTTTGGAATCAACATAAATTTCGAGTTCTTTATTGATTTGGATAAATACTCACCTATCGACGGAGGGGTTATCTGATCTTTTTCACCGTAAATAATAAGAGTTTTGGCGGTTATACCCTCAAGATCAATTTTTAAAGGTTTCTGTGCTGCTTTGTCTTTTGTGAACTTTATGAGTATTTCCGCAGGTAGAAAGTAATTTTGTGAAAACAAGTAGTCGAAGTGTTCGGTATTCAGAATCTCACCTTCTGCTAATGAATTTCGGTAAACGAATTTGAACAGCGGATAGGTTTTCAAACCTACATCCAGAAATATTTGGTAAAACTTAAGTAGGTGCTCGTCTTTTAGCTTAAACGGAGGGCCTGGGTTTTGTAAATCTTCACTGTTAACATCGTACGCAGCGTCAAATAAAATGAGCCTTTCCACTCTTTTTGGAATAATGCTTGCTATCGCAAGTGAAAGGTATCCACCCATCGAATGACCAACGAGAGTGAATTGCTCTATTCCCAGGGAATCTAAAGACTTTATTAAGAGTCTTACAATCGATTCGTCAGAATAATCAAAGTCGTTTTTCTTTTCAGATAAACCAAATGGTGGTATATCAAATGCTATGCAGTGATAATTTTCCGAAAGCACATCAATTAGCACCTTCCAATCGTAAGAAGAACCGGCGAATCCATGTAGGAACACTATAGTTTCAAAGTTACCTTTTCCGTATTCTCTGTAAGCAACTTGAATTCCATCGATTGTGAGTTTTTTTGCATCTTGTGAAACATACTCTACTATTCTTGATGTTGATAGGTGTGTTGAGATGTAAAACACAATCGTTCCTAGTAACAAAACTTTGAGAAAGCTCACGAAGGTATTATTCTCCATATTTCCACCTCCAAGAACTAACTGAATCGTTCTGTAGTGTAACAATTATACACCCAGATCGTACTCCGGACGGAATAAATATCTTCTATGATTACGGCCGATGGTTGTTTTCTGCAGAAATTAACATAAAAGAAAAAAACAATTTATCACAGTGTGTATACGACAAGTAGAAAAAGTATGGTACAATTATACAGGTACTTTTCTAAATTTTTCGATATGGAGGTGTGAAAATGGGTAAAAAGTGGGTTTATTTCTTTGCCAACGGGCAAGCAGAAGGAAACGCCCAGATGAAGGATATACTGGGTGGTAAAGGTGCAAACCTTGCTGAAATGACAAACGCCGGAGTTCCAGTACCTCCAGGCTTTACTATTTCAACAGAAGTTTGTAAGTTCTATTACGACAACAACAGAACCTACCCAGAGGATTTGAAAGAACAAGTCGAAGCAGCTATGAAAAAGCTTGAAGAAGTTACAGGAAAAGGATTCGGCGACCCAAAGAAGCCTCTCCTTGTTTCCGTTAGATCAGGTGCTGCTATATCGATGCCTGGAATGATGGATACTATCCTGAACCTTGGGCTTAATGATGAAACGGTCAAAGGTCTTGTTGAAATGACGAATAACGAAAGATTTGCGTACGACTCCTACAGAAGGTTCCTCCAGATGTTCGGTGACACAGCTCTGGGAATTCCACATGCAGATTTCGAAAACGCACTTGCCGAAATGAAAGCACAAAAAGGTGTAAAACTCGATACGGAACTTGATGCAGAAGATCTTAAGAAACTTGTTGAAACCTACAAGAAAATCTACAAAAAACACGGAAAAGAATTCCCACAGGACGTTTACAAACAACTATGGGCAGCTATTGAAGCTGTCATTTGGTCCTGGATGAGTGATAGGGCTATTAAGTACAGAGAAATCCACGGAATTAAGGAAGGACAACTGCTTGGAACAGCTGTCAATATAGTTGCTATGGTCTTCGGTAACATGGGTGACGATAGTGGTACAGGTGTTTGCTTCACAAGGGACCCAAATACCGGAGAAAAGGTGCACTACGGAGAATTCTTGCCAAATGCACAGGGTGAAGATGTTGTCGCTGGTATAAGAACACCATATCCACTTGAAAAGATGAAAGAAATGATTCCACAGGCTTACGACGAACTTATCGCGATAATGGATAGACTTGAAGCATATTTCAAGGATATGCAGGATATAGAATTCACAGTTGAAAAAGGAAAACTTTACATACTCCAAACAAGAAGCGCCAAGAGAACAAGCCAAGCAGCAATTAGAATAGCTGTCGATATGGTTCACGAAGGTCTTATCGACAAGAAGACAGCGGTTTTGAGAGTCCAGCCATCTGACATTGAAAGAGTCCTCCATCCAAAATTCGATGAAAAAGAAAGGAAGAACGCAAAGGTTATTGCGAAGGGTCTGCCAGCATCACCAGGTGCAGCGACAGGTAAAGTTTACTTTGATGCACACAAAGCAGAAGAAGCAGCAAAAGCAGGAGAAAAAGTCCTCCTTGTTAGACCAGAAACAAGCCCAGAAGATGTCGGTGGTATGAACGCGGCTGAAGGTATACTTACAGCACGCGGCGGTATGACATCACACGCAGCTGTTGTCGCAAGAGGTCTTGGGAAACCAGCAGTAGTCGGTGCAGAAAGCATTTACGTAAATGAAGAAGAAGGCTACCTCAAAGTTGGAGACGTAGTCGTAAAAGAAGGCGAATGGCTCTCAATAGATGGAACAACCGGAGAAGTATTCCTTGGAAAGATTACAACCGTTAAACCACAAGGTCTGGAAGGACCAGTTGCTGAATTGCTTTCATGGGCAGACGAGTTTAGAAAACTCGGTGTCAGGGCAAATGCCGATGTTCCAAGAGATGCAAAAGTTGCAAGAGAATTTGGAGCAGAAGGTATCGGTCTGTGCCGAACAGAGCACATGTTCTTCGAAAAGGATAGAATACCAAAGGTCAGAAGAATGATTGTCGCAAGAACGAAAGAAGAAAGAGAAGCTGCACTTGCGGAACTTCTCCCACTCCAGAAAGAAGACTTCAAAGGATTGTTCAGAGAAATGAAGGGTTACCCAGTTACGATAAGGCTTATTGACCCACCACTCCATGAATTCTTGCCACAGGAAGAAGAACAGATGGCAGAAGTTGCTCAACAAATCGGTATCACTGTTGAGGAACTCAAGAAAGTAGTTGAACAACTGCACGAACTTAACCCAATGCTCGGTCACAGAGGTGTAAGATTGTTGGTCACATATCCAGAAATTGCAGTCATGCAGACAAAGGCGATAATCCTTGCAGCTATTGAGCTGAAGAAAGAAGAGGGAATCGAAGTTGTGCCAGAAATCATGATACCACTTGTAGGCCACATCAACGAACTGAAATATGTAAAGCAAATAATAATTGAAACAGCTGATGCTCTCATTAAGGAACATGGAGTCGAACTCAAGTACCTTGTCGGAACGATGATCGAAGTTCCAAGAGCCGCTGTCACAGCTGACCAGATTGCTCAAGAAGCAGACTTCTTCAGCTTTGGTACAAATGACCTCACACAAATGACATTTGGATTCAGCCGTGACGACGTTGGTAAGTTCTTGCCAGAGTACCTTGAAAAGGGAATTCTCGAGCACGACCCATTCAAGCATATCGATACACAAGGCGTTGGACAGCTCGTCAAATCAGCAACGGAAAAAGGTAAAGAAGTTAAGTCAACACTTAAATGTGGAGTCTGTGGTGAACACGGTGGAGATCCAAAATCCATCGAGTTCTTTGCCACAACAAAACTCGATTATGTCAGCGCATCACCGTACAGAATTCCAGTTGCACGACTTGCAGCTGCTCAAGCAAGCATCAAATACAGAAGCTAATATTCTTTATTACTTGGGGGCGCTTTTGCGCCCCTTATATTTCTTTTTTTTCTTTGTAAAAAATTTTGTTGTGTGGAGTGAGAATTTATGGGCACCTTGATACTCTCCATAGTAGCTGCTGTTACTTCGTTCTATTTAACCAAGAGCTACTCTTACTTCTCCTTGATTTTGGTTGGGTTATATTTTACATTCAGAAAGAACGAGCGCGCTGAGTCTCTTGCTGGTTTGAATCTGCTCTTAATTAGCGCGGTAGCGATACTTGGAAAATTTAGGCCCTACAGCTTAGATGGGCTGAACTTTGTGGTTTACGGAACGTTCTTAGCTATCTTATACGATATACTTAAGGCTTGGTACGGTCTTATCCCAATGCTTTTATTAACCGGAATGGGTATAGGTGCGATTGGAGCCATCAAATTTGGTTCAAAAGGATACTTACTCGGACTTATTCTCATTCCGGTTATTGTTAGAGAGTATTCTTTACAAAGAAGGCTTAAAGGTAAAGATGGTGAAGTTGAAGAATAGTTTGATGATATTTTGAAACTTGGAGGTTCGGCCTATGAAGGTGCTTATACTTGCAGCTGGTTTGGGGAAGAGAATGAAGTCAAAATATCCAAAAGTAGTGCACAAGATACTCGGAAAACCGATGATAAACTGGGTCGTAGACTTGGGTAAGAAATTCGGAGAAGTAGGTGTGGTGGTCGGCCACAAAGCAGAAATTGTGAAATCTTACTTACCACAAGACGTCAAGACATACCTTCAGGAACCTCAACTTGGCACAGGTCACGCTGTGATGTGTGCTAAGGAGTTTATAGTTTCTGAGGACGATATAGTGATACTTTACGGAGATGTTCCTCTTCTAAAACCTGAAACCATAGAAAAGCTTGCACAGACTCACGCAAGAGCGAAAGCAGATGTTACCGTACTAACCTTCATTGCAGATGACCCGACTGGGTACGGAAGGATCATCAGAAATGGCGAAAAGATAAGAATTGTTGAGCACAAGGACGCAAACGAAGAACAGCTGAAGATTAAAGAAGTGAACAGCGGTATTTACGTATTTTCTGGTAAATTCTTACTTGAAAACTTGGATAAGCTCTCGAATAACAACGCCCAAGGTGAGTATTACTTAACAGACTTGGTTGAAATGGCCAGTAAGGTCGAAACAGTACTGTTGGATGATCCAGTTCAGGTATCAGGTGTAAACGACAGAGTGCAGCTTGCTCAGCTCGAATCTGTTGCAAAAGAAAGGATACTTAAAGAACTTATGCTTTCGGGCGTTACTGTGGTTGATCCCGCTTCAACGTTTGTAGGACCTGACGTCAAGATAGGTATTGACACGATAATACATCCATTTACAATTTTAGAAGGAAATATCACCATCGGTGAAGACTGCGAAATAGGTCCGTACACTCGAATAAAGGATTCGACAATCGGGAATAATGTCAAAATAATGCGTTCGGAAGTTGAAGGTGCAATTATAGAAAATAACGTTTCCGTTGGACCTTTTGCAAGACTTAGAGAAGGAACCGTCCTAAAAGAGAAGGTAAAAATTGGAAACTTCGTGGAAACGAAGAAATCTGTTATTGGGAAGAACTCCAAGGCTCAGCATCTTACTTATCTTGGTGATGCGACTATTGGTGAAGATGTTAACATCGGTGCTGGAACGATAACCTGCAATTACGATGGATATAAGAAATATCCAACATCCATCGGTGACGGTGCATTTATCGGTAGCAACTCTTCACTTGTTGCTCCAGTGAAAATAGGAAAAGGTGCCATTGTAGGTGCTGGTTCGGTTATTACAGAAGATGTTCCTGACGATGCACTTGCGCTTGGCAGAGCAAGACAAGTTATAAAGGAAAACTGGGCAAAAATGAAAAGGGAGGCCATGGAGAATGCAAATCACAAGGAATGAAATGAAGATCTTCACCGGTAATGCTAACAAAGTCTTGGCAGAAAAGGTAGCGAGCTACATAGGAATGAGGCTTGGAGATATTACCGTTGGAAGGTTTGCGGATGGCGAAATCAACGTCCGCATAGAAGAGACTGTTCGAGGGCATGACGTCTTTGTCATTCAACCTACTTGCCCACCAGTAAATGAAAATCTAATGGAGTTACTTATTATGATAGATGCATTTAAACGAGCCTCTGCAAATAGCATTGCTGTTGTAATACCGTACTACGGCTATGCAAGGCAAGATAGAAAAGCTAAAGGTAGAGACCCGATCACGGCTAAGCTTGTCGCAAACTTGCTCACAGTTGCCGGTGCGACACGCGTTATGACCGTTGACCTACACGCTGAACAGGTTCAAGGGTTCTTTGATATCCCTGTTGACAATCTGTGGAGTTTTCCGGTTTTTCTTGAAACGCTAAGTAAAGACGGTATACTAAACGACGATGCAGTCATTGTCTCTCCAGATGTTGGTGGTGTTAAACGAGCAAGGCAGATAGCTGAAAAAGTAGGCCTCCCTCTTGCAATCCTGGACAAGAGACGTCCGAAAGATAACATAGCTGAAATATTGAACATTATAGGTGATGTCAAAGATAAGACGGCTATAATAGTTGATGACATAGTTGATACGGCACGTTCATTGGTCGAAGGTGCAAATGCTGTGAAGAATGCTGGAGCAAAACGAGTTATAGCATGTATAACACATCCTGTGCTCTCATCCGGTGCGGTTGAGAGGATCGAAAACTCGAGTATTGAAAAGATTTATATTAGTGATACAATATATCATCAGAGTCTACCGAGCAAATTCAACATTGTTTCAGTTGCACCATTGCTTGGTGAAGCGATAATAAGAGTCAGAAAGAACCTATCTGTAAGTATACTTTTTAAGTAAATCGTGAGAAAAAATAAAGATTAAAATAAAACCTTAAAAATAAAAAAGAAGGAGGAGTAGACATGGAGCACGTAGTAAACGCGCAGGTAAGGTCTATTGTAGGAAAAAAGCGCGCAGTAAGAAGATTGAGAACTCAAGGCGTTATACCTGCTATTGCGTACGGACCTGGAGTTGAGAAACCGGTTAGCTTGGCTTTGGAAAAAAACAGCTTTTTAAAGATATTCAGGGAAGTTACAGAATCAACACCACTCACTCTAGTAGTCAAAGATGAAAACGGTAAAGAACTTTTCAAACACATGGCATTCATCAAAATGGTCCAATACGATAAGGTTACGGATGAAGTCAGACATGTTGACTTCTATATACCAGAAGCGCACCACAAGATGAAAATAAACGTTCCACTACATATCGTTGGTAAAGCGATGGGTGTTGAAAAGGGCGGTATTATGGAGGTTCTCCACCACGAAGTTGTAGTTGAGGCACTGCCTGACAGAATTCCGGAAACTATCGAAATCGATGTCACAAACCTTGGTCTTGGTGACTCCTTAAGGGTAAAGGATGTCAAACTACCAGAAGGAGTTAAAATCGATATGGATCCAGAAGATGTTTTGATAACAATTGTTGTTCCAAGGGGACTTGAAGTTGAAGAAACAACAGCAACGACAGAAACAGCAGAACCGGAAGTTCTAAAGAAAGGTAAGAAGGAAGAGGAAGAGAAGTAATCTGATAAAAACATAAAGAAAAGTCCCCCATTGGGGGACTTTTCTTTAATGTTTGTGTTTCGCTAATTCTCCAAGCATACAGCAAAGGAGGAACCGATGTTGATAATCATTGGTTTAGGAAATCCTGGTGAAAAGTACGCTAATACTCGCCACAACGTTGGATTTATGGTGCTGGATAGGTTGGGAAAGTCTTGGAAATCTGGGCCGAACTATCTTTACTCAGACGTCAACATAGCAGGACAGAAAGTGAAGCTGGTCAAACCAACGACTTACATGAACCTCAGTGGAGAGGTATTTAAATATTTGCCACATGATGATATAATAGTGGTGTACGACGACCTTGACCTACCTTTGGGCAGAATCAGAATTAGGAAAGACGGTAGTGCTGGAGGACACAATGGGATTAAATCGATAATATCGTACATTGGTCAGAATTTTCCGAGAATAAGAATAGGTATAGGTCCCAAACCAAAGGAAGTTGATGCTGCCGATTTTGTACTCTCAAACTTTTCGCCAGAAGAATTTGAAAAACTGCGGAAGGTCATCGACTTAGCAGTTGAGGCAATTGAGACGATCGTTTCTGAAGGCATTGAAAAAGCTATGAACAGATATAATTCAATTCAGGTCGAATGAAGATTAATATAACCTGAAAAGACAGACTAGAAGGTGATATATTGGAAAACGAAAAGTGCATCAGGTGTGGAAATAAGTCCGAAATATCGCAAAATGTTTATGTTGATGGTACTGTTAAGAGAATATCTTATTGTAAGTCGTGTCTTAAGGAAGTACTAAAATATGAAATTGAGCGTTATACACGCGCTGGTCTGCAAACGATTATGTCTCATAAAAATCTTATGGAAGAATCGCCGGCGAGGAACAAAAAGTTTGACTTTTCCTTGGAATTTTTGTATTCTGAACAGCCGAGTACTATCCAGTTGACGATGTTCCCAAAAGATTCGAATGTATATGGTAAAGTGATAACAGATATACAAAAACGCAGACTAACGCTGCTGAATCACAAACTAAAGGAAGCGCTTAAGAAGGAAGACTATAGACAAGCTAAGAAATTGAAGAAGATGATCGAGGACATTAACAAAAGACTAAAACAACAGCCCTGGTAACCACGAAACTTAACCAGGGCTATTGTTTCAAAATAGATGCCTATCTAAAGAACAAATAGTTGATTGCAGAGAATATCATCATGCCAGCGACCACGTACCTTATGAATTTTTTGTTCACGCGTGAGTTAAGGTATGACCCCAAATACCCGCCTACAAAAGAACCTGCTCCGAGTATTAAACCAGGGATCAGTGCTACTTTATTATTGAAAGAGAATAAAATCAGTGAAAAGATTGTAAACATGAGTGTTAAAAAGATCTTCATCGCGTTCGCCTGTTTTATATTGTACCCTTCGAGCATTGTTAGGGCGTATATCAAAAAGAAACCAACCCCGGCCTGTATATAACCACCGTATATTCCTATCAGAAAAAACACAAAACCACTAAGAAATCTGTTCGACTTTTCCTTCTTACCTTCTTCCCAGACTTTTGGTGTAAACAGCACGAAATACGACATGAATAGGAAAATTATACCGATTGTTATTTTGACTATTTTCTCAGGTAAACTTAAGACGATAGACGTTCCGACCACGGCACCTATGATCGTTGGAATTGTGACAAACAGCGCATTTTTGATGTCCAACTCCTTCTTGGTTATGAACCTCCAAGTGGCTGAGACATTTTGTAGCAAAATACCTATTCTATTTGTTCCATTAGCGACACTTGTACTTAGGCCATAAAGACCAAGGATTGGCAATGTTAAAAACGATCCTCCCCCAGCCAAGACATTAACAACACCTGAGAAGAGTCCACCGAGAAACAACAGTACCTCAAGCACTTAAAACACCTCCAAAAAGCGCTTAAGCAATTTTATAAGATTCTCAAGGTCTGAAAGGCTGATCATTTCCACCTGAGAGTGCAAGTACTTTACGGGAACGCTTAAAGCAACCATAGGGACTCCTTTCTCAACAAAAACGCTTGCATCATTCCCTCCACCTGTTACACCTATTTGAAGAGGAATACCTTCCTCTTTTGCAAGGTTGGTGATAATATCAACGACTTCGAAGTTGGAAATAGAACTGTTGTCGTAAATCCTGACGACCGGACCATTTCCAAGCTTTATGTGACCGTTTGTCTTGCTACAACATGCAAAAGAATCTATGGCGATCGCCAAATCTGGTGAGTACGTGTGTGCAAGCGCCTTAGCACCTCTTAGCCCTACCTCTTCTTGAACGGTCCAAGCAAAGATAATATCTGATTTTGGAACTAAACCTTTTGATGCTTCTATTAGTGCAAAGCAGCCAAACCTATCATCCAAGCTTCGCATGGCAAGTAACTCACCGTTCAACAACGCGTGATTCTTTTTGAAAACAACAAAGTCCATGACAGCAATACCGAGGCTTTCCAGTTCTTCGTAGCTCTTAGCACCTACATCAACAACTTTTTCAAAAACCACACCATCGGATTTTAAGTGTGGTGGAACGGCACCTATCACACCATCAACTACCCCTTTCCTTGTCACAACTTGAACGAACGAACCGGGTAGTGTCTCCTCTATGATCCCGCCAACATTCTTAATTTCAAGCTTTCCATCAGCTCTAAGTGAAGAAACATAAAAACCTATTTCATCCATATGGGCCATAATTATTACCTGCTTTTTGCCCTCAGTTCCTTTCTTCTCGAGAATTAAATTCCCTATCTTATCAGTTTTTGCCAGTTCTCCAAGCATTTTGCAAATTTCTTCACGCACCAACTCCTCCCTGCCCGAAACACCTGGTACCTCGCACAAACTTACAAGTCCTTTGAACTTTTCAATCCTTCCTTCCATCTAAATCCCTCCTTCCTCCAAGTGATTATACCATGAATTTCGAGAAATATACTTCGTATAACGAATTATTTTTAAGTGCAAAAAAATTGCTCTATTGACAAAATATTTTGGCATATGATAAAATTTATTTGCCAATAATTTTTGGGGGTGATGGTGGTGAAAGAGGAGATTTACAAACACGAAAGGAGAAATCTTGCACTAATTATCAGCGGTCGGTTTGAATCTCTTGTTGGTGCGGCGGCCTTACTTGTTGCTATGCCTCTATTCATACTGGACAAAACCGGTTCTGGAACGATGATGGGCATATTTACAGTGCTTGGAATATTGCCAAGATTGCTTGCAACACCAATCGGAGGTGTTCTAGGGGACCGACTTAACAGAAAGTACATAATGGTCTTGCTTGATGAACTGAGGGGTATCTTGCTTTTTGCTCTCTGGTTCGTAGCCTTCAGCAACAAGCTTGGAATTGGAGCGCTTCTGACTTTCAGGGCGATTCTTTCATTTCTCGATGGGATATTCGACGGTCCGACTGGTGCAATGTTTGGAGATGTTGTGAGAAAAGAAAATATGAAGAGAGCCACATCTTTAAATGCAATGGCAAATAGTGGTGCAAACATTATAGGTCCTATCATCGGTGCTATGCTCTACGGTTACTACGGACTAACAAACGTGTTGCTTATGACGGCTGTGCTCTACATTCTTTCGGGAATTAGTGAAATGTTTATTATCTACGTTCATATTCCAAAAAACGGCAAAATACAGTTCCTACAAGAACTCTCCGAAGGTGTTAGATTTGTTTTAGCACATAAAGGTCTAAAATTCCTATTCACTTTTGCCATAGTGATCAATTTTTTAATGTCTCCGCTTTACAGTGTTGTGCTTCCATACCTTGCCAGAATTGTATTCAAATTTTCTGCAGCCCAATTTGGCACATTTGAAGTATTTGCTACATTAGGTGCACTTTTCGGGAACGTTGCTATAATGCTTTTTCTTAATAAATTCAGTTCTAAAGTCCTTATATCCTCCGGACTCATATTAGAGCAAGTTGTCGGTTTGCTTTTCTCAATACTGATAATGCCCCTTCTTGGATTTACGAAAGGAGTAGCATATTTTGTATTTGTTGTGAGTGCTTTTCTGATAACCTTCTTCAACGCTTTGGTTAACATACCAATAAATGCAAACTTGCAGATACTTGTACCGTCCGAGCTTAGGTCAAGAGTGTTCTCAGTTCTTTCACTTTTTGCTATGGGAAGCACGCCTATTTCTTCCGCTCTTTACGGGTTCCTGCTTGATAAGATAAACCCTTACTTGTTCTTCTTTTCTATTAACGTTATCTCTACTGTGATCATTGTGCTCTTCTTGTTAAAAGCTCCTGAGGAGGCTTATGATCCAAATGTTGCAAAGGTTGAGACAAAGCCTGTGGGCGAAGGTTCTTGAGGATATTGGTGTTCGTTTGATTTTGTGTTAGAATATAATCTGGGATTTTCCAGTAGAAGTAGGAGGTTGATACTATAACAGATTTTCTGAAAGGTACTCTCTTAAGTACCGCTGCGGGGCTTTCGACAATTCTTGGGGCTGTACCGTTGTTGTTGTTTCATAAGCATCTAGGAGAAAAGGTTATCGATTCGCTTATGGGGATGGCTGCAGGCATTATGCTTGCAGCAAGTGCTTTTAGTTTAGCAGGGCCGTCTTTAGAAATCGGTGGGGCGTTGCGTTTTATTGTAGGATTTTTGTTTGGAGCGATCGCTGTCGACTTATTGGATAAGTTCTCACCGCATGAACACTTTTTGAAAGGCCATGAAGGAATGGACAGCAAGAAGCTCGCAAAAATCTGGCTCTTTGTTATAGCTATAACGATTCACAACTTTCCAGAAGGCATGGCTGTGGGAATAAGTGGGTTCACTCCGGAAGCGCTCAGTGTGGCAATTGCTATTGGCACACAGAACATTCCGGAAGGTGCGGCGACAATGGTTGCACTTATGAACGCAGGGTATAGTATTCGCTACTCGCTTTTTATAACTTTTCTTACGGGCGTTGTTGAAATGATGGGTGGTATTTTTGGTGCGGGTTTGATACTAATTAGTAAGAACTTACTACCTTATATGCTTGCCTTTGCAGCTGGTGCTATGGTATTTGTGGTAAGCGACGAAGTTATTCCGGAAACTCATCTTCGCGGTAATGAACGTTTATCGACGTACTTTCTAATTTTCGGTTTTCTGATCATGTCTGTTCTTGACGTAGTACTTGGTTGATTTCTCTGTTTTTTGGAAGAAACATATAACTTGCTTTGTCTTTTCCTGTTTTCTTGGATATGTAGAGCAAGTCATCGGCAGCCTTTATTACTTCGGTTGGGGATTCGTATCCTTCAGAACTTACAACACCACAGGATACCGTACATTTTCCGTGTGGAAATTGCGTGTTTCTAACCTTGTACAAAATTCTTTCTATAGTTTCAACCACTTCATCGTTGTTAGCTGCTTTTGTAATCACAAGACAAAATTCCTCTCCACCGTACCTTCCCGCAATTCCTTTTCCCGCAATCTCTTCTTTTAAAATAGCTGCAACGGCTTTCAAGACTTCATCTCCTACCAAATGTCCGTAGGTGTCGTTGACCTTTTTGAAATTGTCTACATCAAACATCGCGACATAATAGATTGTCCTATTGAACTTAGCCAAGTTATGTGTCTCTTCAAGAAACCTAAGCAGTTCCTTTTTGTTAAACAAGCCCGTTAAACCATCGACGGCGGATGCGACTTTAAGCTCCCTGAAGCTGTTCAACGTGTTAAAGAGCAATGCGATGCTTTCACTTGCTTCGTTTAATACTTTACTTAAACTCCATTTGTCTGACGCACCTTCATAAGCAATTAGCCCTATTTCGTTTTCTTGGTACTTAACAACAACGGTTTCCAACCCGTCAACGTTGAATTCCGAACCGAAGTTGCCGAAATAAGACCAATCAGAAGGTTCAATAGGTTTCTCAAAATACTTTAGCAACTTTTCCTTACTTACAGTCTTGCTTAGCGGCAATCCAAAGTTGTATATACGACCTTCCACAGGTGATAAGAGCAGCAAAGCTAATCCGGAAAAACGTGAGAAGAATTCCAAAAAGTTCTTCAACTTTTGAACGACGTAAAGTTCGTCTCTTGCATACTGGATGAGAGAGAGAATCTCTCTATTCAGAATTTCTGTTCTCATCTTTTGTTCTAAAACATCATAAATACCTGTTAGATAGAACATTTCCTTTGTCTTCGAAGTCGAGTAATCGTTGGAGATAAAACGTTCAAGTTCGCTTTCCAACACATCTTTGGGAAGCAATTTGGAGATGAACTTGTTTGCCCCACTGTGTTCAGCCCAAAACTCGTTTATTACATCGTCTGAACCTGTTAGAACAACAATACCCGCGTTTTTAAACGCGGGTATTGATCTAAGATAAAGACACATTTGCAATCCTGAAATACCAGGCATGTTGTAATCTGTAATGATTATATCCGGTAGTTCTCTTAAAGCAGTTTCAATGCCTTTCATCCCATCTTCGGCAACAACTATTTGCTTTACTCCCAACTTTGCGAATACGCTTTGAAGGACCATCCTCCAAAATTTGCTATCATCAACTATCATGACTTTCTTATCACTGATTGTCATCTAATTGTCATCGCTCCCCCATGTAACAACGTATCTATTCACTAGGAATTATACCACATTCTTTTCTTTTTCCACAACAGTACCCTCAAATCTCTTAATATCGAGGTAGGAAATGTCCGTATGCAAGGTTTTCCCGAACACAATCAATTCAGCAAGGGCTTCACCAACAGCGGGAGCGACCATGAAACCGTGACCGGAGTAACCTACGGCATAGTAATATCCCTTTACCAGGTCACTGCCTCCAATTATTGGTTGGGCATCGGGAGACATGTTATACATCCCACTCCAGTGCCTTATTATTCGAACGTTCTTCAAAAATGGGAAGATGTTAACCATCTTACTTGCTAGTTCTTTTTCAAATTTGTAGGTAACGTTGAAATTGAGTCCAGGTTTTTCATCCTTGTCACCCTGGCCCAATATGAATTGTCCGTGTTGTGTCTGTCGCATGTAAAAATTACCAGAGAAGCTTATTGCCATCATTGGAAAGAAGTTTTCCAGCGGTTCTGTGACAAGAATCTGATGCCTGTAGCTTTCTGTCAAAAGATCTACACCAACAAGCTTTGAAACTTCGTTTGACCAGGGACCAGAAGCATTTACGACAATATCACAAGCGAAATAGCCTGCGGTTGTGTCGACACCTGTGACTTTTCCGTTTGTAACCTCGATACTCTTTACCTCGGTGTGTGTGTATATATGTCCGCCCATTCTTCTGATGGCTTGAGCATAACCAATCACAGCTTTGTGTGGATTAGCGTGACCATCAGTTTGACAAAATGTAGCCATAACCAATCCTTTTGTGTTTATGTATGGGTATCTCTCAGATACCTGTTTAGGCGAAAGGATTTCCACGTCCAAACCTTCTTCACGTTGCATCTTTACATTCTTTTCAAATTGCTCAGCTTCTTCTTCACTGTACGACAAAACGAGATATCCACCTTGTTTGTATTCTATATCCATCCCTACATCTTCTTTGAATCTCTCAAATAATTTCACACTCCTCATTGCTAAGCGAACATTTGACCTTGTTGACCACTGTTGCCTGATTCCACCAGCACATCTGCCAGTTGAACCTGAAGAAAGGTACGATTTTTCAAATATTGCAATGGAAGTCTTACCAAGCTTACACAGAAAATAACCCAGCGCTGTTCCCGTTATTCCTCCACCAATTATACAAACGTCGTATTTTCTTACCTCACTCATTTTCAATACCCCCTTGAATATTTTCAGATACTTCGTCGTTCTCGCTTAAAGCTGACTTTACCACGGCTTCAAACGGTGTCGGCATTGTAGGGGGTCTATATGCACCAAGTTGTATTTCTGATATAGGCCTGCCGGTTTTTTCAGAGATAATTTGCAAAGTCAACGACCTACAGGTCTTTCCACCACACGGCCCCATTCCTATTCTTAATACCCTTCTAAGTTCTTCATAGTCCGTGATCCCCATGTCTATAACTCGTTCGATATCTTCCTTTGTTATCTCTTCACATCTGCAGATAAATTCCTCTGCTTTTTCTGGCAAACGGAAGCTTCTAACTACATCTTCGTATCCTTTGGGTACTCTAAGAAAGACAATATGTGTCTTTCCTTTGTTGTTTAGAACAACGTGGTCAACTTCTCCATTGGCAATTTCCTTTCCTTCGAAGTTCAGAAGCTTGACTTTTGTACCGTTGGTTGGCACTGGGAGTAGCTCGTATGGAACGCCCACAAGGGAATATTCCTCTTTTTCTTGGATCATAAATATTGCAAGCCCAGGGCATTTCATTACACAAACCCCACAGCCTATACACTTTGAGTAATCGATTTGTGGAATACCGTTTATGTTTCCACCTACGTTAATTGCACCAGTTGGACAGGATGTTTCACAAGGGTTGCAAGGAATAGCCTCTGGACATTCTATGATTGCCCTTAATTTTCCAACGGGTCCTCTGTCGGTTTGTTGTTCCTCTCTATACCCACCTTCAGGAAAGACGATCCCCATCTTCCTTAGTCCGTCTCTAACCTTCTTTGAGAATGGTCCTCTTCTAAACTCTTCAAGTTCTCTCTTCATCTTTTCAATCTTATCTTCAAAAGATTTTCCTGTTAACTCTTGAGCGATGTTATAACCTGCAATGTAGCCCTCAATCATAGCGGTTGTAGCTTCCTCTATACCTGAAAGATCTCCCGCCACAAACACATTGTGAACAGTCGTTTTCATATTTTCATCGCGCAACGGCACATAGCCACCAAGTTCGGGTATGTACACAAGTTTTGCACCTGTCTGCGCGACGAGTTCGACGTTAGGTTGTAAACCAACGGCAAGGCATATGGCATCAACAACAAATTCCTTTTCTGTACCCGGTATTGGTTTGAATCTTTCGTCCACCCCAGCCACAACAGCACCCTGAACCTTGTCTTTGCCTATTGCTTCGAGTATCGTATGTCTTAGCAGTATCGGTATTCCGAGTCTTTTAACTTTATTGGCATGAACGGCGTATCCGCCAACGCGCGATGAAGCTTCGACGATTGCTTTTACCTGCGCACCTGCTTGGACCAATTGATAAGCAACGATGAGCCCGATGTTCCCTGCTCCAACGATTAGGAATGATTCGCCAGGGAGAACTCTATACTGATTCATGAGCGTCTGGACTGCCCCTGCACCATAAACACCTGGCAACGTGTTATTCTTGAAAGTCAAAAATCTCTCTGTGGCTCCTGAGGCGATTAGCAGATAATCCGCCAGGTATTCATGCACAATGTTGTTTACTCTATCGTAGACAGTTATTACATCTTCGTATATACCAGTTACAGTTGATTGTTGTATTATTTCAACTCCAAGACTTTTAACCTTTTTGACAAGTAAATTCCCAATCTCAAATCCTCTTGTTGAAGCGTAAAACCCTTCATGACCGAAGAATTTATGAGTTTGTTTCGAAAGTTGACCTCCAGGTTCAATACCTTCATCAATTATTACAACTTCTTCACCACTTCCAACAGATTCTGCAATAGCGATAGCGCCTGTCAATCCTGCAGGTCCAGAACCGACGATAAGTGCTTTAACGTGTCTCACCATTTTGGCTTCCCCCTTCCGCGTTGCATCTTAACGCGCATACCTTCCCTAATGGGGGTTATGCAGGCACGAACATTTGGTACACCATCGACTTCCACAAGGCAGGCCGAACATTTACCAATAGCGCAGAAAAAACCTCGAGGATGGTTGTGTTCTGTAAAACCAAACACGTCAAAACCATTTGCGATAAGAGCACTTGCGATGGTATCATCAGCAGTTCCACAAACGGGTTGGTCTTCAAAATAAAACGTTACGTAGTTCTTTTCAGTAGGCACATTAAGAATAGGATGGTCCTTTATCCGCATGCAGCAGCCACTCCCCTTCCCCAAGATGTTAGCATTGTATAAAAAATGCAAGTTGTTGGCTTCTTATCTAACAAGATTATAATCCTTTTAACCAGTAACAAAAAATTCTGAAATCATTCGCTATGAGAATTTTATCGTGTTTTACCGTTGAGAACACTTAATACCAAAACTTTGCTCAGTTTTTTTCTGAATACTGACAGAATTGAGAAAAATCAAACGTATGTTATAATCTAAGTAACAAGAACTCTTGAACGATTTAACAAGAGGTGAAGCAAACTGTGGATAGAAGAGTAGCAAAAGTAATACTGAAAAGGGATATTAAACGACGTGTATTGAATGGTCATCCTTGGGTTTACGATAACGAGATAGAGAGAATAGAGGGTAATTTTGAGGATGGAGATATAGTCTATGTATACTCATTCGCTAATCAGTTCGTCGGAATTGGATATATCAACACAAAATCAAAGATCACGGTCAGATTACTCTCCAGAAAACCTGTGGAAATCAATAGGGAATTCATCAAGAACAGGATCTTAGATGCAATCAAAAACAGATATAGCATTGCTAAGGAAAATGCATATAGAGTCATATTTGGCGAGGCCGATGGGTTACCTGGACTTATCGTCGATAAGTTTGACAAATACCTCTCTGTTCAATTCAATACGCTCGGAATTAACAAATTGAAAAACACAATTTTAGGTGTTCTCATAGAGATTTTTTCGCCAACTGGGATACACGAAAGGACGGAAGGTAGCGCGGTCAAAAAGGAAGGGCTTGAAGAGTTTTCTGGGTGGATTTATGGTTCTGGTCCAGAACTTATACCATTTGAGATAAACGGGATCAAATTTTTGGCCGACACAAAAGGGCAAAAAACAGGAGCCTTTTTAGACCAACGTGAGAACGCGAGAAAACTCAGAGATTTTGCTCAGAACAAGGTCTGTCTTGACTGTTTTTCGTACACAGGGAATTTTGGAATGCATTTACTCAGTGGTGGAGCAAAGCATGTGACTTTCGTTGATTATTCAGATCGTGCTATTGAAATTGCAAGACAGATTGCAAAACTGAACGGTTTTGATGAAAGCAGAACGGAGTTTGTGGTTGGAAATGCTTTTGATTATTTGAAAAACGCTTACGCGAAAACAAAAAAGTACGACGTCGTTGTTCTTGACCCACCATCGTTTGCAAAGAGTGCATCCAGTCGCGACGCAGCATTTAAAGGTTACAAAGAAATCAATTACCGGAGTATGAGAATACTGAAAGACGACGGACTACTGGCTACAGCTTCTTGTACTCAGGTTGTATCACAAAGTGAGTTCGAATCTATCCTAGTTGATGCCGCTATAGATGCAAAGGTATTTGCTCGATTGATTTACAGAGGTGGACAACCAATCGACCATCCACAAGTTTACAATATTCTTGAAACCATGTATCTCAAGTTTTTGATATTGCAGATTTCATCACTAGACAAGTGAGGAGTAATGATATAATAAAAAACTGAAACGTGCAACAAGTTGATGCTAGGGGGTTAAACATTGTGAGAATACATCTTGCTCTTATCACCATCCTTACATTGATGTTCTTAGCTCTTACCAGCTTACACTTTGCTGGTGCACTTATTGTCACTACAACAAGTATTGTTGACGAAGCAGGTAATGTCGTCAAAAACATAACTGCTCTGGATGTTCTCTTCGACGGTACCCAGTACTATTACATAACCTCAGATGGTATCTATTCATTAGACGGCAAGATAAAAATAGACATTAAAGGTGCTCAGCGCGTTGGGACAAACTACGCCTTATCAAATTTAAAGGTATACAAAATTGAAAAGGGAACGGCGACAAGTATTGGAACTGTGTCATCAAAGATGAAGAGTATTTACGTAGTTTCAGATTACATAATTGGAATTGAGAATAACCAAGTTGTTTGCTATTATGCTGGGAATATTGTATGGTCTATGCCAACGGACGCTTCATATTTAAAAGTTTCAGAACCATACATGGCAGTTTTTGGGTTGCAAACGCAACTTTTTAATATTTCCAACCCCCGGTTCGCGAAACTTGAAAGAATTTACCCCAAGTTTTCCGATTATGTCTATTTTTCAGGATACCACGTGTTCAGCGACGGATCCAAGATCTATTTTTACAAAGGAACGGCAAGGTTAAGTACGACGTTTCCCTACAGAGGAACACTCTTAACAGATGGAAAATATCTGTACTCTGGAAACCTCTTGGTTACAAGTGACTTAGCCCAAAAAGATCTGAAATTCACTGTTAAATCCTTAGTTCCCGTTGATACTGGTGAAAAAGAAGAAACTACAGTGGTTGAGGAACATTCAATCGTGCAACCCCCTGTTTCTACCCAAGTTACAACAGCACCCTCAGCATCGCAGAAGCAATCCAGTGAAGAGCAGCAAAAAAGGGAAGAGACCACAGTTGTAAAACCCTCCGAATCAACCCAGCCACCGAAAACTCCGAAGTTGTTCGAACTACTTTGGAAAGTTGTTTTGAATGATACCGTATCAGGTAAACCAGCAGTAAAAGAAGACGTCGCGTACATACCTACAACGAAAGGCTCTGTTATAGCTATAAATGGTGGGAAAATAGCTTGGTCGTACAAGACCAGCTTTGTTATAACTGGTCACGTGACAGTTGGCACTCATGTATATGTTGGATCGTGGGATGATACGATTTACGCCTTGAATGAAGATGGAACTCTTGCTTGGAAGCTTTCACTTGACAGTGATATCGCTTACGGACCTGCTTGGGACGGATATTTGCTTTATGTGGTTACAGACAAAGGAACACTTTATGTTATTAAAGACGAAGGCAAATCCGGGGTTATAAAGAATTCATACAAAGTAGGAACATATCCTTCGATACCCCCATCAGTTTCACTTGCAGGCAAAGTGTATGTTGTCGATGGTGCTGGAAACTTGTGGAGAGACAAAAATGTGGATAGTTTTGCGGGAAAGCCAAAAAACCTACCGATATACTCGGAAACACCATATGTTAGTAAACAAGTTGGATTCTCACTTATCGATGAATATGGTAATGTCTATGAATTCATACCAATGAAAGACAAAACCGAGGTTTCTAAGGGTAGAAGCGCATTCCTAACTTTCCAATCAGAGATCGTGGATGCTGTTCTTGGTAAACAACATCTGTACGTTATTGACTCGAACGGGAAGCTTCAAATTATAGACAAAGATACTAAAAAGGTGCTGTTTACAGATACTGTTCCCAGTGGGAGATACTTAAGTTTGAGCAAAGGATATTTATTTGTCTTTGGTAAAGAGGTTCGGTGTTATTACGTTAATGACACACCGTCTGGATACTGGAATAGTCTTTACGGGAACTCTATGAACTGGAATTCTGCTGTGAAATAAAAGAAATTAAGAGAGACAAATCTGAAAATTGAGGTGGGGGCTTGAAGAGGTTTCTGGGTGAATTCAATTACTACGCGGTGTGCGTACCGGTATATGAGAGCAAAATCCTTTTTGAAGTGAGGTCTGAGAATATCCCACAGCCTCTGGAGGTATCTTTTCCGGGTGGACACATTGAGATGAACGAAGAACCTTATGAGGCAGCACTTAGAGAACTCAAAGAAGAAACCGGACTTCGAACAGTCGATTTTCTTTTCGAAGTAGAACCGCTGGTAACACCGTTTAACTCAGTCATCTACCCGTTTGTCGTTGCTGTGGACATTAACGAACTTCGGATAAATACTAATGAAGTAAAAGAGACGTTTTTGGTTCCTATTGAACACTTTCAAAGGCCCTATTCTATTGGAATTGTAGACGTCGAACTAAAACCACGCGAAGACTTTCCATTTCATCTCATAGCTTTTGGAAGAAACTACAACTGGAAGCGAGGGATTTACAAGGTCATTTTTTATAAATACGGAGATTACATCATCTGGGGGATAACCGCCAAAATAGCACAAAGAACCTACGAACTTATGAAAGAACGAGGGGGATAGGGGATGTTTTTTAGCACAAAATCAGCGGTTATTGTTGGAATAACTCCGCTTCTAGTCGATGTGGAAGTGGACATAAATCAACGAAGTGTGAAAAGGGATATCAACATCGTTGGGTTACCGGATACCGCTGTTAAGGAGAGCAAACAGAGGATTTTAAGTGCTTTCAAGAACTCTAATATTTTAGTACCAGATGGTCTAATTACCGTTAATTTGGCACCCAGTGACGTAAAGAAGGAAGGAACGTTCTTAGATTTTGCCATTGCCTTGGCGATCTTAGGTGCTGCGAAGTATATCCCACCTTTCAACTCAGTTGTTATCGGAGAACTTGGGCTGGATGGAACCGTCAAAAAGGTCAAAGGTGTCCTTCCGATCTTGTTGGAATTTCAAAACTCCTCGACATCTTTTATAATCCCTGCAGATAACATCCCTGAAGCTACGGCTACAAAAGCGAATTTTCTTGCTTTCAAAAGCCTGTACGAAGCAGTACAGTCAATAAAGACCAATCAATTCCCACGCATCTTGTACGAAATACCTATTCTACAGGATGATGCATACGAGGTTGACTTTTCAGAGATCCGCGGACATTTAGTTCCGAAGCGTGCACTTGAAGTCGCCGCAAGTGGTGGTCACAATGTGCTGATGGTAGGACCTCCGGGCACAGGAAAGACGATGTTTGCGAGGAGATTTCCGACCATACTACCTCCAATGAGCGAACACGAAATCATTGAAACTTCCAAAATATACAGTGCCATAGGTCTTTTGGACTCGAAACTTGTAACGAAAAGGCCGTTCCGAAGTCCTCACCATACCTCCAGTGCTGTAGCGGTAATCGGTGGAGGTACCAACGTGAAACCGGGAGAAGTCACACTCGCACATAACGGTGTGCTCTTTTTGGATGAGCTTCCTGAATTCCGAAGAGATGTCTTAGAAGCATTACGTGAACCGCTTGAGGATGGTGTGGTAACGGTTTCGCGTTCAAAGGCGACACATGTTTTTCCCGCTTCTTTCCAATTAATTGCCGCTATGAACCCATGTCCCTGCGGATACTATGGAGACAAAGAGATAGCATGCAAATGTTCGCCATACGAAATCAAAAGGTACTGGAAAAACATCTCTGGCCCAATACTCGACAGAATAGACATACAAATCCAAGTTCCCAGAATCTCTTATGATGAGATGCGGGGTAAAGTTCAGCAAACAAATGGAGAGTCAAGCGCTCAAATTCGCGAAAGGGTTGTAAGAGCACGGGAAAGACAACTACGTAGGTACAAGGAAGAAAATATAAAGCTCAACGCGAAATTGACGCACAGGATGGTTGAGAAATACATTAAGTTAGACGATAAGGCGGAAGATATTTTAAAAATATACGCTACCAAATACAGACTCTCGGGAAGAGCTCTGGACAAAATATTGAAAGTTTCAAGAACGATCGCTGATCTCAATGGAGACGAGATCGTCGATGCAAAGGATGTTAGTGAGGCCTTACAGTACAGATTAAACAATATCGAATCAGATTTCATCCTGTGAAGTACAAGAATTTTATATAGGAGGAAGATTTATGGAAGAACTAAAAAGCTATTACAAACGTGTCGCTAAGTACTACAGCGCAGCCGCATTGCTTTACTGGGATATGCAAACGTATATGCCAAAAGATGCAGGACCGTACAGAGCGGAAGTGCTATCGGAAATTGGAACGTACGCTTTTAAACAAATAACTGACGACGCTCTCGGAAAACTGTTGGAAACAGCTCAACCACAAAGTGAAATCGACGAGAAGCTAGTCTATGTAGGAAAGAAGGAATACTACAAGTACAAAAAAGTTCCTCCTGAACTATTTCAAGAGATTATGATAACATCAACAATGCTAGAGCAAAAGTGGGAAATTGCTAAACCGCGTGGTGATTTCGAAGAAGTAAGACCTTTGCTTGAAAAAATTGTCGATCTCAGTAGAAAATACGCAGACATTTTAGGTTACGAAGGTGAACCGTACAACGCGTTACTCGACCTATACGAACCCGGAATGAAGGCAGAAGAAGTGGATCAGATATTCAGTAAAGTCAGAGATTTTATAGTGGAAATGCTCGAAAAAATCGAAAGGTTGCCAAAATCAGAGGATCCGTTCAATAGAGAAATCGGGGTAGATAAGCAAAAAGAATTCAGCAACTGGCTGCTTCACTATCTCAAGTACGATTTTACCAAGGGAAGGTTGGATGTATCAGCGCATCCTTTCACCAATCCAATAGGTCTAAACGATGTACGCATAACAACAAGGTACATAGTTAATGACATCAGAAATTCCATATACTCTACGATACACGAATTTGGGCACGCACTGTACGCACTTTCAATTCCTACCGAGTTCTACGGTCTACCAATTGGTAGCAGCGCCTCATACGGTTTCGACGAGAGTCAATCGCGCTTTTGGGAAAATGTAGTTGGCAGAAGCTTGGCATTTTGGAAAGGGATTTATAGCAAATTCATAGAAATTGTTCCCGAGATGCGGGGATATTCGGTTGAAGAATTATGGAGGGCGGTGAACAGAGTCCAAAGGTCGTTCATTAGAACCGAAGCGGACGAAGTTACGTACAACCTGCACATAATCATCCGTTTTGAGATTGAACGCGAGCTAATCAACGGTGAACTGAGTGTTAAAGACGTCCCAGACAAGTGGAACGAGCTCTACAAAAAATACCTGGGGCTGGATGTGCCAAACAATACGCTTGGTTGTATGCAAGATCCACATTGGTTCGGCGGGAATTTTGGTTATTTTCCAACTTATGCACTTGGCAACCTTTATGCTGCTCAGATATTTGAAAAATTAAAAGAAGAAATAAACTTTGAAGAAGTTGTTTCAGCTGGTAATTTTGAGATCATTAAAAACTTCCTGAAAGAGAAGATCCATTCGAAGGGTAAAATGTACGAACCAAGCGACTTGATTAAAATCGTGACTGGCAAACCGCTGTCTTACGAATCTTTCGTGAGATACATTAAGGATAAGTACTCCAAAGTGTATGAGATAGAGCTTTAAGCTCCTGTTCAAGAGTCTAAAGTGCCGAGGGCTTTTAAAAAATAAGCCCTCGGTGTTTTTTATAAAAAAATCCCCCGGTTGACAACCGGGGTGGGAAGGTGTGGTGGCCGTTGTGAGGTCGTTCCTCACTATATATGTGCGTGGCGCACAATTACGTTAATCTAGCAAAATTTACTTCGGGGATGATTCTTTAACACTTTTTAGTTCTTCAGCTTTTATTCTTTCTTTTTCCGCAAGCATGTGTTTTAATCCGAGCAATCCTCTTGTTATATCCTCGTTTTGGACAATTACCTCTGCTGGTACGTCTAATATCCTTGTAGAAAAGTTCCACAGCGCTTTAACTCCGTGGCTAACCAGCAGATCTGCTACCTGCTGAGCTGAACTTTCTGGAACACAAATGGCTGCGATTTTTACTTTAAATCTACGAATGACCCTGGACAAATCTTTCAGTGGTAACACCATGAGTTCTCCAACCATTGTTCCAATCTTTTTTGGATCGTTGTCAAATATTGCGGCGACTCTTATACCTATGTTCTTAAATCCTTTGTAATTTGCAAGTGCACTACCAAGGTGACCAGCTCCGATGATTATAATATTCTCATCAACACCTGTTCCGAAGAGCTCATCGAGTTCGTCAAGTAATTCCTTTATCACGTACCCAACCTTGGGTTTGCCCTTAGTCTCAAGGAACGAGAAATCCTTTCTTACTTGTTCCGGTGTGATGCGGAGCATCTCTGCAATCTCTTCGGATAATACATAAGACTTACCTTCAGCGTGGAGCTGACTCAAGAGTGCATGGTACAATTTTAAACGTTCAAACGTCGCTTTTGGAAATCTCAAGATCCCCTTTCGCTCTTCCAAGCTCATTTAAAGCCACCTCTTTTACTTTTTCGACTGTTGCTTCGGATACTATTATATCATTTACCAGAACGTTTGGTGCTTTTCCACAGTTCTCTACACAGAATGTTCCCTTTATCTCTAAATTCTTCGCCCATTCTTCTTTATTTGCTGCCGAAATGAGCTTTTCGAGGATTTCGTACGAACCTTTTGAATAACACGAGGTACCCAAACAAACGCTGACCTTTACTTTGTCTTCAGATTCTTCTGGAAGTGGTAGTATATCGATTTCCTCTTCTTGAACCCTTCTTCTGTGTTTGTAGTGCGTGTGAATTACCTCATGTGCTTCATGGCTAAGTGGTTTTTTCAGATATTTCTCGTACAACTGTAACATGTGGAAGTTTTCTGTTGGTGATATAAGCACATCGATGCTTTGGACTTCTTTTAGTATTCTCGCTCTCCTTTCCCTTGTTCTCACATCGTTTGGATATGGCTGACCGCCGCCACCGATACATCCGTAGTTACATGCCATCACTTCAACGATATCTACATCAAGTTCTCCAGTTTTTATCGAATCAACTATCTTACGCGTATTTCCAAGTCCGAAGACTGCAATGGCTTTAACAACTTTTCCGTTGCTCAGTTCTAACGTTGTTAGCCTTACACCTTCAGATAGTTGCTTTGTTTCCAGGTTCTTTATACCAATGAATTCGTCTACAACATTAACAACACTTCCGAGCACTCCGCCACTTTTTCCAAAGCTGAGACCAGATTGCGATGAGAGTCCAAATGGCCTATCAAATGGTTCGGGATCTACTGTTCTTATATCAATTCCAGTTGACTTAATCACCTTCACAACTTCCCTTGTTGTAAGAACAACATCAACATCACCTTGGAATTCTTCCCTTTCGGCTTCGAATTTTTTTGCTGTACACGGCATTATCGAGACAAGGAAAATATCTTTTGGATCCACACCTATTTCTTTTGCATAGAACCTCTTGATAATTGCGCCGAGTGCCATTTGAGGTGATTTAACGCTTGATAGGTGGTTCAAATACTCTGGATAGTACTGTTCTGCGAATTTGACCCACCCTGGGCAACAGGATGTGAACTGTGGTAACTTCTCACCTTTCTCCAGTCTTTCGATGAACTCGTGTGCTTCTTCGTAAGTAACGAGGTCTGCTGCGAATGCAACGTCAAAAACTTTCTTGAATCCAATCATCTTAAGGAGAGATACCATTCTACCTGCTGCGGCAACATCGTCTTCCAATCCGAATTCTTCTTGCAAAGATGCTCGAACAGCAGGAGCAACCATTCCTATCACATATTTTCCTTCTTCAATGGCTTTGTAAACTTTATCTACATCGTTCCTTATCGCTAGTGCACCGGTTGGACAGTAAGCAACACATTGTCCGCAGAGAACACATTCTGTATTCTCGAGTTTTTCTTCAAACGATGGAACAACCTGTGCTTCGAAACCTCTGTAGGCAAAATCTATAGCAGCTATGGACTGAATTTCATCACATGCTCTTACACAATCTCCACAAAGGATACACTTTGCATTGTCTCTAACGATAACAGATGATCTATCTGTTATAGTCTTCTTCGAAATCTTCTCGAATCGGTTGTTTGTTAACCCAAATTCCTGGGCGTACTTTTGCAGCTTACATTTTCCGTTCATCTCACATGTTGTACAATCACCGTCGTGAGATGCGAGTAAGAGCTGGAGTATACCTTTCCTCATTTCGTAAATCTTAGGTGTATGTGTCTTTATTATCATTCCTTCTCTTGGCTGGAGCGTACAAGACGTAACTATATCCTTTCCGTCCACTTCCACAAGACACATTCTACAAGCTCCATAAATTGATGTCTCTGAGAGGTAACAAAGATTTGGAATTTCAATACCGACCTCTCTAAGAGCTTCGAGCACGTTCCTTGCATCATCGCGGATTTCTATTTCTCTACCGTTAACGATTATCCTCATTATCCATCACCCTCCCAAAGTGCCAGTTCCTTGAAAATCATCCAACCAATTCAATAGCGCCGAACTTACATTTTGTGACACACAGGCCGCACTTGATACACTTTTCCTGGTCTATTACATATGGTTTTCCTCTTTCACCACTTATCGCACCATTTGGACAGCTTCTTGCGCACAAGCTACAGCTCTTACACTTTTCAGGTATTATCACGTACTTCTTGAATGCTGTACACATTCCACTTGGACATTTGCCTTCAATGTGCTCGATGTACTCGGGCCTAAAGTACTTAAGAGTACTGATTATCGGGTTCGGGGCAGTTTTTCCAAGACCACAGAGTGAAGCGGTTTTGATAATTTCGGAAAGATATTCAAGGTTCTCCAGGTCTTCGTACGTTGCTTTACCTTGTGTGAACTTTTCCAAAATATTGTAAGCTTGCATTGTTCCTTCTCTACATGGCACACACTTACCGCATGATTCACGTTTTGTGAAATCTAAGAAGAACCTTGCTACTTCCACCATACACCTGTCGTCTGTTATTGCGACTATACCACCTGAACCTACCATTGCGCCAACAGATTTCAGAGAATCGTAGTCGAGTGGAAGGTCGAAGAGTTCTTCTGGTAAACAGGCACCAGATGGCCCACCAATTTGGATTGCTTTTATCTTTCTGCCGTTTGATGTTCCACCACATATGTTTTCAAGAATGTATCTGATTGTGGTACCGAATTGTATTTCGATGATACCCGTCAATTTGAGAGGACCTGTGACCGAGAACATCTTTGTTCCGGGTGAATTCTCAACACCGCGTTTTCTGTAGTTTTCAACGCCATCCCTTATTATCTTAGGAACATTAGCGTACGATTCGACGTTGTTGATAAGAGTTGGTTTCCCCCAAAGACCTGATTGCGCTGGGAATGGTGGTCTTGGTCTTGGAACACCGCGTTTACCTTCGATGGAGGCAAGAAGCGCTGTTTCCTCACCACAGACGAATGCACCAGCACCTTCTTTGACGTACAGGTCGAATGAGAAGTCTGTTCCAAGTATGCTCTTACCAAGAAGCCCATATCTTTTTGCATCTTCTATAGCTTTATTAAACATCTCAACAGCAATTGGATATTCTGCTCTTATGTACGCATAGCCTTTTCTTGCGCCTATTGCATATGCTGCGATGATCATACCTTCAAGAACGGAGTGCGGGTCCCTTTCAAGAAGTGTTCTGTTCATGAACGCTCCTGGGTCACCTTCGTCAGCGTTACAAACGACATACTTAATGTCTCCTTGACTTTTGTACGCTGCTTCCCATTTCAATCCTGTTGGGAATCCTCCACCACCACGACCGCGCAAACCGGAGGCTTTTATCAGATTGATTATCTCAAGTCTATCCATTCCAGAAAGCACTTTTGCAAGTGATGAGTAACCGCCACGTGCCATGTAATCTTCTATACTTTCACATTCACTTGTTCCAACAGCTTCCATTATGTAGAAGGTCTGGTTCTTGAAAAAAGTAGCATCCTCTAACCTCTCAACCTTCTTGTCGGTAATCGGATCCGTGAGAAGCAGCCGTTCGATAGCTTCCCCTTTGAGCAGTGTCCTTTCAACAATCTCTTCAACATCGTTAACTGTGACATGGCTGTATGTGATTCCAGACGGCATTATCTTTACGAGGGGGCCTAACGAACAAAGACCACAGCATCCGGTTTTCTTCACTGGTTCGTCATCATCGTCGATTTTTTCAATCTTTATATCAAGCCCTTTTGCCTTGATTACTTCGACAAACTTCGCGTAAACCTTTCTTGACCCACTTGCTGTACATCCAGTTCCAACACAGACGTACACGCAAGGCTTTTGGAGTTTCCTTTCCCTCTTCTCCTTGAGTTTTTCTATAAAATCAAACAATTCTTGTGGACTCTTCAATACCGGTTCATTTGCGATAACTGTGCTCATTGTTCTTCCTCCTTCCTTTCCTTGAGCTTTCTAAGAATCTCCTTGACCTTTTCACCGGTGAGCTTTCCGTAAACCTCATCGTTTATAACCATTGCCGGGGCTAGAGCACACGCACCGAGACAACCTACTTTATCGAGACTGAACTTCAAGTCAGGTGTGACCTCTCCGGGTTTAATACCTATTTCTTCTTCTATTGCTTTAACAAGGCTCATTGAACCTTCCATATGGCAGGCTGTTCCGTCACAGATGAGGATTGTGTACTCACCCTTTGGTTTCAGAGAGAATTGAGCATAAAATGTGGCAACACCATAAATCTTTGCAGGAGGAATACCAAGCGCTGTACCGATGTAGTTCACAACATCCCTTGGAATATGTCTGTACTCTTTCTGGACTTCTAGCAAGATCTTGATGAGCATCTCTTTTTTGTATTCGTACTTCTTCAAAATCTCCTCAACTTTACTGTAAGTTCTGGTGATCATCGCCACACCTCCACAAGATTTGAATTGTTAACTGCAGAAATTCTAGATCCTTGCTTTCATTCCTTGACCAATCTATTGTTCAACGTCTCATTTCTCATTGTTCATTGCTTATCAAAGGAAATCAGATCAGGTACACAAGCTTATTCGTGATAGTTTTCACGAATATAATATGATAAGAATTAATTTTTGTCAAGAGGAAAATTAGAAATTTTTCACGAACACTCTAGCGGTACGTAGATAAGTAGAAAGCGGTGCAAAGATTAGGATGGATAAAGAAGGAGAGAATAAGACATGAAAACAATCACTCTTTAAATCCTATACGGCGAAAGAATTCTGGTTTGTAGTTCCTTGAAAGATTAACTTCATCGCCGTTGTCAAGCACGATTATATAAGAGCCTTGGAACCATTTTTTGATTTTCGATATGTGTTTTATGGAAATAACATAACTTTTGTGGACTTGTATGAAATCAGTGGCTGGTAACTTATTCATTAGCGTATGTAGTGGAGTTGAACATTCAAATCTGCCATCTTTGGTTATAATACGGACAGTCCTGTTTTCGGCTTCAAGATAGATTATTTCTTTTATCTCTATCAAGAGTATTTCATCACCGTGTTTAACAGGCAGTTTGGAAAGTTGTTGTATGTAGTACTGAAGACTATATTTTTTTACACCAATCTTAGAAATTCTTTCGATAGTTTTGCTTAACCTTTCTTTTGAAACGGGTTTGAGTACGTAGTCGATAGCGCCTTCCTCAAATGCCTTTATCGTGTATTCATCGTACGCTGTTACAAATACTACATGTGGGGAGTACACCAATTTTCCAAGGACTTCAAATATTAGTTTATCACCAACGTTTATATCTAAGAAGAGTACTTCAGGCTGAATACTATTTGCTTTCTCGATAAAGTCTTCGCAGTTGTATGATTCAAAGAGTATGTCAATACTGCTGTCTATTTCTTTTAAAATCCTTTTCATTCGTTCCATAGCATTTGGCTCATCTTCAACAATACCACAGCTAAACATTCAGCTCACTACCCTTCGATAATGGAATAAGAAGAGAAACGCATGTACTGTTACCATCAGTTTTTGCAAAAATCTTGCCACCTATGAGTTCGAGTTGTTTCAAAACTATTGACAACCCAGTTCCGAAATTCTCAGGTATGATTTCTCTCTTTGGAGTTCCAGTGTTCTTAATGATTATTTCTAAAGTATCCTCTTGTTCGCACACATTGATTTCAAGCTTGCCGCCAGAATTTCCCTTGATTCCGTACTTTATCGCGTTTTCCACTACAGGTTGAGTTATTCCTGACGGAACGATTCTCTTTTTGGCTGAGTCTTCGATATTTATCGCATAATCAAAAGTCAAGGAGCTCATCATTTCTTTTTGTATAAGTACATATTGCTCTATGAAAGCCAGTTCTTCATCTATGCTCCACTGTCTTTTGAATTTTAACACAGAGCGGTAATAATCAGAGACCATAATGGTGAACTCTTCAGCTCTGTCCGGATTTTTTCTTACAGCCTCGGCTAAGAAGTTGAATGTGTTAAATACAAAGTGTGGATTTAATTTTGTTCTGAGCAGATCCATGTTAAGATTCTGAAGTTCCTTCTCCAGCGAAAGTCTTCTCAATTTTTCTTTTAACGCGGATAGATAACTCGCTATCGATATTGATAGAAAAACAGTGAGTAACCAAAATGCGTCGTTAACATCTAACCTTCTGCTGTGAAAATACGTTATTCTCAGAATTACTTCTGATAAAGAAAAGCTTAAAGTAAAAGAGTACGATAGATTTATGAGGTCATAAAGAAGCTTTTTTAACGCGCTCTGTTCTGATCTATAAAGCTTCCGAAACACTAAAAAGAGCAACATTATAGAATTCATTAGTACAAAAGATAATACAAAGGGAGTGTAGTAATTCTTGAATTCTACCGCTCTTAGCAGCGTTAAGAACCATATTAATATTGAAATCTCGACAACCGCAACCTTCCATAAAAGGTTTAATTTCATATACGCTGATCTACCTGCGCTTAGCACTCTTTTCAAAAGTATTCTCCCCTTAGCATCTCAAAAATTCTTTGGAATCATGCTGGGAAATCTTTTTTCCAGGTTTTCTAAGTAACCTTTGCTGTCCTTAATGTTTCTAAGTTTATCCACGTAGAACGAGAATTTTACGATATCTTTTTTAAGTCCATAGGTGTATGCAAGAATGTAAGTCAATTTTTTCTCAACCTCCGCGTCCAATTTCACTCTTTCTTTAAATAGCAGAAGAAACTCACCATCTTCAATTAAAACATCTTGTGCGACTCTATTACTTTCGACAAATTTAAAGAACGCTTCTATCCTGATTAATCTTACTTCCAAGCTGAACGGTTCTTGTTGTACAGCGCTTGCAAGCTGCTGGCTCCCTACGTAGAAAAATAATAGATTGAAGGGGAAAAACACACCCACACTCTTTTCAAGTGTGAGTGCACCTTCCTTCGCTAACTGAAGGGCAGAGCTATTAGCAAAAGACAAAGTACAGATAGTTAGAAAAATAAACACATTTGCCCATACAAAAAAAGTTCTAAGCCAGCTGAACAAGTATCTTGATTTAGAATCCAAACCCAACTCCTCCGTAAAGTGAATACATCAACAAAAACTTACTGCTATCAGATACACCTTGCAAAGCCTTTCCGTTCACAGTCCACCCATCGATCGAGTAACCACCAATTAACATTGCGCCAATACTTATTTGCATAAAACTTGTTAAACTAACGTTAAGAGAAAGATCTGCAGAAACTGCATAATAATCGATGCTTGCAATAAGGTATCCTTCAAGTGTTCCATTTTCTAAATCGCTCATTGAGGTGTTGTTTTCATTGACAAATCTTCCTACCGTTACGTTAACACCTCCGAATCCTAATCCGGCTAGCAGAGATACGTTTCCGAACGCCAAGTTCTTGTAACCAGCTCCAAAACCTCCGCTAATTCCAACTTTAAATTTGTTACCATCCTTGTTTACTACCTTCTCACCACCGAAACCAAATCCTCCACTATAGCTCATTCCAGGGATTCCACCATAGCCGTACCCTCCAAATGCAATTATACCATCGCTGAAGTCTGGAAAATCAACAACAGGTACGTTGATGTTCTTTAACCCAAAGAGTGTACCGCCCGGGAAATACATTAACATGGGGCCACCACCGCCAAAGTCGAATCCGAAACTTACTAGTGCTACCAACAACAAGATAGTTGCTAAAATACCCTTCATCATACCAGACACCTCCTCTGTGTTTTTGATACTGTTAACTAAAAGTATTGAAACTTTCCAAAAACCGCATTATCCTTATAAAGAGGGGACACCCCCCAACCAACTCTCGACAAAGGAGGTATCCCGATATGAACAACTCAACGCTCTCTTGTCCAAAATGCGGTTCCACCAGCTTATACAAAAACGGTCATGACAAATACGGTAACCAACAATTCCTTTGCAAACTCTGCCATCATTCTTTCAAACTCTCCCATTCTCACAAACGCAAAAACTTCTCTTTCCCTTATCCCAAATGCACTTCTTGTGGTAAATCTATGCAAATTTACAAAGTCCGTCGCTCTTTCGTTGTCTTCCGTTGTAGAGCTTGTCGTACCAAAGATAGAGTACCTTTTAACCTCCCCGAACCAGTCACCCTTATTCCTGAGAAATTTAAATATTTCCGCTTCCCTATCTTTTTCGTCTTAAAGGCTTTCGTTTTGTATATGAAACACAATATGTCTTATCGCTCTCTTGCTCATTCTCTTAATATCAAAGTATCTCATGTCACCATATACAAATGGGTTATTAAATTGTGTACTTTATTCTCTGTACTTTTTCCAACATTTACCATCGAAAATGTTTTCTCAGTTCATGCTGATGAAACTGTTCTTGTTTTCAAAGAACAAAAGTACTATGTTTGGCTATTAGTTGATCACGAAACTAACTTAATTCTTTGTTGGCATGTCTCAAAGTATCGTGATATGGGACAAGTCAAAGTATTGCTCGAGAAGTTCTTTGGTAATTCAAAACCTAGAAACATTGAACTTATTACTGATGGACTTGGTGCATATGAAAGTGCAGTAAAGCTGTTGTTCAGAAATATCAATCACGTAGTGGTACCGCTCGGTAAAAACAATCAATGTGAATCCAAGTTTTCATTGTTGAAAGACTTTTTCCGACTCAAGCGAGGGCTGAAGAATACGAAGAATTTAGCGAAATATATTCAAGGATTTTGTGTAGTGAAGAATCTTTGGAAAACGCACAATGGTAATATCAATCTCATTCTTTCACACTTACACTCTTTCATCACTACAAGTTAACACTATCGTGTTTTTAAGAAACTCCTCATAGACCTACCATGTTCTTGTTACCAAAGGACCACCATTAACAACAACCTGACTTTCAAAGCCTTTCTTAATGTATAAAGTTAAATCGGACCTTGCGGAACTTAAAGTGATCTCAACTTTGCCACCAGGTTGAATTTCTCCGATGTATAATTCTCCCTTTATCCCTGCGCTCGACAAGTTTATCCTGCAAGGTCCCGTAATAACGAAGTTTCTTATGTTCACGTTAACAGAAGATACGTTAAGCACCACATTTGAAAGCGAACCACTAAGAGAAGTATCTACCGCTGACACAACGATTTCTTTCAGACCTTTAGTCCCGATTATTATAGTTCCTATGACCTTATCAATTCTAATAAAGTCCTTACCTGCCTCCACTTGTGCTTTCTCGCCTTTTTCGAAAATTATCTTGCCGTCTTCGTCTGAGAAATGTAAGTTGTAGCTCACACCGGACAGAATTAACTCTTCTTTGTTCACAGGTACTATGTTGTTTCCTTGCAAGAACAATTCACCTGTACTCGGAGAGTCTGATGGCCAAAAGAGAACAATCAGGAACGTTGATAACATCACACCGGCTACAATTTCTTTGAAAGTAATTTCCATAGCATCACCTTCTTTCTGGATTTGATGATCTTTATACAATCTTGAAAACTTTCGCTTTCAAGGGCAAAACTACTCTCAAGAATAGATCTATGAATATCTCAGACATCCTGTTTAACCTCGTCCTTCACAATTTCATAGATATTATCGTTCAGCAAGAAAGAAAAAGCAACTAAAAATTCGCAAGATGTAAGAAATAAGGTGTGAAAGTAAGAAAAACGAAGACAAAATGCGTTCGGGAACAGTGAACGAAAAGTGGAGGAAAGAGAAGAGGAAAGAAATGAAAAAAACAGATGCAACTCACTGAATCAAGGGGGTCAGAAATATTCTATTTTGACCACTTTTCCGCGTTGCTGCAGTATTGCGGCTATGTCGTGAATAATTCTAAACTTAAGCGATATGTCGTGGGAGAATAAAGGATTTTGATGCGCAGGATTTATCGCCCTTCCAACGAGAAAAGTGATAATGTCTGATTCCTCAAGCAAATCGATAAGCTTTTGAGCTCCCACACCTAATGTTGTGTCCTGATTTTCGTAGTACCTAAATACTTGCGAAAGGGTAATTATACCTTCAGTGACCAAATCAACACCTTCCATATGTCCAATAGGCGGTGAGTACTCCGATATGCTTGAGAAATCTATTTCCACTTTCTTACCAAGTATTTTTTCAACTATCTGACTCGTGGTGCCACCGCAAATAACCTTTTTTCCCTCTGAATTCATCAACTTTTCGACAACAATTTTGTCGTGTTCCTTCTTTTCCGGAGGTCCGACCATTATCGTCAGATTTCTTCTTTCTCGAATCTTGATTGCGCATACCGTTGCATCGTCACCTTTCGAGCCTCTATCGAGTGCTTCAGCTAGTCTAACAAGATGGTTTGTGATACTCTCCAAATCGACTTTGTTATCCATCAGGTTCTTTAGTTCGTATTTAATATTTTCTATTCCAAAACCGAATGGATACTTTGCGGTTCCCATCCCCGCCTGAGAAATACCATCGGTCATTAGAAAGACAACATCATCAGGTTTGATTTGGATACTGCTTTCAAGAACAGTTCTCCCTTGTATCTTATGTTCCTTTTTCTCTAACTCGACGAACTGACCATCCCTGTAGAAAAGGACTATAGGGAAATCGTACTCAAAGATATGGCAATCACCGGTAACATGGTTAACGTAGCAGGTAGCCAGCGTAGCATAGCTTATTCCCCGAACCTTACACGTCGGGAGTGTTGAAATGATGGAAGAAAAGACTTCAGAAATGGGAACATCGTTGAGAACCATCGTAGTGGACATTGAAGCGGTCAAAGTGGAAAGTATACTTGCTTTTATGCCACTGCCAAGGCCGTCCGAAACACTAACAACCGTTTTTTCTTCAGTTTTTTTGACTTTCACCGTATCTCCGCAGACTTCTTCTCCGGCTTTATTCTTTTGTGCGTAGTAAATTTCACTTGTCAGCATTTTCTTCCCCCAAGAACTTTTTGAATTCAGCAAAGCGGGATTTTGTTTCAGCTATTGACTCTCCAAGCAAGCTTGCAATATCCTGGGCTAGTTTCATCTGTTCGTTCAAGACTTCGTCTATTTTCTCTATCGTCCGCCTTCTCAGCTCATTCATATGTTCCCTTTGGTGAACCATTTCGGTCAGGTCAACAAAAAGGACCACCGTTCCTCCGTTGTCTGGTAGGTCAAAGACTTTTGGATAAAGGTAAACCTTTCTCGAGTTGATGTAAAGCTCGTGTATCCTATTCGGACTCTCTTTTGCTCTCAGACAAATACTGATTATCATATCATCTGAATAGCTTGAGAACAGCTCTTTTGCAGAGTTGTTTATGTAAAGTATATTAGATTCCTTGAATATAACGATCGCGTTGGGTGTTTCTTCCACAACAAGGTTACTCACAGACGAAACCTTTTCAACCAAATACGCGAAACACATTTCCTTTTCTGCTTTTCCAACAGCGACGGCAACAGCTTTTTCCCGACAGGTTTCATAACCACAGCCAGTACAATTCAAAATCTTCGATGGCTCTGTCTTTCCCATCTCCGAAAGAATACGCTCAATTTCTGATTCAGGCACATTGTATTCCACTTTCTTTACCTTCAATGAACGTTTCAAATCCACAGGAACAGAAAACATATCTAATTTCTTTACACTTAATTCTTCCAGACGTTTCACAGCATTTTGTAACCGCACACGGCGGAATAATATATTGTCCTGCTTTTTCATAGTAGGTCCGTTGATACATCCACCAACGCAAGCCGATGCCTCTATAAACACCTTTTCATTAAAGTCGGAAAAAGTCTTAAAGAAGCTGATGATGTTTTCCACGCCTTCTAAAACATAGTGAGGGAAGGTCTCGTTGAAATAAGACGTTGCGGAGTATACGATACCACCAGAAGATGGATAGAACCTTGCTCGGTTAGGGTATGGAGCGTCAGGATAGCTTTCCGAAAGCTTTTCTATTAAGTCATCTAAACTAACGCTATCTTCTTCATTCTTCTCTTCTTGCAGAATTACCGACTTCAGTGCGTTTTCCAATTCTTCGTATGTTAGAACGACATCGTAAACACCTTCTAATTCTTTCTTTTTCGCTATACAAGGACTCACGAACACTTTCGGAAGATTTCCAAACAGATGACTTAAGAACTGTGCATGAGCACCTGCGGGAGATTTTACCTTTATCAGATAATCCACGTATTCTGAAAAGTATTTTTCGACGAGCTCCACTACAACAGGACATGCTGTGGTAATTTGCGGTCTGTCACTCTGCGCAAAGACCTTCATGTATTCCTTTGTAACATATTCCGCCCCAATTGAAGTTTCGGAGATGTATACGCAACCTATCTGCTTTAGTAATGTCAATACTTTGAACGGTTCTGTGAAATAGGCATAGAAAGATGGAGCGAGTGAGAGCACGAAAGGTTTTCTCACTAAGGATAAAAACTCGTTGATATCGCGTCTGTATTGTTTTGCGTTTTGCGGGCATACGTTGACACAAGTTCCACACAAAATACATTCCTCTTCTATTACAAAGGATTCTTCGTTCTTGAAGCTTATAGCTTTAACAGGGCAATTTCTAAGACACTTGTAACAGTACGTGCAATTTGCCTTGTCTGACAAAATATACCTACTTTTTGTAATTGGTATCATCTACCTTCACCTACTTTTTTACTACCACTTAAGCTAACAAGCGATTCCTTTATCTTCCCTACCAATTCTTCCACGTTAGATTCGCTAATGTTTTCAAAAATCTCATCGCCAACTTTAACGTTGACTCCTTTTGAGCAATTTCCCATACACAGACTTCCTCGCATTTCGATATTCTCGTCAGCAAATAGGTCTCTCAGTTTTTCAACTACCTTGTATGCCCCTTTCAGATGGCAGGAACTTCCTAGACATACGTAAACTATTGCTTCTTTCTCCGAACTTTTAGAATCATTCATTGCCAGTCCCCTCACTTTGGGATAGAAAAAAAGTAGGAATCTGTATTTTTTTGAATTCGTTATTACTTTCACGATATATTGTACGATATTTTCCAGACTCAGTCAAGTACCATTGATACTGTAAAGAAGGCTGTACAGATGAGTTACGAGATTGATTTTTGAAAATAAGTCTTTAAAATACTATCAAACAACTTCATATTCGTTTTTCATAATAAACAGAAAGGTTAAAAAAATCCCTATTGACAACAAAATGAACTTGTGGCAAAATTATCAGCGGTCAGTGATGAGCTGGCATAAAAAGAGACGGGGACGTGGTGCAGCCTGGTTAGCACGCCGGTCTGTCACACCGGTGGCCGCGAGTTCAAATCTCGTCGTCCCCGCCAAGTAGAAACGGGACCTTCAAAGGTCCCGTTTTTATTCATTGTCTTAAAATTCTGTTCACAACTAAATGTAATTTACATGGGGGTGAGCAAACTTATATGCGCGAAGAACTCTATTCTTGGAAATATAAAGCCTTGGCCGAGAAACTCGCTAAAGAGATGAAAAGAAGGCATTTTGAAGTACATATTGTCGAATCAAAGGAGAGTTTGACTAAGAAGATTCGTGACTTAGTGCCAGAAGGTTCAACCGTTGCTAACGGTGGCTCACTAACGCTTATTGAAAATGGTGTTTTGGATATTTTCAAGAATGAAAAATATGTCTACTACGATAGGTATGCCGCAAAAACGCTTGAGGAACGCAGAGAGCTTGAATTGAAAGCTTTCACTGTAGATTTCTATCTTTCCGGAGCGAATGCTATAACAGAAGATGGAAAACTGGTGTTTTTGGACGCCAATGGAAACAGAGTTGCGGCAATTGTTTATGGACCGAAAAATGTGATAGTTGTCACGAGTGTGAATAAAGTGGTTAAAGATGTCGAAGATGCTCGTGAAAGATTGAGATTCATCTCACCTATGAACAGCAAAAGACTGAACCTGACAACACCATGCGTGCAAAGAGGCTTCTGCTATGACTGCACAACTTCGGATAGAATTTGCAATTACTTTGTTGTTGTCGAATCATCGGCCAGAATTCCTGGTAGAATTAAGGTCATACTCACGACATTCGAAAGTGGTCTTTGATTTTCCAAAGTTATTTGTGAAATTCCCCCTATATTCGCTATTCTTTGATGTTTATGTTTTCTCAAGATATTGCAATTAACAAACGAAAGTGGTAAAATTATATTGTGAAAAGGATAACATGCGCAAGAAGATTGAAATTTCAAATAGGGGGAGCGAAGTATGAAGATACCAAAGCCGACAGTTAAAAGATTAGGACTTTACTATCGTTGTTTAGCAAGGTACAAGGAAGAAGGAGTTAATTTTGTGTCTTCACAGGACATAGCAGAGAGATTGAATATTAAACCAAGCCAAGTTAGAAAGGATTTGTCCTATTTTGGCGAATTCGGTAAACGAGGGCTTGGTTACAACGTGAGCAAATTGATTTCCGAGATAGCTCACATAATCGGTGTCAACAAAGAGTGGAATGTTGCTATAATTGGTGCGGGTAACTTGGGAAGTGCACTTGCAAATTATCCTGGGTTAATAAAGCACAAATTCCGTGTTGTTGCGATTTTTGATAACGACAGAGAAAAAGTTGGTAAAAAGATAGCCGGTATACAGGTATCTCATATCAGTGAATTGGAGCAAAAAGTTAAGGATATGGATATAGAAATCGCAGTTATTGCTGTTCCTGAGAGTGCAGCTCAGTACGTAGCTGAACAGGTTGAAGAGGCAGGAATCAAAGGCATAGTAAATTTCTCCCCTATCAAGCTGAGAACGAAAATACCTGTGGAAGATGTTGATATAACTCTATCATTTGAAACGTTAGCTTACATGATTCTGAAAAACTCTCCTGTAGAATCAGAAAAGGAAGAATAAAACAAAAATGAAAAATTCACTCCGAATGGAATAGCAGTGGATTATTGGTATTGAGTCTTCGCCAATAGCAAACAGGTCCATATGAGAAGGTTAACTTGTTAGATCAGAATAAGACCACCCCATCCAGGGGTGGTCTTATTGTTTTTGTTCTATTATTAACTACATTTACTCCATCCACATTTCCTACAGCTTGTACATCCTTCTTGTTTTATAATACTGTTCTTCGATAAACACGATGGACAATAGGTATTTCCATCTGCGTCCACGTAATATCCTTCCGCCCATTCTAAGCCATTAGCTGTTACGAATTTTTCAATCTCTTCTGCGGTCTTTGCCGACCCGTCTATCACGAATGTGTCTATGCTTTCAGCAGGTGTTTCTCCCCAAAGTTCTACAAAGTCATCAATTGCGCTTTTGATCTCCTTTGCCAAAGCAGGTGTGTAAGTTCCTTTAACCTTCCTTAATTGTTCTAATATTTCTTCTGCAGAAACTCCTGCACGCAATGCAATTGAGCTCAATCTTCCAATAGCTTCTGCTAATTCCGTTCCGTTTGAGAGGAATATTTCCACTGCTTCTCCGTTGTCATCGAAACTGACGGTAATGTACGTAGTGCCTGTATCGGTCTTGAACTTTCTTGTGACACTTCTGAGCGTATCCTTTCTCGGCTTCGGTCTCAGCTTATGCTTTTCATCCAGTACAAAGAACTGAACTTTTGGTGCGTCTTTTGTCTTCAGATTCTTTGCTGATGTAAGCACCTGTGTTTGGAGTGAACCGTCACGGTAAACTGTTAAACCGCGAATGTTGAGTTTTAATGCTTCAAGGAATATATTTAAGACATCTTCCTCAGTTGCACTGTTTGGCATGTTTATTGTCTTTGAAATGTTATTGTCAACATATCTTTGGAACGCATCCTGCATTAACAAGTGGTCCATTGGAGAAATATCCATTGCGGTTACAAACACTTTCTTGATATGTTCTGGCACTTCTGGTATGTCTTTAAGAGAACCCTTTTCAACCAAGCGTTCCTTGATCTTTTCCAAGATCTCCTTATCAAGCTTTTGCTCCAAGACTCTATTGATGTAGAACAGAGCTTCTTTACCACCGTCATGTTTATTCATGTATCGTACATAGGCAAGTAAGAAGTTTGGCTCTAGTCCGCTGCTTGTATCCGCGATATTTGAAATAGAACCAGTTGGTGCTATTGTAAGTACCGCAACGTTTCTTTTACCGTATTTTGATTCGGCAAATACTTTTTTCAATTCATCGTCAAATTTACTCATACCCATTGCAAACGGAGCGAAGCCTTCTTCGAGGTAGTATCTACTTTTTTCAAATAATGGGAAACTTCCTTTCTCTTGTGCCAATCTGTTAGATTCGCGATGGCCTTGCACTGCCATATATGCTGTCATATCCGCTGCAAATTGTCTTCCCTCAGGAGAATCGTAGGGTATATCCAAAAGATAAAGTAGGTCAGCAAAACCCATGATGCCGAGACCTATTCTTCTACTGTCTTTGACTGCCTTTGTTATCTTTTCCAGTGGGAAGACGTTGACATCTATAACATTGTCAAGGAATCTAACTGCGAGCCTTGTTGCTTCACCAAATGCTTCCCAATCAAATTTGCCGTCCATAAAGAACTTAGCTACATCGATCGAACCCAAGTTACATGCTTCATATGGTGCAAGTCCTATCTCGCCACATGGGTTGGTACTTTCAATGACCATTTCTGGGTACATTGCATAGTATTTGTTCATCTCACTTAAGAACGCGAGTCCTGGATCTCCAGTCTTCCAAGCGTTTTTGGCCATTTTCTTAACGAGTTCACGAACCTTTACTTTCTTTGTGGTGCTGCATTTTGGATGTTTAAGTTCAATTTCTCCATCTTCCATGTAAAGTTTCAGTAGTTCTTCTCTGGACATCGTAATTCCAACAGATATATTGAAAAATTTGAGAACCTTTTCACCGTCGTTGCCTTCTTTTGCAGTAATAAATTCTTCTATATCCGGATGGTCGATGTTGAGAATTCCCATTAAAGCTCCACGTCGCCTGTAACCCTGTTCGACAACGCCGACTGCTGAGTTGAAGACGTGCATAAAAGACACAGGACCACTTGCTTGACCATGTGTTCCAGCTACAAAGCTACCTTTGGGTCGCAGCCTTGAAAAGTTGCTTCCGATACCGCCACCGGCTTTGGTGATGAGAGCGTATTCCTTTACGGCATCGAAAATACCTTCTATGCTGTCTTCAACGGGCACGACAAAGCATGCCGAAAGCATATGCAGGTGGTTTCTGGTGTTGTAAATTTCCCAGTAGTCTTCCAATGTCATCTCTTCGATAGGTTTCCACAACAACTCGTGCCTGACTCCCATACCAGCATTAAACAGCGTCGGGCTGTTAGGAACGAATATTCTTGAAAGCAAAAAGTTATAAAAAGTTTCCTCCCAGAACTTCACTTCATCAAGCTTTTCGCCTTCACTCTTTCCTTGCATAGCAGGGTTATTTACCAATTCCGCCGTTGCTATAACCCGTGCTACTCTACGGCAGATGTCAGACCATTTGTTTTCGAGGTACTCCCCTGCTGGCGTTTTTAAGAAATACCTCTCGGAAAGTATTTTGTAGGCATTTTTTGATGGTTCTACACCTTTCCAGTAACCGATAAACTTTTCCAACGCACCATAAACGACCGACATAATACGGTCCCTCCCCGAAGTTTACTCCAGACAAACACTTATTCCTCGACTCAGCGACGTATATTATACCACATCTTGTGGTTTGATTGCAATAGTATACAACGAATTGTGGAATTTTTCTCTCGATGAGCTAAGAGAAGAGAGAGGGGGGTTATTCAACATATCCAGCCTTATTGGATGTTTTTCGGTTCTTTTGCAGGGTTGACTAGCGAGAATAGTCTTGAAATCGAGAAGATGAGTAATATCAGACCGGCAAAAGTGTAAACGCTCCTAACTCCTATGGCATTTCCCAACAACCCTAAAATAAACGTTCCAGTTGGAGAGCCCCCGGTGTTGAGGAATGAATAGAGTGATATCGTTCTACCTTTCATGTTCGATGGTGAGAGTAGTTGTGTCCTGCTGTTCGTTATGTTGAAAAACGAAGATTGACACGCACCTATAAAAAATGCTGCGTAAGGCGTTAGAGCCGGTCTTAAAGCTGCAGCCAATATGCTCGAACCTATTACTAAAAGCAAGAAATCTTCCTTCATCCTTATCAAACGTTCTGGATTAATTGCTGCAACTACGTTAGCACCTACGAATGCACCAACCCCCATCATTCCCATGATGATACCGTAACCGAGTATGTCAGATTTGACTACACTTTTCACAAAGGCCTGCATCAGCATACCAAAAGGCATACCGAAAAGTGAATACATCGTCAAACCAACGAAAGTCTTTATAAGCACAGCATTAGTAGAGACATATCGAACTCCCTCAACAAGGTCAACGAAAAATTTTTTGAAACTGGCGTGACTTGAAGTTCTACTGTGGTTGTCAGGAATTACCATTAAGGCAATGATTAAAGGCAGGAATGAAAGAGCGTTAATAACAAAGCCAAACTCAAGACCGTAATACTTTACAACAAATCCTGCTATCGTTGGTCCTACCATCCTAGCAACATTGAAAATCATCGAATGTAGTGCAAGAGCGTTTGGCAAAACATCCTTTGGAACGATGTCGGATATAAAGGTATTTCTGGAAGGTAGATAAAAACCGCTCGTAATCCCCATCAGAAGGCTAAGAGATAGCAGAAAGAAAGGACTGAGCAAACCTTTCCAGACTAGATATGCCATAAAGAACGCATTGGCAGCATCGAGCAATTGAGTGTAGAGTAGTATGGTCTTCGGTCCAAACCAATCAATGAGCACCCCTGCGACAGGTGAAAAAAATACGGACGGGAAGCCTTTTAGGAAGGCAATAAGCCCAATAAAACCTGCTGCTTTACTCTCTGGAAACAGATTAACAGCCACCCAACCTCTAAGCGTTGTGTCTATCCATGTTCCAATTAATGAAATGCTTTGAGCAATCCAAAAATTTCGATAGTGCCTATTCTTTAAAGCCCTATAAGGATTCATCACTCTACTCATTTAGATACCTCGCTTGCAGGAAAACCATTTAATTCGTTTCACGAACCATTTTAGCACTATCTATTCTCGATTTCAACTGAGCAAATTATCGATTGGATATGATTAGGAAATCTTTCCGCTTTTAAATTTGTATAATTACCCAAATCTGCCAATATCGATTGTTTGAAATTCCAAGAATTTTTGATTAAATATCACTGATATGTTCGGTAACGTTACCGAATAATATTGAAAAAGTACTTGGGCATGGCTTAACTTAGAGATGAGGACGTATAAAATAAAGATTTTGAGGAGGTTATTAACATGGACATTTATGGTGCTGATTATTATCCTGAACACTGGGACAAGTCATATTGGACAAAGCACATTGAGTTGATGAAAGCGTACGGTATTGAATGGGTGAGAATAGGCGAATTCATGTGGAGTGTAGTTGAACCAAAAGACGGTGAGTTTGATTTCTCTTTGCTCGATGAGGCAATAGAACTTCTTAGTAAAAACGGTATCAAAATAATTCTGGGAACGCCAACAGCAACTCCTCCAGCATGGCTCATCAATAAGTACCCTGAAATTCTTCCAAAGGATTGGGGAGGAAGGACAAGAGGGTTCGGAAGTCGAAGACATTACTCGTTGAATTCCAAAGTGTACTTGGATTATGCGTTGAGAATAGTCGAACAATACGCATCAAGGTATGGCGACACAATTGATCTTTGGCAGATCGACAATGAATTTGGATGCCACGGCACCACGTACAGTTTTACCGACGATGACCTTAAGGCCTTCCGAGAATGGTTGAAAGAAAAATATGGAACACTTGAGAACCTGAACAAACGTTGGGGAACGGTTTTCTGGAGTCAAACGTACAACGACTGGGATGAGATAGTTTTCCCAATAAACACTCCAACATTTGAGAATCCTCACCAAATGCTTGATATTTACAGATTCATGTCCGATAGTTCTATAAGGTTCCTAAGAATGCAAGTTGAACTGATTAGGAAATACTCTGCAAAGCCGATAACGCATAATTTTATGGTTGATTTCATGGATTTGGACTACCGAAAGATGGCTAAGTATATCGATTTTGTCTCATGGGATAACTACATTGCAACTGAAGAATACGATCCTTTAAGACAATCGGCGAATCATTCTCTGATGAGATCACTTAAACATCAGCCGTTCTTGGTTATAGAACAGCAACCTGGAAGGGTGAACTGGAGGCAGGTTAACAATAACTACAAGCCCGAATACCTCGCAATGTGGACCAAGCAAGCGTATCTGAACGGAGCTATGGGAGTTATGCCGTTTCGGTTTGAACAAATCCGTTTTGGAGCTGAGCAATACCATGCGGGTTTACTGGACTACAACGGAAGACCAACGAAAAGATTGGAAGCTTATTCACAGGTTCGCAACGAAACTTCTGGAATATTGTATCCAGAACCGGAAGTAGCAATTTACTTCGATTATGAAAATGAATGGATACACAGAATAAACCACCTGAATCGAAATTTCAGATATTGGGATGCACTTGTGGATATCTACAAAGCTGTTAAGAACTTGGGATACAACGTGGAATTCGTATTCAAAGATGATGAAATAGACAGGTACGACGTTCTAATAATTCCTTATGCCTCGTACATTTCTGAATCCTTCACCGAAAAAGTAAGAAAGTTCAATGGCCCCGTTTATATGACAGCGATGTCTGGAATAAAGGATGAGTACAACTGGATTACTGAGAGGATGCCTTGGAACCTTATTGACGAATTCGGGATCGAGGTTACAGACTTTGGTGCAATCACAAGCGATGAGGCGTATGTTTTTGCACAACCTGTTACAACAACCTTCTGGAAAGACGAAATAGAAGTTGGCAACGCGAAAGTTATCGGATGCTTTAAAGATGGAAGTCCATTTATAACGGTCAAAGGTAACCGTTACTATGTGGGGGCTGTTCTCGATGAATACGGTTGGAAGTTGTTATTGTCCGAAGTTCTGAAGCCAAGGATTTCTGGATACGGTTATGAAATAACAAATGTAAACGAAGATGGTGCCAACAAGACATACGTTTTGAACATATTACCAAATGAAACTAAGATATATATCGATGGTCAATTACAAACGCTGGCACCATTTCAACTTAGGCTTACCATTAGACAAGAGAATTTCTAGGGGTGATGCATTTGAAGAAATTCGTTACCATACGTGATGTTGCTAAAGCAGCCGGTGTTTCGATAAACACAGTGTCCAGAGCACTCAACAATAAACCTGATATAAACAAGGAAACGAAAGAGAAAGTTCTGAAAGTAGCCAAGGAACTTGGGTACATAAAGGATGCTACCGCAACATCCCTAAGATACGGATTGACAAAAGTTATAGGCGTAATCTTAGAAGATAGTTCGAATCCATTTTATTCAGAAGTACTCAAGGCGGTAGAGATGGCAGCACGAAGACGAGGCTTCAACGTCATATTCATGAACACGGAAAAAGATTACGAATTAGAGGAAGAAGCTGTGAGAACTATGCTCAGTAGGAGGGTCGATGGAATTATCATTGCTCCTACGCAAGAAAAGAGTGGAGATATACAACTGCTCATGAAAGCCTCTGTTCCATTTGTAATTCTTGGTGTTCACTTTGATGAGATTGAACTGCCAGAGGTTTACAGTAATGATGTCAGGGGGAGCTACTTGGCAGTGAGCCATCTGATCGAAAGAGGCAGGAAAAAGATAGTCTACCTCAGCGGATTTTTGTACAAATCGGTTGCGCGAATGAGACTCGAGGGCTACAGAAAAGCTCTTCATGAACACCTGATCCCATTTGACCAAAGCTACGTCTTTGAGGTCGAAGAAGGTGTGGAGAACTCGTATCGAAAGATGATTGAAATCATAGAATCAGGGTTGGAGTTCGATGGGGTATTTTGTTTCAACGATATTTCTGCAATCGGTGCAATTCAAGCACTCCGAGAAAAGGGTTATCTTGTTCCGAAAGACGTATCAGTTGTTGGATACGACGACATCGCTTTTGCTCACTTCATACAGCCGAGGCTGACAACCGTTCGTATAGATAAGCAAAGAGAAGGTGAGCAGGCGTTTGAATTGCTTTACGAGATGATCAAAAGAAAAGAAATCGTAAACAAACAAATAGTATTGGATGTGGAACTTGTTGTAAGGGAGACGACATAATGATCTATTTCAAAGGAGTGTGAGAAGAATGTATGTATCAAGCCTGAGTGAAATCCGTAAAATAATGGGCTATCGTCAGTGTGACGGTTACGAAATACTCTTAGAAGTTTCGAAGATTCCTTCAGGATACAAAATTACAGGAGAAGTGAAGGGAAGAGTTGATGATGTTGAACTTTTCTCGTTTCCAAGACCAGACAAAGTTCTTGTAAACAATTGGCAATCTTGGGGACCGGCAAGAGTAATCACAAAGGAGTTTAAGCTTGATTTCCCAAAAGAACTGATTCAAAAATTCGGTTTCAGTGCATCGATAATGCCTGAAGTTTATTTTAACAACCTTATCAGTGATTATTTCATAGCTTCAGAAGAATTTGTAATAGGTGCTCTGAAATCCCAAATAGGACATGTTTATTTTAGACTCAACGATGATAACGTATCTGTTCATTCAAGATACTTCGGTAAAACGTTCCATGAATGGACACCTATTGAGCCAGTGGTTATCCTAAATCTCGCTCCAGACGATGGACTTTTCTACTACGCTGAATTAATCGCTAAAGAAAACGATATTGCCTTTTCATCCCATAATCCTATTGGCTGGTCAAGTTGGTATCAATATTATCTTGATTATGACTACCAAAAGATGGTTTCCGACTTAGATAAATCAAAAGAACTAGATCTGGGCTATGAGGTTTTCCAAATAGATGATGCGTGGGAAGTCGACATCGGAGATTGGATACCAAACGAAAAGTTCCCAAGTCTGAAAGAAATGGCCGATAAGATAGCATCATACGGTTACAAGCCTGGTATATGGCTAGCACCTTTCAGTATCTCTGAAACTTCAAGCGTGTTTAAAAACCATCCTGACTGGCTTGTTAAGGATGAATATGGCCTGCCTGTTGTTGCATACGAAAACTGGAACAAGAAGATTTATGCACTTGACACAACACATCCTGAGGCAATTGAATGGTTGAGGAAACTTTTTATTACATTAAAAGAAAGCGGATTTGATTACTTCAAGATTGACTTTCTTTTCGCAGGAGCGATCCAAGGTAGAAGATATGCAGAGAACACTTCTCCAGTTGAAGCGTACAGAAACGGGTTAAAGGTTATTCGAGAAGCCGTGGGAGATTCATTTGTGCTCGGTTGCGGTGCACCACTACTACCAAGTGTCGGTTTTGTTGATGGTATGCGTATTGGAGCCGATACAGCTCCTTACTGGGATCCAAATGCACCGGATATAGGCTATCCAAATGCATATTACGCTCTTAGAAATGTAATCACCCGCGCTTTTATGAACAATATTTTGTGGTGGAACGACCCAGATTGCCTTATGCTTAGAAAAGAAGATACGCAAATCAACGATGCTCAAAGAGAACTCTACACTTTGGTTTCTTTATTCCTAGACAATATGATAATTCAAAGCGACAATCTCTCGTACGAAATTGACATGAAACTCTGGAAACTTATCAAGAAGTATAAAACCTACGGACGTAGGAGATTCAAAATCAAAGGTCTAATTGACGGAAAATATACAATAACAAGTTGCGGAGTAAACGGTTGTGATGAAGTGATTATTGAAGAACTTACTATCCCACAATACATGGTCAGTTACGATACACCGAGGGTCGAACTGAAAAAGATAGTAGAAAAGAGGACAGACGGCAGAACTTTCAATTACTATGAAGAAACACATCAGTAGTATAGCGAAGGACGGTGAGGAGCGATGATGGAACGCAGGTGGAATTTACTTACAGGTGAATGGGTCATGGTTTCCGCCTTCACGCAGGCAAGGCCAACAAACCCGACGAACTTCTGCCCGCTTTGTCCCGGTGGTGACGAATTCGAAGGTGATTACGATTTGGTATCATTTGATAATAGATATCCATCAATGAAATTGGATGCTCCTGAAGTTGAAAGCGAAGGTATATATCAAAAAGCTCGTTCAAATGGAAAATGTGAGGTCGTTGTCTACACGATCGACCATGAGAGTGCAATGAGCATGATGCCTATCCATCAGATTGAAAAGTTAATCCGAATGTGGGCTGATAGGTACCTTGATTTAGCGCAGAACAGGTTCATAAAGTACGTCTTCATATTTGAGAACCGAGGGAAAGAAGTTGGAGCAACTCTGCCACATCCGCACGGGCAGTTGTATGCATTTCCATTTATTCCCAAACGTATAGAAGCCAAATTGCAAGCACTGGCAAAATATTATGACGAAAACGGAAGATGCGCAGTCTGTGATATAGTTGATAGTGAGGTAAAATTCGAAAAGAGAATAATATATGAAAACGAATCTTTCATTGCACTCGTTCCATTTTACGCACGCTGGCCTTACGAAGTTCACATATATCCAAAAAGGCACGTAAGCACGATTGTAGAGCTTACAAACATCGAAAGATATCACTTGTCAAAAGCCCTAAAAGTTGTTACAATGAAGTATGATTTGCTATTTAAGCAAGCATTTCCTTACATGATGATGCTTTTCCAAGCGCCAGTCAACGATATCAGCTATTCACATGCGTTTCATTTCCATATAGAATTCAACCCTGTCAAGCGCGACAAAGATAAAATCAAATGGATGGCAAGTGTCGAGACCGGAACGTGGGCATTCATCAATCCGAAAATTCCAGAGGAAGCTGCAAAAGAACTGAGAAATGTGGAGGTTGAGGTGTGATATGGGGGATAACAAAATAGTGATTTACTCACCGGGGCGCGCGAATCTCATTGGTGAACACACGGACTATAACGATGGGTTCGTACTGCCGTTTGCCATAAAGCGCTATATAAAGATAGAGATTGAACCATCAAAAAGGTTTAAGGTATTTTCCCAGCAGTTGAAAAAGGGAATAGAATTCGATACACCAACGAAGACAAACTCTTGGGCAGACTATGTAATAGGCATGATTGTGAAATTGCAAGAACATGGCTACCGAGTGGAACCGTTCACAATGCACGTTGATTCTGACCTCCCAATGGGTGCTGGGCTGTCGAGCTCTGCCGCTTTAGAAGTGGGGGCAGGGTATGCAATTTCCCAAATGATGGGTTATGAGATAAACCGCGAAGAGCTGGCCAAAATCGCACACGAGTGTGAAGTGGAGTTCGTTGGTGTACGTTGCGGGATAATGGACCAGTACACTGTTGCACTATCAAAAGAAGACCATGCTCTCTTTATTGATACGATGACAAGAGAATACAAATACGTCCCTCTACGCCTTGATGATACCAAACTCTACCTTATCAATTCCGGTGTTAAGCACGAATTAGGCTCGTCCGAGTACAACAAGAGAAGACATGAATGTGAACTTTCACTTCAGGCAATGGGTAAGTCTTCGTTCAGGGAAGTAACACTCGAAGATGTTGAGAAAATCCAAGATCCCGTATTGAAAAAACGCGCATTGCACGTTGTTACTGAAAATGCAAGGGTATTGAAAACACTGACTGCACTCGAAGATGACAATTTGGTTCTTGTCGGAAAATACCTCTATGAATCACATTACAGCCTAAAAGATAATTACGAAGTTTCCTGCGAAGAAATTGATTTTCTTATCGAAAAACTCAGAGAATATTCAAACGTTTTAGGTGCAAGAATAGTGGGAGCAGGCTTTGGCGGAAGCATTATTGTACTTGCGAAAGGCAACTTTGAAAGCATATTTGAAAAAGTGGCAGCATCTTACAGAGTAAAATTTGGAATCTCACCAACTCTATTAAACGTTGAGACCAGCAACGGGGTACACAGGGTGTTGTAAAATAATTTATCAATTCAAAATTTGAAAGGGGAAAGCAAATGGCTAAGAGAAAGGTAGAAAAATTCTCATTCGATTACGACATTGCTGCATCAATAATCGACTACGCACGTAAAGTTTCCGAAGAAGGTCTAACGAAAGGTACATGGGGGAATATAAGCGTTAGAGATGGTGGGTACATATACATTACACCTTCAGGCTTTCCCTACGATAAATTGACACCTAAACATATCACCGTTGTGGATTCCAAAGGTAATAAAGTCTACGGTGAATTAGCTCCTTCTTCAGAGTTACCACTCCACATCGAAATCTATGATAAGAGAGCAGACGTACACGCCGTAATTCACACGCATCCTATTTATTCTACAATAGTCTCTATAACTTTACAGGAAATCCCGCCAATTGTTGAAGATGCGGTCATGATTCTTGGTGAACGCCTTTTTGTCTCGGAATACGCGCTCCCGGGGACGAAAGAACTCGCTAAAAATGCTGTAAAGTCACTCGGAGACAACCACTGCGTCTTTCTAAAAAACCACGGCCTTGTGGCCGTGGGTGAGAACCTACATGAGGCATTCGTTGCAACACTCGTTGCCGAAAAGACTGCACAGATATACATCGAAGCACTCAAAATTGGAAATGTTTCAGTCTTACCATCCGAGCATGCAAGAGTACTGAGAGAAAAGTATCTTAAATCGTACAGGCAAAAGTGATCTCACTTCGCGTTCATCTTCCTGCTCCCAGGTTTTACGGCAGGAATTCCGGACTTGCAAAGTGGACAATCCTCAGGCTTATAAGTGGGGAAGTCGAACTTCACCAAGTAGAAGTAAGGCTTCCCTTTAAATTTTTCGTTTAGATTTTCAAATGGATTCTCCATTCCTGACCTATTGATAACACTTGCGAATCCCACTATTTGCCCACCGGAACTTTCCACCACTTCTACAACTTCAAGTGTTGACTTACCTGTTGTAACCACATCTTCGACGACAAGCACATTCTCTTTTTCGTGTATTTCAAACCCTCTGCGCAGTTTCATGATATTATCTTCCCGTTCTGTAAAAATCGCCCGTGATTTCAGCTTTCTGCTCACCTCGTAAGCTACAATAACACCACCAAGCGCAGGTCCAACAACGACATCGACCTTCACTCCAGCATCTAACACCTTTTTGGCTATTAATTCGCCAATTTCTTCACCGTATTCTGGATACTCAAAGACCTTTGCACATTGTACATAATTTGTTGAGTGCAGTCCAGAAGAGAGTATGAAATGTCCTTCCAACAAAGCCCCGGTTATCCTGAGGATTTCCAAAACTCTTTGTGTTACTTCCATAATTTCACCTTCTCTTTGATAAACTCAATTTTCTCTCTTGGGTCTTTTGCTTTATAGACTTCTCGTCCAAGCACAGCAAAGTTTGCAACTCCAAATATGTCCCACAGCGATACAACATCTTTTTGGTCGTCCTTTGACTGCTCCATTCTAATGCCTGGAACAAGTATCGCACCACCTATTTTGCTGCGCATCTTTAATGCCCATGTTCCAGGTAGAACAAACGAAGAGCCAAGTCTCGAAAGCCCTATGATAACATTTTCAAAATCTTCTAGCCTTCCAGGTAGTGATGTGAGCTTAATAACGGAGAATATCATCTTATCGGTAGAATCGAGCGCCGCCTTCACACTTTCTATACCTGCATTTGCATGGACCGTAAAACCAACGATGGCTGGATGATCCCACGCTCTTATAGACCTTGCAACTGTTGATGGAATATCAGAAAACTTTAGGTCCAGAATCACCTTGTAACCTTTATCGTAGAAGTAATCTAAGACCCTCTTTCCTTGGACAGCGAGATTGTGACCTACTTTAACACAGTCGAAACTTCCGAACTTTTCAATAAACCCGATTGGATCTTCCATATCGAGGCTTAAAACAGGTTCGGTAACGACCCTTACTTTAGTATGCTGTGCAGCATTCGTACTAACCAACGTAAACATACAAACACCTCCCACAGAATTTGAGATTCTATCTCCCTCGCACTATCTGGAGAATTCTTTACCCATTTCATTCAACACCGATTCATCGTGAAAGAGCGCACTACCGACACTTACGGCATTTGCACCAAATCTCAACATCTCACGCACTTGTTCTGGTGCGTAAACTCCTCCAGAGGCGATGATGTAAATATCTGGCAGAGCTTTTCTCACCTCGTACACAGCCCTAAGAGCGATAGGATAAAGAGCAGGACCTGATAGACCGCCCAATACCGTTTGTCCTTCACTATTAACCATAAGCCCACGGATTGTATTAATAACCGTTACTCCATCCCATCCTTCGCTACTAACAATCCTCGCCATCTCTTCCACAAATCCGCTTTCAATACCCAGTTTTGCAATGATAAATGCATCTGTTTCTGTTCTTATCGCTTTTAGCAATCTGCGCCACTCTTCTCTATCCACCATTATCGAAAGCCCTCCGTGGTGCACATTAGGGCAGGAGAAATTGTATTCTACAGCTATGAACTTATCCAAGAATGGTCTGCAAAGCTTTGTTATTTCAACGTATTCATCGAAAGAATCTCCTCCAAGGCTTAAAATTAGTGGTACTATTGAAGCCAATTTATCAATTGTCCCATCTTCAACCATTTTTCGTAAACCATCAAATCCCGGATTTTCCAAGCCAATGCGGTTGATCAAAAATTCTTTTGAAGCGTACATCCTCGGTGGCTTATTACCCGATTTAGGATTGAGCGTTACAGTCTTTAAAGTATAGGCTCCAACGTACGACCAGTCCACGGAGCTAACATTGAGGTACTCACCAAATCCGCCAGGACCTGATGCAATCACAATGGGTGTTCTTAAATTTAGTGCCTTGCCCATATCTCATCACCCCTAAAAACTGGTCCATCGGTGCACGCGTGTTTAATTCCATTCATAGTCTCAACCGCACATCCCTTGCATGCTCCAATCCCACAAGCCATGTATTCATTAAGCGATACGTAAACAAGCTTATTGGGCATATTCCTTACAGCCAGCTCTTCCATTATCCTTGAACCACTGACAAATATCCAATCAAACCTCGAGTTGTTCAGTTCTTCAAGCAATCTCAAATATCCATCGTTGCCTACAACAGTATTTAGCTCGAATTGGCTCGTTATTTCGCGACTCAACGCAGACTTAGAAGCGACAAAGAGAGGGATTTTAAAGTGCTCTGAAAGATGTAATCCTTCAGCAAGACAAGAAGGTGCAACAACAACCGCCCCATTTCTATTTTCCGGAACAAATGCATTTCCCAGTGGTGCAAGTACGTTCAGTCTTTCACTTGTCTTGACAATGTACTCACTACCTTTACCAGCGATTTTGACGGATATGGCGACAGTACCTTCGATTCTTCCAAGTGTGAACGGTTTACGAGTTAATCCAGCACCGTCTACATTCACCATACAGAACTGCCCAGGGGAGAATTCGAGGTCTTCCTGAAATGAGATAAGATACGTTCTATCTGTGATCTCAATAGTGGATTTTTTGGTCAAGAGATACGCGTTGTATTTGACATTCTTAATTGAGAAACTCGCCATTCCAATACACCCACCTTCCGTTTCGCCTTACTCCCAAAATTCTTCCTTTCAACCTTTGCCCTTCAAATGCGCAGTTTTTCCCTTTACTCAAAAATTTTCTACTCTCAACAACGTACTCAGCGCTTGTGTCAATCAGTACCGCATCGTCTGGAAAGTGCAAGTCTAACATTTCGTAGGTTTTATCAAGCACCCTCAGAGGATTAACGGTCAGATTCCTCAAGACTAGCTCTACATCTTGGAAAACTGTGAGATACACCGAGAACGCAACCTCTATGTGGGAACTTCCGTACGGTGCTTGTTCAAAACTATCACCCTTCTCAGGATGCGGTGCATGGTCAGTGGCAAAGCAGGTTATAACCCCATCTCGAACTGCCTTTACGAGTGCATCTCTATCTTTTGAAATTGGGGGATTAATCTTTTGGTTGGTATTCCTTATATCTTCCGGAAGGAAAAACACATGGTGAGGAGTTACTTCACAGGTGATTTGCGCTTTCCTTCTGAGAAATTCAATCATCTCTAAAGACTGGACTGTTGAAACGTGCTGGATGTGGAACTTATTAAAACCGAATTCCAAACCTGTCAAGACGGTTCGACATATCGCTATTGCTTCGTTTGAGTAAGTTCTTAATGCATTTGGAAGACTTGTTCCTATGTAAAAATCTCCTGGTATCTCGTGAATTTGCGAATGGTCAAAAACAAGTACATTTTTCTTTCTTGAAAACGCTCTTACCAAATCTTCGCTTGTGTATCTAATTCCGTCAGTCGACCAACCAGTGATGTTATCTTTGAAATTCTCAAGTTCGTCTAGGTCTTCAATATCTCCAAACAGACTTACAGTGTGCAAGAACTTCACTTCTTTACCTTTTGACAATCTGATATGATTTTCCAAAACACCTAAATTCTCAATCGGCGGTTTTGTGTTTGGTTGTATAACGCACGCACCGAATCCTCCAACAAGTGCAGCACGGTTAAGTGAATCATAATCTTCTTGGTCGTTTAGCCTTACGTGAGTGTGAATGTCTACAAACGGTGGAGATAAGACAAGCGCTGGATTTTCTGTGTCAAACCTTTCAGGAAAATCGATATCAACCTTGGAGTTGACTATCTTAGCGGAAGCATAATCAAAGATCTGCACAGTCATCCCCCCGATGCAACAATAAATAAAAAGAGACCTCAAATGAGGTCTCTTTATTAGAAGAAATATTGAATTTCGCATTATACAATAAGACTAAACAACCAAACAATAGAGCATTAAGAAACTCCAAAATTTTACTCTCTGAAAGAGTAAACAGAGCAGAACTAATTATAGCAAAATATACATCACATCTTCCTTGGCTTACCAGGTTTTGGCCTCGCTGGACCAAATTAACCACGTTAACACCTCCGATTTCTGGAAAATTCTACCACATCACAGTTCGATCTGTCAAGATAAGTAGTGAATAAGTACCAAATATACGTTGGAAAGTGTTGATTTCTATCAAAACTTGTTTTCTTAGGTGCATAATTTTTGTTTCTCACATACTCTACAACTCTTGACAACGTATACTGTAATATGGTACTATTACAGTAGATGGAACTGAATGAATTACTTTGGGAGTGTTGAGTGTGTGGTTTGTTGTAGATCCTCATTCTTCGGTACCGATTTATGCTCAGATTAAAGAAAAGATAAAGGCAATGATATTGAATTCGAAACTGAAGCCTGGTGATTCGTTACCTTCGATAAGAACTCTTGCGAAAGATATTGGGGTGAATGTGAATACTGTTGCCCGGGCTTATCGTGAGCTGGAATTGGAAGGTATTATACGTGCTGAGCGAGGCGAGAGGTATGCTGTCGTAGGATTTGAAGACAAGATTTATTTCGAGACTAAAGAGAGGCTTATCAAAGAACTAAAGAGTGTCTTAAAACGGTGCCAGGATTTGGGTATAAGTAAGGAAGAAGTTCTTAGGTTGTTAGAAGAGGTCTATATGCACCAAAATGAAGGAGGAGACGAGTATGACAACTCTAAAGAATGAAGATACTTTAGTTCTTAGCGTTAGGAATTTGAAGAAATACTACGGTAACATTCGGGCTGTAGACGGTGTTTCTTTTGATGTGAAAAGGGGCGAAATTTTTGCACTGCTTGGGCCAAACGGTGCAGGAAAGACAACAACCATCAAGTGTATTCTTGGGTTTAGGAGAAAAGATGAGGGTGAAATTATTTTGAACGGGACTGTTTCTTTTGTTCCAGACGGAAAAGAGCTGTACGGCTCGTACACTGTAGAGCGTATGGTGAAAGTAGCTAAGGAGCTAACGGATAGATTTGACGAAAAGAAGTGTATAGAGTATGTTGAAAGGTTTGAAATTCCGGTTGATGAGAAGGTATCGAGCTTGTCGAGTGGTCAAACAACGCAGCTTTACCTTGCTATCGCTTTTTCACAGCAATCAGACCTCTACATCTTCGACGAGCCAACATGGGGATTGGATCCAATAGTGAGGAATCAAGTTCTTGAGATGATAAGAGAGATCCCGCTTGATGGTAAAAGTGTCTTTTATACCAGCCATATCCTGAGTGAAGTTGAAAAGGTTGCGGATAAAGTTGCAATTATGAGTAAGGGGAAGATAATGGATATCGGATATCTTGACGATATGAAGGAAAAGTACTGTGCTGTGAGTGTTCCTAAAGACCTCAAAGATGTGACGGTGGAAGGCTATAAATACAAAAGTACAGAAAGTGAAGATATTTACATTGTGACTAAAGATTATGCAATTTCGAAAAATTTGGAATTTTCTGCTGTTCCTTTTGAAGCCATATTTGAAGCGCTCGTTTTGGATAGGAATAATTTCAACGCGAAGACTAAAGATATCCAATAAATAAAGGTGGTGTGAAAGATGAGGAAAGAGTTTTACGATATGAGAGTGAGATTTTTTGGGGTGTTTATCGTGATTTTAGGGCTCTTCTTTATAGTCGCTCCGTTCCAAAAGTTCACAGTTTCAATGCTTGAAGGTTACTCTGGCAATCCGATGATTGAAAAATTCTTGCCAGGAGCTATGTTGAACAGGCTTAAGGAATGGAACTTCTATATAAATTCTCAGTGGTATGGGAAGAATTTTGGACAGATGGTTGGGATTATAGGTATAATAATGGGATTTCCGCTCTTTGCAAGGGAATTTGAAAATGGTACAATTATCTTCCTGCTTGTCAGAAAACCGCGCAGGTGGATATATTTCACAAAGTTCACGACAGCAGCCATTGCTACGGTTTTATTGATGGTGCTAGGTGCTTTGCTACCGTTAGTCTATTCAGTTGTGGTTGGCAAGGAGTATGCAGTTTCTGTTGTTCCGAAATTCATGGTTCATAACATCTTTGGAGCACTTTTGTGGTATGCTGTAAGTGCATTCTTCTCGGTACTCTTTAACGAACAGGTGAAACCACTTCTTGCATCACTCGGCTTACTTGCGCTAACAACCACGGCTGGGTTGCTTAAACCTTTAAGATACCTCAATACGTTCAGTTACCAGCTTGGGATAAGTGTCTTTGAGAAAGGAAAAGTCGACGTTGGTTATACGTTTGGAGTAATTGTAATAATTTCTTTGTTCGTTGTGGCAGGTTATTTCGTTTTCGAGTGTAAGGAGGTTTAGTTTGAAGAGTTCTTTTGATTGATAGAATTTCTTTCGAAGGAGGGATACAGATGATAGTGGTGACGACTGATTTCGTACCTGGGTATGAAATTGTTGAAACTCTCGGAGTTGTTACTGGGAGCATAGTTAACTCAAAACACTTGGGGAAGGATATCGCAGCTGCCTTTAAGACTTTAGCTGGAGGCGAGATAAAGAGTTATACTGAACTGTTGATAGAAAGCAGGAATATGGCTTTGAAAAGGATGATAGACGAAGCTGAGAAGCTTGGCGCAGATGCTGTTGTTGGATTAAGATTTGGTTCTTCTTCGGTAATGCAAAGTGCGGCAGAAATCCTTGCCTATGGTACGGCTGTAAAGCTAAGAAAGAAGGATTAAGTGAAAAGCCCCGCGGAAAGCGGGGCTTTAATTTTGATGTATCTGTTGTTCGATAACTGTTATTTTCGAACCTTAACATCTCCTCTCTTCACAAACTGGAGTGTGAGTATGGCAAGTAAGAAAAATACCAACGTTAGAATGATGAGTGTATTGTAGCCTATCTTATCGATGAAAAATCCCGCCAGTGGAGGAGCTATGATATTTGCAGCCATTGAGAAGAAGTAATACAAACCTGTGTAACCTCCAACTTTCTCTTCGACGGTCATGTCAACGATTGTTGGTAATGAATTGACATTAACCATCGCCCATCCCAAGCCACCTATTGCAAAAAGTGCAAAGAATACTTTCGTAAGTAAATTCGCGTCTGAAATAAGCCTTGTCGAAACAATAACCCCAAGAAGTATTGCAATTACTATTAACAATCCGATAGTCATCGTTTTCTTTCTACCGATTTTAGAGCCTATGAAACCTGCAGGAATAGCAAAGAGCATGAACGTTAAAGAGAAGAATCCAAGGACGAGCGCTCCTGTGCTCTCTTTGATACCCATTTGGAATTTCGCATAACTTGTGAAGAATGTTTCGAGAGCGTTGTAGCCAATGAACCACAAAAGGATAGATAAAAGCATCATGAGTAAGCTTTTTTCGTTCGATTTGAAAACGTCTCTTAAGTTTTCTGATAATTCAAGCATGGTCTTTTTGTAAACATTCTCAAACCTGATCTTCTCCCCACTTCTAGTGCGGTACTTTTCGTCTTCCTTAATGAAGAGAACAACAAGCAATTGAGAAAAGACCATAACGATTGCACCGACATAGAATGGAAGTGAATAATGCTTGTCGTAAAGCGGTTTGCCTGCAAAAAACGCAAGTAATGCACCAACACCGCCCATGAAATTTATAACTCCATTTGCTTGGCTTCTATATTCGGAAGGAGTTATGTCCGGCATAAGTGCGATAACGGGCGAGCGGAAGAGAGCCATGAAGAAGTTCATGAAGATGATATTGAGCATCATCAACCACAACAGTTGCCAGGCTCTTGTTAGTGGTATCAGTGCAAAGGTAATCGCCGAAAGTGGTGCACCAACGAGTATATAGGGCATGCGCCTTCCGAGTTGTGTTCTGGTTTGGTCACTGAGAACACCGATAAGTGGAAGCATGATGATCGCAAAGATGTTGTCAATGGTCATCACAAATCCGATAAGTGTGGACGACAAATTAAAGTCTTTGAGAAATATCGGAACATACGAGTTGTACAGTGGCCATAACAAACTGATACCAAAAAAGCCAAATCCAAGCAGAAGTAACTTTGTGAATGAAAACTTTGTGCTCTTCATACCTCATCCCCCCTATAAGAGATTTGCGTGAACATAGAGACAATACGATTATACAACAAATATTAAATTTCCTATCCTTCTTGCCTCCCCAATTCGGTTCCAACGAAATCTTGAGCGCAGCGATTGTGAAAAAAGTCATTTGTAAAATTTACCAAACTGTAACATGTAAATGATTGCGTTTGTTACCATGGTTTGGTTTAATATAATTGGAAAGTGAAAAAAATCTCAAAGTGGGTGGAGCCCACAAAATAAAAGAGGGAGGGACTTTTATGGCGAAATATGCAGTTACAAAGTCATTAGACGTCAGGGGAGAAGTTTGTCCAGTTCCGGATGTAGAAACAAAGAGAGCACTCAAGGATATGAAACCTGGTGAAATCCTTGAAGTTTGGGTCGATTATCCAATGTCGAAAGAAAGAATTCCCGAAACCGTCAAGGCAATGGGACATGAAGTTCTTGAAATTGAAGAAGTTGGTCCAAGTGAATGGAAAATATACATAAAAGTAAATGGCTGATAACAGGGGTGAATTGATATGGCTTGGTCAGGGTTAATAATTGGTCTCATTTTCGGTGTGATTTTGCAAAGAGGACGCGTGTGTTTTAACTCTGCTTACAGAGACCTTGTTTTCTTCAAAGATAACTATTTGATGAAACTTTATACGTTCGCTGTTGGGCTCGAGGCTATTCTTTTCGTTCTTTTTGCTCAATTCGGTCTTATTACGCTCAATCCGAAACCAATAAATCTCGTTGGTAACACACTTGGTGCCTTTACATTTGGTTTAGGTATGGTTCTTGCAGGCGGTTGTGCTTCTGGTGTTACATACAGAACAGGTGAGGGTCTAACAACTGCTTGGTTTGCTGCTTTAATATACGGTTTGACAGCTACTTCCGTAAAGGGTGGAGCACTAAAGTTCATATCAAACTGGCTTGGACAATTCAACAAAACCGTTGAAAATCACGTTTCAAGCATATACAAGCCACAATCTGGTTTGACACTTCCAGACGTCTTCCACATTAATCCTTTGGTAATGGCTATTATTTTTGCTGCAATCCTCTGGGTTTATGCATTTGGAACAAAGACAACAAACAGGGAAACGAAGCTTTCTTGGAAGGTTGCAGCAGTGCTCTTGGCGATACTTGCACCGTTTGCCTGGTGGACAAGTCAGAAAGCTGGAAGAATGTACGGACTTGGTATTACTGGTGGTTGGATCAATTTGATAAAGAGTTTTACAACAGGTGAAGCACTTAGCTGGGAAGGTTTTGAGATAATAGGTATAATCATTGGTGCTGCAATTTCGGCTGTGCAAGCCAAGGAGTTCAAACTAAGAATGCCAAAACAGCCAAAGACATACGTCCAGGTAATGATCGGTGGAGTTCTTATGGGACTTGGTGCGGCAATGGCCGATGCTTGTAACATTGGCCACGCTCTCACAGGTGTTGGACTTATGGCAGTCTCCTCGATAATTGCAACAGTCTTCTTTATGCTTGGAAACTGGACAATGGCTTGGTTCTTGTTTGGAAGAAAATAAGCAAGTCGATCATTTTATGTGAATTTGAGGAGTTGATATAATGAAGATAGCAATTCAAGTGATGGTTCCCCCTTACACGTACCAGGATTTGGATACAGCTATCCATATCGCAGAAGCTGCACTAAAAAGAGGTCACGAGGTTACTATATTCTTGTTCGCAGATTCAGTTCTCTCAATTAATTCTAAGGTTAAGCCGATAAGAACTGACAGGAATATACCTGAGAAAATGAAAGAGCTGGCAGCTAAAGGTGTACGTATTGAAATCTGTGGTATTTGTATGGATTACCGAGGAGTAACAGAAGATATGATAGTCGAAGGCTCAAGACCAAGTGGCTTACCTGAACTGGCAAGTCTTTTTGCTAACTGTGACAGGTTCATAAGCCTTATGGCTTAATGATTATGGCATGTTGGGTGGTGAAATAATGGCTAAGAAATTACTATTCGTTGTATACCAATCCCCAGTAGGTTCAATTTGGGTTAATGAAGCGTTTAGAACAGCTTTCGGAATGTACGGAGAAGACCTTGAACCAGCAGTTCTCTTGATGAACGAAGCAACTGTTGCAGTAAGACCGACGTGTAAGCCAGAATGTCTCGGCCTTCTTCCTATCAGCATGGTGAAAAGATACTTAGCAAGGTACGGCACACCTGTCTATGTAGTTAAGGAAGATGCCGAAAGAATGAAGGTTACAGAGGTTGATCCAGAATACGGTGCACAGTTTGTAAGCAAGGCAGAGCTCTCGAAGCTTTTCCATGAGTACGATTACGTTGTTTTTATGTGAGGTGAATGAAATGGCTTTGATACTTGTGAAATACGGTGTCGATAATCCGGCCGAGAGAGTAAAATTGGAGATTGCTAATGAGAACGATAAGGTAGTCCTTATTCAAAATGGTGTTTTTTTTGCAGTTGTTGAGGATGTTACAAAGCTGACAAAAGCAGAAGTGTACGCACTTAAGAACGATCTTGAAGCAAGAGGATTTTGTACAGCCGATGTCAAAAACGTCAAACTTATAGATTACGATGGATTAGTGGAATTGATTGAGAAAGAAGAGAAATTCATAGGTTAATTTCTTCACAAGAAGGGAAAAATCAAAGCGGTGGTCAACCACCGCTTTTAATTAACAGTATTATTCGCTGGTATTTGTCTTTTTCACCTTGATGTAAATATAGAAGTTTCCTTGATTATCGATAGTTCTTCCGATTAATTCGTGTCCAAGTTGTTCGACTCTATTTGGGATCCTTTCAGCCGAAAGTGGATAGTCGACTATAACGAGTAGGATTTTGCCATCTTCCAACTCTGATAATACTTGCTGTGTTGTGAGGTCTGGAACAGGACACATTTCACCTCGCATATCTAATACATAATCAGGCTCACCGGATATTTGGACTATGGGTCTACTTTCAATTTCGCAAGCGGCAAGGTTTTCACAGAATCTGCCTTCAGCGTTAAGTTTATTGATGAAATTGATAGCGTACTGGAGAATTTTGTAAACTTCCTCCGAGGAGAAATCGAACATTTCTATGCCTTTTACAATTCTGGAATTTAGAATACCGGCTTCTTTTAAAGACTTAAGGTATCTGTAAGTTGTTGATATGTCAAGTCCTACGATCTTCGACACCTCTGTCGCGGTCTGGTTGTTGTCGTAGACCGCCATCAATATCTCTAAGCGTTTTTGATTGGCAAGTATTTTGAATAGATTCTCAAGTGTTAGTTTCTTTTTCATGTTCTTCCTCCAAGCTTGAAAGATTAATAGGTCGTCATTATAATTATTATAACACGAATAAACTGAATAAAGGAGTGGTGGAGATGGTTTTTGATACAGTTGTTATCGGTGGTGGCCCTGGTGGATATGTTTGCGCTATAAAGCTTGCACAGTACGGAAAAAAAGTAGCACTTATCGAAAAGGAAAATCTCGGAGGTACCTGTACGAATTGGGGTTGTATACCAACAAAGGCACTTCTAACAGCTACACACCTGCTCGATGAATCGAAAGAGAAAGCAAGTAAATTAGGTCTAAAAATAAGTGTTGAAGGGTTTGACCTTGCTGGGATTATGGCTCACGCAAACAAAAGCATTATGATGTCAAGGAAAGGTATAGAATTCCTTATGAAGAAAAACAACGTCACCGTTGTGAAGGGAACAGCGGAGGTAGTTAATAGGAAAAAGGTGAGGATTAAGGAAAGTGGCGAAGAGCTCGAATGTGAAAATCTTGTTCTTGCTCACGGTTCTGTTCCAACGATTTTTCCACCGTTCAGTGAAGTCGAAGGTATATGGACAAGTAACGACGTGTTCTTAATGAAAGAACTACCATCATCGTTGTTGATTGTCGGTGGTGGAGTTATTGGTGTCGAATTCGCAACGTTCTTCAGCTCACTAGGTGTAAAGGTCAAAATCGTTGAATTGGCTGATCATATACTTCCTTACGAAGACGACGACGTAGCGGACGAGGTCAAGAAGTCATTCGCAAGGAAAGGTGTAGAAATAAAAGAGAAAGCGAAAGTGACAGGTGTGAAAATAGTCAGCAACGGTTACGAGGTAACAGTTGTTGATAGTGAAGGTAAGGAGGTAATTTCGGTAGTTGATAAAGTACTTGTTGCAGTTGGAAGAAGGCCGAATATTCCGGAAGATGTTAAGAATCTCGGCGTTGAAATAGAAAGAGGGATTAAAACTGATTTAAGGATGAGAACAAATATCGAAGGTGTTTATGCGATAGGAGACGTAAGAGGTCAAATTATGCTTGCGCATGTTGCGGCGTACGAAGGTGTTGTTGCAGCAAAGAATATCGCTGGAATTGAAGCAGAGATGGACTACTCTGCTGTTCCATCGATAATCTTTACGAATCCAGAGGTAGCATCGACGGGTTTGAGAGAAAAGGATGTGGATAGAGAAAAGGTCAAGATATTCAAATTCCCACTCTCTGCAAATGGTAGAGCAAGGACAATGCTTGAGAATATAGGCTTTGTAAAAGTGATAGCAGATAAGAACGACGATACAGTACTAGGTATGTCAATTGTTTCTCCAGTTGCAACAGAACTCATCATGGAAGGAGTAATAGCTGTGAGGAATAAGCTCAGAGCACATCAACTTGAAGAATCGATCCATCCACATCCGACACTGAGCGAAACTATCTTAGGTGCACTTGAAGGGATTACAGACAAACCAATTCACCTGTGATACGCTTTACTGAATCAGTGTATCAAAAAAGGGGCGAACGCCCCTTTTTAATTTTATTTCTTGTCTTTGAGTTCTTCCCTAACTCTGAATAATTCATCCCTAATTCTTGCCGCATCTTCGTAACGCAGTTCTGAAGCGGCTTTGTACATTTCTTCCTCAAGTAATGCGACGTAGTCTTCCAATGGTAAGGATTCTTTCAGCGCGAAGATGCTATCTTCGTACACTTTGTAGAATTCCTCTTCTTTATCTCGAAAAGGTGCAAATATATCTTCCATTAGAGGTTTCACTATGGTCTGTGGCTGGATACCGTTTTTAAGGTTGTATTCTATCTGTATTTTCCTTCTTCTATTTGTCTCATCGATTGCTCTTTGCATTGCAGGAGTTATTCTGTCGGCGTACATGATAACCTTTCCATTTTCATTTCGGGCTGTTCGGCCTATGATTTGTATGAGCGTGGTTTCACTTCTCAAGAATCCTTCAGTGTCAGCATCAAGTATCGCCACGAGCGATACTTCCGGAAGGTCTAAACCTTCTCTCAGTAAGTTAACTCCTACAACAACATCCACTTCTCCCGAACGCAATTTTTTGAGCACTTCGAATCTCTTTATCGCATCAAGTTCAGAATGTAGATACAAGGCACGGATATTAAATTCTACGAGATATTCAGCAAGCATTTCAGCTGTTTTCTTGGTCAAAACAGTAACGAGCGCACGTTCACCACGCTTTTTGACTTCTACTATTTCTTTCACCAAATCATCGACTTGGTACCTTGTTGGTCTTACTTCGACAAGTGGGTCGATAAGTCCGGTTGGCCTGATGATTTGCTCGACAATCTGCTCAGATACCTCCATTTCAAATGGTCCAGGGGTGGCAGACACAAAAATTACCTGGTTCACTTTTGAAAGGAATTCCTCGAATTTGAGAGGTCTGTTGTCGTACGCACAAGGCAATCTAAAGCCATATTCAACAAGGCTTTTCTTTCTTGACATCTCACCGTGGTACATGGCTCTGAGTTGTGGAATCGTGATGTGGGACTCATCTATGAACACAATGTAATCTTCATCGTAGTAATCAAGCAGCGAGTATGGTGGCTCGCCAGGTTGCCTGCCATCGAAGTGGCGTGAGTAATTTTCGATACCAGTGCAGTAGCCTAAAGTACTCAGTAACTCGATGTCGTTCATCGTTCTTTGATAAAGTCTTTGAGCTTCAAGTTCTTTACCTTGTCTTCTCAATTCCGCAAGCCTTTCCTCAAGTTCTTCTTTTATACCTTTCACAGCTATTGCTATCTTTTCTTCCGTGGTGACGTACTCCTTTGCTGGATAGATGGTTATTCTGTCCAGTCGCTCTATTATTTCTCTGTTCAGCCTGTCAAATGTATAAATTCTATCAATTTCGTCACCAAAGAACTCGATATGAATACCTTCATCTTGATACGTCGGAAAAATTTCGAGCGTATCGCCACGAAATCGAAAGCTACCAGTCAGCCCGATGTCTTCTTTTCTCTCGTATCCTATACGTACTAAGTGTTTGAGCAAGTCGTTGAGTTTAACACGCTCTCCAACTGTGAGTTTTATGTTTAGAGTATCAAAATCGCGTGGATCACCACATGCGTATATCGCTGAAACACTTGCAACAACTATAACATCCCTTCTGGTCATTATGGATTTTATAGCACTCATTCTCATCCTTGCGATGACTTCGTTAATATCAGCGCTCTTTTCTATGTAAAGGTCTTTCGTGGGTACGTAAGCTTCCGGCTGGTAATAATCGTAGTAGCTTATGAAAAACTCGACCTTGTTATTTGGAAAGAAAGACTTGAACTCTGTATACAACTGTGCAGCTAAAGTTTTATTCGGTGATATTACCAGAACCGGTCTTTCTATCTCTTTTATCACATTCGCCATAGTAAACGTCTTCCCGCTTCCTGTGACGCCTATAAGCGTTTGGAAGCGGTAGCCTTTTTTTAGACCTTCTACTAACTTTTCTATTGCCTGCGGTTGGTCACCAGCAGGGCTGTAATCGCTAACAAGTTCGTATAACATAGTCTCACCTTCATACTAATTCTTTTTTCAGTTCGAATTTATGATTATTTGAATGCTTACTTACTTTGCTGAAACCTTTCATCAGGAGTTACAAAGAGAGTTTTAAAATTTGAATAAAGCACAAGTCCTGGTTTAAAGCCCTTGGGCTTTTTCACGTACTTTATGTACGTGTAATCAACCGGTACCTTTGTAGAATACTTTCCCTTGCTGAACTGAGCAGCTAACTTTGCCGCGTATAAAAGAACGTCTTCTTCAACGGGCTTACCATTTGTTTTTATAACAACATGTGCGCCCGGCATACCCTGAACGTGTAGCCATATGTCATGCTCACTTGATTTTCTAACCAGTTCGTCGTTCTGCTTGTTGTTTCGCCCTACTAATATTGTGAATCCGTTGTATAAATACTTCCTAGGTTCTGACTTTGTGTGTTCTATCTTCGATTTGTTGCCCTTCTTTTTGTGCTTGCTTTTTATCAAGTCATTTTCAATCATCTCATCTTCTATTTCTTCTAAATCTTCCAAAGTTTCGGCATTCTCTATGGTATCCTGCAACTGCCTTAAGTAATCCAATTCCTTTCTAAGTATGTTTTCGCGTTCTTTCAAACCTTCTGCCTTCTTCTTCAGTTTGTTGTACAGTTTGAAATATTTCACGCTATTTTCAATTGGTGAAAGATGAGTCTCTAGTGGAACTGACACGTTTTCATTCGTTTCCCAATCAAATAGCTCTACTTCGCAACCACCATGAGGAATTTGATAACTGTAAGCTTTTATCAGTTCTCCGTATTTTCTGTACTTCTCAGCTTCCAAACATTCTTCTTTCTCCTTTTCAATCTGAGCCAGCAGCTCTTCCAGTGAGGAAATTCGGCTATTAACAATGCTTAACAGTTGGGAGCGCTTTTGAATTAATTTGTCTTTATTCTCGACAAAGTCAAAGTACTCATTTATACATGCGATAACATCATCACATCTCTTTAAATCATTGTATTTGTGTAACCTGAATGCAGAGATATCCGTCGGTTGCTCGTTTTCATAGTATATATAGACGCTTTTTTGTTTAATTTCTTCCAGTATACTTAAAAGTCCAACAACTAATTTTTCTAATTCTCTTTCAGTGATATGTGATACCGGTTTGTCTTCCAATTCTGAGCGCAAAAGCAATTCTTCTGCCGTTTGTTTTGAAAATCCTTGAACTGTTGAATAGATAAATTCCGAAATCATTCGCTGTTTGTTTTGGAATTTCTCAAGAGCACTTTTCAGCTTTTCAAATGTTACCTCATCTATCGGGAGTTTCTCCGAGCTGAAAAGTGTGAATTGTTCGCCCGGGAAGATGTTCCTAACACGTGTTTCTATCCTTTTGTAAGCGTCTATTATAATACCGTTTTCAACAAAAATAGCGTTTGAATGCTTTCCCATGATATCGAAATACAGTTCGTACTCATGCTTCTCGCCAATTTCATCTATTTTGCGCAATTTCATTATCATTGTTCTTTCATACGCATTCGTAGTAAGTTCATGAACTCTTGCCCCACGTATTCTGCTACGTAGTAGTTCGACAAAAGTATGTTTGTCTGGTTCTTTAACTATATGATTCGTAAATGAGACGTGCGAATAATTTGGATTCAACGAAACTTTTAAGTCACCCTCATCGAAGGAGAAATAAATCACCTTGTCGTAAAGGTAGATGTTCCTTACGTTCTTTCCCAGAATTAAATCTCTGATCTTTTCCACAACTGTTTTCATAACAAAGCCGTCGAATGGCATTTATATACCCCTCTCCATTGCTCTAATATTTATCAATACTCGTTTTTAAGATCCACGATGTTCTTTGGCATTCCACCAGCGAGGATTCTCCTAAGATTTTCGATCGTTTCATCTATTCGTCCAATTTGTCCTTCTATTGTGAAACCTCCAACATGTGGTGAAATGACCACGTTCTTGAAGGTATGGATTGGATACCGTGATGGCAACTGGACTGAATGGTCTGCATCCGGATATAGGTACCAAGTATCAACTGCGGCACCCGCAAGAATGCCGTTTTTAAGCCCGTAGTAAAGCGCCTCCTCTTCGATTATTTGCCCACGACCAACATTTATTAGGAACTTTCCTTGCATTTGTAATATAAGTTCTTTGTTTATAAGGTGATATGTTTCTTTTGTAAGTGGGAGTGCAATGAAGATAATCTTGCCGAAATTTATAGCCTCTTCCAAGTTGTTTGTTACGTAATTTACTCCGTCAACTGGTTCCACCGTCTTTTTAAATCCCATAATCTCGCATTCAAAACCAGATAGTAGCTTTGCCAAATGCCGTCCAATTGTGCCAAGACCAAGGATTGTAACGCGCTTTCCTTGTAGCGAAAACCAAAAATCCTCGGGTTTTGAACCAGATTCATAACCATGCCAAATACCTTTGGAAAGGTCGTTATGGTATTCAACGATTCTTCCCATGAGTGCAAGTGCCAAACCTAAAGCTCTTTCAGCAACGATCTTCCCATTACCATGGTTGTTCGCAACAATTACACCTCTTTCAGCCAACAAATCTATAGGAAGCCCGTTCACACCTGCCCAAGGAACTAAGACAAATTTTAAGTTTCTGGCATTGATAACTTGCTCTGGTGATAAGCCACCTGCTACAACTACATCCGCCTCACCGATGTACCTTTGGGCATCTTCTCTGTCCTTTGCAATAACGAATAAATCGTTCGGGAATTCCTTTTTCAAGTCATTTACTCGTTCAACGAAATAGTCGATCATTTTTGTAAGGAAAAGAACCGTCATGTCCTTATCCTCCCTTTGGGTTCAATTTTTTAGTATGCCTACTAAACAATATTATACCGCACTTTTTCAGCTTGATAATCTTGCTTTTATTGGTACGCGAAACTAAAAAATGTCCCCTTATTGGGGACGAGATTAACTGTATTGACGTTCAAGATAATAAGCAATTCATGTAACTTAGAAAACGCGAGTGAATAAAAGATAAAGAATGGCACTTACTCCGGCTGAGAAAGGAACGGTAACAAACCAGGATATAAGGATATCTTTAAGAATTCCAAGGTTTACAACCTCGATACCTCTTGCTAAACCAACACCTGTCACAGCACCGACAACCGTATGAGTTGTACTTATCGGAAAACCGAATATCGATGACAAAAGAACTGTTGTAGCTGTTCCAAAATCGACAGAAAAGCCTCTTGTATTATTCAGTTCAGTTATATTGTGCCCAATCGTTTCCATAACCTTGTATCCGTATAACAGCACTCCAAGAGCAATACCTAACCCACCTATGAACAGTATGTATCGGGGAATCTCAATGCTTGAAATATTTGTCGTTTGGTTGTTCTTTATCATGAAGATTAGTGCTATGGGACCGACAGCGTTTGCCACATCATTAGCACCATGCGAAAAGCACACATAAGCGGAGGTCAGCACTTGAACTTTTTTAAAGATATTCTCGACAGCTTGGTATTCATCTAACTGATTATTGTTCAGTCTTTTCCTCACGAGTAGATAAGATACTGTGAAAGCCAATGCAAAGAATAGCAATCCAATTAGTAGTGAAGAATTGTAAGGTTTTTTAAGTGTTTTGAGTGAAAAAAGGAAGGAGATGAGGAAGAAGGTGAAACCAACTAAGACTGGGGCAACTTTCTTTGCGGCATTCAAAGGACTCGAACGGTGAAGTATCGTTAAAACTATTATCTTAAATACTATAAAAGCCAAAATGCCTCCCACTACCGGAGAAATGAACCAAGACAGTACAATTTTTAGCAATTTTGACCAGTATACGACCTTAACCCCACCGCTTACCAATCCAAATCCTATCATGCCACCTATTATCGAATGTGTTGTTGAAACGGGCATACCAAAAACCGTAGCGAGCATCACCCATATTCCAGCTGATAACAACGCAGCTATTGCACCGTAGATAACATGGTTGGGATTTGTAATATGTTCTATCGCCACTATACCACTTGCTATGGTCTTTGTAACTGTAGCACCGAACATAACAGCGCCGAGAAACTCAAGAAATGAAGCAAGAAGGGCAGCCTGTTTTGGCGTTATTGCCTTTGCTCCTACGGCAGTAGCCATACCATTGGCCACATCGTTTGCCCCTATGGCAAATGCCATGAACATTCCAACAAGCACCGCGAAGAGTGTGATCACGCTCTTTTCCCTCCTCTGTAGCATGAAATTTCTCGATTTCAGTTGTAGTGAATTAAATTTCACATGTGTGTTATCATTCTGATTCTTTCAACAGCGTTTTTCGCTCTATCTTCTATCCTCATGAGAAGTATAACCAGGTTGTTTAAGAACATGATGTCAACAGGGTTCATTTCATGTTTCTTTGCAAACAATTTTTTTCCAAGCGCCAAGCCAAGTCTGTCTGATGAGCGTTCTTCTGATTCAACTGTCTCCACACTTTTGTCTTCCTTTTCTATTTCCTTTGGTGAAAATCCTGATTCGACTACTGTTTTCAGTTCTTGAACTGTTTCGTTCATGTGTTCCACACTTTTTCTAACAACATCCGCAAGTTCCAAAATGGCAGACTTTATTTCTTCCGATACGTTTTCTATTTGGTTGATTGTCAGAACTTTCACAACATCGTCTGTTAAGTCAATTATCGCATCTACGTTGTGGAGTATATCAAGAAAATCGGATTTATTGAAATAAGTCCATTTGAGTTTGCTATATATATCCCTTAGCTGGAGCTTGAGTTGGTCAGCATCGTGTTCCAATTTGTCAACTTCGCTAAACTGTTCATCAATTGGCATGTTATTGAAGTATTTTTCAACCGCTGCATACATTAAATAAGCTGCGGAGACACAAAGTTTTGAATGTTCGCACAACAATTCAAGAGGCGAACGGTAAGGAATTAGCTTTTGGAAAATGTTTGCCATCTGTCCACTCCTTTCCTAAAAGTATAAGTAGTTTTAGTTGCCGAAAGAATTATAACACACGAAGAAGGTTTTCAAAGCACGAGTTATTTAATTCTACTTAGATTTTTCTTTTCAAGTTGATATTCACTTAAGAATTCTTCGATAGCTTTAATTACGATACTTGTCTGCTCATATCCGCTAATTTTGGCTGGTCTATCACCTCGTTGCATTCCGTAACTTCCAAATTGTGCATGATTACCACCGAGTATTTCAACAAATCTTGTTGACTTAGGAAAAAGAATCTTCTTTTCATTAATTTCACTTGGTGGTAGTACACCATCTTCAGAGCCATAGATACATAGCGCTTGTATCGGCAAATGAGAGATATCTTTTGAAGGGTAAGATGCCAAGAATATAATGCCTTTAACAGCATTTCCAATTAGTTCGGGATGCTTGACCAAAAACTCAGAAGCGGCAACACCCCCAAGGGAGTGGCCAGCAAGGAACCATTCGAAATTCGTAAACCGATAGTCGTCTATAACCTTTTTTGCTGCATTGATGTCAAAAATGGCAAAACTCATAGGAACTTTTAGAATCACCACCGTTATCCCTTTTTCCGCAAGCCTATAACCAAGAGGTGCATAAGCAACGTAATCAACGTGTCCTCCTGGGTAGAAGATAATTCCCACACTTTCAAAATCCTTCTTCTTGGAGTTTTTGGGAATGAAGTAGATGTTCTTTTCCTGAATTACCTCGACGTAGTTTGATGATTGCAAATATTGTTTCGCCTCAGCTGTCGGTCTCAAAGGACTGTAAGCCCAGGCAATGAAAAAAACAACGAGTGCCGTTAAAAAACTTAAAAGAACGTAAGGTATCCATTTTTTTCTTTTCACAGTTCGGACCCTCCATGTTGATTCGGTATCTTTTCAAAAAGAATTCCCTTCGATGAAATCTTCTTTGTTCCAATATCTATTTCATCAACCATTATTCTAACTTCTTTCGGAAAATTGTCTATATTAACAATGAGTAAAAACCTCTGCTGTGTTTTAACGTTCTCCATAACGAATGGAAGAGCTCCAATTGCGTTTCTGGAATCTGTAAAAATCTTTATTCTGGGCTTAAATTCTAGAAGTTCAAGGACATGTTCGAAAAAGTTAAAATTTGCATTTAAGTGTGTGGTGATAACAACAGCATTCTTATTTTTTAAAAATACTGAGCATACCGCATTCACCTGAGTAACATGGGCCAGAGTTGCAAGAGAAGTATTGCCATCATCATTATCAGGGATAAGTATTTCACGCGCCCAGTCGGTTCTGAATTCGCGGAACAGATTGCCCGATGAACTTACAGAAAGATAAAAATGTGGAGCTGCAAAAAACTCTCTGCCCGGTTGGATTCTTAGAAAATCTATCAGAAGAGTACATAAGTCACCGTCTTCGTCGAATATGGGAAGGTCACCGTATATTATAGCCTTACCACCAGCACTTATGAAATCCACAATCTTCTGTTGAACTTCTTTTGACATATACCTAGCTGAAGGAACAATTAAGATTTCGCTACTGCTAAGGGCTGAGTGTTCTAAGTCTACGAATTTATATCTATACCCCATAATAAAAAGAGTTTTCAAAAAACTATCCCATAGATTATATCCTCTAAGAATCTCTATATTAGAACGTTTTTCTTTGTCGGATCCGTATGAGTACTCAGTTCTGTAGTATTCATCTAGGTAAGCGACTGTTATATTGTCGTACATTAACGAAAATTCATTACCTAAATTACGCTCAAGCATGAAAAGAAAGTTGTTAGCGAACTTTATATAATCATACGTATAATCGAGCTGGCCATTTGGTTTTACAGGTGCTGCAAACCCGTGTTCCTCCCCGGTGAACGCTATCCGGGCATTTCCGTCCTTTACGTCGTTCTTTAACTTTGGATTTATTCCACCTGAAAAAAGGTAGTAGTTCAGAAACCTGTTACCTTGAATGTATGAAACAATTGCCTTGTGCAATGTGGCGTTTGGATCAATTCTCTCACCTAAGTTGTTTCCATAATCTCCACTTCCGCATTCAAATTCCATAACTCCAAATGGTTTTCTTGTTATTGACCTGAGTACTTCATTTATGTTCCACAAATCGGTGACGTTTTTTATAGTGTAATCCCCTAGGTAAATATCTGTTGCAGGTATTACATTGTCCAGAATGAATGTATTCCTGAGTTGCGAAATACCTATTGGAAAAGTGTGAGCCCTTCCTCCTGAAGTACCGTGTATGTTCACAATGAATGGAACTTGTATCCCTTTACTCCAGAACATATCTCTGAGGTTTTTAACATAATTCCCGAAATCGTAGCGTGAGAATAGGGAATAATCTGATACGAATTTCCGTACAAACTCATCACCAGGTGTACGCAGACGTTCAAAAGTTTCAGTGCTTTTAATAAGTTCAAAACCATATCTGTAGAAGTCATTATAGCGTTCTAATAACCAGTCTATGAACTTTCCCAATGTAAAATCCGAAAGATCTGGTGTATTATTAACCCACTGAAGCATTCCTATTTCATTGTCCAATTGGACAGCTACGATGTTACCTCCGTTTTGGACAAGCCTCGGTCGAATTATGTCAGCCACCACGGTATACCATCTATCAACTTCTGAGAGGAAATCTGGATGGTTGTAGATAACTTGTGCACCTTCAACTTTCCTGTTGTTCCAAGTAATCGGGATAACATGAGGCTTTTCTTCGTATACCCAATAAGGAATACCTTCGTTTTTCAGTTCGGCCATCACAAATGGTCCTGGACGAGCGATGAAGTACATATCATATTCTGCAACCAGCTCAATAAATCTCGCAACATCATATTGACCAGAAAAATCGTATTCACCTTTATTTTCTTCATGTACCAACCAAGGAATATAAGAAGCCAACGCTTGAAATCCTGCATTCTTTGCCTTTAAAATACGATCTTCCCAATCTTTTGGAGAGACTCGAAAATAATGAATTTCTGCAATATTCAAAAACTTCGCTCCTAAGGTGATTTTACTCATTTTAAATACCTCCCAATCCAGAGTACAAAAAATACAACCACATTTTATCACTCAGCTGTAGAAGTGGAAAACGAAGACAAAATGAGCTAATGTGTGTGCTGAAGAGATTTTGGTACATATTTGAATTCATTTGTTTAAGGATTAGAAAAATGGTGAAATTAATCGAAACGTTTAACTGAAATTATGTGATATACTTCATAATAGCATTGGGCAACGGAGGTGGTCAAATGGCAACAATCAAAGATGTTGCTAAAAGAGCTGGTGTTTCGATCTCAACGGTTTCCTATGTCCTTAACAACACTGGCAAAGTGAGTGAAGAGACAAGAAAACGAGTATTAAAGGCTATTGAAGAACTAAATTACGTTCCAAATAACTTCGCAAAAAGGTTGAAGAGGCAGCAATATGACCTAGTTGCACTGATAGTGCATGAAATAAAAGGTCCTTTCTACGATGCACTTGTCCGTGGCATACAGGACGTGTTGCATGCGTTCGGATATAACCTTCTTATCTATTGTACCTTAGAGAACAGGAAACAGGATGTTGACAAATTTCTAAAGGTTGGAATAATTGGTGGAATGATTATTATGACTCCGGCGGTTAAAAACGAGGATATCATCAGATGGGCAAACGAGTACAAAATTATAACACTTGACAGAACCATAAAAGATAAAGAAGGGCGCGAGATAAAAAGCGTTCGGATAAATAACGAAAAGGGTGCCTATGAAGTTGTAAAGTATCTCTACGATCTCGGCCACAGAAGGATCGCTTTTATGAAAGGGCCAAAGGATTCACTTGATGCGAAAGAAAGATACAGAGGATTTATCAGAGCAGCCCATGATTTGAGAATCGAAATCAGAAACGAGGATATATTGGAAGGTAACTTCACTGAAGAATCGGGATACGAAGTCATGAAAGGATATCTTTCAAGGAATTCGAGGAAGGACCTACCTACCGCCCTTTTTTGCTCGAACGATGAAATGGCTATTGGAGCGATGCAAGCGATAAAAGAGATTGGTTTAACTATCCCCGATGATATTTCAATTGTCGGTTTTGACGATATTGAACTCTCATCGTATGTTGCTCCTGCATTAACCACTGTGAAGAGGCCCATGTATCAACTTGGATCCCTTGCAGCTCATATGTTGCTTAGTCTCCTTAATAACACTGATGATTTCCTTTCAGATGTGGTGCTTGATGTAAACCTTGTCGTTCGTGATTCAACAAGAAAGCTTATCTAAGCATCATTTCTATGTTTTAGAACACTTGATTCAGTATAACTGAAAATTCAAAGCAAAATGAAGCAGTCGTGAGAATTCTTCCTATAAAAGTTATTTTCTGACTGAAAGCACAACTTGATTTCTATTATTGATGTTTTGTTTTGCCAAACCGATTATGATAATATCATTTAGTGAAATATAATAGAAACGTTTCAGTAGAATTTCAGTAGAACTTGAGGTGAGTCTGTTGCCAAAGATGGAAATCAAAGATGGAAAGTTCATTGTTGATGGGAAGAACAGATTTTTGTTTTCTGCAGAATTGCATTACTTTAGGTTAGAACCAGAAGTATGGGAAGACCGTTTGGTGAAAATTAAGAATGCTGGTTTTGATGCAGTTAGTTTTTACGTTCCTTGGTTTTGGCATGAACCGTACGAAGGCTTTTTTGACTTCTCTGGCTTAACTGACCCTAAAAGAAATATTGTAGCTTTTCTCGAAATGGTTTCAAGATTTAACTTAAAGGTAATATTTAAACCGGGTCCATATATTATGTCCGAATTAAAGAATGAAGGCCTTCCGAACTGGTTGTACGATAGAATACCTCATGCAATTGCTAAAACGATGAAAGGCACACCACACCCAACAAGGGTTTTTTCGTATCTCCACCCAGATTACCTTTCGTATGTTAAACGATGGTATTCAGAGGTATCCAAAGTTATAAAGTCTTTTGAAAATGTGATAATGGTTCAAATTGATAACGAGGTCGGAATGCTTCAGTGGATAACTTCTTATGGCGACTACAATGAGCATACTATAGAGAAATTCCGCACTTATTTAGAAGAAAAGCAAATGAAAGATTTGGCAAAAGAGCTTTTGAACTGGGCTTGCGGACGAACTTTCTCCAGAAATTTAGTTGTTGCTTATCACGATTTTATAAGGGAGTACTATGCCGAATATCTCTGCAACTTGCGAAAGTTTCTTAGTGATGAAGGTATCAATGTGCCAGTTATTGTAAACATCCATGGTTTTGATATGGTTGAGTACGCAAAGAGAGGAAAGAGATATCCGATAGGGGTTTCTCAGTTGTACAGAGCGTCCACCGATAAGAATGTCATTTTATCGGGTGATTACTACATAGGTAACATAGTGCACGAAAACTTCAGTGATTTGGCAATTGCAAATGCGATCATGCTATCAGTACAGAATCCAGAGCAACCACTGTTCTCAGCTGAGTTCCAAAGCGGGTTCCAAATGGACAAGCCAAAACTTTTACCTTCAACTATTGACTTAACCTCAAGACTATGCATCGGAAATGGTATGAACGGGATAAACTACTACTTATTCGTTGGTGGAGATAATCCATCAGATTCAGCACTAATGGGGACCTACCATGATTGGCAAGCACCGATAAGCCGAGATGGTGAGCTAAGAAGATCTTACTATGTTATTAAGGACCTGATCAGTAGTATTAGAAGTATTGAGGAGGAGCTCGTAAATTCAAAACCTGTGTTTGATACTTACTTTGGTTTCATACCTGACTACTATTCAACTGAGCACTACAAAGAACATGGACTAAATGCTGTTTCTGATATTGAATTTAAAAGGGATGTTTCCATTTTTGACGGGGTTATAAGGGCGCTGAAATTACTTAACTACAATATCGGAGGGGTAAACCTAAGGTCACCAAATTTAGATTTGAACATCAGAAGCCTGTGGGTCTTTTCCTACAAATGGATGCCATGCCATGTCCAAAAAATACTTGCTGAATACGTTGAAAACGGAGGGAAACTCGTCTTATTCCCAGAAATACCAGTAGAAGACGAATTTGGCAATGAATGCACAATTTTAAAGGACTTTCTAGGAATAAGGTCAGTTTCTAAACGTGGATGGGGTACGGTTTATGCTTTTGGAATTGAAGTCAACGCTTACCACGTGGAAGAATACGAACTTGAGCCTCTAACTTATCAGTTTGCCAGAGACAAAAAAGGGAATATCTGCGGATTTATAAGAAACGTAGGAAAAGGCTCGGTAGCTGTTTTAGGTTTCGGATTGGAGCTCGAAAGAGAGTACAAAGTAGATATTGTTGAGAATGTGTGTTCGCTACTTGGAATTTCTAAAGCATTATTTATTGAAAGTAGGGATTTTGTAGATGGTTATCTCAGAGAAGGGACAGAGAACTTCATTGTTTTTTTGAACAACTACGATGATTATCCAAAGGATGTTAAGTTAAGGTTATTTACCAACTACCTCGGAGAATTTTCTGTGGCAGCTCGAAAAGGAATTACTTTAGTCGTGTCAAAAGCTGAACTGCCAAACGAAACCGGGACAAAAAGACAAGTACAATTACTGTGAAAGGAGAGGAGAACGCATTATGAAACTTTTTGAAAGTAAGTACGGCTATTTTACTTCTGATGGCAAAGAATATGTGATAACAAATCCAAGAACCCCAAGACCATGGGTTAATGTGATAAGTAACGGTGATTATTCGATAATTGCTTCACACACTGGGAGCGGATATTCTTGGAGAGGTAATGCAGGGCAAAACAGGATTACAAGACTATATCAAGACCTCATCAAAGACAATTGGGGCAAGTATGTCTATATCAGGGATACTGAATCAGGGAAATTCTGGTCAGCAGGTTGGAAACCTGTGATGGCAGAGTATCAATCATACGAGGTTGTTCATGGAATTGGTTACACCGTCTATAGACATAAGGTTGATGATATTTACTCAGAGATGAAGGTCTTTGTAAGTATCGATGCACCCATAGAGTTTATGTATATCATAGTAAGAAACGATGCTAATAAAACGAGAAAACTCGATTTAACCACTTATTTTGAATGGGTTTTAGGAAACTTCCCGGATGAGCACAGAGAATTTCACAAGCTCTTTTTTGACCCGACTTTTAAAAACAACACAATATTTGTGAAAAAGTACCTGGGACAGTTTCCCGATGAGAAAGGACGCTGGAATAACACAAGCTGGGATCACATCGCGTTTCATAGCGTAAGTCTTGCTACTAAATCATTTACCTGCGATAAGGAATCCTTTATTGGAATGTACGGAGATGAAAGAAATCCGATTGCGATGAAACTCGAGAAACTTGACAATAAATGTGACAGGTTTGGCGATGCGTGTTCTTCCCTCCAAGTTGAAATTACGTTAAATCCAGGCGAAGAAAAGAAAGTAGTTTTTACCATAGGTGCGGCAAAGATTGGGGAAGAAGATCCCAACTTGCTTGCTGAAAAATACACCAACGTTGAGATTGCGGAGCAGGAATTTGAAAAGGTTCGTAAGTTCTGGATGGACTTACTTGAAAGAGAACTGGTTGAAACCCCCGATGATGGTCTGAACATAATGACCAATTATTGGGCAAAGTATCAAGCGATATCTGGCAGAATATGGGCAAAGTCTGGGTACTATCAGGTATCTGCTGGTTATGGTTTCAGGGACCAGCTACAGGATTCTCAGATCTTCTTCAGTTTAAGACCTGAACTTGCAAAGAAACAAATTTTGCTGCACGCGGAACACCAGTTCCAAGAAGGTGATGTACTACATTGGTGGTTTACTATCAGAGGTGGTGGCCCAAGAACTCACTGTTCCGATGATTTGTTGTGGTTACCTTTTATCATTCAAGAGTACATAAAGGAAACAATGGATTATTCCATACTCGATGAAGTTGTACCTTACGTTGACGGTGGAAAAGGTACGATATACGAACACTGCAAAAAAGCGATAGAAAAAGCCTTTAAGAGGTTTTCACCAAGGGGACTACCACTGATTGGAGAAAACGATTGGAACGATGGTATGAACGCTGTCGGTACCGATTGGAAAGGGGAAAGCATCTGGCTAGCGCACTTCATGTATCTACTACTTAAAGAATTCATTCCTCTGATGGAACTAAAAGGAGATTCCAAGTTTGCGGCTAAGTGTAAAGATGTGTTGGAGGTTCTAAGAGATTCTGTAAATAAATATGCATGGGATGGAGAGTGGTTTATAAGAGCAACGAAAGATGACGGGGAGAAATTAGGATCGAAAGAAAACGAAGAGGGTTTCATCTTCCTTAATGCTCAAACCTGGGCTGTGATAAGTGATATTACCGATGAGGAACGAAAGAGAAAAGCGATGGAATCAGTGAAAAAATACCTTCTTAAAGATTTTGGAGCTCTGCTTTTGTATCCTGCTTACACTAAGCCAAGGAGTGACATAGGTTACATAACAAGATATGCACCTGGTTTGAGGGAAAATGGAGGAGTTTACACACACGCTGCAACATGGGCTGTTTGGGCTTTTGCTCTTATGCGAGATGTTGAAGCAATGTACAAAGCCTACAAAGGAATTTGTCCACCGTACAGAAGTTTCGACATAGACAATTACTGGGCTGAGCCGTACGTGACTTGTGGTAATTCTGACGGTCCAATATCCCCACATTATGGCCGTGGCGGTTGGACGTGGTATACAGGTTCTGCACAGTGGTTGCACCGCGTAGCGACGCATTGGATTCTTGGTATAAGACCTAATTATGGTTATCTCGATATAGATCCGGTTATACCAGCTGATTGGGACGGATTTACTTATAAGAGATTTTTCGGTGATACGCTTTACACCGTTGTTGTCAAGAATCCGAACAAAGTAAGTAATGGTGTAAAGGAGATTGTTTTCGACGGTCAGAAAGTTCAGAGGGTCCCAATTCTTTCCGACGGTAGGTCACACACGGTTGAGGTTACGTTGGGATAATTTAACCACACTTCTTAAGGGAGGGAAGTAGTATGAGAAGATTCTGGTTGCTTGGTTTGTTGGCGGTTTTTGCGGTATTGTCGTTCGGTAAAGTCACGATTACGTACGTGAACTGGAACAGTGGACTTGAGATTGAACAAGCCATAGTTCAGGAATTTATGAAACTCTATCCGGACATTGAAGTGAAAATTGTCAAGCACGAAGGGAACTACGAGGACTGGCTAATTGCTCAAGCTGCAGCAGGCACATTACCCGATGTTATTATGATTCCAAATATCCCTATGGCTTTAACAAACGATTGGGCACTTGATTTGACAAAGATGGCAAATGCGGATCCAGAATGGAAAAACATACCTGCACCTATTAGAAATGCCACTATTTACAACAACAAGATTTACGCAGTTCCAGCAGGGTTGTACTTTATGGGCTATTTCGTAAACGACGACCTATTTGAAAAGTACAACGTCAAACCGCTCAAATTTGCTCCATCCTGGAACGAATTCTTAACAGCTGTAAAGAAGCTAACAATACCAAAAGACGGTATTATAGGACTTGCAGAAGAGGTACAGATTCCCGAATGGTACCCGGCTATGAAAAACCTCAGGCTCGGATGGTACACATGGGATGGTAAACAGTACAATCTTGATGATCCTTCATTCATCGAGGCTGTAAATATTGCGAAACAGCTCTGGCAAGGTAAATACGTCTACGATGCGCTTCCGGAAGAGCAAAAGAAACAATACAACGCCGGTTGGTACGGCGATGTATGGAACCAAGGAAAGATCGCAATTAGATGGGACGGAACATGGGCAACTCCATTCTATTCTACTCTTCCGTTCAAATCGCGGTTCATCGGTGTTCCTGGCGGAAGAACACCAGTTGTAGGCGATTTCTTTGTAATTTCTAAGACAACCAAATATCCAAAAGAAGCGTTCCTCTTTGCAAAATTTGTAACGTACGGAAGAGATGGTATTTTAAAGAGACTTGAACTCGACAAGAAGAATGAGTGGTCATCCTTACCTTTAACAACTGAAAAGGCTGTACTTGACAAATACTTCTCAGTTAAGAAGTTGTACCCGGGCCTTGACGAAGCTTATGGAAAGATTGGTGCTGGTATTATCGAAGGTGTAAAGATAGTCCCAGGTTACATTCAGTCAAGATGGACTGCACCAACAGGTATTAAGGTTGGAAACAATCCAAATGCTAACATTGGCGATGTTATTTGGAATGCGATGAGAGGAGATATTAACATCGCAGACTACGCAAAGCAGTTGAACAAAATTGCGAACGAACAGTATCAGAACGCCATTAGGAAGATAGCCATTATGACAAAGTAATTTGTTTCATTATGCAGCAATGGGAGGGAGTAAAATCCTTAGGCCTATAGAAAAAAACAATTTCTGGAGAATAGTAATTCTTGTAGCCTTATGTGCAATCAGCAATTTAACAGCAATCAATCTTTATGCAATAACGAAAAATACTCAAACAATCGACTATATCACTTATCTGCAGCGTTCACCGACCCCTCTCGTGACTGGGGAGACCTTCTGGGAATCTCCCCAGTCCTTTACTGAATTATCAGAAGGGAGCTTTGTTAGTTACGAGATAGAGGTTCCGAAAGGGAAAACCGGGTTGTGGAACATACGTATTGATTATGAAGTTCTTTCTAATCAAATATTACCACCGGAGATTTCTATTTATCTGAATGGCAAGATTCCTTTCGTAGAGGCACGTTCAATCCCCTTGGTTCAGTACTGGGAGTACGAGACAACGGCTTTTCCAAAAAACAGATATGGAGACGAAACGGTTCCAAATCAAAGGATAACGTCTGACACAATATCGTATGTGTTGAAAAATCCAAATGGAATTGACAAATTCCCGCTCTGGTTCAATATTAGTTCGCCGAAGGTTACTTTAACAGTTTTTGTTAACAGCGGGAAAATCGCCATTAAGAAGCTAGCCTTGGAAAGACCCGCGAGACTTATACAGTTTAAAGAAGTCGCCAAGAAAGTTGGTGGAAAGTTTTCAACGAATGAGAAACGTGTTATAACCCTGCAGGCGGAGAAACCTTATAGAAAAAGTGAAGCTTCGATCAATGCGGTTTCAGTAAGGTCCCCCGAAGTAGTTCCCTACACTACATACAATCTTCTTTTGAATACGTTTGGTGGTACCAACTGGAGTAGGCCCGGTCAAACCGTAACTTACCAATTCCCTGTTCCACAAAGTGGATATTATAAAATAGCACTCAAATACCTACAGAATGCAAAACCAAATTTCACAAGTTATAGAACTGTTTACATCGACGGAAGGGTTGTATATAGCGATTTACTCGAAGTTCCTTTTGAATATACGCCCAACTGGAGGATTTATACCTTGAAATCGAGTGACAAGACAAGTGACGTTGTTGTTTATCTTTCCGAAGGTAAGCACACAATCTCTCTTGAAGTTAATGCTTCAGTCTACGTTGATGTGCTTTATAAACTGAAATCAATAATTGATTACATAAACAAGTTAGCACTGCAGGTGAAATACATATCTGGAGGTAGTTTAGACAAGAATGTCGAATGGGAAATAAAGGAATACTTTCCAGACATAGAGAAAAGATTTAAATCATTGATAAACGAGCTGGAAATCATCAAAAAGCGTGTTGCTGATGCAAACGGAAACACATGGTGCGCAGAATATGTTTCACTAAACACAGCGCAGATGTTTTTAAAAAGACTTGCGAAAAATGTCAATAAAATACCAAACAAATTAGAAATGCTTGTAGGTAGCACAGGATCGGTACTTTCTGAGCTTTCAAATGCTTATAATGGTCTCCAGGAAATGCCTCTTACGATTGATGAAATTTACATTTACACAGGTAACAGTATAGACGGAGTTGTTAAGCCTTCGTTTTTGAAAGTATTTGTTGAAGGTTTGAAGAGATTTGTTCATTCATTCAAACCCGAGCGAAACTTAGCATCTGCAAAGGATTTTGATAATAAAAGTGTCGTTTTAAAAGTCTGGGTCAACAGACCACGCCAGTATGTGGACGTTCTGCAGCAACTTATTGATAGCGATTTTACCAGAAAGACAGGTATCTATGTTGATGTTTCTATAATGCGCGATGAGGGCAAACTCATACTTGCAAATGCAGCCAAAAAATCACCGGATATAGCACTCGGAATAAGCAACTGGATACCTTTTGAAATGGGAATACGTGGTGCAGCATATGATTTGAGACGCTTCCCTGATTTCATCAGTTTCTCAAGGAATTTCTACCCAGGCTCGCTTTTACCGTATCTCTACGAAAACCACTGTTTTGGTCTTCCAGAAACACTCGATTTTTACGTGCTTTTCTATCGAAAAGACATAGTTGACTATTTAAAGATACCTCTTCCAAAAACGTGGGATGATGTGAAATTGGTACTTCCCGAGCTTCAAAGAAACGGTCTGAATTTTTATATACCACTTTCCGGGACATCGGCTTTCAAAGCATGGATGACCACCGCTCCATTCATTATGCAGTACCATGGTAAGCTCTTTACAGACGATGGCTTGAGAACAGCGATAGACAATCCAAGTACACTAAAAGCTCTAAAAGAAATGACTGAGCTATTCACCATGTACGGCATGCCTGCTCAAGTTGCAAATTTCTTTGAAAGCTTCAGAAAAGGTGAAATCCCATTGGGCGTTTCGAATTTGAACACGTATATACAGCTTTCAATAGCTGCTCCAGAGTTGCGTGGTCTTTGGAGTATAGCTCCGTCACCAGGTGTAGAATACAACGGTGTTGTTGAGAGGTGGCAAACAGGTTCAGCACAGGCAGTAGCTATCCTTAACGACACGAAATATCCAGTCGAAGCCTGGGAATTCGTGAAGTGGTGGCTTTCTAAAGAGACGCAGATGAACTTAGTAAATAGAATTGTCAGCACTTACGGAACAGAGTTCTTGATAATACCATCGAACCGGTATGCGATAGATGGTATCCCTCTTAAAACGGAACACTTGAAGGTCGTGAAAGAACAGTTTAATTGGCTGCAAGAGGTTCCTAAAATGCCAGCGAGTTACATACTGGAACGTGAAATCAGTAACATCTGGAATAAGGTTGTACTTGAAGGTAAACCTTTAAAGGTAGCTGTTGATGATGGCGTAATTATTGTAAACAAAGAATTCGCACGCAAGTTAGAAGAATTTGGTTACTACAAAGACGGAAAGCCGGTTAAACCGTTCAAGATTTACACGCTACAAGACGTTTTAAATTGGTACAGCCAAGATCTAAATACCGGGAATTCAAAGAGGTGATTGTGTGAAGGTAAGAAAGAGTGAGCGCCGATGGATAATTACTTTTCTTTCGCCATACATAGTTCTCTTTGCAATATTTATTATTGTCCCAACTATTTTAGCCATACTTCTTTCCTTCACTAACTTCAACACAATACAGTTCCCAAAATTCGTTGGATTGAAGAACTACATTTCACTCTTCACAACGGACAGTGTCTTCATGCAGTATGTATTACCAAATACAATAAAGTTCGCGGTATTAGTAGGTCCAACCGGATATTTTCTTGCGTTCATCTTAGCTTGGATGCTTGCGCAAATTCCAAGGATACCAAGAACTATCCTTGCACTGATTATTTACTCTCCGTCAATGACCGTTGGAGTAGCGATGCAAGTAATTTGGCTCACGATATTCAGCGGAGATAAGTCTGGTTACTTGAACAGTCTTTTGTTAAGACTTGGAATAATTGATCAGCCGATCCAATGGTTACAGTCACCTAAATTCCTATTTCCAACAATGGTGGTTGTAACTTTGTGGAGTAGTATGGGAGTCGGTTTTTTGGCTATGCTTGCTGGTGTTTTAAACACGGACCCTGAAATATACGAAGCAGGATACATAGATGGAATATCAAAAAGATGGCAGGAGATATTCTATATCACCATTCCTCTCATGAGACCTCAAATGTTGTTCGGTGCCGTTATGTCAGTTGTTTCTACCTTTCAAGCAGGATACATCGGTGTCATGCTTTCCGGTTCAAATCCAACTCCACAGTATGCAGGGCAGCTTATTGTCAACCACATCGAAGACTTTGGATTCATGAGGTATGAAATGGGGTATGCTGCGGCAATCTCCGTAGTGCTTCTAATAATGATATGGATTAGTTCCAAATTTGTCTGGGCTTTGTTCCTTGATAGGGACTGATTTTGATACGATCAACTTAACAACTCAGGGGTGATGGTATGGCTTTCAAGGGTACGAAAATCAATCCAGAAAGGTTTGATAAGAGTCAGTTGAAATTCTACGCAGTTCTCATTCCTTTTGCTGTTTTTATGTCTATACCTCTCATATTCATATTTTCAAATGCTTTCAAACCTTACAACGAGTTATTTGCTTTTCCACCAAGGATATTCGTAAGACACCCGACACTGCAGAATTTCAAATCCCTTTTCAACGCTATGACTCAGTCCGGAGTTCCGGTGAGCAGGTATCTGTTCAACAGCATTCTTATATCTCTTAGTATTGTCGTGTTATCGATATTTGTCAGTACTGCGGCGGGATACGTGCTTTCGAAGAAGAATTTCAAGTATAAAAAATTGCTTTTCGAGATAAACACTTTAGCACTTATGTTTGTTCCAACAGCAGTTTCTATTCCCAGGTACATAATCATCGCAAAACTTGGTTTGGTTGACAATTTCTTAGCGCACATATTACCTATGCTTGCAATGCCTGTTGGTTTGTTCTTAGTTAAGCAATTTATTGATCAGATACCTGATTCGCTAATAGAAGCGGCAAAGATAGATGGAGCTAACGATTGGTTTATATACCTGAAGATAATACTACCACTTACCAAACCTGCTGTTGCAACTGTTGCGATACTTGCGTTCCAAAGCGCATGGAATTCAACGGAAGCTTCCTTAATTTACATAAATAACGAAAGTTTAAAAAATTTTGCATACTACATGTCTACACTGAGCGGTAATGCTGGAACAGTTGCTGGTGCAGGAATAGCTGCAGCTGCGGCTGCTATAATGTTTCTGCCAAACTTGATTATTTTCATCTTCACACAAAGCAAAGTCATGAACACCATGGCACATTCCGGTATCAAATGATGAATTGTTTTGTACCACTTAATTTTAAATAAAGGAGCGATGAGGTGTTGCAACTGGATAAAAAAAGAACTCTTTTGATAATTCTTCTTTTGACAACTGTTGTCTCTTTGCTGAATGCATACGCACCGTACTATACATACACACTGGGCATAGGTGATAACATTGTCCGCATTCAAGATGCATTTATCCCTTGGCGAAAACTTGTTTTCGATACATCCTCTGTTTCAGACATATTTTGGCATAGTGGAAAGCTCTACATAAGTGATACGCAGAACGCAAGGGTAGCTGTAGTAGATTTGGAAAGCACAGAAGAAGCAACTATTTCTTACATTGGTGAAGGTACCCTCATGAACCCTGAAGGTGTTTACGTTGACGAAAATGGATACGTATATGTTGCGGATTCTTGGGCTCAGAATGTTTACAAGTTTTCGCCAAACGGCGATTTGGTTCTTACAATTTCCAAACCTGATTCGCCAATTTATGGCCGTAACAACAATTTTGTCCCTCTTAAAGTCGCCGCAGACAAACGAGGCAATGTGTACGTAGTTTGCCAGGGAATTACAAATGGGCTTGCAGTATTTAACAAAGATGGAAGGTTTTTGAGTTTCTTTGGGGCAAATTCTCCAAAGGTCACGCTTAGGATGATCCTACAACGATTGGTGTTTTCCGAGGCGCAGAAGGCGCAGCTTTTGAAAATTAGACCACCGTCACCTACAAGCGTTACTGTGGATTTCACAAATGCTATTTGGACTGTGACTCAGGGACTTAAGGAAGATGCCATCAAAAGATTCAACGTTGCTGGTGTGAATGTTTATCCAAAACTTTCGCTTTCAAGTGATAAGTTTGTGGATATTGATGTTGACTCACTTGGAACCGTGTATGCACTCGCAGCGGATGGTCTGATATACGTATACGACCTTCTTGGAAATCCCATCTTTGTATTCGGTGGTCAAAGCTTTTACGAAAATAGAACGGGGCTTTTCCGATCAGCTGGCGCAATCGCAGTTACGGATGACGGTAAGATATTTATTTTAGATAAGGAAGATGGAACAGTGACAGTTCTCAAAATAACGTCATTCGGTAAGCTTGTTTTGAAGGGCGTTAATTATTACAACCAGGGGATGTATCTGGAAAGCGAAAAGATTTGGAGAGAAATTCAGAAGACAAATTCAGCTTTCGTCCTGACGTATAGAGTTTTGGGGAATGTTGAGTTTAAGAAGGAAAATTACTCCAAGGCATTTGAGTATTTCAAATTGGCTCGCGATGCAAAAGGCTATTCCGATGCTTTCTGGTACATAAGAAACCAATGGTTACAAAAGATAGTGGGGCCGATATTTGTCCTGCTTGTCGTTATAGCTATCGCCGACCTTATTAGAACGATACTCATAAGGCAGGGTTTAATAGAAAAGAGAGAAAAAAAGAGAATTCAGAAGGATAATTTCTTTATTTCACAATTACGGTACACGTGGCTTTTCATAAAGAATCCGTTTGACGCAGTCTATGAAATGAAACGCCACGATAGGATATCATGGATAACAGGGATTTCTTTGTATCTTCTGCTTTACATCGAAAATGTGGTTATAAGAATCGTAGGTTCACCACTATTTGTTGGTTTTGATGCAAAGAAAATAGACTTCTTTGGACTTTTTGTTGATACCTACAGATTATTCTTCCTCTTCGTTCTTTCAAATTTTTTGGTTAGTGAGATTTCGGAAGGAGAAGGAAAGTTCAAGCATATATTTATAGGAACAATCGCTTCCTTCTTGCCCTACTTACTCTTTTCGGTACCCCTTGCTTTGATAACTAATCTACTAACTTTGAACGAATCTTTTGTATATACTTTTGGAATGCAGATAATCTGGGCATGGTCATTTGTTCTGCTCTTTATAGTCATTGCGCAGGTTCACAACTTCTCATTTGGTGAAACAGTTAGGAACTTTTTACTCACAATTTTTGCAATGGTACTCATAACAATACTGCTGATAATTATTGCTGTCCTTGTCAAAGAAGAATTTTCTTTCTTTACCTCTATTTTTGAGGAGTTGATGTACCGTGTTAAGGCTAAGTGAGTCTGTTAAGAAAAATATAAAAAAGATTCTGCTCAGGTCAATAGTAATAGCTCTGATAGTTATTGTAATGGTGTGGTTAGTGAATTCTGGATCATCTGAAGTTACGGTTCAGAAGATAGAGAGTTTTTCAGAAAGCAGTTATGCATTCTTTTATCCAAACTATCATACCTATTTGGAGAATCAGTATTTGACTCTCATGTTCGATACGAAAACTCTGCAGTTCCGAGTCGTTGATAAAAGAAACAATGCACTCTGGAAATCAATTTTGGAAGAAGAAGACAAAGATTTGAACCAAACGTGGAATGCGTTTTTCAATACACCTTTCACAGTCGAGTTCTACGATTCAACAGGCAACATCAAAAGAGTGTACTCTACAAGAGATGCTAAAATCATTCTCAAGAAGACTTCGTCAGATACGTTGAAGGCATCTGTTATGTTCGAAAATATAGGAGCATCATTTGATGTCTCGTATCAGTTGTTAAAAGATTCAATTCGGTTGAGAATAGAAAACATAAAGGAAGGAAAGTATAAGTTAACAGGCATCTTTGCTTATCCTTATTTCGGTGGGACTTACGGTACAGTCAATGGAAGTTTTATTTTGGCTGATGGTGTCGGGGCAGGTATAGATCTGTCAAAAAGAACAGTTGCAACAGCCCCATTTAAAGCCCGAATATACGGGCAAGATATAGGGTTCAGGGAAGTACTCCCGTATTCTTACTTCAAAAACGTAAAAGAACCGGAAAATTATGCATTGCCATTGTATGGAATCATATATTCCCAAAGTTTGCAAAATTCGGAAACCTCCGCAGGAAATAGTAGTGGTTTGCTTGCATTCATCGAAGATGGAGACATGTACGCTGAGATTAACGCTTTCAAAGCGGGTATTGTTACTGAGCACAATTGGATAACAGCGAGAACTGTTTTAAGAGATCTCCATAAGAAGCTCTTAAATAAGGCGGGGGAAGGTATAACAGTTCCGCAGGAAGAATTAAATACAACGAGGTATAGTATTAGATATTTCTTTGTTCCAAACGCCAATGAATTTTCATTATTCCAACGATTTGTTGATGAGTACTCAACAGAAAGAGTTGTGACGAATGATTATACCTTCAAATTCGATATTCTAATGGCAGAAGCGAAAAAGTCTACATTTGGTTTCTCGCTTGTTAAGATGACCGATGGCGAAGAATTGCTGAAGATGAAAAACATTTTGAAACAATCTATACCTAACTCTCTATTCGTAGTTGTAGGATACACTAAAGGAGGTTTGGCTCTTAGTTCTCCAAAGCACCTCCCAGTTGAAAAACGCATCCTTGGTAAAACCCAACTGTCTTCGGAAGATTACTTCTATGTGAATTATATTCTTTCACCAAAAGAATCCAAGTCGCTTAGTAAAACCAACATTGCATTGAACAGGCTTGAACAACTTATGGAATTTGAAGGAAGATATGTTTTATCACCGGAGTTTGTAAAATCGTTCGTCGCTAAGGAGGAATTAGCATTTGAAAAGCTTGGAATTAAAAGATTTGCGCTTGCTTCGGTTGGAAATTTGGCGTTTTCAACCGAGAATATGACGAGGGCCCAAGTGATTGATATATTGTTGGAAGCCTTTAAGAATCTTGAAAAGCCCGTTGTTTACGGAGCAAACTGGTATGCTGTTAAACTTGCTGGTGCTTTGTCGGATATCCCACTGACGAACTCGGGTTATGAAATCGAGGACAGAATTGCGCCAGTTGTACCTTACGTGCTTAGGCAGTTCCTACCAGTTTTCTCAGAACCAGTTAATCTTTCTTCGGATTACAGCAGGGACCTTTTAGCTTGCATTGAATACGGCGTGTTTCCTTCATTTTATTTAACTTGGGATAGTTCAGAAAAACTTATAGAGACACATTCCAAAGACTTGGTATCAACAAAGTTTGAAGATTGGCTTCCAAAGATATTGGATGCAAAAGGATTGTTTGATAACGCAACTTTGTTCTTAAAATCCAGATTAATTGCTCGGCAGCAAATTGGGCAGGATGTTTTTCTCAACACGTACGAAAATGGTACAAAGGTGGCGTTTAATTACAGTGAAAAACCTTTCAATTTCAACAATGTCGTTATTCAACCTATGAGCTTTGCGGTAATTCAAGAGAGGTGACTTTGGTCAACCACCCACCACTGAAGTGGCGGGCTTGGAAAAAGCCCTGGTTGACTACCCTCAGCCTTTCGGCTACGTTAGGCTGGTCACGGCACCATGGAATGCTGCTCAAGTTCCATGCCCTGCCGTCTGCCACTAAACAGTCCTAATGGGTAGGGACAGTGTGGCAGACACGACAAGCCAGCCTAACTTTGGGGATGAGCACCTAACTCCGATAGGAGGCTTACCGCATGGTATTCGTGATTTCAAAAGATGGAAAACCGCTCATGCCAACCAAAAGACATGGAAAGGTTAGAAGGCTCTTGAAACAAGGACTGGCGAAGGTAGTGAACAGAGAACCATTTACCATTCAGCTTTTGTACGAAACAACAAACTACACACAACCTGTTACTGTTGGAATAGACATAGGCTCTAAGGTTGTTGGTGTATGTGCTGTTACAGACAAAGAGGAAATGTTCTCTGCTGAAATCCAGCTCAGGCAAGACATCAGTAAATTATTGCTTGAGCGCAGGCAGCATAGAAGGTTCAGAAGATACAGAAAAACAAGATATCGCAAACCCAGATTTCTAAACAGACGAAAGGAAGATGGTTGGTTGCCTCCAAGTTTGCAGTGGAAGGTAGATGCGCACGTCAGGATAGTAAACAAGCTCAGCAAAATAATACCGATAACAAAAGTCGTTGTGGAAGTTGCACCATTTGATATTCAGAAAGTACTAAATCCAGACATAGAAGGAGAAGATTACCAAAACGGTCCGCAGAAAGGATTTAGCGATGTAAGAGATTACTGCCTTTGGAGAGCTGGATACAAATCTGAGCTATCTGGAAAAACTGGCATATTGGAAGTCCACCATATCATTCCAAGAAGCAAAGGTGGTACAGATGCACCGAGCAATTTAATAGTGCTAACAACACAAGAACACAAGATGTTGCACGAAGGCAAGATAAAGATACCTAAATCAAGATTAGAGCAAATAAAGGTGTTTAAGGACGCGGCTCACGTTTCAACGATTGAACAGCACATAGTTAACAGGCTGAAGCAAAACTACCATGTCGAAATCACGTATGGTAGTATTACAAAAGAAAGACGGGACATGTATGGACTTGAGAAGTCGCACAGAGATGATGCATTTGTGATAGCTGGTGGGAATATTCAAGAAAGGGCAAGCGAATGGTATTTTGGTAAATTCTTCAGGCGACAAAACAGGTCACTACACAAAGCCAATCCGATTAAGGGTGGAAGAAGACCGATTAACACGGTTAAGCAAGTAAATGGATTCATAAGGTTTGATAAAGTTGAGTGTGAAGGTGAGATAGCGATAATAACAGGTTTAAGAAGCAGCGGATATTTTTCGATAAGTAGTCTTAGTGGAGAAAAGATAAGTGACAGTGTAAAGTATACAAAATTAAGGCTAATTGAGAGAGCTAAAACGTTGATGTTCGAAAGGAGGGAAAGGGCTACTTGTTCATGGCTAAAGCCACGTGTATCCGTAGCCCGGTTTCATGAAATTAAAACTGCGCACTCGAGAAGCTTTAAAAGGTCTACTATTTGTTTCACCATGGATAATTGGTTTTCTTATTTTTACGCTTATACCGCTCATTAGAACATTCTTTTATAGCCTCAATGAAGTAAAAGTAACAGCGGAAGGTGTACGAACATTCTTCATAGGCCTCAAAAATTTTAAGGATGCTTTGCTCTCGGATGTTGACTATCCTCAGATGCTTATTGACTACTTCCTGCAGATGATAGTTTTTGTACCCATAATAGTTTCATTTGCAATGATCATGTCTCTATTGTTAAACATCGAACTAAAAGGCAGAAGTTTGTTCCGCACGATTTACTTCCTGCCAGTGGTTATCGCTAGTGGGCCTGTTTTTGAAAAGCTCATGAGCAAAGGAGCAATGACATTTTCCGGCTTGGCTAATCTCGGATTTGTGAAAATGCTGCAAACAAATCTGCCACCTGTCTTTTCAAGGGTCCTGGCAATGTTTATCTCAGGTTTCATAATGATTCTCTGGTACTCAGGAGTACAAATCCTTGTATACCTTGCCGGTTTGCAGAAGATAGATAAGAGTATGTACGAAGCTGCAAAGATAGACGGTGCCTCAAGATGGCAGATTCTGTGGAAGATCACAATGCCCGTCTTAGCACCACTTACTTTTGTTAATACGGTCTATACCATTGTGACGCTTTCGACATTTGCAACCAGTCCTATAATCAAAAAGATACTTGTCGATATGTACAGACCAGAAAGGGGATTAGGTTACGCTTCGGCACTTGCCTGGATATACTTTTTGTCTATTTTGGCCGTTATAGGAATATTCTCTTTGATTTCAGCAATTTACAGAAGGAAGGTAAAGGTAGTATGAAAGGTATCGTGTCGAAAAAGGGAGAACAAATAATTCCAAAACAGATCAGCTTTTATTCTATTGAGAAAAGAACAAAGAGAGCAGTTGAAATAGCAAGTGTCTATTTTCTGTTGCTCCTTGTTGGCTTTGTTTTTGTCTATCCTATAATATACATGGTTTCGTATAGTCTCATGGATACATCTGACTTGGTAAATCCACTTGTAAAGTGGATTCCGACAAAACTCTATACTGGGAATTACAAAGATGCAGTAAAGGTTCTTGATTACGCCAAGACGTTAACTCAAACAATCATTATTTCAACTATACCTGCGCTTTTGCAAACTATTTCGGCATCTGTTGTTGGATACGGATTTTCACGCTTTAATTTTCCGGGTAAAAATATAATGTTTGCTGCTGCCGTTGCTACGTTCATATTACCACCACAGGTTACCATGATCCCACAGTTCTTGATGTTCAAAGACCTTAATCTTTTGGGCACTTTGTGGTCACTCATATTGCCAGCTACTTTTACTCAAGGTATACGAAGTGCTATTTTCATCATAATCTTTTATCAGTTCTTCAATATGTTCCCTAAGTCTTTGGAGGAAGCAGCAAAGATTGATGGCGCATCGACATTGACGATCTTTTATAGAATAGTAGCTCCTTCTGCATTACCCGCGTATCTGATATCGTTTTTGTTCTCCTTGGTTTGGTATTGGAATGACACAGTAATCACTGCGCTCTATCTGGGTGAAAAGTGGACAACCTTACCTTTGCAACTTCAGAGATTTGAGGACATGTTCAGAAGAGTGTATCAATCAATTCCTGGTGTGACAACAGGTAGGACGCTTAATGAAGCCATCGTAATGGCTGGTACACTTCTAACAATATTACCTCTCCTTTTGATTTATTTCTTCGCACAAGACTGGTTTGTGGAAAGTATTGATAGGACCGGAATTACGGGTGAATAAACTAAGTTAGGTTTAACAATAAACCACAAAGGAGATGATAACTGTGGAATTCGATATTGAAAGAATTCTCTCTGAAATGACTGTTGAAGAGAAGATCAACTTTGTCGTTGGTGTTGGTGTCCTTGGTGCATTTGGAAATCCAAATCCAAAAGTTAGTGGAGCTGCCGGTGAAACACGCACTATCGAAAGACTTGGCGTTCCAAAAGCAGTACTTGCCGATGGCCCTGCAGGACTTAGAATCGATCCAGAACGCGAAAACGATGAGAATAAATACCATGCTACAGCATTTCCGATAGAGACCATGCTTGCTTCCACTTGGAACAGACAAATTCTAAGAAAAGTCGGAGAAGCAATGGGAGAAGAAGTAAGAGAATACGGTGTCGATATATTGCTTGCACCTGCCATAAACATCCACAGAAATCCACTGTGTGGCAGGAACTTCGAATACTACTCTGAGGATCCATTACTAACAGGTGAAATGGCTGCGAGCTTCGTCGAAGGTGTTCAATCCCAAGGCGTTGGTGCTTGTTTGAAACATTTTGTTGCCAACGAACAGGAAACCAATCGTATGAGTGTTGATACGATAGTTTCAGAACGAGCTTTGCGTGAGATTTATCTAAAACCGTTCGAGATAGCCATCAAGAAAGCAAAACCTTGGACTGTGATGAGCTCGTACAACAAGCTGAATGGTAAGTATACATCGCAAAACAAGTGGTTATTGAAAGACGTGCTTCGTGATGAATGGGGATTTGAAGGATTTGTGATGACGGACTGGTTTGCTGGTGATAATGCGGCAGAACAGATAAAATCATGGAACGATTTATTGATGCCGGGGAACACATATCAGATATTCAAGAACAGAAGGCCGGAGATAGAGGAGATAAAGGGAGCGTACGAACGAGGAGAAATAACGGAAGAGATGTTAAATGAAAGAGTGAGGACGATATTGAAGGTGCTTGTCAAAACGCCATCGTTCAGAGGTTATAAGTACAGCAACGAGCCGAACTTAGAAGAACATGCTCAGGTAGCGTACGAAGCAGGTTGCGAAGGTGTTGTGCTACTGAAAAACAACGGGGCGTTACCCATAAAACCAGAAACAAGAGTTGCACTTTTTGGCACAGGTCAGGTAGAGACGATAAAAGGAGGAACTGGTAGTGGAGATACGCACCCAAGGTACACGATTAATTTCTTAGACGGGCTATTTGAGAGAGGAATAAAGGTTGATAAAGAATTGGAAGAGTTCTATAGAAAGAAAGTTGCGGAACTCAGAGCTACAGACTATGCAATCACCAAAGGTCAGTGGGGGGAGGACATCGTTCCAAAACTTCCACAGGATTTGTTCACTGATGAGGAGATTGTGAACTATGCTTACAGAAACGATGTCGGAGTTTTTATAATAACACGAATCTCAGGTGAAGGGGCTGATAGGAGACTTGAGAAGGGTGATTTTTACTTGACAGATGATGAATATCGCATTTTGGTAAAACTTTCAGAAGCTTTCAGGAAACAGGGAAAAAAGTTGGTTGTTGTACTTAACGTAGGCGCACCTATAGAGATTGAAAGTTGGAAGGATATGTGTGATGCGATTTTATTGATATGGCAGCCAGGACAGGAGGCTGGGAGAATCTTTGCGGATGTGATAAGTGGGAAGGTTAATCCTTCCGGCAAGCTGCCAACAACGTTCCCGAAACGATACGAAGATGTTCCGTCAAGATCGTTCCCAGGAGAACCGAAAGACAACCCTGAAGTTGTCGTCTACGATGAAGATATCTACGTGGGCTACAGGTATTACGATACATTCAGAGTAGAACCTGCTTTTGAGTTTGGATTTGGGTTATCGTACACGACATTTGAATATTCGAACTTGAAAATATACAGAGACGATGGAGATATCGTTGTGAGGTTTGAGGTGACCAACACTGGTGAGGTTGCTGGGAAAGAAGTTGCACAGGTGTACGTGAGAGCGCCGAGAGGGAAGATAGACAAACCATACCAAGAGCTCAAAGGTTTTGACAAGACGAAGTTGCTTGGGCCAGGTGAAAAGCAAAAGATAGAAATCAGAATTCCGGTCTCAAGTCTTGCAAGCTTCGATGGTCGATGCTGGGTAATTGAGAAAGGTGAATATGAAATCAGAGTAGGTGCTTCATCAAGGGATATCAGATTAAGAAGAAAATACTTGCTGGATTGAGGGAATAAAAGTTTCAAAAATACGAATTGTAAATTTAGGAAGGTGATAGCATGTTAAAAAGACTATCTTTTTCTATACTGTTATTACTTTTCACTATAACGCTTGCCACCAATCAACTGACCGATAATCTTCTGAAAGAATACAAAGGTTCCTTCTTATACTTTTGGGAGCAAGCAAATACAAATAAGGATAGCCTGGGATACGGATTAATTCGAGATAGGTACCCAGGCAGCCCAGGGATAGCCAGCATAGCTTCCACTGGCTTCGGTCTTACAGCAATAGTAATAGGTGTGGAAGAAGGTTGGATAACAAAAGAAGAAGGATTGCAGAGGGTTTTGGGGACTCTGAATACACTTCTAAAGCTTGATAATTTCCATGGTTTTTTCTACCATTTTCTGGATATCAACACTGGAAAACGGGCCTGGAATAGTGAAGTTTCAACAATCGATACAGGGATATTGATGTGCGGTGTTCTGACAGCTGGAAAATATTTCGGCGGTCAGGCTTGGGAAAAAGCTAAACAACTTTACGAAAGGATAAATTGGAACAAAATGATCCATCCAACGAAGAATTACTTCTTCATGGCATATACTCCAGAGAGAGGTTTTGAAGGTTATTGGGATTTCTATGCTGAACAGCTCATGCTATATATACTGGGAGCAGGTACACCGGTAGAAAAGTACCGTATTGACCAGAATGTATACTACGCATTTAGAAGAAGCTACGGTAGCTACAAAGGTGAGAACTTTATTCATTCATGGTTTGGTTCGCTATTTACTTACCAGTATTCTCATGCATGGATAGATTTCCGTAATTGGTATGACAAATTCGGTGTCAACTGGTTCCAAAATTCCGTGGCGGCCAGTCTTGCCAATTACAACTTTTGCATGGATAATAAAGATAAGTTCAAAAGCTTTACCATAGGCTGGGGAATAACTGCTTGTGACACGCCGAAGGGTTACAACGGTTTATTAGGTGCACCACCATCTGGAAACAATAATACAGCACATCAAGTTGATGGCACGATAGCACCATCTGGAGCATTGGGTTCAATCGTTTTTACTCCCAAAGAATCGCTGTGGGCCCTTGAGAATTATTACAAGATGCCAAGCTTGGTAGGAAAATATGGTTTGAAGGATTCCTTTAACCTTGACTTGAATTGGTACGCTTCAGACTACATTGGTATTGACAAAGGCATAACATTGCTAATGATAGCAAATTACAAGAATGAACTTATTTGGAGAATCTTCATGGACATCCCGTACATTCGAAACGGTCTGAACAACCTTGGGTTTGTTTATAAAAAATAGTTGTAAAACTAATTTTGTTTACTGAGGAGCTGATAAGAGTGCGAGTAAAAGACATTCTCGATTTAGAAGAAAAACTGTCTTTTGAATTCTTTTGGAACGAAGTCTCTGAAACGGAAGAGGGCTACGGTTTGATTGTTGACAATACGCGTGATAATAATGTAGCAAGTATAGCTTCCGTTGGTTTTGGGCTGAGTGCTATACCAATCGGCATTGAAAATGGCTGGATATCAAGAGATGAAGGATATATCAGGGCTTTAAAAACTCTGGAAACGTTTCTTAATAACGTTGAACATTCACATGGTTTCTTTATTCATTTCGTGAGGATGAAAGATGGAAAAAGAACTTGGCAATCAGAAGTCTCAGTTATAGATACGGCCTTGTTTCTGATGGGCGCACTTGTGGCTGGTGAATATTTTGGTGGAGAGGTGTACGAGCTATTTGAATCTATATACTCAAGGGTGGAGTTCCCATGGTACTTGGACAAAGAAAGAAACCAGTATTACATGGGGTATAATTACGAGAGAGGATTTTGGGGGCATTGGGATGGTTATGCTGAACAGCTCATTATGTACGTTCTCGGTGTGGCTTCACCTACTTTTCCCATAGATTCCTCAGTGTATTATTCTTTTGAGCGAAAGAAAGGAAAGTACAAAGATTACGAATTAATCTACACATATACCGGTTCACTATTCACATACCAATTTTCACATGCATGGCTTGATTTTAGAAATATCGTCGATAAAGAAGGTGTTAATTGGTTTGAAAATTCAACGTTGGCAACTTTAGCCAACTGGGAATTTTGTAAAGATATGCACAGCGTTTACAAAACGCTGCATGAAAAGTCGTGGGGGTTAACTGCTTGCGATTCTCCGGACGGTTATCGGGGAGACTTCGGTGCTCCACCCTCTGCTAATAACAACTCAACTCACAAGACAGATGGCACTGTCCCCCCGTGTGGAGCTATTGGTTCAATAGTCTTTACCACTGCAATTGTCGAAGAAGCAGTACGCTATTACTTCGAAAAGGTTCCCCAGTTGTGGGGAAAATATGGTTTCAAGGATGCTTACAACATGGATAGAAACTGGGTATCACAAATTTACATCGGAATAGACAAAGGTATAGAGATACTCATGATTGAAAACTATAAGACACAACTTATTTGGGATATCACGATGAGAAACAAGTACATAAAAGATGGACTTCAGAAACTGGGTTTTGAAGAAAGAAAACAATGAAAAATGCCTCCGAGCGGAGGCATTTTTGTTTCAGGTTCTCTTCGCTACATGGGAGGGGAAGGGGGGTACTGGGGTTTCAGCGGTTCAAGACTGGTAACTATTTGATTACATATCTATGTGACACTCTGATTGTATTCTTTTATCCTTAAAAAATCCTTAGAATTCCCAATAAATTTTTCTAAGGTTTTTCTAAGCTTTTCAGTAATAAAATATATATGATCATCAGAAGTACGCTTATACAATTCCGTTAGCTCAAATTTCATGTAGGAGGAGGTGTTTGTATGAATAAGATGCTTTTCATATTTGCAATGAGCGTTCTGGTACTCGTACTCTTCAGTTGTAGTCAGCTCAACCTCTTTGAGCCAAAGTCTAAGATTTCAGTCATTTTTTCATCAGCTGTTGAAGGCGAGGGTGACGTCACAAAAGTCCAAGAATACTCTTCGTATTCTTCTACAGTATTACAGGGACTGAACAAAAGAGAGGAAGCACCATGGATCAAGGATATACAACACCTATACGTTAAGGTTTCCAAATTTTCATACAAGTATTCAACGGGTCCCGGGGCTGGAAAATGGGCAACTCCCACAACTGTTGAGAAAGTTATCGATTTGACAGCCCTTGATAGCGAGACCGAGTGGCTGAAGTTCGATGTTCCAAAAGGAGCAGTTATAGTTGCCCTTGCACTCGAAGTCACACAAGCAACAGTAACTATAAATGACCAGAGTTATCCGGTAACTATTCCAGCTGAAAAGGCAAGAGTTGTTCTTCCAAACCTCAACTGGGAAGTCAAAGATGATTCTTCGGAGATTGTCCTGAGCATTGACTGGAGCAGGAGTATCATAAAGTCAGGTCCGACAAGTTACATGCTTGTTCCAAGGGTTGCATACAGATGGCGGGGAACTCTTAAGTACTTATGGGCTATCTACGGGGATATAAAAGTTAACGAAGCCACACCAACCGAACCACTACTTATCGGTCTGTTCGAAGGAACAGATACAAGCGCTACACCGACGGTTTTGAAGTTGATACCTCTCAGGAACGAAGGCAAGTTCTGGCTTGGTAAACACGAAAAAGGTATATATACTATTGTTGTTTGGGACAACCTAACTTGGGAATTTGAAGATGAAAAATACGTGATTTCTGCAAGAAAAGCAACGGAAACCACATTTGAGCACGGCAAGGAAACAGCACATACAGAACTTCACTTGGCTTATAGTAAATAAAGGAAAAAGCCCCGACGGTCAACCTCGGGGCTTTTTATTTTAGTCAGTTTGAATTAAGATTTTTCTGAGTTTTGTATAATAGAGATAAATCAAAACAAATAAGGTAACTACAGAACCTACGAGTGTTCCCCAGGTTGCTAATATTTTCCATCCCTCTAACTTCGCTTTTGATATGAATAAATTCATTGGGAACAGTATTCCAAGAGCTATTCCAAGCATTATTCCTTCTATTAAGAATGTGGCTCCAACTGAGAACGGCTGATTTTTTGCTTTACCTGGGCTTTTGAGGCTGTAGTATGCTCCCACCAAAGCACTGAGTATAAACAAAGCAAAAGATATTGCAACGTAAATCAATGAAGTAGACGAAAATCGCCCAAACAAAGCCGAAACAATTGTGATAATAATGAATAGTGAAATGTTTATAAATACAGGTATCATGAGTTTAGGGAGTATGAGATTTTTTGGCTTTACTGGGAATGTTCTTACAACAGCTTTGTATTGCATCTCGTTCGCCGTTAAAATTCCAGACTCGATTGCACAGTAGATCCCAGCAATTGCGACGAAAGGAGTTACCGAGGCTATTGGAGAGTTTGAAGTAAAAAACATAAAGAGTGAGAAGAGCGCTGGATAAAGGATAAGGAATATGAACTGTTCATTTCTAACCAACAGTTTCATATCTTTCCAAAGTATGCCACCCATTTTCGATGAGTACGATTCTTTTCTAAAATAGTCTTTTCTTTCCCTCACCTTACCACGTGTGCTTTCAAAACCCACAGTACCAGCAAGTTTCCAGAAAATAAACAGTGCTATTATGGATACAGTTAGTATCACCATCGTATTTGAAAGCTTTTCCGAATATGTCCATATGAGTATGTTGTATTTAGAATTCGCAAAAGATAACAATCTTATAAAGTTTTCGTTTTCTCCGAGATCTTTTATGCCAACATCTTGGAAATACATGAAACCAAGGTATATGAAGATAAGTGAAAGTAGTATTATGGTGTTCAATATTCTAAGGTATCTCTTCGATGTTACACCGCCAAATAAGACAGCCAGCACGGCAGAGATACTTGAAAGAAAGACCAAATGAATTATAGTTTGGATTATGAATGCTAATACGTTCTGCTTAATACTTATGGCGTACGCTAACGCGGTTGCTACGAAAAATCCAAGTGTAAAAGCCTGACTTGAAAGCGTCACGATTAAGTAGTACAAAGTTATTATGTTTCTTTTTATTGGTAATGTGAGGAGGAATTCCACGTCTTCGTTTCTTGAAAAAGCGTACATCCCGGTTCCAACGAACCCCACCACGTAAAAAAGAGAGAATATTGATATAGTCAGAAAATAAAAGGCCTTAGCAACATCTGGAATAGATACCAACGTCTTGTAGATTTGGTAATTTGAGACGTAAATGAATATCGACATCGGAAGAGTGGAAAAAAGCAATACGATAAGATATCTTAATCCTTGGTTTATCGAACTCTTTGACTCTTTTTTCTTTCTTCTCTTTGAACTTTGTTGTTGATTTTGTTGCATCAAACTGAGTCCGATGTATTTGAGTAATATATTTAGCTCTCGCATACTTTTCACCCTCGGCTCGGAAAATTCTAGGTTTCAATCAAAGATTTTCGACAATTTCTTGAATATCTTCGGTAGCGGTGAGTGAGAGGAATATATCCTCCAAGGATTTACCATATCTATCCTTCAATTCCTCAACCGAACTTTCTGCAATTACTCTTCCTTTGTTTATTATCGCAACTCTGTCGCACATCTTTTCGGCAATTTCAAGTATATGTGTTGTCATGAAGATTGTTGTACCTTCGCTTGCGTATTTTCTAAGAAGCTCCTTAAGTATTCTTGCACTTTTTGCATCCAATCCTACTGTTGGTTCATCCAAGAACAAAACTTCTGGCTTTCTCATTAAAACCGAAATCAGCATTAGTTTCTGTTTCATACCATGCGACATTTCCCCAACAAACTTTGAAAGATAATCCACACCAAACGCATTACACAGCTCTTGTATTCTTTCCTCCAACTGCTTTTTATCCAATCGATACACTGCAGCGATGAAATCCAAAAATTCGTACCCTTTCAAGTGTTCGTAAATTTTTGGTTCATCCGGTACAACACCGATTCTTCGCTTTATCTCAACCTCACTATCTTTCATGTCAAGTCCAAGAATCTCCACTTGACCACTCGTTGGCTTGAGGACACCAGTGAGCATTTTTATGGTGGTTGTTTTTCCCGCACCGTTTGGTCCAAGAAAACCAAATATTTCGCCATTTCTTACTTCAAGGTTTATACCATCCACTGCGGTAAAATCACCAAATTTCTTCACAAGACCGACGGCTCTGATAGATATCTGATTCATAAATTCATCGGCTGCAAACACATTCATTTTTGACATCGTATACAGGCAGCCGCTTCCCTCCTTTCTAACATCCGTGTTTTACTTCTTTGCTCAAGCTTTAGTTCTGTGTGCTATAAAGTATCACTAACCTTTTTGGTAAGCATACTGAATTAAAAAAAGCTAACCGCCCGAACGATTTGATAACGGGGCTTCTATTTAATTATACCACGTTTACCTGAGGCTTAGCTACATTGATTCTACGATTCGAATTAGAAAATCATCAGTACCCTTGCGTTAGTTAGAATATGCTTTTTACTTTAGCTTTGAAATCATCTTTTTCAAATTAGCCATCTCGAGAGCTGCTAATGCAGCTTCAAATCCTTTGTTACCACTCTTAATTCCGGCACGATTCAACGCCTGTTCAACCGTTTCGGTTGTCAAGACACCGAATGTGATTGGTACACTCGAAGTCATGTTGAACTGGGCTACAGCTTTTCCTATTTCGTTTGCAACGACGGTGAAATGATATGTCTCCCCTTGAATAACAGCACCGAGGACAATTATTGCATCAAATTCTTCTGAACAATTTCGAACCAGTTCGTTCAATACAAAGATGACTTCCATACTTCCTGGGACGCGAATAACAGTGATGTCTTGTTCTTTGACGCTGTGTCGTTTCAAGCAATCGACTGCGCCTTCGAGTAATCTTTCAGTAACTGTGCTGTTGAATCTTGGAACGATGATTGCAAATCTCATATTTGTTCCCTCATAGCTCCCCTCGATGAGTCTTAGTTGTTCTTGCATTTACTATACCTCCTTTTCGAATAATTCTTCAAGCTGATGATGAAACTTTATTAACTTGGTTTTTAAATAGAACTCGTTGTACCTTGTTATCTCCCCGTAAAGTCTTTCTGAATGTCTTATCCTAATTCCGTATTTTTCGAGTTCATCTACTTTTTCTTTGTTGTTAGTCAAAAGAATTACTTCCTCAACGCCGAGGGCTTTTAACATTTGGTAAGCGGCAGCGTAATCTCTTTCGTCCGGCTTGAAGCCAAGTGCTATGTTCGCTTCGTGCGTGTCGTATCCAGAATCTTGAAGGTTATACGCCTCTATCTTTTTTGATAAACCTATCCCACGACCTTCCTGCCTCAAGTACAATAAGATGCCACCTTTCTCTGAGATCTTACGCAATGCGTTTGAAAGTTGACTTCCGCAATCACATCTTAGGGATGAGAGCGTATCGCCGGTAAGACATTCGGAATGTACCCGTACGTATGGTGTTGTGCCTTTTTCCCACTCTTTCAAGAGTGCTATGTGTTCTTTGTGGTCCAAATTGTTTTCAAATGAAATGATTTTGAATTCACCGAATCTTGTTGGAAGTCTTGCTACTGACTTAACTTTCATAAGTTCTGTATTCTTGACATAGAATCTCCATATGTCCGATATGTTCAAAACTTTAAGTCCGAATTTTTTTGCTAATTGGAATACGTGCTCAATGTTGTGTGATTCACCGTTCTCATCAAGGATTTCCGTTATCACACTGAATGGTTTGAAACCGGAAAGTTTCATAAGTTCTACCGAAGATTCACTGTGCCCACGTCTCATTGTAAAGTCTTTCGCACCTATCAATGTGACATGACCTGGGTATCTGAAATCTGAAAGCGTCGTTTGAATATTTGCAAGTTGTACACAAGTTTGCGCACGTTCAAAGGCGTTAATTCCCGTTCCGTTTCCAAAGTCTATTGGTATGAAATAATTAGCGTTGTAGTTGGTGGGAAGTTTGAAAAACCCCCTTTTTAAAAGGTTTTCCTCCGGCCCCACGATGCAAAATAGACCTTTTCCATATTTGAAAAAGAACTCTGCCACACTCTCATTCATGAGCTCAGCAGGAAAGACGAGGTCTCCTTCTACTTCTCGTTCATCATCCAATATGATAATAGGCTTGTTATTCAGAAAATCATTCCTAATTGATTCAAGAAGTTTTTGTTCCATGAATCAAGCACCCCTTTCACGTATCTGGACATTATGTCAATCTCGTAGTTAACAGGTTCTCCTAATTTGAGGTGTTTCAGATTCGTGTTCTCAAGAGTATGAGGTATTACTTGAACTTCAAACGTTTCTTCAAAGACGTTTGCAATTGTAAGGCTCACACCGTTTATGGCGATTGAACCTTTTGAAACCACTGCCCAGCTTTCCTTTGGCTTTTCGAATACCATTATTAGAGAATTTTTCGCTGTTCTTTTCGAAAGAAATCGAACAGTTCCATCTACGTGCCCGGTCACAAAATGTCCGGAGAGCGACTCACCAACCCTCAATGAGCGTTCTAAGTTGAAATATTTTCCCAGCCTAAGGTTTGTTTTCCTTAGTGTTTCTTCGCCAACATCGAAATATAGCTTTTCACCAGCTGAGATCACTGTTAGACACACACCGTTAACCGCTATACTTTCTCCAATTTCTGGAATGTTTTGTTCAGTATTCCAAGGATTTTCAACGATGAGTCTTTTTCCATCAAAGTAGCCTTTGCAGACAAATTGGATTATTCCGGTGAACACCTTTTCATCACCACCATCAGTTCTCTCTTGCTTTTTGAAACTTTGACGGAAGTTATTGAAAAATTTATATCACTATGTTCGATTTTTCTGCTTAGATTTTGGAATACACTTTTTCCAACCCCGAATGTCTTTGTAGCGTAAAACGCGTAGATCTCATCGCTGAATTGTAAAAATTGAGAAAAAATGCTGGCACCACCCTCTACCAAAACCGAATCTACACCCATTTTCCCTAAGATTTGCAAGACTTTTGTAGGTTCTGTTTCGTTTAAAATTCTTACATGGTCAAGTGCAAGTGTTGAGTTTGTCTTTGCGGTATTTGTAAATACAAATACTTCTCTGCTAAATTCAGGCCTAAAGATATTAAACGACGGATTGTTGAGTGTCACACCTTCTTTGTCCAACACCACTACTTTTGGATTTTTGAGCTGAGTTTTGGAACTCTCAAAGCGAACGTTAAGTAAGGGATCGTCTTTGATAACTGTATTTGCCCCAACGAGTATCGCACTGTGAGTTTTTCTCAACTTATGTACTTCTTTGCGAAGTTCTGTTGTTATCCATTTCGAGTTACCATCTTCATCGGCTATCATCCCATCAAGCGTCGCTGCGTACTTTAAAGTAACGTACGGTAATCCTGTGGTTATATATTTTAAAAAGAACTTAGTCAGCTCTTTAACGTCTTTTTCTAAAATTCCTATTTCAACATCGATACCGTTCTTCTTGAGTTTCTCTAAACCGTTTCCACTTACCGGGTTCGGATCCAAAGTACCGATAACGACTCTTTTAATACCGCTTTCTATTATCGCATCGGTGCAAGGAGGTGTTTTCCCGTAATGGTCGCAAGGTTCAAGTGTAACGTAAAGTGTAGCTCCCAATGTTGAGTGACCTTTTCTTTTTGCATCAAATAACGCTTCCCGTTCCGCATGTCGTCCTCCGTAACGTTTATGATACCCTTTCCCTATGATTTCTCCGTCTTTCACAATAACTGCTCCCACTGGAGGATTAGGATTTACACGTCCAAGACCCTTTTTCGCTAAGTTAATCGCAAGTTTCATGAAGTACTCGTCTTGTAATTTTTTGGCACGCATGTCGAAACCATACCTCCTTTGTATAGTAAGAAAAAGCCCCGAGAAATACTCTCGGGGCAATTTATCTACAAACAGTTTTTTGTTCACAAACTTGTGCTACTCTCTCCCATCCGGACTTTCACCGTCGGCTCCGGAGTTCCACCGGATCAACCTTCTACCAAACTTTTGTATGGCAGAAGGCTCGCGGGCTTTCACCGCCGGTCGGGAATTTCACCCTGCCCCGAGAGTAGCTGGTGTATCTAGCTATTAAATTTTTAGTTCTATTCTTTACGCATACGTTTTATCACAATAAGAGGAAAAATCAAGAGTCTCTATTTTAAACTGCCGTTCTTAAACTTGAGCAAGAAGAACATGAACGGAGCACCTATTAGTGCTGTGATGATACCTACAGGTATTTCAACAGGATTCAGTAACGTCCTTGCCAGCGTGTCACAGACGGACATAAGCATACCACCTATGAGTATGGTGGCCAATAAGTTCTTACTGTGTTTCGGTCCTGCTACAATACGTGCCATATGTGGGACTATAAGCCCAACAAAACCGATGATTCCTGTTTTGGAAACAAAGGCTGCAGTAACAAATGAGCCAAGTAGATAGAAGAGCCATTTTAATGCTTCTACGTTGATTCCCAAACTTTTTGCTTCTTTCTCACCAAGGGTCATCACATCTAAACGTTTGCTCAATGCAAATGAAAGCAGTACAAGTACTCCAAGAGAAATCGAAGGTACTATCAAATCATGAAACGTTATTCCAGAAAATGTTCCATAAAGCCATACATGTCCGCTCACAAGTGTCTTGTTTGCTATGTTTAAAAGCAACATACTTCCAGCAGAAAACAATGTGCTAACAAGCACACCGCTCAAGACAAGGTGAACTGTTGGAACGACGCTTCCTTTTTTTGCTAAAACAATGGAAAGTGTAGATGCAACCAGGGCGAAGATAAAGCTCATCGTTGGAATGCTGACATGTGCTATTGAGTTCACAATGAAATATATAGCCAGAAGAGCTCCAAAGCTTGCGCCTGCTGAAGTGCCAATAAGATAAGGATCAACAAGAGGGTTTTTCATGATAGCTTGGAATATGTTACCGACCAAGGAAAGAGCTATGCCTGTCAAGGTAGCCATGAGAACTCTCGGCAATCTTAGGTTGAAAATTAAGTACCTTTCGGAAGTTTCTTCGCCGATTAGTTTGAATAACCTTATCGGACTTACGTAAACTGTTCCAAAGGATAAGTTAACTAGGAAGACGATGACAAAAACGACAGGGAGCAGATACCTCCCTGTCGATTTTAACCAGCGAATCAGCTTTTGCAAGAATTACTTACCTCCGTAGAAGAAGTTGTAGAATACTTCAAGATAATCGAAAAGATGCGGAGCAGCTTGGCTTACTTCACTGCCATCAACAATAAAGACTTTCCCAGTTTTTACAGCTTTCAAGCTTTTCATTATTGAATGGTTTTTTACAGCCTGTTCAACTTGCTTTGGATCTCCGTATGCGCCAATAATTATGATATCCGGATCTTCTTTTACGAGCCATTCCCAGCTTACCGATAACCATCCATTGTTTCCGCTGTAAGGTGCCGCGATATTTCGTCCACCGGCGATAACGATTAGTTCGTTCATATAGGAACCGGTTCCTGCGGTCCACAATTCTTTTACCTTGTCATCTGGAACAGTTATTGTAAAAAATACCGTGGGTCTTTTTTCCAATGGGATTTTCGAAGTTTTTTGTCCCATCTCGGTCATCTTTTGCCGGAGCTGATTTACAAGCTTATCGGCTTTCTCTTTAACGTTGAAGATCGCTCCCAACTGTCCAACAGCCTTTATTATATCGGTCAGTGTGTTTGCATTGAGAACGTAAGCTGTCAACTTTGCTTTTTCTAACTTTTCTACTTCAGGAAACTGAAAACCACCGAACATTATAACGAGGTCAGGCCTTAACGAGTAGATCTTTTCAATGTTGAGAGGGACCATATTACCGATGTTTTCTGCCTTCTGATAACTATCCCAAGCGGTGACACCTATAATGCGATTTTCTAATCCGAGTGCTTGTAAGTATCTTGTTGCGCTTGGTGCAGCGGAGACAACCCTCCTTGGTGGCATCGGAATGTTTACGATCCTTCCAGCGTCATCAACAACAGCGATCGCAAGTGACAGGACCGACGCAAGAAGCACGACAGCCAGTACAACTTTCCTGAAAGAACCTGAATCCAAAAGCTTCACCATACTAAGACACCCTCCCTCTTTGCAAAAATTTATCGCCATCCCCAGGCTACGTGGTGGATGGCAACCTTCCTCTGCATGCCAGGTCTCCCGACTCACGGATCATCCTACTCCCTGCACCTTCCCAGCTCCAACTGAGCCAGTGGCTTTCTGCAGGTTTCGTCCCCGCTCACGGTGGCGGCCCCGTGCCGGATTTTCACCGGACTTCCCTTAAACATGCAAAGGGAGGTTTATTTGACTTTTTCCTATATTATACACGAACAATCCAAAATCAACAACCACAATTTTTACTGACTTTACCCCTTTAATAATTTCTAACGGCTTTATTTCCGGGCTTCAAACCCACTTTTCTTAAGTAGAATACGTTAAACAAAGAGTATGCTCCTGTTATCAGAAGGATTATATCGGAGAGTGATAATTCATTCGGTCTTTCTCCAAACAAGAGATTCACAAATGAAATCAAATATCCCAAGAGAACATAACCGGCAGCTATGGTGAAAAGCACACTACCAACATAAAGGTGAGCTATTCTAAAAGAGTAAGACGTACTCCCAAATTCTCGAAAGGCAGTCAAAAAAATCAAGGTGAATGAGAAAATCACGAGCGAAAAGATGAAATCACCTCTTATTATGTACATTAAGAATGTCAGGAGTGAGAGGAAAAGCTCTAATCCTAAAATCTTATTCAGGCTTCTCATAAAATCACCCTTCCAATGCTGTAAACTATCAGAGATAGGATGTACGAAATGGATAAGCTATAAATCACGGCCAATAACGTGTATTTCCAGCTGTTTGTCTCGCTTTTGATTGCAGCGAGCGTTGCAAAACACGGCATATAACCGAGAACGAACACCATCAACGTTGCACCTATTACAGCATCAATTGATATATTTGCTACATTTTGGTAAAACTGCGAAAGTGACGATACGATAACCTCCTTAGCAACACCTCCAAAGATAAGGGATGCAACAATTTGCCAGGAGAACCCCAAAGGAGCGAATAAAGGTTGGAGGAACTTTCCAACTGTAGCAACAAAACTTCTCTCTATATCTCCATTGGCTGGAAAATAACTAAGCGCCCAAATAACAACACTAGCGACAAAGATGATCGTTCCTGCTTTCTCTAAAAAGTGCTTTCCTCTATTCCAGACGTACGTTAAAACGTTTGAAAGTTTTGGAAACCTGTACCTTGGTAGTTCCATAACAAGTGGAACCGCTTGGCCTTTGAGTATGAATTTGTTCACTAACCTTGAAGAGACTGCTGTAAGTAATAAGCTCAGAACGTATATGGCAAAGAATGCCTCAGCTTTATGGTTAGGGAATGCGATGCTAACAATCAGCAAGTAAACAGGGATTCTTGCACTACAGCTTATAAATGGAGAAACCAGTATTGTGGTTATTCTTTCTCTCTCGTCCGCTAGTCCGCGAGCTGCCATAACTGTGCTGACATTACATCCAAATCCTAACAGAAGTGTCATAAATGATCTCCCCGTAAGTCTGAGTGAGTACATGAGCCTATCAACGAGAAAGGCTATACGTGGGAGATAACCGCTTTCTTCCATAATACCAAGTGCGAAAAACAGTGCGAATATGCTCGGAACAAATGCTAAGACACTTCCAACTCCATTTATAATTCCTTGAGATACTAGCGATGTCAGTAATGTATCACTACCCACGGCATTTGCCAGTTTCTCGAAAAGGTATTCAAGAAGACCTACGAGAGGTTCGGAGACTTTAAATGTGAAGTTAAATGCAAGATACATAAGTGATATGAATATTGGGATACCTATAAACTTATGTGTTAAAACGTGATCAAGCGCTTCCGTGACACCAAGTACTTCTTCATTTCTCTTTATAGCCAGTTGAACAACATTTGAAATGTATTGGTATTTAACCAAAGGAATCTCGGTTTTCATATCGGGCGATATGCTATTCAAAATCTCATTTGCGCATTCCTTTTTGACAAAGTCATGGGCAAATTTATCACCTTCGATTATTTTTACCGCCATAAAGCGTTTGTTGAATTGTTCAGTCACACACTGCTCAAGTGACCTTATTTTTTCTTCGATCTCCTTTCCATAATCAAGCATTAGAGGTCTTGTTTGCTTTTTAAACACACTTATTATTTTTTCTTTGAGTTCCTCGATACCTTCGCCCGTATGAGCGGACGTGAGCACCACAGGAACTCGCAAATACGTTTCCAATGTGTTTTTATCTATCTTTATTCCATTCTTCTTCGCTTCATCGATGGCATTAAATACGGCAATGACGTTTAAACCCAATTCAACAGCTTCCAGTAACAGATATATCCCTTGCTCTGGACTCATGCTGTCTATAATAACCACTGTCACGTTTGGAGGAGAAAAAATCAAGTAATCTCGTGTAACTTTCTCGTCAACAGACGTTGCCGTCAAACTATATACCCCGGGTAGGTCAACAAAATGGAGTGTGTAGTCACCAAAAACAGTGGCACCTTCTATTCGGCTCACAGTGACACCCGGCCAGTTGGCTACATACTGACGTGCACCAACCAGCTTGTTAAATAAACTGGTCTTTCCAACGTTTGGATTCCCAAGCAATCCCACGGTGATAATCATTTGTGATCACCCTTTGTATTATCCTCCAAGTTCTTTAAATTTCCAGAATACTCGGATGTATTTCCATTTCGAGTATCGACTTGGCCTTGTTGATTTTGATGAACAGCTTTGACTAATATTTTCGATAGCTTTCCGAAACCTATATCGAATGTGCCAAGGGTGGTGACAACCTTCCTGTTTGGCAAAAGCGTTACTGTTGTTCCTTTTGTTATGCCAATTCTTGAAAGCCACCTGTGGATTCCAAATCCACCTACAATTTCATTAACGACGTATTGGCCGGGAACAGCATGTGAAAGAGGAAATACCGAATCGGTGAGTAAGTCGACCTCGACAAGTTCTGCTTCTGACTGTCTTAAACTGATAATTTTATTGAAGACCTTGTACATCCTTGGATCACCCATTGGTGCGCTCTTAATTACAGTTACTTTCACGCCAGGTAGAATTCCTATCGCTCTAAGTTTAGGAGATATATCGGAATCTCTAACGTGTTTTACAACAGTACTTGCACCAACGGGGACTTCAGACAATTTCACAAAGCTCACCTCTCTGTAAATTCGACAGATTCGCATTTTTTTCTTCTCAAATTTAGATCAACCTATACTTTTTGCTTGTTGAGAATTGTTTTCAATAAGATTATACTTGATGAATTCTTTGATGTCAACAAAACCGAAGATTTTTAGATTTTCTATATAGATAAATGCCAAATAAACGCTGTTATGAACACTTTTCATTGACGATAAGCCAAAAAAGTGTTAAAATACATGTATGATTATTCTTGCACATTCTTTCGCCAAAATAAGTCATTTGAAAAAACTTCGAAATCAAAAACATGAAGTGGGGGGCTTTACATGCGTACTATTAGGGAGATGTCTCGTGAGGAACTTTTTAGGTTTGTTGAGGAGAACCAAGTTAGGTTCGTAAGGTTGCAGTTCACTGATATTAACGGGATGATGAAGAATGTAGAAATCCCTGCAGATGAGCTCGAAGGAGCTTTGAACGGTGGAATTATGTTCGATGGTTCATCCGTTGAGGGTTTTGCAAGGTTGCATGAATCGGATATGTACCTTAAGCCGGATTTGAGAACTGTTGCGATGCTTCCCTGGACTTTTGATGGACACAGAAGCGCACGAATAATTTGCGATGTTTATAGTGATCCAGAACATCCCTTCGAAGGTGACCCACGGTACAGGTTGAAATTGGTTGAGGAAAAGGCACGAAAAATGGGATTTGTACCTTACGCAGGTCCGGAGGTTGAATTTTTCATACTTCCAAGGCAAAACAATCGGCCAGTTTTTGAATTTTTAGATAGTGGGAGTTATTTTGATTTACTTCCTGTGGATATAGCTGAGCATATAAGAACGGAAGTTTCAGTTCACCTTGAAGAAATGGGATTAGATGTTGAAACCACACATCACGAAGTTGCACCGTCGCAACATGAGGTTGATTTCCGGTATGCTGAGCCAGTAATTGCTGCAGACAATGTTCAGACGGTAAAGCTTGTGATTAAAACGCTTGCTATAAAGAATAATCTTCACGCAACGTTTATGCCAAAACCTTTCTTTGGCGTTAATGGAAGTGGAATGCATGTTCATATGAGTCTATTTACACTCGACGGTAGAAACGCCTTTTACGACGAAACCGCTCCGGATGGAATTTCTCAGATAATGAAATACTTTATCGGTGGACTTATCGCACACGCACGTGAAATAACCGCAGTAACAAATCCAACCGTCAACAGCTACAAAAGGCTCGTTCCTGGTTACGAGGCACCGGTTAACATAGCATGGAGCAAAGGCAACAGAACGGCATTAATTAGAATTCCCAAATCGAGAGGAAAAGCTACAAGAATCGAGTACAGATCACCAGATCCATCGTGTAATCCTTACTTAGCATTTGCCGTAATCTTGGCAGCGGGATTAGATGGCATTGAGAATAAGATAGAACCACCTGCTGCTGTTGAGGAGAACATCTATCAGATGTCGGAGAGTGAGAAGCAAAAACGTGGAATTCATAGGTTACCATCGAACTTAAAGGAAGCTCTTATTGAAGCAGAGAATAGCAAACTTGTCAGAGAAGTTCTTGGCGAGCATGTTTGGGAAAAGTTCTCGAGATTGAAAGAAAGAGAGTGGTGGGAATATTCAGCAAGTGTCACTGATTGGGAGAGAAGGAAATACGAGAACATATGAAAAATTCTGAAACAGGGCTATTCCTTCCGACAACGGAAGAAGAAGTGAAAGCTCATGGTTTTAAAAGCCTAGATGTCATCTTAGTGACGGGTGATGCTTACATAGACCACCCGTCTTTTGGTGCTGCTTTAATCGCAAGGTTGTTAGAAAGCAGAGGCTACAAAGTCGGTATAATTGCTCAGCCTGAGGGTCCTGAGGATATAAAAAGACTCGGAAAACCAAATTTGTTTTTTGGAGTTACCTCAGGGAGCGTTGATTCTATGGTTGCGAATTACACAGCGTCACGTAAGAAGAGAAAATCCGACGATTATACACCTGGTGGTATTAACAACAAGCGTCCAGATAGAGCTGTTATCCAATATGTTAATTGGATTAAGCAAGCGTTCAAAGACGTAAAGATAGTTATTGGAGGTATAGAAGCAAGCCTTAGAAGATTCGCACATTATGATTGGTGGAGCGACAGAGTTAGAAAATCCATATTGCTTGATTCAAAAGCGGATATATTGGTTTACGGAATGGGCGAAAGGGCCATTTTAGAAATAGCGCAAAGGACTGCTTCTGGAAAAGATCTCGACAATATACGTGGAACAGTCATTTGGAAAAGTTCTCTGAACGTTTTGGAATCAGAGGAAAATGGTTTGGGTAACGTTAATCTACGCATAATCAAACTTCCTTCATACGAGGAAGTGGTGAATGATAAAAGAAAGTACGCGGAAGCATACCGTTTGATGGTTGAAAACACAGAACCTTTTAAAAACGTAGTCCTCGTTCAAAAGCACGATACAAGATATGTTATCCAGTATCCTCCTGCTTGGCCTCTTACGCAAAGGGAGTTGGATGAGTTATATTTACTGCCATATACAAGAAGAGTCCATCCTTATTATCTTGCCAAAGGACCAGTAAAAGCTATCGAGACTGTAAGATTTTCCATTACTGCTGTTAGAGGATGCTTCGGAAATTGTGCATTCTGCGCAATAACAAATCACCAGTCAACGCACGTTGTTTCACGCTCAACGGAATCTATTCTTGAAGAAGCAAGGATTCTTACAAAGATGCCAGAATTTCGAGGAACCATAGTTGATGTCGGTGGTCCGACAGCGAACATGTTTGCGTTATCTTGTTCAGTTCGAAATACCAAGGGACAATGTCCTAAGAATTGTCTTACTCCAGACATTTGTAAGATGGCTTTAAGTAGCTCATCGAAGAACGATGCCGCAGATGAATTCATTGAGCTTTTGAAGAAAGTCAAAAGTATTCCAGGTGTAAAGCATGTCTTCGTCGGTTCAGGCATAAGACACGACCTGATTCTTGCTTCTTTGAATGCAGATTACATAATCTCATCACTGGTAGATTTCACCTCAGGACAACTTAAGTTGGCACCAGAACATGCACACCCAGATGTCTTGAGAATCATGCGCAAACCACCTGTTGGATTGTTCTTGGAGTTTAAAAGACGATTTGAGGAAGCTGCAAGAAAAAAGGGCCAGAAAAAATACGTTATCGGTTATTTCATCGTTGCTCACCCAGGAGAAGGTGAAAAAGAGAATAAATATCTTCGAGAGTTCATCAAGAAGAATCTTGGATATGTTCCGCAGCAGGTGCAGATATTCACACCTACACCGGGAACACTAAGCACTACGATATATTATACAGGTCTAGAACCGTTTACAGGCGACGAAGTTTACGTAGAGAAAAAAGACAAGGTCAGAAATATCTTCAAAGAAAATATCGTTAATCTTCGATAAAAACTTTCTCTACATATGGACTTGTGAACGCTCTAAGTGCACATCCATAACTCATTCTGAATCTAACAATGTCTCCCGGCCTAAATTCCTTATCACTTTCCGTTGTATCTACAATGAGATGGTCGCTCGATGCGTGGAGCACTTTTAGGCCCTGTTCAAAAGGTATCAATCCATCTGGTTTCACGTCTTGTTCTCCTATTGCAAGTATGATTCTTTTTCTGAGGCCCCTGTCTTCGAACAGTGGCGTTCTTCCGAATGCGTCCTTCCCGATTTCTCCCACAGGAACGGATGGCTTGTAATCAACTTCCACCACTTCTGCCTCTAATATCACTGTATCTTGCCTCAGATAAGGGATATCTCTGTCTCCGGTGGCGTCGGTCCCAAGTATGATGCCTTCTCCAACTCTAAACTGGTTAATCCCATCTGGCAAGGTATTATCTTCCAACATTTTCAAAGTAACCGTGCTTCCACCACTTACAATGAGTTCATACCCCAAACGTGATTCGAGTGTCTTCTTGATTTCAACAAGTAACCCCATGTTTTCTTTCGTTGGTAATACACCACCGTAACAACCTAAGTTAGTTCCTATTCCCCTTAAAATCGCATGTTTCAAATTCCCAACAGTCGAGAGGATTTCTTCGACAGCGTTTTCAAACCAAACACCTTCTCGTAAATCTCCAACATCTATCATATAAATGATATTCACGTTCTTATCTAATTCTTTTGCACACCTGTCAATTTCAAGCGCGACTTGAGGCATGGAAACAAGAAATTCGTCAACCAGACGGATCGCTTTCGGGATTTCGGAAAGCATAGGGATTCTCAGCAACTGAAAAGGTCCAGGAATACCGGCGTGGTATAGATTTTCTATATTCTTCAAACGAGATTCTCCAATTTTGTCAACTCCAGCAGCTCTCATTGACTTTGCAATCAGTGGATTGCCTAAGGACAGTTTTGTTACTCCGACTAGTTCGATCCCTTTTGAATGACAGATTTCAACAACTCTTGAAGCGTTCTGCCTTATCGCAGATAAATTTATTATCATACGCGGATATATACGTTCTGGCTTCATAAGCTTCCTCCTTCCGTTTTTTTCATACCTTTAAACTTTCCAATTTTTCAAGAAACTATGGTATAATACATTGAAGCGGAACTTAGTGACACGAACTTTCTTCACTATCGCGTTCTTGTGATTCTACAGCACAATTTTAAGCTAAGAATGAAATTATGCAAAGTACTTTTTGGGAGGGATTTTCGTGGATAAGCGAGTCAGAGAAGCATATGAGTACATAGCTTCAAAAATTTCTTTAAAACCAAAGATAGCACTTATACTTGGGTCCGGTTTAGGTTTCTTAGCAAATGAAGTGAAAAACGCCCAACATATTAGCTACAAGGATATTCCGCATTTTCCATACTCCACTGCCCCTGGTCATGAAGGAAAATTGGTCTTTGGGGAGCTTTTTGGAAAAGAGGTTGTTGTTTTAAGTGGAAGGTTTCATATATACGAGGGTTGGAATCCCACTGATATAAAACTTGTCATTCACACATTGAAGCTTCTTGGAATTGAACGCATGCTTGTCACAAATGCAGCGGGTGCGATAAACACAAGTTACACTCCGGGAGACATAGTCATGGTTAAAGACGTTATCAACCTTATGTTTAGAAATCCACTCAGAGGACCAAACGATGAAGATATAGGTCCAAGATTTCCAGATATGTTAGGTGCTTTTGACAGAGATTGGATGGAGAAAGTGAAGGAAGTTTTCCCGGAAATGAAAGAAGGTGTTTATATTGCAGTAACAGGTCCTACGTACGAAACTCCCGCTGAAATAAAGGCTTTTAGAAAATTAGGAGCGGACTTGGTAGGTATGTCAACGGTACCGGAATTGATTGTCTGTGCACATAGTGGGATAAAAGCCTTGGTGTTTTCTTGTGCAACAAATATGGCGGCTGGAGTACTTGAACAGCCTTTATCACACGAAGAGGTCGTTGAAGTTGCTAACAAGGTTAAAGAAAAGTTTATTGAAGTAGTTAGAAAGGCTTTGGAGGTGCTGGAATGAATCGTGATTTTCTCTCGATAGTAGGAGAGCTAAGTCTAGCTAAGAAAATATTGGTTGTTGGACATATTATGCCTGATGGTGATGACATAAGTTCTGTCCTAAGTGCTGCACTGGGACTGAGAAGATTGGGAAAAGAAGTAATGTCTGGTATAGACTGGAGGATCCCATGGTATTTCTACGAGTTCGAAGAAACGAACCTCATAAAAAGTTACGATGAGATTATCCAAACCGGCTTTCAACCAGACTTTGTCCTCGTACTCGATGCATCGAGTCCTGATAGAATAGGACGATTTCAGGAGTTTCTCAAGAAGATTAACTCTGCGGTGGTTGACCACCATGGTACCAATACACTCTTTGGTACGCTTAACTGGGTTGATACGAAATTCGGCTCCACAGCCCAGATGGTTCTCAGGCTCAATACAGAACTTGGTGTGCCGTACGATGGAAGGCTTGCAACTATTAATTTAATGGGGATAGCTACTGACACGGGCTTTTTCAGGTATTCGAATGCTGACGAAATTGTTTTTTCGGACGCTACAAAACTAGTTTCTATGGGTGGGAAATCGTATTTGGTTTCAAGGATTTTTGAAAACAAGAGAATAGAGCAATTCAAGTTACTTTCAACAATGGTTGAACACATTCAGACAGAAAACAACGGACAAATCGTTTATTCTTACCTCTCTAAGAAGGATTACGAGTCAAATAACTGTACAGAAGACGATAGCGGTGGTTTTGTTGGTGAACTGCGTTCAATACAGGGTGTAGAGCTTGCAATCTTCCTTTCTGAATACGAACACAATGAAGTGCACATAAGCTTTAGGTCAAAAGATTGGTTTGACTGTAGCAAATTAGCAGTTTTACTGGGTGGTGGAGGACATCCACGAGCTGCAGGTTGTACACTAAAAGGAGAATTACCAGTTATAATAGAAGAAGTAATTAGGGAAGCTAAGATCATGTATGATGCCCAACTGAAGGCGTTAGAAGGTGTTCACTAATTCGTTAAGTCTTTATTCAGCATTTTTTGTTTTCCGCGCACCAAGTTTGAGAAAGAATTTTGGCTGGGGGGGTTTTTCACGTCATTATCAGGACGAGAGACTTTTCTAAAGCGCTTTATAGGTACTGAGCAAGTTATCGAAAAAGATGAGGGAAGATTCCTAGAGTGGACTTCTGATCGGAACATTGTCGAGGATTTCCGAGAGTTCGTTGTACATATAAATAGTTTTGCATTTTCTAAACGGTTCATTCTTCCCGCTATGATTTTACCTTCCGAGGCCGAAATATCGGTACTCTTCAGATATTCAGGAGAGAAACATATCGCAGAATGTATCAATGAAGAAATAAGACTACGAGAGCTTACAGATGAAGAGCGTGAAAAGCTTATCGAGGCAATTCTAAGGATTGCCAGGTTTGTTTTACTTGGTAACATTCCTCCTTTTCCAGCCTTTAGCGTCTTTGATGTGTTTACATTTGCTGGTGAATTCTTTTTCAAACCACCTGTGCTTTTTAAATACGATTTCTACAAAACACTTTATCATGATGTGTTGAGCCGTGAAAACAGCGAAATAGGTAAGTACATATTTATCGACAAGGAATATCTCAAGAAAGGTCAATATGATAAATACTCAACATTACGCATTTTAGCAAATTTTATTGAGATTTTCGATATCGCCAATAAATATGCAACTATAATTTCAAGAATGCGAGATGGAACTATTAGAGTCGATGAATTGGAGAAAGATAGACTGGATGAGAAAGTTTTATTTGCTTTAGTTTCAGAAATTGAGCAACGATGTGATTCGAGTGCACAGGAGGGAAAAAAGTATTTGGAGATACTTGTCGATACAAGTAGTTATTATCGTTTATTCAAAGACTACGTAGCCAGAATTGACCGGTACCTTGCAGATCGTGGAAGGACTCTACTTTACATCGGCGATGATTTTACAAACATTGCACGACAAATCTTATGGAAAAACCGTGAGAAGTTCTCAACTGTGGAGTTTTCAGAACTTATTAAATGTCTGTATATAAGCTGTAAATTCGACACGATAATCACTGAACTTTTAAAGATTTTTAGAACGCTAAGTCCTTTGGTAGTTGTGGTTAAAGATACTGTGGAGCCTCACTACCTGATACGACGATTCTTAGAAATCTTAAAGCATTCTGAAATAAAGACTGTTGTTTTAGCGTTCAAATCAATCAATCCCGACATGGTGGTCAGTGTACCAACTGCAAATATTACATTACCCGTCTTGCCTTTTGAAGAATTAAAGACGAAGCTTTCGGAGCTTAAAGACGGAGAGGTGCTAATAAGGGCTCTCGGATTAGAATTTTCAAGAGATGATGTGTTACTCTTCAGCAGGGTTACGGGTAAGGATGGAGAAAGTATTTTGAAAAACTTAATGAAAGAAAAAATAGTTCGTTCCGACGATGGTGAATACGTTGTTAACATCGATCCTAAGCTAGGTGACCTGTTATTAGGTGATGAAAAAAGGGAAACAAGCAACGAGTTAAAACAGCTGCACGAAGCAATGGCACAGGAATACAGAAAAATGATAAGTCCCTATAGTCATTCCTCTTTCAAGGCAGCTTGGCACTATCTTTTGGCAGGTAAAGAAATCGCAGCTATTGTGGAATATTTGAGATTTGTTCGAAATGCTATGGATAGATATACTTTTTCACCTTCAGTACTTTCCGATATATTGCAAAGAGCGTATTCAGTTCTTGAAAAAAATGGCAGAACTGATTCTTATGCATTCCATAGGATTAAACTGGAGCTTGAGTACCGCATAGGCGTACGGTTAAATTTCACGAAGGCAAACTTACCAGACAAAATAATTTACGATTACTTAAGAGTACTTGATATCTTTCTTGAAGAAAGATACCATGATTGTATTGAATACGCAGAAAAGATTCTCAAACACCAAAATCTAACAAAGTACAAATTTTTAAAACTTGCTTTAATCAAAGAGAGGGCACACGTTAACTATTACGATAAACTCTCAGACAAGGTAATAAGTGTCGAAGAAATCCAAAAACTGCCTATCTTGAACACAAAGTGGGCTGAATTAAAGGCAGAGTGGTTGTGGCAAATAGGAAACGCTCTAAGTCACACTAATCCTGAAAAGTCAATAAATTACCTGAGGGAAGCCTTGGAAATTTCCAGAGAATACGATTTGAAACATCTTCTTGTGAGAATCCTTAACTCTTTTGGGATATCGTACGACGGTTATTTACTTTCGATTGTTTATTTCAAGGAAGCAATTAGAATCGCCGGAGAGATTGGCTACGTACACTACAATTTATCTCCAAGGATGAACTTGGCTCGTGAACTTTTGTATTTCGGAAGGTTTGGAGAATTACTTAACGAACTCAAGTCGATGGAAGACCTTTCAATTGGATATAGGTCACCTTCTAATACGGCTTTTTTGTATAGACTGTACGGTATGTTTCATTCATATTTGCGCCATTATGAAAAAGGTTGGGAGTACATTAATAAAGCCCTTTTGGTAGAAAAGGAAAATGACTTACCGCACTCTTCTCTTAGGGCTATGATTCTTCACGAAATGCTTTGCGGAAAGAAAGAGAATGCTAGGGAATTGATAGAAAAATATCGGGATGATCCTGCAATCCATACACGAGCGTTTGAATACCTTGTGCGTATGATTATTGCCAGAGACGATGAAGAATTCTTTAGAGCTTGGTCAGAGTATGTAAGCTCTCCATACACACTTCTAAGGGAAGAGATACTTTACTTGTTCACTGACCAAATTTTCAGAGTTGATAAAGGTAAGTTAGAGGAGGAATTAAATAAATGGGATAGTTTTTACACTTCAGAGATGACAAAGCTTTCGCTCCTGTATGTGTTGTTGGCAAAATTAAGATATTACGAGTTGATCCGCAATGAATTAAAATATAATATGACAAAGTTGCGATTGATGAAACTCATAAAACAGTTAGGAATAGAGGATGATTTTAGAGAATTTTTGGACGAAGATTTAGAACCACAGGTGGACAATATACTTACAGGTTACGAGATAATTGAAACGTTGGAGATTCTAAGATCTTTGGATCAGAGAGTCAATTTGGATGAGTTTCTAAGGATTTTCTCAAATATTATCATCAGTATCTTCCGAACACAATCTGTTTTCATTTCAGTGACTGATAAAAGAGTTAATCTTTCATCAACTATTGGCTTCTTACCACAAAACAAACAGACAAATATTGTTAAACTTGATCCGCTTGAGGTTGGCATTTCTGGTAGTATAGACGAATACAGCGAATACATAATTTATTTAGCGGGTAATTTTTCTATTAAAAAAGAATCAGAAGTTGAAGAATTTTGGAACAAATTGACGTTGTTGGATGAACTCTTTTCAAATCAACTCAAAGGAATAATATATAGAGAAAGAGCAATGAGAGATTCTCTAACAGGGCTGTACAATAGATGGAGGTTTACCCAGATCTTAAAAGAATACTTGGAAGAACCACAAGTTAAACTCAAGCAGAAAGAAATCAGTGTGTTCATGGCTGACATAGATGACTTTAAGAAGATCAACGACAATTACGGTCATATGAAAGGAGACGAAGTATTGAGAAATGTTGCAAAGATTTTACAAGAAGAGGTGGAAGGTTTTGGAATTGTAGCTAGATACGGTGGAGAGGAATTTGTTGGGGTGTTGGAAGCGGAAAAGAACAAGTGTTTGGAGGTTTGCGAAAATATCCGGCGCAGGTTGGAAATGGCTTCCGAAAGTATCTTTGGTTTTAGGGTTACTCTCAGCTTTGGTATTTCTTCCTCTCTGGAAAGGTCAACCATTACCGAAATCTTGGGTCTTGCCGATCAGAGATTGTACAAAGCCAAGGAAATGGGAAAGAACAGAGTTTGCATCGAATGAAAAACAAATTAAAACTCTATGCCTACAGGAGGCGTAAAGTACTGTGGAGATATTGGAATATCTAGGGGATACGTACTGGAGTAGTGATTACCTTGTTGAAATAAACGGATACAAAAAAATTGCCAAATTTGTCGATAAGAAATTGATTCACAATCGAGCTGAGGTCATTTTACGTTCAGATTTGGCGCGAAGTATCAGTGGAATTTTGGTTCCAGAAGATTTTTACTTTGAGGAGCGTGAGAGAGATATTTTCGTGTACGATATATCATCTTACAAAACAATTAATCAGATTACTCAAGAACACCTTCAGATAATTGTTCCGCAGTTATTCTCTATTTTAAAAACAGTTTTGCATATTCCAAAGCTTTACATCCCATACATTGGCTTGGATGATATTATAGTAGCGGATGACGAAGTGAGAATCTTTCTTCCTTTGATACAGTCTTTAGAAAGTGTACACCAGATGAGCGAAAGGTGGAAAATTTTCATAGCTCCAGAATTTTACAAGGGTGAGAGCTCAGACAAATCAACGATCTATGTTTTTGGAAAATTGATTTACGAATTAATCAACAACTCTGAAGTTAAAAAAGTAGTTGAACCAATGATAGTAGAAGACGTATCCAAAAGAGAATTCACCGAGGAAATTCCCTTCCACAACGTTCTACCTTCAAAAAAGATACTGACTGTAAGAAGGATAGTGAGAGATGAGGAAAAGGAACTAATAGATTTTATTAGTAATCCTGGAAAAAAGGAAAACTTCATAGGTGTGATAGGTCCTCAGAGAGTTGGTAAAACAACCACAATAGAAAATCTCCAAAACTACTTCAGGCAAAGTGGGATACCTTTTCTCCATGTTATGAATGCTTCAGATTTGATTGCTCAGACGTTGCAAATCTCGTCGGAACGTATACCTGATAGTCTACTGACACGTCTAACTTATTGTTTAGAGAATGTTTGTTCGATCGACACAATCAGCGTAGATGTGGTAGAGGCGTTGAGCTATCTGGATAAAGTTATTATTTTTGTTGATGATTACCACGAAGCCTCTGAGTTATTAAGAGCGTTCCTAAGAAGAATTGCAACATTAGAAACTTCAGGGAAGATAAAAATTTTGGCATTTTCAGTAGAAGATTCGGAGGATTTTGAAGTAAGATTTGAACTCAAACCGTTCACCAAGGATATGATAAGAAGACTTTTGAATGAGTCTTTCTCAAAGGTGGAAAATGAAGATATCCTTGTTGATTGGCTGTACGGAGCCAGTGGAGGACTACCAGGATTGATTGTGGAAAATTTAAGATATCTCTATGAAAATGAAATATTAACAAAAGTTCAAGACCAATTTGTGTGCGATGTAGAAAGGTTGGTGGAACTTAACATCGAAACTGCGTTCGTTGATCGAATACGTAAGTACGAACATGCATCGACAAAGTACCTTGCGATACTGGGACAAAAATTTACACTGGATGAAGTAAAGCATTTGGAAGAATTCTTAGGTATCGAAATAAGCTTACAGGAACTCTTTGAAGATGGCATACTTTACAGGGAATACAGCAAGATACGTTTCACGCTGAGACATTACTGGCAAATTATGCACGAAGCTATTCCCGTGGATGAAAGATTGGAGCTACACAAGAGGTTAGCTGCAATAACCAATGACTTTGAAAAGAAGGCTTGGCATTTAGAATTGTCAGGAAACAAAATATCAGCAGCTGTAGCTTATCTTAAGTATGCCAACGAAATGCTTAATTATTATGCTTCTCCTTCTGTGATACACAGCATTTTACAAAAAGCCAAAAGGTTGATTAATTCACGAGAATCATACGCTTTTCTCAAGCTAACATTGGAATTATTCGAAAGAACAGAAGACAAAACTTATGCAGAGGACATTGAGATTCCGGATAAGAATATATACACTTATCTGAAAGCACGCTACTATTATCTTTTGTACGATTACGATCAAGCAATAGAGATTTTGAAGAACTCAAAAATTGACCTTGGTCCATTTGGTAATTTGAGGCGGGAGTTTCTCTTAATGTCATCCGAAGTAGCGCAATCTTCTAAAAGAAACGAATACTATGAAAGAGTAAAACAGATACTTGAAAATCTTGATGAAACAAATCCCGTGCACGTGAGGTTGATTGTTGATATTTACATCTTCATATCTTTTATAGCGCGCTCCAGTTCTTCGAGAGTTATTGAATACCTTAGAAAGGCTGAGAAACTCGCACTGGACTACAATATTGCTCACAAGCTTCCGTCAATTTACAATAATCTTGCACTCGGTGTTACGAATACAACGATTTCGATGGAGTACCTACAGAGGGCTGTAGAAGTCGCAGAAAGAATAGGACTGCCTGCCCGAAGTTACTTGGCAAGGTTAAATATGCTCTCGCATGCCCTTTACGCTGGCAGAATAAAGGATTTCCTAGTTGGTATGGCGGAACTCATGCCAAAACTTGAAATGTTAGGGCTTAGGGATGAAATCATATTTGCTAATACAATTGAGGCCTTCTATCATTCATATAACTTTGAATTGGAAAATGCACTCGAACACCTCGAATCTGTTGGAAAGCGTTTTGGTGTTGATATGTCTGCGGAAGTTTTGTCGGTGTACTTTCTGTCAAGAAATCTTGACAAGGCAAAAGAGCTTATACCGAAGGTTTTAGAAAGTGAGCAATTTGGAGAGGATACCAAAGAGATTGTAAGAGTTATATCTTCCTTGGAAAGTGGTGAATTCCCAGAAAAATGGAAACGCTACAGGGATTCTGGCGGAAAGTATTTCAGGGAAGAGATGGCAGCAGTTCTTGGCGAAGAACTTGCCAAGAGTGTTCCAGATGCTTTTAAGGAAGAACTTGAGTACTTAGAAACCAATTATGTGCTTGACGGTTCTTTATTGTCCCTTGCTATGGTCTACGAAGGATATGGTCATTACTATAAGGTTCTTGGAAATGAGTACAAATCCAGATCTTATTACTCAAAAGCACTAACATTGTATAAAGACATCGGCATGGAAAACGCGGCTAAATCGTTAAGCAAAATTTACAACATTGAATCTGAAGAGTCTGAGAAGAGGGTTTCTTCAAAGCAATTAATTGCACTCTCTTATGATTTGCTTTCAAGCTTAAAAGCCATAGACCCAAAAACAGAACCAGAAAGACTTCTAAATTTCTTCTCAGCAAAGATATTATCAGTTATACCTGCAAGAACTATTTTACTTAAAGTGTACGATAGCGTTTTAGATAAGGCTTTTGAAACAGCCATAGGTGTTTCTGAAGGGGAAAAACCATCAAAGGAAACCTTTAGTACAATTCCCTTGGAAATTTATCTTATTGATAACGTTGATCAAAGTGCATCATACGAACTTTGGTTGTCAAATCCAAAAGCAAGATTTTCAGAAGACTATAAGAAAGAGCTCTTGCCAATTCTTCAACTGCTCGAATACAGCTTCATTGCTGTTATGAAAGGAACGTTAACATGGCTGAGAAGCTTGATCGATCCGCTTACCAAACTGTACACAAGATACCATTTCAGTGAGTTGCTTGAGCATCACTTTAACAAGGCAGTTTCCGAGAACGGAGAACTATGTGTTGTTATGTGCGACATCGACAATTTTAAGAATATAAATGATACGTACGGGCATCTCACTGGTGACGAAGTATTGAAAGAGGTTGCAAGAATATTACGCGATAACGTCCGTTCAACCGATGTTGTTGCCCGATTCGGTGGAGAGGAATTTGTACTCTTGTTCCCTTCGACTGGTAGAGAAGAAGCGCTTATAGTTGTGGAAAGATTGAGAAGGTTAACAAGGGATATAACTAAATTCCCGTTCAAAATCACGCTGAGTTACGGGGTAGCCGTTTATCCACTCTGTAAGGTTAACAATCCAGAGGAATTAATTCAAAAGGCCGACGTAGCCTTGTACCACGCAAAGAATACCGGTAAGGACAAAATCGTTTTGTATTCGGAGGGAATGACGGGTGGATTGCATGCGTAAAGGTGACGAAAAACAAATTCGAGGTTTTAAAAAGAGGATGATAGAGAAGCTTTGGGATTTAGGTTGCGACCTGTTTTTCAATGAAAACCTTTCTCATCACGTTAGTTTTAGACTCGGTGGAATTGTTCCACTATTTGTAATTCCAAACTCGACAGAAGGATTCTTAGGAGCAATAAAGCTCCTCAAAGAATGCGAAATTCCATTTAGAGTTGTTGGTAAAGGTACGAATATAATCCCAACCGATGATGAAAAGGATTTTGCCGTTATTTCTACAGAAAGGATAGATTTTGTTGAAGTTCGTGATGAGTTTGTAAACGTATCTGCTGGAATGTCGTTCAAGAGTTTGTGTTTATTTGCGCTTGAGCATTCGCTTTCAGGTTTGGAAAACGCCTTTGGGTTGCCAGGTAGTGTCGGCGGGGCAATTTACATGAATGCAGGTTGTTATGGTTGGGAAATGGCACAGAATGTTGTGAGTATCCAAGCATTTGACGGAAGTAGAGTTGTTACTATAAATTCATCGGAAGCAAGATTTGGTTACAGAGACAGTATATTTAAGCACGAAAGATCGCTTATAATAATTTCGGCTGTCCTAAAGTTATCCAAGGGGGACAGAGAGAAAATACACAATCTTATGCTTGATACAATGAAGAAGAGATACGAAAAGCAACCATTAGAGTATCCAAGCGCAGGTAGTGTTTTTAAAAGACCAAGACCGGACTTCTATGTTGGTACGGCTATTGAATCGTTAGGATTAAAAGGTTATCAAATTGGTGGGGCTCAAGTTTCTGAAAAGCACGCAGGATTTATAATTAATAAAGGGAACGCAACTGCTTCCGATGTTCTAAAGTTGATTGAGTTTATCAAAGGCAAAGTCAAGGAGCACTATGGCGTTGATTTGGAAACGGAAGTTGAAATCTGGTAGCAAGCGTTTTACATATAGGATGAGTGGAGGTGCCTGAGAAATGGGGATGAACGAGCTGGTCTGGAAAAAACGAACAAGAGAAGAGGTCGAACATTTTTCCGCTAAGTACAAAGAGTTTATCGAGTATGCGAAAACAGAAAGATTAGCCATTGAGTATTTTGAAAGAGTGCTTTTGGATAATGGTTACATCCCGCTAGAAAAGTATACAGGTAAAGAAGAGAAATTGTTCTACGTAAACCGGGGCAAATCATTGGTTGCGATTAATGGAAAGATTTTGAACGGTATCAATTTTGTTGCTGCACATGTTGATGCTCCAAGGATTGACTTAAAACCAAATCCATTGTATGAAGACTCTGGAATCGCTCTAGCAAAAACGCACTATTATGGTGGCGTGAAAAAATATCAATGGTTAAGTCTACCTCTGGCACTTGTAGGCGTTGTTGTAAAAGAAAACGGTGAAAAGATAAATGTCTGCATAGGTTGTAATGAAAATGATCCTGTGTTGGTCCTTCCCGACCTACTTCCACATTTGGACAAAGAAGACAAAAAAGTAAGCGAACAATTTAAAGCAGAAAGGATGAATGTGGTACTTGGTTCAATTCCACTTGAAGGTGAAGAAAAAGAGCCTGTTAAGAAATATATCCTGAATCTCTTAAAAGAAAAATACAGTATTGAGGAAGAAGATTTCGTAAGTGCAGATTTGGAGCTTGTTCCAGCTTTGAAACCAAGAGATGTAGGAATTGACGGTAGCTTCATCGGAGCGTATGGTCATGATGATAGAATATGTGCATTCGAAGGTGTTATGGCGTTATTACATGCGCAACCAAAGAATAGAGCTATCGGTGTTATATTGTTCGATAGGGAAGAAATCGGTAGCGAAGGAGATGCAGGGGCCCAAGCAAGATTTTACAGGGCGTTCTTGAGAAAAATACTCTCAGTTGACGGATTCAGCGACACTGAGAGAATGCTCGATGAAATTATAGATAAATCAACCGTTCTTTCAGCTGACGTGACTGCCCTTTTTGATCCATCTTACCCGGATGTCCATGACAAACAGAACGTGGCTAAGGCAGGATACGGTGTCGCTTTGGTAAAATATACCGGTAGGGGAGGAAAAAGTGGGGCAAGCGAAGCTCACGCTGAGTTGGTAGGTAAGGTTAGAGGCATTCTTAATAAGAACGGGATATCATGGCAAGTAAGCCTGCTGGGCAAGGTTGATGTTGGAGGCGGAGGAACGGTAGCAAAATTCCTTGCAAAGGAAGGATTTGATACAATTGATATTGGACCAGGGTTAATGAGTATGCATGCACCATTCGAACTTGTTTCAAAAGCTGACCTTTACGAGACCTACCTTGCATTCAAAGTTCTTATCGAAGAACTATAAAAAATGGGGTGGTTCGATGTTTTCAGATAGCACCATTACAGAAAATGAGACAAGAAGAGACTTACCGGCTCATCTTGAGCAACTTTTGAGGACTATCTGTTTTAGAATACGTGTTCAAGGGCGTGAAGCTCTGAAGAACTACAGCATCACTGCCGCACAATTTGACCTACTACAACGGGTTTATTTCAACGGGCCTCAAACAATGACAAAATTAAGCCAGTCTTTGGGTATTGCAAAAAGTACAACCAGTGGCCTTGTAACGAGATTGGTGAGAGATGGTTTCTTGGATAGAAGAAGAGATGAAACAGACAGAAGAGTATTCACAGTAGCTATCACTCCTCTAGGAGAACAGGTGATAAAATCCGTTATAGAAATGAGAGTTAGATATGTGGAAGAGGTTATAAAGCAAATACCTGAAGAAAAAATCACTTTAGTACACAATGCCTTAGATATACTTTATGAAGTTATGAGCCCAAAGCAACACTGAAGAGCAAATTGGCAAGTTCTGGAATGGGAGAGATTCTTCTGGTCGGCGAGATTCGTTCTAAAAAACTATACATTTTTACAATTCTTCTTACATTATTAATGTTTTTATCACAGACCTTATTTTCAATTACAGTCTACGCACCCAAGGGAAGCATGATTTACTTCAATGATCGACTCATGGGGATTGTGCAAAAGGACGCACTGAGTTTTACTGCAGAGTTACCAGGTGTCTTAAAAGTTGTCAAGCCTGGTTATATCCCGTATGAAGAAACAGTCACAGAGGATGCAACGATTACCGTTGAATTGTCATTACCGTCCTTTCTAAATATAAAATTAAACCCCGCCGGTGCAAGGATATTTGTTGATGGTAAAGCAATAAATAGTGATCTTGGTACGGGCATCGCAAGGTTTCAAATAGGCTTCGGAATTCATGAAATTGTGGTACAAGCTCCTGAATATGCAACGAAGACATTAAAGGTAGAAGTCAGCCCATATGAAGAAAAAAATCTTGAAATATCACTAAAAAGAACGGTAACACTCAAGCTAATCTCGGATAAAAGGATTGATAACGTCATCTTCAACGGAGAGACAATAAGCATCCCAACATCACTGGAGGTTACGCCTGGCAAGCACAAGATTTATTTACCAATCAATTTCTTGAAGAATATCCAGGAGTTTGAAGTTCCGTTCGTGGATGAGTATACCTATAAAGTTGATTCTACACAGCTATACAAATTATCTATTGATGGAACTCCAGGTGGAGCGTACGCGTCCATTGCAGGTCAAGTTTTTAAGCTTCCAAACACGCTGCTGCTACCAGAAAGCACTTATGAAGTTCGAATATACTCCGAAGGTTACGAAGAGTATGCAACAAAGGTTGATTTGAGAAAAGATTCCGTGATATTTTATAATCTAAAACCCAAGTCGGAGGTCTCTATTAGAACGTTCAAGGACGAATTAACAGTAGAGTACGATGGATATGAACGAAGTAATGTGGTTTTCAAAACGTGGTTTACCACAATAAAGGACGCAACTGGAAACGTTGTTTGGTATGGCTTTAGTGACGGGACTATTAAGGATACTCCCAAGAGTATTCCTGTAATAATAAGCAAAGACATAGTTTGTGTAATAGATGGTAAGGTGTTTAAGGGGCCTACAATTTTGCAGGTGGCAAGTGGTTCAACAGTGCTTTTGTACGATCAAAGAAAAGGTAACAGCCAAGAGAAATTACAAGTTAACCGCACTACGGTTGTTGATTCTGAAGATAGGGTACTCGTGAACATCTACTCAAAAGATGCATACGAGGTATACTGGGACGATAAATTCGTTGGAACTACGCCCATTTACTTCTTCGTAACAACTGCAGGCAAGCACAAGTTGGTATTTGTGAGAAATGACCTAAAAGTGGACGAAAAAATTGTCGAAACCAAGAAAGGTCATCTCAATGAATTCTGTCCATCATTTTGAGACTTTTCTCTAATCATTGTGTGAGGTGAGAACAATGACTCATTTCATGTACAAAATACTAAATGCTAAAATTACGCTTCTTGTTTCTGTAATCGCGGTAATCTTCATCGTCAGTTATTCCTTTGCTGCCACGATAAAAGATTTGTCTCCATCGGCGGCTGAGTACAAAGCCGTAAGTTTTTTGGTCGAACAAAGAATTATGGATGTAGATTCTAATGGAAATTTTAAACCTTCACTTTTGGTGACAAAACTTGACCTTGCTCGTTATTTGTATGCTCTTATAAACAAGTATGATCTACCAGGCACGCAGGGTGCAAAGTCAGATGTTTTGGAGAAAATTGAATCAAGAATTTCCAATCTTGAAAAACAAATACCCAGCGTTTCCCCAGGGTCATCAACAAATATTTCCGTGTTGCAGAGCGAAGTAAACGAATTGAAAAAAAGACTTGTAGCAGTTGAGAATAGAGTTAGTATTTTAGAGTCCAAGCAAATAGATGCATCGAAAGACCAGCAGGGTTTACTTTCAATTCAGAGCGATATCTCAGCACTGGCCAAAAGGCTAGCGCTTGTTGAAAACAAAATTTCAACAGCTACGCAACCAAAAGACTATAGCAAGGAGATAGAGCAGTTGCAATTAAAGATAGGAACTCTCGAATCGAAAATCAATTCTCTACCACAACCTAAATACTACGACAAAGATATAGAACAACTCACAAAGAAAACTGCTGATATGGAAACGAAAATCAACCAGCTTTCTACTGCTACAACTATCCTTTCGGAAAAACTTTCAAAACTTGAATCAAAATCAGCGGATGATTTGAAAAACTTATCTAATGTCACTATGAACAAAATTACAGAGCTGCAAGGTAATCTAGACAAATCAGTAAGACAATTATCTGAGGAGCTCGAAGCCTTAAAGTCGCGTCTTGGAGTTCTCGAAGAAGTTATTGAAAAAGGTCAAGATTTTTTGCAACGTTTAGAGGCCTTAGATGCTTTAACAGTTATTAACGCGTTTTCCAGTTTAGAAGTTCTTTCGAACCGTTTTGATCAGCTTGAGGCGAAGTACAAAAAGCTTGAAGACAAAATTTCTGAAATTTCCTTGGAGCAAAGGTATATTCTTAACGAATTAGTTTTATCTCAGAGTTCGACGAAAAAATTGTATGCACTAGAGCAAAGAATTTCGCAAGTTGAAGCGACCAATACGAACAATATCAACGAAATCAAAACCATATCATCACAGATGGAAACTCTGAACAACCAACTGTCATCCATCCGCACAATTGCTTACATTAGCTTGTTAGTTTCCATCATCGCAGGAATTCTTGTGATTCTCAAATGAAAGAGAAGGGAATTGATAGTAATTATGATAGGACTTGCTTTACAAGCTGGGGGAGTAAAAGGTTTCTCGCATATAGCGACATTAAAGGTTTTTGAGGAATGTAAAACTAAGCCCGATATTATATCAGGCTCTTCAGCAGGTGCTATAGTTGGTGCATTGTATGCATTGCACAACGATTCGGACGTGGTTTACAAAGCCTTTTCAGATGCTGTTCGAAAATTCCTCAAAAAACAAAAATCAAAACCAGAACCAATAATGAATTTTGAAATGGTTATAAAGGAATCTCTCTACAGTCTTGACGAGTATTACCAGTTTTTTAAAGCTCTCTTTGGAAAAAGGAAGTTTTCCGAGTTGAAAACCAAACTCTTGGTTGTGGCTTTCGATATTGAAAGTTGGAAAAGTTTTATTATAGATGAAGGCTATGTTGTTGACGCGGTGCTTGCAAGTTGTACAGTTCCTGGCGTGTTCGAACCTACGTACATTGCAGGTGTTCGAATGCTTGATGGTGGAGTTCTTTCTCCGGTCCCAACGTTCGAATTAAAGCAATATGGAGTGGATAAAATCGTCGCAAGTATTTTTAAAGAGAGTGTCCCATCATATACAACGCATATGGAGCTTATGCTTACTATTGATGCGATTAAAGAATCGTATATTATACAACATGAACTTAGCATTGCAGACTTTGTATTTAGTTATCCTGTCAATGTCAACTGGCAAGATTTTAATAAGTACGCAGAGGTTTATGAAAATGCTCTAAACGTCGCAAGGAGAGTGAAAGATGAGTTTGAAAATTTCATTAGGCGGTGATATTTTACATTACCTGGGTTCTTTGGGATTGTTGACAGCCCTTGATGAAGAGAAGCTGACAGAAAGTGATGACTTGGAAATACACTGCAGCGGTTTCTCATGCGTACCGTTGATCTTATGGTTTTATCGAAAAAACAGTGCTTATAATAGCCTTTCAAACATGTGGAACGAAGCTTTCAAGTTCTTCAAAGGTGCTTCTGAACCTTCATTAGACAAAATTGGGAAGAACTTACTTCTCTTGTACAAGATTCAGAGAAAGATAGACACCAATTTTTCGAATCAGAAGCTTAGAGAATTTGTTGAAAAGTGGATACCTGATATAGAAATTAATGAGAGTCAAAAAATTAAAATTCATGCTTATAACCTTGAGAAGAGCCAAGACGATATTCTTTTTGGCAATGCAAGAGGAATTTTGATGCGTGCAATTACATATCCTATTGATTTTGCTCCAGTTGATGGGTATATTTCTTCAAGTTGGGTGTTTGGAATTCCCGAAGGGGATGGTATAATATACATTGACTGGTATAATAATTTTGAACCTCGGAAAGCTACCGACTTCCTTCTTATGGCTACCTTTGCCAGAACATCTGCTTTAATTAAGCTTGCAACGTCAAAGGCAAAAGCAACAGCAGTGATTCCTTTTAAATGTTCAGCCAACAACGAATTTAGGTCCATTAGTAATCGCTTCTACCTGGCAGGGAAGGAACTTGCCCAGAAACTCAAGTAAAAGGTTGTTGAAGCCTTAGATAAATTAATACATGCTGGAGGGATATTTATGAAAAGGTTTTTGAAAGTACTCGGCATTTTTGTGCTGCTTATCGCAGTTGTAATTGTTTTGACTTCACAAACTACAGCCACTACAACGACACAGAAAAAGTCCAAAACTGTACGAGTCTCCGCTGACTATGTGGAACCAAAAAGCGATATTATATACTACAAAGGTCGAGTCTTCGTAAATATTGAAGAGGACAAAGTAAGTCTTAAGACAGCTGAGATGTACGTAAAAAAAGTCGGAGATAAATGGAGAACTGTCGACATTCCAACGAAAGTTGAGTTCACATTTGATGGAGGTAGTGCGGTAGCGGAGAAAATGACTTATGACCTGGACAACAGAACAGGAAACCTAACAAATTCGACCGTCACAATCCTTGATACAAAAAGTAATGAGAAAATAATCGTGGTCAGTGATACTCTTAACTTTGATCTTGAGAACGATAAGTATAATGGAACGAAGAAAGGCGGAGTAAATATAACGAAAGGTGCTGTTAAGGCTGTGGCAGATAGGTTTGAATACGACAAAAAGAAAGGAGAGCTTTATCTTTACGGAGCAGTTGTCATAACCGATGATCAAAAGGGTATAAAGATGACCGCTTCTGATGCTGTCATATATACTGAAAAGAACGATATGAAGGCCAACAACGTAAGCATTGAACTGAAAGTCGAATAGTTTGATGTCATTCTTTCCGTAAAATTTTTCAGCAAACATTCAATATGCGATGGGGGATTAGAGTGAAAAGGATAATAATATCCGGACCAACGGCTTCAGGAAAGACCGATTTTGCCATTCAACTTGCAGAACATTTACCTATAGAAGTCATCTCTATGGATTCAAGACAGATATACAAATATATGGACATTGGAACAGCCAAACCGGATCCATATCAGCTTGCTCTAGTAAAACATCATATGATCGATATTATTGAACCAAACGAATATTTCAACGCTTTTCTGTACCAAAAGATGGCGAAAGAGAAAGAAGAAGAAATAAGAAATTCTGGAAAGATACCAATATATGTTGGTGGCACAGGACTTTACATAGATGCATTAGTAAAAGGTTTTTTTGAAGGCGTCTCACGTGATGAAAACATACGTAAGGAGTTAAGCAAACTCAACGAACAGGAACCAGGAATTTTGAGAAAAATGCTCGAAGAATTTGATCCGGAAGCTGCATCAAGAATTCATCCGCAAGACATTAAACGCACCATTAGAGCGTTAGAGGTCTATCTAAAGACAGGTAAGAGAATTTCTGAGCTGCAAACCCAACAGGCAAATTATGAAGACTTCGTACTTATCGTCTTGAATCCAAAGAGAGAGGAGCTTTACGACAGAATAAATCGCCGTGCCGAAAAGATGATTGAGCACGGGCTTATTGAAGAAGTAAAGACACTTATCGAAAGATACGGTAAGAACCTCGATGCTTTCAAAACCATAGGATATAAAGAGATAATAGACTACTTGGATGGAGTGTACAGTTTGGAGTTGGCACTGCATCTAATAAAGCGAAACACACGACATTACGCAAGAAGGCAGATAATATATCTTAGAAGATTTCCAAACGCCATATGGCTGGAACCTGGAAAAGAAGCGTTGGAAAGTGTTCTTAGGATTATCCAAAAAGAGGCCCAATTCTAGATAAGAGAGCGGTTACAGACAGAGGTGGAGTATATGGAAGCGTTGTATAGAAAATATCGACCAACGAGGTTCTCGGAAATAGTCGGACAGGAACATATCAAAAGACTTTTGAAAAATGCTCTTGACAAACGCAGGATTAGTCACGCATACATATTTGCTGGTCCTCGTGGTACTGGAAAAACCACAACTGCGCGGATTCTCGCAAAATCGTTGAACTGTGAAAACAACCAATACAAAGAACCGTGCAACGAATGTGTTTCGTGCAAAGCTATTGACAACGGATCGCATTTGGATGTTATAGAGCTTGATGCCGCTTCAAATAGAGGCATCGACGAGGTTAGAAAAATCAGAGAAGGTGTGAACTTCACACCCGTTATGGGGAAATACAAAGTATACATCATCGACGAGGTTCATATGCTTACAAAGGAAGCTTTTAATGCACTTCTTAAAACATTAGAAGAACCTCCACAGCATGTTGTGTTTATTTTAGCCACGACAAACCCTGAAAAAATACCTCCAACTATCATCTCTCGTTGCCAAGTTTTGGAATTCCGAAACATCTCAAATGACGAGATTAAAAGCCGTCTTAGAGAGATTTGCGAGAAAGAAGGTTACGATGTAACCGATGAGGCACTGGAAAAGGTCGTAAGAAAAGCTGCAGGCGGACTTAGAGATGCACTCTCAATTCTTGAGCAGGTTGTAAGATATTCTGGTGGGGAAGTCACCCCACAGGCTGTTAACGAGGCTTTAGGATTGGTAGGTGACGAAACAATTGATGAGTTTATTGAATCGCTACGTACTGGGGACTTGCAAAGTGTTGAAGATATTATAGACGAAGTTTACGTAGAAAGAGGGGATTTCGACACATTCCTGACACAGGTTATAGAAAAGTTGTTGGAGCAGAAAAACAGTCATGGTATCAAATTGGCTTCTGAGATCTATAAAATACAAAAAGAGTTAAAAACTGCCGAGGAGAAACTCTTACTGGCAAAGGTGTTGATGCTTAATTTAGCAGTAATGCAAAACAAATCTGCTGAAATTCCATTCTCACAACCAACGGCAACGTATTCATCAAAAACTGTAGCTCAAACCAAAAGCTTAGAAACTCCGAAATCCTCGGTTGAGTCAGAAGAAGAAGTTCAGCAGCTGGTTCAAACGACAAGCAATGGTATTAATAAAGGAACTGCAAATGAAACAAAGATGATAGCAGAAGAGAAAGTCAAAGAAAGTGTCGTATCACCAATTGAAAAGCTCGAAAATGGCGGAGAAAGAGATTTGACAAAGAACCAAATTGAGGAGGTTACTCCTACTGAAGGTTCGAAATCCCAAACTCAGCTTAGATTTGTGACAAGCGAAATCTTAGAGGATTTGAAATTGAACGGTGACTTATCGATCTTTGTTGGTCTGTCTCTTGCTACGGTCTATGAACTAGATGACGTTGTAAGAATCGTATTCGATAAATCCAAACAATTCAGCTACGAGGTATTAAAAGAAAAGAAGGATCAAATAGCTCTGCTCTATCAAAAGAAGTCTGGCAAAAACAGAGATGTTGTAATAGAACTTGCAGATGATGACCATGATCCTGTCCTGGAAAAATTGAAGATTCTGCTCACAGATTAACTTAAACGAAAGGGCGTGAGTGGAGAATGGTAGATATATACGAAATTATAAGTAAAGCGAAGAATTCTCGAGCCACAGATGTCCATATATCTGCAGATAACCCTCCAATTATGCGTGTTGATGGATACTTAACAAAGATGCAAGGTTACAAACCTCTTACTCCAAGCGAAGTGAGAGATATTGTAACGCGTCTTTTAGAAGAACATGATATAATGAGCCATAATAAGGAAGTGGATTTCTCTTTCGGTTTTGAAGATGTAAGAATTAGGGCCAACCTCTACTATGAGCGTGGTAATCCTGCTTTGGCTTTGAGGATTATCACAAAGCGTATAAGGACCTTCGAAGAACTTGGACTTCCCACGACCATTAGAGATTTCTGCGATAGAGACACAGGACTAATCATCATAACAGGTCCTACCGGAAGCGGTAAATCCACAACGCTTGCAGCTATGGTTGACTATATTAATTCCAAGTATGCATACCACATAATTACGATAGAAGATCCTATAGAGTACGTTTTCGAAAATAAGAATTCACTGATACATCAGCGTGAAGTAGGGCGAGACACGGAATCATTTGCAGATGGTCTTAAATACGCACTCAGGCAAGATCCGGATATAATTCTTGTTGGTGAAATGAGGGATTTAGAAACAATTTCGTTGGCACTGACAGCCGCTGAGACTGGGCATTTGGTCCTTGCGACTCTTCACACAAACTCTGCAGCAACGGCACCTGAAAGAATTGTTGACGTCTTTCCGGCTCATCAGCAGAAGCAGGTTTCATTGCAGCTTGCAAATACATTAGTAGGCGTTGTTTACCAAAGGCTCGTTCCAAAGAAGACGGTGGGAATGATGCCGGTTGCAGAGATATTGGTAGCAAATGCTGCGGTAAAGAACCTCATAAGAGAAGGAAAGATTCATCAGATAGAGAGCATCATGCAAACCGCTCAGAAACTTGGAAATGTTCTTTTTGATGATGCTCTTCTAAAGGCATATTTTGACAATGCAATAACGAAAGAGACACTTATAGGTTTTGCACGCAATCCTGAGGAGGTGTCTAAGAAAATAGGATGGACAGGAGTTTAATGGAAAGTATCAGGACATGGGTCAAGCAAATGCTGGAAGAACTTGAGAGAAAGATGACGGAAAACTTGGAACTGAAAGAGATGATTAAGATATCGGCCGAGTACACGAATTTCAAAGAAATAGACGAAAAGATAACCGAGTATTTTAATCTGCTAGATGAAAAGGAGCTCTGGAAAGAGGAACCTGGTAGCGAATCCGAGATAGAAAAAATAGACCGTCAATTAGAAAAGGTAGCCAACGATATACTTGCTCAGTTGCTTCCCGAAGATGAATTTAGAGATAGAAATGTGTTCTTGGAAATACGTGCTGGGACAGGAGGAGAAGAAGCTGCTCTCTTTGCAGGTGATTTGTTGAGAATGTACTTAAGATACGCTGAATCAAAAGGATGGGAAACAGAAATACTCGACGAAAGTAAGTCTGATTTAGGTGGTTATAAAGAAGTAGTTGTTAGAATAAAAGGTAAAAACAGTGGTACCTACATGAAGTACGAAAGAGGTGTACACCGAGTTCAAAGAATTCCGGTCACGGAATCTGGCGGTAGAATACACACCTCAACGGCAACTGTGGCTGTTTTACCTGAAATCAAAGATGTAGACATATACATAGACCCCAAGGACCTCAGAATCGACACATACCGTGCATCAGGTGCTGGTGGGCAATATGTAAACAAAACAGAATCTGCAGTTAGAATTACTCATTTGCCTACTGGAATTGTGGTTACCTGCCAGTCAGAAAGGTCACAGCATCAGAACAAAGAAAAAGCAATGATGGTTTTGCGCTCGAAGTTATACGAACTTGCACGTCGTGAGCAAGAGGAAAAAATATCTTCCCAGCGCAAGAACCAAATAGGTACTGGCGAGAGGAGCGAAAAGATACGAACTTACAACTTCCCGCAAAACAGGGTTACGGATCACAGAATTAACTTAACGATATACAATCTTCAGGCTGTTCTTGATGGGAACCTTGACCTTATTATACCAAAATTGATGCAGCATGATATTCAACAACAGCTTAAAGAACTCGGGATTCTTCAGGCAGTGGAGGGATAATGATGCTACACGTGGTAGACCATCCTTTAATCAAACACAAGTTAACGATCATGCGTAAGAAAGAAACAGGACCTAAGGAATTCAGGGAGCTACTAAGGGAGATCACACTTCTGATAACATACGAAGCAACCAGACACATCGAAGTCTACGAAATAGAAGTAGAGACCCCTTTAGAAAAGACCAAAGGTTATTACATAAATGATAAAGACATCGTTGTAATTCCTATTTTGAGAGCGGGGCTTGGAATGGTAGATGGAATTCTCGAATTATTGCCGAATGCATCGGTTGGTCATATCGGAATTTACAGAGATCCCGAAACACTTAGAGCTGTTGATTATTATTTTAAAACTCCTAAATTGCATGACAAAAGTGAAATCTTCATCCTTGACCCAATGCTGGCAACAGGTGTATCTGCTATTGATGCAATTGGAAAAGTGAAAGAACTTGGTGGTAAGAGAATCACTTTCATATCATTAATAGCCTCGCCTGAAGGAGTCAAAGCACTGGAAGAAGCGCACCCTGATGTAGATATTTATACAGCTTCACTCGACAGGGAATTGAATAACCACGGTTACATTCTTCCTGGGCTTGGTGATGCAGGTGACAGACTTTACAGAACGAAGTAAGGACATTTTTTTATAGTAGATATTTCTGGTAATTCTTAATCCGGAGGTGGCCGTTAATTGAGCGAAGGAATTAGTATGAAACAACTTGAAGAAATGACAATGAAAGAACTATACGAATTGGCAAGAAAATATGATATCCCAAGGTATACTAGCATGAGGAAACAAGACTTAATATTCGAAATCCTCGAGGCCAAAGCAAAGGCTGAAGGTTATTTTTTTGGTGAAGGTGTGCTTGAAATCGCTCCTGACGGCTATGGTTTCTTGAGAAGTTTGGAAACGATGCTCTCCGGTCCAAAGGATATATACGTCTCGCAATCTCAAATCAGGAAATTTAATCTAAACACAGGTGACATTGTTTCTGGAGTCATTCGCCCTCCAAAAGAGGGTGAACGATTCAATGCGATGATTAAAATCGAAGCAATAAACTACAAACCCCCTGAGTTTGCAAATGAGAGGGTTAATTTTGAAAACTTGACACCTGATTATCCAAGAGAACGATATGTTCTTGAAACTAAGCCCGATATATTCTCAACAAGACTTATAGACCTATTTGCGCCTATTGGAAAAGGCCAGCGTGGTATGATAGTTGCTCCTCCGAAGGCAGGTAAGACGACTATACTAAAAGAGATAGCCAACGGCATAGCCGAAAATCATCCGGACACAATAAGAATAGTGTTGCTTATCGATGAAAGACCTGAAGAAGTTACCGACATCAAAGAATCCGTTGATGCAAAAGTTATTGCAGCTCCATTTGATATGCCCTCCGAAAAACAGATTAAAATAGCCGAATTAACACTTGAGATGTGTAAGCGTCTTGTCGAGTATGGTAATCACGTTGTTGTGCTTTTAGATAGTTTGACGAGACTTGCGCGTGTGTATAACATAACGGTGCCACCGAGTGGGAAATTGTTGACTGGTGGTGTTGACCCTGCTGCGTTACATAAACCAAAGCAGTTTTTTGGAGCTGCACGAAATACTCGTGAAGGTGGAAGCTTAACCATAATCGCAACGGCTCTCGTAGAAACAGGTTCTAAGATGGATGAGGTCATATTTGAAGAATTCAAAGGTACAGGTAACATGGAATTGGTTCTCTCAAGACAGCTTGCAAACAAAAGAATATTCCCAGCGATAAATATCACGCTCTCTGGAACAAGAAGAGAGGAACTGTTAATTACTCAGAACAACCTTAAGAAAATTTGGTTGCTGCGACGAATGCTCGATTCCATGAGTGAAGAAGAAGGTCTGAAACTGATCTTAAATAAGCTTAAGGACACGAAAACAAATGCTGAATTTCTTGCGTTAATTGATGCTCAAAAAAGTGTTTAGTTTAAATTGAACTTTTTGAGAGGTGCGTTAATGACTTTTGAAAAGTCGCATCTTAATGAGTGGTACATTTTGCCATTATTCACGTTAATTTTTGCAATACTTTTGGCCACTGCAACCCTGCTGTTGGCTGTTTCACAGAGGGCAATAGAATATTATTCCGCAGCTGAGCTTTCTTACAAATCTGGTGATTATTCCACCGCTTTGAGAAACTACGAGCTAGCACTCTCGACAGATCCTAAAATTGAAGGATACGATTCACAGATAAAGTTTAAAATGGGAATATCAGCTTATATGATGGGTGATTACGATAAGGCGAGAAGTTATCTTGCCGGTTATAACAACGATTTTGTCAGAGCTTTGCTTGATTCTATAGCTCAACGTAAAGCTCAAGACGAATGGAAAAAATGGATTGCTACTTACAGACCTACTACAGTTGAAGAAGCTACTCAAGTAGTCTCTCAAGTTCAACAAAAATCAAAAATTAACTGGGTCCCAGTGCTTATTATCTTTGTTACCACATTTTCGGTCCTGCTAATAGCAGAACTTAGGATTTACAAAGCTAGAAGGATGGTTGTTGAACTTCCTGCAAAACCATCCGAGATTTCTCCTGTTGTTGACACAGGTGGTTCTAAAAGTTACGAAACTGTGGAGCAACCTAAGCCTGAGGTTTCTGAAGAATTTCAGCTCATACCGGAAGATGCGAGAATTGTTGATTTTGAAGAGTTGTTGAAAAGTGAGATAGACGTCTTCAAAGACATATTTGAACAGATTTCTACACAGCATGCCAGTCAAGAGCCGGAGGAAGCTAAAAGTTTTGAAGAATTGGAACTTAAACCATCTGGTGGAGCAGAAAAGGATTGGGCTGAAAGAGAAAAAATTGTTGAGGAGATACTTGGCGAGACTAAAGAATTGATTGAAGACCTGGGAAGAATGGTTGAGCAAAAGCCTGAAGAGGAACAAACTACTCAGTTTGAATTGGAAAGTATTGAAGCTGAGCTCGTGAGTAAGTTGAAAACACTTAGAGATAGTTGGAATGAAGAAATTCAGTTAACAGCTGATCTATACGAAGAAATACAGAAAGACTTTTCAGAATTCGATACTCTGGAAAAGATTACCGACGAAGAAACAAAAGTGTTAGTCGAAAAACTTATTAAACTCAGGCAGGGTGAGAATAATTGATATCATTAATTCTTGTTCTGTATGCTATAGCTTATGCTTACATAATTTTCGAGCCCAACGTTTCCTCAGTTTCAACGTTAATGCTGGGGCTCGTTTCTGTGTTACTAGTTGGAGGTTTTGATCTCGCACACATATCTAAAATAGTTGATTTTAACACACTCTTTATACTCATAGGCATGATGACAGTCGTTGCTATTTTAAAAGAAAAAGGTGTCTTTGTCGAGATTTCGAGGATAATACTAATCTTAAGCAGGGGGAAGGTTTTATTTGCAGTTATACTCATCAATATCGCTATATTTTTGCTCTCAAGTTTTTTAGATAACGTCACAACAATATTGATATTTATTCCGATACTCTTTTACACCGCCGATGCTTTGCAAGTTGACTCAAAACCTATTTTGATCAATGCACTTTTTTTCTCAAACCTTGGCGGTGTGACCACGGCTATAGGTGACCCTCCGAATATCATCATTTACAGCGCCTCTCGTCAAAGTTTCGTTTCGTTTATAATTCACCTCATGCCCGTTGGTATTTTAACATTGTTTATACAACTACTATTTGCAAAGAGGGCTTTAAGGGTTCAAGAGCCCGAGACGGAGTTTAATGTACAAACTATTAGAGATAAATCTACAAGTGATAACTGGTTATATTATCTGCTTGTTTTTACTGGAATAATTGTACTGATGATGTTACATGAAAAAATACGATTAGAACTAGGGATTATCACAATGCTTGGAGCAATGGTGTTACTCTTTGTTGAAAAGAAGAATTTTCAATCAGTTGTGGGAGAAGTTGACTGGGACACTTTAAGTCTAATCACAGGATTATACTTTTTAAACTTTTCTTTGGAACACGTAAATTTATTTGCCACTGCTGTAGGTGTACTTTCAAGGATTAACGTTCCTTTCATATTAGCGTTGATTATTTTCTGGAGCTCACTCTTCTTGACAGGCTTTTTAAGTGCGTTACCGGTGACGATGATATACCTTGCGATAATAAAGAAACTTATTCTCCTAGGTGCACCAACCACTTTGTACTGGGCACTTGCTTTGGGTGTTGGGATTGGTGGGAATTTAACACCTGTAGCATCGATGTGTAACATCGTTGGTAACAATCTTCTAAAGAAATTAAAGGATGAAACATTATCTTTTATTGATTTTACCAAAAGTATGTTGAAGCCGGTTTTACTTAGCGGTATAATTTCAAGTGTGTTTTTGATAGTATATTCTATAACCGGTTTTTGATTTGAAGTTTTGGGAAGGTGAACAAAGTGAAGATTGTTGTGGCTATGATGTTTGCTTTCGTTCTTTATTTTGTTGTCACAGGAAAGATCAACAAGACCATTGCAGCAATGGTCGGTGGTTTAACATTACTGGCTATCAGGATCTTTCCTGATCCTTACGAAGGGTTGAAAGAATCCATAGATATTAATACCCTTCTTTTTCTTATTGGCATGATGATTTTTGTACGCGTAATGGAGACCTCTGGAATATTTGAATACATAGCCATCAAAACCGTCAAGATTGCTGGGACGAGCGTACCAAAGCTATTTTTTGCAATGACTTTCGTTGTTGGTTTTGTTTCCGCTTTTATTGATAACGTTACAACTGTTCTGATATTCATTCCCGTCACGTTTGCAATAAGTGATATTCTGAGTATAGATGCCGTCCCGTTTGTTCTTGGCGAGGTCTTTGCTTCCAATATTGGTGGCACTATGACTCCGATAGGGGACCCACCAAACATATTGATTACATCCGCCGCAAGGATCCCTTTCGCCGAATTTGCAAAGTACATGGTTCCGATAAACTTAATTATACTCTTCTTAACGGACGTAGCACTAATACTCGCTTTTAGAAAAGAATTCGCGAAGAAATTTTCAAAGGAATTTTTGAGCAGGTTTGATGAATCAAAGGTTGTAAAAAGTAAGAGACGATTTATAATGGCTGCTATATTTATGTTTTTCATTATTTCATTGTTCCTGTTTCAAAAGCAACTGAAACTTGAAAGTTCAATCATTGGTCTTATCGCTGGATTTTTCGGTTTATTGATATTTGAATCACATGAAATAACACCTTTCTTAGAAAAAGTGGAATGGGAAGTAATATTCTTTTTCCTTGGTCTTTTTATAATAACTGGTGCAATGGAGAAAGTGGGCTTGATGAATGATATGGCAAACTTTCTTGTTAAAGTATCATCCGGATCAATGGTAACACTATCTTCCGTCATTGTGTGGGCATCTGGCATCATTTCTGGCTTTGTCGATAACATACCGTTTGCCGCGACAATGATTCCGGTTATAAAAGGGTTGCCGGCTATAAATCCACAGTTCTCAAACATAACTCCATTATGGTACGCTTTATCTTTAGGAGTTTGTTTGGGCGGCAATCTGACCCCAGTAGGTGCCTCTGCAAATGTTGTTGGACTAACACTTTTGAAAAAGTACAAAGGAAAGGAGATAACATTTGGTAATTTTGTAAAGTATGGAGCAATAACTGTTTTCATTAGCTTAGTCATATCGAATGTCTATTCGTTGATACTTCTGAGAATTATGTAAGGTGGATTTTGATGTTAGCATGGTGGATGTTAAAACTCTTTCGGACTATATGGAACCGAAAACATTAGAAGAAGCGGAACAGATACAAAAAGAGTTGGCAAAGAGACTCGCCCTCTGTCCACTTGATTTTTCTCAGATATCTTTAATTGCGGGTGTTGATGTTAGCTATATTGATGACCAAGCGTTGGGGATTGTTGTGCTGATAAACAAAGAACTTGAAATTGTTGAAGTAGTTTCCGAACGCATGAAGGTCACCTTCCCATATATTCCAGGCTTTCTTGCATTTCGGGAAGCACCGGTCATAATTAAATGCTTTGAAAAGCTGAAAAATAGACCAGATGTCGCGTTATTTGATGGTCAAGGGATTGCGCATCCACGAAAACTCGGAATAGCGAGCCACGTGGGTATTCTGTTGGATTTGCCTACCATAGGTATAGCAAAAAGCGTGCTGTATGGAAAGTGTCAAAAACCATCTACCGTAGGTCAAGCTACATTGCTAAAGGGCCAAGACGAAGAAGTCTTAGGTTATTGCTATTTGTCAAAGAAGAACACAAAACCGATAATAATATCCCCTGGATACAAAACAGACTTGGATAGTTCCCTACATATAGTAAAATCACTCCTAAACGGTTTCAAACTCCCTGAACCTGTGAGGTTAGCGCACTTATACTCGCAGAAGTTTAAAGGGTCCTGAAAATTCGAACATGCCTAAGTATATCCTGCCTTATCATCTTACCTATTCAAAAAATTCTAAGGATTTTTTAAGGTTTGACAAATACAATATACGGCGGAACGGGGTTCAAAATCAGTTACCACACTCTTTGTAAAAGGGAGGTGTGTCTATGAGAAGGGTCTTATCTTTGCTTGTTATACTCGCTGGTGCGCTTATGATTTTCGCTGCCACACAACCCAAGGCCTTGGGAATGCTAGAAAACTTCATTCTTGAAAAGACACCTTTTGAGATTACAGGAACTATAAAAGAAGTTGTTTACAGACCTGCCGGATTTGGTTACACCGTAGTATCAGACGAAGCAACGGAAGTTAAAATTCCATTTACTGGAAACCTCGGAACACTATTAAAACCTGAAGAGAAAGTAGTATTAAAAGGGTCAAAAATCACAGCCTTTGTTCCTGTTAGCCTTGAAGCAAAAGGGTACAAGTTGGTTTTTAGAAACATCGTTCCAGAAAATGTTCAGCTAACAGAGGTTAAGGCTAAGATCAAAAAGATTTTGGTGAGCAGAACCTCTGTAGAAATATTGATTGTTGATGAAAACAGCAAAGAGTACAAGTTGCCAGCCTCTGTTGTGCCGTTCTGGAAGAGCTTAAAAGAGGGCGACGACGTCAAAATTACAGGTTTCACAAGAACTTTTGAGGTTAATGAAAGTATAACGATTGGTGGAAAAACCTACCTGCTACCTGCAAAAGAACTTATGACAAGGTTAGAGCATAGACCTAATTTGTTCAAACAAGGATACATAGCAAAATTCTTCAAGCAACGAAGATAAAGACTTGGAAAAACCAAAACAGAAAGCCAGGCTTGATGCCTGGCTTTTTTTCTATTGTTTGCAGGAACTTTTATCTTACTCCCTACTTCCGAGCTCCCTATCAAGCATATACAAACCTGTTGGACTATCCTGAAGTTTCTTGAGCTTTCTCACGATTATATCAGTCTGCGCTTCTTCTTCAACCTGTTCTTTTACAAACCAAGAAAGGAATTGCTCCGTTGCGTAGTCGTTCTCCTTCCTTGCAAGTTCTAATATCGTATTAATGCTCTTTGTTATGAATTTCTCATGTTCGTATGCTGCCTCAAAAGCTTCAAGCGGGCTTTTCCAAGTAGCTTTGGGCTTTTCTAAAGCCGGTAACTCAACTCTGGAACCTCTCTCGTAAAGAAAATCATAGATTTTCATCGCATGCCCCAATTCTTCTTTTGCTTGAACTTTCATCCATTTTGCAAAACCAGGCAAATCAATTGAATCAAAATACGTTGCCATTGATAAGTACAAATAAGCTGAGAAAACCTCCTTACCCACTTGTTCATTCAAAGCTTTGTATACCTTCTCACTCATCTTTGCCACCTCCCTTTGAGTTTTTTAATTGCTGTAAGAAGAAACCTTGGATCTCTTTAGAGCACCTCTTCTATTTCTTCATAAGGTGGTTCGATTCTTGGATCCTCAGTAAGCCATGAATAGACAACCTTTCCATTTTCAACAACAAATACCGCTCTCTTAGCCACTACGTAATTTGGTATACCAGCGAAGTTCTCATGCACACCACCATATTGCTTTGCAACAACGCCTCCGAAATCAGACAACAACCTGAAGTTAAGTCTGTTCTTCTCTGCAAAGGCTTTGTTAGCAAAAGGACTATCAACACTAATTCCAAGAACGGTAGCGTCTAAGTTATTGAATTTCGCCAACATGTCTCGAAATGTGCAAAGTTCTTTCTCACATACGCTGGTAAACGCCCCTGGATAGAATACTAATACTACTTTACCTTCAATTTCAGAAAGCTTTACCTTCTGCAAGCTTGTATCAAACAATTCAAAATCTGGTGCAAACTGCCCTTTTTCTAACATAAATTTCACTCCTTTGTAAAAGTTTGTACTACCTAATATATTATACCTTATATAATTTTATAAGTCAACCACTCTGAGAAAAGGAATGTTTCACAAAAATCAATCCGGAGAACCATTGTTGAGGTTCTCTGGATTGAAAGAGATAATATGTTTTGACGAGAAAATGGTGAAAATTCAACTGTCTTAAGCTTAAATCACCCAAAACTACAAAGTAACAATTGCAACTTCCCTGAAATGTGTGGTATAATATACATGAACCCACTGTTCAGGGTTAATATTCTCTCATCACATCCTTTGATGCTGTTAACTTGTAGTGATGGAAGACAATAGAACACTCATAACACGCGCAATATCATTGCCATTCAGTTTCAAGAGATTTCTCACTACACAAAAACTGTTTACGTACATTGGAAGATTGTCAATATTCTTAAATCCACGCTTGGCTCGTACAAAGTCTTGGAATAACGAAAACTTCGATTCACATTGATTGTTTTGCCCAAGTCTCACAACAATATGATTGATATTCTTGTATAGTATCTTCACTGCACCATATGCACCAAGTCCATCTGTAATTAGTTCGATTGTTCTTTCGTTGTTACCAAAGAACTTCTCTAACAATATCTTCACTTGACCCATATCGCGATATTTGGATACATGCCAAGCAACAATAAGATTCGAATCGTGCTCAACTAAGAACCAAACATAGTACTTTTTGGATTTAAACAAAACGACAGTTTCATCACCATGGACTTTGAAAGCATCTACAGGAACGAGGATGGAAAAGAAACAAGACAACTTAAGGATCCACTTGTAGATAGCGACATGAGAGACTTTGATATTAAGTGAGTCTCTGATGGAACGCAAGGACACAGCTTTGAAATAAAGGACGAAGGCTTTAAGAACAATAAAGATAGGGAAACGGAAGAACTTGAAAGAGTCGAAAGGAAGAGGGACAAATTGAGGTAAGTTAGTTGGGATTTCGTCTCTGGTATGGCAAGAACGGCAACGGAACTTAACGAAGGCTTTTTTGATTTTGTGGATTTGCATAGTTTTTCCACAGACAGGGCATTTAGGATAAGGGAAAGAGAAGAGCTTGTGTTTTTTTGAATGAACAAGTCTGAAAGTGCGCTTACAGTCTTTGCAAAAGTATTGTTGGTTACCGTACTTATCATGACCGTTTTTGTAGATGTTGGTAGAGCCGCATTTGGGGCAAGAGACTACAGAATTTTGCATAGTGGAGTACCTCCTTTTTGTGAGAATTGATGGTGGGGGGTGTTCCACTAATAAGAAGATAATACGGTTTTTGGAAATTTTCAATACTTTTAGTTAACAGCATCATTTCTACCAAGGGGGGAAGTCACATGAGGAAAAGTATCTTTAAAATGGTATTCATTGTCTCATTTGTGTTACTTTCAGTAGTTTTGCACGCAGAATATAAGGACGTCCCGCAATCGCACTGGGCCTACGAAGCTGTTGAAAAGATGAGCAGCCTCGGAATTATCTCGGGGTTCCCTGATGGAACATTTAGAGGAAATGAAACGGTGACCAGATATCAAGTTGTTATGTTGCTTTACAGGTTATATTCTCTATTTGATGAAGGTCTTAAAGAAATAGATAATAAAGTTACCAATATTCAAGCAAAGTTTTCTGAAATACCTCAGCAGAGCCAAGTTTCAAGTATTCAACAATCTGTTGATACACTTCGCAAAGAACAGGATGAAGCAAAATCGACTTTTAGAAAGGATATAGAAGAAATCCAGTTATCCATAAGCAGGCTTTCACAAGAACTTAAAAAGACATCCGAGGATCTCAACGCCTACAAATCAACCCTCAATAAGTCCGTCACTTCCATAAGTTCTGTCGAACAAAAGGTAAATACGTTGAACGAAACTCAGGAATCTCTAAAAAAATCAATAAATGAACTAAATAGCAAGTATACAAGCCTGAATTCCCGCCTAGATACCCTTGAGAAGTCTTCCAAAAGCCTTTCCGACTCAATTTCAAGAATCAGCGATTCATTAAAGGAACTTGAAAATAGTCTGAATTCCAAACTTAAACAACTTCAAGATGCTCTTCAGAGCCAGAAAGCAACTTCTGCTGCCGAAAGCAATGCGGACGTAGAAGCTGAAATCAAAGAGTTAAAGGAAAGATTAGCATCTTTGGAACTTTTAAAAGCCGATGTTCAAAATTTGAGCAGTAAAGTTTACGAAATCCAAAGCTCTATACTTGAGATAAAGTCTCTTAAAGAGAAAATTTTTGCTACAGAACCGGGTACACCAAGCGAAGACGATATTTCAAAGATACTCGTAGAAATTGTTTTTTTGCAGGAAAGTATCTCCACCCTATCGAAAAGCGACGCGAAAATTCAAAACGAGCTTGATACACTGAGCAAGAAGGTCGATAATCTTTCAAAACAGCTTGAGACTTTATTTGGAGAAGATGAAGAAATAAAGAAGAGATTAAACGAATTATTCGCGAAGATCAAAGAAATTTCCGAAAAAAGCCAAAGTAAAGATACACAACAGTTGGTCTCAGAACTAAAATACAGTGAAACTTTGCTTGAGGAACTTAAAATCAAGATTCTTGAAAGTGCTGAAATTAAGGCATTAGAAGAAAGTTTAACAAAGGTTTCAAGTATAGAAACCACGATGAATTCTTTGGCAGAGAAATTAAATCAACTGGAGAAGAAATATCAACTAAGCAACAATTATGCTGACAAAGATGAAATTGAGAATCTAAAGCGAGAAGTACAGTCTGTCAGAGAATTGCTAAGCGAGTTCAAAGTATTACCTGCTGATGATAAAAAAGTTCAAACCCTATTGCAGGAGATCCAAATGAAAAATCAAAGGATTGATGAAATAGAAAGAAGATTACAAAGCGTTTCTGACAAATATATCGAATTGGCCAGGTTAACAGATGATTTAGTTGCAAAGGTCTCGCAGATATCCGGAAAGCTTTCCCAGGATGCTAATTATCAAACTCTTATTACTGAGATGAATTCTCTAAAGGATAAGGTCAAGAAAATAGAAGACGACGTTCAGAAGCGAGCAACAACGGCTCAGCTGAATTCTGTCAACCAGAACATACAGAAGGTGTTATCTCTGACTTTAGACATCCAGGAAAAAATTAAACAAATTGAAAGCAGGTTGCAAAACTTAGAAAGCTTAAGGGACAGCAATGTGCAAAGAGCGGATAGTGTATCGTACTCAAGTTCAATTGGTACCTTTGATACCAACGTAGCAGGAGAAATTTCTGATTTGAAAAGTACTGTTAATTCAATCAGCAAGTTGGTGGATGAGTTACAGAAACAAACTGTTTCTCTGGCTAAAACCGTTGAACTTGATGCCGGTAAGATCTCGTCTATATCAACAAACTTCGATTCTCTGACTGATAAGGTAAAATCCATTGATAAGGAAGTAGTAAATCTAAAAACAACAGTATCTAAGCTGGCAGAAAGGATCGAAAAGATAGGAGAAAATCAAGAGATCTTTTCAAAAGAGGTTTCTGAAAAGGTCCTTTCGATAATTCCTTCAATTAATGAAAAACTCGAATCATTGGAAGTAAACTTGCAGAACTTAGCAAAACTTTGTGACACTCTCTCAAATGAAACAAAAGTACTTAGTAATTCATTGAACGGAATCAAGGCAGTGCAACAAGCAACACAGCAAGTTGTGGCAGACCTTAAAGAAACAGTGGGTAACCACGAGCAAAGACTTGATTACCTGGAAAAGAACATTCAAGTTACGAACAACCTCATAGACGAAATTAATAACCGAATAGTAAGTAAAAACATTGCTTTAAGTGAACGCATTGATTCTTTGGAGAAACAAGTTAAGGAACAAGACGAAACTATTTCAAACACGCATGTGGTGATTGTAAACATCGAAAATAAAATCACTAGCATAGAAAAATCCCTTGAAACATTTGCAACAAAAGATATCTTGGAAGCAAGATTAAACGAGAGTTCATCTCAATTTTCTGAGAGCATTGAAAATCTCAAAAACGATATATTCGAAAGAATTGAGGAAATTGAAGAACTGATATACAAAGAAGTTCAAAAAATCTCTTCAGATCAGGAAAAAGCACGTACAGAATTGACGGAAGTTAGAAAGTTGATAGAGGAAACCACAACTGATGTAGAAAATGCTAAAGAAGAAATTAACATGCTAAAAACTGTTACTCAACAAACTCAAGAACAAATTCAGCAGAATCAAGAACGAATCAGCAATGCTTATGAACAAGTAAAAACATTGAACGAAAGTAAAGCTGACAGAGAACAGGTTTCACAGATTTCAACTTCTGTGAACAATTTGGAAAAGGAACTGAACAGTTTGAAAGCCGAGAATAGCATTTTAAAGAACTGGTTGGTAATCTTTGGACTAGCTATAACTGGTATCATCGTCTACCTTGTAATAAACCAATAGCTCAGAAAAAGGAGAATAACATGCTTTTTTACTCATTTCTTCTCGTAAATTTTAGAAACAGATTTCTATTTTTTATGAATCTACTTCTTCCAATAGTTTTCTTAATACTATTCGGCGCAGTATTTGGAAAGCAACAGACGAATACGTCTGTTGCTTTTTACTCTGATAGACCTATCGAATTAGATTTCGAAAACTGGACAAGGCTTTCAGAAATACCCATCAAAGAAGAAATTGAGAAAAGTTCATACGACGCAGTTGTGATTGCCAGAGGTGGAAAAGTTGAAGTTTTCCTAAAGTCAAATCTATTTCAAAATGACTACGAACTCGAAGTCTTTAGATTGCGCTATTCTGGAAAGAACACAGCGAAACCTGTTGTAGTTAATCCGCATCCTGTAAGTATTGGTAGAGAACTAAGCTCTCTTGAGTACATCATGATTGGTGTTGTTGCTGTATCGCTACTTTCGGTCGGAATGAACGCTGGCGTTAGTATTTATTCCGAGTATGTGAGATATGGCTTGTTTAAAAGGCTCTCTGTAACCCCTGTCTCTCACCTCGAGTTGTTTCTCAGTTGTGCTGGAGCAAATGTATCAACTGGTATCGTTTCCTCCTTTGTTGTGCTCCTGCTTTCAAAAGTCATATTCAACGCCAATTTGATAGTTGGTTTCACAAAACTGCCCGTATATTTTTTGGTTGTCGTCAGTTCCGTTTTGGCAAACCTAACAATTGGAACAATCTTGGGCCTACTGTTTAAAAAATCGGCCCAAGGTATCGCACAAGTACTTTATACGATATTCATATTCTTCTCAGGTGTCTACTTCCCAATTGACTTCCTACCGAAAGCTCTACGCTTCGCTTCTTATATTACAACTCCAAGATACGTTCACTTGTTATTTCAAAAGGTTTACGAAATCCCTGTCCTTGATGATTTCACTTTTTACCTGATTAACTTCGTTTTTATCCTATTAGGATTAGTTGTGGGCAGTTCCGCAACAAAGAGATTACTCCTTTTAGAGAATAGATAGCAAAGCTGTGGTAGGTGATATTCATGGAAGCAAGCAATCTAGTACTTGTTGCTACAGACCTTAAGAAGTACTACCAATCAGTAAAAGCGGTTGATGGAGTTTCCGTAGAACTTCGAAAAGGGGAAGTTATTTCCATACTTGGACCTAATGGAGCAGGTAAGACAACGACCGTTGAAATGCTGGAAGGATTAAGAAAACCAGACAGCGGGCAAATAGTTTACTTTGGTAGTTACGAGAAAACGGTCGATGAAGTAAAGGAAAGAATCGGCGTCTGCTTACAGGAGAATTTCTTTTTCGAAGACCTTACAGTGCTCGAAACTCTTAGGTTGTACGCATCTTTCTATCAAAAGAATCTTGATATAGATGAGATCGTTGAAACATTTCAGTTAGGAGAAAAGTTAAAGACAAAAATAAGGCATCTTTCTGGAGGTCAAAAACAACGGTTGGCTGTTGCTTTGGCATTTATAAACGATCCAGATATCGTTTTTCTGGATGAACCTACAGTTGGTTTGGATCCACAAGCTCGGAGGCACTTGTGGGACGTGATTTTGAAATACAAGGACGCTGGAAAATCGATAATTCTTACAACGCATTATATGGATGAAGCACATCAACTATCAGATAGAGTTTATATTATGGACCACGGGAAAATCATCGCGCACGGTACCCCACAAGAATTGATAACTTCATCAAATCTGAATTCTGTCATCGAATTTCCTAAGCAGTACGCTGACAAGGTCAATATTCAGGAATTAATAATTTCTGGAGAATACGCGTATGTCACCGTTAACGATCCAATACCGGTTATAGAAAAACTCCTTTCCGCGAACGTCAGAAATTTCGTACTAAGACACCCAACACTTGAAGATGTATTTCTGAAACTGACCGGTCGTAAAATTGATTAGAAATCTGGGAGGAAATCCATGAAAGTACATGGTTTAAAGGAACTCTTCGTTTCATTATTTAAGCAGTTCTTTCTAAGGTCAAAAGAATCAGTCTTTTGGCTTGTACTATTTCCAAGCATACTGTTCTTAATCCTAACAACTATATTCGGAAACGTAGAAGAAAACGTTGAGTTAAAAGTTAAAATTCTGGGTGAAAGTAACATTTTGAAGAAAGCCTTTGAAAATATACAGCAGTTCAATGTAGTGTTTGTAGATTTTGCCAACGATAATGAACGTTTGTCCAAGCTGAAAGAACTAGAAAAGGAGTTACGTGCAGGAAAGATACACGCATATGTAGTACTTCCTGAAAATTTTGATTCACAACTCCAGTTAGCGCTCTTTCTTCAAAAAACGCAGTTTCATCGTAGAGTTTTAGTTGATATTTATTACGTTCCGCTAAGGCAGGAATCAAAACTTGCGGGAAATATTTTGTCAAGCGTTTTTGATTCCCTCGGGATAAAAGAATCGGTGTCTCTTGAAATCCACAATTTGTCCAAAGCTGAATTCGAATACAACGAATTCATTTATCCGGGAGTTGTTGGGATGGCGTTCTTGTCGGTCTTTCTTTTTGGTTTCTTGAGTGAGGTTGAATACATCTACAGAAAAGGTGTACTACGTCGTTTTTACACAACACCGGTTAACATTATCTACGTGCTCGTGTTCATTGCTATCGTTGATGTAATCCAACTCGTTTTGGGAATATCTGTCTTAAGCTTTTTTGCTATTTTAAAGGGTGTGGATGTTATTAGCTACTTACCTTCTCTTCTTTTGCATGGCTCTATCGCATGTATTCTTCTAACCTTATTAGTCTTAAACGTTTTGATAATCTCCAATAAAAAAGCCTCAAGGATCTTCGTTTTTGGGCAGATCTATTTCCAAGTTCAGATGTTCGCAGGAGGTTTTTATTTCCCATTGAAGTTCGCAAATCCGATAGTTAAAAGCATAGCTAAAATTTTGCCGCTTACGTACATTGTAGACGCTATGCGTATGACAAAGCAGCTAAGTGCATTAGAAAGTGGACATTTTCTTGTTCCAGTGGTGTATATAATTATTATGTCAGTTAGTCTTGCGATTTTTTCGAAACGGCTAAAGGTATCCGAATCTTAATAAAAGCACATAAAACAAGGGACGAGAGCTTTCATGAACGTATATGACGGTTCGAAACTTGTTTTAGGAATTTGTCTTTTGATATTGCCCGCCTTAATAATCATAGGTTTGTTACTTCCAAATGTACTAAATTCACCGTCAAATGTTTCTGTATACTTCACGGAACAAGAACCGCTAACGAATCTTGCTGTGAACTTTATCAGCTCATCTGATACTTTCCTTTACGTATCTGCTCTCGATGTTAGTCATCCGGCGATTCTCTCGGCTCTCAGAAACCTTCAAAGCAGAGGTGTCGATGTTAAAGTAATAACTGAAAAAGCCGTGGTTGGATTACCTTCGAAGATTGATGCTTCAAAGGGATTACACCATGTAAAGTTTATGGTAAATGACCACGGTGTTTTATTTGGCTCAGCCAATTTCAGTATCAGTGGTTTAGAAATGGGACTAAACGATATACTTGTATTTCCACGAAGTTACACTCAGAGATTTAAAGAGTTCTTCCTATATATTTGGAATTATGGTAAAATTGGAACAGTCAAAGACTTTCTGGTTTCACCAGTCGATAATGCTGAAGGACTTGTACTAAAATCAATACAAAAGGCGCATAGAAGAATCTATATCTGCATGTATGCATTTACCGACAAAAATATACTGACCGCAATAAAATGGAAGCAGAGTCAAGGAGTAGACGTAAGAATAGTCACAGATAAGTGGTTTCTTGGTAGTCCTATATCAAAGTACCTTCGAAACCACGCAAAGGTAATTAATAAAAGGATGCTCCATCATAAATTCATAATCGTTGATAATCAACTGTTCACAGGTTCTACAAACTACACAGAAAGCGGTTTTCACAGAAACGTCGAAATGATTTGGAGTACAAAGAATCGAAGAATCGTTAAGTTGTATGAACAAGTTTTCGAAGCACTGACGAATGGGAGTTGGTAAGTAGCAATGAGTAAGATAATTATCGAAACAAAGGTCATCAAGATAAACGATTTGTACAACGATTCCATCGAATACGCTTGCAATATTCTTAGAAAGGGAGGACTAGTGGCCTTTCCAACGGAAACAGTTTACGGGCTTGGCGCACTTGCACTAAATCCAGATGCAGTTAGAAGGATATTTGAAGTAAAAGGAAGGCCACAGGATAATCCATTGATAGTGCACCTTTCTAGTCTTGGACAACTGGAAAGTGTTGCTTACCTCGAGCCAAGGTACTTGAATATAATCAAAAAACTAACACCAGGACCTGTAACGTTTGTGCTCAAAAAGAAGAAAAACATTCCTCTAGTAGTAACAGCAGGGCTGGATACCGTCGGCGTTCGCATACCTGCTCATCCTGTTGCTCAACGATTATCCCAATGTGCAGGGCCAATAGCAGCTCCAAGCGCAAATCTTTCTGGCAGACCAAGTCCCACGGATGCTAAGAGTGTGATTGAAGATTTGTACGGGCGTGTGGAATGCATCATCGATGCCGGTGAAAGCGCTTTTGGAATAGAATCGACAATCATTGATTTAACAAAAGAAAAACCTTTGGTCCTTCGTCCAGGACCTGTTACTATAGAAGAACTGAACGAAATATTCGGAGAGTTCGGCGGTGTGGAGTATTATGTTCCTAAGTCAAACGAAAAGCCCTTGGCACCAGGCATGAAGTATAGACATTACGCTCCAGAGAAAAACTTAAGCCTCGTTGAAAAAGATAAAATAAGCGATTATGCTAATAAGGATGTTTTGATTTTGTGCACACGTGAAACCTACGAAAAGTATTTGAAAGGTGCCAAAAATGTACATATAATTGGGGAATTTGGAAAGCCATACACAATTGCACAGAACCTCTACAAAAGTTTGAGATTTGTTGATAAAAGCTCTTATCCAGAAGCTATTATCGAAAAGCTTCCAGAAGAAGGTATATTCTTTTCGATAATGAACAGGATCAAGAAAGCGGTTTCCAAGCAATGAAAATATACTTGATTCAGCAGGAGGGAAAAATCATGTCCGAATCTGTAGAAAGAGAAGAAAAACTTTGGCATTCAACTACCGTTCTAGCAGTTAGGAAAGACGGAAAGGTTGTTATGGCCGCCGATGGTCAAGTTACCTACGGAGCAACGGTTATGAAAGGCACGGCAAGAAAGGTCAGAAAGATTGGCGATGGCAAGGTACTTGCAGGATTCGCAGGTGCAGTTGCAGATGCTATGACGCTGCTTGAACGTTTTGAGACAAAATACAGGGAATGGAATGGAAATCTGCTGAAAGCAGCAATTGAACTTGCAAAGGATTGGAGATTGGATAGAGCTTTAAGACGACTCGAAGCCATGCTCATTGTCGCTGATAAGGAACACCTTTTGATTCTTTCAGGAACTGGCGAAGTAATCCAACCAGACGAAGATATAGCTGCAATAGGTTCCGGTGGTCCATATGCATTGGCAGCGGCAAGGGCGTTGATTAGAAATACAAATCTAGATGCAAGAAGCATCGCAGAGCAAGCTATGAAAATCGCCAGTGAGATATGCATCTACACTAATGAAAATATAACGGTCGAGGAATTAGAATAAAATATAAGTGGGTGCACTAACGCATATGGTAGTTGGATACGGAACAATACTCATAAAGCTCTTCGGTGTCAACTCATTGAAAGAAAAACGGAGCATAGTGCGAAGCCTTGTAAATGATTTGAAAAAACGGTTTGAGATATCCGCAATTGAATCGGGAAGACAAGATTCAAAAGACTACATTCTCATCGGAATCGCTTTTGCAACACTTAGTGAAAACGACGCCGAAGCAAAATTAGATAGTATTGAAACTTACGTAGAAAGCAGGTACACTATAGAAGAATTCACTTACGATTTTCATCATTTCTGATTTTTTGAAAAGCTTGTAACTAGGAGGTAACGTATGAACGCTGAATTCATAATAGAAGACCTTAAAATACTAGTAAACAAACTGGTAAAGCCTGAAAGAATTGAACATGTGAACGGTGTGGTTGACTTTTGTTCTCGGTTAGCGAAAAGATACAATCTGGATAGCGACAAACTGACAATTATGGCACTTGCCCACGACCTATTCAGAGACGTACCAGAGAAAAAACTTAAGAAGATGGCTACTGCCTATCAAATCCCTGTTACAGGTATCATCGAAAAAAGACCAATCTTGTTACACGGACTTGTTGCGGCTGAATTCTTGAAAAGGAAGTATAAGATAATCGACGAAGACGTGCTATTAGGAATCGCTTATCATACTTCTGGACATCCGGATTTCGGGCCTTATGCAAAAGCTCTTGCCCTGGCCGATTCTCTAGAATTGACAAGACTTTATGAAAAGGTTAACCAGCTCAGGGAAATAGCTTTTTACGACTTAAATGTCGCATATTTTGAGATAATCAAAAATAAAATCATATACGCAGTAACGCACGACCTTTACCTATTACCACTGACAACAGAAACGTGGAACAAATTGGTTGAGAGAAAGGAGTGAACCCAAGGATTATGAAAACAAACAAAAGCTACGTTGGTAAACAAAGAAAAAGAACAGAAGGCGGTTACGGAAAGATAGTACTCATAATTTTAGGTGTAGCTGTTATCCTTGTATTTCTTTATTTTGGTATCAGAATTGCCGCAATAAGGAATTCCCCAGATTTCGACTTAAATAAAATTTCTGTTTATTATTTCGTTTATCCAGTTAATACTTCAAATATCGAAAATCTTGTAGAAACCAAAGCAAAAAATAAACTTCTCATCGTCAGCGGAGAGAAAAAAGCAGTATACATGATTGATGTTCCTGTGACGCTTTTTATTAATTCAAAAAAACTCGATGCCACAAAGGGGAGTCCAAGAGACTTCTTAACTTACTTCGTTGATTTGCTCAGTTTGAAACCAGATTATTCCTATGTAGTTTATCAAAAAGAAGAATTCTTTCAAAAAGCCAATGTAAAAGATATAAACAACTTAGTTCAAGTATACAGTAAACATGGGCTCAGGCTATCAGACTATTTATCCTTGTCCAAACAGGTAACAGCTCTACGACCAGAATCTGCAATAACGGAAGCCGCGCTTGCAAAACTTTACTACGTACTGGGGAGATTCAGCATAGAAACAATGGAACTCCCACTGATTACGTCTATGCCAATAAAAATAACTGTTGATGGTAATGTCTATTACAGGACGTATTTGGACGAAGAAAAGTTGCCCGAACTCGCAAAGAACTTTCAGAACAAGTAACCTTTGGAATATTCACAAATACAGAGAAGGAGGAGGGATAGTATGAAAAAAACTCTTGTCGTTTTAGGCATTTTTATGATACTTTCCTTGGGGTTGGCTTTTGAACTAAACGTAGGTGCTTTTTATTCCTTTAACCAAACATGGTTGGTAGTGGCAGAGGTGAATTCATTTTCTCAAACAGCAAACACACCTAACACAACAACTGGATTTACCGCAATGTTCTTAACAGACTTTTCAAACCGTTATCTTGGTATGCTTGGAGGAATCGCTAAATACGATATGAAACTTGACTTTGGAAAAGTTTCATTGTACGGAGCAGGAGGAATGCTCTTTCCGATAACAGATTTTGGTTTCGAGAAGATAACAAGTATTGTTCGTGTTGGTGCGAAATACTATGCTGGCAGTATAGTTTTCAACACAGGTATCTTTTCATTTTATCTGTCCGATAATTCGAAAGTTGAAGGTGTCGAATTTCTCTTGGGTTACACCTTTTAATCAGTAAATACCTGTTCATTTTGCCGTATATTTTTGTATGCACAATCTTACACACGTATGCGTTTAGAACGAATGCTTGAAAAACAAAAATTGTTCGTGTACTATAGTTCACAGTCAGAAGACATAATCTTCTATAAACTTATAGCATAAGGGAGGTACTGCGTATGGCAGTAAATATGAAGGGTCGTTCGATTCTTTCACTCATGGATAACACACCGGAAGAAATTCGCTACTTACTCGACATCGCAAAACAGGTCAAGGCAGAAAGCCGAGCTGGGATCAGGCATCAAAGATTTGTAGGTAAAACTCTTGCGCTAATTTTCGAAAAGAGGTCCACGAGGACAAGGTTGGCTTTTGAGACAGCGTTTGCCGAAGAAGGAGGTCATCCAATATTCCTCTCTATACAAGATATCCAGCTTGGTGCGAAAGAATCGATCGAAGACACAGCAAGAGTGCTAGGTAGAATGGTTGACGCAATTGAATTCAGGGGCTTCAAACAAGAGACAGTTGAGATTCTTGCCAAGTATTCAGGTGTGCCCGTTTACAACGGTTTAACGGATCTATTCCATCCAACTCAGGTTTTGGCAGACCTTCAGACAATCGAAGAAGAATTTGGTAGGCTAAAGGGCATTAAACTTGTTTTCATGGGAGACGGAAGAAACAACATGGCAAACTCTCTCATGGTCGGAGCAGCAAAGATGGGTATGCACTATGTTATCTGCTCACCAGAATCACTCAGACCGGAAAAATGGCTTGTTGACGAATGTATGAAATTTGCAAAAGAAAGTGGCGCAACAATCGAATTCACAGACAATCCTGATGAAGCGGTCAAAGGTGCTGATGTCATCTACACAGACGTCTGGGCATCTATGGGCGAAGAAGACAAAGCAGCAGAAAGAAGAAAATTGCTCCAGCCATACCAGGTCAACGAGGAATTGATGAGAAAGACAGGAAAACCAGAAACAATATTCATGCACTGCTTACCAGCTGTAAAAGGAGAAGAAGTTACTTTCGAAGTCATTGAAGGAAAACAATCAAGAGTCTGGGACGAAGCAGAGAACAGAAAACACACGATAAAGGCAATACTAATAGCAACTCTGCTGTAATAAACACCAAAATAGATAATTAAAGCGGTGGCCTGCACCACCGCTTTATTTTTGAATAATATCACATCTTTTCTACGAGCTTGTAAAGTGTTTTTGCCGCAAGATAGGTACCTTCTTTTTCGTATCCCTCTACTCCGAGCATCGTTCTTATCTCCCCAACTCTTACACCGGTTTCAAACATTTTTCGCAAGAACGTCTCAGCAATCTTATGGTGTTCTTCCTTTCGTTGAACTGCACCAAAGGGATTAGCAAAGTAACTTTCGGTCATTCCTTCCTCCGATGTAGTCCCTTTTGACATTCTTTTACCGGCCGAAAAGACTTCCAGCGCCTTTTCAACGTTGTCGAAGAAAACAACTCTTTCTTCATCATTATGGACTTCCGTGTAATTGTTAGCGTACAGAAAGAAATCTATAGGTGTTGGCGTAATTACCTCTTTGTAGTTATTGAACGGTACTATCACCCTTGCGTTGATCTTATCAGGATTCATAAAGATACTCCTATCCATTGTGTAATAGGCATATCCGGGTGGGAGGTCGTCGAGTCTGACAAAGGCTCCTGTTTCTGTTCCATAGGCAACTACCCTACCATTGAGGATATCTAAAGACCCCATATCGTCGATAATAACATCTACGTATGCTACTTCTTCCAATCTATTCAGAGCATCAAGTGTTTCACTCTTCCCTGCACCGCTGTCACCCACAAACATAGCTACCGCACTCTTTCCATTCTTTAATACTATACGCGCCATAGAGCCATGAACAGGTAATTTTCCTTGGTCTATCCTTATCAAATTGTGTAGTGTCAGCATTGTCTTTTTCATATACCCGAAATAGTCATTCTCATCTAAAGCAGGGATTACTCCAACGTAGAGTTCTCCATCTTTAAATACAACTCCGTTCTTCCATTCGGGTTTGTAATCCGGGATACTTTCAACCGGCAAACCGAATATCAAAACACCGGATGTTTTCTTGCTCCTAATATCAACAATATCGGCGAATTGGAACAAGTTGCCTAAACCAGCCGCATGGGAAAGGTATTCTTTATGAACGAACACATAAACCAAAAGCTCTGCCACCAGCACAGGTACAAGGAACCAATCTCTTTCTCTGTTGCTTAGTTTGATTTGGTTTAATACTTGTTTCTCCACAACTGGTAATACACCTTTTCGTTTATTCGACCTGGTGTAAAAGATAACCGGAGGGTCGAATATGGCACCCCAGACCATGGGAATATCTTTAAATGCTTCAAACCGTTCATCAGAAATTTCTATCTCGTCAACCAAAAATGTAACTTGAGCGCCGCTTGGAAGTTGTCTAATGATATTTGTATTGTCTGGTGATATATTTTTCATAATTGTGCGGTACAAGTTCCTTATCAAATTCTTGAATTCCTCAGCAATCATAACCGCTGTAAAAACGATGCTGGTCTTCCTTGCATTGTCGATAGTATACCTCTCTTTTTTAATCATGAACCTGTGCTTATTACGCCAAAAGGAGTAGAAGGATTCTACGAACTTTGCTAAGTCATCTGGATTTACATAGTTGATGATTGTTGTAATTTCACGTATGTTCCTCAAAGTTAGTAGGTGAAGGTATTCGATGAAATGCTTAACATCGTAATCATCGCCTATGCGAAAAGCTTCCAAAGTCCTCAAAAGCGGCGAATTCCTCTCTTTCAATACTGCAATGTACTCTCTAAGAAGGCTTTCGAAACCCGGGTTACTCAGTATCTCACTAGAGTCAGTGTAAACAATAGAGCCATCGATAATCACACTTCTTCCCATCGCAATCCCTCCTTTAGAAGAAACCCAAGACGCTCTCTATCTGTAAGATAAAGATATCCAACTAATGCTTCAAAACCGGTACTTTTAATGTAAAGGCGGTCATTACCATGCTTTCTTGCGCTCTTACTATTCATCCCACGACGTACAATGTCTCTCTCCTTTTCAGTAAGCAGTGTCATTATCCTGTCCAATGCTTTACTTTGGCCTTCACGTGAAACGTAGGTATTAGAGAGTTTGTGTAAATCCCTTGCCTTAACATCTTTTAAAATGTGCAGTTTAACGTAAAGATTGTAAACAGCATCGCCGAGATAAGCCAAGGTGTCGCTAGATAACTCTTCAGCATTAACTGTGGGAACTGGAAATACACACGACATGTCAAGCCGCATCTGATCTTTCTGCTCTTTCGACATTTCTGGTTGCAACAATATCAGCTCCTGTGTTAAGTATGTCCTTGATAATTACATCTCCAACTCTTACAGGTGCTTCGACCCTGGTATTTTTCAAAATATCCATAATTTTCATAACTAATCTCCTTGGTATTGGTTTGTTTGTCTTCACAGATACCAACGGTAGTTCTCCATTTAACACCAGAACACTCGAAGTTAATATTCTCAAAGGCTCAATTATCTCCTGTTTTCCATATTCGATTCCACGTGGGCATCTATTTCCAGAAACGATTATCTCTCCGTTATCCTCTTGCCTAACCGTTAATCTACAACCTAACGGACACATTATACAAACCATTTCTTCCACTTTCATTCTAACACCTCCACTACAATATCTCCACTCCCGATTTTTGACTCGGGAATCTTGATGTTAACCATTTCACTCGGTGAAAGATTAAGATGCTTTTTGCTGTATAGCAGATTGTTCCTTTGCTTTATACGTATGGTTCCCTCTTCCATCGGCTTTTTAACTCGTAGATAGATGTTAAGATTCGTCCCTTCCTCGTACCAAGACGGGAATAAAATCCCTACATTTTGACCTTTTTCTACAAAGAATTTTGCAGGTTCCCAACTGTTTTTGACGTACATCGCTGCAAACTTTCCTGCAACGGTCCCTTCTTCTGTAACCCAGTCGACGAGGTCGTATATTACTGTGCAGTTCCCAGCTGCGAAAATCCAATTCAAAGAAGACCTTCCAGAGCTTGATGTCACAATACCTTTCGTCCACGGGTCAATTTTAAGGAAGTCCTTGAATAAAGTTGTTTGGGGAATCAGTCCTACGGAGAGAACCAACGTATCAACTTTGAACTTTTTTTCTGTGCCAGGAATTGGCTTAAAATCTTTGTCGAGTTGAGCGATAATAACCTCTTCCAACCTTTCCTTTCCGTAAATACCTACAACAGTATGACTCAGGTAAAGTGGAATATCAAAATCTTTCAAACACTGCCTTATATTCCTTTCTAGTCCACCTGGGTACGGCATTCTTTCAACAACTGCTACGACTTCAACACCCTCAAGAGTAAGTCGTCTGGCCATTATCAGCCCTATATCTCCAGACCCAACTATTATAGCTTTTCGACCAGGTAGCCTGTTTTCCAAGTTCACAAATCTCTGAGCAACACCAGCTGTAAAAACACCGGCAGGTCTGGTCCCAGGAACAAGTATTCCACCCATAGGTCTTTCCCTTGCGCCTGTTGCAACAATAAGGGCTTTCGGCTTGTAGAGTGTTATTCCTTCGACTGATGCAACGACTACTTCTTTTCTCTTATAATCTATTTGATGCACGTATTGCTCAACTTTAACATCTATATTCGGATACTGATGAACTATTCTCTTAATCCTTTCCGCATATTCAGGACCAGTTAATTCTTCTCTGAAATAATGCAATCCAAAACCGTTATGGATACATTGGTTCAAGACACCACCACTTCTGTCATCTCTCTCAACCAAAACTACCTCGTTAACTCCTTCTCTCGCAGCCCCGATTGCAGCTCCCAGCCCTGCTGCTCCAGCACCTATAACAAGAATATCGACATTTCTTTCTTTTATCATTTTCTCACCTTCCCTAATAGAATGAAACTACCTTCGCTGCGAAGTCTTATGTCCGAAGCATCAACTCCGAGTTCTCTTGCTAAGATTTTCATTATTCTGTGCATACAGAATCCTCCTTGGCAACTACCGAACATTGCGCGAGTTCTGAATTTTATTCCATCTATCGTTCTCGCACCTCGTTTAATGGCTTCCAATATTTCCCTTTCGGTTACCTTATTGCAGAAACATATCATCTTTCCGGCAAGCGGGTCTTTCTCGATTTCTTCATTCCATATCGAGGGTGGCAAATCTGCGTAGTGTTTTATCCTTTCTCTAGTAGCTTTGAAATTTCCTTTCTCATGAAACGTTTCGCCCATGGCTTCCTGGACTTCTTCGACCATAAACTTTGCAATTGCAGGTGCTGCAGTTAAACCTGGTGATCGCATGGCTATCACATTAAAGAAACCTGTCACACTGGTTCTACCTATAAAGAAATCCTTTTGAGGACTTTCTGGCCTTAAGCCTGCGAATGTTTTTATCGATGCTCTGAAATCAATCAGTGGTGCCATCTTCAACGCTCTGGATATCAGAGCCTCAAATCCTTCAAACGTAGTTGATGTATCCTCTCTGAATTCTCTTTCAGGTGGCAAATCGACGGCGGTTGGGCCAACCAAAATTCCGCCATCCACTGTAGGAGTAACAAGCGTTCCTTTACCAAGAACGGAAGGCGTTGGGAAGAGAATGCTCTTTACAAAGCCACTGAATTCTTGCTTATCTAACAGGATGTATTCTCCTTTTCTTGGATGCAGCGGTACGAACTCTGCACCAGCCATTTTTGCAACTTCATCGCCGTACATTCCAGCTGCGTTAATAAGCACATCCACTTCAAATTCACCTTTGTTGGTTACAACCTTTTTGATCTTTTGGTTTTCTGTTACTATCTCCAAGACTTGCGTGTCAAGATACAGTTTTGCTCCATTTTCCACTGCGTTTTCCACAGCTGCCATAGCAACCATCCAAGGTTCTGTTATACCGGCTGTTGGTGCCCAAAGGGCAGCTATAACCTCTGGATTAACATTTGGTTCGTACGAAAGGATTTTGTCTCTATCCCAAATTTCTAAACCTGGTACTCCGTTTATTTCACCGCGCTTATATAGTTCTTCCAAAACTCTTACTTCGTCATCTTTAAAGGCCAGCACTAAAGAACCTATTCTTTTTAAATCGAACTGCAGCTCCTTCGCAAGCTCTGTGTACAATGAGTTACCTGGGACACAGAACTTCGAGCGAACCGTTCCTGGTTCATCATCGTATCCAGCATGGACAATCGCAGAGTTAGCTTTTGTTATGCCCATCCCAACATCCCAATTCTTCTCAAAAATTAGAACCTCAACATCATATCTACTCATCTCTCTGGCAATTAAGGCTCCAACAACACCTGCACCAATGATACCTACTCTCATTTCTTCACCCCCGAGTGCTAAATTGATGCTGTTAACTAAAAGTATTGAAAATTTCCAAAAACCGTATTATCTTCTTATTAGTGGAACACCCCCCACCATCAATTCTCACAAAAAGGAGGTACTCCACTATGCAAAATTCTGTAGTCTCTTGCCCCAAATGCGGCTCTACCAACATCTACAAAAACGGTCATGATAAGTACGGTAACCAACAATACTTTTGCAAAGACTGTAAGCGCACTTTCAGACTTGTTCATTCAAAAAAACACAAGTTCTTCTCTTTCCCTTATCCTAAATGCCCTGTCTGTGGAAAAACTATGCAAATCCACAAAATCAAAAAAGCCTTCGTTAAGTTCCGTTGCCGTTCTTGCCATACCAGAGACGAAATCCCAACTAACTTACCTCAATTTGTCCCTCTTCCTTTCGACTCTTTCAAGTTCTTCCGTTTCCCTATCTTTATTGTTCTTAAAGCCTTCGTCCTTTATTTCAAAGCTGTGTCCTTGCGTTCCATCAGAGACTCACTTAATATCAAAGTCTCTCATGTCGCTATCTACAAGTGGATCCTTAAGTTGTCTTGTTTCTTTTCCATCCTCGTTCCTGTAGATGCTTTCAAAGTCCATGGTGATGAAACTGTCGTTTTGTTTAAATCCAAAAAGTACTATGTTTGGTTCTTAGTTGAGCACGATTCGAATCTTATTGTTGCTTGGCATGTATCCAAATATCGCGATATGGGTCAAGTGAAGATATTGTTAGAGAAGTTCTTTGGTAACAACGAAAGAACAATCGAACTAATTACAGATGGACTTGGTGCATATGGTGCAGTGAAGATACTATACAAGAATATCAATCATATTGTTGTGAGACTTGGGCAAAACAATCAATGTGAATCGAAGTTTTCGTTATTCCAAGACTTTGTACGAGCCAAGCGTGGATTTAAGAATATTGACAATCTTCCAATGTACGTAAACAGTTTTTGTGTAGTGAGAAATCTCTTGAAACTGAATGGCAATGATATTGCGCGTGTTATGAGTGTTCTATTGTCTTCCATCACTACAAGTTAACAGCATCGCTAAATTGGAAAAATTTCCCTCGTAATTATTCTATCACAAAACCTACGTGCTCCGTATCAAAGTATTTGAACAAAAGTTCCTGTTATAATTTCTTAATTTTTTGAGCACTGGTGCTCTCAATTGTGGTATAATTTTCGTGAAAAGACATAGTAAAGGGAGGAGCTCACTGTGTTCGTATCATTCGAGGGAATAGACGGATGCGGCAAAAGTACGCAGATTGACCTTTTCACAAAGTATTTGGAATCAAACGGCATTAACTATGTTAAGGTGAGAGAACCTGGAGGCACAAAGTTAGGAGAAAGGATAAGGCAGCTATTGGTTAGTGAAGAAATGATCTCTCGAAGTGAATTATTGCTTTTTCTAGCTTCAAGAGCTCAGCTCGTTGAAGAAGTTATAAAACCCGCATTGAAGGAAGGAAAAGTTGTGGTCGCTGATAGATTTGCGCACTCAAGCGTTGCATATCAAGGTTGTGGCAGAAATTTGGGGATGGACGTTGTTAAAATGCTAAATGACTTTGCAACCAACGGAATCTATCCAGACTTGGTGTTCTACATCGATATCCCTGTTGAATTGGCAATGCTAAGGATAAGCAAAGAACACAGGGACAGAATTGAACGCGAAGGTGTAGAATTTTTCGAAAGAGTCAGAAGTTGCTACCAGCAATTGTGCAGAAGTGAGGAAAGTTTTGTACTAATTGATGGGACAAAAGATAAACAATCTATAAGTGGTGAAATAATAAGGATTTTTGAAAAGCACTATAAAATATGAATAAACCGTGATACTAAATCATAGACATGTACTTTTCTATGATGTCCTTGATAAAATCAAGCACACTTTCGACCATCCAACCAAAGAGGAACATAAGAGTCAGAAAGACGACTATAATGCGTGGTGCAAACGTTAGAGTCTGCTCATGGATCTGTGTTGCAGCTTGAAAGATACTAATCAAAATACCTACCGCGAGGCTAACAAGTAGCGGAGGTGTTATAAGTGTCAACAGCAATTGTATTCCGTGTTTTACGATATCCAGGAAAACCTCTATGGTCATAGCAGAATCTCCTTTCGTTTTTCAGTACTTTTTTACTTATTATAGCAAAAATATGGGAAACACTCAAATCCGATTTTTGGGGGGAGAGTTATGAAAGCAAGGTTAAAAACAAAGACCTATACTTTCCTCGGTATGTGCGCCTTGTCAATCTTTGTGGCGCTTAGTTTTCTATTCTCATGTACGTACGCACCAAAACCTGAATTTGGTAGCATCCAATATGACGGAAAAGTCTATTCTGATTTCAGTACGCCGATATCCGTTGTCAGGTCAAAGAATATAGTTGTGAACATGAAAACATCAGGAGATTATCGATACACGTACAAATTAGACGGGATCACGTTAATCGAATCAACCACTACTAACTTCTTATTGTTGAAAGACCACAATAGTAAGCTCCCTTTGTCCAAGGAATTCTTTATCAATACTCATACTCTAACGATCGTTGTTACTGTTTCCGGTCGAAGCGAAAGTCTCTCCGTACCTATAAGAATAGTGAATCAAAAGCCTGTGGTTATTATAGCTAAAAAGGGCGACAAGCAGATCTCAATTTCTATCATCGAACCCGATGGAGATACAATCAAGGAAAAGTCTATAAAGCTATACAAGGACGATAAAGAAATCTCCACCCTTTCTGAAGGTGATATTGATGTAAGTAGATACTCCCCCGGTAAGTATAAGATTATGGTTTCAGTTTCCGATGAATTCGACGAGTCGGAACAAGCTGAATATTCCTTTGAAATACAAGCGGGAGGAGCTATTCAGGAAACGAATGTTCCTCCAACAGTCAAAATCGTTCAACCATTCCAGAATGAATCAACGCCACCCAATCTTGTGTTAAGATACGTCGGAGCAGACGAAAACACAGGTGACATATTAGTTTACGATGTTGATGTCGCAAAAGCCGGTGATTCAAACGTACTGATTCAAGCACGTAAAACAAAATCAAATGAAATTGTAATACCAAACCTTGAAAGAAATACGACCTATGTAGCTACAGTAACCGTTTATGACTTGGCGGGTGCTTCAGCTACCGATAGTGTTACATTCAAAACATCTTCTAAAGAAAACTACTTATACGTTAATGCAAAGGACTTTGGAGGAAAATCTTTACTGTCGATACTCAAAGTAACTGATTTGGAGCGAATTTCGACAGTTGGCTCGTGGACTTACGATGGTTCAATCGAGGACTTTGATGTTGTTGAAGACTTCATATATGTTACTAGTGGATATGATTTGATTATCATTAATTCAAGAGACAAATACAAACCCAAAACAGTTGGTACATTAAAATTCGAGTCTACGCTATCTGCCATAAGAGTTTACAAAACCTACGGCATTGTTGGTGTTGGGTATGATAAGATAGAAGTCGTAAACTTGACTACCCCATCATCGCCGTCGGTATTTTCTACAAAAGCCGGTGAAAGGTTGTTCTCTTTCACTATACCAACACTGTACACAAAGAAGAATGGTGTGAAGAAAGATTCTATTAATATAACTCAAGGTAGGATAAATGACATAGTACTCTTTGGCGACAAAGCATACATTGCAGCTGACCTTGCCGGCATTTGGGAGTTAGATTTGTCGGTGCTTCCGAATATTACTATTAAGGATATAAAGAACGTCGTACCTGGTGACTATTCATGTATCGATGTAGGTACGGTTAACGATGAATGTGTACTGGCTTTCGGAGAAGGAAATACTGCAGGGATTGTTAAGTTACCAATCGCGACAACACCAGTTGCAACAAAACTTGATTATACATTCGATACTCCCGTAAGAAGAGTTAGAATACATAATGGAAAGATCTTCATACTTACAATGGATAGGTTTTACGAATGGGATGGAAGTGCAAGCACACAACCAACTTTAATAAGGAACATTCGCGGAAGCAACCTACATGATTTTTATTTCTTATACGAAAAAGATGGAACGGAAAATTGCCTACTATTCGATGAAGTACGTGGCATGTGGAGATTTAGAAAATTTGGAACAAAATATGAGCTCTACGAACCTAACAAAATATACTCTTCAAAAGACCACGTTCAATACGGTAAATTCATCTTTTTGATAGGAGATGGATTTGTCGGCAATAACCTTGATGGAGAAGGACTTTACGCTATTGACGCTAGAGATCCTTACAACTATATCGTACAAGACTACCTACTTGGCGAATACGAAAAGATAAAGCTCAATCCATATGGTTTAAATCCAAAAATCGCAGTTCAAAAGAAGTCTGAGAATAAAATTATCTTGTACGATTATAGAACAGAAAATCTTGATTTTTCTACCGATACAACCTTAGATTTATCTTCCTATAGTAAAGTTTACGATTTCGCGATTGATAGCAGGAACAATATATACGCACTCGTTCTGGATGGAACAACGAGTAAAGTTGTAAGGTTTGACTATAATACTTTTACAAAATCAGCTGAGACAACTCTGCCAGGAACAATTAGTCAAGCATTGCCTTACGTGTCATCCCCTGTTGAAACTGTTGAGCCGAAGAATATCGAACTTGCAATTGACAACCTCTCCAAGAGCAAGGAAACATTGGCTGTGTTAGTGGCTCTTGGCCGCGCAGGAAGCATGAAACTCTCTGCGGACCTTAATTCAGCTTCCTCAACAATCTTCACTAGATATTACTCTGTTCAAAAAGAACAAGACAGTTACACGCTAAAGAAATACAATCCCGGTTTCGATCAAAAGATAATTGCGGACAAATACTTTGATAGAATTTATGTGGCAGATGGAGAATACAACGGCGTATGGTTGATGGATAGGAACGGAGTAAACTTGCTTGACGCTGACGAAGATAAACTTTCTTCTATACCGCTTTTTGAAGGAGCACCTGCTAGAAATATTTCTTGGTTCGGCAACAAGCTCTTCGTAGCTGGCGGTGGATTTGGCTACAAGATAGTAGATGTTTATCAAAAGAAGCCTGTCGCTGAAGTGAACTTTTCAGGTCTAACGTACACATTTAACCTAACAAGTAACGATGACAAGTACCTCTTCGTTTCAACGGATAGCGGTTTAATCTTGTATGATATATCAAACCTTTCAAATATCACACCATTATTCACTCTTAGCATGCCAATGTTCAAGGTCATCGGAAGGTAAACAAGTAAATGCGTAATCAAAAAACTAAGGGGGTGGGGATAACCATCCCCTTATTCTTTTGAATCCCGCTGTACAATACTACAAAAATACCAAATGTATGATATTATATAGAAAAAACAGCCATAATAAAAGAAAAAGGGGAGGAGTGAAGAGTTGAGTAACTTAACCAGACAACAGTTTTCTGAGCTCCTATCACAAAGAGTTTTGTTCCTTGATGGTGCTTACGGAACTGAGCTTTTCAAAAGAGGCTACATAAAGAACCGAGAACCTATAGAATTACTTAATATAACAAATCCCGACGCTGTCCTATCGCTTCAAACCGATTATGTAAATGCTGGTGTTGATTTCTTGCTGACAAATACATTTAGTGCAAACAGGCACAAACTAATGAAACTAGGGTATGACCAATACTTTGGCGAGATTAACCGAGCTGCTGTAAAGATAGCTAAAGAAGCTGCAAAGACTTCAGATAAACCAGTTTACGTTCTTGGTGATATCTCTTCTGTAGGCGAAATGATAGAACCTCTTGGAGAGCTGAAATCAAAGTATGTATACAATATCTTCGAAGAGCAGGTTGAAGCACTCGTTGAAGCTGGTGTCGATGGGATTATAATTGAGACAATGAGCGATATCAAAGAAGCAAAGCTCGCATACTTGGCAGCAAGAGAAGTCGCCCCGAATCTACCTATTCTGGTAAGTATGACCTTTGAGGAAAACAGCGTTGCAGTAACAGGGACCAGTTTAGAGTTATATGTCGCCTTATTCAACGACCTTGATGTTGATGCAATTGGTATCAACTGTACGCTGACACCTGATAAAATGGTTCCGCTCGTGAGGAAATTGGCCGGATTATCAAAAAAGCCCATTTTTGCAGAACCAAACGCAGGGAAACCAGTCTTATCCTCCGATGGCAGATTGACTTACAAAACTACTCCAGAAGAATTTACAGTCTATGTTGAAGATTATGTGGAACTTGGTGCAAATATTGTCGGTGGGTGTTGTGGGACAGGTCCTGAACACATCAAGTACATGGTTCAACATATTGGCTTGAAGAAACCAAAGACAAGAAAAATAAATCAACTGGACGTAATCACAAGCAGGGTCCATATGTTTAATGTGGAGCCATTTTTAATTGTTGGTGAGCGTATAAATGCTTCTGCGAAGAAAAAACTACACAACGAGATTCGCGAATTCAATTTTGAGCATGTTTTGAAACTTGCAAAATCTCAAGAACAGGAAGGTGCTCATGCAATTGATTTGAATTTTGGAATAGAATCTGTACTGTTGGAAGAACACTTTTCTAAAGTTATTGTAGAGCTGGACAGGATCGTTAGTATCCCCATTTCGTTTGACATACAGCACAATGAATTCCTCGAAAGCGCATTAATTGAGTATCCTGGAAGACCTTTGATTAATTCTTCAAAAGCACTACCTGAAGAGCTTGATAAGAAAGTAAAGCTACTTAAGAAGTATGGCGGACTATTAGTTGTTCTTGCGATGGGTAAGGAGATACCAAAAACAGCCGAAGAGAGGTACGAGCTTGGTAGGCGTGCTATTGAATATCTGGAAATCCAGGGAATAGACCGTTCAAGGATTTTTGTAGACCCACTGGTTTTGCCCATAGGAGCAAACCAGGATTACAGTGTAACGCTTGACACCATTAGGATGCTCTCTAATGACGGTATCCGAACGATACTTGGGCTTTCAAACTTCAGCTTTGGAATGCCAAACCGCGACGAGCTAAACGCTTCGTTCTTAGCTTTAGCAATGCATTCAGGACTATCTGCAGCGATTTTAAATACGTCAGAGGAGCTAACAATGAGAATTCTGCGTGGGATGAAGCGAATTTTGGGTAAGGAGGGTTCCAAGTTTGGCGAGGAAATAAAGAGTAGTGAACTGGTCAGCTTACTCCTTCGCGGAAATATAAATGAAGCCGAGAAGTATGTGCTGTCTTTCTTAGATACGTTAACGCCACTTGAGATAATTCAAACAGTGCTTGCGAAATCGATGGAAGAAATAGGAAATCTCTATGCTGACAACAAAATTTATCTCCCACACCTCATACTTGCTGCGGAGACTTCAAAACCCATATTCAGTAAGCTACTTTCTATGGTAGCTGAAAAAGACTCTGCGATATTAGGCAGGATACTACTTGCAACAGTTGAAGGAGATATCCACGATATCGGCAAGAAGATAGTTGGAACGGTTCTTGAGAGCGCAGGGTTCCAAGTAATCGATATAGGCAAGGACGTTCCCGCTGAGGTAATTCTTCAGAAAGTTAAGGAACTTAATCCAGATATAGTAGGTTTGTCGGCAATGATGACAACAACCGTTTCCCAAGTCGGCCAAGTCGTGAAAACTCTTAGAGAAAACGGAGTAAGTACGCCAATTATTGCTGGTGGTGCCTCTATGAATGAAGAATTGGCACAACGCTTTGGGAGTTATTATGCAAAAGACGCTCAGGAGGCTGTTAAATTGTGCAAAAGGATTTTGAATATCGATAAATAAAATAAGGAGGTCCGATTGGGACCTCCTTTTTAACCCCTTTTCGAATAGTATTCGGTAAGCAATTCGAACATTCTGTCAATTTCCTGAAGCTTTGCTTCCTTGACTTCATTTGGCAAACCTGACATCAATATAGCCCTTCTTAGAGCGTAGTAGCGGTAAGATGCATCCCAGTAATTATCATTTGGGGTTAATCCGAAAGTTTTAAAAGCTCTTAGTAATTCCTCGTTGTCGATGCCCTCTACTACATTTTTTGTTTTTTGGAATTCACGTCTGCGTCCTACGTTCGTTTCTGATTCAGGTTCTGTGAAAAACCTTAGGAGAATGTACAGTGTGTAAAAAACCAGGAATATCGCAGCTATTCTGAGAATCAAAAAGATCCAACTGATCGGTGGCACTGGAAAATAGTAGTAAAATTCAAAATCCATGCTACCACCACCTTAAGCAAAAAAACTCAACTCATCTTTGAATAGTATTCAGTTAGTATTTCATAAGCTTTTGCTAATTCTTCAAGCATCATCTGCCTTTTTTCTTCGCTGATTTTCATTTTATTAACCTTCTGCACAAGCTCATAGTATCTTTCGCTCACTTTTGTGTAGGAGACGTTCGAGCGAAGACCAAGTATTCGGAACGCCTGTTGTACGTCGGGACTATCAAAATGTTCAGCAGTTCTAATTGAACTTTTTAACTCTTCTTTATATTCATCTCTTTCGTTTTGATACATGGTTTCAGTTTCTTCGGATGAATTTTTTTGCTGACCGCTTTTTACAGTTTTCCGTTTTGGAAAGATTAATACTACCAAAAAAACTATTAGAGGTAAGGCGACAAGCAAAACATCTCGCAGCAGCGCTCTCAAAAAGACTGAAAACCCGAAAGGTAATATCACTCCTAATAAAGGTGCTAAAAAGGAGAAAGCGAAGAGAAAAATTACTACTGAAACGAAACAACCCAAGCAACTCTTACCACTAGTTTTTATACTTTTCGCGTGATTCATACAGTTATCACTTCACTGTACCCTTCTGTATTATTGAATCCCCTTCTACGTACGATACAAATATGGCTGATGATTTGACCTTTTTGCCCAACATTGTGTTGATAAGAGGCTCGAAATTGAGGAAAATGCCCATAAAATACTTGGGATCGTAAACTGATGTGAAGAACGTCCTATCACCTGGTTTATATTTGCTCGGATTCACTGTGTATGTAATCATTCTGTCATTCTTTATAAGGATATAGCTTTCCATTCCATCTTCAGTGGTTAAAACACCGTACCTTTCAGAACCTATGGTCACATACTTCTTCACTTCATCAGGCATTTTGAAACCTGTTCCAAAGACTACCGAGTAAGAAGAAAGAGTAGGCTGAGATGTTGTTTGGTTAGATTTACTACTCTGATTTTGTCCTTGTGAATCACTACTCAGCAACACACTGACGGTCGAAGCGATATCAGCAGAAAGGTACATAACTCCTGTTACGTTTAGATTTGTTATATTAAAGTTCGAAACCAAAGCATCGATGAATGTCTTTTTCAAAGCGTCAGGAATAGATCTGTTAATAAATATCAGCAAATCTCCTCCCACATTTTTATCAGCAAGTATATCTACAGGCTTCGTGTTTTGCAACGTTTTGAGAACATTTTTCGCATCAGGAGTTTTGGCATCCAGCTTTTGGTAGAATGAAAGTGCATTGTTTTCTATCCTTATGTATCCGTATCCCTCAAACGTAATTTTTCCATCTGTGATGTTTGAATACGTCACGCCGAGGTTACCTTTGAGATTTGCCAGTAAATTAGCAGGAGCTTTTCCGCCACCAACTTGACCGTCAGAATAAATGAAGTAATTCTCAACGAATTTCACTTTTTTTAGCGTGTCTTCTTCTAAGAAACTCTCTAAGACCTTTTTAACCTTTGTTGTACTTTTCACCGGTCCCAATACAACCGTGAGATTTCCGTCCTTATTAATTGCAACGAGCATTTCTTTACTGAACAAATCAAAATCATCCAATGTGTATTTCATAGACAAAAGTTGTTGTTCCAAGACACCTCTTACAAGTGATTCTAATCCAATGCCCGTATCAGCCAGCAATGTTTGACCAATTGGTAGCGCTTTAAAAGCATCGTAAGCTTTTGGAACATCAGGAATGTAAAGAATCGTAGAATAATCCTTTGGTAAGAACTTCAAAGCATCGGAAAAAGCAAAAACAGTTAGCAAAGCTATTAGTATGAAACTGTAGAACTTCTTCGTCATTTGCATAATAGACACCTCCACTTAAACTTTAGATTAGGTTTCTTTACTTTTTGTACGTTTCTTGGAACAGTACTTCAAGTTCACTTAGTGAAACTCTTTTTTCAGGTAAATACTGTGCGAATTCCTGTTTCCCTCCGCCTTTGCCACCGTACTTTTCGATGAGCTTTTTAACAAATTCTCTTACATCGTACTTCTTAGAAGCAACGATGTACTTACTACCGTCGTAGAAAACTAAGAACTCATCTTCAATACTTTTTGAGAGAAAGTTTCCAACTTCGGTGTAACCTTCTAAGTAAACAAATTCTTTGTTCTCTACAGCTTTCTTCAATACTTCAGCATACTCTTGAGAAATTTTTGAGAGCAAGGAATTTTTTTCTTTAAGTTCATTAAGCAATTTCTCAACGCGTAAGTTCAACTCATCGACAGAAGCAGTGAGCTGTCTTGAGAGATTTTTTAGCACGTTGTTATACTTTTTAAAGTACTTCAGAGCCCTTTGGCCCGAAACAAAGTACATTCTTGTAAGGTTCCCTTTCACTTTTTCCATATCTATAACTTTTATAACACCTATCTCACCAGTGTTATCAACATGGAAACCTCCGCAAGCTGAGACATCCAAATTAGGTATCTTTATTAATCTTACCTCGCCTTTTACTTTGTCGCTTAACGGTTTTCGCAGCTCAAATGCTTTAACACCTTCAATGTCTGTTATTATTTCTTCAACGTTCACGCAGAATTGGATTATTCTGTTTGATAAATCTTCCGCTTCTTCAATAACCTCAGGTTCTATGAACGGTATGTCCAAATCTATAGTTGAGTACTCTTCCCCCATACGAAAGCTAACAGTTTCCACTTCTGCAACTTCGATAAAAGCTGCTGATAGGATGTGCTGGGCGGTGTGCTGCTGTGCTATATCCCTTCTGCGTATTTGGTCAATTTCTACGTCGTACGTTCCAGGTTCAATTTCAGTTGCAAGTTCGTGAACAGTATATCCGTCTTTTTCAGTTACACCTAATACATCGATACCTCCAATTTTTCCCCTATCTCCAAGCTGACCACCTTTGCCATCAGGATAAAAAGGCGATAAGTAAGCGTATGCATAGTATCTCCCACTTTTCTTCTCCACTTTAATAATTTCTACTTTATTACCTTTATACAATGATTGTATCTTCAAAGCTTTCAACCCCTTTTGCAACAATCAAAACCTTCCAGCTGTCGACTTATGCACTGATATTTTTGACAAACTCGAGAGTTCTTTGAAGCCTTGATAATGTTTTTTCTTTCCCCAAAACAGCTATACTTTCGAACAGCCCCGGTGTAACCAGTCTACCAAGTAAAGCTCCTCTAATTGTTTGGAATACTTTGTTAGTTCCCAAACCAAGTGTGGTAGCAATCTCTCGCAGTGTTTTTTCAATGTTTGAGATGTCGTAATTATCTAATTGAGAAAACTTCTGTACTGCCAACTCAATAATATTTATCGTTTCAGGCTTTCTTGCAAACTTCTCAACATATTCTTGTGAATACTCGTATGAATCATCGACAAATGGTAATGCGAATTCGTATAGTTGCTTTAGTGTGTTCACCTTTTCTCGACAGATCTCTAAAACCTCTTTTGGAACTTCCTTCTCTGCTCCCACGTATCTTCTCCATTCTTCGAACTGATTATAGAGTTCTTCTGCTGTAAGCATTCTCATGTGTTTCCCATTAACCCATTCGAGTTTTTGATAATCGAATACAACGTTCTTATTGGAAATCTTATCTGGTGTAAACGACTCTATTTTTTGCGTAAAGTCAAAAATCTCTTCATCGACACTCCAGCCAAGGATTGCAAGATAATTAACAAGTGCTTTCGAAAGGTAGCCTTCTTTTCTGAAGTGCTCAACAGCTGTTGCACCGTGCCTCTTGCTTAAAGGAGTCTTGTCAGCACCAAGTATCAGAGGGATATGCATAAATTTCGGTGGTTCCCAACCGAATGCTTTGTAGAGCAGTATTTGTTTTGGCGTGTTCGATATATGATCCTCGCCGCGAAGCACGTGTGTAATTGACATCAAGTGATCGTCTATGACGACTGCGAAATTGTACACGGGAAACCCATTGGATTTTAGTATTATGAAATCATCCATGTGTTCTGTAGAAAACTCAATTTCACCCTTTAGCATATCGTCAAACTTCACGGTTTCATTTTCGGGCACTTTGAAAACGACAGTATAAGGATTTCCATCTGTCGGCTCTTCTGTTGTTGTGTAAAGAACCTTTTTTGGATCATCTTTGTCATAGACAGCAAAATATGCGTGACCTTTTTTTACTAATTCGTATGCATGTTCTCTGTAAAGATGCAATCTCTCGCTTTGTCTGTAAGGTCCGTAATCTCCTCCAATGTCTGGTCCTTCGTCCCAATAAAGTCCTAACCATTTCAAATCGTTCATTATCATCTTTTCAGATTCGCGCGTTGACCTTTCTGTATCGGTATCTTCTATCCTCAAGATGAATTTACCCTTGTTCTTTCTTGCAAAAAGCCAGTTAAAAAGGGCTGTTCTCGCTCCTCCTACGTGTAGATAGCCTGTCGGACTTGGTGCAAATCTTACTCTTACCATTACAATTCCTCCTGTTTTCCAAATTGATGCTGTTAACTAAAAGTATTGAAAATTTCCAAAAACCGTATTATCTTCTTATTAGTGGAACACCCCCCACCATCAATTCTCACAAAAAGGAGGTACTCCACTATGCAAAATTCTGTAGTCTCTTGCCCCAAATGCGGCTCTACCAACATCTACAAAAACGGTCATGATAAGTACGGTAACCAACAATACTTTTGCAAAGACTGTAAGCGCACTTTCAGACTTGTTCATTCAAAAAAACACAAGCTCTTCTCTTTCCCTTATCCTAAATGCCCTGTCTGTGGAAAAACTATGCAAATCCACAAAATCAAAAAAGCCTTCGTTAAGTTCCGTTGCCGTTCTTGCCATACCAGAGACGAAATCCCAACTAACTTACCTCAATTTGTCCCTCTTCCTTTCGACTCTTTCAAGTTCTTCCGTTTCCCTATCTTTATTGTCCTTAAAGCCTTCGTCCTTTATTTCAAAGCTGTGTCCTTGCGTTCCATCAGAGACTCACTTAATATCAAAGTCTCTCATGTCGCTATCTACAAGTGGATCCTTAAGTTGTCTTGTTTCTTTTCCATCCTCGTTCCTGTAGATGCTTTCAAAGTCCATGGTGATGAAACTGTCGTTTTGTTTAAATCCAAAAAGTACTACGTTTGGTTCTTAGTTGAGCACGATTCGAATCTTATTGTTGCTTGGCATGTATCCAAATATCGCGATATGGGTCAAGTGAAGATATTGTTAGAGAAGTTCTTTGGTAACAACGAAAGAACAATCGAACTAATTACAGATGGACTTGGTGCATATGGTGCAGTGAAGATACTATACAAGAATATCAATCATATTGTTGTGAGACTTGGGCAAAACAATCAATGTGAATCGAAGTTTTCGTTATTCCAAGACTTTGTACGAGCCAAGCGTGGATTTAAGAATATTGACAATCTTCCAATGTACGTGAACAGCTTTTGTGTAGTGAGAAATCTCTTGAAACTGAACAACAATGATATTGCGCGTGTTATCTGTGTTCTATTGTCTTCCATCACTACAAGTTAACAGGATCTTCCAAATTTATCTTCTAATAAAGATTGCTGGCACAAAAACTTCATCTTCTGTCAGACTACCGTGCATCCCCGCAAGTCTTTCTTCACCACCGCTGTATAAGTAAGTGAAAGCGTTATTCCCCTTTGTTATCATTATAGCATCACCTATTCTATTGTACAACTCTGGGTGTATTCTACCCGGTCCGAATAACCCTACGTCTATGCCTTCTCTACTTGATAGGAAGACGCAACTTGATGGAAAATTTTCTTCAAAATAGCTTTTCAACGGTTCGTAATTGCTCTTTTTGGACAAGTAGAAATACATCATCCTCATTTCCCCGCCAGGTGGACATGCTAACAACCTGTTGAATGGGTCTGTTGATTTCAAGAAATAGTTTGTTGAGTTTGGTATTTGAACCATGCCATGATCAGACGTAATCACGAAAAGAGTATCGCTTGGCAGATATTCTTCTACGAACCTCTTGATTTCAATAAGTAACCTTGCCATTTCCATCTCGTAAGCTTCACTATCTGGACCTTTTTTGTGCCCTAAGCCATCCAGATATCCCCAATATATATATAACATTCCTTGCCAGTCTTCGGAGAGCCTTTTCTTTAATGTTGCAAGTAAATCGCCCATATAATAGTAGCCCATCACATGAGCGTTTTTGTGTATAAGGTAAGATAGTCCAGAATTTGAAATTGTAGCGTGCGTCATTACTCCCCCGTAGAGTCCTTTCTCTTTTAATAAATCAAAGACATTATCCAACCTGTGTAAGCGCTTTTTAATGAGACCGGCGAATATTCCGCCTTCAACACCGGGATATGTGAATTCTATCATGTTGGTTATTGAGCCTATCTCACGTAGGTAAAGGATATAACCAAGAAGGCCGTGTTCCTTAGGTGTCTTCCCTGTAAACCAACTTGTCACAGCTGCAACTGTTGTTGTAGGGAAGACACTGGAAACTCTTATTACATCTTTAAAACCTATACCCTCATTAATTTTGATGAACTTGTTATACCCCATCCCGTCAACTAAGAATATTACTATCCTCTTTATACCCTGGAAAAACCCCTCGAAGTTGCCTTCGAGGGGGAATTCTGAATGGTTTGAATGAATTCCAAAGCACTTAAGAAACGAAGAAACAAGGTTAACAATTGACTTGCTGTATTGTGGAGCAATCAACCCATTATCAGCAAACATTATCCTTTGACCGCTCCTTTCACAAGCCCGCCGACGATATACTTTTGCATCAGTAAGAAGAGGATAACCATAGGAACCATACCTATCATCGCCGCAGCTGTGAATAGTCCCCATTGTGTCTCAAACGGACCTGTCGAGAATGTGTACAAACCTATTGCGTATGTGTATTGTTTGACGTCCTGTAATATAATCCTTGCGAGTACGAACTCGTTGAAAGTACCCATAAAGGTGAGTATAACGATAACTGCAAGTATCGGTGAAGCAAGTGGTAGAACGATTTTCACAAATGTTTGCCATCTTGTTGCACCATCGATGAGAGCTGCCTCTTCTAATGAATCCGGTATAGTATCGTAGTAACCCTTTATAAGGTACATGTTATACGCTATACCACCCAGATAAGCAAATATCAAACCAGATAGTTTACTCAACCCAAATCCTGGAATGTATTTTCCAGCAAATGACAAGAATGTGTAAATCGCAATCATATACATTATTGCTGGGAACATCTGGATAAGCAAAAGTGACATTATTCCGTACTTCCTACCTTTAAATCTCATTCTACTGAATGGATAAGCAGCCAAAGCGGTTACAGAAGTTATGATAATTGCCACACTTAATGATACAATCACACTATTCATAATCCACTTCAGCATGTAGTGATCTGGTTTTCTCTGCCAGATTTGATCAATTCTAAACGCAGCGCCATCGAGTTTCTTCAGCGCAGCGGAAAGTTCTTTAATGTTGAGCTTGTCTGACAATTCGGATGACTTTCTAGACATCACATTCATATTCGGTACCACGTTGTTCCTATACACAGAAAGAACGGTGTCAGTCAATCGTTCCATGGCAACTGGTCTAACCTTTACACCTGTTTTTGAGACCGGCATGAATTTTGGCCCCTGAATTTCCACATCTGCTAGGTAAAGCTTTAAGTCTTTTACAAATGGTTCGTAGTTTTGGGAGAATAATTCGTAGTTTGTAAACATATCCTTTGCTGTTCCTGGCCAATCTAGCTTGGAAGCTATCTTTCTTATCTTTGATTGCTTTTTCTGGTCAGTTATCATATTTGCAATATCCGTTGTGATTCCAAAAACCCTCTTAGATTGTATGTTAAGCAGTTGAAGTTGAGCAGGTAATTTCATATTAGCAACCATTGTCTTGATCTTTTCGAGTTGGTCAATGGCTAGTCTTGCTTTGAGGTACAGCAAAGGATCGTGCAAAAGTTCATATGCTTTTGCAAGTTCTGTGTTTATTTTGTTAATTTCTTCATCTATTTGAGCTTGCCTACTTTTGTATTTCGATATCTCAGCTTGCAATTGTAACATTCTTTCTGTTGTCTTTTTCAATTTATTCATCAAATTCACGGTTTCGTTTATGGTGCTTGCTATTCTCGTTGTGAAAACATCTATCGTGTTCAAAAAGTCTGCAAACGGTGCTTTGTCCTTGTTTGTGGCTTGCGCCCATTTAGTCATAACTTCGTTGTATCCATTCTGAAAATCGGTTAGTGCTTGATCGATGTCTTTAAGATCATCAAATTGCTGTACGTTAAGTTGGATATCCTCAATTTGCTCAAGTGTTGCTTTGAAGCGCTCCAATATTGTGTTTTCATCTGGTAATGACTCTGCCGAAACATTTGAAATCTTTGCTGCGTCAAGCAAATCAGCACCAGACTTGAGAACTAGTGCGTATTCCTTTAGCTGTGGAACCAAGAATGAACGAATTGTTTTGGAAAGGTTCAGATACTGACTTTGATAAGCACGATATGTCTTTTCCAGTGGTTCAACCGTACTTTGTATTGTTGATTTCTCATTGTTGAGTTCTTCCAACCGAGCTTTCTTTTTTCCAATCATCTCTTCCCAATTTTCCTGTCCTGAATACGGGTCAACTTCTTGAATTGAGCTGAGGTTCTCTCCTCTGGAGTATAACTCATATGCAGCCACTTCCAAATATTTCGATGGCTTCGGGAATTGGAGTTCTTTAATGATGTTATCTAAATTCGAAACGTAAGATTTTATGAGCTTGTCAGAGTTTTTCTCAAAATATTCATTCAGATAGGAAATAGCATCATCTATTGCCTTTTTCAGCTTTTCAGTCTCCTCAATATAAGACTTAAATCTTTTCACATCATTTTGGAAAAGTACTTTCGCCTTTTCAACCGTTATGTTGTCATGAGGAGGCGCCATCAGAATAAGAGCATCCATATCGGAAACCAGTCTGGGTCCGTTTTTCTCCGGAGCTATAAGGTCTACATAGTTTTGAAGTGTCATCCTGCTGCTGAACAGTTTCGTTGAAAACGCCGCATTATCACGTCTTAATGATGTAGAGACAACCCAAACAATTGGAAACAGGACAACGACAGAAACTATTATCAAAACTATATGAGTAAGCAATTTTCTTTCCTTTTTGACCATTATCTGTTCACCTCCTCGAAGGACCCGGACAAGCGGAAGTTGATGAAGCTCAAAGTTCCAACTATAAAGAATATCAGAATCGATATTGCAGAAGCAAAACCAAAGTCCTGACCACGTCCACCTTCAAAAGCAAGTTTGTATGTATATGAAATCAAAATATCCGTAGAACCCGCGGGGGTTGTAGTATTTGGCATTGCAGGTCCTCCACCAGTAAGGAGGTAAATATTGACGAAGTTATTAAAATTAAACGCAAAACTACCTACGAGCAGTGGTGCAATTGTGGTCATCAGGAGTGGGAACGTAATTTTCCAGAACCTCTGCCATTTGCTAGCACCATCTATTGCTGCAGCTTCATAGTAATCTTCCGGTATACTTTGCAAAGCACCCAGTGAGACAACCATCATATACGGAAAACCAAGCCATGTGTTAACTGTCAAAACAGCAACCTTGGCCCAAAACGGATCGTTGAACCACCTGATTGGCTCTCTACCAAACAACTGTGTGACTATGAACTTATTGATAATACCATATGTTTCGTTGAAGAAACCGTTCTTCCAAACAAGCACTGAAATAAACGCAGGAATTGCCCAAGGGATAATCAAGAGCGATCTGTAAACTGCACGCCCTTTCAAGTTCGGATTGTTAAGCACAAGTGCAAGTATCAAGCCTATCACAAAGGTAAATAGAACACTCAAAGCTGCCCACGTAAAGTTCCAAACGAAAATCTTGGCAAAAGGTCCAGAAATGGTTGGGTCTGTGAATATCCTTGTGAAATTCTTCAATCCATAGTAAGAAATGTAACCACCAACGATTACCTTTTCACCCTTTTCGTTTATGTCATATATCGTACCATTTTCCTCAATTAGTGGTCTGTTCGTTATCGTATTAATAAGAACGGTCTTAACTATACTTTTTCCTTTCTCTATCGTTTCCGCAAGCCCAAGTTTATACATGTGTTTGATGTTGTACATAAACAACTTGCCTTCCTCGTTTTGCCTGATTGCGTATCTATTTCCATTATTATCAACGAATTCAATTTTACTCATTATTGGGAAAAGGATGTAGTACTTGAAGTAATCCTCGTTTATAGCTGTGGAACCGTCATCCGGATTGTAGAAATATCTGTATATCTTCCCATTATCTTTAATGAGCTCTATCCTTCCATTTTGTTTTTCTACACTTAATCCACTCTCGCTAAGCTTTATCAATTCCACTTCAGCAAGTATCAATTGACCAGCTTCACTTTTAAGTACACGATAGTCTCTTGCAACGTAGTAAGTCGAACCATTGAAAACTACGGTTCTAAAATCATTGGTTGGTTGTGTACCTTCAAACCTCACGTAGACACTGTAGTTTAGCGGTGAGCTATCCGGGACAATGTACGTATAAATAGGATCAACAAGCAGTCTCTCGACAATTTCTTGACGTGTCATGATGTGACCGGTTCCATAGTTTGTGAATGCTGTTCTAATTGTAAACGCAATAGGGTACAAAACGAGTATAAAGAGTAAAATCAAAGCGGGTATCATGTAACGATAAGGATAGGCATTTCTGTTGAGAATAAAAAAGTCTATCAAGAACACCAAAACAAATAGTGTAACAGACAGTTCATAAAAACCTCTTCCGAACAGGAAAATAGCACCAATTATGCTAAATACGGTGAACGCTATGAGTGTAAGATATCCTATAGTTTTCCAAAACTTCATCGGTTCATCCTCCCTGCAGTCATTTTCGGACATTCCCTTGGTAAAACTTTTTCTGGAACTTGGTAACTCTAACTCTTTCTTCGTGAAAATTTATATCTTATTAAGAAAAAGCACGGGGGCATTCCCCCGTGCCCCTGATTTTCTATTTAATTACTTAATTTGTGCCTTTATCTGAGCAACTGCGTCAGCAAGTGCTTTTTCTGCTGGAACACCCTGGTCGAGTGCTTTAGCCAAAGCATCACCCATTGCTCCCCACACTGCTGCCATTTCTGGAACGTTTGGCATTGGCAGACCGTATTTTCCAAGGAAGTCAGCAAATTTCTTTGTGAGTGGATCCTTTGCCATAACAAGTTCGTTGACGTCTGTTCTGGATGGACACCTTGGGTCTGCTTGCCAAATTTGGTACATAATATCTTTTGTTGCGATGAATTTTGTCAGGAAGTCAAGCGCAAAGAGTTTGTTCTTGCTCTTTGCGTTGACCATGAAACCTTGTGCACCGAAGAATGGCTTTGGTTTCTTTCCGCCAGGAAGGTCTGGAATTGGGGCAACATCAAAGTTTATACCGGCTTGCTTATATCCTGGAACTGCCCATGGACCGTTGATGATCATTGCTGCCAAACCATCTTTGAACAGACCGTCCATTGTGTTGTAGTTGTCACCAGATGTGAGTATCTTTTCATCAACGAGTTTCTTAATAAGTTTCAGACCTTCGATTGCTCCTGCATTCGCAAGGCCAACATCTTTAACATTGATTTTTCCACTCTTGTCTGTTCCAAAAACATATCCACCCATGCCGAAGAATGCAAACGAGCTGAAGTAGAAGTTCTTGTAGTCGTAGATGAATCCCCTAACTTCACCGCCGTAGTCTTTTTCTATCTTCTTTGCAAGTGCGATAAGTTCATCGAATGTTGCTGGCGCTTTCTGTACGTAATCTTTGTTGTACATTAGTGCTGGACCGTCGAATGCATATGGTACACCATAAATCTTACCGTTGTAGGTAAATCCTTGAAGAGGTGCCGGGAAGTACTTTTCTTTTTCTGGAAGGTTAATTGGTTCAAGCAAACCGTTAACAACAAGTTCACCAACCCAGTCGTGTGCTCCAACGATGATATCTGGACCTTCACCAGCTGGCGCTGCCGTTAAGAATTTGGATTTAATATCTCCGAAGTTCACCTGAATAACGTCAACCTGAACACCGTACTTTGCTTTGTACTGGTCTGCAAGTTTCTTGAGAATAGGAACCTGTGCTTCCGATGTCCAAATGGTAATCTTCTTGGCTTGAGCAAATGCCAAGAAAACAAAAAGAACTGCCAATACTACTGTTAACCACTTTCTCATACGCTCTACCTCCCCTTTTAGGATGATGTGGAAACCTCTTATATTATACTACAACTTACGGTAAAGTGAACCAATTTTTGGAAAAGTTTCCACAGAATCCATGAATGTTTGAAGTTTCTTATCAGTTCTACCGAATACGTCGCTATACACACAAAAATATACCTTAGCATACCAGAGCATACCAAAGGATACAACAGCAAGCAAGAATTTGTCAGTAATAATTCGGAATACCTAGTGTTGAAATGTAGCTACAAGCCATGTATAATTCTAATGCTATGAACTTACATCAGCCAAAGTCAACGGAGGTGAACAACATGGAAAAGAAAAGAAGGAGAGTTATTATCCTTGGTGCAGCTGGTAGGGATTTCCACAACTTCAACACGTTCTTCAGGAACAACCCAGATTATGAGGTTGTAGCGTTCACAGCTACACAGATTCCAGACATTGCAGGTCGAATTTACCCTGCCGAACTTGCAGGTCCACTTTATCCAAATGGCATTCCTATCGAAGATGAAGCCAAGCTTCCAGAACTCGTTAAAAAGTACGATGTAGATGAAGTTATCCTTGCTTACAGCGACTTGCCACACCAATACGTAATGGAGAGAGCAGCAATTGCACTTGCAGCAGGTGCAGATTTTAAACTTATGGGACCTGACTCAACAATGATTGAGTCAACAAAACCTGTTGTTTCTGTTTGTGCAGTGAGAACAGGTTGTGGAAAGAGCCAAACAACAAGAAGGGTTCTTGACATTTTGAGAAGCAAAGGACTCAAGGTAATTTCTATAAGACATCCGATGCCATATGGTGATTTGGTAGCGCAAAAAGTCCAGAGATTTGCAGATTATTCAGACCTTGACAAACACAACTGTACAATTGAAGAAAGAGAAGAATACGAACCACACATCGACAGAAAAAGTGTAATCTACGCAGGTGTGGATTACGAGGCAATTCTTAGAGCAGCTGAGGCAGAGAACCCAGATATCATACTTTGGGATGGAGGAAACAACGATTTCCCATTCTATAAAACAGACCTGCACATCGTTGTAGTAGACCCACATAGGCCCGGTCACGAGGTTACGTACTACCCAGGAATGGCCAACCTTCTCATGGCAGACGTTATAGTAATAAATAAAGAAGAAACAGCAAACAGAGAAGATATCGAAACGGTTAGAAAGAACATTGCAAAATGGAATCCTAATGCTATAGTAGTCGATGCTGCATCACCAATTTTCGTTGATGATCCATCACTAATCAGAGGTAAGAAGGTGCTTGTTGTTGAAGATGGTCCAACTCTAACGCACGGTGAAATGAGATACGGCGCTGGCTACGTTGCAGCCAAGAGGTTTGGTGCAAGAGAAATTATTGATCCAAGGCCATTTGCAGTTGGTTCAATCGTTGAGACATACAAGAAGTACAACCACCTCGATGTCATACTCCCAGCAATGGGTTATGGCGAAAAGCAAATCAAAGAACTTGAAGAGACAATCAACAAATCCGATGCAGAAGTCGTAATAATCGGTACACCTATCGACTTGAGAAGAGTCATGAAACTCAACAAACCTGCTGTCAGGGTCAGGTACGAACTCCAAGAAATAGGAGAACCAACACTTGACCAGATCCTTACAGATTTCCTCAAGGAAAAAGGGCTTTTGAAATGATTAGAGATGAGTAAATAATCAAACGGGTGCGTGGCAAAAACGCACCCGTTGTTTTTACTTATCTTTATTCGTGTGTTACCTTTAAACTAAACGGTCACATCTAAGTTCTTGCCCTGGAACAATTCACCAGCGATTCGCACGAGTTTTAAGTTCATATCTTGCTGTTTGTAAAATGCGAATTCCAGAGTTCTAAGCATAAGCTCTTTTGCTTGCTGAACTTGCTGAGCAACATCCGTAGCTGATGCCACAGTTGCAGGTCTTGCAACTGTTGGGGGATAAACTGGACCAAGAACGCTATTCACGCCTGCTATGGTCATACCCTTCACCCCTACAACTTTATCTTGACACTCCCAATCCGCTAAAGGGGATGGGATTCTTAGTAGCTCAAGGCTACCTTCCATGGAGAAGTGCTTACTCCATGGCTACAAAGGTGTGGCTTAAACCTCACACCTTTGACGGGTGCCAATCCCGCTACTACTTGGTTGCTGCCAAGATACCTTTTATATATGTTTACTGCTCCTACTCCATCCCTGTGATACTCAAACCCACATTTTGCACACTTGTACCTGCGACCTTCTGAGTGATTTTGTTGTCCACACACCGGACACATTCTGCTTGTATAACTTTCTGAAATTTGCTCAACTTTTATCCCGTGCACCTGCGCTTTGTACATTATTAGGTTTGTTATTCGTCTAAAGCACCACTGATGCACTTTTTGCATTGCGTTGTCGTTGCCTTCTACTCTTTCTCGAATGTTTGTGACATCCCCTATCACGATGGTGCTTATTGCTTTTTGATAACACATCCCCACAAATTGGCTCGTGATTTTGTGTAGTATATCGTTCAGCTGGTTGCTTAGTTTTCTCAACAGTTTGTTTTTTGCTCTTAGAAGCTTTCTGTACCTTCTTGAGTCTTTTTTGCATTTGCTGATTGCTGACTGCAGTTTTGCCAGTTCCTTGTTCCTGTAGCGAAGCACCTGGTTTAATGCACCACCGTGATATGAAACGACTTCTTTACCATCAAAGAATGTAATGGGGCGGAGTATGCCCAAATCTACCGCTACAAGCTTTGTGTCTTTTTCTTTGCGCTCTTCAATCTTCACCTCTATTCCAAGGTGAAGATAGTATCTGCCTGCTTCATACACCAACTTGGCTTGTCTAATCTTTGTAGCAGATGGCAGACTTGTTTGAAACTCAAAAGGCTCTCTGTCTTTGCCTAAGGATAGCCTCAATCTACTATCGGCCAGGAGTTTGATTGCACTATCCTTCCAAATGAAGGGTATGAACTTTTTTCTTTTGTACGGTGGTTTTGCCTCAGGATTGAACTTAAGGGCTTTAAAATAACCATCGAGTGCTTGGAAGTATAGTTGGACGAACGCTTGTTTTGAGTGAGTATGGATGTTGATGTTAGACGCCCAACGAAGGATAAACTTTTGTGCGCTATTTTCAGAAAGCCAGAAGTCTTTCTTTTGTTTGATTTTCTTGACAAGGGAAAGAGTTTTATTGTAGATTCTTGCTGCAGTTTGGTTGAGTTCGTTGCACATATTATACAATTCAGCAGGAACAGGAACTTTGTATGTTCGTATCACATATCTTGACACTCTTCTATGAACCTCCTCATAGTTTCCTCGGATACAGTCCCGGCGCTTCCAACGTAGTATGTTCTGCTCCATAGTCCTTCTTTGGTTCTCAGATGTGGAAATTTCTCCGATATTTAGAAACACCTTTGAACAAATTAATAATGAATGCAGGAGAGAGTCTTGGAGGAGCAGAGACGAACAAATGTACGTGGTCTGGCTGGACAGAGAGATAAGACAGTGATTTCATGATTTTTAGCCGTTGAGTAGATAATACGTTCAAGCTCGGTTTTGATTTCGTTGAGCAAGAATGGCTTGCGATATTTAGTAATCCATACAAAATGGTAATTCAAATCATACGTGCTCCAGCGAGTTTTACGAATTCCCTTATCGAACACCATATACAATTATACTATTACATGCACAAAAAATCAAATTCTTACTATTCCCCTAAAGGAGAGTAGCTTGCGGGCTTGTTGGTGAACTGTCAAAAAATAATCCTACTTTAGAGCTTTTCGTGTTCAGTTCTTTACGATTTTAAAAACCGTCTTTTCTTCTGTGCTCTCAACTTTTATCTCCAAGCTCAGCTTTTTGGCTATTTCATTTGCAATGTAAAGTCCCAGACCTGTACCGTTTGATTTCTCACCCTTGAAAAACCGCTCGAAAATCTTAGGAATAAGCTCTTCAGGTATTTTTTCGCCGTGGTTAACAACTGCAATTTGGTTGTTCTTGATGTCTATAAGGTAAGGAGGAGCACCGTGAGTTAGCGCATTATCGAGTAAAATCGTAAAGATTATGCCGAGTCCTTCCTTATTGGTCCTCATTATACCTTCACCTTGGACTTCTATGTCAACAGGCTCTGAGTTTCGATTCTTGAATTTCTGATTTATCAGATCCTCGCAAAATTCTCTTAATTCTATATTCTCCTGTGTTAGATTTTCTACTCTTGCAATTAAAAGCATATTCTCAATTATCTGCTTTATCTCCCTGCTACTCTCTTCTATTGCTTCTACGGATTCTCTTAAAACATTTTCGTCTCTCAAACCCCAACGTTTAAGCATATTCACATATCCCAGTAACGTTGCTACTGGCGTTCTCAATTCGTGTGAAACAGCGGAAACAAAAGATTCTTGCGCCTTATACGAGCGTTCTATCCTTTCCATCAGCTCGTTGAATTTTTGAACGAGTTCCTTAAGTTCATAGGTCTTTGGTGTTATATCAACTCTTTTAGTAACGTCTGAACCACCAAGAGACTCGATTTGGGATATGAATTCTTTTAACTCTCTCACGTTCTTTCGTGTCAAAAAGTAACTGAGTATAGTCACCCCTAAAGCGAGAAACAAAATAGCGATAACGAAAAGTTTCCTTATATTTTCAAGAAATCTGATGACTGGTGTTATTTCTTTCCCAATAATCAGACTTTGAACACTGGTCATATAGAAGTACCTGTTTTCAATTTTCTTTAGTCCCACCTCATTAATTAAGCCTATCCCAAAAGGATCATTAATAACAGCTTTTTCTTCCAAGTCAGCAACATAAACATCCCATCTTAACACGATGTACTGCTTGCCAAATGGTGTAGAAATTACAGTTACAAACCTCCCTGGGTTGGAAAAATCCTCCAGAACGGGTCTCATAGCCATCTTGTAGAAGTATAGGTATGTAACACCGAGAACTAAAGAAACAAGAACAACGGTTGCAATAGTATTTATAAGCGCTAACTTAGTGGTTAGTTTCAAGCTCTTCACCGACCAGTCTGTAACCTATTCCTCTCACTGTTTTTATTAAATCTGGTGAAAGTTTCTTTCTAAGGTAGTTTATATACACTTCCACAGTATTGTCAGAACCGTAATAATCAATACCCCAAACGGCGTTAAGTATCTCTTCTTTGCTCACTGTTCTATTAATGTTTTTAACAAGGTAGAGTAGTAATTCAAATTCTGTTTTTGTTAATTCTACTTCCTCTTTATTGTAGTAAACAGTTCTTTTATCTTCATACACTTCTAAAGAACCTATTTTGTAAGGTTTAGAGATATCTATATGTTTCCGCCTCAGAAGTGCCCTTACTCTGGCTAAGAGTTCTTCGTTATCAAAAGGCTTTGTAAGGTAATCGTCTGCGCCTGATTCAAAACCTGCAAGTTTGTCTTTTTTCATCCCGAGTGCTGTAAGCATCAAAATTAAAACATCGGGACTGAGCTTCCTCAAATTTTGGGCGATTTCATATCCGTCCATGTCTGGTAACATTATGTCAAGTATAACCAAATCTGGTGAGAACTGCTTAAAGTTTTCAAGCGCATCTATACCATTGTCGAATGAAGCTATTTCGTACCCCGCGTGTTCTAGCTCTATCTCAAGTAATCTACGAATCTTTCTATCGTCCTCAACAATCATTATCTTTGGTACCCTTGCCATGAAGCTCACCTCAGATTTCAAGAACCTATGAATTATGTATGCTTTGAAATATTGAAAATTGTAAAAGGTATGGTATACTATCTACTGCTGGATGGAGGCGTGTCCGAATGGCTAAGGAGCCGGTCTCGAAAATCGGTGGACCTTACGGTCCTTGTGGGTTCGAGTCCCACCGCCTCCGCCATTTTTTATTATTTAAGCTAATTATTTTTCGCTAGCTTTACTTTTTTGTTTAGCATAGCCTGCCAACGCTGCTTCCCAGAGTTCTTTGAAGGAGATATCGTAATCTTGCAGTTGCTGAACCAAATCCGTACCTATAGATTCTATCAAGCTCCTCGCATATTCGTCATCAAATAGAACGAGGTAATAGTAAGTTGTTACCTCTCCCTTTCCCTTTCTCCAGATCTTATACGTTACGGCCAACGAACCATCAAGCGGGAGTCTCTGATAAAGCTGTTCAAATAGTTCAACGGTTCTTGCAAGTAACGCTTCATTTTTTTCTCCTTTAAGAACAGAATTCAGTTGTTGCAGAAGGCTATTTTTCAAAAGCTCTAATTCTGAAATCAAAACTTGGAAAGCTACTTGCAAGGCACCTTCCTTAACGCTTTTTTCGTTGAAGGCCGGCCCTGAGAACTCGCCTAATGCATAGATAGTAGTTCTCTCTTGCGAAAGTTTACTCAACTTCTCGCTGATAACTTCATTTTCGTAAATTAACTGGACATCATTATCTTTTTTTGCTACATCAGGTAGCTCAACTTTTGAAGGTTGAGACACTACGGGTTTTGGTACAGTTATGGCTACCTGTGTGAATATTAAGGTTGCCGCTACTACTGAAAATATCAACCAAAATATCAGTTCTTGCATTCAACCACCTCAATATGAATTGTCAATACTTTATGCTCTCAGAATACCTTCTTAGCATATCTGAGAATGGCGTACCGTCCAGGAATATACCATCTTCATCGGAGATTTCCAAAAAAGAGACACTCATCTTATCGTTCCCATATCCTTTTACCCAAGACGTAAACCTCCGACTATAAGCAATCTCTTTTACACCAAACCTCTCCACAATCATTCTAACCACACGGCTACGTACCATATCTCCAAATGAAGGATGATAGGGACCGGCAGCAACGTACTTTAATTGCGACTGCGGAATATGATATCCAAGTCTAATGACTTTCCCATTGTGACCTTCGATGAAAATCACCATTTCGGCTAAGATATTTACAGCTTCATCAAGAGTTTGCGGCTTATACAAACCTTGCTTAAAAAGTACTTCCAGTTCGGTATCTTTAAAAACAATTGTGGGATGTATTCTGAACAAACTTACACCCGTGTTAATAAGAATCCGAACGCTCTCTAAATCTTTAGCTCTGGTGTCACTGGGAAGACCGGTCATAAGGTGCGCTATGACTTCGAACCTGTCTTTAAGAAGTGAAATTGCTCTGAGAACGTCAGCACCAGTATAATTTCGCTTAGAATTTTTCAATACCTCGTCATCTATACTTTCGACTCCCAGTTCAACAGTTTTCACATTCCAACGCTTTAGAATTTCAACTACATGTTCATCGATAACGTCAGGTCTAGTGGATATCCTCTTTGGTATATCAGGTCTTATTGAAAGCAATTTTTCCATCAGTTCGGGTTTCAAACCTGTAAAGGTACCGCCATAGTACCCTATTTCATCCACGTCGGTTAAGTTTTGAAGGCTTTGCGCAATTTCTTTAAGGTCTGGAAGTGTTTCACCTGTCATTATAGATTGATTACAGTAAATGCATCGCGTCCGACAACCAAGATTTGGAAGGAACACAGGATAAATCTTTGGTCTTCTTTCCAAATCTTTCTGTTGAAAATCCATTTGCTTCACTTAAGTAGCTCCTTTACAACTTCGTTCACGAGTTTTCCATCGGCAGAACCTTTAATTCTTGCCATGACTTCTTTCATAACCTTTCCGAAATCTTTCTGCGTAGCGTTTAACTCCGATATCACAGATGATACAATTTGTTTTATCTCTTCCTTGGAAAGCATCTTCGGAGCGTACTCTTCAAGTATCTTAAGCTCTTCCTCTTCGGCCTTTGCCAGATCTTCTCTACCTGCTTGTCTGTAAGCCTCTATAGATTCCTGGCGTTTCTTTATTTCTTTGAGTATGAGCTTTTGCACATCTTCATCTGTTGCTTCTCTTTTCTCTCCTTCTACTTCAAAATATCCAATAGCCGTTTTTATCGACCTCAAAACTCTTAGTCTGATCTCATCTTTATTCTTCATAGCTTCCTTCATATCGTTGAGTATCTTTTCTTTAAGTGCCATTGTACTCCTCCCCTTATCTTTAAGTTAGTTCCGAAGTTGAGCTAATCTCCAAACAGACCAGCAAGGAAGTTTTTTACTGCACTGAGGTTAGACTTTGGATTGTATCCACCTTCATGTACAATGACCAAATAATCAATTTCCAAAGAGCTTGTTATCAAAACACCTATCTTCTTAAAATCCTGCGACAAAAGAGAAAACTTTCCAACAGGGTCTTTTACGTGTGTATCGGTACCAAGGGAAATCATGAGTGCATCTGGTTTGAAATCTTGTATCTTTTGAATGGCCCGTTTTAGTGCCTCTTTGTACATCTCTATATCCGTATTTCCGGGTAGGGGAATGTTTAAATTTGTTCCATACGCTTTACCTTCACCACGTTCTGTTTCATAGCCACTGAACCAGGGATAGAACCTTTTTGGATCACCGTGTATGGAAACGTAAAGTACATTGGGGTCTTTGTAAAATATGTCTTGAGTCCCATTGCCGTGGTGGAAATCTAAATCCAGAATGGCAATTCTCATTCCTTTTTCTTCTAAGAACTTTGCAGCAATTGCCACGTTGTTAAAATAACAATATCCACCACCAAAATCAGTCATCGCATGGTGGCCCGGTGGTCGCGTAAGAGCATACGTTGGTGTCTTGTTGTCAACTGCATATTTCGTTGCGCTTAGTACCACATCTACAGCTCTTTTTGCCGCTGAAAACGTTTCTCTTCTTATTGGCGTTCCTGTATCAAATATAGGATCAACGAAGAATACCTCTGGCAGGTATTCTTCATCTACCTCCTGCGACTTCTTGACGATGTAATTAAAGTACTTCTCACTGTGAACCTTCAAAATATGCTCTTCGCTGAACTCAGTTGGTTGTATCTCCTGGAACCGTTCCTGGATATAATCCAAAACAAGTTTTAACCTGCTCGGTCTTTCAGGATTTCTTATGAACCTTCCATTATCGATTTCCTTCTTAGGAATAAAGTATTCATTTAGTTCGGCACAGAAATATAAACTCGCCTTTTTTTCATTCGCCATTTATTTTTCGAGCTCCTCGATTTTCTTGACTCTTCTTTCGTGCCTTCCACCTTCGAAAGAGGAACTCAAGAAAGCATCAACAGTCCACTTTGCTAACTCGATTCCCATAAGCCTTCCTGGAAGAACTAAGATATTTGCGTCGTTATGTTTGCGCGCGTAAATAGCCATTTCTGGAAACAGGCAAAGCGCAGCGCGAATGCCTTTGATTTTGTTTGCCGCAATTGACATTCCTATACCTGTTCCACACATAAGAATTCCAAAATCGCATTCTTTGTTTGTAACTTTTTCAGCAACCCGCTTTGCATAATCAGGATAATCCACACTTTCTATAGAATATGTCCCACAGTCGATCACTTCGATACCAGACTTTTGAAGGTGTTCTTTTACCCTTTCTTTCAACTCGAAAGCAGCATGATCACTACCTATTGCTATTTTCATCACAATCGCACTCCTGGATTATCTAATGTAGTTGCTCAAAGACTACTTAATAGAATTAACCGCTTCCATGGCTGATGGAAAGACTCTAATTACTTTGTCTAGGGCAGTCATAGCAAGGAGTTTTTTTACATTATCGTTGACGCTAGCGAAAGCAATAGCTCCATTTGCGGATAACGCTGTTTTATGTAAACTCACAAAAGTTCCCAATCCAAAGCTGTCAACGAAATTTACTCTTGTGAAATCGAATACGATCTTTGATTTACCCTTTTTAATAAGGTTGTCAACCACCCAGTTCCTCAAGGTCATAGCGTTTTGCATAGTTATGTCACCTTCAAGAGAAACGATAGCTACACCGAATTGTTCAGTGAATGTGTACATAAATCCCTACCTCCTTCTGTAAAGTTTAAAGAACTCCTATTTGTTCAGAAATTCAAGAGCTTCGTTTTCATTATCGAATATATTCAATATCCTATCAAGCGCAGTCATTTTAAGGAGGTTCTTAATGTTATTATCGAGATTTAAAAAAGCTACGGCTCCTGCATTCATTAACGCTTGTTTGTGTATCGCAACCATCACGCCCAGTCCCGTGGAATCAATGTATCTGGTTTTGGAAAAGTCCAGAATTACTTTCTTAAAACCTTTTTCAAAAGTTTCTTCGTATATCCTCCTTTTAATTTCCTGCGCATTTGTTAATTCAAGTTCCTCCGGAAGTACAAATTTTACAATATCCCCCATCATTCTCTTTTCCATTTTCAACACCTTCCTCGAAACAACTGTCAAAGTAACCTAGTTTACCTTACGATCCTTATCAGTCCTACCATTTTTCCGATAATCCTTACTTTCTTTGGGTCGTACCTCATAATAGGATATGATTCGTTTTCTGGAACAAGTTCAACAACACTATCTTTCAATATGAATCTTTTGAGAGTTATTTTGTCATCAACGACAGCAGCCACTATCGAGTTGTTTTCTGCTGTGTACTGTTTTTTTAGTATCACATAATCACCATCAATTATATGAGCGTTCGTCATACTGTCCCCCTGAACTTTAAGCGCGAAGTATTCACCATAGCCGCGGAGCATCTCGATAGGCACTTCGATCTCCTCATCAACTTCTTCGAACATCTCTATCGCCTGACCAGCGGCAATTTTTCCCTTTACAGGGACGACTATACTTTCCTTGCGATCGGCAAGTGTTATAGCTCGCGCACCCTTGGAACGCTTTATGTACCCCTTCTTCTCAAGTGCTATGATATGTTGTTGTGCACCTCTGGGAGTCATTTTGAAATGGCGTGCGACGTCCCTGATGGAAGGTGCGAAGCCTTTTATTGTTATGTATTCTTTGATGAATTCATAAACCTGCTGTTGTCTTTCGGTTAATTCCCTCATACATCGAACACCACCCTTAGGGTTATTTTCTCACCAAATTCAACTTGCAATCCGTGGTATGTCAGTGCTTTAATTCGTAGCGCAACCCGCCTTTTTGTAAAATAAACACACTGATTTTCAACTTTCACTGGAAGGTATCCACGGTCAACCGTTGAAATTATATCGTTAACAGCATCAAACAAGTCATCTATAAACCCTTCTTTGTTTGCGTCGCTGATATTATAACATTTTTTTATAACGTTTTGCAAATCTTTGTTGTCTTTCTTACTACATTCCTTAAAAAGGTGTGACAGCGATTTTGAAGCATTGCCGTTATAACCTTCCGAAAAATCTGAATTCTCCATAATTATCTGAACAATGTCATTTAACAACTCTGTTAAGTCTTTAGCTACTATTTCATATGCAAGATCAGCTGTATGAGAAATTTCTCTAAACAAGTTATTCTTCACCACCTATAACTGCGAAATCTGCTACCATATCACCATCAGCTAAGTGGATTATCTTAACACCTTGAGCAACTCTTCCCCTTGGTGGCACATCTGCCACTTTGAACTTTATAGAAGCTCCGTCTTTTGTAAAGACCACAACTTCTTCGTCTCCCTTTACATAAGCAACTCCAACAACGGATCCTGTTTTTTCCACTTCTCCTATATTTTTGATTCCCAGTCCATCCCGGGATTGTTTCCTGTACTCACTTGCTTCCGTAAGCTTTCCAAAGCCTTTTTCAGTTATCGTTAGTATGTATCCAGTGTCGTCGTTCAAGATTGTGGCTGAGACTACTTGGTCTCCTTCCCGTAACTTGATCCCCCTAACACCTGCGGCATTTCTTCCCATGGTCCTAACCTCATCAACAGGGAATCTTATACTCATACCAAGTTTGGTAGAGATCAATACTGTACTTTCTTCATACTCTACACGCAAAACGGAAACAAGTTCGTCCCCATCTCTAAAGGTAATAGCTCTTATACCTTTTGACGTGATGTTCCTGAAATCTTCTAAACTGGTTCGCTTCACAACGCCGTTCTTTGTGACGAATAACAAATCCCCAGTGTAATCCGAAATATCCATCATAGCAAGAACTCTTTCATTTGGCTCAAGTTTGATGTACTTGGTAATTGGTTTTCCTTTTGTAGCCCTGCTGCTTTCTTCTATATCTATGTTTTCGATTTCATAGACTTTTCCCTGTGAGGTAAAGAAGAGTGTCTTGTTATGTAGTTTCGTGTAGATGATTTGAGATATGATATCGTCATCCATTAGATTCGCACCAGTGACACCTTTGCCGTTTCTTCTTTGTGTTCTAAATGCATTTAAGTCCATAAGTTTTAGGAAACCTTTTCGTGTGAGTGTCATAACGACGTCCTTGTTTGGTATAAGGTCTTTCTTATCAAATTTTGTGATTACTTCTTCATATTCTGTAATCTCTGTTCTCCTTTCATCTGCATATTTGTTCTTAAGCTCGAGTAATTCCTGAACTATTACTTCATACACCTTTTCATCGCTCATTAAGAGTTCTTTTTCCTTTTCAAGTCTTACAAGGACTTCCCTGTATTCGGATTGGAGATTCTGCGTTTCAAGGTTGGTCAACCTGCCGAGCCTCATATCAAGCACGGCCTTTGCTTGTTCTTCTGTCATCTGTAGTATTTCCATGAGCTGAGACATGGCGTCTGCGGTATCTTTCGCATTTCTAATTATGTCAACCACCGTATCGATAGACCTTGAAGCCTTAATGAGCCCTTCGAGAATGTGCGCTCTACGAGAATCTTGCTGATATGCATACTGTGTCCTCTTCCTGATTACCTCAAACCTGTGTTTTATGTACGCTTCTATGAGTTGTTTTAAGTTCATTAATTTCGGCTGTTTATCGGCATCGATAACAAGGAATGTGGCGTTAAAACGTGTCTGAAGACTTGTCTTTTGGTAGAGATTGTTTAAGATGACATCTTCATTTATGTCTTCCGGAAATTCAATGACGATCCTAAGTCCTTCTTTATCACTTTCATCCCTCAAGTCCTTAACAGGAACTTCTTCTTCTTGCAGATAACTTGCAATCTGATTTATCAAGTCGGCTTTACTTACACCATAAGGAATCTCAGTGATAATAATAGACTTTTTCTTCTTGTCCTGTTTAATCTCTACCTTTCCCCTAACTGTGAAGCTTCCCTTTCCGGTAACGTACATTTCCCTAATACCGGACTTACCTATTATGATTCCACCTGTTGGGAAGTCCGGACCTTTTATCACGTCTATTAACTCTTCTATGGATATATCTGGTTTTTTAATAACTGCGATTATTGCATCAACTACGTCGTTTAGATTGTGCGTTGGTATGCTCGTTGCCATTCCGACTGCAATACCACTTGCGCCATTTAGAAGTAGATTTGGTATCTTTGATGGCAGCACTTCTGGTTCTTGCAGTGAACCATCGAAGTTATCAAGCATGCGCACCGTTGATTTATCAATGTCCTCAAGCATTTCTTCGGCAATCTTATGTAGCCTCGCCTCGGTGTACCTCATCGCAGCGGGTGGATCGCGGTCAACAGAACCGAAATTTCCTTGACCTTCAACAAGAGGGTATCTCATTGACCAGGGCTGGGCCATTCTCACAAGAGCTTCGTATATCGCAGCATCACCATGCGGGTGGTACTTACCCATGACTTCACCAACGATACGCGCTGACTTCTTAAATGGCTTGTTATGGAGCAATCCAAGTTCATACATTGAGTACAGTATCCTTCGTTGAACCGGCTTAAGCCCATCCCTTACATCCGGTATGGCTCGACCGATGATAACGCTCATTGAGTAGCTCAAGTAAGACTTAACAAGCTCTTCTTCCAGTATGCGTTCTATCACGTTTGAATTGTTATTCTCGTTGGATTCATTGCTGGGCAACGTTTCTTTTACTTCTTTTTCGTCCACTGGAAATTACCTCCCTATAGTTTTACCTAACATAATTGAAAAAGTTCAGTTCAACTAAGAAATCTTTGCCCCCGGTTCTATTTCACTTGAGACTGTTAGCAATGTAAGCTTATCGTTTTTCTTCGCAGCAAGAAGCATACCCCTTGATTCAATTCCCATAAGCTTTGCTGGTTTTAAATTCGCAACGACAACTATCAATTTCCCTACGAGTTCTTCTGGTTTGTAGAACTGAGCAATCCCAGCAACAATCTGCCTTGTTCCAAGTTCACCAAGGTCAATCTGCAACTTGACTAATTTTTCAGATTTTTCAACTTTTTCTGCTGCTAACACCTTTGCAACTCTCAGGTCTACTTTTTTGAAATAATCTATATCTATAAGTTCCTCCACAGACACAACATTTTCACTTCCAACCTGACCGGCAACCTTTTCCTGTTTTTCCATAGTTTTCTCCCCCTGTTTTTGAGGTTGTTGTACTTTTTCAGTTTCTTTTTGCGTTTTTTCTATCTTCTTAAAAAGAGGTTCGCCGTGGATAACTTTGTTACCTTTAAGTATGTTCCAGCCTTCTAAGAGCTTTTCTGAGAACGCTTCACTTACTGAAAGTCTACTATAAATTTCCTTTGAAGAATTTGGCATCACGCAAGACACCAGAGTTGCTACTTTGAATATACTCTCGGTAACGAGCGAAAGAATCGTCCCAAGCCTTTCTTTATTACCTTCCTTAGCAAGTACCCACGGCTTTGTCTCATCGAAGTACTTGTTCAAATCGCCAATGAACTGCCATAGCACGTCGAGAGCTTCGGTAATTCTGTATTTATCCATAAGTTCGATGTACATTCGTTTTGTTTTCTCATAGTTTTCTACCAAATTCTTGTCTATTTCTTCCAGTTCGCCAATTCCTGGGATTTGTGAATCGAAATGTTTTACGATCATCGCCAAGGTTCGATGTAATAGATTTCCGTAATCGTTTGCAAGGTCTGAATTGAGCCTTTTGATCAGGTTTTCCTCTGAGAAATCGCCATCTTTACCGAACATAATGTCCCTGACAAGGTAGTACCTAACAACGTCATTACCATACTTTTTGACGTATTCCCTAGGATCTATCGCATTTCCAAGCGACTTACTTATCTTCTGACCATTTACTGTCAGCCAACCGTGTGCGAAAATTTTCTTTGGCAATGGTAGTCCAACAGACATAAGCATTGCAGGCCAAATCAGGCTATGAAACCTGTTGATCTCCTTACCAATAAGATGCACATCAGCAGGCCACCACTTGTTGAAAGATTCCATATCATCTGGATACCCTATTGCAGAGACGTAATTTATCAGAGCATCAACCCAAACATATATCACGTGCTCTGGATCATCTGGCATAGGAATGCCCCATTTCAATGTCGTACGTGTAATCGAAAGGTCTTTCAACCCGGATTCAAGAATCTTTAGCATCTCGTTTCGGCGGAAGTCAGGTTCGACAAAATCCGGATTTTCCCTGAAATGTTTTAAAAGTGCGTCATTGTATTTGGACAGTCTAAAGAAGTAATTTTCCTCTTTAATCAATTGCACCTCACGTTTACAAGATGGACATACGTGTTTACCATCTTCTGTGTGTTCGAGCTCGTCTTCATTCCAATATGTCTCACAAGGTACACAGTACCAGCCTTCATAGGTTCCTTTGTACACGTCTCCGTTTTCCATCATCTTGGCAACAAAGTACTGCACGGTTTTCATATGGTTTTCATCGGTTGTTCTGATGAAATAATCGTTGGTAATTTCGAGTTCTCTCCAAAGTTCTTTAAACTTTTGAGCTAGTTCATCGCACAGCTGTTGTGGTTCAACGCCTTTCTCCCTTGCAGCTTGTGCTATTTTCTGCCCATGTTCATCGGTTCCCGTTAAATAAAAAACATCGTAACCCATCATTCTCTTAAAACGAGCAAAGATGTCTCCGACAATAGTTGTATAAGAGCTTCCAATGTGCGGTTCTGCATTAACATAGTAAATAGGGGTGGTAATATAGAATTTCTTCACATCTGGCACCTCCAAAAAATTGGTTTTCTAAGATTCTTAAATTATTATACCACACCTTACGTAAACGTGTGTGAAGCTTGTGAAAACATACAGGGCTCTTCGTATTAAAAACGCGAGGTGGAAAAACCGTTGGCTCCACCTCGCGTCTGTTTGCTTTTTCTCGGAAATATTCGATTATTTGGCTTCAAATAGCTCCTTCAAAGGCGGTATAAGATCCAGATACTTCTTGTAGTAAACAATTTCCCAACCGGGTCGAATAAGGTTTGGGTTTTTGATAATAGGGTTGAGTGTCATGAGTTCAACAATAGCAAGCGGTAATTCTTCATCTGAAGTTGCGACGCCCAATCTATAAGCTATCTGGGCTAATGTATCGCCCGGTTTCACAGTATAAGCAAGCTGTACTAATGAAACCCTGTTATTGTCTTCCTTGATGTTCAAAACGTTTCCATCCAAGATTTTCTTAATCTGTGCAAAAAGAATATTCTGAACAGGCACTTCAAGCTCGCTCAGCACTGTTCCATCAATAATCGCGTTTTGACCATAGGTCCTTATCGTTGGAACGGAAACAACAAACACATCGTTATCATCAACTGGTTTACTCATGAATTCCAGTTTTCTCACATCTTTCTTGTTCAGTACGACCTCGTAATTTATGTTCTCAAATATATCGTAAATCCATGGAGAACTTACAAGTGATTTTTCAAAAATAACCTTACCATCCTTAAATGAGAGCAAAGTTAAACCGTTCTTGATAATATCCTTTACTTGCTTCCCTGTTAACCGCAGTGTCTTCACCGTGGTTGTCTTACCAACAATGGCATAAAGATCCTTCCTTGTAATATCACCTTCAACAAAACCTTCGAAATTTGGGCTAAATACATTCCATATTCCTATGTGAGATTTTGTATATTCAATTATCGATTTATTAACAAGCTCTGTAATTAAAGAATCTTCTAAAATAGCCATGTATTTGTTGAATCCTATCGTTTCTGTTGAATTCAAAACAGGCTCGTTCAACCATTTTTCAACTTGTGGTTCAAACTGTTGAGCCCAGCTTAACACATTCTCTACTGGTTTTATTTTTCCTACGTTGACATTCTGTATTGATACCTTGCTGATTTTCCATTTACCAGCCTTTTGTGAAAGTGTTATATCTATTCGATTAACAGAGGCTCCTTCGCTACCCGGAAGCGAAAACACTTTGTTCTCTTTATTGACATTTGCATAGACAATCGCTTGATTACCAAAAAGGAAAATATCCACATCTTTGCCAAATTCCTTAATCAATACGTCACCGATGTTGAGTCTGCTTTGTAATGCTATTTGCTTTCCAGTAACTGGATCGTAGTTGATTCCACCGCTGGTTGCAAGGATGATAATATCTGGAGCAACTTCAGTTTTTAAGGTCTGTATTGTTGTTCTGATTTTACTGATGTAGTCTGAAGAGACCAAATTTCCATATGGTGGAACAACTCCAATCGTAGCAACCTTTACACCTTTTGAGAAAACTTTAACATAATAATTTTTGACAAAATCGAATTTATTAGTCAAATTAGCAGCAAGAACATACGGTTTTAGACTTTTTAAGGTGTTTTCAAATTGTTTTCGCTCAAGTCCTAGTTCAAATGTACCAGGGACAAACACATCGTACCCGATCTGGTTAAACAAAGAAACAACGGGATTCTCAAGGATATTTTTCTCCACAAAATAATCACCGAAAGGGCTACCATAAAACAAGTTTCCGGTATCGACTAGCAACAAATCTGAATTTGCCTGACGGAGCTGGTTAACGTAAGAGTATATCTGCACTAGACCTTTTGGTTCATAAGTGCTTGTGAAGTAATTAAAAGGTAGGACATTTCCATAAACGTTCGCCGTATGGATAATGGATACCGTAGCTGAAGTGGTCTGGGCGAAAACAAAAACCGCAAAAAGTGTTAGGATCGACAGTATAACAATAATCCTACTTTTTCTCATGCTCTTCCCTCCTTGTTATCTCTGATTTCACCATTTTTCTCATACCTTTCGTAACACTCCTTACAAACGGCAATGTATTTATCCTTTCCACCTACATCGAAAACACCACCGTTACTTTTCAGCTTGTACGATAGTGTTGCTTTGTACTCACCACACACCTCGCAGACTGCCTTTTTCTTGATTACTTCGTCAGCCAAAGCCATTAATTTTGCTGTTGTCTCAAAAGGTTCCCATAAATAGCTCATGTCCAGTCCGGCACAATAAACATCCACTCCATCCAAGGCTATTTCCTTAACTATAACGGCCAGTTCCGCGTCAAAAAAGTGGACCTCGTCTATAAAGACCGCATCCGGCTTCTCTTTCAGCGTCTGATAATACTCGAACAACTCCTTTGTGTCCTTCACAACTCGTGCAGGCATTTTGTGAAATTTGTGAGTTACAACATCATCCGCACTGTAACGTGTATCAATCGCCGGTTTGAAAATGAGCGTTTTTTTCCTACCAATTTCATAAATCTCAGCAAAATTAAGAAGTTCTGTCGTCTTACCAGAGTACATGGGACCTGTGATTACTGTTAATTTTCCTACAGTGGTCATAACTAAAAAGGCACTCCCCCTGTTTTTGATAATCTACTTTTTGAAAGGTTTTTATCGAACTTCTTTAAATATATTACCATAAAATTTGATTTTTGTCGACAAAGTTACAAAGCCTCGTTTCTTAAAACTTATCAAACTAACTTTTTATCTGGTATAATTATAGCAGGAAAAGGAGGAATAACCAATGGATCAAGGAAGGAAAATAATTGATACGCATGCGCATCTACATATGCCCCACTTCAAAGCTGATTTTCGTGATGTTTTAACGAGAACTGCACAACTGCACTTTGTGCTTAATGTTTCAACAAGCTTGCAAGACATGGAACCATGTATCTCCATTTCAAACAGCTTACCAAATACCTACTTAGCAATAGGAATCCATCCTCATGATTCGAAAGAAGCACACGAAATCGGCACAAAGTATCTGGATATTCTTGAAGAAAAGGCAACAAAAATAAATAGGATCATCGCAATAGGCGAAATAGGATTAGATTATTTCAGGAATATTTCACCTGTCGATATTCAGAAAAAAGTTTTCGCAGACCAACTTGCACTGGCATTGGAGTTGCATTTACCGGTAATTTTGCATATCAGAGATGCGTACGAAGATACATATGATATCCTTAAGGCATTTTCTTCAGAAGATTTAAAAGGGATAGTACATGCGTTCGGTGCTGATGAAACTTGGGCAAAAAGGTTTGTGAAGCTTGGATTTAAACTTGGTATTGGAGGTCCCATTACATATCCAAAGAACGAAATGCTAAGAAACGTGGTCAAAATAATAGGAAGGGAAAATATTGTCCCCGAAACAGATTGTCCTTACTTACCACCGCAACAGTATCGAGGTAAGCGAAACGAACCAATTTATGTTTCATACGTATATGACGAACTTGAAAGGATATTTGGCTCCGATGTTTCGGAAACGATGTGGAGTAACGTAAAAGAAATCTTCCGTGATATTATAAGCGATAAATTGTTCAAGGTTGAACAACAAGAACCACTCGGAGATGATGCAAAATGATAGAGCAAATTCGAGGAAGGTTCTTAGGTCGTAGCGAAGGGAAGGTCCTTGTTGACGTAGGAAATATCGTACTGGGAATTATCTGCGATGCAGAAAGCTTTTCCGAAACTACCGAAGGTGAAGAAGTTGTTGTGTATACAAAACTGATAGTCTCACAGGAAGATATGAGTATATACGGGTTCAATTCAAAGGAAAAAAGAGATGTATTCGAAAAGCTCATAAAGGTATCTAAGTTGGGACCTAAGAGTGCAATAAAGATCCTTTCATCAGCAAGTATAGAACTTCTGTCAACTGCAATAGCAAACGGCGACATCGAAAGACTATCTTCGATCCCTGGAATTGGTAAAAAGACTGCTGAAAGGATAGTTGCCGAACTCAAAGATGAGTTTGAACCTATGCAGGTTGATGAGGTATCACTCGAAGCAATCGAAGCTCTTGTATCGCTTGGATATGCAAAATCACAAGCTCAAAATGCTGTAAAACATGCAAGAAAAGAATTTCCAGACGCTTCCTTATCCAAGCTGATAAAAGAGTCACTCAAGATTTTATCGAAGATGTGAAGAAAAATACTGTAGGCAAGAATGTCTAGAAGAAAGAAGGTATCGTTATGGGGTAAGTCCTTTTGGTGGAATTTCAGCTACAAATTCACCAAGTGTGGTCAACCCCGTTTTAAGTTATAAATTAGACCCTGGAGAACCAGGAGTTCCATTTGGCGCACCGGCAAGTCAAAGTTTTCTGAGAGTGATTAGTCAGGAATTTGCCAACTATATGGACTTTAAAAAGCAAGCTGCCGAACAAGGTGGATTCATTGTATACGGTGGCATATACCTTGATGTTCAAAAGCGTGGTTCGTTCCTTGCAGCAGTTGCCGGTAAAACCAAAGTACTTATCTATGTTCCGGGGCAGAGGGATAACGGCCATTCGAACGAAAATCAGCAAGGCAACATAGGTGAAGACTCCGATATAAAGAGAAGTGAAATCGAAAGGAAAATAGATGAATTGTATAGGAAACTCCAACAAACGGTTGACCCTACGGAGCGGGAAAAATTGTTCCAACAAATACTCTTACTCACGATGGCTATTAATGCACTTATGGTGGGCATGAGGATTCCTGAACTGCTCGTCGGAATGCTTTTAAACACAACGGTTTAGAGTAACGATATTCCGTGAAAAAACAACAGGGGGAGGGGCATTTGTGAAAATCTCAGAAATAGCAAAGGTCATAGGTTTAAGAGAGGTAGTTTTCTGCAATGATTATGAAATCGAACACTGTTACATTGGTGACTTATTAAGCGTTGTTATGCGTTCAGCACAGCAAAACACTATTTGGCTTACAGTTCAGAGCCATGTGAACATTATAGCTGTAGCTGCACTGACGGGTATTAAGGCGATCGTACTGTGCGAAGGACTAGATTTTACTCCGGATACAATAGAAAAGGCTAAAGAAGAAGGTATCAACCTTTACTCTTCTTTAGAAAGTTCTTACATACTGGCTGGGAAGATTTACGAACTCGGCATTCGTTAATTGTGAATAGTGGTCGAAAAAATGTATAGAGCCGATCTGCATGTTCATTCTTGCTTATCTCCCTGTGCGGAACTTACAATGGTCCCTTCGGTAGTGTGCAACTCTGAATTGGAGGTATTTTCTATTACCGATCATAACTCCGCACGAAATGTTGCGGTTTTTACTTTTTTATGCAAAGACAAAATTATTGTTCCTGGTATTGAAATTCACACATTGGAAGACGTTCACTTATTGGGTTATTTCCCAAGCATCGAGGATGCATTAGCTGTTTCAGAATTTGTGGAAGATATGCTTCCAAAATTCGAATACGACCCAGAAAAATATGGTTACGAAATAGTTTTAGATAAGAACGAAACGTTCGTTGGAGCTCTGGATTATTACCTTGGTTTTCCTACGAATCTAACAATTGATGATGCCTTGGAACTGATTAAGCAACACAACGGGCTTGCAGTACTCGCACACGTTGACAGGAAGTTCGGTGCAATTCAGCAACTTGGAATGGTTCCGCCTAACGTTAAGTATGTGGAGGTACGAAAAAGAGAAGTAGCCTTAGAATTGAGAGCTCAGGGATTCGTTGTGTTAACTTCTTCTGATGCTCACACACCAGATGAAGTGGGTTCGAGGAAAGTGTACTTTGATGAAAAACCAAAGAGTGCAGAAGACGTGTTACAGTTAATCCGGGAAAGGAGGTTCAAAACAATTTGGGACTTATAACACTGTCTGACCACGTGCACGATATAGCTGAAAACTCGATAAATGCTGGAGCAAAGAATGTTAGATTGCTAATCAAAGAAACGGATGATACTTTTTATTTTTCCATCGAGGATGACGCAGGCGGAATCAGACCAGATATACTCGAAAAAATATTCGATCCGTTTGTCACAACACGAAAAAAAGAGATACGAAAGGTTGGACTTGGCTTACCGTTCTTAAAGCAGTCTGCAGAAGCAACGGGCGGATATGTTAAAGTGAGCTCAGAATACGGCAAAGGTACGAAAACTGAGGCACTGTTTTACAAGTCCCATATCGATTGTCAACCAGTTGGGAACTTGGTTGATACCTTTCTTGTACTTCTGCTCAACCAAGATATCAACTGGGACATCCAAAGATGTTACAACCAAGACTGCTACGAAATCTCTTCCAAGACTGTAAAAGAGTACTTTGGAATCTTGGATACACCAGAAAAGATAAAGACATTGTCGGAGCTGCTTGCAGAACTTGAAAATTCAATTATGAATTACCAATAACTTTACAAAACTCAAAAGGGGAGGAAAAAAACATGCGAAGAAAACTTGTTCTGATTGGTTTAACTCTACTTTTTATCTTCTTAAGTGCAACACTACTTGGCTTCGTATTAAACGACGTAAGGTTCGAAGGATTAAGGACCATCGAGAAAGATGAGCTTGCACAAGCTTACAGTACGTACATAGGAAAGGATATAAACATGTACGCGGTCGAAGATATAATCTCCAATCTCGAAGAACTCGGATATTTTGAAGATGTTCAATACAACCTTGAAAGCGTACAAGGTAAGGAAAATGAGAAGGTCCTTGTTATCAAAGTTGTGGAAAACGAACCTATCACAAAAGTTTCGCTTGAAATCGCCGGCCCGGGAATTATATCAAAAGAAACGTTGCAAAGTTCAATAACGATCCAGGAAGGTAAGGCTTTTAGTTTCAACAAATTCTGGGAGAGTATAAACAATATAGCAAAAATATATTCTGACAATGGATACATAGTTGCAACACCAAAATCGGAAGATAAGACGTTTGCTTTTGTCTACGTTTCCGGTCGTATTGATGGTAACAACGTCTTGTTCAAGGTGACCGAGTACGTACTTTACGATGTAAAATTTGAAATTCTAAGTGATGACGAACAATTCAAAGCAGAGTTTAAGAAAATTGAAAACCAAGTTAGCTTATCGAAGTACAAAGATTACGCACAAAAGAACATACTTTTGAAAATCTTCGATAGCCCCAGGAATTATGTACCAAACTTACAAAAAATGCAAGAATTTTTCCAATTTCTTTCTAAATACGTGTACTTTAAGGTAATTGACATTTCATCATCTGAGATAGAAACAGATACTCCTGCAAAGGAACTTGTAGTCACGGTAACAGACAACACCGTTGTAACTCAGCCAGTTCAACTGAAAGGAATCAGAACCAAGGGTAACACCATTTTTACTGAAAAGGAACTTGTTGGAGAACCAAAAGAAGGTGTGTACACAAACTTTCAAATTTTGAAAGCTATACAGGCCGTAAAAGACAAATATGACAAGGCAGGTTATTACGTCAACCTGAATTTGGAGGCAGGCAGTGACGGTTATTTGTACATAGTGGTAACCGAAACAAAGGTTAAGGACGTAAAGATACTTGGAAACGATCGAACTAAGACTTACGTCTTTGACGATCTCATTGCCGTTAAACCAGGTGACTATCTAAACCGCAACCAACTTCAAGCAACGTACATCGAACTAAAGAAGAGTAATTTCTTTAAAGACGTGAAGCTCAACATCGAACCTTTAGATACATCTAATGCCAACGTAATTGTGACGGTTTTGGAGAAAGATAAGAAATCCGATTCTGATTTTCAAGTTGGTATTACTTGGGGACCTGTGAATGATAGACCTTGGTATGAAGGATTTGCTGGTGTCCTCTCACTGTCCTCCACAAATCCTTTTGGTTACGGTGAAAACTTCTCTGTATCATTGATGAAAGCACTTTCTAATACAAATCTATCGTTAAGTTTTGGAATTAGAAAACCCTTTGAAATGCCTCTTGGCTTTACATCCTCTATATCGTTCAATCAAGAGACAGAGGAAGGAACAACTACGACAAAATGGAGCACTTCAGCAGGAATCAGTACGTTAAAACTTCCAATTGGTCAGTTTTCCTTAAGCACAAGCTATTCCGAAACAACGGTTTCGTCTGAAACAGTTCTCACAACAAAAACACTGAGTCTGACAGGAACTTACATCTATGAAACCCTTGATAATCTCTATGTTCCTATGAAAGGTTATTCGCTTACATTAAGTGGAACGAAATACTTCCCGTTCTCAGAACAAGGTTCGGATGCTGTTAGTTACTTCGCCGAAGTTACTTACCACTTCCCGTTATCAGAAACTATTTCATTAGCAACTCGAATTTACAACTCTCAGGTTTTCCAAACATCGGGAGCACCAATCAGTTTTAGCCTCGCAGGTCCGTACCAAGTAAGAGGAGCTAAAAGTGACGAGAAAGGGACAGTTCTTGTGCTGAACAACAACGAAATCCGATTCAAAGAAGCAGATCAGATATTCTATTTCTCACTCTTTTACGACATCGGTTTTGTTGGCCAAGACTATTCGTTCGACAATCTTAAATCATCCACCGGTTTAGAACTCGGATTGGTTTTGCCAATGTTTGGCTTGGTCCGAGTCGGCGTGGGATTACAAATCTTACCGACATTTTCTCCAAATTTCAACACGTACTTCATACTCGGCCAAACATTCTAAAATACCTTGGAGGTTTTCAAAGAATGAGTGTTAACGAATTGCTTAAGAACCTTGAGCGAATTAGAGAAGAAGCAAAGCCTCTTGTCGAGTCGAGATGGAGAGAGTTTGAAAAGCTGAGAAGAGAAGGATCTGAGGAAGACTTATTTTCAGAGCTATGTTTTTGCATTCTAACAGCGAATTGGAGTGCCCAGGGTGGTATAAAGGCTCAAAAAATCATCGGAAATGGATTTGTGTATATGTCAAAGGAAGAACTAGTCGCCAAATTACGTGAAGTTGGGCATAGGTACCCTGAAGCACGAGCAGAGTACATAGTCTCAAACAGATGGCTCTTTGGAAAACTCAAGGAATTGATACAACAGGAGGATCCAAGAGAATACATAGTAAAGAACGTAAAAGGACTTGGCTGGAAGGAAAGCTCGCACTTTCTACGTAACGTTGCGTACACCAACTATGCCATACTTGATAAGCATGTTCTAAGGGTTATGAACAAGCACAGCTTAATCGAAGAGATACCAAAAGGATGGACGAAAAAACGATATTTAGATTACGAAGAACGTCTTAGAAAGGTTGCAGAGATGTTTGGAGAGCACTTAGGGAAGTTTGACCTCTACCTGTGGTATATGATAAAAAAGACAGTGGACAAGTAAACAATACTGTCTAATTAAAGAAGGGGGAATTTCGATGAAACTAATTGAGAGCGTTCCAAATTTCAGCGAGGGTAGAAGGGAAGAAATTGTAAGACAGATTATTGAAGAAGCAAGCAAATATCCAAAAGTAAAAGTACTCGACTGGTCGATGGACAAAGACCATAATAGGTCTGTTGTTACGCTCGTCGGTGAGCCCGAGCAAGTTCTTAACGCACTTTTTGATATGACAAAGAAAGCAGCCGAACTCATAGACCTGCGTTACCACAAAGGCGAACATCCAAGGATGGGAGCCACGGACGTTATTCCTCTTGTTCCACTAATTGGAACAACTATGCAAGAATGTGTGGAGTGGTCTAAGCAACTTGGCAAAAGAATAGGCGAAGAACTTGGGATCCCCGTTTATCTATACGAACGCAGTGCAACAAGACCAGAGAGGGAGAACCTTTCTGAAATTAGAAAAGGCGAATTTGAAGGTTTCTTTGAAAAAATCAAAGACCCAAAATGGAAACCAGATTTCGGACCAGTTCGAGTTCATGAAACGGCAGGTGTTACTGCTGTTGGAGCAAGGGAATTCCTAATTGCGTTCAACGTAAATCTTGGAACAAACAACATAGAGATTGCCGACAAAATAGCAAAGGCAGTAAGACACATCAGCGGTGGATACAGATACGTTAAAGCGATGGGTGTGGAATTGAAAGAAAAGGGTATCGTACAGGTATCTATGAATTTAACAAATTACAAGAAATCACCAATCTTCAGAGTCTTCGAGACTATAAAACGTGAAGCAGCAAGGTACGGAGTCCCAGTTGTTGGAAGTGAAATTATAGGCATGGTCCCTTTACAAGCTATTGTTGACACATTCGCATGGTATTTGCAAATTGACGATTTTGGAACAAACAGGGTTATAGAAGAAAGGCTACTTAACGAATTAACAAAAGAAGAATAAAAGCACTAAACTGCGTTAATTCACAATCTCTAAAATCATATTTTTAACGGGAGATGCACTTGCATCTCCCGTTTGTTTTGTGATATAATATCACTGAAAGGTTCGTGATTCGAACTTTTTTCTTTGTATAATCTTAGTTTTTGCACAAAAGAGATGGAGGTGAGAATTATGGAGTACAGAAAAGTAGGCAAGTGGGGTTTGAGAATCAGCGAGGTTTCACTTGGAACATGGCTAACATTTGGTAGTCAACTGGATCTTAAAGCAACACGAGAAGTAGTTAGATACGCGGTCTCAAGCGGAATAAATTTTATCGACACCGCCGAAGCGTATGCAAATGGAATTGCTGAATCTATACTTGGGATAATACTAAAAGAGTACAAAAGAGAAGATTTAGTTGTTTCCACAAAAATTTTCTGGGGTGGAGATGGTCCAAATGACAAAGGACTTTCCAGAAAGCATCTACTAGAAGGTATTTGGAATTCTTTGAAGAGATTGCAGCTGGATTACGTAGATATAGTGTACTGCCATAGACCGGATCCAGAAGTTCCAATGGAAGAGGTTGTCTGGACAATGGATCAGATTTTGCGAAGTGGTCTTGCGTTTTACTGGGGCACAAGCGAATGGAGTGCTGAAGAAATAGAGAAAGCACATCAGGTTGCAAAAGAACTTAATTGCATACCACCAGTTGTTGAACAACCTCAGTACAACCTTATATTCAAAGATAGAGTCGAGAAAGAATACGCCCCAATTTACGAAAAATACGGAATGGGACTGACCACGTGGAGCCCACTTGCTTCAGGTGTACTTACCGGTAAGTATTTGGAGGGTATCCCGCAAGGTTCAAGACTTGACAGGTGGCCATGGCTAAAACAAGTCATGGAGGAACGCGGCATTTTTGGTGAAGAAACAACGAATAAGATTAAGAGACTCAAACAAATCGCTGACAACCTCGGTGTTACAATGTCTCAGCTCTCCATAGCTTGGTGTCTCAAAAATCCGCACGTAAGTAGTGTGATACTCGGTGTGAGCTCACTTGAGCAACTTAAAGAAAATATAAAAGCTGTAGAAGTTAAAGACAAAATAACTGATGAAATTTACAGAGAACTCTCGTCACTATTTTAATCACGAAAAATGATTAATCAAAGCAGTAAGGCCGCGCTAATGCGCGGCTTTTTTATTCAATCACCAAGGTATAAATCTTGAAAGGTTCATACTCAATCTTGACACTCCCACCACACACTTCCAAATCCTTTTTCGCGTTTTCCAAAATATCTGTTAGGTATGCTTTAGAGAAAAGAAACTTCGGAACTACTTCTAATTCACCTGATGAGCCAACTTGCTCGCATATCCTTACAACTTTCTTCTCGCCTATTTTTCTGTAAGAAAGCACTTTGAAATTATCTGACTTAATATCTAACAAATTCTTCGGTTGACTTAGCAAACCTTCAAACACAATTATTCGCTTATTGAATTTGTCCGCTCTCTGGACGATATCCTTGACATCGCAAGCTCCATGAAGATATATAGCGTAGGAAAATTCTTGTTTTCCTTCATCATCGTAAAAATCGGGATATATTCCTGCCTTTAGGACCGTTAGCTCTATATTCGAACCTTCAACCGAATGACCGTATTTACCATCGTTTATTATCGATACACCAAAGTCGTACTGTGAAATATCTACCCATCTGTGCGCCAACACCTCAAAACGTGCTTTTTCAAAGTTCGTATTCCTATGCGTAGCCCTTTCAATGTATCCTCCATCGATATCAAATTTGGCAATTCTGGAAAGTACGTTTGTTGGGAATTTCACTTTCAGTACAGTCCTTCTTTGGTGCCAATCCACAAGCGTTCGTATAACGACCTCTTCGTTATCATTTCCAATGATAAAGAATTGCTCAACTACTGAACCTCCAACGCTGTACGTTGCTTTCAAAACTTTCCTCAGCTCATTATCCTCAACTACAAAAACGTCGTCTGCTTTCAAAATCTTTTCAGAAAAACGAGAACGATAATCTATATCCCAGTTGTCCCAGTAAGCCGGAACATCCTTGTACAAAGCCATCAAATTGCCTTTCCCCTTAAATGCGGATTTTCTTAGATGTTTGTTGTAAATTTGCAAAGAACCGTCGTTGAATATATCAACCTTCAGATGCATATTTTCTACATGATAGCCCCTTTCGTTCCTTGAAATCATGAACGTCGTGTTGTTAGATGGAATTGATTCATTAGGATTTCTGACATTATCAAGGTTATCAACATTCAGCGTTGCAAATCCCAAAGGTTCAATAAACACGTCGTCACCAATCAGCTTGTAAAAATACTTACCGTCGTACGTACAAACCTTTCTTAAAGGCTTACCGTTGAAATCGAGCTCCAGACTCCTTTCTAATTCAAATTCAATTCCTTGCTCAAAAGAAGAGGTATTGAAAAGTGTAATGTATCCACTGGATGATGCTTTATTTCCAGAAACTATGCTTTCCTGAAGTTCTTTACAGCGTGAGATAATATAACTCAGCTCGTTATTAGTTGTCTCGTAGACCTCGTGTATTGCAGAACCTGGGAGAATGTCGTGAAACTCATTCCGAAGCAGTATTTTCCATAGCTTGTCAATCTCTTGTTGCAACTCACCATCGTATAAAGCATTCAAGATCTCAGTAATTCTTAAGTATTCTTCAGCAATTTTGTGCAAACGTTTTGTCCTGCTTTGTGAAGTCAGCGTACCACGATGGAGTTCCAAATAAAGTTCATTGTCCCATGTTGGCAAATTCTCGGCAGAAAAATCTTCTTTCAGTTTTTCAAAGAAATTCTCCGTTGTCGAGTACTCTACATCTGGTATCCCAGGAATCTCCTTCAGAGCATAGTAATTCTCACACATTTCTTCCGTAGGTCCACCACCACCATCACCGTAACCAAACGTTAAGAAGACCTTGTCGGTCAGTTCCTTCTGGCGAAAATTCTGCCAAGTGTTTATGATTGACTTTGCACTAATTCTTCCATTATAACCTTCCTCTAAGTTCTTGTAATTGTAATAGACTACCTCAGTCCCATCAATCCCACGCCATTTGCATATGTCGTAAGGGAAATCATTCGATTCATTCCAATTGAGTTTTGTCGTCACAAAAAATTCTATTCCTGATTCTTTCAAAACCTGGGGTAACACCCATGAAAATCCAAATACATCAGGCAACCAAGCCACTTTTGAAAACCTTCCAAAATGCTCTTCAAAGAACTTCTGACCGTAGTAGAACTGTCTGATAAGAGACTCTACGCTTGGGATATTGCAATCCGACTCAACCCACATACCTCCAACTGGTTCCCACTGACCCTTGTTTACTAAATCCTTTATTTGCTCAAAAAGTTCTGGATAACTTTCCTTCAAGTCTTCATACATCTGAGCAGACGACTGAATAAATACAAAATCTTTGTATCTTTTCGCCAGTTGAACAGCATTTGCAAATGTTCTGACGATCTTTCGTTTAGTTTCCTCAACAGGCCAAAGCCAAGCATAATCGATATGTGCGTGCCCAGCTAAGTAAACCTTTCCTATCATGGGAAATCTTATCGATGCATTCAAAAGCTTTGAAATTAACTCTTTGTAAGCATTTAACAGAGATTCCCTAACGTCTTTTCGCCACATTCGGTACAACGTTGGAATTATAGGTGGTTCCCAAACGCTAGAGACTATGTGTTTAGCTGACTCATTTCTATTTAGTCCGTGTAAGTAGTTTTCCGTGTCACGAGGAATCTCTATGGTATGTAGACATTTGTCTAACGAGTCTATTAAGAACGTAGCCAGACCTTCATCCGCACTTTCTTGTACTACTTCAACAACGTTTCTAAAAAATCTTACTGCTCTTAACATATCGGCATCGTAGAAAATTAAAAAGCCCTCACTAAATACGGGTTCCGATTTGGTTCCGAAAAGCCCCCTTGGCATTGTTTCAACAATTATTTCGTGCTTCTCACCATCGCAAAATTGAGTTAGGTTTACTTCTCTGTGGTATTCGTTTATCTCTCCAAAAGGTTTTCCATCAATTCTAACAAGAGATTCTCCACCAAACCAACCACGCAAGTAACACACATGGGAATTCTCTGATGGTTTTATCTGAAATTCCGTTGAGAAAACTACAGGATAGCTCATATCATTCCACTCATAAGGAAGATTTATTGACTTCGTGTTGTGTTTCCAACTCAGTTCTTCAACTTTGACCACACAATACGGCATCAGCTCATCAAGTAGTTTGTAAAATCTTGAGCATTCGATTTGTCTTTTTCTGTACATAGCAATCGCTCCCCTTTCTTCAACAATTAAATCAGCTTCACTTTATCAAAATTATATACTTTTGGAAGAATAATTTCCCATAGCATGATTGGAAAGAAAAAAGAGATAACTTTAGACAAAGATTGATTTCAATTCTTTTATTCTTTTTTCACAGATTCCCACCTATTTTCTCAGAAAAAACAGATTTTTTGGAAATGATTTCCAATGATAAAATTTTTTTGGAGAATATTTCAATTTTGTCTTCGCAATTGCTCAAACGAAAGGGTGGTGCAGTTGGAAAAAATACAACGTGGGATTATCTTGAGTGTTCAATTGGAACCTACAGATCCCATTACGGACCCATGCTTTGTCCTAAGCATGGCGAAAATTGCTGAAAGCGTAGGAGCGGTAGCTATAAGAACCAATGGTAGGGAGCACGTCAAAATTTTGAAGGGAAAAATAAATATTCCCATTATAGGCTTGGTTAAGAACAGGGCGTATGAAGCATATATAACTCCAACTTTTGAGGACGTCAAAGAAGTAGTAAGCGCTGGTTGTGATGTAGTAGCTATAGATTGCACCCGTCGCAAGCGCCCTGTTCCTGTAGAAGATTTATTCAGCATGGTGAGAACTAGGTTTCCCCATGTAGAGATTATAGCTGATATAGCAGATGAATTTGATGCAGAACGAGTTCTACCTTTAAAGCCGGACTATCTGGCAACAACCCTCAGCGGATATACGGACTATACAAAAAACGTTAAACTGCCAAATATAGAGCTTGTAAAAAGGTTATCTTCGTTTTCTCCAGTTCCTGTAATTGCTGAAGGTGGTTATTCAAATGAAGAAGAGATTACACAAGCACTTATTGCTGGTGCGTACGCAGTTGTTGTTGGAACAGCAATAACAAGACCATGGATAATGTTGTCCAAACTCGTCGAAACATTCAGGAGTACCAATGGCTCGAGGAGTGAAAAGAGATGACACTTGAATATGATGTTACCGTGTTTGGTGCAGGCCTCGCAGGTGTAAGTGCAGCAGTAACGGCTCAGCGACTTGGGAAAAAGGTAATCTTAATCGAACAAAGCTCAGTCGTTGGTGGCAATGCAACTGCAGGACTTGTTAATCCATTCATGAGGTTCTGGCTTGATAACCAGTTGCTGTGTGGAGATTTCTTCGAAGAGTTAATTACAGATCTAAGAAAACGAGATGGAATAATCGAAAATTGTTTTGACTCTGAGGTACTGCGATTAGTATTGATGGAAAAACTGCAAAGTGTGGATATCCTTTTCAGAGCGATACCTATATCGGTAAGAGACAGCAAGGATGAAAAGTCCGGACTAAAAAGAATTGAAAAAGTTGTGGTTAAAACAGCGTTAGGAAACGAGTATGAAATTCATTCTAAGCTTTTTGTTGATGCGACAGGTGATGGTAGTTTTTCTTACCTTGCAGGCTGTTCATACGATTCTGGAGATGAGACAACACATGAAAACCAAGGGACAACTCTCATGTTCACATTAGCGAACGTAGACTTTGAGAAAGTACGTGAATATGTGAGAAGAGAGCCCGAAAACTTTTTCAAATGGGTTTCACCAAACTCGAAAGTTTTGTCCGTAGGAGGATACTTTAAGGAGGTGAGAAAAGCAAAGGAAGATGGACTCAACTATCCGGTTGACTATTTCTTCTTCAACCAACTACCTGGAACTGGTAGAGTAACAGTTAACACGACTCACGTATGGGTCAAAACAACTGATGATTTTGAAATCTCGAAAGCACTAAAGGATCTTCACAAACAGGTTGAAACAGTGTACACATTTGCAAAAAGATATGTGCCCGGATTTGAAAACTGTTACGTTGAAAAGATAGCCACTTATCTTGGCGTCAGGGAGAGTCGCCGTATTCGGGGTTTATATACCTTCTCCGAAGACGATGTTATTAGAAAAAGCAGATTTGAGGATGGGGTTGTTAAAGCTGTTTATGGCATCGATGTTCACAAAAAGATTCAAACCAGCAACTCAAAAAACACCTCTGAAGTTCCCAGATACGAAGACTATTACGAGATACCATTAAGATCACTGATTTCCAAAGATTTCGTGAACCTGGGTATAGTTGGTCGAAATTTCTCGGGAACATTTTTAGGTCAATCCGCAGCTCGAATAATGGCAACATGCACGGACATGGGTGAAGCAATCGGACGTGCGGCTGGTATGGTAAATACTAGTTTTCATGAAATTATAAGGTCAAGAATGCTAGACAATGAAAAAGGGAGGGGTTCGGAATGAAAAAGGTATTTTTGGTGCTGTTGGTTCTTATCGCTGCAATTGGTTTTGCTAAAACTATCACGTTGGAATTCTGGACACTTTCTTTAAGTCCAACGTTTGACGAATACTTAAAAGCGATGATTGCTGATTTTGAAAAAAACAATCCTGGTATTAAAATCAATTGGCTTGATATACCTTATGCTTCAGCAGTTCAAAAGTTAACAGCGGCTATTGCGGCTGGGCAAGGTCCTGATGTTGTGAACTTGAACACAACTTGGGCTGTTGACTTTGCAATTCAAGGTGCAATATTGCCCATAGATAATTTAATTCCCCCAGTCACCATTAAACAATACTGGGAAAAGCTTTGGAACGCAACAGTAGTAAATGGTAAAGCTTATGCGTTTCCGTGGTATGCATCCATCCCGATATTAATGTACAATAAAGACTTGTTCAAAAAGGCAGGGCTCGATCCAAATAAACCTCCAAAGACTTGGGATGAAGTTTTGGAGTATTCGAGAATTATAAGGGCTAAATTGGATATATACGGTTTCGAGCCAAATATAATCGCTATTGATGAACTTCTCTTGGAAGGTGTTCCTATAGTAACACCAGACGGCAAAAAGGCAGCTTTCAACACCCCAGAAGCGGTTGCCCGACTGGAATGGTTCCAAAAAGCATACAGAGAGAATTTGATGCCAAGGTCGCTTGGCGGTTATGGTGAAGGTAGAGAGTTCTATCAGCAAGGTAAGATAGTTATGTATCCAGCAGGGTTGACAATGCTAAAACACATAGAAGTTAATAGTCCGAATATATTCAAGGTTACGGATGTGGCACCACACCCCGTTGGAAAAGCTGGGATAATAAAGGTCTCATTGATGAACCTTGTGATTCCCGTTACTTGCAAATATCCAAAGGAAGCGGCAAAATTTGCTGCTCATGTAACTTCACCGAAATGGCAGATAGAGTTTAGTAAGTACGCTACAGTATTACCTTCAACCGTGCAAGGCTTGGAAACAAGTGAATATTTCAGACAAAGAGTTAAAGCAGGCGACCTTAACGCTAAAGCTATGTACATGGCAAGTCTTTCCATGAAAAATGCAGTAGATCTTAATGCTCCAAGTGTTATAGGTGTTCCAGCTAGTAAACTCCCAGATGTCAGAAAGGTTCTTCAGGACTATTGGATGAAGGCAATTAAAGGCGAACTTACAGCAAAAGAAGCGCTGAGCTTGGCCGAAAAAGAAGTCAATGCAATATTAGCAAAATAAACGCAATCTCATGGCAATTTAGTGTGGGGGGTGCCCCCCACATTTGCTAAGTTTATGTGGGGTGATAAATTTGCGAGCAAGGAAGAGACAAACGATTATAATTGCTGTACTTTTTCTCTTCGTGCCTTTGACTCTTTTGTGTATATTTACCTATTATCCAATAATAAGAGGAATAATACTATCTTTTAGCGACTATAATATGTTTACTAAGAAGACAACCTGGGTAGGTTTGAGAAACTATAAAGAAATATTTCAAAACAAATACTTTTACGAAGCACTTCGAAATATCTTTAAATACCTGATCGTGGTTCCTCTTATACAGTTTACCGCAATACTTACAGCTGTACTTGTAAATCAAGACATTCCTGGAATCAAATTCTTTCGAACTCTTTTCTATGTTCCGGTGATAACTGGGTCAGTTATTGTTAGTATGACTTGGCGCTGGATCTACAACGTTGATGGCTTATTAAACAGTTTTCTGCTGTCCACAGGTGTAATAAAAGAACCAATTATGTGGTTAACTGACGAACGGTTCGCACTCTATAGTGTTATGTTTGTAACGTTTTGGAGGGGTATTGGTTACTACATGGTCATTTACCTCGCAGGTCTTCAAAATATACCAAGTGAGCTGTACGAAGCAGCAAGAATAGACGGAGCAAATGCTAGGCAGATTCTAGCAAGAATCACATTACCGCTTCTCAGACCTACCATGTTGTTCTGCTTCACGATTTCCAGCTTGGCTGCTCTTAAGGTATTTGAAGAAGTGTTCCTAATGACTCAAGGTGGTTCCGGAACAACAACGATGATGTATTTGATTTACGATTACGCTTTTGTCAGATTTAAATTTGGACTTTCGACCGCAACCTCCGTGGTTTTCGCAGGTATTCTAATAGTATTCACAGCTATCAATTTCAAATTCTTTGGACCAAAGAGGTGATATAACCATGACAATGAAAAAAATAATTAGAGTAATTCTTAGTTATATCATTCTGATAGCTTTAGGTATATTTTTCACCTTCCCATTCATTTGGGTACTATCAACGTCATTTAAAGGTCCAGGTGAGAATCTGTTTACTTGGCCGCCAAAATTTATACCGCAAAATCCAACGTTAGAAAACTACGTAACCGTATTTCGGAAAGTTCCGATGATAAGATACTTTCTGAATACGATAATCATAACCTCCTTGGGTGTGATTTTTCAAGTCATTTTAGCAGCACTCGCTGCTTATCCCCTAGCACGACTTGAGTGGAAGGGGAAAGACCTTGTCTTTAAGTTCATCCTTCTTCCCCTTTTAATACCTATGGAAGGCGCTCTAATCGTTAACTTTATTACTATATTGAAAATGGGGTTGTATGACAGGTACTTGGCCGTTGTTCTTCCAAGTGCTGTATCAATTTTTGGTATATTTCTAATGCGACAACATTATCTGTCAGTACCAGCAGAACTTGAGGATGCTGCAAGAATTGATGGGTGTAATGAATTCCAAGTCTTTTGGAAGATAACATTTCCATTAGTTAGACCAGCAACTGCTGCCCTTGCAATATTTGCTTTCACTGCATATTGGAACTCCCTGCTCTGGCCACTCATCGTTCTCAGAACACCTACGAAGTATCCTATCCAAGTAGGATTGTCTCAGCTGAGTAGTACGTTCGAACCCAACTTCAGAACTGCATCAGCTGCGATGGTCATTGCAATGATACCTATTTTAACATTCTTCTACCTTACTCAGAGATACTTCATAGAAGGTTACAAGGGCGCAATAATTGAGTAATAAAACACCTAACTCAGTTAAGGTAGGGGGAGTGAACAGGTATGAAGTGGGCTTATAAGGTATTTGTATACTTGTTGCTTTGGTTAATTCCCGGGATAATTTTAGCTATTCCTTCTATCGGGATCCTCTACTCACCAACAACAGAAAGTTATTACACCAAACCTACTTACGACAATATAATCCGTGGAGTGCTTAGTGTATTAGACTACGGTAAGCTCGAATACGAGGTCATCAATACAAGCAAAGTTACAAGTATACCAGATAACATAAAGGTCCTTATAGACCCTTCAAATGGTGCCATTTCAGATAGCGAAATTAACCTTGTCGAATCTTACCTTATGAAAGGCGGAAAACTCATAGCCTGTTACGAAAGCGGTCTCAAAGATGCGCAGGCTAAAAACAGGAGTAACTTCGCATACTCAAAATTCTTAGGTGTTAAGTTCGTTTCTTGGGATAGCGGAAAGTACTTCGTCATGAAGCCTACGCAAACAGGGGTCTCTGTTTTTAAAACGGACAAGAATATACCTTTGTCGAGAGGCTTCACTTTTGTCATAGATCTGACACAAAATGCAACACCTCTGGCTATTTGGTATACAAAAGATGGAAAGATTTCAAACGAAAAGTATCCGGCTGCTGCGGTTCTTTCACCTTTTGGTGTTTATTTTGGCGAGAACATATTCCTTCAAACCTCGACCAACGATGAACTTAAATCTTTGGTACTCAATACCATCGGTCACTTACTTGAAGAACCTATATCAAACGTTAATCCTGTGTTTTATCTTAAAGCCTCATTGGACGAAAAAATTGCGACATTTGAAACCAGGCTATTGGAAAGTAGAAAAAAGATTCCAAAAACGCAACTATACAAGATGCAGGAAATGCTTTGGGAGATAAAAGATGCATCAAAAAAAGCATCTGATTTATCAGAGTTGAAAAAGCTCCAAAAGATGGTCGATTTGCTTGAGATACAACTCTTACCACAGTACAATGTCCAGTTAAGAGGTATCTGGTTTGATAGTTACGCAATCAGAGATTGTGAAACACCGGAAAAGTTGCGCAAACAGATTCGAGAACTCCACGAGCTTGGATTCAACGCTATCTTTCCTGAAGTTATCTACAAAGGAATGACAATTTCTCCGAAGATTTCCAGATTTCCTCAAGACCCAGCTTTTCAGGACTGGAAAGAAGACCCATTGCAGGTTATAGTTGACGAAGCCAAGAAACTAGGGATGGAGGTTCATGCGTGGTGTTGGATCTACGCTGTTGCGTCCGGAGGTATCAAAACTCCGTTCATGGATGCTCATCCAGAGTGGATTGAGAAGGACAAATATGGTAGTATCTTTTCAAAAAACAACACCGCATGGTTATCGCATGCAAATCCAGAAGTAAGAGACTACCTTATTAACACTTTGCTGGAAGTGATACAAAAATACGACGTAGACGGTATAAATCTGGATTACATACGGTACGATGGTGATGAATTTGGATACGACGAATTCGCTGTGAAAAGGTTTAAAGAAGAGACAGGAATAGATCCATTTACCATTGAGAAGTACAGTAAAGAAAGCGTTATATGGCAAATGTGGCGTGAGGAGAACGTAAATACATTTGTGAGAGAATTCTACAGTAAAGCTAAGAAAATTAAAAACAACTTAGTCATCAGTGCGGCAGTATACCCAACACTTAGTGGTGCTCGCATGGAGAAAAAACAAAACTGGGAATACTGGGTAAAGAGTGGATATTTAGATCTTCTCATCCCAATGGATTACAGAAATTCGGCCGAAGATCTCAAGATACTCTTTGATATGCAGTCTGAGTATAAAAAAGATGTTTACCTTTGCCCTGGTTTGCAACTGATATCTTTGGACGAACCTAAGAAAGTCATCGATCAAATCGCCTTAACAAACAACTACTTCAAATCCGGATTTGTTCTGTTTTCTGTCTCTCACATAAAGAAATTTTCAAATGACTATGAGTATTTCAGAGTGGTTATGTCAAAGCACGCCGTAACCCCATTCAAAGGTATAGATGTACTACTTGATTCATTTGCTGATACTTTGATGGATGATATTAGTATATTCACCGAAAACGACTCACTCAAAGAGGACATTAATTTCATCTTTTCAGAATTTGAAAAGATCAAGAAAAGCAGTAATTACGCCGACCTGGTCGACAAAATATCAAATGGCATCTTCACAATATCGGACAACGTAAAGGATCCAACTCTGGCTCTAAGCGCTATAGATTCCCTAAGCTGGATGCTCGAAATCACATACCCGGCTGCAAATAAATTAAAGCCAAAAAGTTCATTCTTTCCCCAAAAACCTAAAGAAATGGTAGTAGTGGAAAACATTGTTCCAATACCGAAATTAGAAGTCAAACAAGGTAAAGCAACCCTTAGTAGAAATCTCGAAGAGTGGAAAGATGCTGAGACAAGCGGTCAATTCCTTATGTACGATACCGGCCAGAGAGCGGATGTATCAAGTTATGCTAAGATCATGTACGATGATGAAAACCTGTACGTGCTTTTTGTTTGTAAAGAACCTGATTTTAGCTCAGTTAAAGTTGTTTCTGGTCCACGCGACACCCGCACTTACTTGGGGGATTCTGTAGAAGTGTTCATTCTCAAGGACGAAAGAACTAATTCCTACTACCACTTTGTCGTTGGTTTCGACGGTACCATCTATGACGAACTGGGATACGATAGTAAATGGAACGGTGATATTGTGGCAACAACTTGGAGAGAAATTGATGCGTGGTATGTGGAAATAAAAATTAACATGAATTATTTGGGAATTTCTTTGAAAGATACTTCCGAACTAAAGGCAAACTTCTGCAGAAACCGCTGGAAAGGCAATATTCCCTTTTATTATACTTGGAGTGTTACTTATGGTTCATTCCACACACCTGAAAGATTTGGGAAACTTATATTTCAAAGAAAGTAATGACTCCAAAATCTTCACTTAATAACTTTAGAAAGGAGGTGTTCGGTACACGTCCCAGTTTGTAAAACTTAAAACATAGACTAACGTGGGGGCCGTGTACTGCTCTATAAATGAGAGTATTATTTCTTCCACTAGATGAAAGATTTTGCACTAAAGACTACTTCATTCACCTTTGCTCGTCTGTTGGTATAGATGTAATTTTTCCCGAGCATTTTGGGTTAAAAAAAACACCGGCAGACGTTGAATATTTAGCTAACTGGTTGGTACAAAACTCTCTTGGTTGCGATTTTGCAGTGCTATCTTTGGATATGCTCTTGCATGGCGGACTGGTCCCATCGAGGTTGGATTATACCCAAGAAGAGACATTAATTAAACGCTTGAATGTTCTGTCACTTGTGAAAAAACAAAACAGCAATCTAAAAATATACGCAACGAAGACTGTTACAAGAATACCTACGTACAACTCTATGGAAGAAGAACCAGACTACTGGGTTTACTTTGGTAAAGCTCTATATGAGTATTCCACAAGCCTTGCCAGTGGGCATAATATTAAAGAGCACAATATTCCTCAGTGGATAATTCAGGACTTTTTGTGGAGACGAAGGAGGAACTTACAGACCACCAAGGAAGCTATCAACCTTGTGAAAGCAGGTGTTATAGACTTCTTAAGCATAATGCTTGATGACAACTCCGAAGGTAGTCTTGTCTACAAAGAAGCGTGTGAACTCGAACAGCTGGTTGCACAATTGGGCTTAAACGAGAAGGTACAAATAAGAAACGGTGCAGACGAAGCTTCGTTAAGTCTAATTTCAAAATGTCTCTGCGATCATTTCCGCCTTCAGCCAAGGTTTAAAGTCATCTATCGAAAGCCAGAATATGCTTATCTTGTGCCCCCGTATCATAGCGATGAACTGGACACGTCTACCAAAAGCCACATTTTAGGAGCTGGTGGACATCCTGTCGACTTAGAATCTGAGTTTGATATTTTGCTTTACGTGAACAATTTTGAACCAGACGAACCAAAAGAAGCACCTTTTCAGAATAAATCGATTCAGAATTTAAAACGCACTGAACACGCTGAATTAATAGAATGGATCGACCTTGCTTACGAACAAAACAAGATAATAGCAATTGCAGATGTAAGATACGCGAATGGTTCGGATAATTCTTTAGTTGAAAGGATATTGGAAAAACCAATAAATTGGGAACTTACAACTTACTACGGCTGGAACACAGCAGGTAACACGCTTGGCTCAACGTGTGCACATTCAGTATTGTTGTATCTCAGCAAAAAGGGTTTACTTCAAATAGACAGAGAGAAACTGGAGAAATATCAGTCAATACTTCTATTAGAACACTGGGGCTACCAAGCTAATGTCCGAAAGATGCTCTATGAGGAGCTCAGAAGACGTAACCAAGATATAAATTCATGTCTTTCAATGATTAAAGATGAAGAATGGGCTAAGAGGTTCGTCGAGAAAAATCTCGAAGTGTACATGGACAGAATAAACCAATCTTTAAAAAAGAACTGGAAATACTCAGTCTTTTTCCCATGGCACCGTCCTTTTGAAATAGGCATAGTGCTTATCGATACTAAGCAGGTGGTTGGTTAGATGTTGACAAGGAAGGGGACATTAGTAAATGGAAAAGAAAATCATTGCAGTTGATATTGGTGGAACTACCGTTAAAGGCGCAGTATTTTCCAAAAATAAAATACAAAAAAAGGTTGTTAAGAACACATCTAGGGTAGATCCGCTAAACACGACAATAAAGATCATTGAACAGTTAATGGAAAATGACAAAGAAATATCAGCCATCGGTATTGCAACAGCAGGAAGAGTTAACTCATTAACGGGAGAAATCTTATATGCTACACCCAACTTGAAGAACTGGGCAGGTAGAAACATAAAAAAAGAGCTGGAAACTCTCTTTGGCATCCCGACATATGTTATAAACGATGCCAAAGCAGCTACATTAGCTGAAGCTTACACTCGTAAAGTGCACTCACTTGTCTTTTTAACCATAGGAACGGGATTAGGCGGGGGGGTCTTTATTGATGGTAAATTGGTAAATGGAACTTTGTGGGAAGCTGGGGAAATTGGGCATACCATACTTTATCCAAATGGTCGAAAATGTAACTGTGGCAAGAGAGGTTGCGCAGAGCAGTACATATCTATGAAAGTTCTCCACAGGTACGCAAAAATCCCCTTAGCTGAAAGGAATCAGTTGCTTGCCGGTTTCATAAACAACGAAGAAAAAGTGTTAGCTGCAGTTGAAAAATTGTGCGGTAACCTGGCGATGTTGATTGATAAAATATTTCTCATCATAGACCCAGAAATTGTAGTCGTTGGCGGAGGATTTTCAGAGCTTGGAGAAATGGCCTTGCATATACTTAGGAACAAGCTGATAGAGTATTCGTCTAAATCTCTTTATCATCCAACTCAGGTCGAACTCAGCATCTTTCAAAACGACGCTGGGCTTATTGGTGCTTCTCTTTTCGCTGCAACGCAGTATGAGGAGGTAGTATATCATGGTTGAAGATATCTTGACGCGTTTAAGTTACCAACCCGGTGCTCTGACTAAAAAGGAAAAAATAATAGCACAGTACGTCATAGAGAACGGTGAAGAGGTTGTGCATATGAGCATCACAGAACTTTCTGATTTATTGAACGTTGGTGAAGGCACTATCGTTAGATTTTGTCAAAAACTCGGCTTTGAAGGATTTCATTCTTTCAAAATATTTCTTGCAAAAAGTTTACCAAATAACAAAAACGAGGCAGAATCCTTTTCTTCTGAGGACCTGCTTTTGCAAATAAAAACGAATCACATTAATACTATTGTACAAACGTACGAATTACTCAGTTCGTCCAAGGAAGTCCTAAGCAAGTGTGCCGAAATAATTTCGCAATGCAAAAAGCTTTACACAGTAGGTGTTGGTGCATCTGGAGCAACAGCATTGGATGCATACTACAAATTTATGAGAATAGGTATTGATACGTTCTTTTCCCAAGACACCCACTTAGTAGCTATGGCACTTGCCACCTCCACTTCGAATGATGTCCTTCTTGCCTTTTCTCAAAGCGGGTCAACATCTGTGATCGTAGATCTGTCGAAAATGGCAAAGGACAATAATACAAAAATTGTTGCCGTAACGGGACATAAGAGATCTCCTCTTGCAGAAGTCGCTGATTATGTTTTACTTACGCCTATTCGCGAAGCACCATTTGAAAGCGGTGCGATAAGATCGAAAATTTCTCAGCTACATGTCTTAGAAGCTCTATTTGAAATGACTAAGCGGAATATAAAAGAAAGGGCAAACCACTATATACAACAAACTGCTCGCGCTGTTGAAAGGTGGATTTACTAGCAGATTTACACATGCAGAGTATTTCCGAGGTTCTAAGTATCGTTTGTAGAAAACAAGTGAAAAATGTGCAAAACTAAAGAAATTTGTGATAACTGATTTTCTTGCAGTTTGTTTGCTAAAGGAAGATCTTATGAGCATTTTCTTATGATATGGTCTCTTGATAAAATGATATAGCAAATGGACATTATAGCACACATTTGCTACTAATGACATATCAAATTGGACGTGACGAAATGTAGTGTCTTCATTCTTTTAGCATTGGTATTATCTGCACTTACAAAACATGCTGAAACAAATTTTTATTTTAAACTAGGCACAAAGAAAAGTAGTTAATTAGATAATGTTTTAAGGTAAAAGCAATAGGCATATCAATAACTTAAAAACAGATTTTTAACTGTTGATTCTAAGCAAAATGAGATCATCTTAGCGTATCAGACGATGCTGATAGTAAACGCCACATGATTAAGGTAATAATAAGCACTTTGTATGTAGTTTGAATAGCTCGACATAGTACAGCGTTTTGATCCGTAACGAATGAGAGAAGTATAACTGATTTCTTATGAAGCTACACCGGTCCAAAGAGTTCCAACTGTTTTGTGTTCTCGATTAATAAGCGACGCTTTATTGTGAAGCGTAAGAATATAACAATAAGAAAGGGGGTAGCGAGGATGAAACCGTGTGTAAAGGTTTTATTTTTGTTTGCGATTCTTGTACAGGTAGTTTCGTTTGCTTCAACGTCTCAAACACGTATTTCGGTACTCTTAAGCGTCGAACTCGACTCATCCGGGGCTTCAAAAGGTTATCTTTTTAGCGTGGTAAAGTTCGAGTGTCTCAGTTCTGTCAAAGTAAACGATAGCGCGTTCTCAGCTGGGGACATAATTGAAATAACAACAAACCAAGGAGGTCTCATAGTAAATGGTAACGCTGTAGGAGTTGATACATTAGTTCTAAAAGGTACTGTGAAGTTACTATCAGCAAAGCGAGCGCTCGGAGTACCACAGTACTCAGACACAATATATGTTAAATTTGTCAATGGAAAGATTGCGTTAATTAACGAACTGGAATTAGAGAATTATGTAGAGTTAGTTGTTCCAAGCGAGGTACCATCATGGTTTGAGAAGGAGGCGATTAAAGCTCAAGCTGTTTTGGCAAGAAGCAGAGCGGTGGCAGACGTTTTGAGCGGGCCGAAAGAAAAGTTCTTCGGAGCTCACTGTGATGACAGTACAAATAGCCAGGTTTTCAACAATCAGATAGTTAGCAATATAATTAAGGTTGCAGTTTCCGAAACGACTGGTGAAATTTTAGTTATCGACGGTAAACCAATGGATACGATAGTGTATTTTTCAACATCTGCTGGATTCACTTCAAACAGTGAGGAAGTTTGGAGCGACGCAAAGGGCAAATTCCCAGGTGAACCGATACCTTATCTAAGATCAAAGCCACAGTTCTCAAAATTTATTGTAAATGAAGTAAACGAAGTATTTTGGGATAAATTCTTCAGATCTTTCTGGGGCCTTGAAAAAGAACTTTGCGATTTTTATGACCGAGAGTCTCCATGGTTTCGATGGAAAGTAACTATGACCAGAGAGGAACTCGAGGTTTCAATTAGTAAAGGTCTTGTTGCAAGGGAAAAGGCCGACCTTACCTTAGGGTTCGATGCCATTAGAACAGTTGAAGGAAGGCTAATAGACGTAAATGATCCAAACTTCTCCATAGGAGAGCTGAAAGACTTACAGGTCATGAAACGAGGGCAAGGTGGCATCGTTATGACTCTCAGAATTATAGCAGAAAGCGGAATCTACGATGTCGACAAAGAATATAACATACGTTTCGTTATAAGACCTACAAAAGCAATAACCGGTATGCCAAAAGACATAAACCTTGAAAGGCACGACGGAAGTCTTGTTTCCAACTATTCCATTCTCCCCAGCGGGTATTTCACGTTTTTAATAGAGAAATTCGAAGGAAAGATAAAGCAGATCACATTTTACGGTGGTGGAAACGGCCATGGTGTTGGTATGAGTCAGTACGGCGCAAATTATCTCGCTAAAAATGGCAAGAACTATCAAGAGATCATTCGTACATTCTACGAAGGTGAAATAGAAAAAGCGTTTTAAGTTCAAAAGCTTTTCTTGAAAAGTAAGATTTCACAACAGTTTGTAAGGGGCTTCGGCCCCATTTTTTTACGGCGTGCACCTTTTATTTTCTGCTAGTTAGTTCTTCTTGTAATCAAAATTTTAAGAAATTTGGAAAAAATAGGAGACTTGAAGGTATAAATGGCAGAAAGTCCGCATTTTTCGATTTCAGGAATAGAAATAGTGAAAATTTGGAGATTGTATAATCTGGTCAAAATATGATAGTATGTTATAACAAATTGTGCCGTACGAGTTATATGCCATATCATTTTTAAAGGGGTGAGAAGTATGAAAAGGTTTTATGCGATTCTGACACTGTTGGTACTGATGGTAACTATTTCACTTGGTGCAGAACTTTCCATGATAATTTCTGTCACAGGTCCATTCCAGAGGAACTTTAACCCGTATTTTGCAGGTGCTACCGGCTACGTTGCAGCAGGTTTCATTTACGAAACATTGATATATGCGAACACAAAAACAGGAGATTTTGTACCTTGGCTGGCATCAGAGTTTAAATGGGGTGCTGGCTACAAAGAAATTACTTTCAAATTGCGCAGAGGAGTCAAGTGGTCAGACGGAACATCTTTTACAGCAGATGACGTGATATTCACATTCGAAACGCTGAAAAAATTCCCTGCACTTGATGTTCCGGGAGTTTGGAAAGGTGGACTGGCTGAGGTTGTGAAAGTCGACGACTATACCGTGAAATTAAAACTCTCAACAGTAAACACACTCTATTTGTATAGCGTTGCGGGAGTTTACATACTTCCAAAGCACATTTGGAGCAAAGTTGAAGATCCGTCAAAGTTCACCAATGAAAATCCTGTTGGAACAGGAGCTTATCTACTCGATAACTTTTCCACACAGGTTATAACGTTGAAGAAGAACCCAAACTACTGGAATGCTGCAAACGTAAAAGTTGATTCGATAAGAATACCCGCGTTTAGCGGCAACGAAAGTGCACAGTTGGCGGTTGCAAACGGTGAAATCGACTGGGCTGGTATTAACTTCCCACAGATCGAGAAACTTGTTCAGCAGAGGAAAGAACTGAACTATTGGTTTGCAGAGGGTAATCCAGTGTTCTTGTTCTTTAATCTTGCAAAAGACCCATTCAAGGATGCGACCTTGAGGAAAGCATTTGCATATGCAATTAATACTGACATGTTGATCAAAATCGGAATGACCGGTTATGCTGCCCCAGTGAATCCGGTTGTTATTAAGTCTGGATACGAGTATCTGATAAGCGAAGATTTGAAGAATTTGTGGTGGAAGTATGACCCAAAGACTGCAGAGAAGCTTTTTGCTCAGGCCGGTTTCAAGAAAGGAAAAGATGGAATTCTTGCGAAGGGTAATATTAAGCTTAGTTACGAATTATTAGTTCCAGCAGGATGGACAGACTGGATCGCCGTCTGTGAGTTGCTATCACAACAAATGGCGAACTACGGAGTTGAGCTAAAAGTTACACCTATAGATTACGGTGAATATTTGCAAAGAATTCGGAACAAGAACTTCGACGTAGTTCTGAGCTGGTCAAATTACGGCGCTACTCCGTACAATTTCTACGATAACCATCTGAACTCTGCAAATGCATACGTTGGTAGTAACAGAGGCGGATGGATAGATAAGACAACCGACGAACTTTTGGCGAAGATAAAGGAAACAGCAGACATATCTGCAAGGAAGGTTATCATGTCAAGGTTACAAAGAATCCTTCTTGAAAACGTACCAGCTGTTCCTTTGTATTACAATCCAGTTTGGTTCATTTACTCGACGAAGAACTTTACAGGCTGGCCAAATGAAAAAAAGCCTTACGTAGAACCAAGAATTACCGGTATGGATAAAATTTATCTCATCATGAACTTGGAACCTGTTAAATAATAAAATGAGTTGATAATTTTTGAAATTCTAAAAGGAGTTTCATCAAATTAACAGCAACGCACGATAATTACTTCCTGCTGTTGACTCAGGGATTTTGTAAGAAACACGACAGTGCGTTGCTGTTTTTATAAAGAAATCTTGTCTTGAGGTAAGGAAGGTGAGAGGTTTGAAGTACGTTGCCAACAGATTGTTTTTCTTTGTTATAACTCTTTTCTTCGCTCTCACGATTAATTTTGTTCTTCCCAGGCTTATGCCAGGTGACCCTGCAGAAAGGATCCTTTCACGCTTTGGTCCAAACGTGGATGAAAAAGCTATAGAGGCAATGAGAATAGCCCTTGGTGTAGAAAAAGATAAAAATTTATTATCACAGTTCGTTGATTACTTAAAAAACACGATCACAGGGAACTTCGGTATATCTTATCTTCACTATCCCGTCCCGGTGTCACAGGTTCTGAGAAATTCGATTCCATGGACTCTAGGGCTAGTCGGAACTTCAACAATTTTGAGCTTCTTGCTTGGAACTTTTCTTGGTATATATGCAGGATGGAATAGAGATAAACTGAGTGGCTCTGCGTTACTGGTATTTTCACTTTCGTTAAGAGCAATTCCATACTTCTGGTTAGCGATGATAATATTGTACATTTTCGGCTATAAACTTGGATGGTTCCCGTTATCGAATGCTTACTCTACAACAGAGATTCTAACAGGTTTCAGTTTAGTCTTAAGTGTAATATACCACGCGATACTGCCTAGTATAACACTTATCGTTGCATCCCTTGGAAGCTGGATACTGACAATGAGAAACAACATGGTGTCTGTTCTTTCAGAAGATTTCATCACCCTAGCGGAAGCAAAAGGTTTGGACGAGAGATATATAATGGTGCACTACGCGGCAAGAAATGCAATATTGCCGAGTATTACTGCATTTGGTATATCACTCGGTTTCGTCGTCAGTGGAGCCCTATTAACAGAGATAGTGTATTCATATCCAGGTGTAGGTTATCAACTTTACAGAGCTGTCCTTAGCCAGGATTTCCCGTTAATACAGGCTATATTCTTCTTTATTTCTCTCTCTGTGCTTTTAGCGAACCTTATCATGGACTTTGTCTATGCCTTTTTGGATCCACGTGTTAGGGGGTAGTTACCGTGAAGTGGAAAATAGGGACTGCTATTATTCTCACGTTCATACTTATGGGAATCTTCGCACCTTTTCTTACAAAGTACGAGCCAAATAAAACGGTTGGAATGCCATACCAACCACCAACCCGGGAGCATCCGCTGGGAACTGACAGAATGGGGCGTGATATACTCTCTCAGGTCTTCTACGGTGCTCGCCTTTCTCTCACGATAGGCATTTCTACAGGTTTGATAATGACAACAATAGCAACTACCGTCGGTATGATAGCGGGTTATTACGGTGGTATTGTAGATAGAATCTTGTCAACTCTAACTGATATATTTCTTGTTATCCCAGGATTGCCGTTAATGATCGTAATAAGTTCGTACATGCGCGTGAGAGGACCTCTGATGGTGATTTTGGTCATAGCGTTCACAAGCTGGGGTTCTGGTGCAAGGATTATCAGGTCTCAAATGTTATCGCTCAAGAATAGGGAGTTCGCTCTTGCTTCGAAGGTTATCGGCGAGAATGATTTCTACACAATATTCGTTGAATTGCTTCCGAACATGCTTTCGCTCGTTGCCTCTATTTTTTTCAGTTCCGTTCTTTATGCGATAATCGGCGAAGCTTCTTTGTCTTTCTTGGGCCTCAGTGATGTGAGTAAAATTACGTGGGGGACGATGTTATATTGGGCGCAGAATGCAAATGCGTTGTTAAACGGCATGTGGTATTGGGTTCTTGCCCCTGGGCTTTGCATACTACTCCTTGGTACAGCGTTCGCACTTATCAGTTTTTCGATAGATGAAATCACAAATCCAAGGCTAAGGGCCAGATAAGGTGGAAAGAATAAAGAATTGAGTAGAGGTGATACTGTGTTTGAAATAAAAGAGCTCAACGCTGGATATGAGTTCAGGAATAGGTTCGTACACGCTGTTAGAAATGTCTCACTTACTGTCGAAGAAGGGGACTTCTATGGGATCGCAGGCGAGTCAGGTTGCGGAAAATCTACGTTAGTGCTGGCCGCACTGAAATTGCTAAAAAAACCTGGAAAAATACTGTCCGGTCAGGTTTTGCTGGATGGTGTAGACGTTCTGTCTTTACCGGACGAAACGTTAAGAAAAATACGATGGAAGAGGCTTTCACTGGTTACACAGAGTTCTATGAATTCGCTGAACCCTGTCAAAAGGATAAAAGACCAAATGGCGGATGTGCTAATTAGGAACCATGGTTTTTCGAAAAGTGATGCATATAACTTGGTAAAAGAGAAATTGCAGTTGGTTGGGATTACCGCTGACCGCATGGAAAGTTATCCGCACCAGTTGTCTGGTGGCATGAGGCAACGTGTAGTTATTGCCATGGCACTGCTCTTATCACCGAGCGTTGTTGTAATGGATGAGCCGACAACAGCTCTCGATGTTGTGGTGCAAAGGTCTATACTTCAGCAAATCGAAGAGCTTAGAAAAAAGGAAAATTTTTCAACAATTTTTATCACACATGATATATCTCTATTATTCGAGCTTGCGAGTAAGATATCAATCATGTACGCAGGAGAACTTGTCGAGATCGGCCTTGCCAGAGATGTTTACACAAGACCGATGCATCCCTACACAAAAGGGCTTATCGAAGCATTACCAAGCATTTCAAAAGATTTGGATTCCTACAAGAGCATACCTGGTCGACCTGTCGACCTAGCAATACCAATACAAGGATGCCCATTCAAGGAACGATGTCCTTACGCTTTCGAACGTTGTGCAGTTGAAAAACCGCAGATGAGATACATTGAACTCGACGGAAATGGCAGGTGGGTTTCGTGTCATCTGTACTGAAGGTAGAAAACCTAAAGAAAGAATTTTCAATTAGAAAGGGATTTAATATACTTACAGTAAAAGCACTTAGAGGTGTCGATCTGGACCTTAAAGAAAATGAGATAGTCTCAATAGTTGGGGAAAGTGGATGTGGCAAGACCACCCTACTAAGAGTTTTGGCAAGGATATATGAACCAACAGCTGGAAAGATTTTCCTATTTGGTAGAGAATTACCTAAAAAGCTTGGAAGGAAAGAGGAACTCGAATTCAGAAAGAACGTACAAATGGTTTTTCAAGATCCCTTTGCCTCTCTCAACCCCACAAAAACCATTGCACATATGTTGGAAAGGCCTCTGAAGATTCATAAGATACAAAATAAGCAGCAAGTTATCGAGGATGTACTCCACGAAGTTGAACTGACACCTGTTGAGAGCTATCTGGAAAAGTATCCACATGAACTTTCTGGGGGGCAAAGGCAACGCGTTGTGTTTGCGCGAGCTATTATAACTAAACCGAGAATAATCTTGGCAGACGAACCAACTTCTATGTTAGATGTCTCCATAAAGTCAGGTATTTTAAATCTGATGTTGAAACTTAGGAATGACTATAAGATAGCGTTCCTACATGTTACGCATGACCTAGCCGCAGCAAAATATGTATCCGATAGGATAATGGTTATGTACGCAGGTATCGTCGTTGAAGAAGGCAATGCAAAAGAAGTCGTGAATAACCCACTGCATCCTTACACAAAATTGTTGAAAGAGGCGGCACCCGACCCTGAAAAAGTTTCGGCCACTAATTTTATCGATGCAGGTGAACCTCCGAGTTTGATAAATCCCCCGCCTGGATGTCCTTTCGCGCCACGATGTAAGTTCGCCAGACCTGAATGTAGCAAAGAGGTAGATTTTGTGGAAGTTGAAGGAAGAAAAGTTAGGTGTGTGCTTTATAGATAGTTAATGAGGTTCTTCCGCAAAGAACTTCACGTTGAGTGCCAGCTCAACGTGAAGTTTTTTATCAACAACCTCGGTATTGAAATCTTCGAGCTTTTGCTGAAAAGTGTTTTTGAAATACTCATTCTTGAACATTCCACCGAAGAGGTATATATCCTTAATGTTCTCTTTCTTAGCAAGTTGACGTACTTTTAACGTAAAACGGTTTACCTGGGACTCGATAACGTGTTTTGTAAGATCAGTCAACGGTATCGAAGATGCAAACGATGCGATTTTCGATTTGAAGTCCTTTCTCAGTTGTAGATTCGTCAATTCATATGGTGACGAAAAACCGTAGAAAAACTTTAGGCTATCAAAAACAGGGTCGTAGTCGTGTATACCGTCGATATAATCACAGTATCGTTCTATTATTTCCAAGACAATTCTAAAAGCTCCCGCTTCGTCTCCGAATAGATGGCCCCATCCACCTACACGTGTTCCTTTATTCGAAATAGCAATGCTGCCTGTGCCGCAAACGACAATTATCCCCGGCTTTTCTCTCAACAACAAAAGTCTAAGTGCTTCTATATCGGATAATACAATAACACGCACTTTGAAAAGGGCTTTCACAAGATTTTCGAAATTTTTCTTTCTCTTCTCATTGCCCGCCCCTGATACCGAGCATATAACTGTGCTTATATCATTCTGCGTTTCAAAAAAATGATTAATTCGATTTTTTATTTCATTCAAAACAATCAACTGTTGCTTAATTGTAGTTGCAGTTAAGTTAAGACCATATTCAACAATGGATTCGTAAACAATTTTGTTGTTTTGACTTTCCAGTAAACAAAACTTTGTGGTCGTTCCCCCACCGTCTATTGACAAGACCAGCTTTGACATTACTATCAAACCTCTTTTTCTTCATTTCCGGATAACTCTGAATTTGTATTCGTCTCCTCTGTATACTGACAGAACATATTCAACACATTTGCCTGTCTCGGTGTACGTGTATCTTTTTCTCAGTATCGCACACTCACCATGTTTGATGTTCAAAAGTTGTGCTTCCTCTTTTGAAACCTTAGTAACTTCAAGGATCTCTTCTGCGTAAGAAAGCATGATTGAAAGTTCGTCTTGCAAAAAGTGGTAAAGCGAAGAAGTTTCCATGTCTTTGTGGAGAATATTGAGTATCCTGAGATCTACAGAAGGGTTTAGATACGCCGATTCTATCGCTATAGGTTTACCATCGATGTACCTGACACGTTTTAACAGAACTACCAAGGTTCCGGCTGGTAAACCGAACTGCTCTTGAGCTTCCAGAGGAACACTCACGAGCTTGTTTTCCAAAACTTTCGAGCTTACTTTCTTTCCTTTCATCTCGTCCGTGAAACCCGTCAGCCTGGTCAATTCTTCTTCACTCTCTACTCTCTTGATAAAAGTACCACTGCCTTTGGAACGAACAATCAAACCTTCGCGTCTGAGCTGTTCTAACGCATTCCTTACCGTGATTCTACTTGCCTTGAACTCTTTGCACAACTCCATTTCAGGAGGTAGTTTTCCATCTTTATAATACCCGTTAAGAATCCTTGTTCTTAACTCAGAATAAATCTTGTAATACAAAGGAAGCGCAGGATTGTTTATCAAGATCTCTCCTCCTTTTTAATATTTTGAGCTTCTTCTACTTGGCTTGTGCTTATGTGTCTCATCACATGTGTAATACTACCGTAGTTTTCCAAAAGAACTTCACATTCTTTTTTGGATTTTCCAGTTAATATCATTAAGATAGCTACTTTCGTATTATTATCGGCAATTTTCAGATGTTCAGAAGCAGTTCTGTAATCCACACCCGTTACTTTCATAATTATTCGGATCGCCCTTTCTTTCAGCTTTTCATTGAGAACAAGAACGTCAACCATCTGATTTTTGTAAACTTTCCCAAGCTTAACCATCGTTGTCGTACTAATCATATTCAAAACCATCTTCTGCGATGTTCCAGCCTTCATCCTTGTACTGCCGGCTATTACCTCTGGGCCTGTTTTAATTGAAATCACGATGTCCGCATACTCCGCTAAGGCTGGTTTTGAAACGTTGCAAATTAAAACCGTTCTGGCGCCATGTTCTCTTGCAACATCGAGCACACCTCCGACGTAAGGTGTTCTTCCACTTGCTGTAATACCTATGACTACATCTCTACTCGATATAGTAACTTTTCGAGCATCCTCCCTACCAAGTTCGAAGTTGTCCTCAACAGCTTCGACTGATCTTTTCAAAGCTTCCTCGCCTCCAGCAATTAATGGAACAAATACATCAGGTGGCATTCCGAAGGTGGGAACCACTTCAACTGCGTCGAGGTAGCCTATCCGACCGCTTGTTCCCGCACCCGCGTATATTACTCTTCCCTTATCCTTTATCGCTTCAACGCAAAAGTCGACGACTTTCGCAATTTTATCAAGAACCTCCGAAACAGCCAATGCAACCTTCCTGTCCTCATCGTTTATTATCCTCAATATGCTGAGTGTGTCAAGTTGGTCTATGTTTTCTGTCAAAGGATTTGGTTTCTCTGTTTCCAGTTCTTCAAAGGATGACTTTTTTGAAAAATTTATCATAAAAGCACCTCTCTTTCTTTAAAAGGTAGAATTCCTGTAGCTTTTACTTTACCAGTTAAAACTTTCAGAAGAGCTTCTTGCTGTACCACAAGGTTTCCGTACGTAGCTATCGAATTTCTAACAAGCAGTGCATCGTAAGGATTTCTCAGAGCAACCAAAAGAACGTTGGCATATTTCTCCAGTTCCATAATAAAGTGTTTTAGAACGTCGCTTCGATAGGCATCGTAAGTGAATAACAAAATATGTTTTCCTTTCATCTCCTCTAAACTTGGCAAATTTTTCTCAGAGAACCACGAATACCTTACAGTGAAGTGTTTTGCCAGTTCCAGAACAATCTTCGGTACATTGTCATCCGGATTATCGCTGACAGGCGAGAACGGTGGGTTGACCATTGTAAGTATAGCATCTACCTCATTCAAAGGAATCTCCAAATTCTCTTGTCGAACGAATGTAACCGACCTTTCTGCAACTGTTTTCATTAAACTTTGATGTTCCTCGCAATTTACAATCTCAATTGATGGACGGTTTATATTCTGGACAGACTCTATAACTCTTATAACCTTTTCAAGTGTTTTAGATAACTTTGTCCTTAATGTCTGGTCACGATTTACAATTTCTTTGAAACCTTTAAACGCACGCAGCTGTAACTCTGGTTCATGGCAGATGGCCAACACATCGTTTCCAGCATCAAATGCCAACTTTACCCTATCTTCAACAGAGAATTTGCTCACACCACCCATCAACAAATCGTCAGACACTATAAGGCCCTGAAAGTTTAGCACCTTTCTGGCAATTCCTTCTACAACCTCTTTTGACAACGATGCAGGAAGTGCGTCACTTTGGATCGAACGTACGTAAACGTGCGACGGCATTAGTGCATCAGCGTTTAATTTTTTAAAAGGTAATAAGTCGAAACTGAAAAGTTCATCGTACGACTTGTCGAGAACTGGTAAATCGTAATGAGGGTCGACAGAAACACTACCAAGCCCTGGAAAATGTTTTAAGCAGGTCACGACATCTGCATTTCTTGAACCTTCTAAGAATGCTGAGGCAAAAGCTATTACAGTACTGGCATCGTCCCCGAAAGACCTCGTACCTATCACAGGATTGAACGGATCGGTGTTGATATCGACAACCGGTGCCAAGTTGAAATCGATACCTACCGCCTTTAATTCTAAGGACATTGCATTTACTGCACGCTCAACTAATTGAAGATCACCGGTTGCAGCACAAGCCATAGCACTTGGCAACGTTGAAAAACCGTCCTTGAGTCTGAGAACACTACCACCTTCCTGGTCTACGGCAAAAACAGGACGGTAACCGAGAAAATTTGAAATATCCTCCGTTAATTTCTTTACTTGCTCCGGCGTTGAGATATTTCTTGAAAAAAGAATAACAAATCCAGGTCTAATTTCATTCAGGACCTTTTCTATTTCTTTGGTTAGCTCTTTTCCGTATATTCCTATCATAAAAACCTTGCCTGCGTCTGCTTCCAACATAGTTTTCCACCCACTACTCGCGAGATTAATTTGTTCTTTTCCTCATACTAATCTTCGTTTTTGTAGAGGAGCACATCAGATATGAATTCAAAATAGTCATTCAAATTAAAATTCAGTAACTGATCCTTGCTTTCCATAAAATTCTCGACACCAGCAAGCATGTCTATCCTCTTATTGTTCACCTCAAATTCTTCGTAGCCTTGCAAGTATTCAAGAATAGCAACTGCTACTTCGAAAAAATTATCTTCCGGACTGGGAACAAATTCCAAACCGTTACAAACTTGATACGCATACTCTCGGAACTGCGGAATGAATTGCCTTTTTCTAAAGAGCATATTCGGAAACTTACCCTTAAGATAAGTGTACATTTCATCTTCGTCCAACCAAGGAGCACCGATGAATTCAAAAGGTTTAGTTGTACCCCTACCAACACTGAGGTTGGTAGCCTCAAAAAGACACAACCCAGCATAACAAATAAGTGAAGAAAAAGTTGGTAAGTTTGGGGACGGAACATTCCAAAAAGTATCAATTTTTGAAAAGTCTTCTCCGCTCCAGCCGACACATTTGATAATATCGATTTCCACGTCAAGTCCAAAGAACTTTTTATAGTACAGTGCCAATTCACCTGTTGAAAGACCATATCTAACTGGCAGCTCATAAGCGCCTACAATAGAATTAAGTGTTTGTGGAATCCTTGGACCGAAAAACCTCCTGCCAAGCGGATTAAATCTATCGAGCACTACTAATTTCTTTCTACACTTTGCACACTCCTTAACAACCTCAGCCAGCGCATAGATGAAAGTGTAGTATCGTAAACCTACGTCTTGAATGTCGTAAATAACCACATCTACATCGTGTAACAAATCACAGTCCAAGGTGAACCTGGAACCGTAAATACTTGTGACCGGGATCCTGTAGCGAGGATGTATGAAATCCTCTATCTTTTGCCCATCAGCATTTAAGAACAATCCGTGCTCTGGAGTAAAAATTCTAACAACTTTTATTGCAGAGCGCATCAGTATGTCAAGCAAATGTTCCCCTTTTTGATTTACTGATGAGTAGTTAATTACGAGCGCTATATTGGATGCTTTGAGTTTTTCAATGTCTAATACATCGATACCGTTTAAAACTCTTTTCTTCATGACATCACCCATTCGAAAGGACTTATTTAAGAAGCTATATAAATGATATAACAAAGAAGCATATGTACAATATGTTGTTTTTATGATATTACAGCAAATATTGGCGAATAATATTCCTTAAGTGATCTATTCTACAGCTTTCTCATTTTTTCTGATTTTGCAAAAAACAAACAAAGTTCTATAATTTTGGTGGACACTTCCAAGGGGGTGAGTAGAGTATGAGAAAGTTGCTTGTATGGTTTTTGGTAGTTCTATCGGTTGTATTACTTGCCACAGAATTCTTCACCGAAGACAAGATGCTATGCAGTTCCTCACAACCAAAGACCGGAGGAACACTTAGATTGGCTTTAGCTTCAACACCAGAGTCCTTCCTTCTGTATGGTTCGCTGGATAGCTCAGCGTACACTGTTATAATGGGACCTCTTATGTCGCCACTTGTCGAGTACCACCCAATAACAAACGAGATTAGACCCGGGCTTGCCAAGTCTTGGACAGTCTCCAGTGATGGTAAGCAGGTTTGGTTCTACTTAAGGGATGCGTTATGGTCTGACGGAAAACCAATCACAGCAGACGATGTCATATTCACCATGCAGTATTTTGTGATGAACAAATATGCGCGTGGTAACTCAGTTGACAGATTTACGATCCCCGACGAAAAAGGTGTAAACAAGCCAATCACATGGACAAAGATAAACAACAAGGTTGTCAGAGCTGAACTCCCATCACCATACGGTGCGTTTTTAACAGTTTTGACAGCTGTTTACATCTATCCAAAGCATAAACTCGAACCTCTGATTGATAAGAACGATTTAGCTTCTGTGAACAAACTCTGGCTAACTAACGTTTCGCCGTCTGAAATCGTTGTAAACGGTCCTTACAAGTTGTCGCAGGTAATTGTGGACCAAAAAATTGTTTTGGAAAGGAATCCGTATTTCTGGAAGAAGGATCCATATGGTAACCAGCTACCGTACTTCGACAAGCTCGAGTACTTAATCATTAAAGACCCAGAAATTAGGCTTGCTAAGTTTATAGCCGGCGAAATTGACTACATGGCCATATCTGCCGCAGACTACCCAAGACTCAAGCAAATTGAGGTTGCAGGGAATGCTCCTTATGTGACATTCGCTTCTAAACCAGTCGGTTCTACACCAAGCCCTGTACATATCTCGTTCAATTTTGACACAGCAAACCCCAAACTGAGAGAGATATTTAGGAAGCTTGAATTCAGAGAGGCTATGGAATATGCTCTGAACAGGAACAGAATAATTGAGGAAGTTTACAACGGGCTTGCTATTCCAGGCGGTGGTCTCATGCTGCCAACTAACAAGGCGTTCTACAACCCAAAAGTGGAACAGCTCATGAGACCGTTTGATTTGAAAAAAGCAGCCAGCATTCTTGACTCACTTGGACTTGTCGACAAGAACAAAGATGGCCTTAGAGACTTTCCAGATGGCACAACTTTCGAATTCACAATTTTGGTGCAGAATCAACCAAAGGATTATCAACAAATCGCGTACATATTTAGCGAAGAACTGAAGAAAATAGGTGTGAAAACAAATCTCCAGATACTTGATTCCTCGGTCGTTGGGCAGATGTTTGGAGCTGGTAACTTTGAATGCGGTATCAGGGCTTTCGGAAATCAACCAGATCCGCAGTTAAGAAAGGCTATATGGCAACCTGGCCAGCAACTGTACTACTGGCACTATTCTACAATGAACAGAAACACAAATCCTCCATCACCTGTTTTCTCGGAGATGTTTGATTGGGAGAAGCGGATTTGGGAAATCTTTGAAAAAGCCCAGATAGAAATGAATCCGAAGAAGCGAAAGGCGCTCTACGATGAATGGCAGGAATTATACTACAAATACTTGCCGGTCATATTCGTCGCGAGACAGATGAACTTCTTTGGTGCTCATAAATCTCTTGGAAACGTTGTTCAGTCACCCGAAGGACTACCTACTTTCACTGTCTGGACAACCTTCAGAAAATGATTACTCCTTGACAAAAATCATCACAAGCGAGTGGGAGCTTTGCTCCCCTCGCTTTTTAAAATTCCACACGGGGGGAACAAGATGGAGAACCTGGTTAGCTTTATCGTACGAAGGATATTGATAATGATACCAATGATGGTTATAGTGTCGATAATATGTTTCACGATCACCGAGCTCCAACCTGGAGATTTCCTTTCACAGTATCTCGATAACCCAAGAATTTCACCTGAACAGATCGAAGCTTTAAAGCGTGAACTCGGGCTTGATAAACCAGCGTATTACAGGTACTTTTTGTGGGTCAGGAACATCGTTACAAAGCTCGATTTTGGTTATAGTTTTTCCTATCAGCGACCTGTCTTTGAGTTAATTTGGGAGAGAATGGGTTGGACTGTAGGAATATCGCTAATGACCATTCTTCTTCAATGGCTTATCGCTATACCCCTTGGTATCTTTTCAGCATTTCGTCCTTACAGCTTCTGGGATTACACATTCGCTGTCATAGCCTTCATAGGTATATCAATACCGGAATTCTTTTTAGCCTTGATTTTGATGTACTTCGCTTTAAATGCAGGATATACGTACATAGGGGGCCTATTTTCTCCTGAATTTATCGGAGCACCCTGGTCGCTTGCCAAATTTATAGACTTGTTAAAGCATCTTTGGATACCGCTGATAGTGATAGGTGTGAGTGGTGTAGGTGGGTTATACCGCATCATGAGAGCGAACTTGCTGGACACCATCGGTTCACCTTTCATAACAGCACTAAGGGCAAGAGGTTTGGACGAAGCTGTGATAAAAAGACACGCAGTTAAGAACGCACTTAATCCATTGGTAAGTATTGCGGGTATGGAGCTGCCAAATGTTTTTAGTGGCACTATCATAGCCTCAATCGTCTTAAACCTTCCAACAATAGGTCCATTTTTTTACAACGCGCTTTTGAATCACGACCAATACTTGGTTATGTCGTTTCTGATGTTTATAGCGTTCATAACACAGATAGGCAATTTGTTGGCTGATATAGCTTTGGCGCTCCTGGATCCAAGAATAAGGATAGCGTAAGGGGTGGAAGTAATGATTTCGAAGAGGATCATAAGACAATTTAAAAAACATAGACTTGGCGTCTTTGGTTTTTGGGTGGTGGTGATACTTTATGTGGTAATGATATTCAGCGATTTCATAGCACCATATAGCTACCAAACAACACACTCGAAATTTTCCTACGCTCCTCCCTCAAAGATACATTTTTATCACGAAGGCAAGTTTGTAGGTCCATTCGTTTATGGAGTAAAAAAAGAACGCGATCCTGTGACGTTCCTCCTGAAATTTGAGGAAGACAAGACTCAGATGTATAGGATTAAACTCTTTGTAAGAGGGGAAGAATACAGCTTTTTTGGTATAAAAAGCAACATACATCTCTTTGGTTTGGAAGCAGATCCCCAGGAAGCGATGCTCCTTCTCTTTGGCGCAGACAGATTCGGACGTGACCTTTTTTCCCGCACACTTATAGGTTCGAAGGTTTCTCTCACTGCGTGTTTACTTGGAACTTTTATCAGTTTGGTTATCGGTGCAATAATTGGTGCAATTTCTGGGTACTACGGCGGATGGGTCGATATTATCATACAAAGGATAATTGAGGTATTACGGTCCTTCCCACGAATTCCACTGTGGCTCGCACTTTCTGTTATATTGCCACCAAATTGGCCTAGTACATGGGTTTATTTCGGAATAATAATCGTTTTGTCGTTTATAGGATGGATGGGTGTCGCGAGAGTAGTTCGCGGGATGACACTTAGTTTAAAAGAAAAGGAGTTCGTAGTAGCTGCAAAGGTATGCGGTGTTAAAGACTTTAAGATTATAACAAAGCACATAATACCTAACTTATCCAGTTATTTGATAGTTGTCGCAACCCTGTCAATTCCAGGAATGATACTTGGTGAAAGTACCATAAGCTTCCTCGGGCTTGGAATTAAAGAACCAATGACGAGCTGGGGTCTTCTTTTAAAGGATGCACAATCACTGTCAGAAATAGCGATTCACCCCTGGTTAATCATTCCAGGAGCTTTCATAATGATTTCCGTACTCGCATTCAACTTCATGGGTGACGGTTTAAGGGATGCTATTGATCCCTACAGAACCGTCGAAAAGGTGTAAGAGGTGTTCAGCATGGAGACTATCAACCAAAAAGCGGAAATGCTGGAAAATGTGCTTGAAGTTGAAAACTTAAAAGTTCATTTTCGAACCCCTGAGGGTATTGTGAGAGCGGTCAATGGAATATCTTTCACGCTCAAAAAGCAAGAAACGCTGGCCCTAGTTGGAGAATCTGGTTGTGGGAAAAGCGTTACCGCTCAGGCGATAATGGGTTTACTAAAATCTCCGCCTGCGATAATTTCCGGAGAAATCAAATTTAGATCTAAACCAATCACCGAGACGATGTTAATCAGCAGTATACGGGGTAAAAATATAACAATGGTTTTCCAAGAACCTATGTCGTCTTTCGATCCTCTTTACACGATTGGATATCAAATCGCTGAAGTAGTCGAAAAACATCTTGGTATAAAGAAGAAGGACTCAAAAGAGCTTATTATTTCAATGCTGAGGAGGGTACATATCCCTGATGCAGAACGTCGTTACAATGAATATCCTCATCAAATGAGCGGAGGAATGCTTCAAAGAATAATGATAGCCTTGGCGCTTATAACAAACCCGGAGATCCTAATTGCAGACGAGCCAACCACAGCTTTAGATGTAACCATACAGGCGCAGGTACTAAAACTGATGAACGAATTGAAACAAGAGATGAAAATGTCCACGATATTTATTACGCACGACCTTGGAATTGTTGCGGAGATCGCAGACCGAGTGATTGTCATGTATGCTGGTAGGGTTGTGGAGCGAGGAAGCGTCTACGACATATTTGAATCTCCGTTACATCCTTACACAAAAGGGTTGCTTGAGTCAAAAATCAAATCTGCCATAAGAGGTAGGGAATTACCTTACATCCCCGGATTTGTTCCGTCTTCAACGCAGATACCCGAAGGTTGTCCATTCCACCCAAGATGCAAATATGCAATGGATATTTGCAGAAAACAAGAACCTGGTACTTTCGAGCTGGGTTCTCATGTTGTTAATTGTCATCTTTATGCTGAAGAAAACAGAGCTTAAAGCTTGCAGAGCTTCGCGAGGTGAAAACAAATGAATTTTGATAGTCCTCAAAACAAAATAATTGATTTGGTGAATCTCAAGAAGTATTTCCCAATAAGAGCGGGCGTTTTTTTACAAATAAAGGGTTGGGTAAAAGCTCTTGAAAATGTTTCTCTGTCAATTCAAAAAGATAAAGTGATTGGAGTTGTGGGTGAATCAGGGTGTGGTAAGACAACTTTAGCAAAGCTGATCGTTAAAATCCATGAACCTACTGAGGGGAAGATTCTGTTCTTCAAAGACGAAAAAGAATATGATGTTACACGCAAACTTGGAGATGTGAGTTCCGCTTTCAGAAGAGACATTCAGATGATATACCAAAATCCGTTTGATTCACTTGATCCGAGAATGAGCATATATGAAGTCATCGCAGAACCACTGCGAGCACATCGCATTTTTGAAAACAGGAAAGAAGAGCAAGAGTACGTAAAAGAACTTATGCAAAAAGTAGGTTTAAACCCGGATATGTTGAGTCGATATCCTCACGAATTCTCAGGCGGTCAAAGACAGAGAATAGCCATCGCACGTGCTATTGCTTTAAAACCAAGACTTATAGTTTGCGATGAACCGACCTCCGCGCTGGATGTATCGGTTCAAAACCAGATAATCAATTTACTTGCCAGCCTGAGGTCCGAGTATCATATGAGCTACCTGTTCATCTCACATAACTTAGACGTTGTAAGATATTTGAGTGATCGGATTTACATTATGTACCTTGGGAATGTGGTTGAAGAGGGAAACTCAGACGAAGTATTTTCAAGACCTCTTCATCCCTACACCATCTCTTTGATGCAAGCTATTCCAGACTGGAATCCAAAAGCTCGGAAATTTCATAAATTGACACTCGAGGGAGAGCCACCAAGTCCAATAAATCCACCTTCCGGTTGTCCGTTCCATCCACGTTGTCCATACGCTCAAGACGTATGCAAAAAAGAAAAACCTCAACTAACAGGAGTCGAACACAAAGTGGCTTGTCATTTTCCACAAGGATAGAACTTGAAAACAGTTATAGTCAGAAGGAGTGTTAGAAATGAGTAAAACGAATTTTTGGAAGAGGGTTGACGAGATTATATACTCAGGTATTGACGAGAAAGTGTTTCCAGGTGCAGTTCTGTTAGTAGGAGATCTTAACGGTGTCATTTACGAAAAGGCTTACGGCACGTTAGATGAAGAAACTCCAGTGGAACTTTCAACCTTGTACGATTTGGCAAGCATTACAAAAGTCATAGCAACGACGACCGCTGTCATGAAACTTCTCGAAGAAGGTCGCCTTACATTAAGCGATAGTGTGGGACTTTTTCTCGATGTGCCTGAGGAAAAGGAAAAGGTCACGATATTTGAATTACTAACGCACACTTCAGGTATTCAGCCTTACAGTGACCTGTGGAGAATATTAAGAGGAGAGCAATTAAAGAATGAAGTGATACGCATACAGCCAACTTGTCGCGGTAAGATGCAGTACTCATGCTTGAACTTTATTACATTGATGGCCATCGTTGAACAGATAACCAGTCAAAGTTTTGATACCTATGTACTAAGTTTGCTCAACCTACCGAATACTTTGTTCAGACCTCGGGAAGTAGAGAGATGTGCCCCCACAAGTGTGAGAGACGGAAAAAGGTTAAGGGGCGAACCCGACGATGAGTTGGCTTATTACATAGGCGGTGTTAGTGGAAATGCTGGTTTATTTTCAACCGCAAGGGACATACACACATACGTTCTTCGACTCCTCAAAGGTGAGTATGTTACAAAAAACGTTTTAAAACTTTTCACTGAAACACTTGTCCAAGATCCATCCGATCCGAATACCAAAAGACACTTGGGATGGATGGCCCCAGTTAAAGGAGGAAGCTCAGGGGATTTTGGCAACGAGCGAATGTTTGGGCATACTGGCTTCACAGGTACCAGCCTCTGGATAACTCCAGAAGGTCTTCATGTAATCTTGTTAACAAACAAATGTTTTTACGATCGCTGGGACCAGCGTATACAAAGAATAAGGATGCTTGTACATAACGTTATCTTTGCAAATTTGTTGTGAGATTGCTGGGGGTGAATGGTTGGAAAAATTGGTCAAATTGTGGGATTGGAGTAAATTCTTGCAAGATTTAGAAAAACCAGAACACACAATTTTGGGTCTGATGTCCGGAACATCTGCTGATGGACTGGATATCGCCAACGTTACTTTTAAGTACGAGGATAATAACTTAACGTTTCAAATCAAGAAGGCGGTCACCGTTTCGTACGAAAAAGAATTTCAAAAGAGAATTTTGGAATCATACGACAAAAGATTGGCGGATGTTGAGTACGTTACCCGCATCAATTTTGAGTTGGCTAGACTTCATGCACGTATGGTGAAAGACTTAAATTTGAACTTTGATTTTATCGCATACCACGGTCAGACTGTGTACCACTTACCTTCGGAAGGTGCGACTCTTCAGTTAGGCGAAGCCGACGTGCTTGCCGTAGAGCTGGGTAAACCTGTGGTATTTGATTTTAGAAAGAAAGACGTGGCACTTGGTGGCCAAGGTGCGCCCATAAGCGCTTATTTCGATTCTTTGTTTTTAATAAGAGACGAACAGACTGCGGTCCTCAACGTTGGTGGGATTTCTAACATAACAACGCTTAACAGTGATGGAAACCTAATAGCTTTCGATACCGGACCGGGGAATTGTCTGGTGGACTTGGTCTGTCAAAAATATTTTAATGTGAAGTACGATGTGAACGGTGAAATATCAGGTCAAGGTAACCTTGACGAGAATTTACTCAAAATCTTTATGGAACAAGACAGAGTTTACGCGGAAAAGAAGCCCCCGAAAACAACGGGTCGTGAAGTTTACAACGACGAATTCTTAAATAACGCACTTGCCAAAGCAGGGAAAATTGATTACTTGGACTTACTAAGAACACTTGTAAGGTTTACCGCACAAAGCATCGAAAAAAACATTAGATTACATGCACTTCAAGTAAAAAGATTGGTTGTTGTTGGAGGAGGTGCTTACAATAGGACGCTAACAAATGATTTAAGAGACTTAGGTTTCGAAATCATCGTTCCAGATGAAACGCTGATCAACTTTAGAGAAGCAATCGCTATTGCACTACTTGGCGAACTCTTCTTGAGGGGACTTGCACACTATAGTACGGTCACCGGAGCTATCAAACCTTCGGTTCTTGGTAAGTTAGCACTTCCAGTTTAAATTTGAAACTTCGGAGGGATTTAAGCATGTCGAGTTTCAAGACTTACGATGAAATAACGAAAGTAGGCAAGCTCTTTGAAATCGTCGATGAGTTAACACCCCCACAGTTTGAAAGTGGAAAAAGATACATATTCATAGGCTGTGGTAGTTCGTATAACGCCGGACTAATAGTATCGGAAGTTATGACCAGGTACGGTTTCACTGCAAAAGCCATAACAGCCGGTGAGGTATTGATCAAAGAAATGGTCGAAGAGTTAGTTAGTAATTTTGACCATGCCATTTTGATTTCCCGAACAGGTTTTACAACCGAGACAGTAAAGGTTGCTAAAATGCTGAAGGGAAGGATTCGAACGCTTGGAGTCACATGCGATAAGAACACGCCGTTAGCTGCTGCTTGTGACTCAACGTACGAACTGGATTTCGCTCATGAAGAATCCGTAATCATGACCGCAAGTTTTTCGGCAATACTTAGGCTCTTTTTGAACGCTATTAAGCAAATTGACGTCAACCCTGAAGAATATCTTAAGAAATTCGATGAAAAGACCTCCGAGCAGATAGTTTCTAACAAGAGCCATTTTGTGTTCTTGGGTTATCGAGAACGTTACTATATGGCCAGAGAGAGTGCTTTGAAGGTCCAAGAGCTATCGCTTGATCACACCGAATTTCACGAAACACTCGAGTATCGTCACGGTCCGATCGCACTACTTTCCGAAAAATCCCACGTTGTGATTTTCTCCGAATTCCGAAATCCAAGTCCACTTGAAGAAGATTTAGCTAATGACATCATCAACCGTGGGGCGAGTGCTGAAATTATAACCTCATGCACGGACGAATCGCTTTTTGAAGTACAGGTTCTAAATTTATACAGCCAAATTCTAGGATACAAACGGGCCATACACAAAGGTCTGAACCCTGACAAACCTCACGGACTCACAAAGTTTGTCTCACTTGAAGACTTATGAATAAATCAAAAATTCGATGAAAAGGAGTGAACATATGATAATTGAAAACGTGCTGATAGTAGATCCGTTGGACGGTGAATACGTAGGCAGTGTGGAGTTTGAAGACGTAATTTTAGACGTTAAGAAATCAAATAAATCAACTTATGATAATATCCTCATGCCAGCGTTTGTTGATCCACATATACATGGGATAAAAGGTATCGACACGATGACGGCTTCACAAGAAGATTTCAAAAAGTTCAAAGAATTCGAAGCTCTGGAAGGAGTTTGGTATTTTCAACCAACAACAGTTACATGCCCTTTAACCAAATTGAGTGAAATTAACCTTCCTTCGGACTTGAAACTGCACATAGAAGGCCCGTTCATAGCCAGTAAAAGAAAAGGCGCACACAACGAAGCGTATATTCAACCGCCACCAAGGGATGTTCATGAACTTGAAAGATATCTTCCTTTATCCTACATTGGAATGATAACCGTTGCTCCGGAATACGACACCTTTATGGAATTTGCCAGAAGCTGTGAAGTGAAAGGCATCAGAATATCGTTGGGGCATTCCGATGCGACTTTTGAGCAGGTCAAATCGGCGTTTGAGAATGGTTTCAAAAGGATCACACACTTTCCAAATGCACTCAGCCCGCTACATCACAGAGAACTCGGTGTGACAGGTGCAGGATTGTTGTTGGATTTCACACTAGAGATTATAGCAGACGGCATTCATTGTTCACCAGATTTTGTGAGATTGGTTTACAAAATCAAAGGTGCACAGCGAATAATACTTGTAACAGATAGCATAAGTGCAGCCGGACTAAAAGATGGCAGTTACATGCTTGGAGACCTGCATGTAAGAGTTGAGAACGGTATAGCTAAACTCCACGACGGAACGTTGGCTGGAAGCACTTTGAGATTTTCTCAGGCTATAAAGAACTTTGTGAAGTTCACGGATTGTTCGCTAAAAGAATTAGCCATGGTCAGTTCATACAACGCCTGCAAAGACCTGAATTTGAACGGTGGCAGGATAAAAAAAGGACACCCCGCAAAGCTAATCCTACTTGATAAAGATTTGAACATCAAGAAGGTCTGGAATTTCTGAGTGGTGTGAGTTATAATTTATTGTAGACTTGGTAAATAAATTGGAAAAACAGCAAACGGGGGGAATTTCGATGCCAGCAGGATGTCCATCTTTGGAAAAGAACCTCAAAAATTGTACCTGCACGTACCTTTCGTGTAATAAACGAGGAAAGTGCTGCGAATGTGTAGCATACCACAGAAGCCTCGGAGAAATCCCGGGTTGCTTTTTCACCAAAGAAGGAGAGCGCACTTGGGATAGGTCTATAGAAAACTTCATCAGGGATAGGGGAAGAAAATAATGGAGAAAACTCAAAAGAAGTTGCACGAAAGAGTTATCGAAAACGTTGAGAAAGTTATCAAGGGCAAAAGTGAGCAGATAAAAATCGTGCTCGCTGCCATGTATGCGGGCGGTCACGTTCTGTTGGAAGACGTTCCCGGTGTTGGTAAAACCATACTTGCCCGGTCACTTGCAATATCTCTTGGCCTTAACTTTAAGCGCGTACAATTCACACCAGATTTACTTCCCACAGATTTGACAGGTTTGTCAATTTACGACAGGAAGACGGAAACGTTTGTTTTTAGAGAAGGCCCTGTATTTACCGATATTCTTTTAGCTGATGAAATCAACCGTGCTACACCAAGAACGCAATCGGCACTATTAGAGGCTATGGCGGAAAGGCAGGTCACGGTGGATGGTGTAACACATAAATTGTCAAACAACTTCTTCGTAATAGCGACACAAAATCCAATAGAATACGAAGGAACTTTTCCGCTTCCGGAAGCCCAGCTAGATAGATTTACAATAAGAATAAGTCTTGGGTATCCTGACAAAGAAAGCGAGATGGAAATCCTTGAATCTCAAAAAGTGAGGCATCCCATTGATGAATTGAAAGCGGTTGGAACATCAGAAGAATTTTCGAACGAGAAACTTAGAGTTAGAGAAGTCAAGATAAGTCAAGAAGTCAAGGAATACATCGTAAATATCGTCGATGCAACAAGGCGTCATGAATCGCTTAAGTATGGTTCGAGTCCGAGAGGAAGCCTTGCATTAATGCATGTCAGCATGGCGTGGGCGTATATCAACGGAAGGGACTTCGTGCTTCCAGATGATGTGAAGAAAGTAGCCCCATATGTTTTGATTCATAGAATTATTCAAAACACGGAATCGAAGATTCTAAGAGAGTCAAAAGAAGACATTCTAAACGACATTCTTGAAAAAGTACCGGTTGTTGTGGAAAAATAAATCATTTGTCTTGCTTTGAAAGTATTCGTTGAAACAACTTATCTGCGTGTTCAACAAGCTTGATGAAGTCCGACTTTATGTTCTCTATATCTTTTTGCGTTACTTCTATCTTAAACGCATACTCCACATCGACGTACTTGACAGTTAAATCCCTGAGTTCTGGAATATCAAACTTATCCAAAAGTTCATAAGGCGTTAAATGGTCGAGACCTTTGAAGAGATTTTGCCTAACAAAATGGTACGCATGGTGCACAAACTCGGCCCCAGAAAGAGTGAGAATTTCGTCGTACGAAAGATGGGTTTGATAGACTATTGGTTGATTTACAAGCGTGTTCTCGGTTTGCTCTTCCTCGGTAGTTTTTTGAATTAGGAAATCGTAGTACAGCTTTCCAAGAAGTAATACGGCAAAAAGACCTGAAACAGTTGCCAAAATCTGGAAAATGAAAAGAGCGTCATCAAAATTGGTTTTAGGTGCGGTTGCTGATGTTCTTGCCTCTTCTGGAATAACTACACTCGTTGCATACCCTTGCTGGTAAGACGAATTACCAGCCATAGATTCAGATTTCAATGTGCCTTGTGACTTTAGATTGCCGATGATATCAAAAATCGTGGGGGCAAGCACAAACATGAAAAAGAGCAAAACAACCACAGTAACCCAAAAACTGGAAATTATCGACCCTCTTTGGTCTTTCGGAGCCTTCATTGTGATAGTTAAAACATAGAGCAAACCTATCGTTATAGCTACCATCGACAAAGTTTCTAACAACTTGAATAATCTCTCTCTTGTTAAATTTTCTATTTTCTCAACGAAACTGGAGTTGTTGCTCTCAACAGTTTCAGATGCTTGATTGGAAAGATTCTTACTACCGTTAACTGGAACTCTTATGGTGTACTCTTCTTTTTGCTGGACAGAATTCTCAGATACAGCACTTTCTCTTGATTGCACTACCTTGACTATGTCAAATCTCACATCAGGGAGTGGTAGTAAAAGGAATACAGCGAATATAACTATAATGAGACTCACCTTTTTCGCACGCAATTTGTCCTCGAAAATGTTCTTGAATTGCGGAAGGTCTGCAAAATTAAGTAGCACGAAGGAAATGACGAAGATGAAAGACAGATAATGGTTAAAAAATGCCAGCGCTGAAAAATAAAGTGCTGTTGTTAACCATCTGTTTTGAATCCGCTCTTTAATGCTTAAAGCCAAAAGAACTATCACGAATAGATATTTTATGGAATCTGTTTTAAAAAAAGAAAGTGCGTACAGTGCTGAAAGAGCAAGAAAAATTCGAGAGATTATTTTAGATTTCAATAGAGCGTAAATAGCAAGCAACATGGTGAGGACCCAAAAATGCAAGTCCCTAAACAGTTCAGCACTTGGCATAGTTAACGAAAAGACTATCGAGGCCAAAATTAATATATTTCTTAGTGTTTCATTCATCTTCTTGTACTTTCCCATCATTTCACCTCAGTTAAGTTCTGAACTAAATCTGTGCACTGTCCGTGAGTTTCAACAAGCCTTCCATAAAGCTCGTATTTTCATGCCACACTTGAACGATAACATTTTCTTCCCGCAAGACCTTCGCGTACTGGTACAATTCCCTTATTTCAATCGGAACGTCAAAATACGACTTGAACTTCTTACTCGTTGCCTCTCTGTATCCATATGGCATAATCAAAACGATAACTCTTCCGCACCTTGTCCTTAATCTCAGCAGGCGGTCAACCTCAGACTTTGTTAAGAACATACCTATTAACAAGACCGTATCCGTTGGTTGAACAACATCTATGATGTGCTCTAAGAGTTCAGAAGTGTACTGTTCATTTTCGAGTGTTCCTTCGACTTCCGCCAAGTAATCGAAGTAAAGTACGTAATCTGCAAATGAAAGGTCGTACGTCCCCTTTGCATGAGATATCAGCAAATTTGTTTTTTCGTGCCTGTCAGAGAAGTACTTAAGTAGTCCTGCAGTCGCTTTTATTGCTTCTTCTTGGTACTTTTTGTGTATGAACTCCCAAGCCGCTTTTGAATATATGCCAGCAGGGAGGTTTAAATCAAGAAGAATGTAATTCCTTGTTGTTCCTACGTATTCGTACTCTTTAACCATCAATTCTCCCATCTTAGCACTTTGCTTCCAGTGGATCCTATTTAGTGGCTCACGTTCGTACTCTCGCACATTTCTGATATATGATATATCCTCAACAAGCTTGTGTTTGCTCTTCACAACAGGGAGCATTTCCAAAATCCTTTCCACCTCAGCTTCAGCGTGTTCAAGTCTTGGAAAGACCTTAACTTTGAAAGGTGTCGGTTCTGTGATTAGAATTTGGAACAAACCTGTGAAACTTTCAATTTTTATCGTGTAATACCCTAAGTCTTTCGTTCCACGTGTTCCAAAAAACGTATCGAATGGGAGAGAAACAGACTCTCCGGGATTGATAACTAAACGTGTCGGAGCTTTCTTAACAACCGCCGGTGGAACAACCTCTATGGTCAGTGCCTTTTTACTTTCAGAAGAGATTGTTATCACTATGTCAAATCGTTCATTGATAAACACACGCGTTCTCCCAGCAACGTCGGTCTTCAGCGCTTTGGAATGGAATTTCAGGGCCAAGTAGTCGAAAATCACCCAACCTGATAAGATATCGAGTAGCCACACGTACTTGTTGTAAACAAAAGCACTCAGAATAACTGAAAGAATGATTATAACATAAAACGCCGGACTCACCTTTGACCATGTTCTTCGATTTTCCTTCTTTTCCGTGCTTTTCATATTCTCCGCAACCTCGCATCAAGTTATTGTTTGCGCACTTTTAATAATATTAAACCACGGTTTTTCCAAAGTTCAAACATACAAAATAGATAAGTTTTCGCCATAGATGGGAGTATAATAGTGATAAAGAATAGTTTGCGCAAATCACATTTCAACGTTGCGTGGCGACTCATATATTAGTCACAAAGGAAGTGAAAGTTTGAAAGCTATTCTCTTCTATATCGGATTATTCAGTGTCTTATTCTTTGAAATGTTCCAGAATGTAGTTTTTACATTAGACTTTACTCTTTACGGTCACAACTCTGCGGTTTGGGATTTGAAAATCGATAACGACAAGCTTTATTCAGTTGGTGCAGATGGAACACTAAAAGTGTGGAACAAAGAGCTCCTGCCACTACAGAGTATCACAACTCACGGTAGTTGGGCAAGGTGCGTTACCGTTAACGACAAATACGTTGCTGTAGGAGGCTATAAGCCTGATAACACGATCAAGATTTACGATAAACATACGATGAAGCTACTCCACACTCTGAAAGGGCACGCTGGCTCGGTCTTTTCTCTCAATTTTCATAACACCATGCTTATCTCGGCTGGTTCTGACAATACAATAATCATCTGGAAGGATTTCAAATTGTTCAAATCTCTTAAAATCCACGACGGATGGATTAGAAAAATTGTCGTCTTCGGTAACTACCTCATCTCAGGTGATGAGAACGGAAGAATCGCTTTTTCTTCACTCGAAGACTTCAATCTCAAGCAGTCCTTCGAATTTGGTTCACAGGTGCTATCACTTCACGCGTTTAAAAATGTTTTGTATTCTGGGTTTTCTGATGGTTCAATGTACAGATTTCGTATAGAAAAGAACACAATAAGAGCTGAGAAGGTTTTATCTTTTCAATCCGCTGTTCAATCGATAGTTGATGATGGGAAATTTTTGTACGTATCAGTTGGAGGTAAAGTTATAGTTCTCAGCGGCGAGAAAAACATTCTAAAAGTAGTGAAAGATTTGGACGTTTCTGTTTCGGAGATCACAGCATTGCAGATAACTGACAACATGATATTTGCTTCGAACAGGGAAGGAGAAATACTCAAGTACTCAACTGACGGAAAATATATAAAAAAAGCTCCCAAGCATTTTTTGTCATCTGCGAAAATTCACGCAAACAAAGATACACTTGTTGCTGGTAGAGAAGATGGAACTATTGAAAGCTACAACGTATTCAGCGGTTTGATGAGGTGGAACTACAAGAATGACGGTAGTTTGAGATGTATCCTCGCACTGAATGAATCAGTTATCGTTGGAGATGCGCTTGGGAAATTGCTTGTATTAAGAAATGGCAAAGTCGAAGGCTCCTTTAGCAACGAAGATGCGATTATAAGTTGTGTCCCTGACCTTTCAGGAAAGAACGTAATCTACCTTGGCAGCCGTGGAAAGATCTTAACTTTGGAAAACATCAATGACAAATGGACACTGAAGACGATTTCGAAAATTCCAGAAGAATGGGCCACGTCAATATACGTTGATGGAGAAATCCTTTACTTTGGCACCAATATCGGTAATGTTTACGTGCTTGACAAAAAGAATTACCAAGCGAAATTGATAAAGTTTTATCCCAGCGCTGTTGTAAAGATCGCCAAAACTGGCAATCATATTTTTGTCTTCTATTTTGATGGGACATATGCTTTGTTTGATGGTAAGTCTTGGAACGTTCAAAGAAGTGACGTATTTCCTCTGTACAGCGGGTTGGTTGCAGATTCACAGATGTACTTAGGTGGTTCGAAATTGAGAATTGGCAACGACACTTTGGAATTCGAAGCCTTTGTAGTTGACCTTGCAAATTTACCGGGAACTCGTCACAGTTTCTTTGCAAGCTTATCAAACGGTGTTGTTCTTCAAATTGAAAATGGGAATGTAGTTCGAAGATTTTCAGGTCAATTAGGTGCAATTTCAACAATTTACGCAAATGGTGTGGTTGCTTGCGGTCATGAAGACGGAAAGGTGACATTGTGGACTTACAATGTTAAGCAAAACACATTTCAGTTAACGATGGTCCTTGATGACCACATTGATTCAGTGAAGAGTGTTGCAAGCTACAAAAACTATGTAATATCTGCTTCGAACGATAGAACTATTAAGATATGGGATTTCAAAACCGGAAAGCTGGTCAATATGCTTATAGGTCATAGTGGTTATGTGTGGAGTATATTAGTAGTTGGTGATATACTTGTAAGTGGTGGGTGGGATGGAAAAGTCATCTTGTGGGATTTGAAGACCTTTCAAAAGCTGAAAACTTACGAATTCCCAAAACTTTCTTTCACCGATATTTTTGCTCTGTCGGAAGAGGAGATATATTTAACAACACTGGAAGGTTTCGTTGTTAGGATTTACAAAGGTCAAACGAAGAAGGTTAAAATCTCCGAACAAACCTTATGGTCTATTGACAGTAACTACGTGGGCAATTTGGCATCATCTAAAGTCAGGATATACACTGCTGGTTGGGATGGCAGGGTGTATATTCTCGATAAGGAACTAAAGAAAATTGGTGAATTCAGATGTCATAACTCGACTATATTTAAAGTCATACATTTTGACCAAAAACTTTTCACAGCTGGGACTGACAATCTGATTAAAGTATGGGACTTGACTGGAGATGAACCAAAAAATATTGGTGTTCATTCGAAATTCCGGCAGTCGATACTCTCCGTTGCACTTTCGAAAACGCTTGGAAAATTGATAACAACCGATGGTAAGAATCTAGTTTCTGTGGATTTGGGAGACATTCCTAAATAAAAACAAATAAAGTATGGGAGGTAAAGACAGCTATGGAAAGGACGATAACAACAGAGGTGATTTTCAACGGCATGTTGCTTACAGTACTGAGAGATGAAGTAGTTTTAGAAAACGGTGCGATGAGTATTCGCGAACATGTTCTTCATCCCGGTGCGGTCGCGGTGGTTCCTGTAACAAGCGATGGAAAAGTTATTCTTGTTGAGCAATATCGGTATCCGATAAAGCAAAAGCTCTTGGAAATTCCCGCTGGAAAATTTGACAAACCAGGTGAAGATGTATTAGAATGCGCTAAGCGCGAGCTGGCAGAGGAGACTGGATATACGGCAAGAAAGTACACGTATTTGGGTTATATTTACACGACACCTGGTTTTTCAAACGAAATCATTCATCTTTACCTTGCACAAGACCTGGTTCCCGGAGATTCGAATCCAGACGAAGACGAAATTCTTGAAGTTCGAATTGAGGATTTGGAAGAGGTCGTGAAGAAATGTATAAATGGGGAGATAACGGATGCAAAAACAGTAGCTGGAGTACTGAGAGCATACTTCAAGTTAAGAGGTGAAAAGTGATGGTAAGAGTTGTTGTAAACGGTGAAGAGAAACTTTTCAGCGCACAGGATTTTGAGAATTTTGGTACACTTTTGAAAGTTCTCTTGTCGGAAGGTCAAGTTCTAAAGAGCCTAAAAATCAACGGTAAAGAAATACCTGTTGCTTATGTGGAAGAACTCAAAAGCGCAAGATTGGATGAAGAATTGTTAATAGAAGTCGAAACGCAAGATGCGGTTTCTTTTTTGGAAGATACACTTCTAGATGTGTTAGGTTACATCCAGCATGTTAAAGAACTTCTGCCACAAGTAGCAAGTAACATAAGAAAAGGAAGAGAAGAAGGTTGGAAAGCAATAGAGGACCTTTCTGAGGGTTTATCATCAATCGAAAATCTAAGGAGTTCGACAGTTCAAATTACAAAGCTGAATGAAACAGAATTACTACTCTCGACAGAAAGAGCAGACGTTTCAAATATTCGCAGAGAAATGGAGGAAGCACGTGATAAAAATGATGCTTCTGAAGCTTCTAACATTGTAGAAAACAAAATTCCCATTGTTTTGGATTACTATATAGAGTATTTTTCAAAAGTGCTGAAGGCACTCTTAAAAGCTAGACTTCTAGATGCGTTAAGTTACATCCAGCATGTTAAAGAACTTCTGCCACAAGTAGCAAGTAACATAAGAAAAGGAAGCGAGGCTGGTTGGAAAGAAATAAAAGACCTTTCTGAGCATTTATCAGTATTCGAAAATCTAAGGAGTTCGACAGTTCAAATTACAAAGCTGAATGAAACAGAATTGGCACTCTCATTAGAAAGAACAGAAGTCTCGAATATTCTCAGAGAAATGCTTGAAGCTCTTGGTAAAAAAGATGCATTTGAAATTTCTGATATCGTAGAGAATAGAATGCCAGTTGTTTTGGATTTCTATATAGAGTATTTTTCAAAAGTGCTGAAGGCACTCTTAAAAGCTAGACTTCTAGATGCGTTAAGTTACATCCAGCATGTTAAAGAACTTCTGCCACAAGTAGCAAGTAGCATAATAACAGGAAGCGAAGCTGGTTGGAAAGCGATAAAAGACCTTTCGGAAGGTTTAGCGGCGATCGAAAACCTCCGGGGCTCAACGGTCCAAATAACGAAGCTCAACGAAACAGAATTAGCTCTTTCAACGGAAAGAACAGAAGTATCGAATATTCTCAGAGAACTTTTGGAAGCACTCGATAAAAGGGACGCATTTGAAATCTCTGATATTGTAGAGAACAAAATCCCCATTGTTTTAGATTACTACATAGAGTATTTCTCAAAAGTATTGGAGGCAATAGGGAAAGTAAACTAATTCTCAATACGTTTTTTGAAGGAGGTATCCTGAATGGATTACATGGAACAAATGGTTTTAACCGCAAGTCCTGCAAAACTTATCGAGTTGCTTTTACAAAAAGCAATAAGCGTAATTGATGAAGCAAAGAACTTCATAGACTCAAAAGACTACAACAACGCAAATGCCAAGATCGTCAGGGCGCAGGATATAATTATGGAACTCAATCTCTCGCTTGATATGGAAAAAGGTGGAGAGATAGCCAAGAACTTGAGAGCACTTTACAACTATATGTACAGAACACTTGTTGAAGCCAACATCAAAAAAGATAAGAAAATGCTCGATGATGTCAAAGTCTTGCTTGAAGACCTACTTTCAACCTGGCGAGAAGCTATGAAACTGGCCGGAAGTACTGCCAGCCAAATAGATGTCAATAAACCAAAGATAAACCTCACATATTAACCATTTTTGAAAAACCATAAAGAGAAAGGTGTGTCGAATGAAAATCTCGTACATCATTTCGAATGTACTTTTTATTGCTTTTGTTGTCAGTCTGCTGGTAGCCATAATATTTTTCGAAATAGGGCTAAGGGCTTTCAGAAAACAGAGCGAAAGGAAGTCAAAAGAGAGCAATTCGCTAGGTTTTAGATGGCTTTTATACGCAGGAGTATTGCTCCTGTTATCTATTGTTTTTTCGTTGATAAAGTTTTAAGAATCCTTTGTTGGTGTTCACTGAAAGATGTAGTATAATAGATATACGACCAGAAAAATGAGTTGGGGGTGAGTTTATGGAACTCAAGTTCCTCACTTTTTATTTAGGTGAAGAAGTGTTCGCAATCAACATTATGAAGGTTGAACGTGTTAAGGAGTACGAAAAGACTACGAAAATACCGAACATTGCAGATTACGTTGAAGGAATAATAAATTTAATGGGCGAAATTGTTCCTATAATCAATCTAAGGAAGAAGTTTTTGATGGAGGATTTTGAAAACAAGGAGAAATCGAAAATTATAGTAGTTAAGCTTGAAAATGGTAAGAAGGTTGGCTTCCTAGTGGATGATGTGAGGGAAGTTCTAACCGTTACCGAAGATACGATAGATGAACCTCCAGCACATGTGGCAGGAATGGCAAATGCAAAATTCATCTCAGGTGTCATCAAATTGGAAAATGAAATGGTACTAACTCTCGAAGTTGATAATCTGCTAACTAGCGAAGAAAAGATTGCCTTGGCAAACATAGGCTGACAAAACCTTGTTGAAAGCAGTAGAGTATTTCAACCGGGGACTTGCAAAAATCCGAAGTTATGATAAAATCTATGTTGCGCTTAGCAATTACAAGTGGGTGTGTAGCTCAGTGGAAGAGCACTTCCCTCACGAGGAAGGGGTCGTAGGTTCAATTCCTACCACACCCACCAAAAAGAGCGGCTAAAAGAGCCGCTCTTTTTTCTTATTTTCATTTCTTGTTTGTCCAAACAAGCCAAAGACTTCTCATTACAGAGAAAAGCAGATATATGACCAAAGTAACAAGCACAGTTGTAATTTCCCTGTAAAACACAGTGTATATGGGCGTTTTAACATGACAGAACGAATTGAATATCGATATAAACCCAAATGTACCGAAAAATGTTAAAACTCCGCTTATGAATTCATTCTCAACATCGTTTGCAATAAAAAACATCGGTAGGAAGAAAAGTTCCTTGAACCTTGGTCGTATAATAAATATGTTTTCAAGAGTTAATCTTATTTTTTCTTCGAAATCAAGCACGTATCCGTAATTCCCACTACGCATAAGCATATAGGTTATAGCCACTGCGCCAAGTACGCCCGCTGTTATAACATGCCATCGTTTTATACTATGTTTCTGGTACATGTTTCTAAATATGAGAAGACCAACGATTAGCGGCAAAGTGACTAAAGAGATTTTAACCCCCCGATAGACTTCCAAATCGTTCAAATATTCGTACGAATATAGTGAAAAGTTGGTGAGCAGTCCTAATACGAAAATATTAGCAACCTTCGTGAACTTGTTGTTGGATGCAAAGTACGCGGCCAATGTACCTAAAATGCTCATAACGGAAACAAACAACCAGTAATTGTTGAAAAAGGCAAAAGCAAGTATACTGAACGGTGCTTGTAAGCCAACGTAGATTCCAAGCAACACTCCGAAGACTTTCGAATTCCAACTGGTATTATCCGGACTAGGAACTTCCGAGGAAACCTGGAAAAAGTCTTTGAACGATTTTAATGCCTCGTCAACAACTTTCGATCTTGGTAAGACTATGACCTCAATACTTCTTTCCACCACCGCACGCCAGAGACGTTTGAAAAGCGAGAACGAATCGTATCTTGGTAACTCTTTCGGTTTCACATAATGTACTTTCACTATTTTCTTGTAACCAGTAATCTTGTAGAAAGCTCGGACAAAATTGGGGTCTCCATAAAACTCCATTATTCCAACATACCGTTCGCCTATCTTTTTGTAAAATTCTTCAGGTTTTTCTTCGACCCCTTCCAAAGGTATCACGAGTCTCACATCGTCGTTAATCTTCTCATGACCTGTGTAAAACAGTATCGAAGGATCATCGGTGAAAAAAACGGAAACAGTCAAATTATTCTTATCGTTTGGTATTCTAAGAAGTACGAGAACTGAAACCAAGAGTGCGAAAACGGTGAGAACTATGTTGATATATTTCTCGTTCCTCGGAAAGAGGGGAAGCTTCAAAATTAATCACCTTCCGCTTCTAAGAGTTTCAAAACAAGCTTTAAATCCTGGCTCAGACTAGCTTCAAACCTGTAATGCTTCCCATGGAAATCAAAAGACATAGACTTGCAATGCAAAAAATGTCTTTTCAAGTTGTACTTTTTTGAAAAGGCTCTGTTCAGCCTAAAATCACCGTAGTCGTTGTCACAAACTATCGGGAATCCTTTTGCTGCTAGGTGTTTACGAATTTGATGCTTCCTCCCAGTTTCTATGCTCACGTCAAGCAATGTCAAACTTATATCTTTCCCGTCAAGTTTTGTTCTAAATTTCCGAACGGGTTTTATATGTGTTATTGCTTCCTGACCGTCAACAGGTATGTCTATTCTCTCCATTCTTGGGGAACCGAAAGCTAAAGCAACGTAGTTCTTTTCCACATCGCGTGAAGAAATTTTCTCGCTGAGTTCCCTTGCGACTTGTCTATTTTTCGCAACGATCAGAACACCTGATGTCTCCTTGTCGAGTCTGTGCACAAGAAAAGGTTCAAATCCCTTCTGTGAACCATAGTACTTTAACCCTTCTATAAGCGACGGTTTATTAATGTTTTTCCCCGGATGAACAGAGATACCAGCTGGTTTGTTAACGACTAGGATATCTTCATCTTCAAAAAGGATATCCAAGCTAATCTTTGCAGGTTTTATTTCTTTATATTCGCGAGTGTATTTCGAGAGGTCTTCATTTCTAACTTCAACCCTATCGCCAATTTCTAATTTCGCAGATGGTTCTTTAACACGCTTTTCGTTAAGATATACTTTCCCTGTTCTTATCAGTTTGTATATTACACTGAGCGGAACATTTTTCAAAGCATTTCTCAAAAACTTATCGATCCTTGAGAAGTAATTATCCTGGTCAACTATCCAAGAACTTTGCACTGTATTTTTCAAAGAATTTTCCTTGCTTTGAGGTGTTTTATCCATGCTTCACACTTGCTCCTTCCCAGTTTCACAACAAATGCTTATCGAGTAATTCTGAAATAATGGCAGAGGGCAAACTCGAGAATTTTCTGAAATTCTGCTCATATTCGATCTGAGCTTGCTCTTCACTTGTGTCAACTATAACCTTCAGTGCGCAAAACTCAACACCGTTTTGATAGCACACCTTCGCTATAGCTGCACTATCCATATCAACTGCGAACGCCCCGTACTTTTCGTACAACTTAGTCTTAGTCTCCCTATCACTTACTATGACGTCACCACTTACAATTGGTCCAAAGTTTATCTTATCGTAAACATCCGATATTTTTTCTAAGAGCTTAGACGAACTCTCTATCTTAAGTGTGGTGTAAGATTGAAAATCATGTTCGTAAAAAACCGTCCCACAGACTAAATCTCCAATCTTCAATTGTGGATGGATAGCCCCCGCCGAACCACAGTGTATAATGTAGCTTGGCCTAAACTTGTCGATTATGGCTTGTGCTATCATGGCACTCTCGACCTTACCAACAAAACCGTATATCGTAACCACTTCATTACCCCCAACTATGCCTCTCGAAAAGTTCCTTTTCACCAATTCACCATTTTCAAGTAGAGGTAACATTTCGCGGAAAACACCAATTATCTCCTCGAACGCCAGTAACAACAACCATAAAATTCACCTCGATTAACTTTCGACGTGCACACAGACTCTATTCAAATAATTCAAAATCGGTATATCATACAACCACCTTTGTAGTGCACCTAAGATACCTACTTTCCACCTCTAATAGCGATGTGCAATTCCACATCTTCAGTAACAAACAAGCTAACTGGTAGCTTTATTATTAAACCTTCCGCAGTTATTTTCATGTCTCTACCGGTTATCACTGTAGGAGGTGTAATATCAATTTTATATCCAAGTTTTTCAAGATTCATCGCGATGCTTCCAGACGTCATGTTACCAAGTTCACCTATAGCGCTTAGTGAAAGTTCGTCAAGTGTGTTATATTCCATCATCATCATTTTTGAGACTATTTTTAACGCTGTTTCTTCATTGAACGAATAAACAAAGTTACCTTCGATATCTCCTATAAAACCTATCACGGTCACTATATTGTACTTTGGTGTGATGTCTTTAACAGCCTGAGGCTTTCCAAATTGCGCCTGCATTTGTAGAACGGACTCGTAAGTTCCTTGTGCCGCTGCCAGAACTGAGTTAACGATCCTCACATCAACCATCTCTTAACACCTCCCAAAATCTTTCAAATTGCGTATCATAAGTTAACTTCCCATGCTTTCCTTCTGAAACTTCTTTAAAGAAGAGGATTTTTGCTCTCTCGTAATCAATTTGCCCACCTTTCTTTAACAGTCCACGGGAACGTCCAAATTCTTCCAAGAATTGGTACAAATCTTTCTGGACTCCAGAAGCTAATGCGTAAACGCTGAATGCATGATCAAAAATTTCATCATCGATGTTCTCCAGAGGCAGCGAACCAATAAGCAAAAGCTTTGCTGCAATATCTTTTGAAAATATCTCAGAGAACAAAATTCCCGGAGAATCCAAAACTGTGAATCCCTCAACGTTAACCCACTGAACACCACGTGTGATACCGGGTTGTGCACCAGTTTTCGCTTTATGCTTACCCAGTATTTTATTTATTATCGTTGACTTTCCAACATTAGGAACACCAACAACCGCTATCCTCGGATTTGCGTACTTTGTAGGAATCGACTTTAGAAAGTTTAACAGTTCTCTTCTGTTCGTCTCTTTATTTACCAACAAAGTCGGGTAAGATTTCGATATTTCAGAAACCCATTCCTTGTTGTACTTTGGATCTGCTAAATCGGATTTATTGAGCAAAAAAACACACTGCTTGTCTTTAAAAATCTTCAGCTCAAAGCTTGTCGTTGCAACGGGGGCACGTGCATCAAGAACGATAATAACGATATCTATCTTCTTAAGATTCTCCTTGATCTGCCTTTTCGCCTTTTGAACATGACCTGGATACCATGCTTTGACGTGTTCATTTGGTTGATGTACCATTTAACCCTTCCTTCCTCTGCTCTCTTCTCTTATTTACTTGGTATAACAAGCGTTCCTACGTTCTCACCACGGATTGCTCTAAGTAAGTTGTTATCCTCAAAAAAGTTCATAACAAGAATTTTCATCTGGTACCTTTTGCAGATAGAAAACGCCTCTGTATCCATTATTTTCAAATTCTTCTCGATGGCTTCGTCGTAAGTGATAACATTGTATTTTACGGCATCGTTGTAAATTTTCGGATCCTTGTCGTAAATTCCGGAAACTTTTGTACCCTTTATCAACAGTTCCGCTTTCATCTCAACGGCCCTAAGCGCTGCACCAGTATCCGTTGTAAAGAACGGGTTGCTTGTCCCGCCTGCAAAAATAACAATGTATCCTGCATCGAAGTAGAGATCTATATCGTCGTAATTTATCAACTTCACACTTGGCAAAGTAACAATCTGAGAAACAACGACAGTTTTAATTCCTTCGTTCTCAAATCTATCCTTCAAATAAAGTGCATTGATAACCGTTCCGAGCATACCTATTTGGTCTGATATCGTTGGCCTCAATCCTTCGAAATCTCTACCTCTAAAAAGGTTACCCGCACCAATCACAATTCCCAGTTTCACACCGTACTCAGAAACGGACTTTATCTCCTTGATTAGATAATTGACGTGTTCCTCACTAAACCCTTTTTGCGCTTCCCCACTGAGTACCTCCCCACTAAGCTTTAAAAGAACCCGCTTGTACATCTATCATCCCTCCAAGAGTATGACGTTTTTCTTGTTACTGAAAAATTCAAGTATTCTCTTCTATCGCTTGTTAAAAGTATTATCTGCCTTAATTCAGCTTCTTCATCCAGATACTTGCACACCCTTTCTAACCTTTCATCATCTAAGCGAATCAACGTGTTATCTATAACTAACGGTAAGCCATCGTCGTAAAAGGCCTTATAAAGTGCGTTCTTTATACAGAACACCATAAGGTCTTTCGTAGAACCGCTCAAGAATTCCTCCGGATTCTTCATATCACCTTCAATAATCAGTCTCACGGACAGATCTGGTAGGACTAAGAATTTCTTTTCAGCACCGGCAAGCCTTGTAAATAATCGAGCAAACTCATCACTGAATAACTTATGGTAGTTTTCAACAAAGCTCATAAGTCTTTCGTTGAGGAATCTATTTACCTCCGGTATTTCGTTGATTATGCTGGACATTATCCGTGCTTTCAACTTAAGCTCATCTAACTTTCGGAGTAACTGCTGAAGGTGGCTGGAATCAACATCAATGCTCTGGTAGAGTCCTTTAACTTCTTCAAGTTCTCTTAGGAGAGAATCCTTTAGTGAGGAAAGTTCACGAAGCGTTGCCTTCGTCTCGCTTATCGAAGGTTGAACGTCTTCGTTCTCTTTTTCTTCCAGTGCCTTTTGTAATTCAGTAGTTAACGTCTTTTTCGTACCTTTGAGTTCCTGATAACGCTCAAATTGAGACTTGAAGTTTTCGACATCTTCTTTGGTTATTCCAAACCTATTTAAAATCTCATCAAGCGCTTCTGCAATTGCTTTGTATTCTTTTTGAATCGATAGATACTCTCCGCGCAATTGTGAAAGTTTTCTTTCAAGTGATTCTTTCTCGTATACGATTTCCTGAACCTCACTAAATATTCTTTGCAGATTCTCAACAGCTGAAACTATCATCTGCGCCGCACCTGATACTCCAAATTTATTGAGCTCTCTTATGATCTCTTGTTCTATATCTTTCAGCTCATTGAGTTGCCTTTGCCTTTCTAAATTCTGCGCTCTCCATTCTAAGAACTCTGTGTATTTTTTTCTTAGTTGTCTGATATTCGTTATACCGTATCCAGAAAGTACCTTCCAGATGGATGGTTGCTGTGGCTGGTTCATCGAAATCTCGACTAAGCGTTCTTGAAGGATCTCCACAAGCGCTGTTTTTCTTTTCCAGTTCAACATAAGAAACACTGCAACTGCAAGGAAAACAGCTGCAGGGACATACATGAAAATAGAAATACTCTTGAAAAGAAGTCCAAGGACAAACAACACAACACCAGCACTGGCAGAAACTATCGACAAATCCTTCGAGTACTTAGATATCTGTTCATTCCTTTCTATTTCGTTCTGCAAACTCATTTTTGTAGATTCGATCTCACTAAGAGCTTCTCTGAATCTCTGCTCTTCTTCCTCTGCCCGTTCCAAGATGTTCTCATTTTCCAGGAAAAACCTCCAAAGTGGATCTTCATCGGTCATATTTCCAACTCGCTCACTATACATCTTAGCAAGCAGTGAAAGGTGCTTTAATCGAAGTCCGACGCTTTCCAAATCATCAATGGAAGAAGCTCCAAGTTGCCTAAGCCTTTCTCCTATATCCTTGTTCTTCTTCTGAATCACTTCGTTCACTTTCTTTTCCTCGAACTCCAATGTTTCCAGTTGAGCTTTGATGGAGTTCAACCTGTAAATGAGATTTTGAGCTTCCTCAACGGCACCAATATCAACTGATTCAATCCATGAATATTTCGACAATTCCAATTCAACAACCTCAATATTTCGCCTTAGTTGCGATATTTTAGCCTCAAGCTCTGATTTTCTGGTAGTTCTCAATTCTTCCAGTCTGTTCTCTAAGTTCACAATCTGCTGTTGAACATCTTTGATACGCCTCTGTAAATTTTGTACCTTCAGGAACAAGGAGTTCTTTCTTTTTATATTCTCCCCAATAATCGATATCTTTTCTTCTGTGTCCCTAATTTGTCCTGAAATAACATTAAGGCAGCTATTCATGTCAAGCGTTTGAATTCTCTTTATCGCTTCTCTCAGAATACGACCTTCAGAGGTTTTCTCGGTCTTTTTCTTAAGTCTGCTTTCCAAAATTCCCCTGTCTATTTTCACTGTTTCAAGTTCATCATCCTCCATTAAGAATGCCACGTTTTCAATTAAATTCAGGTCGTACTTTTGCACCTCTCCACTGTCTTCACCAAACACATAAGTCCCGTCAGAAGTTTCAAGATAACCACCGAAAACTTCATGCCCCCAGGGTTTAAATTTGATCGCCTCGTTTGTAGGCTTTGAGAGTGTGTATAGCAAAAACTTTGCCAGCGTGGTCTTCCCACTCTCATTTGGACCATACACAACATTCAATCCGGGTCCAAATTTGAATGCTGCATTGATAAACTTTCCAAAGCCATCTATGTGGGCTTTTTTTATAAGCATATTTCTTCACCCCTGATGAGCTTCAGGACAAAGTATCTCTGGTTAGTTGTTCTTAATGAGCTCGTAATTTCTGATTCAAAAAAGTTCCTTGGCATAATCTCAACTTTTAGTGCCTTAAATTTATCTTCCAGATCGCGCTCGGTAAGGTTTTCGAGCAAGTAAAAACATTTAGTGTATTCGCATTTAAGATTTTTCTCGTCTTCGACGTTTACCAATCCTATCGTTTCAACATTATCGACAACTGCAACCTTCCCATCAACTCGGATATGAGGTAGGTTATTAACAGGAGAACTATCGAATTCCACAGGTTCTTTTCCAAAGTCTAATTCAAAGTCCTCAAAGATATTCCCCAGAATTTTGTAGACTTCTTCCAGCACACCAAAACGTCCAAGTGCGTTGTAAAATACGAACTTGGAACCTGCGTACATCTTTGATAGCTGCACCAAGAAGTTCAGCTTGCACTGAAATATCTGTTCTTGAAAATCCGAAAATCCCTCGTAATATTCGAAAAGTGAAATGTTGTTGACCTCTACAACCACCGTTTATTCCTCCCAACGGAATATTTTCGTTAAAAACTACAGCAATTCAGCAGCAAGGCTTGCTAATTCTGACCTTTCACCTTTCTTCAAGAAAACGTGGGCAGCTATTGGCTTCCCTAGAAATCTCGAGGCTGCGTAAACTAAACCATTGCTACTTTCGTCCAAATAGGGAGTGTCTATTTGATACGGATCGCCTGTCAAAACAACTTTTGTACCTTCTCCAGCTCGTGTGAGTATTGTCTTGACTTCCAACGGAGTTAAATTTTGTGCTTCATCAATGATTATGAACTGCTTAGGTATAGACCTCCCTCTTATGTATGTTAAAGCCTCAAGTTCTATTATTTCCTTTTTCATCAAATCCTTTAAACTTACGCTGTTAAGTCTGCACAGATATTCGAGGTTGTCCATAACTCCACTCATCCAAGGCGAGATCTTCTCCTCAAGGGCACCTGGAAGGTATCCGATGTCCTTCCCTCCCATAGGGATGAGTGGCCTTGCAACAATCACGCGTTCGTACACACCTTCCACAAGCGTCTTTTCTAATGCTGCGGCAAGTGCAAGAAACGTTTTTCCAGTCCCGGCTATACCGATCAGAGAGACAAGTTTTAACTCATCGTTGATCAACGCATCTAACGCAAAGAGTTGTTCCTTGTTCCTGGGAGTAATACCAAAGATTTTCATCTTCGAATTTATCTCAACAAAGTCTTGCCCATCAAATCTGAAATATCCTTCGTTACACTCAATATACTCATTGACGTACAAACCGGGAATGTTCAGCTTTGATAAAGAATCAGCTGAGATGTAACCTACAGGCAACATAGAAAGGTCGCTTTTGTCTGTTAAATAGTCTTCTGCATCCAAACCGATTGCCAAAGCTTTCAAACGCAGGCTTATATCTTTTGAAACTATTATGGTAGGTTCTGTCCTGGTAGTTCTTAGAAACATTGCATAACTTAATATCCAGTTGTCAACGTACTTTTCAAATAAAAATTTTACCTGATGCCTATCAAAATCGCTCTCACTCAGTACTGGGATTATCAACCGTCCACCGTTGTTCAACTTAACACCGTCGTGCAAATTTCCCCTGTTTCGAAGCTCTTCCAAAACTCTTATCGCTGCCCTTGCACTTCTTCCAACTCGCCCTTGTTCCTTTTTCAGCTTATCCAACTCTTCAATAACAGGAAGTGGCACAAAAACGTTGTTATCCTCAAATGAATATATAGCCTCTGGATCGTGTATTAAAACATTTGTATCAAGCACGTAATTTTTCACCATCAATATTCCCTCCCCATCCACCGTCTTAGAAACTCGTGGATCCTTTCCCAACCAAAAATATCGAAAAACCTAATGAATACGCTTGCTGTCACCATTGCATCATCGTACGCTCGATGTGTAACCTTTTGTTGGATGCCCATCTCTAATGCCAACGTTTCAAGCTTTTTTCCTCTGCCGTACAACGTCTTTGAAATCTCCAAGGTATCTATGTAGTAAACATCCAACGGCAATTGCCCAACTTCTTTAGCCGCATAATCAAGAAATGTCAAATCAAAGCGCGCATTGTGGAAAACAAGTATAGTGTCCCTGGAATATTTTCTAACAACAGCCAGCACCTCGTCTAGTCCTGGTGCGCTTTGAATGTCCCTTGTAGAAATTTTGTGCACACTCTGCGCGTAAGTTTGTATACTTACTTTCGGGTTCACCAGGGATGTGTAAATCCACTCTTTTACAATCTTGCCCTTGTATATTGGAATTATTGCAATTTCAATAATACGATCCCCACCGGATGGATCAATACCTGTGGTCTCTATATCAACCGCGCAGTACACATTGTCATCCCATGTCACAACTCAGTTCTCCTCTTCTTTTTGATTCGAAGGTTTCTAGCATTCTTATTAACTCGGAAACACAAACTAAGTGATTAGCTCTTCTCCTCCACCTCTGGCAATCACGATTTCTCCAGCCTCTTCGAGTCTTCTTATTATGTTTATAATCTTTTGCTGCGCTTCCTCAACATCTTTCACTCGAACGGGACCCATGAACTCTATTTCGTCTTTGAGCAGCTGTTGAGCACGTTTAGACATGTTATTGAATATCTTTTGCTTTAGCTCTTCAGAAGCTCCTTTTAAAGCTACTGCAAGGTCTTGCATGTTCACTTCCCTCAAAACAAGCTGAACGGACCTATCGTCGAGTTTCAGTATGTCCTCGAAGACGAACATTCTTCTTCTGATCTCTTCGGCTAATTCAGGTGCCTCATAAGTAAGTCTCTCCATAATATTTTTCTCAGTCGACCTACCTAAGTTGTTCATAATCTCAGCTGCTGTGTCCAAACCGCCAACTGCACTGAGCGTTTGCGTCGCAACACCGGCAAACTTCTTCTCAAGCAACTTTTCCACTTCTTTAACAACGTCCGGAGACGCACGCTCCAAAAGTGATATCCTCTTAATAACTTCGAGCTGTAGATTTTCGGGAAGCGCACCTAAGACTTGAGCGGCAATTCGCGGGTCAAGGAAACTGAGAACAAGAGCAATTGTTTGTGGGTGCTCAGACTGTAGGAAGTTCACGATTTGAACAACATCAGCATTTCGCATGAATTCGAATGGCTTCACGGACAAATTCGATACAAGCCTTTCGATTATCTGCATAGCCTTTTCAGGTCCAAAAGCTTTTATAAGCATCTCCTTTGCGTAATCAATACCGCCACTTATTATCATTTCCCGTGCTTTGGTGAGGTTTTGGAATTCTTCCAAGACAGCTTTGCGTTCCTCGTTTGTCACCTTACCAAGATTGGCTATCTCTATGGTTAACATCTCAACTTCCGACTCATCAAGGTTCTTAAGCACTTTTGCCGCCCTTTCTGGTCCCATCGTCACCAATAGTATGGCTGCCTTACGCCTTCCTGTTAACTTTCCAGCCATAATCTCATCCTTTCTCCGCTATCCAGACTTTCAAAACCGTGGCCACATCTTCAGGTGTTGTCTCAGCAACTTGTTGTAAGTAGGCCTTGAGTTGTTCCAAAAGTGCTTCTTCCTCTGCACCTGCTGGTATTTCCTCTTCCGTAATTGCTTCCAAAGTTCGTTGTGCTTCTTCCTGAAGTGCCCTGTACCTTTGTTCCATCAATTTTCTTGCCTTTACTTTCTTGAGTTGTATCAGCCCAAGGTAGGTTGCAAAGAATATAAGAACAGACGCTAACAATATAAGAATAAGTCGAGTTCTCAGTTTCTGCAATTCTGTGGTGGTTTGAATTTGCTTGTAGAATTCCTCTTGAATTTCCCTGCTGAACGGTAAGAACGCAACTGCATATGTCACAGAACCTTCCGGTGTATTCGCATCTATGCTCTTTTGAATGATCGAGCTAATGAGCTTCTCAACTTGGTCTTTTGAAGCTTTCTCGAGGACGGTAGATGAGGAATCAATAATCACAGAAAGCGTAATATTTTCTATCTCTCCTTCCGAATTTTTCACAATATTTTCAACTATCTGGTTGAGTTCGTAGTTAATTATTTCATGGCTCTTTTGATAAGAAGTTTGACCTGAAGAAGAAGTTGTTTCATAGGTTGTTGGGGGGATATTCGATTCAGTTCCAACAGGTCCACCTGTTGTCGGCTGGTTCGTTGAGAATTCCTGCTCGGTTTCTTTACTTCTCACAAGTCCCTCTTTCTTGTTCGGTGCGGTATACGTAGTTATTTGTTTTTCTATCTTCTCCCAGTTCAACCTAATATCGGGAATAACCTCAACACGTCCTGGTCCAAAGACATTCTCCAGAGGGATTTTTATCTTTTGCTTGTAATAATTCTCTAAATTCACCTTCAACTCCATCTTCGTTGAGGCAAGCGCAGTAGAAGTATCCAAATTAACCAAACTCGTCAAATCTTGCCCTCTTTGGTCGATTACCTTGATATTCTCCGGTTTAATTCCCTCGACGGCTCCTTGAACCAGCGAAACAATTCCCCTTACTTGTTCTTTCGTCAAAGAGTAACCTGGCTTCATCACAACCATGACCGAAGCTCTTGGTTCGGACATCTCGCCACGGACGTAGTAAGTATACTTTGGTAAAGTCAGAACCACCCTTGCGCTGTCAACACCTTGAATTGTAGAAATCGTTCTTTCTAGTTCACCTTGAAGTGCAATTTGGTACCTGACCTGCTTATCAAAACTCGTTGCGCCAAGACTCGTCTGGTCTAAAATCTCAAACCCACGCGTCGTACCAGAAAGTACCCCGGCAGATGCAAGACGCATACGTACTTCGTAGACATTGTAATTTGAAGGTATCAATATCCTGTTGCCTGCTTCTACTTTATACGGAATTCCCAAAGATTCAAGTTGTTGCAGAACAGGTCCTGCATCTTCCTCGCTCTTAGCTGTAAGCAGTAGCACATACTTGGGAGCATTAATAATAGTAAGAAAAATTATGGCCATTATAACCGAAACGGCCACGATACCAATTATCAACTTTTGAGATTTTGGCAGTTCCTTCCACTTCTGAGGTAGCTTTGTAAACCAGTCCAAGAATTTCCTAAACCAATCCATAGACTCACCACCAAAAGATAATTATACCACACAATCGACGAAAATTTACACTAAAGTAAAGATTTTTGTATTAACAAAACGGAAAAAGGTACTATAATTATAGTACCAAAGTTTTGAGGTGATTGCAATGTGGAAAGTTAATTTGAAAGATCTGATAAAAGAACGCAGAAGAGTGATAGAAGGTATATACGCTCCAGAGTTCGTGGAGCTCCACACGGGGACATACAAAGTTCTACACGGTGGTTTCAAAGTGAAAATGGTCCTTACCTACGCCGATAACAAAGTACTGCTTGGTGGTTACGCTCGTGGTTATGTTGAGCGACCATGCGACCGATGTTTAAAACTTTCAGAAATGTACATTGACGGAATTATAGAAGCAGTGTATACTTTTGAGAAGAAACCTCTCCAAAAGAACGAGGAACTTAAAGATCTATCTAACGAAATCTTACTGGTTGGTGATATAATAGACCTTGAGGAACGAATCGTTGAAGGTATTGTCAGTAGTGCACCTGACGTTTTCGTTTGCAGTCCAGATTGTAAAGGTCTTTGTCCATATTGTGGTGCAGATTTGAATGAGGAACCGGAACATAAATGCAAAGCTTCTGAAGAAAAAAACATCGATCCAAGGTTTGAAATATTACTGAAAATAAAGCATACACAGGAGGGATAAGTATGGCAGTACCAAAGCAGAAGCGTTCAAGAAGCAGAACACATCACAAAAGAGCCAAGATTTACAGAGCTTTCAGCGTTGCAGTAACAACATGCCCAAACTGTGGAGCACCAAAACAACCACACAGAGTCTGTTTGAATTGCGGTTACTACGGAAAGAAGCAGGTGTTTGAGGTAGCGAAATGATTCGCGTAGCCTTGGATGTAATGGGTGGAGACAAAGCGCCGGAAGAAATAAAAGCCGGCGCTTTAATGTTTGCCGAAGAACTGAAAAAAGCTAAGAAAAACATCCATCTAATACTGATCGGTACAGAAAGCGCTTTATCCGATCTGAGAAATCACAGACTTTCAGACTACTTTACGCTGGAAATCGTAAGAGACTACCTCCCTATGGATATAAAGCCCACCGAAGCGCTTCGTAGAAAAGAAAGTTCCATGTACATTGGTGCTCAACTGCTCAAAGAACATAAAGTAGATGCATTTGTAAGTGCCGGTAATACAGGAGCACTACTTGCTTACGCAACACTTGTCGTTGGCAGATTGAGCGGAATAGACCGCCCGGCTTTGGCAGTTCCCATCCCATCTCTCAATGGCTTTACAGTTTTGATAGACGGCGGGGCGAATGCGGAAGTTCGTCCAGATTACTTAGTGCAGTTTGCTGCAATGGGTGTAGAATACGCAAGGACACTTGGAAAAAGTTCTCCCAAGGTTGGACTACTGAACGTTGGAACTGAAGAGAACAAAGGTACCGATATGCATAAATTAGCCTATCAGATGTTAAGAGAAAAACTCGGTCCCGCATTCCACGGAAACGTTGAAGGGAATGATATAAACCTTGGGACTGTTGATGTTGTTGTTACGGATGGATTCACTGGGAACGTTGCGCTGAAAACAATGGAAGGTGTGGCAAAGCTTATCTCTCACACAATAAAATCGGAAGCAAAGAAAGGCATTGATGGTTTGATTGGTGCTTTACTTTTTTCCCGAGTTTTGAAAAAACTAAAGCAAAAGTTGGATCCAAGAACCTACGGGGGAACATTTTTCTTGGGAGTAGATGGAATAGTAGTTAAGGCTCACGGGAATTCCGATAGAGTGGCTATAAAAAATGCACTGAAAGTTGCGGTGCAAGGTGTAGAAAAAGATTTAATTAAGAATTTGGAAGCTCAATTAGAGAGGTGGAAGTAATCCCATGTGTGGAATCGTTGGAATTATCGGCCACGAATTCAAAGTTTCTGAACTCATCGAAGGACTGAAAAAATTAGAATACAGAGGTTACGATTCAGCAGGTATAGCAGCAACAAACGGTAACCAAATGATAGTGACAAAAAGTGTTGGTCGAGTTGATGCTTTAAAAACCGTTATCGAAGAGGAGAAAGTAGTAAAAAGTGGTATAGCGCATACAAGATGGGCAACTCACGGAGCGCCAAACGATACAAACGCACATCCGCACACAGACTGTAGTGGAAAAATCGCCGTCGTGCATAACGGCATTATCGAAAACTACCAGGAACTCAAAACAGAACTCATCAAAAAAGGTCACAAATTCAGATCCGAAACTGACACAGAAGTAATAGGTCACTTAGTGGAAGAACATTTCAAAGGTGATTTATTCCAAGCTGTGCTTGATACCTTGAAAATACTTAAAGGTGCATTCGCAATCGCTGTTATTCATTCAGATATGCCCAACATCATGGTTGGTGCAAGAAAAGGTAGTCCTTTAGTAGTGGGATGTAACGATAAATACTGTGTATTGGCATCGGACGTCACACCAATAATCAAATACACACGCGACGTCATATTCCTCGAAGACGGAGATGTGGTCTACATCGAAGGAAATAAACTAAAAATCACGGACTTTTCCGGGAACACAGTTATCAGAAAGCACACGCACATCACTTGGGACGAATCAGCAGCGGAAAAAGGCGGATTCAAGCACTTCATGTTGAAAGAAATTAACGAAATTCCAGAAGCAATAGAAAGCGCTCTCGTTGGAAGAGTAGAATCAGACTACACTCCTTCCTTACACGAACTTGACGAGTTCAATTTAGAAAAGGTAAAGAGAATACTTCTGGTTGCGTGTGGAACGAGTTACCACGCCGGACTTGTCTTTAAGTACTTTGCTGAAAAATACTTGGATGTTGATGTTTTAATAGACGTAGCTTCAGAATTCAGATACAGACCTATTAGGCTTACCGAAGACACGATAACAATTGCCATATCCCAATCTGGAGAAACTGCAGACACCCTTGAAAGCATTAGGGCCGTTAAAAAGGCTGGTGGAAAGGTCATAGCCATTTCCAACGTAGTCGGTTCAACAATCACGAGAGAGAGTGACGTAACACTCTACATGAACGCAGGTCCTGAAATTGGTGTTGCCGCATCAAAGACATACGTGAATCAGCTCATAGTACTTTATCTCATAGGGCTCTACATGATAAAAAAACGCGGCTTGTGGCGGCAGGAACATGGCGAGATAGTCAAACAAATTGTTGAATCGCCGAAAACACTTAAAGGAATAATATCCAATAAAGGCATAGAGACTGTAGCAGACAATTACAAAAACTATCATCACTTCATGTACATAGGCAGAGGCATAAACACCGCAACAGCGCTCGAAGGAGCTCTTAAATTGAAAGAAATCAGTTACATAAACGCCGTTGGTTACCCCGCCGGTGAGTTAAAACATGGCCCAATCGCACTTTTGGATCCCAAGTTCCCCGTTTTCGCAGTGGCACCGAAAGATAGCCTGTATGAAAAAATGAGAAGCAACATAGAAGAAACTCGCGCAAGAAACGCAAGAATAGTGGCAGTTGCTACCCAAGGTGACGAAGAGATAAAGAAGATAGCACACGATGTTATCTACGTACCAGAAGCACACGAAGACCTTTATCCTTTGATTTTTGCTCCTGTCATTCAACTCTTTGCTTACTACATCGCCGACAAACGCGGATACGACCCAGACAAGCCGAGAAACCTTGCCAAGAGTGTGACTGTGGAGTAGAATTCTACACTGAAACGAATTAACTAAAAGATAGTAAAAAGGGATAAGACGGCTAAAGCCTCTTATCCCTTTTTGTTTTCAAGGTGCAAGGTACGTAGGTTGGAAAGAAAAAGAGCTACAACGACTTCTGACAAAAAATCTAAGGATCTTTAACGAATTTATTATGCTGATATGTTATAATTTGTTATAGAAAACCACACGAAAGGTGGTGGGTGGGACGATGAGAACTCTTTACGAACTTTGCGTACCGCGTGAGAGCGTCTTTGACGAAACTAAGCGAGACGACGTTTTGGATTTAAGTGACTTAATCGAAAACAGAATAGACCCCTACCGATTCTTCGAAGAAACTTACATAACGGATGGTATGAGGGTATTATTCGACACAGCATTTAAACGCTTCCACAGACAGACCGCGGCTGGTGTCATCAAACTGAGGCAGAGCATGGGTGGTGGTAAGACCCACAACATGATCGCTCTCGGTCTTTTAGCAAGATATCCTGATCTTAGAGAAAAAGTCCTGGGAGACAAATTCAAAGACAGCCCGCTTGGTAGGATAAAAGTTGTCGCTTTTACCGGTAGAGAAAGCGATGCTCCGTACGGCATTTGGGGTGCGATCGCTGAACAACTTGGAAAACGTGAGATGTTTAAAGATTACTACTCACCCTTACAGGCACCAGGTCAGAGTGCCTGGGTGAACCTCTTAAGAGGCGAGCCTCTTCTGATTCTTCTTGACGAACTGCCACCGTACTTGGAGAATGCCAAAGCAAAACTAATCGGTGAGTCGAATTTAGCAGTCGTCACCACCACGGCACTGGCAAACCTTTTCAATGCCTTGAACAAGGAAGAGCTTTCCAATGTGTGTCTTGTTATTTCAGACCTGCGAGCCGTCTATGAAAGCGGAAGTGAACTTTTACAATCCTCATTCAGAGAACTTGAAAACGAAGTTAACCGATTAGCCATAGAAATCGAGCCGGTTAGTTTGTCTACGGATGAAATCTATCACATCCTCAGAAAAAGACTTTTCAAACAACTACCTTCTGAAGAAGAAATAAACGAAGTAGCACTTGCTTACAAAAAGGCAGTGATAGAAGCAAAACAGATGGGTTATACCAACCTCGCGCCTGATCAAATCTACAATTGGATTAAAGAATCCTATCCCTTCCATCCCTCACTAAGAGACCTGTACGCAAGGTTCAAGGAAAACCCAGGATTCCAGCAAACAAGAGGCTTGCTAAGACTCATGCGTATAGTTGTCTCACAACTCTACAAGGGCGACAACCCAAAAGCCAAGTACAAATACCTTATACACCCTTACGATTTTGATTTGAACGACCACGAAATGCTAACCGCAATAACTCAGATTAAGCCCTCACTTGCCAATGCTATCGCCCACGACATCGCTTCAAACGGACACGCAATCGCTGAGGAAATAGATTCGACCATAGGAGAGACTCATATGCAAGACCTTGCCAAGCTAATTCTTGTCTCTTCCTTGGCAGACGTTCCGAATGCTCTTCTCGGCCTTTCGATTCAGGAAACGGTAGGATACCTTTGTGAGCCAGGTAAGGATATTACCCGTGTAAAGAAGGCTTTGGACGAGTTCGTCATGCGGGCTTGGTACCTTCACACAGACAGGGACGGCAAATTGTACTTCAAAAATACAAGGAACCTAATTGCTGAGCTTAATTCTCTGGTCGAGTCCTATGATAACGAAAGCGCAAAGAAAGAGCTTAGAAACTTCCTTGAGAAAATATTTGAGCCCAAAATCGGAGATTGCTACCAGAGAGTATTGGTTTTCCCAGCGGTTGATGAGATTAGACTATCCGAAGATAAGGTCACATTGGTAATCTTTGAACCGTATATAGGTGGAACCGGCTTACATCCTGACTTGAAAGAATTTTACGATAACGAGAGGTACAAAAATAGAGTCATGTTCCTATCAGGTTCCAGAAGCACTATGGAGAAACTTCTGCGAGCCGCCAAGGAACACAGAGCAATTAACGAGATAATCAGCAGAATGGAGAACGAAGAAAAAGTTCCCGCAAGTGACCCACAGTACCAAAGGGCTCTTGAAAAAAGGGACAGAATAGTCTTAGAGCTTCTGCAAGCAGCGAGAGAAACATTTACGCAAATCTATTATCCAACAAAAGAAGGCTTGATCAAGGCTGACTTCCTCATGGAATTCAGGAGCAATGAATACAACGGAGAGAAGCAGATAAGAGACCTTCTCGAAAAGCGTCAGAAATTCACTTACGACACCACAAGTGATATCTTTAGAAAGAAATGTGAAGACCGCTTGTTTACACAAAAAGAAATGCGATGGAGCGACGTAAAAGAAAGGGCAGCTACGAACCCCGCATGGCAGTGGCACCATCCCTCCGCACTTGACAAACTGAAAGATGAAATGCTCAGAAAAGGCATATGGCGTGAACACGGTGGTTACATCGAAAAAGGACCGTTCCCAAAGGAGAAGACCAGTGTCCAAATCAGAGAACTTCGCAGAGATGAGCAAACGGGCGAAGTAATTCTTAAAATCATCCCACTTCACGGAGATAAGGTCTATTACGAAGTGGGTTCTGTGGCTACCACGGCTTCAAATCTCGTGGAGAACCTGAATGAGTTCAGAACAAAAGAAGTGAAACTTTCCTTCTTGTGTGTTGACAGCACTGGCGAGCATGAAACAGGTGAACCAGTTCTATGGATCAACAAATTAGAACTGAAGTATCGAACCTACAACAAAGGTTCAGACGAGATTATTGAGTTAAAAGCTGTACCTCCAGCAACCATAAAGTACACAACCGACGGCTCCAATCCAAAGGAAAATGGTGGGATATACGAAGGTGAGTTTATCGTTCCTCAGAACTGCACATACGTGCTTGCCGTTGCAGAAAAAGAAGGAGTTTATTCAGACGTTCTTCAAATTAAGATAGATAGGGAACGGGGAGTAAAGGTAGATGCCTCAAAGCCTCTTACCCTGAAAAGGCGTATCAAGACAAGCGATACTCGAGAAACGTATGAAGAAATCGGATTATTGAAGAAGTGCAACGCAAAGATTAGTGATGCCTCAGTTCTCTTCTTCACGAAAGAAGACTCATCGGATAGAAGGCGCTATGTTGAGGTAACTCTGGACTTGGAAGTGGATATTGACAAGCTTGAAAGGAGCATAGAAAGCATAAGAGAAAACTTTATGAACGATAAGGAAGTAACTATCATCTTCGAATCTAACAGTATTCACTTTGCAACGGGGCAAGACTTTTTGGATTGGGTCGCAGGAAAGAAACTTGAACTAAAAAACTTTAAACAGGGAGAGATTGTTCAACAATGAGCAGGATGGCAGATAAAAAGAATGTTTACGGCTTTGGTTTCATCCCTGAGGAATCTCAACACCATTTCTTGGTAATCATTCCGCGTTCAACTAACGGAAAAGTTGTCATTTACGAACGTTTCAAATGGCAAGACGGTGTCGAAGAACAGACAATCGACCCAAGAGAAGACAAACCGAAGGTCGCACTCTCAAAGCACAAGTGGAGACTTATAGAAGACACTTTAAAGAACGAATTCAACGCACGATTGAGGAAAGAAAAGCTCCCTGCTGGTAAATGGACCGTAGGCCAAGTCCCTGTCCATCGTCTCTTTGGCAAAGAAATGGTACTTTTAGCCTGGGCGATAGAAGACTGCGATCCTTCGGTGATACCAACGGCAATCAAAAACTGGCTTGGCCTTTCACCCGAGGAACGCTGGTGGCTTTTCACCATGACTAACGCTGCAACAGGAGGTCTTAACGACAAAAGAGGTTGGAGAAAAGCTATAAGGTACGCACTAACCGAGAACCCTGTAGAAGAAACGAACAAACAGTTAGACATATTCGACCTATTAATTCAAAGAAAAATAGACGACTGATTAATTCAGCAACTGAAGGGGTGGTAACGTTGTTTGACTGGAACAAGTCTTTTATAGAACTGCAATTCCCCGTCTCGAAGCTGTCAAAAGAAAGCTATAAAGAAAGAAAATCAAATTTGGGACAAACATTAACAGGACTTGGCAAATGGTGGGGCAGAAAGCCCCTTATTCTTGTTAGAGCGGCGCTGCTCGGATTGTTAATGCCGGTAAGCGACAATCCAAAAAAAGACATGGAGATGTTCTTAAAAGTAATGATGATGGACGAAGAAGGTCTGTGGCTTCGTAAAAAGCAACCTATCCCTGTCGAAGAAATATACGAAAACTTGACCGATGAAGAAAGACAAAAATATTTCGAAACCAACGGTGGTAAACTTAAATACAAGGAAGGTATCACGAAAAGGGAAAGAGATGAGCTGCAAAAACTCGTATTTAGCAGGCTTTCGTACGATGAAAAACTGAAGTACTGCCTAAGACCAGAAGAGGTTGACAACCTACCGGAACCATCGTGGGAGGTAATAAACCAGTATTTTGGAACAAATGCAAAGAACTTTCAGGAGTTCTTTCGGGAACTTGGAATGAAGAGATTTGGGCAAATTCCGACAGTGGGAGATTGCTTCTGCGGAGGGGGGAGCGTTCCATTCGAAGCCGCGAGGATGGGGTTGAACGTCTTTGCTTCTGATTTGAACCCCATTGCGATGCTCCTCACATGGGCTGCGCTAAACATATTGGGGAGTTCAGAAGAAGAGATTGAAAACTTAAGAGAATTTCAAAAAAAGATATTTGATCTTGCCGATGAACAAGTCACCGAATGGGGAATAGAGCACAACGAACAGGGGCATAGGGCTGTTGCCTATCTATACTGCAACGAAACCATCTGTCCTGAATGCGGATGGAAAGTTCCGCTCGCACCTTCCTGGGTAATTGGAAAAGGGACAAAAACTGTTGCGATATTGAAAGAAAATCACCAGACCAAGAGCTTCGATATTGAGATAAAGTCGAACGCAACCGCTGAAGAGATGCAACTTGCAGAAAAAACAGGGACCGTGAAAGACGGAAATTTAGTATGTCCGCATTGTAAAGTCTCTACACCAATACCAGCCATTAGGAAAGACAGGATAAGAGAAGATGGCTCAGTAGAGTACGGCCTTCGCCAATGGGAACCTCACGAATTTCTACCCCGTCCAGACGATGTATTCCAAGAAAGACTCTACTGCATTAGATATGAAAAACCGGATGGGGAAAGGTACTACACAGCCCCCACAAAAAAGGACTTAGAAAGAGAGGCAAAGGTTGTAGAACTACTTAAAGAAAGATTCACATCGTGGCAAGAGAAAGGGTATATTCCAAGCAGCAGAATTGAAGAAGGAGAAAAGACTCTCGAGCCTATAAGAACAAGAGGTTGGTCTTATTGGCACCAATTGTTCAATCCGAGGCAACTTCTTTTGCACGGACTTCTGATGGAACTGATTGACAAGCATGCAAAGACGCAGAAAGAAAAGGTGGTAGGACTACTGGGAGTAAATAGGTGTTGCAACTGGAACAGTAAACTTTCTAAATGGAATCCTGCACCAGCTTCAGAAAAGGTTGAGGATACTTTTTACAATCAAGCCCTGAATACATTATATGTTTACGGAGCCAGAAGCATGAAGTACTTAGCAAACAGTTGGTTTTTCGAGATATCGAGCTTTGATATAGAGGGTAATTCTGTTTCAATGGTCAGTGATGCAAGAAATATTACGCATGTGTCAACAATTTGGCTCACCGATCCCCCTTACGCTGATGCAATCAATTATCACGAGCTTTCCGAATTCTTTCTTGCGTGGGATAAGAAATTGCTGCTCGATACTTTCCCAGATTGGTATGCCGATAGTAAGCGTGCCCTTGCTATAAAGGGAAGAGGGGAAGATTTTAAGCAGAGCATGGTGCAAGTCTACAAGAACCTTGCAAAACACATGCCGAACAACGGAATGCAGGTAATTATGTTCACTCACCAAGATGTCAGTGTGTGGGCAGACCTTGCCTTAATCTTATGGGCAGCAGGTCTCAGGGTCACAGCCGCTTGGAACATAGCAACGGAAACAGAATCTGCAGGTCTTAAGGAAGGCAACTATGTGAAAGGAACAGTCCTTCTTGTCCTTCGCAAGCAGACTTCTGAGCAGACAGCGTACCTTGACGAGCTTTATCCCGAAATCGAACGCGAGGTTCAAAGACAAATAGAGATTATGAGAGAACTGGACGATAAAGAGGACCCAAACTTCAGCGATCCGGATTACCTGCTTGCCGCTTACGCTGCTTCGCTCAAGGTGTTAACATCTTACAAGCGAATCGAAGACATTGATATCGAGTACGAGCTTTCAAGAAAGAGACTACCCGGAGAAGAATCGCCTATTGAGAAGATAATATATGAAGCTGTTAGGATTGCGTACGACTACATTGTTCCAAAAGGCTTTGATTCGTACACATGGAAAACACTCACGCCTGAAGAGAGGTTCTACATCAAAGGCTTAGACCTCGAGAAAGATGGGATTTATCAAATCGGAGCTTATCAAGAATTGGCAAAAGGCTTTGGAGTTAAAGAGTACAAGGAGCTTCTTGCATCTACGAAGGCCAACCATGCAAGATTGAAAACTGCACTGGAATTTGGAACACGAGGACTCAACAGTGACGATGGATTCAGTAATACCCTTCTAAGAAATGTGCTCGCAGCCTTGCATCAGGCTATAAAGGCAGAAGACCCGTCAAGGGGAAAGAACTGGCTCAGAAACGAAGTTCCCAATTATTGGGGCCAGCGAACCACCATTGTTGAGATACTGGAATACATATCTTCGTTGGGTAGCATAGACACCATGCCTCATTGGAAGGAAGAAGCAAAATACGCAAGACTCCTGGCAGAACTTGTGAAGAACGACGGAGTGTAATGGATAGTATTTTCCTTAAAAGATTTCAGAGAGTGGGGATTGATGGATGATTTACCGTTATTCGTCAAGAAGAACAAGGCTCGACTCGCACTTTTTAAACGAAAAGTTGAAAAACGCTGTCAGCTACGATCGAATAGCTGGTTATTTCAGTTCTTCCATCATCGAGGTTGCAGGGGAGGCAATTGAAAATATCGAAGGTGTCTGTAGGGTGGTGTGCAATTCTGAGCTTCAGAAGGACGACTTTGTAACAATAAGCGCAGCTGTTAACGGACTGCGCAGGGAATGGTGTGCGGCAAAACCAGAGGAAAAATACAACAACATTCCTGAAAGGCTGAAAAAGCTTTACGAACTTATAAGAAGTGGCAAACTGCAGATAAAGGTCGTCCCAAACGATGTTTTTGGACTAATCCATGGTAAAGCGGGTGTGATAACTTTTAAAGACGGTCGGAAAACAGCGTTTATCGGTAGTGTGAATGAAACTCTCACAGGATGGAAGTTGAATTATGAGATCCTCTGGGAAGATGATTCGCCAGAAGCTGTAGACTGGGTCCAGGAGGAATTCGACCATTTTTGGAACAGTCCATACGCTGTTGCACTTCCGGAATTCGTGGTGGAGGATATCAAAAGAATCTCCGAAAGAAAAGTGATTTACTCCGTAGACGAATGGAAACAATCCCCCGAGCCTGCGTCCACGGTAGTTGAATCACCGATTTATAGAGAAGAATTGGGATTGTGGGAACATCAAAAGTATTTCATAAGTCTTGCTTTTGAAAGTCATAAAAAGAACGGGGCAAGGTATGTGCTTGCAGATACAGTTGGGCTTGGAAAAACTATCCAGCTTGCGTTGGCTGCTCAGCTGATGGCTCTCTACGGTGATAAGCCAATCCTTGTAATTGCACCAAAGACTTTAATATGGCAGTGGCAGGATGAATTATACAACCTTTTGGATATGCCTTCAGCCGTTTGGGATGGTAAAGGTTGGGTTGATGAGAACGGTATAAAGTACCCTGCTAATGGCTATACAGCCATAAAGAAATGTCCAAGGCGTATTGGTATAGTTCCGCAAAGTCTGATAACAGCGAAATCTGAACAGGTTCAGGAACTTTTGAATCTTGATTACGAATGTGTAATTGTTGACGAAGCACACCGGGCAAGGCGAAAGAACTTGGGACCGGGAAGAGAGAATGAAAAGCCCATCCCTAATAATTTGATGAAGTTCTTGCTTGAGATTTCTAAGCGTACTAAGAGTATGCTTTTAGCAACCGCAACACCTGTGCAACTTTATCCAATTGAAGCCTGGGATTTACTATATATACTTGCTCAGGGTAGTGATGCTGTTTTAGGGAATGTTTACAGCATGTGGCAGAGGTATCCTCAAAGAGCGTTGGACTTAATCACTGGTAAAGAAGTAATTGACCGCGCTGATGTTTCGGAGTATTGGGAATGGATCAGAAACCCGTTTCCTCCTGCATCTGAGGATGAAACAACGTTTGGGTTTGTAAGGAAACAGCTAAGAATGGCGGACAATGAGTTCGTCATAAAACCGGATGCACTTGATAGATTGGATGAGCAAGACCGCTTGCGAATCGAAAAGCGAATTCGCAGGATTATCGATAACGATTTTTTGATGAATCACAATCCCTTTATCAGGCATATCGTAAGAAGGACGAGGAGTTATCTTGAAAACAATGTAAATCCCGAGACAGGAGAACCGTATCTGAAAAACATAGAAGTTGTTTTGATGGGCGAAAGAGACGACGAAGCCATTATCCTACCTCCGTATCTCCAAGAAGCCTATAATTACGCAGAAAAATTCTGCGAATTGCTAAAAGAACGTACGAAAATCGTTGGCTTTTTCAAAACTCTGCTTTTAAGAAGAATGGGAAGTACGATGATAGCAGGAAAGCTCACTGCTGAGAGAATATTGAGTAATTGGCACTATTTATTGGTAGAAGAGGACTATGAAGGTGAAGAGAACGAAGACGAACTGCAAAGTCCATCAGAAGAACTGAGCCTAACAAATGAAGAAAGAGAATGCCTCGAAAATTTAATTGAGACGCTCAATCTGAACCAAGAAAGAGACCCCAAATACAACCTTGCTTTAAAGTTACTGCTGGAAGATAAATGGATAGAGCGTGGATGCATTATCTTTTCTCAGTACTACGATTCTGCGTACTGGATAGCTGAGAGTCTATCCGAGGACATCCAAGGCATGAAAATAGGACTTTACGCAGGTGGTGAAAAGTCTGGAGTATTTGTTAACGGCGTTTTTGAGAGGAAAGATAAGGAAGATTTAAAACAAATGGTTAGAAGACATGAACTGAAAATTTTGGTTAGTACGGATGCCGCGAGCGAGGGATTGAATCTTCAAACATTAGGTACACTTATTAACCTTGACTTGCCCTGGAATCCAACAAGGCTCGAGCAGCGAAAGGGAAGAATCCAGCGCATAGGACAGGTTTACGATAAGGTGTACATTTACAATATGAGGTACAAAGGGTCGGTTGAAGATAGAGTCCATCAGTTGCTTAGTCAGAGGTTTGAGAATATCTACAACATGTTCGGACAAATCCCAGACGTTTTGGAAGATGTCTGGGTTCACGTAGCGCTGAATGAGATTGAGGAAGCGAAAAAGAAAATTGATGCTCTTCCAACAAAACACCCGTTTGAATTGCGTTACCACGATCACATCGGTAGAATTAGTTGGGAAAATTGCGCTGTTGTGCTCGATAACAAGGAAAGAAAGAAGCACTTGTTATCCGGATGGTAGTCGAGTGCGCGTACAAAGGAGCGAAAAATACTCATATAATAAGAGTCACATTTTTCCGGAGGCGAGGTCTATGGGAGATTGCATTTACTGTGGCAGACCTGCGGGGCTTTTAAGAAAGTTTCATCCAGAGTGTAAAGAGAGGTACGAAAATACTTGGAACACAATGATCTATAAAGCTAAGAGCTCAGCACTTGGCTTAAGTCAGATGGATAATCTGGAGAACGAACTTCGCAATCTGGCAAAGCAAGGCTACGTTCCAGAACATAAAATAAGAGAGGCTATCGTTTCAGGCTGGGAAGAAGCTGTGCAACATTTTCTGGAAGATGGGCAGCTGGACAAGCAGGAAGAAGAGAAACTACTCAAGTTCATACAGTATTTTGGATTGAGCCAGTATGAATTAGATAAGAACGGAATGTACACCCGTCTTGTTCAAGCTGCCGTACTGCGCGACGTGTTAGAAGGTAAGGTTCCACAGCGTCTCACGGTAGCTGGGACTTTGCCTTTTAACTTTCAAAAGAACGAAAGCTTGGTTTGGGTCTTTAAAAGTGTCAAGTATTATGAGCAAAGGACTCGAAGGGAATACGTCGGCGCAAGCCAAGGAGTGAGCATTCGAATTGCGAGGGGTGTCTACTACCGTGTTGGAGGTTTTAAAGGCTATCCTATCGAAAAAGTCGAGAAGGTCCACGTAGATACTGGGATGCTCGCAATCACTACGAAACATATATACTTTCACGGTTCTGTAAAAAGCTTCAGGATACCTTATTCCAAAATTGTTTCGTTCACACCTTACTCGGATGGATTTGGAATTAATAAGGACGCTGCAAGTGCTAAGCCCCAAATCTTTGAAACAGGAGATGGATGGTTTGTGTACAATCTTGTGGTGAATCTCGCAAGAGGAGATTTCAATTGATTTAATGAATATTCAGGGAATGGTGCAGCACGTAAAAAAGCCAAATTTTCACCAACTCTTAACTTGATAGAATTTGTAAAAAATAAGATTTTGGTCTATAATATCCTTAAGACTGTAAAAGCGACTACTGTTTTAAAAAAACGAACCGCATAAATGTAAGGAGGTAAAGCATGGCACAAAAGTTCTGTTCATTTTGTGGAAGAGCTGCGGATAAGGTAGAAAAGCTCATCGCAGGACCCGGAAATGTGTATATTTGTAGCGAGTGTGTGGAGTTGTTCCACGATATTCTTCAAAGCGACAAGAAGATAAAACCAACGAAGTTCGGAACAAGAGACAGAAAAGAGCTTCCAACACCATCGCAGATAAAAAGCGAGCTTGACAAGTACGTTATAGGGCAAGAACGCGTGAAAAGGATTCTTTCCGTGGCAGTCTATAACCACTACAAGCGAGTGTTCTTCGGAAAAGATACCTCTGATGTCGAAATTGAGAAATCAAATATCATACTCATTGGACCAACTGGAAGTGGGAAGACACTCATGGCAAGGATTCTTGCAAAGATCTTAGATGTACCTTTTGCAATAGCCGATGCCACACCACTGACAGAAGCCGGATACGTCGGTGAAGACGTCGAAAACGTCGTTTTGAGGCTCCTTGAAGTGACAAACTTTGATGTCGAGCGTGCACAGTACGGTATCATATACATAGATGAAATCGACAAGATAGCAAGGAAATCTCCAAATCCGTCTATCACCAGGGATGTTAGTGGCGAAGGCGTTCAAAAAGGTTTACTCAAAATCGTGGAAGGAACTATAGCCAACGTTCCACCACAAGGTGGTAGAAAGCATCCATACCAAGAATTCATCAAGGTTGACACCACAAATATATTATTCATCGTTGGCGGTGCATTCGATGGGTTGGATGAAATAATCAAAAGAAGGATAGAAGGCAGTGCGATCGGATTCAACGCACCAGTGAAGAGCAAAGAACAGATGCGACTCGGTGAAATCTTGAAACACGTTACTCCCGACGACTTGGTCCAATACGGTCTCATGCCAGAGTTTGTAGGCAGGTTCCCCGTAATTGGTACACTCGATGATCTTAGTGTCGATGACTTGGTCAGGATTTTAAAAGAGCCCAAAAACGCAGTCTTAAAACAGTACAAGAAACTTTTTGAAATAGACGGTGTTGAACTCGAAGTTGAGGAAAGAGCGCTTTACGCAATAGCCAAGGAGGCTTTGAGGCGAGGAACAGGAGCAAGGGCTCTGAAGAGCGTCTTTGAAGAAGTGATGATTGATATCATGTTTGATATTCCCGATTTGAAAGCTGTTGAAAAGGTTGTCGTCACGGAAGAGTGTGTCACAAAGCGTGAGCGTCCGAAAATATACATGAAAGAAACAGCTTGACGTAGTTGTAAAACTGCTTACAGAAGACGAAGGTGTTGTAGATGATAGTGCTTGGAATAGAGACAAGCTGTGATGAAACGTCTGTGGCTTTGGTTGAAGATAACAAGGTTTTAGCAAACCTTGTCTACTCCCAGATATCAACGCACAAAAAATTCGGTGGTGTGGTACCAGAAATAGCAGCGAGGGAGCATTTGAAAAAGCTCCCCGCTCTTTTTAATCAATTACTTACAGAAACGCAAGTCGATATGATGCAAGTGGATGGAATCGCCGTTACAAAAGGTCCCGGACTTATAGGAGCTCTACTCGTTGGTGTGTCATTTGCGAAGGGATTAGCACTGAGGTATCGAAAAAAACTCGTTGGAGTAAACCACATAGTTGGCCATGTCTACGCAAACCACCTGGTCTACCCTGAACTAAAACCTCCGTACGTTGTACTTATGGTTTCAGGTGGTCATACTCTAATACTAAAAACTGAAGATGATTTCAGTGTAAAATTGCTTGGTAGAAGCGTCGATGATGCCGTAGGAGAGGCGTTTGATAAAATCGCAAGACTTTTGGGATTGGGCTATCCTGGAGGTCCAGAGATAGACAAGATAGCCAAGACAGGCAATCCGAAAGCTTTCAATTTTCCAAGACCAAAAATGCACGATAGCGACTACGATTTCAGTTTTTCAGGACTGAAAACATCTGTGCTGTACGAAATCAAAAGGCTTCAAGCGAGCAACGTTTCTGAGCTTCCTATAAGTGACCTTGCCGCGAGTGCACAGGAAGCTATGATAGATGTTCTGCTTTACAAAGTCACGAAAGCTGCAAAGGACAACGATGTTCGCAAAATCGTACTGGCAGGTGGCGTTGCAGCAAACAGCAGGTTGAGAGAAAAATTGAACGAATATACCTCGGAATTTGAGTTCTACATTCCTCCGCTTGAATTCTGTTCTGACAATGCAGCGATGATAGCAAGAGCCGGGCTGGAGTTACTAAAAAATGGTGTGGACCACGGCTTGATGCTCGAACCTGTTCCGAACTTATTTGAGATGGATGAAATAGCGATAGGTTAATAAACTAAAAGATGTGGTGAATGAGTCGTGAATTACATCGTCGATGTTGAAGCCGAAGTGCTGAAAACTGTAATCAAAAAAGCTGATAAGGTGTGCGGGACATTGGAACCATCCATGAGAAAACTGGTCTTCCTTTCGGAAGACGAAAGGCTGTATATCATCGCCTCGGACGGATGTTTGAACGGATACTTTCCCGTTTGTTCTTTTTATTCTAAGATATCGGTCCCTTTCGAAATCCCTCTTGATGTCGTAAGACATTTCGTTTCAGAGCTCACTGGAAAAATTAGCCTCCATTTCCAAGATGGTGTGCTCAGTTTGAAATCTCAAAACGAAACATTACGACTCAGGATCTCACCACTTCAAAAAGACAGGGAAGAGAAAATATACGTTCCAGTAAACGCACAAGGAACGGCATTCTCAAAAAGGAAACTTCTGGCTGAATTAGATTTCGCATCATCATTTCTTGAAGAAGGAAGCTACGTAGATCTTTATTTCATCCGAAACACATTGGAGATGATTTCACAGCACTATGGACTTGTCGCTTATTCTCAAGTGGAAGTTGAGAAGAACAGTGAGGACCCAGGTGCAAAAAACGAGCAGGATATAAACAATTTTTCCATTCGCATACCGTACGTGTCTGCAAGACATCTGATCAAGGTTTTGGAAATTGAAGAAACCAATCAAGTGCAGATTTCGTTTGACCCAATCACCAACAAGATTCTTATTTTCTCTGGTGATATATTTACACTATGCACGGATGTACCTGATGAATCACCTGATTTGGTCAGAAACCTATGTAGCCGGTTCGAACCGAGAATCAGGATCCTTTCTTCATTACTTCAGAGATTGTTGAGAAGGTCGTTAATAGCAGGAAGGTTCTCAGATGTGGAGATTTATTCACGACACGGAGAGCTCGTTGTCGTTTCCCAACACGGTGCGATTGCCTATAAGGCTTCGATTCCTGTTCAGAATGAGATGCAAGTCGTTGAATTTTCTTTTCAAACCAAGGCTTACATGTTGCGGAGTGCAATAAACCGAATAGGTAGCCAGTACATCAATATTGGCACAGTGAGCGAATATGTTCTTTTGACACCACCATCACTCTCCAGATTCCTGATTGTTCGAAATCAGAGAATTCAGTAATTGCAACGTTTCGAATCTTTTCGCCATGTTGTTTTCCGACTTGACCTCTTGCGTCATCATCTTCCCGCCGAGTCCTTTGTAAATCATCTCAGATAAATCTTTCAGATCAGTTCTTGCAGCTTTCAGAGCGTACTGTTGCAGTAACATTTCTCTAAACCAACGCTCTCCAAAGCTCTCTTGGATGAGCCCACTCTTTTGAACTGTATTGTACATCTTCTTGAAAATCTCATATATGTACCACGCAGCAAACTCCTCGGAAGCCTTTCTGAGCTGTTTCTGGTATTCTTCCGATTCTGTGTCAATATTAACCTTTTTCTCCGCATTTAAGTTCTTGTTGACGCCTGCACGATTATTAGATCCGATGTTGTGATTCAGGTTCCAGTTGACCTTATTGAGCTCAATTCCCATATTCCACACCTCGAAGTGCGTATTACGGTATTACATTATCCTCAGCTGTGCGTATATGACACCTGCTTTGTGCAACTCTTGAATGATTGCGATAATATCCTGTGGAGTTGCACCGACAGACCTTAATGCCGTTATCAAGTTGCCAATGGTTGCTTGTTTATCACCGATCTGTCCGTTGGATATTACAACGACAAAATTGCCGTACGAAAGTACAAAGTCGGAAATCTTCACATCGCCACCGAAAACGACAGTTCCCGTTCTCTCGTTTATAACCACCTGTGCAGGCGTGTCTACCGGTACTTCTATCTCTTCAAGTAATGCAAGGAACGATATCACATCGTCGGCAAATGCATTTGGAATGGTCACTTTGATACTTGCACCATCGATGGCCTTCGCTATGTTTGTTTTAAACGTGGTATTTATCGCAGCAGCTGTTCTGGCAGCCGTCGTAAAGTCAGGCCTATCTAAGAGAATTGTTACGCTATTTCCATCTACAATGCTCATCGGTATTTCCTTTTCAATAAGCGCACCGTTTGGAATGTAACCAACTACGGTAAATCGCTTTTGCAAACTCGCAGAGCCTTTTGCATCTTCACCACCAACTGAAACCGGGCCTTGGGCAACTGCATAAATATTACCATCGGCACCGTAAAGTGGTGTTTGCAAGAGTATACCATTTCTTAAGCTCTTTGCGTCGTTTATACTTGCTACCACCACGTCTAATCTCATGCCTGGTTTATAGAACGCAGGTATGTCAGCAACAACCATAACAAGAGCAACGTTGCGTGACTTCAAATCGTTTGGATTGACTGAAACACCGAAATTCTTCAACATATTCGCCAAAAGTGAGGAGTTCAGATTTCCGCTGTCACCGGTGCCATTCAAACCAACAACCAGCCCGATTCCAAACAACTGGTTGTCCCTTGCACCACGGAACTTTGCAAAATCTTTGATTCTTACATTTGCTGAGAATAGGTTCGATGAAATCAGCAAGGCAATTAAGAAAAATAACAGACCCGCTGAAATCTTTGATTCATTTGCTCTCCTTAGCACATTCCTCATACTCCATGCCTCCAGAAATTTACGTTTATTTAGAATTTAAACAAGTTCGCAATTGCCGAAAGCAGAAGACCCAGCCAAGAACTTTCTTGTGGGTCGTCTTGGAAGACGATCTTCCCGTTTTCCCATATTTGCGCGTTGATAAGGTCCGTTGAATTGACGATATTTCCTGGTTTTATCGCATCTGGATGAACCCATCCTGTGATAATAATCTCCCTGAGATCGTTCCCTACTTTAATTTGCTTGCGCCCCTCAAGGAAGAGTTTGCCTTGCTGATCCACTTCCTTCACAACTGCCGTAAGTTCAAGCACTGCATTAGCCTGACTCTTATTGTCCCGCTTATCTGTTGAAGAGCCACTTGATGGAAGGTACTTACTCAAATCGAGCCCCACCAACTTTGTGCCTGTGTTTATAGCGTTGATGAATGCGTTAGTCAGTGTATTAACTTGCGAGGAAGTTGAAATCCTTGGGGACTCGTAAACAACTACGGTGACATAATCTCCGACCCTTGAAGGCTTGTATGTACCAAGAATATTCTTAAATTGCGGATTTGTAGAAGATGTGTAAAGTGAAGTGGCGAATGTCAAAGAAGAAATACTAACAAATAGTAGCACCGATGCGATACTGAGATTTAACAAAGTTCTTTTCATCTCCATATCTTACTCCACCTCCAGAACGATAACTGTCCCATTTTCTTGCACTGTTCCTTTTACAATGCTGCCATTATCTATGTTTTTAATACTTATGACACTTCCCACGTATCCATGTTCTAACGCCTGTGCAAGTATCGAAACAGTAACACCCCCCACACGACTGTATGCCTTTACAAACTGACCTTTGATGACAATAGGTACATCCTTTGTGTTTCTCATATCAATAATCTCACCTTTTGAAAAGACCTTATCAGCAAGTAATGGGAGGTCATCTTCGAAAACGGGAACTTTGTTGAGTGCTAAAACATTGTACTCTACGTATTCTACGTCCTTAATACCAATTATCTCTCCCTTCTCTATCTTTCTACTCGCAACTGCGATATTCCTTAACAGAATCGCTTCATATTGGAACAAAAGATAACCAACGATTCTACCTGCCTTCCTTAACGTAACTTTTACGAAGGGAGATGATTTGTTAGCTATCTGTACCGATACGGAATAACTGTCATGATCGAGCAATTGTCCAACCTGGCTTTTTAACTTGAACTCGGTTCCTTGTGGGTACCGTCCTTTGAGCTCTTCCAATATAATCTCTCTCAACTTTTCATTTGTCAAAGTCTGGTGCTCAGAGCCCTTTGTTGTGCTTTCTACAGGTTTGGCTTCTATAACGACAGGGACATCGTCTATCCGTGCTTGAACATCCCCAATTCTCCTTTTAACCAAATTAAGCAGGTATTTCTTATTAAGTGAAAGAGAACTGTTGACAGGAACGTATGCAACGATGATTTTCTCCAGCACTTCAATGGGAACATCTGTTTCGGATGCCTCCACGAGTTCAAGCATAGTGACAGGCCCACCGGAGGTGGTTAATGAAGATTTGAAAACAACACTGTATGAAAATAGCATTGAAGCATAAACAACGGCTACAAATATCAACAAGCTCAGCCGAAGATTATTTGTAAAAGCCATAAACTTACATCACCTTTCCGCGCTGCTGTCTTATTTGTCTGTCCACAGTTCATTATACTATACGAATAATTTGATCTCCTTGTTAGCGATTTTTGCATGAGTTGAAAGTCAAATAGTAGAAATCTTTTTTACAGGTGTATAAATCTCTATCGAGATTTTATATGAAAAGTTGCGGTAGGTTGCATTAAACTAAAGAACATGTGATACGCGTGCACACTCATACATGTAGTCTATGGTTGACAGAAAAGCAAAAAAGCGCACCTGCGGGTGCGCTTTTTCAACAAATTCCGCATTTTCACACATCCAAATCAACTAAGCTGAGTTGTCTTGCATGTCGCATTATGTAACCTCTTCGTTCTTCTGGGTCTTTTCCCATCAAGATCTCAAAGAGGTTGTCCGCTTCTTCGGCGTCTTCTATCGTTATTTTGATTATCTTCCTTGTTACTGGGTTCATCGTCGTTTCCCAAAGTTGTTCTGGGTTCATTTCGCCAAGACCTTTGTACCTTTGGATTTCGTAACGTTTACCATTTATGCCTGCAAGCCTTTCTTTTAGTTCTTCATCTGAATACAGGTATACGGGCTTTTCACCACTGACGGTGAGCTTGTAAAGTGGTGGCATAGCTACGTATATTCGTCCATTTTCAAGTAATGGACGCATGTACCTGTAAAAGAGAGCTAAAAGCAACGTTCTTATGTGCGCACCGTCAACGTCCGCATCGGTCATTATTATGATTTTTCCATACCTAAGTTTCGACTCATCGAAATTGTCCCCTGTTCCAGTCCCTATGGCAGTTATTATGTCCCTAATCTGCTCATTTTTGAGTAATTTGAGTTCGTTGCTTTTTTCAACGTTAAGTATCTTTCCTCTAAGTGGCAAAATGGCTTGGAAGTTTCTATCTCTTGCTTGTTTTGCACTCCCACCTGCAGAATCACCCTCAACGATGAAGAGTTCGGATTCCTCTAAGTTCTTGGTAATGCAATCCGCGAGTTTTCCAGGAAGTGTTGAGGCACCAAGACTGCTCTTTCGTTTCACAGCTTCTCTTGCGCGTTTCGCTGCTTCTCTTGCTTCCCTTGTCTGCTGAGCTTTTTGAATTATAACTTTCAGTACAGATTCGTTGACCTCAAAGTAGTCCGTCAGTTTGTCTCTGACAACTTTAGCAACGGCGTCCTGGACTTCTTCGTTACCGAGCTTGGATTTTGTCTGTCCTTCGAATTGTGGTGTTCCCATCATGAGCACGGATATAACAGCCGTCATTCCCTCACGCAAATCTTCGCCTCTGAATGGTTCACCTTTTATTAAGTTCTTCTTCTTCCCAAGTTCGTTTACAACCCTCGTAAAAGCTGTTTTGAAGCCAGTGACATGAGTTCCACCGTCAACAGTCTTTATGTTGTTCACAAACGAAATGATTTCTTCAATGTCATTATCCGTGTACTGAAATGCTACTTGAACTTGAACGTCTTGTACTCCTCCTTCTATATAAACTATATCGTGGAGAGTCTTTTCACCTCTGTTCAGGTAGGATACGAATTCTTTCAAACCTCCGGAGTAGTGGAGTGTTCTCTGGATATTGTTCCTCTCGTCTATAAATTCTATTGTCACATTCGGATTCAGAAATGCTAAGTCTCTCAACCTTGTTAGTATCGTGTCAGAATCGAATTCAACGGTTGTGAATATGGTCTTATCGGGCTTGAATCGAACTATTGTTCCGCGATTTGTGGTCTCACCTACAACTTCCACTTCCGTAACTTTTACTCCACGAGAATAGCGCTGCCTGTAAATTTTACCGTCCCTATGAACCTCAACTTCCATCCACTCCGAAAGTGCGTTCACAACAGAAGCACCAACACCGTGCAAACCACCACTAACTTTGTAGCTTTCTTTTGAGAACTTACCACCAGCATGGAGTGTTGTCATCACAACTTCAAGGGCACTTGTCCCCGTTTCCGGGTGTATATCGACTGGTATTCCTCGACCATTGTCTTCAACCTCAACTGACCCATCTGCTTTAATCCTTACGGTAATCCTATCACAATAACCTTGGATAGCCTCGTCTATGCTGTTATCAACGATTTCATATACGAGGTGATGTAATCCCGTCTTACCCGTCGAACCAATGTACATACCTGGCCTTTCTCGAACAGGTTCCAGACCTTTCAAAACCTTTATGTTCTGAGCAGTGTATTGATTTGTTATTCCGTTCTCTTTCTCTTTATTCACTACGTTGTCCACAAACCACACCTCCGATTTGCTTTTCTTACGCTCTTGCTATCTCTTTCGCTCAACTTCAATTTTTATGTCTGAAAATGTTATGCCTAAGTATTGTTCGATTTTCTTCTTAATTTGTCGCTTCATCTTCTTGAGTTCGTTGCTCCATATTATATCGTCACATGTTATAGTTACTATACCTGATTCAAAGCTTTTGAAAGTGCAGTGCTTTGAAACCGCACTTCCAAGTATTTGAACCGTTTCATCCTGCAGTGAAGACAGGACAAGCAGCTTCCTGAAGAATTCGTTGCTTTTTGCCAAGTCTTCAAATGCTTTTTTCAGAGTAAACATTTTATATACTCCTCGAATTCTTTGGCGAGTTTTTCAGAAAGGCTTGTACTGATGGTTTTAAGAGTACCCACTTGATGAACAGGGACAATACCTCTGCTTGTATGTGTTAGAAATACCTCATCTGCGTAGAACACTTCGCAAGGTTCTACAAACCTCTCTTCAACGGTGTAACCTTTCTCTTTTAAAAATCTTATCACGTACATTCGTGTGATACCGTCCAATATGCCTGAATCCAGAGATGGTGTTACGAATCTGCCGCCTTTTAAAAGAAATACATTACTGAAAGTTCCTTCGCACAATTGACCTTTGCTTCCCAATAAAAGCACATCGTAATTGTCGCCCTTTGTGAGTCTTGCGAGGTATATGTCAGGTCTTCCAAGAGACTTTAAGTCAGGCGGAATGCTACTTGGACCTGCTCGTCGTACGTTAGTGAAATCTATCTTAACATAATCAACGGTAAAATTTTCGGTAGACTCTTGGAAAACATAGCTGAGTAGCCTACCATCGTACACATACACTACTCTGATTCGCTCTGAAAGGTTATCGTAGATGAGCTTTTCAAACTCTTCGTAAGTTGGCGGGTTTATCTTAAGGTATCCAAGTGACTTGCAGAGCCTACGGTAGTGCTCTTCTATCGCAAATGGTTTTCCGTTGTAAGTTCTGAGAGTTTCGTAAACAGCTATTCCCTTGGTCAAAGCATCTATGATCTCATTCGTTTGATGCCTGCTTTTGAACAACTTTCGACACCACACCTTCATTCGTGACTGAACATATCTTCACTTTTGAAAATTCTCCGATAATGCCCGTATTGATTTCGTGGAAGAGGTAATATTCATCGTATCCGTAAGCAATTCCGTTCTGCACGCCTTCGACCAGTACAACCGTTGTTTTACCAACAAGCTGTTTTCTGTACTCGTTGGCAACGTTATCGGCATGCTTTATAAGTATCTCAGCGCGATCTTTTTTCACATTCCCAGGTACTTGGTTTTCAAAACGTGCTGCAGGTGTATTCGGTCGTTGAGAATATCTAAAAGTATGGACTTTACTGAATTGGATAGTTCTAACAAAATCTAACGTTTCTTTGAATTCTTCTTCCGTTTCACCAGGGAAACCGACCATGATGTCCGTAGTTATGGAAAAGAACGGATCGATCTGCCTAAGTTTGTTAACTCGCTCTATGAAATACTCGGCGCTGTAGTTTCTCCCCATCCTTCTCAGCACACTCGTGCTTCCGCTTTGAGCGGGTATGTGCAAGTGGTTGCAAATTCGCTCTTCTTGTGTAATAACCTTTATCAGTTCGTCGGTCAAGTCCTCGGGATTTATTGAGCTCAACCTTATTCTGAAATCACCTTCGATACTTGCAATCTTCTGCAGCAGTTCCGCAAGGTTAACCCCCAAGTCCACACCATACTTTCCCAAATTCAAGCCAGTTATCACTATCTCTTTATGCCTTTTACTGACGAGCTTTTCGATTTCTTTGACCACCACTTCTATTGGCTTACTTCTTATTCTGGTACCTCTCAACGAACGAATCACGCAGTAAGTACATCCGTTATTACATCCATCTTCAACTTTTACAAACGCTCTGGAACGCTCGGTCACAGAGTTTTCGACGATTTCGAATGATATATCGTCTTCTTCCCAATACCGAGAGTTGAAATATCCACCAACTTCGTTTATGAAATTCAGTATGCGCTTTTTTTCAAGATTACCAAGTACTAAATCCACACCTAACGAACTGTACTCTTCGATAGCTCTTGGAACTTGGACATAGCATCCTGTAAGTATGATCTTCGCGTCTGGATTGAGTTTTCTCAAGTGTCTAACTGCCTGCCTTACCTTTCTTTCTGCCTCGCCAGTTACCGCACAGCTATTGAGTATGTAAACCTCCGCACCTTGATCTTCACCGTAAAGTACCACATATCCAGCATTCTCAAGCATCTCTATTATCAGTTCACTTTCGTATTGATTCATCTTACACCCGTGAGTAATCACCGAAACTCTCATCCGCGTTTCACCACTCTCCTAAATTAACTCTAAACCTTACTTTATTTCTTCTACTGTATTGGCGTTTATAGCACTTTGTAAAATCGCAACTCTTGTAACGTACCCCAGCAAAACATTGTTTTCATCAACAACAGGGACCATTTTAAAGCCTTTTCTCATTATCATATCCGCAACGTAGAGCAACGTGTCATCTTGTTTCACTGTAAAAACAGGCTTTGTAGCGTATTTTCCTATAGGATTGTGTGCAATGCTCTTCAAATTCTTTATGAATAAGTTTGTATCTGGTAGAAAAGCCGCAGTTTGAAGCAGGTTGAAGTAGCTTGGCAAACATGCTTTTATTATATCGTCTTCGCTAACAAATCCGACCACTCTCAATTCTGAATCGACAACGCAGAGACCCGAAAGTCCAGTTTTGTGGAGTATATCAACTACGTCCTCAACGGTATCGTTCTCGAATACGAATGTTAAATCGTAGGTCATAAAGTCTTTAACCTTGAGATTTCGCATACTTACTCCACCCTCTCAGTCGTTATATGACCTAAAAATTCTTCTATCTGTTCCACAGATGGTGGCTCCTTACCTAAGTAGGATGTCTTTGCAACAGCAGCCGCATACCCGTACCTTGCCATGTCGATGCAACATTTATTCTTAAGATTTGCGTACACCATTGCTGCAACGAATGTGTCACCGCTACCTAACAAGTAAGAATGGTCTATTTGAATTTTTGGGGAGAACTTCCAAACACCGTCTTCGTTCGCAACAAAGTCGTACACCGTTTTGTAAGACAGAATGGTGAGCTTCACTCCCTGTTTGACAAATTCTTTCGCCGCTTGTGTGTACTCTTGCTCCGTGTTCAGAATGTTTCCAAGCACTTTTTCACTTCTTCTCATGTCGTATTTTAAAACATCTGGATAAGCAATCTTTATAGATTCGGTTATAATTTCATCACGTGCCTCCCAAAAGACGGTTTTATTGTACTTCTTTGCTATTTGCGTCAATTCGCCGTATATGTTGTTTGGAACACCCTTCGGAACGCTTCCCGATATGACAACCACTTTTACTTTTTGAACAAGAACCTCGAATCGTTTGATGAACTTTTTGATGTCTTCCTCATTTACCCTTGGACCTTCTGAATTTATCTCGGTCAGTGTGTGGTTCACCGTATCTACAATAGCTATATTTTCACGTGTCTCATCGTTTATCCGCAGAAAGCTCGTCGTTATCAGTGAACTTTTCTTTCTCAGCTCTGAAAGGAGCACGTTTCCAACGTAGCCTCCGAGGAAACCCGTGACAACAGACTTCACACCGTAATTCGATAAGATAACGGCAACGTTTACTCCCTTTCCACCGGGACTCATCTTGTTCTTTTCATTAGGGACGATGTTCAACTTATCAATTTTGAAATTGTCGACCACAAACTCGCGGTCCAGAGCCGGGTTAAGACATACGGTCAAAACTTCCATGGTTTATACCCCCAATACGTATTCTTTGGGATCACCGAAAAACTTCACCTGTCCGCTCTTCATGACGATAAGCACATCTCCCAAACCTATGAATCTCTTCAGTGTTCTTGTTGCCAGTATAACTACCTTGTATTCCGAAAGTTCTCTGAGCATTTTTGTAACTGACTCGACGTGCTCATCATCAAGATGGTCAAGCAAACAATCAAGCACGAGAACAGAAGACTGCCTCACCGTAGAAACAAAAAGTAAAAGTCCTATTTTCTCAAGAACGTACAACGAAGAAAGTGGTGTCTTTTCAAACTTATAGAGTGCTTTCAACACACCGAAATTATCAAGTTCCGTGGCATGGTCTTCAATTTTGAATTTATAGTGCGAACCAAATACTAGCCTGACAAGGTCTTTGAACGTCAAGTAATCGAGTGATTCGAGGAAATTGGTATCCAGGTAAGTAACGATCTGTCTTACTTCCTTCTCATCGATTTGGAAAAGGCTTGTGTCGTCAAGATATACGTTTCCTGAGTACTCTATGTTTGGATAAACTTCACGATTAAGAAGTGCAAAACTTCTGAGAAAAGCAGATTTTCCAGAACCTCTCGGACCGTATAAGACAGCAAACTGGCCTACGTTGAGAGATAGGTTCACGTTTTCGAACAATATACTTTCCTGAACTTTTGCACCGAAATTCTCACACCTCAAATGATTTATTCTACTTTGTATCTTTCTTTTTCTCATCCTTTTTCACCGTGTCCTTTAACCGTTCCTCCAACTCGGATTTTGCTTTTTCATCACCCATGTTCGCAAGCTTTATCAACTCGTACTGGGAAAGTGTCTTTTCTTTTTTCAATTTAACTACCTTCTGCACTATACCAGCCCCTTTTTTCAATTTTTTCTTTTCATTTGTATTATACCACAAACCTGACCTCCCTGCATTGCCCGTTAGATTAATATTCTTAGCCATAAGTTAAGAAAATTGAACAAAAAACAAAAAAATGGGCTACACAGACAGTAGCCCATTTTGGGTTGTTAGATTGTATGTTATATTTTCAGAGCTCTTAATTCCCGCTTCTAATAAATTCGCCCAACCTTTTCATCCCTTCTTCTATCTTTTCGATGGATGTAGCAAAACTGATTCTCACAAACCCCGGCATCTCAAACGCACTACCGGGCACGGTTGCAACCAATTTTTCTGAGAGCAGTTGTTTGCAGAATTCTTCATCGTTGCCACTGACTTTAAAGAAGAGATAGAACGCTCCTTTTGGCTCTATAAATTCCAATCCATACTCCTTAGCTTTGTTCATTATGAATTCCCTGCGCTTTTTGAACTCCTCAATCATCGGTTTGTTATCCGTGTTACACGCTTCTATTGCCGCGTACTGAGCTGGGGTATTTATATTTGAACTGACATGGCTTTGGATTTTGGAAATTCTTTTCTTAATTTCTTTATTCTTCGTCGCGGTGTAACCCACACGCCAACCAGTCATCGCATGAGATTTGCTGAATGCGTTAACGTAAATAAGAAGTTCATCCTTCACAAGACCGTACATTGAGATATGAGTTCCATCGTACACCAAGTCATCGTATACTTCATCACTAACAACGAAGACGTTTCTTTCGTTGGCTATTTTCGCAATTGTTTCAAGTGTTTCTCTGTCGTAGATACCTCCAGTTGGATTGTTCGGCGAGTTTACAAGTATCACTTTTGTTCGATCGGTTATGTTATTTAGTATCTCATCCTTAGTTGGCACAAAGTTGTTCTCGAATTTTGTCTTAACCACAACCGGTTTTCCCCGGGCAAGTAGGACCTGTGGAATGTAGCTTACCCAAAGCGGTGCGAACATCAAAACTTCGTCGCCTTCATCCAATATGGCAGAAAATGCGTTAAAAAGTGCCTGCTTGCCACCATTACTAACAACGATATCATCTGGTGTATAGAAGACCTTTTTCTTTTCTGCTAAGTATTTAGATATAGCTTCACGAAGTTGGGGAATGCCGTTGCTGTCTACGTATTTCGTGTAGCCTTTTCTGATCGCTTCTATGGCCTTTTCGGCTATGTTACTTGGTGTAGGAAAATCGGGCTCACCAACCGTGAAGTTTATTACATCTTTCCCTACTGATAACAGCTTCTTGGCCAGTGCATCGATTTCCAATGTTTTCGACGGTGCTATACATTCTGTGGGATGCATTGTCCAACACCACCCAACTCTATCGTTTGCTCACTTTTTGAATCGGAATACCGGGAACTTAGTAGCTGTTACGTCGTCTAACCTTCTAATAGGTGTAGTGTACGGTGCTTTTTTAACAAGCTCTGGGTCTGAGTGCGCTTCATTGTAAATCTTTTCCATTATCTCAACGAATTTATCAAGTGTCATCTTGCTTTCTGTTTCAGTCGGTTCTATCATCATTGCTTCGTGGACTATGAGTGGGAAATAAACAGTTGGTGCGTGCATTCCATAATCAAGTATTCTCTTGGCGATATCTAGGGTCTTCACACCGGTTTTCTTTGCGAATTCTTCGTTGTCAATTACAAATTCGTGCATACATATCCTATCGTAGGCAACTTGGTAGAGCTTCGAGAGTTTCTTTCTCAGATAATTTGCATTGAGGACCGCCATATCACTTACGTGTTTGAGTCCTTTATTGCCCATCGTCAAGATGTATGTGTACGCCTTGACCATTACCAAGAAGTTACCGTAGAAGCTACGCACCATGCCTATCGATTTCGGTAAGTTGTAATCCAAATCGTAACCACTTTCTGTTTTTCTCACAACAGGTACGGGCAAGTACGGTGCGAGGTGTTTCTTAACTCCGATTGGTCCACTTCCTGGTCCACCCATTCCGTGTGGCGTACTGAATGTTTTGTGCAGGTTCAGGTGTACGATATCAAATCCCATATCACCAGGTCTTGTTCTTCCCATGATTGCATTTAGGTTCGCTCCGTCGTAGTAAAGTAGTGCTCCAACTTCGTGTGCCATCTGGGCTATTTTAAGTATATCTTTTTCAAAAAGTCCCAACGTATTTGGATTGGTGAGCATTATAACCGCAACGCTTTCATCCAGATGCGTCTTTAATTCATCAAGGTTAACACAACCATCTTCTCCCGATTTCAGTTCTACAACCTCGAAACCTGCCATCGCAGCAGATGCTGGGTTTGTACCGTGTGCACTATCAGGCACAAGTACTTTCCTTCTTTTTTCCAATTCGCCTTTATCTTCAAAATACGCCCTTGCGACAAGCAATCCCGTCAACTCTCCATGCGCTCCTGCTGCTGGTTGTAGCGTCATATCATCGGTCCCTGTTATCTCGCACAATAACTCTTTGAGATGTCCCATCAGCTTTACGGCCCCTGTTATTGTTTCTCTTGGTTGGAACGGATGAATGTCAGTAAAAAGTGCTGCCATATCTTCGTTGATTTTCGGATTGTACTTCATTGTACATGAACCGAGCGGATAGAACCCTCTGTCAACTGAGTAGTTCTTCATTGCAAGGTCTGTGTAGTGTCTCACAACATCGACTTCTGAAACTTCTGGAAGCATCGGTGGTTCTTTTCTTACAAGGTGCTGTGGAATTTCGCACGTTAACTCTTCAACATCGTAAACGGGCAGTTCGTAACCTTTTCTTCCTGCTACACTTTTTTCGAAGATTGTCATTTTGACATCACCTCGACAAGCTTTTTCATCGACTCTTTCGTGTTGACTTCCGTTGCACAAGCGAGAGCACTCGGTCCGAGCGTTTTGTAAACTCTATCAACCGGTATTGGACCAAGGATACCTTCTTTCACCATATTGTGCCATTTTTCCCTGTAATTATCAGGTACTCTGATTACGAACTCGTTGAAGAACTCCCCTTTGAAAATTCTTTCAAATCCTTTTTCTTCAAGCATCTTAGCAAGTACATGGGCGTTGTTGTAAGACCTCCAAGCGACTTCTTTTAACCCCTGAGGTCCCATTGTTGAAAGGTAAATAGCGTTTATTAATGCTATGTACGCTTGGTTAGAGCAGATATTTGACGTTGCTTTTTCTCTTCTGATGTGTTGTTCCCTTGTTTGGAGTATCATCACATAACCCTTCTTGCCTTCCAAATCTTTCGTTTCACCTATGATTCTGCCAGGCATCTTTCTCACATGCTTTTCAAGTGTCGTGAAAAAGCCTATTCCTGGTCCTCCAAAGTTTGGAGTGACACCGAGTGATTGTCCTTCGCCCACAACGATATCAGCACCGAACTTTCCTGGAGCTTCTAAGAGAGCCAAAGACACTGGTTCCGCCACGACTATAAATACGATGTTTTGTGGTATGACTTCCCTTACAGCCTTTAAATCTTCGATAACACCAAAGAAGTTCGGATAAGCAACCGCCACAGCGGCAATTTCTTCGGAAAGTGAACTTCTAAGGATGTTCAAATCTATTCTCCCCGTTTCATCGTACTTAATTTCAACAATTTCTATACCTTGAGGTTTTGTATAAGTTTTGGCGACCGTTCTATATTCTGGATTTATCGACTCGGCGACAAGCATTTTAGTCTTTCCTGTTATCCTTGTTGCCATGAGCAAACTTTCTGCAAACGCGCTTGCACCATCGTACATGGAAGAATTGGCAACTTCCATACCTGTTAGCTCGCACATCATCGTTTGATATTCGAATAGCATCTGAAGAGTGCCTTGTGAAACTTCGGCTTGGTAGGGCGTGTAAGCGGTTACGAAATTCGGGTTTGAAGCCATATGTCTTACAACTGATGGAATATAGTGGTAGTAAACCCCTGCACCTAAGAAGACATTAGTTGGTTCAAAGTGCACGTTTTCTTTTGCCAAACCTTCGACTATCTTCTTTACGGTGAATTCATCTCTGCCTTCAGGTATGTTGTATCCATCTATCGTTTTTGGGACATCCACGAATAAGTCGTCGATACTGCTGACCCCTATTTCTTGGAGCATCTGTTTTATCTCTTCTTCGGTGTGCGGTATGTACCTGTGCACTTAACTCACTCCCTTCTGTCGGTATTACTTCTTTGACCTTACACTACCGCGGTAGAACGGTGTTTTCACAACCGTTCCATCCACATACTTGTCCCTTATCAGCACCTGAACAACGTCGCCGAGCTTGATGTTCGCATCGACAAGCGCGAAGGCTATCGATTTATTCAGCGTCGGCGAGAATGTTCCGCTTGTTACGTGTCCAATTCTTTGACCATCTTTATAAACCTCCATCCCGTGTCTTGGGACAAGTTTCGATTCAAACGTTAAGCCCCTCAATCTTCGCTTAAGTCCTTCTTCTTTCTGCTTCAGCAATGCGTCTTTTCCAAAGAAATCACCTTTCTCAAACTTCACTGCCCAGGAGATACCTGCTTCAAGTGGAGTTACTGTATCGTCCATGTCGTTTCCGTAAAGCAAGAGTCCTGCTTCCAATCTCAGCACGTCTCTTGCGCCAAGTCCTGCTGGTTTTATGCCAATTTCAAGTAATTTGCGCCAAACAAACGTAGTTTCGTTTGCAGGAAGGTAGAGCTCGAATCCATCTTCTCCCGTGTAGCCTGTTCTTGAAATGATACCTTTTACTCCAAATATCTCACCTTCGGCAAAAGAATAAAAACCAATATCTTCAAGGTTCAAATTAGTATGAGGCTGGAGCTTTTCTTGTGCTTTTGGACCCTGAACGGCGATGAGTCCTGTTTCATCTGAGATATCCTTTAGAGTAACTTTGAATTTTTGTGCGAGTTTCGACAAGTGGTTGAAATCCTTGGTGATATTTGCAGCGTTAACAACGAACATGACCTTCTCAGGAGCTATTTTGTAAACAAGCAAATCGTCTACAAAACCGCCATTTTCGTTGCACATAGCTGTGTAGATGACATCTCCAAATCTTATCGAACCAAAATCATTCGTCACCGCATAGTTTGCAAAGCTTATCGCATCTGGTCCTTCGCACAAAAATTCACCCATGTGGGAAACATCGAACATTCCGACTTCTTTTCTTACCAAGTTTACTTCAGCGACTATTCCTTCGTACTGCAACGGCATGTAATAGCCCGCGAATTCAACCATCTTTGCTCCTAACTTTACATGGTCTTCGTACAGCGGTGTGTATTTCACCTTGGTTCCCTCCTTCTGAAGTAGATTGCACGCTTCTTCGTAGTATTCTTCAGGGACTAGCACTTCACATTGTGCACTGCTTCCAAAAATTGGATGAACAAAAACATCCGTCTTTTGGATTACGACGGGGATACCATATGCCTCCAGGAACTTCTGAATAAGCTGCGCTTCCAACTCACCAATCGTACTTTTAATTATTTTCCACATCGGTTTTAGTCATCTCCCAAGAACCGAATGCTGTACATTTTGTCTTCAAATCTATTCTATTGCGCAATGCGAACTTTTTCAAAAGATTCTTACTCTTCCCAATAACGTTTAGGAACGATTTTCAAGTGTGATGCGTCTTTTTTGTATCTTCCCACCTTCGCACACGGTCTTCCGTTGACTTCCACTATGTCAGCTGTTATATCTATCTTTTTCTTCAGCAATTTCGAACCTACGCCGTACACATCAGCTGGCACTCCTAAAGATTCGAAAAGTTTTATCTTTTCTTCGTCGAATCCTCCTGAAACGACGATTTTCAAGTCTTTTAACCCCACTTTATCGAATTCGTTTCTCGCCTTCCAAACAAGTTCTGGACACACGCCAAACGACTGAGGACCGATGGGTGTGACCGACTTGTCCCTTAGATTTCCAGATGTATCGAACCTTACGCCCCAGATTTTATTCTTTCCAGGTCCGATAATCGGCGATGGGTCTGTCTCACCAAGGATGAAAGGTTTACCCATTACGTATTCGTAATGTTTCTTCACAACCCTGAACGTTGTGCCGATAACATCGTTGTCCCAATCCACGAGCACGATTCTGTTGACGTTCTCTGGCATGTACTTGTCAAACGCAATTGCCGCATCTTCCGTGCTTCCATCGTATGCAGCGATGAGTGCATGTGGGATGGTACCCATCGATTCTACACCCCAGTAGTCCGCATTTGCATCTGTTGAAACACCGAAGGCACCAGCTTTGAGTGCTGCATAACCGTCTGTTGCCTGCACCCAGTAGTGGTCAAATCGTGCACTGAAAAAGAGGATTGGTTTTCCATTAGCAGCGTCAACGACTTTCTTCACAGCTGTTGCTGTACTTGTTGCCCTTGCGATAACCCCGAGCAAAACGGTTTCCAAATATCCGAAGTAAATCGGGTCACCTTCGATCGTCATCAATGGCTCGCCTTCAGGAACATACTCTCCATCGTACACAGCTCTAACTTCTATCTCGTCCCATTTGTCAACCCAGAGGTCGTTGAGTTTCAATCTTATGTCCCACTTTTTCCTCGTAAGTTCAACAATTTCCTCAACGTTCCCTTCAACAGCTAGACTTTGCATCGCCTTATCCAGTCTGAGGATATCGTTGTAGAGCTCTTTCGCACGCTCTTCATCTTTGTAATACCCCGTGCAGTATCTTAATATGGCCAGTGCTTCATCAACCCCGCAGACAATTGCGTTGTCTCGTGGAAAGAACTGGTAGTACACCCTTGGGTGACGGTTATCCTTTTTCAGAACCTCAACGTATCTTGTAAAGTATTTATCCGAATAATACCCCATCCTTATTCTATCGATTGGAACTTTGAAAACCTTTGGATGGAGCCTTTTCATATTTGCACTCATCGTCTTACCTCCCCTTCATCACGTTGGTAACTTTGTAATCAAAACAAACTCTACAAGCTGTGCAGCGTTCACGACAATCTATAGTGGTCTGACCGGAGAAATATTTTTGGTATTCGCTCCAGAGGAAGTTCTTATCTACACCACTATCAAGATGGTCCCATGGAAAGTCCTCAAGTCCATAAGGACCTGTGTAACGATTGATATCTACCTCTTCAAAAAGCTTCGACCACTTTTCGTATGAAAAATACTCTCCCCACTCATCATAGTAACCAATTTTGTAGGCCTTTTCAATTATGGGCAAGAGCAACCTATCACCGCGAGAGAGGATACCTTCGACAAAGCTCTTTTTTCCGTCGTTTATGTCCAGTTTTCCAAATTTTTTGTATGGATTCAATATCTTCTTCACTGTATCCATATATTCCGGTGGTTGCAATTTCGCAAACTCGAACGCTGTATGCGGTTTTGGAATTAGCAGATTAATCGATGCCGTTATATCCATGAACCCGATTTTTTTAATTGCTTTCACAAGCTCACCTATCTCACGGATGTCCTCTTCGGTTTCGTCAGGAAAACCTACCATGAAGTAAAGTTTTATTCTCCTCCAACCAGCTTTTTTGGCTTCCTGAGCAGTTTTTAGTATTTCATCGTACGAAATCTGCTTATTTATCGCGTCCCTCATCTTTTGACTACCTGCTTCCGGGGCGAACGTTAAACCCGTTTTACGAACTGTAGAGATCTTCTCAGCCAACTGTATGTTAAAAGCATCAACTCGTGTTGAAGGAATGGAGATGGAAATATTCTTCTCCTTCACATAAGGCAGGAATTTATCAACTATTTCATTTATCTGCGAATGATCCAATGCGGAAAGCGATAGGAGCGAAACCTCGTCGTATCCAGTATTTTCAAGAAGCCTTTTTGCAATCTCAACAATCTTATCAGCACTTCTTTCCCTAACTGGTCTGTAAACGTAACCAGCATGGCAGAATCTACAGCCTCGAGTGCAGCCTCTACTTATTTCAACAACAACTCTATCGTGCACACTTTCAACGTGCGGAACTATCTTCTTTTCAAAATGTCGGACACTGTCCAAGTCTTTAACGATGTTTCTTTTAACCTTTTGTGGAACAAAATCGTACTTTGGAACAATCTTTCTACCCACCTGTGTGTAAAACATGGGAATGTACACACCGTTTATCTTTGCAAGTTCCTTTAAACGTTCTTCTCGGTTTAAACCCTTGGTCTTTTGTACAACTCTCAGAAAGTTCTGAAAATTGACCTCTCCATCACCAAGGTAAATTGCATCGAAAGCTTCGGCGATGGGTTCACAGTTGAAAGCAACAGGCCCCCCACCAACAACGATAGGGTCATTTTCCCTTCTTTCGTAGCATCGAATCGGAATACGGGCAAGTTCAAGTAACTTAAGCACGTTTGTGTAGGATAGTTCGTATTCAAGAGAAATTCCCAGTACGTCCATTTCGTAGACGGGCGTCTTAGTTTCCAATGTGAAGAGCGGTACATCGTGCTCTTCCATCTTTTCAATCATATCAGGCCAGGGAAGAAACGTGCGTTCTGCGTAGACAAAATCAAGTTCGTTTGCAAGCCAATACAATATCTCCAATCCGTAATGCGACATCCCAACTTCGTAGACGTCGGGGAACGCTAACGCTACCCGGAGTGTGTTACTCTTGACTTCTTTAAAGACAGCATTGTACTCTCCACCGATGTAACGTGCAGGCTTTGAAACACGATTTAGGTTTTCCGAGAGAAATTTGATGATTCTGCTGCTCTCTTGTTTCACAATATACCTCCTATAGTCTTGTGAAATCTTTTACAATCCACAATTGGAAAATGTGTTATGTGTGTTGTACGAGCATTTCAAACTAAAACCACTGTTTTTACGAAGGCTCAGCTTTGCTCAGTGTATTAGAAGATATCCTCTAATACTCTATCTAAGTAATCGAAAGATATAGACACCGTTTCGCTATCCGACACGTTCACCACGATTTCAACAACATCTGAGGCCTGATGGACAATGGTGCCCTTTGAGCAAGCAAAGTTAGAAATATCTTTCGCTTCTATAACTATCCTTGTAGATCCATTTCCTTTTAATTTTAAATCGCCGGTTACATATGTTCTTTCATTGGCTTTAGACATTTTAGTTAGTACCCACGAATGGTACACTTGCCAACTTTTTGAAACGAATACTGTACCTTCTCCGGTTATATCGGGCATATTTATAACTTTGATAGGTACGTTGTAGCCAAAGATGTCACCGTAGATGTACAGTTTTCCGGAGGGAAGTTCTTGATCCGTTTTCAGTTCGATAATGTAATCAGCAGGCTTCCAGTCGTAGCTTGAACGATATGTCAATCGGATCCTGTTGAAATCTTTTCTATCAACCTTTATAGTTTTATTTTTAATGTTAATGTCCTTATCCAAACCTTCTACATCACCAAACAAAAACATCTTCATACCGGCATAGGACGTCTCTTCGTATAGTGCTTCGGGTGAAGTTGATTTTACTCGGGTTGTTAATCTGTACAGCGTAATGTACATGCTTGCGCGTTCTACCTCTTCGTACGGTGCCGTTGAGATAATTACATGAGCCTTGTCGACAGGTGCCTGCAGTCGGAAAAATTGTTCGAGAACATCACCCTTTAAAATGTAGTACACCACTACAGAAGCGGGAACCTTGAATAGCACATCCGATTCTTCGCTGAGTCTTAGTACGTATTCTGCTTTTCCCTCTTCAAGTACTTTCGTAAGTCCGAATGGTGTGTTTGCAAATGTATCTCCATTTTCTGAGACAAGATGATCCTTGATCATCTTGTATGTTCCAGTTTGCAAAGTTGCAGGCAATTCGTATCTTGTTTTCGTCTCTTTGATTTCTAAGTAACCACTTAGATGCCGATGCATACACGACATTCCAATCTTGAGGGACTGAAAAACCATCTTTAACTTTCTTTATAAACCAACCGTAATTGGCAAACAAAATAAGTACATCATCGTACGGTGCAGTCGTTCTCTTAGCAGATGAGGTTTTTTTTCTGGTCATCCTGAACACTTCCGCCAATCTCAGTTCACTCAATCAGGTAATTAAACGATATAGCTACCTTCGCAACACCGGACACGTTCAATTCTATTTCGGCATAGTCAGATGCTTGTTTAACTATGGTACCTGATGAAATGGTAAGATTAGCAATACCTCTTGCCTGTATAACTATCTTCGCAATGCCATTTCCTTTCAAGTTTAAATCCCCGGTTATATAAATCCTTCCGCCAGCTTTTGTCAGTTTAGTAAGCGTCCAAGAATGGAAAACTTGCCAGCTCTTTGAGACAAAGATGTTTCCCTCTTTGTTCAGATCCGGCATCTGTGTGTATCCAATAGGAACTGTGTAGCCTAAGATGTTGCCGTAAACGTACAATTCTCCGGAAGGCAGTTCTTCGCCTGTTTTCAATTCGACAACGTAATCAGCTGGCTGCCAGTCGTAGCTGTAACTGTAATTCAATGTGATCCTGTTGACATCTCTTCTGACAACTTTAATAACCTTGTTTCTGATATTGATGCCCTTGTCCAAGCCTTCCATGTTTCCCAAGATAAAGATCTTCCTACCCGCTGCAGAGGTCTCCACTGCCTCAACCGATTGCGCCACTGCCATCTTGCTGAAAGCGACTCTGCTTTCTTCGGGGGCTGTCGAAAGAATTACGTAAGCATTCTCCACAGGTGCTCTTAACTCGAAGAATTGTTCAAGCATGTCACCTTTCAAACTGTAGTAAATCCTGTAAAAGCCGGGGATTCTGAAAAGTACATCTGCCTTTTCGCTAAGTTTAAGAACATTTTGCACCTTTCCTTTTTCAAGCACTTTTGCAAGTCCGAAAGGTGTGTTTGCGAAGACCTCCCCGGTTTCAGAAACGAGGTAGTTCTCAGTTATTGTGTATGTACCAAGTGGTAAAGTTGATGGCAATTCGTACTTTGTGTCTGTTTTTTTGGACTCAACGTACCATCTGGATGCCGATACCTGAAGCACCTGCCAATCTTGTGGGACAACGAAACCGTCGTCAACGTTTTTGATCAACCAACCGTAGTTGTTAAATAGTACAAGTATGTTAGCAAACGCAGTGGCTGAAAAGATGATCGACAGAGCGACGAAAAATCCGAGTATCTTCACAAACAACAAAATTGTTCGGGACATACCGAACCACCTCTTTTGTTTTTGATGGATTCCAACCTAACCTGTACCCTAGTTAATAATTAATTGGTTCACTTACGCAAACATACGATGTCCAATAACTCAGCGAGTTGCCAATTTGAGCAGTGTAAAGTCAGAGTAAACCAGCATTCCAAAGCTAATTACAACCAGTATTAAAAGCAGAGTCGCTAACGTTTTCCAAAATCTCTCCGCTCGGTACGATGAGTAAACAGGAATTGCATATCCAAGAAGCATGCCCGTTAACAACCCACCTATGTGTGCCGCGTTGTTTATACCTGAACCTGGGATAAATCCCAGTGCGATGTTTATTATTATCATTGGAAGCAGTGCGCTACCTGTTATGGGCTTTAAAAAGAAAGGTGTATCTTTCCTAAAACCCGATGCAAAGAGTGCGCCGACTAATCCAAATATCGCACCGCTGGCACCTACTGACAGAGAGTCGTGATAGAAATAGTGAGTCGCAACGTTACCTGCGATGCCTGTTATAATAAAATAGGAGAGGAAACGGTACGAACCGTAAATCCCCTCCGCGTAGCTTCCAAGTATGTATAAAGCGTACATATTAAATGCCAAATGCAGAAATCCACCATGCATGAACATCGCAGTTACGATTCTCCACCATTCACCTTGGTCAACAAAAGGGCCATACTGCGCACCGAAAAGCAAGTAAGCGGTATCACCTACTCTGTAAAACGTTTGAGCCACGTAGAATGCAAGTAAAATCAGCGAATCAATCAATATTATGTACATGTAAAACTGCCTTCGCGACGCTATATTATCCAAAAATCTGAACATCCCATACCTCCGTACGATTTAGTAAAATTTGCCAAGGAAGAACTAACCAAGTGGATTATACTTCGCAATTATTTCGTTTGTTTTTTCTTCTCTGATATTTTCTACTTTTTGCCATATCTCATTCATAGCCGTTTTCAGCATATCGTTGAACATCTCCAAGTCTTCGAGTAAGTCCTTTTCGTAAATGATATCTCGTATCTGCCTGTCGCATGTTGCCACTACCTTAAGTGCTCCTCCTCCAACTTCCACTTCCACTTGCTCTTGTGCGAACGATTCTTCGAGGCTTTTAAGTTCTTCCTCCATCTTCATCTGCAACCTTTGCAATTCCGCAAAGTTCTTAGGTAGTCCAGGAGTTCCACTTGCCCCACCGAGGTTTCTTCCGCCAAAACTTTTCAACTTTTTCATCTGAGTACTCCTCCTTTTACTGTTAATTTCCAAAAATTACCTATCGGCTATTTCGTAAATTTTGAAGTTATCGGTTCTCAAAAGTTGCTTTTTCGGAGTTACCAAAAGCACCTCCGCACCGTATTTTGGGAAGACCGTTCGAGTAAACAACCACCTATCTTCACCAAGTACGAATGCAGCTGTTGAAAATGCGTCTGCAATGACGGGATCATTTGAGATCACAGTTGCGCTAACTGCCTTGTTTGCAGGATAACCTGTTCTCGGATCAAGAATGTGGTGGTATCTGACGTTGTCAACTATGAAGAATCTCTCGTAATCACCGCTTGTGGCTACGGAACCTTCGCTTAAATATACTATGTCTATGTTCTCACCAGGTTGCCCGCGTGGATCTCTTACACCTATAACCCACTTTGTTCTGTTGTACTTCGGACCAAGGATCATGATCTGACCGCCGGTTTCTATGAACCCATGGCACGACTTATCAAATTCTTTCGCGATTTGATAAGCCCTCTTCAGAGCGTATCCCTTTAGCATCCCACCGAGGTCTATCCAGGCACCGTTTGTCCTGATTTTCTTATTCACATAGTCAATTGCTACCTTCTGGTAACCTGATTTTGAAGCAGCTTCTGCGATCTCACTAGCACTAGGGATGTTGAATATTCCATTCGCCTGCCTTTCTGTAAATTTGCTGAATCCCCAAAGGTCTATGAGGCGTCCTAATGCAGGGTCAAAGGCACCTTCCGTATCCCGCGCAATCTTTAGAGCCAAGTCTATCACAGACAAAGTTTCATCGTCGACCTCTACCCAGTCTTCTGAATGGTTCAGCTTGTAGAGAACGGATGCTTTATCGTACGGATCGAACTTTTTCTCGAGCCGTTTCATTTCAGCAAAAATGGCTTTAGCGATGGTTGAAGGATTCACCCTGGAAGAAATCTTCATTCTGACGTACGTTCCGAATATGTAATCCTCAAAATCCGAGTACTGGCCCGTCTTTCCGGAGACAAAGAGTAAATAAATAGCGGCGATAACTATGAAGAAAACAATTACCGAAAATACAACAATCTTGTTGAGTATCATAATTTCTTTAGGATCTGGTTGTTGCACACCTTGCACCGCCCTTCCTCATCCAAATTTACGATTCGCACATCGTAACCTCTTCTAATTATAACAACATTTCCGCACTTTGGACAATATGTACTTTCATACCGTTCATCCCAAACATTGCCTAAATAGACATAGTTCAAATATTTTCTCGCAAGTTTGTAAGCTTCTAATAGAAAATCTACTTTTGTAGCAGGCACGCTGTATCTGTAAGCAGGATGGTAGCGCGAAAGGTGTAGAGGGATGTCTTTGGATATCTCTGCTAACGCCTTAAATTCCTCTTCAAGTTCATCCAACTTATCGTTACCACCGGGAACAACGAGTGTGGTCACTTCCACATGAACACCTGCCTTGTAAGCTTTTTCAATGGTCCTCAAAACATGCTCATACCTTCCACCACATACTTTTTGATAGAACTCGTTGTTAAATGCCTTAAGGTCAATATTCATCGCATCGATGTAGGGAATTAGTTCGTCAAATGGTTCATCGTTTATATAGCCATTTGTGACAAGTACATTCTTAAGATTCCTAACTTTTGCCAACTTCGCTGCGTCGTACACAAATTCATACCACACTATCGGTTCACTGTAGGTGTACGCAATGCCTAAATTTCCTTCATGCATGTACTCAAGAGCTATATCAACCAAGTCGTCTGGTGTAATTCTTTTCACGTACGGTGGTCTTTGTTGCGAAATCTCCCAGTTTTGGCAAAATTGACATTTGAAGTTACAGCCCCAAGTGCCAACAGATATTATCGAACTTCCCGGATAGAAATGAAAGAGTGGCTTTTTCTCTATCGGATCAAGTGCTATGGAACTTATCTCTCCGTAATTCATCGTGTATAATCTTCCGCCTATGTTTCTCCTAACCTTGCAGACGCCAACGCCATTTTCTTTTATCACGCAGTTGTGAGGACAAAGCCCGCACTGGACTGTATTGTCACCAAGTTGTTTGTAAAACAATGCCTCTTTCAACTTTATGAACTCTTCCATGCTATCTTCGGGCTTACTCATTTCACCCACCACCTTCTGCATTTATGCATTTACACTTCTATCTACTTCTTTAACAAACAACGTTTTAAAAGAGTTTTTGATTGGTCTGGCGTTCTGTATTACTTCTTTGCTTGGTAAAACTATCCTTTCGTAACCTCTGCCAGATGTGGACTTTGAAATCTCGCTTTTCAGAGGCTCTTCATCGAGCACGTAGTCGACCCTCAGCTTACCCAGTTCGTAGGTGTTCGGATAAATCAGTGTGTACTCACCGTCAGGCATGTGCGCTTTAAAGACACTTTTCCCGTCGGTTCCAAAACCCGCCTTTACGGTAACATGAACACCAAGTGGTAATTCTAAAGCATAAGCAAGTGAATATGGAGCTAAGAAGTTTTCAGCTTTCGTAGGGATAGTGAACGCTATTTTCAATATATCGTATTCCATCTGTGTGCGTTCCCAGTCATCTTCTGTCTTTACTTCCTCTTTTTGCAAAACTTTTCCGAAAAGTTTGCTACCGATTTTAACAACCTCCGGATTTATTCCGCTCCTCAAAGAGCGCAACTTCTGAATAGCCTTCCTCCTACTTTCGAACAATCCGTCGAACGCACCAATTTTGATGAGCACCTCGACTGTTGAAAGTGAGAGTCCGGATTTCTCCACAAATTCCTCAAACGATTCGAAGGTCTGGGATTGTAAGTTTCTTGATTTTTCCAAAGACATACCGGGAACAACGTAGAGTGGTAGCGTGTATATATGCTCTCGAAGCTGTTTGTTCTTTCTATCAACTATCGCTCCAATGTTCAGTTTCGGCGGACTAACGGTGTATCCAAGAGCTTGCAGATTGTAAACTGCAGTAGGAAGAATTGTTGTGTCGTACTTTAAATAGACATCGTAGAAGAGCGTCGGATAGTTGACTTTGAAGTAGGCCATGAAATATGTGATGTGTGCATAAGCAACCGCATGCGATTTGTTGAACGCGTATTCTCCAAGAGTGAGAATTACCCTTGAAAGTTCCTTACCCTCACTACCGTAAAGTTCCGTCAGCTTCCTTGTAAGCATTTCATAGGTTTCTTTGACCTTCCCCATGTCCTTTTTAGCTATAGCCTTTCGCAGTTCATCTGCTTGAACACTCGTCAGACCTGCTAACTCCATTGCGATTTTCATTACCTGTTCTTGATAAATCGGGAAACCGTAAGTCTCTTTCAGCTGTGGGATGTTGAACTTGAACGTTTTGTGCAATTTTAATTGCCTTATTTCTTTGGTGATACCCGCCTTTATAGGTCCAGGTCTGTTAAGCGATATTGCCATTACGAGCTCTTCAAATGTCGCTGGTTTCAAATCGCGAACTACTTGTTTGGCTATAAAACTATCGAGCTGGAAGATGTTGTCTGTGAAGCCAGCGGAAATGTACTTGTAGGTCTTCTTTCCTTCTTCCGAGTTCTGGAGTTCAAGCAACATCTGGTAAAAAAGATCAGGATTAACATTCAGAATCCTTGTTAGATGTGGATTTTGTGCTATCTTTTTCGATTCCTTTGATTCTTCCCTCAGTTCTTTTAATACAGTTAACGTCTTTAAACCAAGGATGTCGAATTTTGTGTACCCAAGCTTTTCCAAGTCTTTCATATCCCACTCTATCGTTTCTGTACCGGGAACGAGGGGAACTTTCAACGGTGTGGTCGAAATTATAACGCCCGCTGCATGTGTCGTTCTCTGAACAGGGATATCGGAAAGATAATCCGCCAAGGGACCGTACTGTTTTAGTATCTTTTCAGGCATTGTGGCGAAGGCACTAATGTTGTAAACATTCCCGAACTCGTTTCTCAGAACGTTTATCAATCTCTGGCGTTGAATATCTTCAACATCAAGGTCGATATCCGGATAATCTCTCCTGCCTTCGTTCAAAAACCTCTCGAAAAGTAGTCCAAATTTCGCAGGGTCTACCTTTGTGATTCCAAGCCTGTAAGCAAGTAAACTACCAACAACACTTCCCCTTCCAGGGCCAATCTCTACACCATTCCGCTTGGCTATGTCCACTATACGCTTTACTGTGTGAAAATAACTCTCAAACTTGAACTTCTTAACGAGCTCAATTTCGTGCTTCAACCTTGCATAATACTCTTTCTCATTTTCCAAAAGTTTTGGAAAGAAATCCTCCGAACCATGGTACAAAGTCTGAGAACTCCGCAAATCGTAGGTGAAATTTCCATTGGTTTTTAACTCAAATCCTTTGAAATAGCTTGCAGTGGCTATGGTTTCTGGGGATTTCCCAAAGTATTGAACCATCGCTTGAAAGTACTCTTTTTGTCCCGGCAAATAGTAAATTGGAGGATGAGATATGGATTCGAATTCTTGGTTTAAAAGCTCTTCAATTCTCGCTGATTGTGTCTGTGATTTGGCATACCTGTTGTAGATGATAAACATCCTGCCCAATTCGTTTGAATCTTTTGCGATGTAGGTCTTATCACCGACTCTGAGTCCTATTATTGCCCGTACTCTATAGTTTTTCGCTGTCTCCAAAAACTTAACGATTCCGGAGAACGTTGTATCAGAAAGCACGACCTGGCTAACCCCGTTTTCCAGGCACCATCGGAAAAGTTCTTCGAATTTTATTACTGAACCCTCGAACGAATAAGGTGAAGCAACACAGATAGTGATAATCAACCACCTCAGAACATGAGTTTAATATTCCGTATTGGCAGAGGCATTTAAGATTTCTTCTCTTAACTGTGCCAGCCTTGGATTTCTGAAAACTCCGTATCCCATTACCAATATATCGACACCTATCTTGACAAGTTCCACGGCATTCTCGTTACCTACTCCTCCATCAACCGCTATCTTGAATTGGTAACTTTTGTGCTTTCTGATGTCACTCAACCTCTTTATCTTTTCTATCATCGTTGGTATGAACTTTTGGCCGGAAAATCCTGGATTGACTGTCATTACTAGTATTCCGTCCACGTAGGGCAATATCTCTTCGAGTGTGGACAATGGAGTTGCTGGGTTAATCGCAACGAAGGCTTCCGCTCCCAAAGATTTTATATACTCAACGGTTCTATGCAAGTGATAACACACTTCCTGATGGACTGTGACCCTTGTTGCTCCTTTTTCTACGAAACCTTTGATGAGATCTGTAGGATTTGTGACCATAAGGTGTGCATCGATAGGAAGATTCGTAAATGTTCTCAATGCTTCTATCATAGGAAATCCGAACGTCAAATTCGGAACGAAATGTCCGTCCATGACATCGAGGTGTATCTCGTCAATCATGTTCTCAACCCTTTTAACCTCTTCGCTAAGACTTGCCAAATTGGCAGCAAGAATCGAAGCACTTATGATAGCCATAATTTATCCTCCTTTTTCGACATTTACTCACATTAAGTTTCCTAAATCTAAATTGAACTTTTACGATACACATTGGCAAAGAAGAAACTCATATTTTAATAGAAATCTTTTCTCTTTTCTGATATAATTATACACGTGGAAACTAAAAATACAAATATGCTGCGAGGTCAACCACCCACCACTTAAGTGGCGGGTTTGAGAAAGTCTTGGTTGACCAGCCTGAGCAAAGGCCAACGGTTGGCAATTAAGATAAGAACAAGCTATTCTATGTTTCACACGACTGAAGTCGCATACCTCTAAATTGAGGAAGGTGAAGATGTGGCGGTAAGGAGAATCGTTGTACCGGACGATGTTGCGATGATAGAAGTACTGGGACAGTACGATAATAAGGCAAGGTACTTAAGGAGGCGATACAACGTAGAGATTTCGGTCGTGGATAACGAGATCAGGGTAAAGGGAGAAGATGAAAGGTCACTTGATATTGTGGAAAAGGTCTTGAAGGAAGTTATAAATATAACGCGTGATGGTCATCTGCTTGACTGGACGGAGTTCGAATACATTGTAGAAGAGAATGAAAAGATCGAAAATCCAAGGGAAGTCTACAAAAAATCTGTCGGAAAGGTAAAAGCCAAGACGGAAGGTCAGAAGAAATATCTGGAAGCCATAGAAAAGAACGATATAGTCTTTGCAATTGGACCGGCTGGAACTGGAAAGACTTATCTTGCATCAGCTGTCGCTGTAGATTATCTAAAATCAGGTAGAGTGCAGAGAATCGTGCTCACAAGACCGGCAGTTGAGGCTGGTGAAAAGCTCGGGTTTTTACCCGGAGATTTGACAGAAAAAGTAGACCCTTACCTGAGACCTTTGTACGATGCGCTAATAGACATGTTGGGAATAGAAAAGTTCATCTCTCTACGCGAGAAAAACGTTATCGAGATCGCACCACTTGCGTATATGCGAGGTCGAACGCTTAACAACGCTTTCATTATATTAGACGAAGCACAAAATACGACATATGAACAAATGAAGATGTTCTTAACGCGTATGGGTTTTGGTTCAAAGGTTATAGTTACCGGTGACATTACTCAGATAGACATTGAGGAAAGGTCAGGATTAGTTGTAGCACAAGAGATACTCAAGGATATAGATGGTATCGCCTTTGTTTACCTAACCGATGCGGATGTTGTGAGACATCCCCTTGTTAAGAAAATTATAAGGGCATACGATAGTTTCGAGAGAATGGAAAAACAAGAAAAGCAAGAAAAACAAAGAAGGAATCATTAAGTCACCAGAATTCAAAGTCCTCACGAGGAGAGAACGACGAAGATGGAGCAACATCGAAGTCAAAGGTCAGAAGTGATGCTAAGTGAATCTTTCATGTACGATGGTGTGATAATAGCGCTTATCATAAGCGTAGCAAATAACTTGTACGACCTCGGAGTACTTGACCTTGCAAACGAGTTCATTCTCATCCTCATCATATGGTACGGAATCGTCGAGCACTTCATTCGGAACTCTAACGTTATAAACTTCGATATCAGATACAGGTTGTTCTTCTATACCGCGTTACTTGGTGGTGCAGCCCTAAATACAACAGTTTACAAAACGTACGGACTGAGCTACATACCGATTATCATTGCGCCGATGATCATCACACTACTTGTTGATTACGAATTCGGTGCAAGTGCAGGACTCATTCTTTCGCTTTCAACGGCATTTCACCACCACGATTTCTTTATGTTTCTTCACCTATTCCCCCAAGTCTTCCTCTCAACTTATATGCTAAGAAACACAAAGAGTCGCATTCAAGTAGCAAAAGCTGGTTTGATATCTGGTATAGCCAGCTTACTGATGATTTTTTTACAAGAACCAGTCAGGCATTTTTACTTCTCACTGAAAGATTACGTTGTCATATTCCTCAACCCGATATTTTCTTCTATAGCAGTAGTTGGCATTTTGCCTTATATTGAGATAATTACTCGTATTTACTCGAACATAGGTCTTGCAGAGATAGCAACGATCAATCATCCTCTGCTTAAAACACTTTCGTTGCACGCGCCTGGGACTTATCAACACAGCTTAAGAGTTGCAGAGCTCGCGGAGCACGCCGCAGAAAGTATAGGTGCCAATTCTGTACTTGTCAGGGCATGTGCACTCTACCACGATATTGGAAAAGTGAGAAACCCCGATTTCTTTGTGGAAAACTTGAAGTCACCTGAAGAAAACCCACACAATATCCTACCTCCAGATGTAAGTAAGAGTATCATCATGAAACACGTGACGGATGGCATCGAGATTGCCCGTAAATACAGGCTACCGATCCAAATTGAATTGGCGATTCCTCAACACCATGGAACGAGAGTGCAAAAGTACTTCTACATAAAAGCTTTATCGGAAAATTCAAACGTCAGTATTGATGAATACCGTTACAGCGGTCCTAAACCAAAGAGCAAGGAAATGGGCATACTGATGCTGGCTGATATCGTTGAAGCAACATCCAGAAGCAAGAATCAAATATCTTTGGAAGAAATGGAAAAGGTTATCGAAAAGACGATAATTGAACTTTTTGAAGAAAACCAGCTTGATGAAACTGGACTTACCCTCGCAGAATTAAGAACAATCATGGATAGCTTCTTAAACGTTTTCCAAAGCTTGTTGACACGCAGGATAGAATATCCGACTATAAATGAAGAAATAGAAAGCATTGGTTAGGTCAGAAAAAAATCGAGGATGGTGGTTTTATGAGCGCATTAGTCAGATACTTTGAAGCGTCGGAAGATATTCAGGGCTTTCTTGCTCAGAGCAACGATAAACTTTCTGAAATCGTAGAAAAGGAAATTGGCGATGTGGTTATACATTTTATTTTTGTTGATAGTGAGATAATTTCTGAAATGAATAAAACTTACAGGGGTAAGGAAGGTCCAACGGATGTACTGACCTTCGTCTACGGAGATTCGCGTGATATTGAGGAAGAAGAACAAGAAGCTCAAGAAGCAACATCTCCATATGCTGAGGGCTATATATGTTTGGATGTGGTTAGAAAAAATGCCGAGGAATTCAGAAACTCTTTTGAAAAAGAGCTCTTAACAGTGCTTGTTCACTCAATTCTTCATATGGCTGGGTACGACCATGAGTACGATACCACGAATGCAGCCGAGATGTTCCAAAAGCAAGACGCGTATCTTAAAGACTTGATTAACGAATAATCACTCATTACTCGGTCATTAGATTCTTGATACCCCATTCGAGCATTTCGGCATGTTTTCGATTGATAAAGTTCGGATCGCTTTCAAGCTCGTACGGATTGAGTTCTCCGTTCATGAGTTTTCTTATTTTTTCGATGTAGTCTCTCATTTTTTCGATACTTTCATATGAACCGAAATCACCGTGACCAGGAATGACGTGCTTAGCATGTGGCATAGTGTCCAGAGTTTTCATCCAGACATTTAAATTGCTATCGGAAACTATTTCAGGGTGTATATCGTTAATCACCGTATCACCTGTGATTAAAACCGATTCGCTCGGGATATATACATAAGACGAATCAGGTGTATGACCTGGTCCGTGTACGAATAGGATTTTCAGTCCATCTTCGTATTCGAATTGGTCTTCGAAAAGAACGTCTGGAAGTTTTGGTTCTGTATATTCGATTCCAAGACTTCTAAAATAGGAAGAGTCAAACTGCTCCATTTTTCTTCTTGTTAACTCATGAGCTAAAATAGGAACGTCAAAAACGACATTCCCGAACGTGTGGTCAGGATGGTAATGCGTATTGAAAACCAATGTGATGTTCTTCATGGTGAATTCTCGAACGAACTTTGCGATGCTTTTGGCTTTCTCCGGGAAAAGGGAGGTATCGACCAGGACTACTCCCTTTTTTCCGATGATTATAACGTTGTTTGCCGCTTCCTCATGCTCGATAAGATAGACATTTTCAGTAACTTTCTTTACCACATTCAAACACCTCGGACCAATTCGAAGTGATATTCTTATAAGTTATCTTTCACATCATTTTTCTGTAAAGGGGTTGGTAATTCCTTGAAAGTCTTGTTATCTGGCTACTATGGATACGGTAATTTTGGCGACGAATTGATGAGATTGGGAATGGAAGACTTTTTTAGCAAATTCAAAATAGACTACACGTTAGCGTTACCAAAGAGAGTAAGCAAAGACACCATTTCTCGATTTAATCTGTTGGAAGTCATCGGTGCTCTCTTCGATTCTGAAGCGCTCATATACGGTGGTGGAGGCTTGCTACAAGATATAACAAGCTCCAGAAGTTTTCTCTATTACATTTCAACTGTCCGGTTAAGTTTGAACCTCGGAAAGCCTGTAATCCTATTTGGAAACAGCCTCGGACCTGTTCGAAAAGGTTTCAATAGATGGCTTCTAAGAACCACTCTTAAAAATGAAAAAGTCTACGTGTTTGCAAGAGATATCGTCTCTTACCGTTATGCGAAATGCCTTAACAAAAATGCCGAACTTTCTTGTGATCCAGCTGTTCGGTATTTGGCAAAGTTCCAAGTCCTGCCCGATAAACAATTTGATTTGGTCCTTGTACCACGTAAAGTTCAAAATGTTGAAAAATACGATATCCTGAAACATTATTTCAATAATATAATTGTTTGTCCGGCTCAGAGTTCTGATATCGATGTTGCCATGAAAATCAGTAGACGGCTTGGAGCAGAATGTATAGAACAAATAGACGACATTAACATTGTTCTCTCAACAATATTATCGGCAAAGTTTGTTGTTTCTGAAAGATTCCATCCAACGCTTGTCGCTGCTTACTTTGGAATTCCTTTTGTTTCTTTGGAGAATTCAAAATCAGAGAGGTTTTTCAGAAAATACACAAATAGAAGAGAGTTTTTTGCCAAGGATACGGTAGATTTCCCGAAGCGTTTTGAACAAGTCATCTCAAATCCACTTTTTCTAAAAGAAAAGATGGACACAGAATGTGATGACTCGTTCAAGAAGTTGTACAAACTTCTCATACGCATAAAATCCTCCACGACGTGAACTCCATAAATAAAGCCGTCTCACTTGGAGACGGCTTTTTTGTTGTAAGAATTATTCAACTTATCATTTTATTTAATGATAGCTCTTTTCGGTTTAACTTCTTTACACAACCCCACACTGCACACCTTGTCTTTTACATGGGCGAGGAATTCGTCTCTGAAATTGTTGATAAGAGATAACAATGGAACGTTTATGCTCTGCCCAAGTCCACAGAAGGACGCATCTGCGGTCACGTAAGCTATCTGCTCTAAATACTTCAAATCCTCTTCGGATGCTTGGAATTTTGTCATCTTTTCGAGTATATCACATGCAACTTTTGTTCCTTCCCTACACGGTGTACACTTCCCACATGATTCGTGTCTGAAGAATTCCATAACATTCAAAGCAATATCGACCACACAGTGTGTGTCATCGATGGCAAGTATAACTCCAGAACCAAGGCTGACACCGTAATTTTTCATGGAATCATAATCAAGTGGAGTATCGAGTTTATCAGGTCCGATGAAAGTTCCTGCAAGGCCACCGGTTTGAACCATTTTCAGTTCTCTTCCGCCTTTGATTCCTCCACCAAAACCGTAGAGCACCTCTCTAACGGTTACCCCCATCGGTAGTTCCACCATTCCACGCCTATTAACATCTCCAACAAGACAGAAAACCTTTGTTCCTGGGGAATTAGGCGTTCCTATACTTCTGAACCACTCGGCTCCGTTTAGTATAATCTGTGGAACATTAGCGAGCGTTTCAACGTTGTTTATCACTGTGGGCTTCCCAAAGAGTCCAACCTGAGGCGGGTAAGGCGGCTTAAGCCTTGGACGTCCGGATTTGCCTTCTATAGATTCAAGCAATGCAGTTTCCTCACCACAGACATAGGCACCGGCACCGAGTCTCACCGTTAAATCAAAGTTGAAACCACTTCCGAGTATGTTTTCGCCAAGGAACCCGTACTCGTATGCATCTTTAATTGCCTTTCTCAAGTTTTCTACAGAATTGTAATACTCACCTCGTATGTAAATATACCCTTTTGTTGCACCAACAGCGTAACCTGCAATAATCATCGCTTCAATGACAGAGTGTGGGTCGCCTTCCATTATCAACCTATCTTTGAATGTCCCTGGCTCGCCTTCGTCTGCGTTACAAACTATATACTTCTGATCAGCATTTGCTTTCGCAGTGAATTCCCATTTCAAACCTGTTGGGAAACCTGCACCACCGCGTCCACGCAGTCCACTTGCCTTTATCTCGTTTATAACCTCCTCAGGTTTCATCTTCAGTGCCTTTGAAAGTGCGAAATATCCATCCCTTGCGATGTACTCTTCTATATTCCTTGGGTCAATAACCCCTATGTTTCTTGTGACAATTCTGTATTCTTTGACTTTAAATTTTTCGCCTGGTTTCAGCTGGGATTTGTCCACTGTCAGGTCCCAGACCTGTCTTCCTTTGAGCAGGTGTTCCTCAACTATCTTCTTAACATCTTCCTTTTTCTTGACAACATAGTAAACATCATCTGGTAAAACATGGAACACAACTCCGTCGTACGTACCTATTGCCACTGTCTCCAGCACACTAACAAGAGGATCAAGATTGTATTCGCTTATCAGTGCTCTTAGATAATTTGCAAGTTCCTTCGCACCTAAAAGGATACTGTTGCTATCGACAGAGACCAGAACGGTAATTGGTGTCATTGTGCATCACCGCCCTTAAGGCTTTCGATAATCTCTTCAACTTTTTCTACCGTCAAGTCACCGTAGTATTGGTCGTTTATCATTATCACGGGTGACACACCACACAAACCAAGACATCCCGTCTCTTCGAGTGTGAAGAGTCCATCCTTTGTCGTCTCGCCAAAGTCTACACCGAGTTTTTTCTTCAAATATTCAACTATCTCGCGCCCGCCAGGAACATGGCAAGGCAAACTAGTACATACGCGGATGATGTACTTACCCCTCGGTTTTGTGGAGAACATCGTGTAGAAGGTTAGCACTTCGTAAACTTTTGAAGGTGGGATATTCAGCTCTTCGGCTATCATTTCACCTACTTCAGGTGGTATGTAATGACTTTCATAGTAATCTTGGACTTTGTGGAGCAGGTAGATGAGAATATCTTGCTGTTCAAGTTGTTCGGTTTTTAACTCACTAATGATGTTCCTCAAAATTGCGCGATCCACACACCTTCCCTCCCCGAAAAAGATTCCAAAGATTAGAAAAATAAGCAGATAGATAAACAAAGGTGAGCCTCCCTCTGACTGGGGGCTCACCTTTGATTTTTACCTTGAAATGCTTCCTACTACAGCTGGTGTTACTTTGCTTATCGCACCGAATCTACAGACCTCGATACAACTACCACACCTTACACAAGCATCTTGATCGATTTCGTGAACTTTTCTAACTTCGCCGTGTATTGCATTTGTCGGACATACCCTTGCACACGCTGTACAGCCTACACACTTTTCTGGATTAATCACATAGCTAATGAACGCCTTACACTTCTTAGCCGGACACACACCATCTTTAACGTGTGCTTCGTATTCGTGTCTGTAATATTTCAGCGTAGACAAAACTGGATTTGGAGCAGTCTGACCAAGACCGCACAATGAAGAATCTTTTATGACCTGCGCTAATTGTTCAAGTTTCTCAATATCTTCCATCGTTCCTTCGCCTTTTGTAATCTTATCGAGTATATCGTACATTACTTTTGTACCCTCACGACACGGTGTACATTTACCACACGACTCATCGACTGTGAATTCCAAGAAGAATTTTGCGACATCCACCATACAGTCGTCTTCGTCAAGTACGATCATACCACCGGAACCCATAATGGCTCCGAGTTTACCAAGCGACTCGTAATCAACGGGTGTATCGAAGTATTCCGCAGGTATCACTCCACCGCTTGGTCCACCAGTTTGTACCGCTTTAATTTGCTTACCTTGCGGGTGCCCTCCACCAATATCGTAGAGCAATTCTCTAAGTGTAATTCCCATCGGAACTTCGACAAGCCCCGTGTTCTTAATTTTTCCAGCCAGCGCAAAGACCTTTGTTCCAGGCGACTTCTCAGTTCCGTACTGTCTGAACCATGCAGCACCTTTGTGTATGATAGGTGGAACCAAAGAGAGTGTTTCAACGTTGTTTATAACCGTAGGTTTACCCCAAAGCCCCTTTTGGACAGGGAACGGTGGTTTAACCCTCGGCTGACCTCTCTTACCCTCTATCGAGTGCATAAGCGCGGTCTCTTCACCACATACAAAAGCACCGGCACCTATCCTTATCTCAATATCGAATGAAAAGTCCGTTCCAAAGATGTTTTCGCCAAGGAAACCATATTCATGAGCTGTTTCGATAGCTTTTTGCAACCTTTCAATCGCAAGTGGATATTCAGCCCTGACGTAAACAAAGCCCTTCTGCGCACCAATTGCGTAGCCTGCTATAGTCATGGCCTCAACGATAGAATGGGGGTCCCCTTCGAGTATTGACCTGTCCATGAACGCACCAGGGTCGCCCTCATCGGCGTTACAAATCATGTATTTGATGTCAGACTTTTGCTGCCTTGCAAGTTCCCACTTCAAACCCGTTGGGAATCCAGCTCCTCCTCTACCTCTCAGACCACTGTCCTTAATTTCCTTTATAACCTCTTCCGGTGTCATCTGCGTGAGTGCCTTATGCAGTGCAAAGTAACCGTCCCTTGCGATGTATTCTTCAATGCTCAACGGGTCGATAACTCCGACATTCCTCAAAGCAATCTTGACTTGCTTAGCAAAGAACGGTATTTCTGCAGGTTCCTTTTCTTTTATCGTAAGCTTTTCCTTTTCTCCTTCAAAAAGGTACTCAGGAACAACGCGACCTTTTAAAATGTGCTCTTCGACTATCTTCTCAGCTGCTTTTGGCGTGAGCTTTTGATAATACACGCCATCGGGGTAAACCACTGCAAGCGGTCCCAAGCTACAGGCGCCCATACATCCAGTTTCGACAACTGACACTACTGTATCAAGACCGTATTCTTTTAGCTTCCTTTCAAATGCCTGCTTCACACTCTCTTCGCCTGCGGATATACAGCCACCACCAGCACAGATAAGAATTGTATTAGTTTTCAAAGCCACGCTCTTCGCCTCCTTAACCTAAGGAAAACTTCACTTCAACATGTCTACAAAGCTTTTACAAGATGCATTTTCTTCGCGCTGTGTTCCATAGTCTTAAGTATCTTAAAACCGCCACCACCATTGCAACGGAGACAATCCGAACATAAACAGTGGATTTCTCGTCAGACTTCTCCTCTCTTTACCACTAAGTCGGAAACTACTTTTCCTTCAAGGATGTGAGACTGAATTATTCTCTTTGCATTTTCTGGAGTGACGTTTCCATAAACTACAGGTTCCTGCCCTTCAAGTGCCACCTCTATCGTCGGCTCAACTTCGCAAAGCCCCATGCAACCTGACTGTACAACAGCGATATCGTCTATTTTCATCTCATTCATATACTCAACTATAGCCTTTAATGTGTCCTTTGCACCTGCTGCAATCCCACATGTTCCCATTGCAACGACGATCTTTCCTCTTTTTCCTGCTTCTCTCATCTTGATGTTCTGCAGTGCCTGTTCTTTGATCTTCATTAATTCTTCCAAGCTTTTCACTTTACTCATTGCGACCCACCCCTCCTGTACGCAGCGATGATTTTGCTAACCATATCGGGAGTTACCTTTCCATAGAAATCTTTCTCACCAATCAAAACAACTGGTGCCATACTACAAGCACCCAAACACCTCACCGCATGGACAGAGAACAAACCGTCCTCGGTTACCTCCTCTGGTTTTACTCCCAGCTCCTCTAAGAATCTTTCCATCACTCTATCTCCACCCTTGACGTAACAAGCTGTTCCCAAACAGACCTTTATCTGGTGTTTGCCCTTCGGCTTAGTGGAGAAGAAGTTGTAGAACGTGACAACTCCATAAACCTCGGATACTGGGATGTTCAACTTCTCTGCGATATGTTCTTGTACTTCCTGCGGTAGCCACCCAAAAAGTTCCTGGGCTTTATGCAACACACCGATAAGGATACCAGGTTTATCCTTCACCTGTTCGATATACGAATCCAGCTCTTCGTAAAGTTCTTTGTGCTGCTCACACACGGCCACACACATCCCTCCTTCATACTTCGTGATTATTATAACATGATAATGCAGAAAGTTCACCATTACAAAACACTATCTAACTGTCGTCTTTTGTCAATTTCTTTATTTTTCGTAACCTATTCAGCTTTTTCTATTGTTTATGCTTTTTTTCACAAAGTTCCAAAAATAAAAAATAGCCTCTATTTTTAAGCCTTTGGATTTATAGACTTAGTGAAATAAAAACGATAATCATCCCAATGATTTTGAAAACGCTTAGACTTTCACCGAGGAGTACCATTGCGAAAATTGTCGCAACGATAGGTTTTAAGAAAAATACTTTACTGGATTGCGTCGCTCCCAACGTTTCCATAGCTTTGAAATACGTCAGATAGGCTACTCCCGTGACGATAAGTCCCAAGTAGATAAGGATAAGCCAACCTGAGAAACCAAGTCTTACGGGAACCTCAAATCTGCCAAACATAACAAGCAGAGCAACGTATATCAAACTTGAACAGAGCGATGAATAAGCGGTTACAAGAACTGGGCTGTATTTCTTCGTGTATTTTCTCATAAGCACTGTGTACAGTCCAAACGTCAATGCGGCAAGTACCCCAAAAAATATTCCAGTCCACGAATCACCGCTGATTTTTCCTAAACTGAAAACAATTATGCCAACAAAACCGAGACCGATACCAACGTACTTCCTCAGTCGATACTTCTCGTTCAACATAATTGCAGCAAATAGTGAAACAAAGATCGGGTTGCTGGCAACAAGCGTTGCAGCCGTGGAAGCATTAGAATATTTTACAGCTAACTGCAACGATGTCATGGAAACAACGCTATTAAGTGTCCCAACAAGTGTGATAGGTAGTAAATCACTTAGCTCAACATCTTGCTTAACAAAGACCATCAAAAAAAGGCCACCTATCAGAAAGCGAAAAGCGGTCATGAAGAAAGGATCTACCTTTCCCATCAAAGGTTTGGATATAACCTCGATACTCGAAAAAGCAAGTAGAGTAAACAACAAAAACAGGTAAGCAAAAACCATCTTTCTCTTAGTTGGCTTATTTTCGTTCGTCATAAGAAACTCCTATATCAAAACAATTATCCCATCCTGTAGTGCTTGAAAATCCTCTTTTTCACATGCCAAGTGCAAGACACTCCGCCCTCAAAACGCACCATATCGCCAGCGCCAAACCTGACCTTTGTTCCATCATCAAGTACAACTTCTACTTCACCTTCAACAACATAAAACTGCTCAGGTTCGTCGTAGTACCAATCAAAAATGCTTTCTTCCTTGCTCCAGGTGCTCCATGTCTTTGCTTGCTTTATTTCCTCTTCCGTAGGTTTCCAAATTCTTACTTTTTCCACAGCAAACCCCTCCCTTTCACACTTGCTTTCCAGTACCCTCCACCAAATATTTTAAACCAAACAAAGTATTCTGTTAATCAAGAAAATGTTACTGTTTGAGAAAGTTCTCACAACACAGGGCAATTCGGCAAAAATCATTGATTAATCTTACTTCCACGTACGTATTTAATCAAATATAAAAATTTACTTGACTATTTAGGTAAGACTAAGTATAATATAAGTGTTGATATAAGTTATTTTTATCACAAATCAAAAATGTTTATCCGACAAAGGAGGGTGCTCACACATGGATCAAAAGAAAGTAATAGTTATTGGATGTACGCATGCGGGAACGGCTTTTATAACCACGGCAAAAAGACTCTACAAAGACAATGTAAAAATCATCACGTATGAACGCAACGATACGGTATCTTTTCTTTCTTGTGGAATTGCACTCCACGTCGGTGGAGTTGTTAAAGACCCAATGAAGCTTTTCTACTCGTCTCCGAAAGTGCTCAGCGACCTTGGAGCTGAAATGAAGATGAGACACGAGGTTATAGATGTGGACCTCGAGCAAAAATACGTTAGAGTTAAGAATCTTGAAACAGGAGAGATTTTTGAAGATAACTACGATACACTTGTCGTAACAAGTGGTTCCTGGCCGATAATTCCCCGTGTACCAGGAAACGATTTACGTGGAATTCTCTTGTCCAAAAATTTCTATCACGCACAGGATATCGTTCGCTATTCGAAAGATGCAAAAACCATAGTCATCGTAGGAGCAGGGTACATCGGTGTTGAACTTGCCGAGGCATTTAGGAAGAACGGGAAAGACGTTGTGTTAATAGATATAGCAGATAGAGTTCTTGCGAAGTACCTTGACAAAGAATTTACCGATGTATTGGAGCAGGAATTAACTAAAGAAGGTATAAAACTTGTCTTGAACGAGAAGGTCGAAAGGTTCGAGGGAGAAAATGGTAGGGTCAAGAAGGTGATAACGAATAAATCGGAGATACAGGCAGATTTGGTAATACTCGCCACTGGTTTTAGACCGAATACTGAACTTTTCAATGGTAAGCTGAAAACACTTGAAAATGGAGCTCTAATAGTTGATGAATACCTACGTACATCAAATCCTGATGTCTTTGCAGCCGGGGATTGTGCAGTTGTATGGTACACCCCAACGGAGAGTTATGAATACATTCCACTTGCAACAAACGCAGTCCGTATGGGAACACTCATTGCGTACAATCTCTTTAAAAACAGGCTGAAGTACAAAGGTACACAGGGCACTTCTGGAGTAAAGGTGTTCTCGTACAACGTCGCCACTTCAGGCCTCAACGAGTTACTTGCAAGAGAAAAAGGTATTCAGTACGAAGTTATCTACGCAATCGAAAACAACAGACCCGAATTCATGCCCGATTACGAACCCGTCCACGTGAAAATACTTTATAGAAAAGATGATAAAAGAATCATCGGTGGTCAAGTCATGTCGAAAGCAGACGTCACAGAAAGCGCAAACACACTTTCTCTTGCGATTGCAAACAAAATGACGATCTATGACCTTGCATTCGCAGATTTCTTTTTCCAACCGTACTTCAACAAACCTTGGAATTTCTTGAACACTGTAGCACTCAAAGCTATCGAAAGGGATAGTTTAGTCTGATTTTTGAAGGAATTAAAACCTTAACTTCAAACACCCCCTGACTTTTCGCAACAGCAGGGGGTGTTTTGTCTTACTTATTGCTTGACAATGTTTATTAGCTGGAGATAGAATGTCATCAAGATAAGAAAATAGGGGGGAATCCTGATGGAAAAGACAGAAAAAAGTGGACTCAGCGATTCAAAAAAGCTGAGCGTTTTGCTAACGGGATTTGAACCGTTCGGTGGCGAGAAGGTCAATCCAAGCATGCGCATAGTGAAACGGCTTTCAAAGGCTGTTTTTCCACATATCTCACTACATACTTTAATACTGCCTGTGAGTTATCAAAAAAGTACTGAGGTGCTTGAGGAATATTATAAAACACATACTGTTGACGTTGCCTTACATTTAGGTCAAGCCGGTGGTGGTGCCGGAATTAGGTTAGAAAAAGTGGCAATAAATCTACTTGATTCAAAGCACCCTGACAACGATGGGCAGATAAAGGAAGATGTTTTCATCATCGATAACGGGCCTGATGCTTACATGACGCGTGTTAAGATCAAAGCGGTTGCCGAGTTATTGAAGAAAAAGAAGATTCCCGCTTTTGTCTCGTACACCGCGGGGCAGTACATTTGTAATGAAGTGTATTATTACTCACTGCACCGCTCAAACGTAACGGGAACCCCAAAACACGCCCTATTTGTGCACCTACCATTCTTGCCAGAGCAAGTGGCAACAAAAGAAGGAAAGTTGGAGAAATTGCCTTCGATGACACTTGAACTTCAAACAAAAGCAGTTCGACTCATACTGGAAAACTTGAAAGAATTCATCTGAGGTTTTTGAAGACTTTTATGCATTCTACAGTATCAAAGCTTATAGTTATACTCATCGGTAGCTTTCTCAAAATTGGCCCGATTTCGACATTTTTGGTTGTTATCGACCAGAATTTTCCGTGGTCGTTGATCAAAACAGCGTAATGGTCCGCTGCACGGAGAATAATATCATCCACCAAGCTTTTCAAAGTTCGTTCGAAAGGTATCATTTCGTACTTTGAATTTTCTGAGTAGTAAGCTGAACCAAAGCTGCGACCAAATGCGATGAAAGAGTAGTCATCAGGTATTTCATAATATCTTCTTCTTAGCGCGTTGGCCGTGGCAAATGGCAAGGCTTCTGGCATTATTCCTGAAATTTCTTTGTTAAGGAACTCCAATAGTAGCTGCATCGAATCCTCTGAAGCTCGTATACGCTCAAATATAGAGTACAGACCATCCGAATAAGCGACAAACGTTAGACCCTCCTGCATTTCAAAACTTCCACAGTCTTCTGGTGTGTACCGGTAATCTAACAATCCTATTGGAAAGACGGATTTTAAATTCATAGTCGTGAAGTTCGCACCATCGTAAATTATCAACGGCGGATGACCGCAGTTTATATATTCAACTTTGCTGCCCCTTATTTTTAAGGATACTGTTAACTAAAAGTATTGAAACTTTCCAAAAACCGCATTATCCTTATAAAGAGGGGACACCCCCCAACCAACTCTCGACAAAGGAGGTATCCCGATATGAACAACTCAACGCTCTCTTGTCCAAAATGCGGTTCCACCAGCTTATACAAAAACGGTCATGACAAATACGGTAACCAACAATTCCTTTGCAAACTCTGCCATCATTCTTTCAAACTCTCCCATTCTCACAAACGCAAAAACTTCTCTTTCCCTTATCCCAAATGCACTTCTTGTGGTAAATCTATGCAAATTTACAAAGTCCGTCGCTCTTTCGTTGTCTTCCGTTGTAGAGCTTGTCGTACCAAAGATAGAGTACCTTTTAACCTCCCCGAACCAGTCACCCTTATTCCTGAGAAATTTAAATATTTCCGCTTCCCTATCTTTTTCGTCTTAAAGGCTTTCGTTTTGTATATGAAACACAATATGTCTTATCGCTCTCTTGCTCATTCTCTTAATATCAAAGTATCTCATGTCACCATATACAAATGGGTTATTAAATTGTGTACTTTATTCTCTGTACTTTTTCCAACATTTACCATCGAAAATGTTTTCTCAGTTCATGCTGATGAAACTGTTCTTGTTTTCAAAGAACAAAAGTACTATGTTTGGCTATTAGTTGATCACGAAACTAACTTAATTCTTTGTTGGCATGTCTCAAAGTATCGTGATATGGGACAAGTCAAAGTATTGCTCGAGAAGTTCTTTGGTAATTCAAAACCTAGAAACATTGAACTTATTACTGATGGACTTGGTGCATATGAAAGTGCAGTAAAGCTGTTGTTCAGAAATATCAATCACGTAGTGGTACCGCTCGGTAAAAACAATCAATGTGAATCCAAGTTTTCATTGTTGAAAGACTTTTTCCGACTCAAGCGAGGGCTGAAGAATACGAAGAATTTAGCGAAATATATTCAAGGATTTTGTGTAGTGAAGAATCTTTGGAAAACGCACAATGGTAATATCAATCTCATTCTTTCACACTTACACTCTTTCATCACTACAAGTTAACACTATCTTTTTAAGAAAAGCCCTGTAACATAGTTGTGCCCTAAAACAGTCTTCATACTATCTTGGAGCTCGTTAACTACTTCTGAGATGTATAATCCCCTTTGCGCTGCTGAACGAATCACGGATTTTACAGCAGAACACAAAAGTGCGGACTGAACGCCGTGACCTGAAATGTCTGCTGTGTAAAGGTAAACGTCCTCACCCACGGTGAAATAATCGTAAATATCTCCCCCAACTATCTGAGAAGGCATGTAGTTTGAGGTTATCCATATCCCGTTACACATTTCAATGGGTTCAGGCAGCATCAACGTCTGCAATGAACTAGCAAGGTCGAGACTCTCTCGAAGTTCCTTGTACAAACTCTCTATCTTTTCTCTGTTTTTCTTCAGTTCGATGTGCAATGCTATTTTCGATATGAGTTCCACATCAATTATCGGGAATTCTATGTAATCAGATATACCTATTTGATACAATTCCAAAAGCGTGACGTAATTCTTTTCTTGAATAAGCACAATAACGGGAATGTCTTTAGTTGACTGCGTTGTTTTAATATATCTAACAACCTCCTGTGCGTTCTTCAGTAGTTGGTAGTAGACAAGCACAACCTGAATATTGTTGTTTTTGAGGAAAGTACTAACATCTGATTCTATACTGACATCGTAACCAACAAATTCAAGTAACTGCACAATATCTTGGATGTTGTCAGGACTGTCAGTGAAAATTACAACCCTATCACTCGGCATTTCATACACCTCTCACCAAATTTCCATTGAGCTTTTTTTCCAAACTTATTATACAATATTTCTTAGACGAAATAGACATTTTTCATCCATCAAATAAAAAGAGGTGATATCTGTGGGCGGCACAGGACTAAGAATTGGCATCATAGGTGCAGGAAGCGCGGTTTTTTCAATGAAGATTGTATCAGACCTTTGCAAATTTCCAAGCCTTTCTGATTCACATGTAGTACTTATGGATGTCGATAGAACAAGGGTCGAAAATGTTCTGGTACTTGCAAAAGAACTAACTAAGTATTTCAACGCAAAGCTCAAATTCAGCATTGTTGAAACTATCAAAAACGCAGTTGAGGGTTCTGATTTTGTTATCAATACAGCCTTAGCAGGAGGGCACGGATATCTCGACCTTGTTAGGTCAATAGGTGAAAAGCACGGTTACTATCGTGGAATTGACGCTCAGAATTTCAATTTCGTTTCCGATTATCTCAATCTCACGAACTGGAACCAGTTGACACTTTTTTTGAAAATAGCAAGAACAATAGAGAAATACGCACCAAACGCGTGGTACCTTCAAGCAGCTAACCCGGTTATGGAAGGAACTACACTTGTTTCTACACAAACGGGGATAAAGATGGTTGGATTCTGTCATGGGCATCACGCGGTTGAGGCCATTGCAAAATTCTTGGGTGTATCAGAATACGAATGGCAGGTTGGTGGTGTGAACCACGGAATCTGGCTGACAAAATTCAGAACAAAAGATGGCAAGGACCTTTACAAAGAAGTTGAAAAGGCACTTCAAAAGACCAGATACGAGGAATTCAAACCGTCCAATCCTTTCGATGACCAACTTTCACCTGTTGCCTGGGAGATGTACAAACTCTATGGATTATTTCCAATAGGGGACACCGTTAGAAATTCCACGTGGAAATACCACAGAGACCTTCAAACAAAGATAAAGTGGTACGGTGCACCTTGGGGAGGTGCAGATTCCGAAATTGGTTGGAAGTGGTATGTGGAAGAGCTCTCTCGGGTGGTTGGCGTAATAGACATGTTTGCAAAAATGGTACGCGAAGGGGCAAAAATAAACGAACTCAAAACGGGAACACAGATTGATGATTACTTGAAAGAGATCCTCAGCGAGAAAATCAGCGGAGAACAACATGTTCCGTTCATAAACAGTGTAGTCTCAAAAGTTCCGGGAAGGTTTGTCGTAAATGTTCTGAACAAGGGGAAGATAAAAAACCTGGAGGATGATGTGGCGGTTGAAATCTGTGCAACGGTGTGCGGTGAGAAGTTTGAATACGAAGAGACGCACATCCCAGAGCGTGTTGTGAACTGGTATTTGAAACCAAGAATTCTACTTGCAAAGCAAGCGATAGATGCATTCTTAAACAAAGATGTTAGACTAATAGCAGATATTCTAGAGAGAGACCCAAGGACTAAGAGCACCGAGCAAGTCGAAAAATTAATAGCTGAGCTCTACACTGTCGTAAGGCAAGAAGCAGAAAAAGTAGAACAGCAGGAATAATCTTCTAAAACAGGGCTGGGAAGCAACTCCCAGCCTTATTTTCCTTTTCTTTTATTCTCTTTAGACGCAAAGTCTCCAAGTAATTCGATGAATTCTTCCCCACCAAACATCCTCTTTATCTCTTCGTCCCTTGCCCTCTCATCCAACTCTACTACAGTCCCTGTGTCCCCAGTTCTTCTTAGGGACAAGTGCTTATCGGCTTTTAAAGCAATTTGTGGCAAGTGTGTAACTACTATGACCTGATGTTTTTTCGAAAGTTCGCTGAGTTTGTCTGCCAGTTTGACAGCTGTTACACCACCTATGCCAGCATCGATCTCATCGTACACCAAAACATCAGTACTTGCCAGACTGAGTTCCAAAGCAAGCATCAAACGTGATAACTCACCACCCGAGGCTATCTTACGCAAGGGATAGAGTGGACCCGTTGACAAAGTACTCCCAACAAGTTCAACATCATCAATACCATCCCTTGCCATATCTTTCTGATTAAAATAGAAGTCTATTCGCGCGTTCATGTTTAAATCTTTCAAGTGCCTTTCTATGGATTTCACAATATTCCTCGCCGCGTTCTTTCGCTTTTCACTAATCTGAATAGCAAGACTGCGAAGCTCACTTTCCAGTCTTAACCGCTCTTCTTCTGCGTTTTCAAGTATTTTGATGGTTTTTTCGATCTGTTTGATCTCTTCTAACCACTTCTGGAGATTTGCTATTACATCTTCAGTCGTAGGACCGTATTTCCTGCGCAACTTTTTGTATACCCACAAACGGTTCTCTATCTCTTCGAGGTTCATTTCCTCTATCTTCGATAGTTCCTTGCTAATTTGATTACTCAACTCGGCAATTGACTCGACGGCGGTATCAAGAAATTCATGGTACTTGTCCTCTATGAGTGAGTAGATTTTCCTAAGTGCGTTCTCGATCTCTTCTAAGTGCTGAGACACACTGCTGTAATTTTGCAGCAATGTTTGGAGGTTAAGAGCCTTTTTGTATTTTTCTTCCAATTCCTGCTCTTCTTCTTCGCTCAGATGGGCACTCTCTATTTCGTTGACTTTTTCTCTTAATTCCTCAAGCTTTTTCAATTCTGAATCTTTGTTCGCGCCTGCGATAATCTTCAAAACATGTTGGTAGTTTTCGTAAAGTTCTTTGTACTTTTCGAGTAGTTCATAGTTGTCTGCCACAGTATCCAAAACCTCGAGGATGAAGTCCTTATCCAACAACTTCATGTGTGAATTTTGTTTGTGGATCGTTATGATGTTTGAAAGAATATTCTGAACTTGCTCACGTCCGATGAGTCGACCGTCTACTTTGTAAAACAACCTCTTGTTCTTTCTTTCAACACTGAATATGTGCTGTCCTCTTCTAATCCCAATCTCATCAAAATCCATGTCGAGGTTCAGAACCATATCTGCAGAAAAAGTTTCACTCCGTATGTTTTGGTAATCTAAGAACGAACCGATTACATCCAATATCAAGCTCTTTCCAGTTCCAGTCTCACCGGTGATTACGTTGAGTCCCTCAGAGAAATATATATCGACATCTTTCAAGTAAACATATTCGTTGATATGTATCAGTTCTATCAAGAAGCGCTCACCTCAACAAATCCATCTCTCACTTTTTGTGTAAGTCTTCTTTATCAAACGAGTACGGTAGCAGCTCAGCAACGGTTGTTTGCAAAATCTCGCCTTTCAAATTTGTCAAGACAACATTGAAATTCCCAAACTCTGCCATAACTTGTCTACAAGCCCCGCAGGGCGATACAGGTTTGTCGGTGTCCGCAACAACAACTAATGTGTCAAACTCCCTCTCACCATTTGCCACTGCGGAAAAAATAGCAGTTCTTTCAGCACAATTTGTTAAACCATATGAAGCATTTTCCACATTCGCACCTATGTAAACATTTCCATTTCTTGTCAAAAGGGCTGCACCAACATGAAAGTGAGAATACGGTGCATACGCATTCTTCATAGCCTTAACAGCTTCTTGTATGAGTTCTTCAATCTTCATCATTTCCATCCCCCTTGTCATTACTTTTCTGAGTATTTTCTTCCGTCTCGTGTTTTATTGTTACCAATACTTTTTCTATTTTGTTTCTCGAAGCTGCGACAACTTTGAAAGATATTCTCTCGTCCTCGTACGTTTCCCCTACTTTTGGAATGTGCTTGAACTTCTCAAGAAGGTAGCCTGCCAAGGTATCAAATTCACCTTCCGGAAATTCTATTCTCAGCTCTCTTTCTATATCATTCAATGAAAGTGTAGCGTCAACCAAGTAGGAGTTTTCCGTAACTTTCTTGATTCCAATATGTTCTCCTTCATCGTATTCGTCCATTATCTCACCAAAAATCTCTTCGAGGATATCCTCCATCGTTACAATTCCAGCAGTTCCACCGTACTCATCAACAACTATTGCCATGTGCATCTTCTTTGCTTTGAATTCCTTCAGCAATTCTGACACTGGCATGAACTCGGGCACAAAAAGTGGAGCCCTCATCAACTCTTTGACCAGTACCTTGTCTACGATATCCATACCTCTCTGTGCGATGAAACTGAGCACATCTTTTGCATAGCAAATTCCAACAATATTATCTATTGTCTCACGGTAAACAGGTATCCTCGAATATTCTTCCTCAACAATAATCTCCATCGCTTCTCTCAATGTTTGACTTTCCTCAACAGCTACTATATCTATCCTTGGTATCATTATTTCTTTTACGAGAGTTTCATCCATTTCGATTGTACGTTCAATCATCAATCCTTCCTCATGGGTTATGGACCCTTCCTCGCGTCCCATTTCCAAGTAAGAAGCTATATCATCCATCGTGATGAATGGAGTTTCCTGGACCACATGTCCCCCGAAAAGTTTGACTACCGAATTGGCGATTGTAATAAACATGGTAATTACGGGCGATAATATCTTGGAGAGAAAAACAATAACTTTGATACTTGCCTCGAAAAGACGTTCACTGTTTTGCCGTGCCAAAATCTTTGGGGTAATTTCTCCAAAAATCAGCAAAATGAAAGTCATTACTAGTGTTGAAAGTATCGCTGAAAGTGATTGTGAGCTGATGATTCGGGAAAACATCACCGCAGCTAATGAAGATGCTAAAATATTCACCATGTTGTTCGATATCAACAGTGCGGTGAGTAGTTTGTTAAAAAAGTGGACCTCGCTTTCCTCTTCTTCCTCTTCTTTGCTTTTCGCAAGAAGTTTAAGTCTGTGACGGCTAACGGACGTAAGTGCCGTTTCGGATGCTGAGAAAAATCCAGACAACACGATCAGTACCGCAATGAAAAGTGTGTTCCATAAATAACTCAGTGGATCTTCCACGAAAACTTCACCTCCAAAGAGAAGCTGTAACGACACATCGATACATATTATACCACAACGCAAAATCACATCCAATTTCAAAGTTTCGAAATTTGTGTGATATAATTAAAAAAAGGGTTGAGAAAAGAGGTGAGATTATCCAAGAAAGTGGTTTAGTTTTAGATTTCGAAACGCTCAAGTCCGCACTTGAAAAATCAAAGATCTTCGTTATCACTTTTAACGAACAGGGAGACATTGTTGCACACTCTGAGAATATACCTAACTTCCTAAAGGGAAGAAAAAATATCTTCCAAAGTATCCCGAATTTCTTAGAAATCATCAAGCTTGTTAACAAAGCCGGCTTTTCACAAGACATTGTGACCATTTATGAGCCCAGAGTAGAAAGGGTAAGACTAATAACTTTGAAAAGTAAAGACTATTATTGGATATTAGGTGAAATAATCACCGAACAGTTGCTTATTGACGAACTAATCTCTGAAAGGCTTGAGACTTTAACAATGTACCTTGAATTTGCACCTGTTTTCTTTGTTGTCTTAAATGAAAAAGGAGAGATTACCTACATTAACAACTGGGCTTTGGAAAAAACCGGATACTCTTTGCCAGAAGTTTTAGGAAAAAACTGGTTCGATATCTTTATTCCAGAAGAGATTAGACCAACTGTAAAAAGAGTTTTTGAAGACATAATGAACAAGAATATTGAGTTGAGAAAAACTTTCGAAAACGACATACTAACAAAAGATGGAAGACTAATCACGATCCTTTGGGAAAACAAACTTCTTGTTAAAGACGGAAAACCGTCGGGAGCAATAAGTGTAGGTGTAGATGTCACAGAGCAGAAAGCGAAAGATTTTGAGGAACAAGTAATGCTGTCCATTTTGACTGTTACTGCAGAAAGCAATTATCATGTTGGGATAAGTAAATTAGCAAATGTCTTAGAGGAAATGTGTAATATAAAAAGGGCTGTCGGGATAATTCAAACGCACGAGGAAACAAAGCCAATCGAGATTTTGAACAAGATCGAAATAGATGACCTTAACAAATTTACCACGCTACATTTCAAGCGTAATTTAGATGATAGGATTTTAAAATTAGAAATTGCCTATGAAACGCTACCCAGATATGCATCAAACAGGTTTTTCGAGAACATAGCCACCATTGTTCTAAGTTTCATAGACCGAGTTTACTATATTCAAAAGCTTGAAGAGGCTTCTTTCAGAGACCCGTTAACTAATCTCTTCAACAGAAGGTACTTTTTGATGATACTCCAAGCTGAAATCAGAAGGGTAAAACGCTACGGTGGTGATTCTTGCATTGTTATGATAGATCTCGATGGGTTGAAAGAAATCAATGATACATTTGGACACGATAAAGGTGACTTTGCAATTATCACATTAGCCCAGGTGATGAGAGAAAATACACGTAGCAGTGATATACCTGCAAGGTTTGGTGGTGATGAATTTGCATTACTGCTCCCAAACACTGCTCTGAAAAATGCCGAGATCATCATCCAAAGGATAATTAAAACACTTGATGCTCTTAATGTAAAAGAATTCCGCATATCGATAAGCGCCGGCATAACGAAGATCTTGCCAACCGATGATGACGAAGGTATAAGCGTGCTGAAAAGAGCCGATGAACTACTTTATCAAGCAAAAAAGAGTGGAAAGCACACCATCTGTGTCGATACATTTGACGAAAGAGATGCTTCCGTCTCAGATTAGGTCAGCGACAAAAGTGTTCTCTCGCTTCATTATAAGCCTGCATGATTGTTTCTAAATCGTATTTCCCGGGTGTTGCGCTGAGGTGTGAAGCATTTACTACAATTTGAGCCCAAGAGTTTATTTCCTCGTCAGATATTTTGATATTCAATCCTACATTTAAAGAGCGGAAAAACTCGTACAGAGAATCATCGAAGATTTCAAGAACACGGTTAGCTTTCTCATAGCCGTGTTTTTTTGCAACCTTCAATTCGAATGGCAAGAATACAGCGGTAGCGAGCCCGTGTTTAACTCCTTTCTCAGTTGTCAATGGATAACCAAGCGCATGCGCGACAGTTGTACCTGTTTGAGCTATTACCATTCCTGCCAGTGTCGAGGCAAACATCATCCGTTCTCTGTAGAATTCGTTATCCAAATCATCCATCAACCTTGGAAGGTATTCCTTGATTATCTTCATGCTCTCAACTGCCAATGTATCACTGAAAGGCGTAGCCTTCGTTGATAAGAAACCCTCAACTGCATGTGATAGTGCATCGAGTGCTGTTGAAAGAGTCAGTGCCTCGTTGAGTGTAATTGTGTATTTGTAATCGACAAACGAGAGCTTTGGGAATGCACAGTCATGGGAAAATCCACGCTTTCTACCGTTTACAGTCAGGACTGAGTACTGGGTTACCTCGCTTCCAGTTCCAGCTGTGGTGGGGACACATATTATCGTCTTTGCACTCTTGTACTTCGACTTATCGTACAGTTCCTCAGGTTTTAGATGCTTGTTTTCCATTAAAACAGCGACCGCTTTCGCTGTGTCCATTGGACTCCCACCACCAAGCCCGATGACCACATCCACATCTTCGCAATTTTCCGCTACTTCTTTCACAACTTCAAGTGGTGGATTCTCAGGTGTTTCATCGTATACGTACACATGCTTTCCTTCGAGCACGTCTAATAAATCATCGAGGCTTCCGTTTTGCTTCGAACTTTTGCCCGTTACAATGAGAAATGATTCACCGGTTGACTGAAAAACGTCCCTATTTTTCAAAATTACATCCTTGCCATAAAAAACCCTCGTTGGCATGAAAAAGCCCATACAATTGCCTCCCTTCGACCATCATTAATTAGTATTGAAACACTCGAAAAATTCGAAGAAAAAGCTGGTCCAACAGGACCAGCCCTCAAAATTTATTCCCAGACGAACTATGATGAAACTATTACTTCTGTAAAGCAAACCAAAGCGCTGCTCCACCAAGTATCACACCAATTATACTTAGAATCAGGCTCATATTTCCCATCTGATTAGTTTCAAGCGCTGAAACTTTTGATTTCAAACTATCATTTTCCTTTTCTAGCTTCTCAACTTTGCTCTCCAACTGTTTTGCATCATTTTTCACGCTGTCCACGTCACTCTTAACGCTGTTGACTTCAGACTTGTTTGCGTACTGCGTACTTTGTTGTTGCAATGTTTGAACTTTTGCTGAAAGTGATTGGAGTTCATTGTTTACGTTCAGAATATCTGACTTGAGCTTTTCCATATCTTGTTTTGTTTGATTGTTTAGACTTGCTTGCTGTTGCACTTGCTTTTCAAGATTTGCTACCATGCCTGTGACTGTCGAAAGATTCTCATTAATCTTTACATCCGCTTGTTTTAAATTGATAATCTCGACTTTTAGATCGTTTACATCAACTTTTAAGTCACTTACGTCACTCTTCAGGCTGCTCACATCACTTTTCGCATTCTTTACGTCGACTTTCAAGCTATCCACATCACTTTTAAGGTTGTTCAGACTGGTCTTGAAACTCTCGAGCTGCTCTTTCAAAGCAGAATCTGCCTGTTTAAGACCAAGTATTTCGTTGTTAAGAGCATCAAGTCTGTTTTTGAGCGTCGTAACATCTGATTTGATGGTGTTGACATCGCTTGAAATCTTTGTTGTCGAGCTCGAAATCGTTGACACCTGTGTGCTAATCCCGCTTACGGTGTCCTGCAAATCTTTAACGTTTTTCTCAACGCCTGTGACCCGCGAAGTAAGAGCTGATACACTATCAGCAGTCGTGAACGTGGACACTTTCTGATTCAGCGAAGTCACTGTTTGCTCGAGACTTGTCAATCGTTTCTTTAAACTCTCCACATCAGCTTTGACATCATCTATGCTTTTTGATAATTCATTAAGATTTTGCCCAGTCGGAGTAGTTGAAACCAGACCTCTCATCTCGGTTACTTTTTGCACTAAAGCATCGTACATTGCTTTGAGCCCAGCCAAGTCAGTCTTTACACTGTCCAAGTCCCTTGAAGCAGAATCAACTCTTGAAGACAATGAACCAACCTGGGCCGATAAGTTGTCGATCCTTGTGCTTATGTTTCTATCTGCAGTTGCAAGGTCCAGTATCTTGTTCGAAAGGTCTTTAAGTTGCGCGTCAATATTGGCCGGAATCGTTACCTGCTGTGTTTGCTGAGTTGTAGTAGTTGTAGGTACGGATACCTTTTTTTCTACTGCAGATATTCTGTCGTTGAGTATATTCAGCATTCTGTAAAGTGCAACAGCAAGTTGGTACCTGGTCAGAGGCTGATTTCCCTGAAACGTTCCATCCGGCATACCACTTAAGATGCCCAATTTTGTAAGTTGGTCAACAGCTTCGTATGCCCAGTGGTTTGCTGGAACATCTTTAAATGTTGCAGCGTAGATACTTGTGAACACCACGAAGATAAAAGAAAATACCAAAAGTGCTTTCTTCATCTTTATACACCCTCCCTGTTATTATAGTCTTAGTCCTCTCGAAAGAAATTGTATCATATGAGGAGAACTTACACAAGCTCAACAAGTTTTTCAGGAATCTTATCTGCTGGGAGTACGTAGTCAGCATATCCTTCTTCTATAACCGACTTAGGCATACCGAAAACAACACACGTTTCCTGACTTTCAGCTATTACAGTACCTTTGAAGAATTTCACCTTGAAAGCACCTTTCGTTCCGTCTTTTCCCATGCCAGTGAGTATAACTGCGATAGTGTTTTCCTTGTAAATCTCTGCAACCTTATCAAGCGTGTAATCAACCGCTGGTCTAACATTGTTTATCTTATCGGTGTTCTTGTCAAGATAAATAATGCCTTTTCTGTCTTGATATTTTATGCCCATATGATGGTCCCCTGGTGCTACGTAAACCCAGCCAGGTTTAAGAACGTCTCCATCTTCCGCTTCTTTAACAGACAAGTTTGAAATCCTGTCAAGTCTTTGCGCTAATGATTTTGTAAAGCCCGGCGGCATATGTTGTACCAACAAAATAGGGGCAGGGAAGTCCTTTGGAAGCGGTGGGATAACAAGGTCCAGTGACCTTGGACCTCCTGTTGAGGAACCTATAACAACAACTTTACCAGAAACAACAGATTTCACTCGTAAGTTAGCTAAAGGTCTTCTCTTTAAGAGAATTTGTGAAACATTTATTTTCATCGCATCCCTGATTTTCTGAACCAGATCAGGTCCCATCCTTCTGAAATCCATGGATACGCTTCCAGAAGGTTTAGTTACAAAATCCACGGCTCCAAGCTCGAGAGCTAAGAGTGTAATCTCAGCGCCTTCCTCCGTCAAGCTACTAACCATTATGATTCGAGCAGGTGCTCTCTTCATTATTTCCTTAAGTGCTTCTATACCGTTCAATTTTGGCATTTCAACATCCATTGTTATTACGTCCGGTTTAAGCTTTATGGCAAGTTCAACAGCCTCCATTCCATCCTTTGCCACACCGACAACTTGCATGTCAGGTTCTTTGTCAATTATATCTTTGAGGATCATCCTCATGAATGGAGAATCATCAACAATCATTACTTTTATCTTTTCCTTTTCCAATTTCTCACCACCCTGATACTAAGTAATGGGAATGCTATTGTAGATATTATAGCAAAAATTTTCGCTATCTCCAAACTCCAGTCGAAGAGAATACCTCCAAAGACCATTATTCCAACTGTTACGGAGAAGAGCGTTGCCCAAAGAACAACGCCAGCGCTGACGTCCTTAACTATCTTAATTACCGGATGGTATTCTTTGCTGTACAAATTCATGAGGTGTTCGATAATGGTGTTTACAAGCTCTGACCAAATAACAAAAAAGACAGCAAATATGATCCATAATGTATCTTCTCTTTTTACAGGAAGAAAGAACGTTGCGGTAATAACCAACAAACCCACAAAGAAGTGGATTCTTAAATTTCTTTCCGATAATATTGATTCAACAATACCCTCGATTGCGTGTTCAAAAGATTCTATAAGATTATTCGAACCCAATTGTTCTCTTTCTCTTTCGTTCAATTCTTGGTTTGTAGACTTTATCTGTAAGCGACGCTCCAAACTTGATCGCCTCCACGTTGAGTTCGTAGTACTTTGGATTTACTTCTTCCTTTACCGCATCAAAGAGCGTTTCAAAATCAACCAATGCTGTACTCTTCACCAACGCTCCAAGCAATATCATGTTGGAAACCATTACGTTTCCGAACTTCTCAATGGCCAATCGACTTGCAGGGATTTCAATTATCCTTTTTGTTATGCGTTTGAATTCACTCGGAATGTCTTTTATGTACGTACTGTCGTATACAATTATACCATTAGTTGCAACGAATTTTGCATGTCCAACCATTGAAGGATGCATTATTATCAAAGAGTCAAATACCACTGCTTTAGGATAAAGTATCGGTTCGCTTGAAACAAGCACATCGCAATAGCTCGGGCCTCCACGAACCTGCTCGCTGTAATTTTGCGTTTGTACGACGTACTTATCAGCAAAGACAAAAGCTCTTGAAAGGATATATCCTGCAAGCAAATTACCTTGTCCACCAATTCCTGCAATTCTTATAGAGAATGGTCTGTTCATAACTATTCCCCCTTAATGTGATTGGCGTAGGTGAGTCTATACCTTGTGTAGAAATCGGGCTTAGATTCGTCTTTCCTAAATAGTCCGATGACAATCTTGCCTTTTAGCTCGTCTTCAGACATCTGATCAGCTTTTTCTTTCATAATAGTGTTGTTTTTGAAGAAATCCATCATTTGCCACGGTTCCCTAAGTCCATTGTATCTACCATAGTAGGTGTGGCAGTTGCTAAGAACCTCAACTACCGAAATGCCTTTGTGCAAGAGTGCTTCTTTTATGTACTTCACTGTGAGCGCATAATGGTATACCGTTGACCTTGCAACATACGTTGCGCCAGCTGAAAGTGCAAGTCTTACAACGTCAAATTGCTCTTCTACATTTCCTAAGGGCATCGTTCCTGCAACTTTCCCTGCCGGAGTTGTTGGTGAGTGCTGTCCTCCTGTCATTCCGTATATCATGTTGTTATAGATTATCACTGTTAAATTAATGTTCCTTCTACAAGCGTGAATAAAATGGTTACCACCTATAGCTGTTATATCTCCGTCACCACCCATCACAACGACCTTAAAATCCGGCCTTGCAAGTGCAACACCAGTTGCAAAGGCTATAGCTCTGCCATGCAACGTGTGCATCGTATTAAAATCGAGGTAACCTGTTGACCTTGATGAACAACCTATACCAGAAACAACGGCTGTTTGATCTGGGTTCAAACTGGTTTGATCGTAAGCTTCTAAAAAGCTTTTCAATATTATTCCATTTCCGCATCCCGGGCACCAGACCGTGGGCCATCTATCTTCCCTTATGTACTTAAGCAGTCTATCAACCTTCACCTTGTTCACCTCCACATAGTTCTATTCCACACGTTTGGAAGAAGAAATCAGTTAAAGGGTCTGGATAGCCTTCAATGTAAACAACCCTTTTGATCCCTGCGTTGATTATAAGTCGTGCACAAACGGAACATGGTTTGTGAGTTACGTAAATCGTGGCACCATCAGTTGAGATTCCAAACTTCGCAGCTTGCATAAGGGCATTCTGTTCAGCGTGTAAACCGTAACAAACTTCCTGGTTTTTACCAGATGGGATATTCAGGTCATCCCTAATACAGCCAATTTGATCGCAGTGAGGAAACCCAGATGGTGGTTGGTTGTATCCGGTTGCCAGTATTCGTTTATCCTTTACTATTAAAGCACCAACCTTCCTGTGAACACAAGTAGATCTTTCTGCAATTAACTTTGCCAACCTTTTGAAATAATCGTCCCAACTTTCCCTTTCACTTTTCACATCTTTTATGGTAACATTTTTCAGATAGGCTTCTAAGTCCATATGTTCACCTCTTTTAAAAGAATTGAACTTCCCAAGTTATATTCTAAACTATTTAGGAACTAATATCAACCAGCAACAAAATCTACGAACACAAGAAAGGAGATGGAAAGATGGGAAACTTTGAAATTTCAGTTGTTAGAGCTGAAATTGGTAGTATTTTGATATATACAATAAATGACGTCTGTGAACAAATACAACTAACAGATGAATTCTTACCAGAACAAGGAGATAATACCTTCACAAAGCAGATTAAAGAATATTTAAGTGGGTATCGAAAGATCTTGGATTTCCCTGCCAAGTATTCCTCTGGACCTGTTTTTGAGAAAATTTGGTCTTATTTGAAAGAAAACGTTGGATATGGTAAAATCATAACGTATGGTGACTTAGCAAAGGCTTGTAAGACGAGTCCAAAAGTTGTTGGATATGCAATGGCCTCGAATCCTTTGCCATTATATATCCCATGTCATAGGGTTGTTGGGAAAAACTCTATTGGTGGATTTACAACAAAGGATGGAAAAAGTATGATTACATGGAAAAAATATCTTCTAGAGCTGGAGGGATCACTTTGAAAAAGTTTCTTTTCTTGTTGTTTTTAGCTTTCTTCATTTTATCCTTCACCATCCCACTTATGATTTACAACAGATACACGGTGAATCTCCCTGCACCGCAAAACAGAGTTCCCACAAGCTTGGTCGTTGAATACTCCGATGGTACACCGTTATATAGTCCAAAGACAGTATGGATCGATTTCGAAGACATTCCAGCATTGGTGAAAGACAGTATCATAGTATCTGAAGACAAGAGATTCTACTCCCATAGCGGTGTTGATCTCATAGGGATTGCCAGGGCACTTTTTACAATACTCACCACCGATGAGATCCAAGGTGGTAGTACAATAACTCAGCAGTTAGCCAGGACTCTGTACCTTACTCAAGAGAGGACTTGGAAGCGCAAGATTAAAGAAGCTTTCATTGCGATCTGGTTGGAACAAAATTACTCGAAAAATGAGATTTTAGAAATGTACATTAATTCCGTTTACTTAGGAAACGGTGTTTACGGCTTTCCTGCAGCAGCTAAATTCTATTTTAACAAAACACTTGAGCAACTTACTCCACTTGAAGTTGCAATGCTTACAGCTACTTTGAGGTCTCCTGAGAAAGCGAATCCACTTATGGAGTTAAATAAAGATTTCACCAAAAATGTATTAAGAAAGATGAAAGAAGCAGGCTTTCTAACTGAGTTAGAATATTCTAGAGCACTGGAAGAGCTGAAAAATATAAACATAAGATCCACAAACAATTTTGCTCGCTCATTTGACCAAGATCTTTTCTGGATGATTGTTACCGAACTTAAAGAACTCGGATTCGAGCTTGGAGATTTAAGGAGTGGATTCCGAGTTAGAACAACCATCGATAAAAAACTACAGGAACTCTTAATGTCCAACATAACAAAAGACCAGTGGGCAGGATTAATAGTCGAACATTCAACTGGAAAAATAAGAGCAGCGTACGGTCTTGGTATCATAAATGGTCGTAGGCAAGTCGGTTCCGCGATCAAACCTTTCTATTATTATCTTGCCTTCATGGCCGGTTACAATCTTGACGATACTCTTCCAGACGAACCTATAAAAATTGGCCGATGGGAACCTGAGAACTTTGACAAAAAATTCCGCGGGAAAGTTACTATCGAATACGCTCTTGCACATTCTTTAAACATACCATCCATAAACTTATTCTTAAAGCTCGGGCAAGGAACTGTTATGAACTTTCTCAAGAATACTTTGATGATCTCTGGATTCTATCCGAACGATGCCACATTAGCACTCGGAACATTAGAAACTTCTCTAGTTGACATAGCACAAGGCTATTCAGCAATATTCACCGGTGGATTGGTCGTAAAACCAAGAATTGTTGAATATGTTAAAGATAAAAATGGATACCTCTATTATTCTTATACCCCGGCGTTGTTAAACGTTGTTAAAGCTCCAAAAGGTTTAGACAAAAGATCCCCAGTTGAAGCTTCGGTCCTTATGCTAAGAGCTATGGAAAAAGTAGTTACAGAGGGAACTTCACGGTCTGCACAAATGCCTGGAAGGAAGATATACGGCAAATCTGGTTCGGCAGAGAATTACGCATGGTTCGTTGGTGGCGATGGGAAGTATTTGTTCATATTGGCGAGAGACAATGTAAAAGAAGTTAGTGGACTTGTTGTTACACCAAAATGGAGGGAAATCGCCATAAGAACAGAGATCGGATACACTCCTATTTCTTTACCGATAAATAGCAAGATCACGAGGTTCAATGTTATGGACAAATCGGAAAGTCCTACTCAACCAGAATCTATGGCAGATGAAACATCCCAAATAGAAAATCAGAAAGCTGCTACTCAAACAGAGACCGTGGTAAAACAAACACAATCAGAAAATCCAAATCCGCAGAAAGCTCTATCAAGAGAAGAAATTCTTGCTCGAGTTCAGAATTCTAACATCTCAGCAAACGAAATCATCGAAAGTTTAAAATCATTTAGTCCTGACGAAAGAAGATCGGTACTTGCCGAAATAAATTCAATTGCGCCGGATCTGGCCGCCGAAATATATCAAAAGCTCTTAGATCAAGGTATTGAGTTCTAAAAGACGGTGGAGGTGTATGGTAAATGAAATTTTTCTACAACTTGGAGAGAAAGGATAACTTTGAATACATAGTCCTGAGAGTTGAGGAAAACAACATATCTGGAACGGGAGCTATCCTTCCGATTCGAAGAAACGGTGAAAATTATAAAATATTCATGGGTGTGATTGAAGAATACAGAAGCATCGTCGAGAAATTGCACAGTGAAGATGTCTTTGTTATAACCAACATACTCGAAGAGCACTTCCCAAACCACCCGAAGGTAAAATTCGCTATCCAAGCTGCAGTTCTTGAATTGTTTTCTAAGAAATACAACCTTGATATCAACAAACTCTTAGGTGGTGTAAAATCTACCAAAAATGAGTTGTGTGGTGAAAGGTTATTTCCTGAGTACTTGGGCGATGTATTCCATGCCAAGTACTATCCAAAGGATAACAAAGAAAAGAACACAACTTTTGTTTTAACAAAGTATCCGAACAACGAGATGGATGCTATATTGAGTGCACTCTCTTCCAATTATGATTATCTGGAGGTGATCTCTTGGAAAGAACTTTTATAATACTTAAACCAAATGCAGTTAGAAGGGGACTCATCGGTGAGATAGTAAAGAGATTCGAGCAGAGGGGAATAAAAATCGTCGGACTAAAGTTTCTTTGGATGACACAAGAACAATGTGAGAGACTCTACGAGCCACACAAAGGGAAGCCGTTTTACCAAGAGCTTGTGGAATTTATGATGAGCGGTCCTGTAGTAGCGATAGTATTGGAGGCTCCAAGAGTAATAGAAATGGTAAGGCACATAGTCGGAGCAACAGACCCTCTCAAAGCTGAGGCTGGAACAATAAGGGGGGAATTTGCTTTAACAGTCACCAAAAACCTTATTCACGCGAGTGATTCTGTTGAAAATGCCGAAAGAGAGATGTCTATATTCTTTAGGCCTGATGAGCTAATTGACTATAAACTTGACATACAAGACGATATTTGATAAATTGAAATTTTCGTGTTCCATACGAACTATATTGATAATTGGTCTTCAGGACAACAGTATAGCTAGTTTGAGTAAAAAAGCAAATCAAACTTTTTTAAGACGGTGCGGTAAGAAGAACAAGAAATTCTAGTGACACTCTTGATCTTCCTACCGCACTTTTTGACGAATATCAACCAACAAGCAAAACATATTATTTGGCAGTTCAGGAGCGCAAAGTAGTTTTCAGACATCGATAATTGTAAATTTTGAAAAAGTCAATATTGATTCGTAGACTTGTTATTCTTATTTCTTGATTTCTTCGCTTCGTAAAGCCTCTCATCTGCTATTTTGATGAGTTCCAAAATCTTGTTCCCATCTTCCAAAGAATTCGAAATTCCTGAAGAAAATGTTATCTTAATCTTTTTCCCTTCTACTTCCAAAGGTTGGTCCGACCTTTCTTGCAACCTTTCAACGATACTTATCGCAGCACTTTTACCTTGTTTTGTGATAATTAAGAATTCATCACCACCGTATCTAATCAAGAATTCGTCCTTTCTTATAGAATTCCTTAAAATTTTAGTAAAAGCCTTGAGGACCTCATCACCAAAAGGATGACTGTACTCATCATTTAGTTGTTTGAAATTATCTAAGTCAAGCATTATTATAGAAAAATTGTCCCCAAGGTCTGGAAATTTTTCAATAAAATTATCGAGTAGATTTCTGTTAGCCACACCAGTTAACGGGTCTTGATAAGCCTTATCCTGCCAAAACAGTATCTGCAGCTTTTGATCTGTTATATCGTGCATAACTACGATAGAACCTTCATAAGTATTTTCATAATCTGAAATCCGCTTGATTTCTAACCTAAACCACCTTGTCCCCGATGAGGTTTTAACAGTCAGTTCTTTGTTGAATTCCTCTGCCGCTTTTGATAATTCAGCTAAAATGTTTTGACTCAAATCACCAACTTCCCATACTAAACGCTCGTAGCTTTGGTTGTACACTTCTATCTGTTTTGATCGACCAAAAAGTGCCACAGGTTCGGGTATTGAGTTAATGAGCTTTTTGAGTATATCTCTTTCGAACGATAACTGCTTTAACATCTTCGTTCTTTCTACGTTGTTCTTGATGTACTGAAAGACAAAAGAGGAATAGATAACCAAAATGATAGCGAAGACCAAGTAAAAACTTTTCTGAACCTCTTTCCTAGCTTTCTTTACTTGTTCAAGTATGGACGTCCTGTAAAAACCTGTACCAACAATCCAACCCCATGGCTCAAAAATGGTTATGGCTGAAATCTTACTCTCAGTTTCACGGGAGCCGTATTTGTAGAATGAATACTCAGCGTACCTCATTCCGGATCTGGCTGCTTTTAGAATACTCTCAGCAGCTGTTCTCAATATTTCATCATCCACTTTCATATAGTGAAGACCCACGTATTCTTTCTCATAAGGGTGAGCTATAAGTACTCCGTCAGTACTTAGTATCCAAAAATAATCGAGATTTTCTGGACCAAAAAATGAAGTTTCGACGTACTCTCTTACTAATCTCTGAGCAGTTTGCTCATTTATGTCTCCAGCAAGGTATTTTTGGTAAATCTTTTCAATGTTATCAACCGCTACATTTAACGCAAGATGTGCCTGGTCGATTATATTGTTCTTCACAATTGTCTCGACGCTTTTGAAAAGATGCAAGTTGGCAATTAATGATAAGTGCAGTACAGTTACGCCTATTAAAACTAGAAGAATTTCCGCAGAGTACTTCATAAGTTTCCTTTGCATATCGCCAATACCCCACTTCATAAGACAGAAAATTGGCTAATCCAACTTACTTAATTCAATTATATCAAAAATTTATCGCATATAAATGATTGCTAGAAGCTTTCTGAAACCATCCTTTTCTACGAAAGAGGGGAACATCAGTATGTCGCTCCCAAATAGTCCCTATAGCACGCTTTTATCTAATTGGTCAGACGTTTGCGCAACTCGTAAATACAAAAGAAAAACCCAGGGAAAGACTCCCGGGTTTTTGTTTTTATGTTTTATGTTTCATGTTTTTATTCTTGTTCCCTTACCTTACTCCTTCTCACCATAACTTCAAAAGCTACGAAGAACACAATGAGAGCAGAAACCAATCCTGCCAATGCGTTGTTAAGCAACCCTGCAACAAAGTAACCAATTGCGGCCATTACCATAGTAAAGACAGCGTAAGGCATCTGCGTTGCCACATGTTCAAGATGTGGACAACTTGCTCCTGTTGAAGAAAGAATCGTGGTGTCTGATATGGGAGAGCAGTGGTCTCCAAATATAGCACCTCCAACTGCAGCACCAACAGAAATAAGTGCACTGTTCAGAAGGTTAGCACCTGTTTTTTCAGCAAGCGCAACTGCGATAGGCAAGGTAATTGGTATCATTATCGAAAACGTTCCCCAACTTGTTCCCGTTGCAAACGAAATCGCCGCTGCAATCAAGAATACAACGACAGGCAACGCCCACAGTGGGAAACCTCCAGTTGTAACAATATGAGCGAGGTATTTAGACAAACCAAGTCCGCCATCCTCTGGTGAAGCTTTAATAACCGTACCGATCGTCCAAGCAAGCGTTAGTATAACCAATGCAGGCACCATCGACTTAATACCACTTATAATCGCCTCTCCAACCTTTTGGATAGTGAGTAAACCTCTGAGTATAAAGTAAAGCGACGAGAAGACAAGTGTGAATACTGATGCGTAAAATAGCGCTTTTGAAGCATCTGTGTTATTGAATGCTTCTTTGAGACTCATCGACTTAACAGCTTCAGAGAACGTGTGGATATTTTCCCCATCTATTGCTCCAAGATAAGTTGTGACTGGGAAGAAAACAACCGCAAGACCAACAAGAACAAGTATAGGTAGTATCATGTCAATGGCCCTGGCATGTTCTTTAACAACTATGCCTTCCTTTATCTCACCTGTAGGCTGTCCAAACTCTTCGTTGTATAAGCCCAAACCTTTAATAGCTCTCTCTTCACTTTTTGCCATAGGTCCAAAGTCTTTACGGAAAGACGTTTGGAGAACCATCAATATCGCGAGTATTGCATAAAGATTAATAGGAATAAGCATTATGAAAAATGTAAACTCACTCACTCCGAGTTTTGAAAATCCGTCCGAACCTTTGATAATACTCATTACCGTTACAACCCAACTCGAAATCGGTGCAAGAACACTAACAGGTGCTGCAGTTGAGTCAAGTATGTACGCAAGCTTTGCACGGGAAATTTTTTGCTCGTCGGTAACAGGACGCATAACTGTTCCAATAGTCAGTGAGTTGAAATAGTCGTCTATGAATATAATTATCCCGAAGAGCCAAGTTATGAAAAGAGTCCCTTTTCTACTTTTAACCTTTGATGCCATCGCTTTTCCAAATGCGTGTGCAGCCCCTGTAGCCTGCATTAATCCAACAAACGCTCCTAATAGTGCACAGAACAGGATGATTCGAATGTTCCAAGAATCGTTAAGTGAGTTGGCAATCCCATCTGTCACACCTATCAACGCTGTAAGGGGGTTCCAGTTGCTAACGATAAGGTAACCCACAAAGATACCTGTGAATAGTGAAAAAACAACTTCTTTCGTTACAAGTGCGAGTACCACAGTCACAACAGGCGGTAAAATACTTAGCCAACCGTAATGTTCCATCTTTCATCCCCTCCCACATGCAAACTAAGAAACCAACCGTTTTCTAAGATTATACCATTTAATCGTTACAAAACAAAACATAAAAAGAAAGCCGTTGTGAAATTTATGAAATCCTACTATTAATTCGAACATATGTGCCCCTGAAACTTTTTGTTTAAACTTACAAATATGGTATAATAAATTTTGAGCCGAGGCTCAATACATTCTGAATCTTTGGGAGGTGTGAACATGAGAGGAAGAGAGTTATTAAACATCGCTATTAAAGTGGAATCGGCAGGTTACAGCTATTATTCTAAACTTGCAGAGAAAACACAAGGTCAACTCAAAGTCTTCTTCAACGAACTTGCGCAACAAGAGAGAGACCATGCAAAAAGGTTCGAGGAGATAATGAAGAAGTACCAAGAAGACCCATCGCTGGCTACTTGGCAAAATGAAGAAGTAAGTGGTTACGCTGAAACCTATGCAAAGGCTTTCATCTTCCCTGAAATTGAAAACGAAAACATTCCAGAAACAGTGCTTGGTGCTCTTAGAAGAGCCATCGAAGTTGAAAAAGATTCCATAATATACTATAACGAGATTAAACAACTAATCCCCGATCCAAAGCCGGTGGAAGAGATAATAAACGAAGAAAAGGAACACTTAAGGAAACTTTCTGAAAAGATTCTAAGCGAAGACCTGTCAACATACAGTGAAGGAAGCATGATTTAAGCAATTCTAATAATATCAAAACAAGAACCCGGTTTTCCGGGTTCTTGTTTATACAGTCAGGGGGACGTATTTGACATGTCGAACCCATCCAAATTCTGCAAAAGTTTTGCTTGTTTTTTCTTCTTGCTAATCTTCATATTAAAATCATCGATCTTCTCTACACAAATAACATTTTCGTTTGTCGGAGACGTTATGTTCCACATGCCCACTATAAACTCCGCTTACTCAAATGGCAGATACGATTTTAAAAATATCTTCTCATATGTAAAGAAATACATTGAAAAAAGCGATATTGCTTTCTGTAACCTTGAAACAACTCTTGGTGGACTACCATACACTGGATACCCACAGTTCTCCTCACCCGACGAAGTACTCGACGCGCTAAAGTACGCGGGTTTTGACATTATCAATGTGGCAAATAACCACATGCTTGACAGAAGTGTGCAAGGACTTAAACAAACCATAACAAAGGTTTCAAAGTACGGTCTTACCTACGTTGGTGCGCGGTTGACACCTCTTGAAAAACTCTTCAAGGTAGTTGAGGTGAAAGGTTTCAAAATATCCTTTGCATCTTTCACTTATTCAACAAACGGTATCTCGACTGACGAAAAGCACAAATACATGTTCATGTATATATCAAAACCTGCCATTCTTTCGGTGCTTGACGAAATGAAAAAGGCGTCTGATATAGTCATAATCTATTTCCACTACGGGAACGAATATCAAACAAGGCCAACAAAAGAACAAATAGAACTTGCGTACTTTGCACTGGACAATGGTGCAGATATGGTAATAGCAAGTCATCCGCATGTTCTTCAACGCATCGAACTTGTGAAATGTGGTTTAAAAACAAAGCTCATAGCCTACTCGCTTGGCAACTTCCTTTCAAACATGACAACCTCTGGTACTGATGAAGGTGTAATACTAGATGTAGCATACCATCCTGTAAAAGGTGTAATTGATGTGAATCCCATCCTCACATGGGTCCACAGATACAAAATTGGGAACAAGATTGCTTATAGAATATTGCCTGTGAAAGATTTCTTCGAATCTCCAGATAGGTTCCTTACCGAATCGGATGTTAGAAGACTATCACAGATAGCTCAGAAAAAATTGCTCCAAGATGAGACAAAATAACAATGGAAATCAAGGCGGGATCTAGGAAGGAGCTTCTGTAAACCAAATAGGTATGCTCAGAATGATGGAAAAAAGGACGACTTTTCGTCGTCCTTTTTTTGGCTCCGGCGGAGGGACTCGAACCCCCAGCCTAGTGGTTAACAGCCACCCGCTCTACCGATTGAGCTACGCCGGAACACTCACACATCATTTTCTATTATATCACACTCGGAAAACTTGTCAAGTCCTAACTTTTTGAAACTTTTTGTTTTTACATTGCGATAAAAATGATATTATAAAACCTTCTTCTTGTCAAGTCCCAAAATTTAGCTGTGCCATAAATGAATTCATAATGAGGTTAAACGACTATTTAACCTAATTGCAGTTGAATTTTCACAAGCTGAACGCTATAATATTTTGTGAAAGTTTACGACAATCTTTCTAGCATTGGAGGTGATAACATGCCAATGTACAGATACGTATGTGAGAACTGTGGAAACGAAGAAGTTCACATGCACGGCATAAATGAGTCTCCGGCGGTTGTTTGTTCTTCATGCGGTGGCAGGATGACGAAGGCGATAGGAAGAGTAGGAATTGTCTTCAAAGGTAGTGGGTTCTACATTACAGACAGCAGAAACTCAGGAAAGGCCAAGACAGAAAGCGAATAACAGCGAGTAATTAAAAAAGTTAAAGCCCCCATGAAGGGGGCTGATTTTTATCCTCTACAGGCTTACTTAATAATTCTAACGTTGGCTGCCTGAGGACCTTTTGCACCATTCTGAACGTCGAATTCGACTTTGTCGCCTTCTTTGAGTGTTTTGAATCCTTCAACCTGAATCGCACTGTAGTGAACGAAGATGTCTTCTCCGTCTTCCTTAGTGATAAAACCGTAGCCTTTCTTTGCATCAAACCACTTAACTGTACCTTTCATGAAACAACGCCTCCTAAAATCTTATTTACTCACCGCTTTTTTACAGCGGTTGATTTATTATACACCCGCACGACAAAAAAGTCAATATATTCTATCTGTCTTTTTGAAAAATCAAATTTGATAATTGATTCAATGAAAAAAGCCCCCATTTGGGGGCTTATTGTGTCATCCTCTAAAGCTTACTTTGAAAGCCTTACATTGGCTGCCTGAGGACCTTTTGCACCATTCTGAACGTCGAATTCGACTTTGTCGCCTTCTTTGAGTGTCTTAAAACCGTCAACTTGAATAGCGCTGAAGTGAACGAAAATGTCTTCTCCGTCTTCTTTGGTGATGAAACCGTAGCCTTTTTTTGCATCGAACCACTTAACTGTACCTTTCATGCGATAACGCCTCCTAAAATCTTTCTGACTTGCCGCTGTTCCATTTTTCAGCGGATGATTCATTATACACCCCTAAGGAAAAAAGTCAATACCTTTTTGAAAAAATACTTACCGAAATAACAATTAGTCTTCAAATTCCCAGTATTAATGCTATAATTGATTATTGCAAATCCAAAATGCTTTCTACTTTAATCATTCGGATGGGGATGAGGAGGAAGAACATGGGGAGAGACAGACAAACCAAGAGAACAGAAAAAGAGTACAAGAAACTCAACAAGATTTACAGACTTAGCCAGAGCGGGAAGCTCATGTTAGAGAGGATCCGCAAAACTAAATTTAAAATTGGGTTGGTTGCACTCGCTGTTTTTTTCGTAACCTTTGTTATCTTCTTCTCTTTGATATTCTCTGAAAGCAATGTTCTGAACACAAAGCAAGTCAGCGATTCAAATCATCCTACCAACGTCACTGTTACTACTACACCAACTACTCAGGATACTCTTTTAACTACAGACAAGACGCAAATTTTGGAACAAGATCCTACACAAACAGCTCTGGACACAGAGTTCTCCTCTTCTACAAAGCTCGAGTTGTCTAATGATTCTGTGACTCTTATCCCTCTGCAACTATCAACTGACGCGACATTATTACCCAAGCACGAAAATGTACAACCGGCTACCAATAACGAAGCAACCATTAAGATTGACAAGAGTACACCGACTAATTTGTCAGACGAACGAGCTGAATCAAAAAAAGATAACACAAAGTCTTTCGAACAGACAAAGGTTTTAGAAAATGAGCTTGAGAGTGCACCTGAAACCCTGGTTTCCACACGCAAGTATCATTACGTTATCGCGTTTAATGTAAGTGTTTTTGATACTCCAGAGAGCGGCAAAGTTGTTGATACGCTTAAATACGCAACTTATGTGGAGAAATTAGACGAAACTACTTACAACAGCGTTAATTTTGCAAAGGTAAGGTACAACACTCCAAAAGGTCTTGCAGAAGGATGGATTCGTTCAACCTTTTTAAGTGATTCTTTAAAGCCGATAACCGGTGAAGATTACGACGAATTGTCGTTTGAACCAGTTAAAAAAGTTAAAGCAAGGATCGAAAACGTAAGAGCTATATATCTTACAAGGTGGTCTTTTAACAATGTTCAGAAGATCCAGCAATGGGTAAATTTTGCAAAATCAACAAACCTTAACGCATTCGTCGTAGACGTCAAAGACGACGATGGGTTTATGCTTTTTGAAACAGAAGCCGCAGCGAAGTTTGTTCCCGAAGCGAATTCAAGAGCATTCTTTAAAAAGGACGAAATGAAGCAGATTGTGAAAGAACTTAAAGACCAAGGATTTTACATGATCGCGAGAATCGTTTGTTTTAAAGACCCTTCCTACGCACGAGCCCACAAAGACCGGTCTATAGTCTACAAAGACACAGGTGAGCCTTACATGGGAATATACAAAGTACCGTGGGCATCGGCATATGATAGACAGTTATGGGAATACAATGTAAAAGTGGCCATGGAAGCTGCCGAAGTGGGATTTGAGGAAATACAGTACGACTATGTGAGGTTCCCCGAACTTACCAAGGAAACTCAACGAAGAGTTAATTTAAGACAGGTTGGAAACGAATCTTTTGCAGAGGCAATTCAAAAATTCCTCATTTACTCAAAGAAGAAATTAGAACCTTACAATATTCCACTGGCAGCCGATGTTTTCGGTCTTGTTTCTACGGCAGTTGACGATGTGGGTATTGGACAGTACTGGGAAGCTGTCTCAAACGTTGTTGATTACATATGCCCTATGGTGTACCCAAGCCACTATGCAAACGGTTCCTTTGGCCTCAGCGTACCTGATGCATATCCATATGAAACAGTATACAATGCAATCAGAGATGGACTTAGGAGAAATCTCCACATTCCTACACCGGCGAGAATCAGGCCTTGGCTCCAATCATTCACTGCAACATGGGTGAAAGGACATATTGTGTATGATGAAGAGGCTATTAGAAAGCAAATAAAAGCCGTCAAAGACCTCGGGATAAAAGAGTACATGCTATGGAATGCCGCAAATAATTACAAGAAAATGTGGTACGAATAAGTTTCTGTTCGTATTGCGAACCATTTGGTTTTTGTGGTATAATATTTCTGGTGTTGCCGAAATATCTCAGGTGGTGGTATCATGCGTTTAGATAAATTTCTCAAAACCAATAGGATAATAAAGAGAAGAACAATAGCCCAGGAAGTAGCAAAGGCTGGTCTTGTGAAAAAAGACGGACGAATTCTGAAACCTTCTTACGAGGTAAAGCCCGGGGATATTTTAGAAGTGTCTTACGGCAAACGCACTCTAAAAATTTTGGTTACGGAGGATATGAAGTATCAAGTTTTAGAAGAACTCTACCGAGGTGACGAAGATGAGGAGTCTTATTGAGAACCACATTGATGACTTTCTGGAAATTTTGACGTACGAAAAGAGATTCTGGAAGGATTTTTGGGACAGACTTCCGTTTAAACCAATAACCGAAAATTACGCAAAGCGTTTTGAAAACTTCTACGACAAACTTTCCAAGATATCACGGAACGAGTTGACCGAATTTTCGCACGTTTATGAAGAACAGAAAGAAAAGCTCAAGGAAGAACTATCCATAAGGATTCGAAAGAATGCTCGGAATTTGGAATTATCGCGTGAAGATTTTGTTGTCTATCTCATTGCTGGAATTGGAGAAAAGGATTGGGTAGTCGTTGACGGCAAACACGAAAAAGTTATAGTTTTCGATGTATTCTCACTTTGGAAGAAGGGAAAGTTTTCGCAGCTTTCTGATGCTGTGTATCAAGCAGTTGTTCATTTTAGACACGGGGATATGGAAGGAGATTATTACGATAAATCCGAGATTTTCTCAAAACTGAAAGAAGAAATCACAAAGCTTGATAACGAAAACCTTCTGCAAAATATTTGCAAGTTACTGGATAAGAATGTTCCGTACTACAACTGGACGGGGTTTTATTTGATGGATGAGAAAGAGGATGGCATCCTTGTTCTGGGACCGTACGTTGGTGAACCTACAGAGCACGTGCGAATACCCGTTGGAAGAGGAATTTGCGGACAGGCTGCTGCGACGAAATTAACCTTTGTTGTTCAAGACGTGAGCTCAGAGACCAATTACCTTTCCTGTAGCCCTCATGTAAAAAGCGAAATCGTGGTTCCAATACTAAGAAACGATGGAAGCGTTTTCGGGGAAATCGACATAGATAGCCACTTCAAGGCACCGTTTGATGAGAGGGATACGGAGTTCTTGGAATGGATAGCTAAACAGCTGCTCGTGAGGGTAGTGCATTGGAAAGATTTTGAAAGAAAAATCAAAATTGCGTACCTAGATAGTTATCTCTCGTTTATACTCAATGAAATAGTTAAATACAATATACCTTTCGACGTAAGCCTTTACGTTCACCATGATCCCGAAAAAGTTCCAGAGAATCTCTACAAAATTTGGAGAATAGCTAGAAAGCTACGCAACGCCAAAGTTCATAAAATAGTGGTAGTTGATAATGTTGATGAACAAAAAGCAGAAATGAGAGCAAACCTTGGAGGTTTCTTGTTAAGTTACCAAGATTTGCAACGGCCCGTTCCAGAAATCATACGGAAGATGATCGTTGAAGGAGTTGAAGAGATCTCAAGAGTGCTCTTTTTCATACACCATAACGCAACGAGATTAGCTCAAAGCTTTGTGAACACAAGGATAATCACAGAGTACGTTTTAAAACCTGAGAGCAATGTTAACACGATTCTTTACGCATTCCTAACCGGCATAACCGCAGGTTACTCAGGTTCTTTTAATAGAGCGATGTTCTTCTACTACACCGATGGTCAATTCGTCTTTCAAAAAGCCCTTGGTCCTCGAAGCGAAGAGGAGGCACGCAAGATTTGGGAAGCGATTGAGGATATAGAACTGAATATGTCAGACTTTTTGGAGACGGTTTCAAAAGATTTCAGGTCGGCATTGGAATCGGTCTACGAAGGAAAAATCATAAGGCAGGATGAAATAACACAATACCTTGATGGTGAACCTCACATAGTTGCAAAAGGCGATTTACCAAAAATCGCTGAGGAGTTCGATATTGTAAATGAGTTCGCAGTTATGGCCCTCAAAAGTGGCAACAAGTTCGTCGGGTTGCTTTTAGCTGACAATAATTTCGACCGAAAGCCTATTTCCGACTACCAACTCGCAGTGCTCAAAGACCTTGGTAATCAGATGGTGCTGGTTCTTGAAAACAAAAGGTTCCTTGAAGCCATAAAAGAAAAGGCAGAAATAGATGCTTTAACAGGTCTGAGGACCCGCAGGTCGTTGGAGGAGTTCATTGCAAGTTCTCCCGTAGGACAGTTTTCAGTCGCATTTTTGGACTTGAATGAATTTAAGCTCATTAACGATATGTACGGGCACGAAAGAGGGGACGAGGTACTTAAAAAGTTAGGAAAGTGCATAAATTTGAATATAAGAAAAGAAGATTTGGCGTTCAGATACGGTGGGGACGAAATCGTACTGATTATCAAGTCTGTTGAAAAAGAGGTTGTCCGAAAGGTTATTGAGAGAATTTCCGAGTGTTTCGCTAGAGCAACCGAATTGTCTTTCTCAACAGGTGTGGCACTTTATCCTGAAGAAGGGGATATTTACAAGGTTTTGAAACTCGCAGATGAAAGAAGTTACAAATCCAAAATCACAGGAAAAATAGAGTTTGAGTAATCGGAGTTTAAACATTTCTCAGGGAGTGAACGATGTGAAGACAAAAGATATGTCGGAAGAGAAGGAAAGAAAGAAAAAATCAAGTGTGTTCTTAAGGCTACTAAAATATGCCCTCCCCTATTGGCATCTTTTGGCACTGGCAATAGTTGTGGTGCTTGTTCTCACGTACCTATCACTTCTGCCTCCACAAATTGTAAGGAAGGCTATAAACACTTACATACTATCAGATACGCTACAAACAGCTGAAAAAATAACGGGAATATCTAAGCAGGCGCTCCTGTTCTTGATGGTTTCTGGGGGAATATTCCTCTTTGAGTACCTTTCCATACTCGTAACTACGTACATTGGCGGCCGTGTAGTTTACGATGTTAGAAGGCAGCTTTACGACCATGTTCTGAAACTCCCGATGTCCTTTTTCGATAGACATCCCAGCGGGCAGATAACAACAAGAATAACAAGCGATACACAAAATGTGCAAGAATTCTTTACTTCGGTGATAACAAGCATCGTTAACGACGTTTTTTTGCTCGTCGGTGTAATTATCATGATGTGGAGCATCAGTTCACGGCTCTTTCTTGACATTATCTACGTCTTCCCCATTATCATCGTTGCAATGGCAGTTTTCAGATACTTCGATATTCGAGCATACCGTGCAGTAAGAACAAACATCGCTCGAATTAATGCGTACATCGCTGAGAATTTAGCCGGAATGCCTGTAACAAAATTGTTCAACGCGGAAGGATACAAAAGAAAAGAGTTTGACCAAATAAACAGAGAACTCTACAAAGCCCGTATGAACCAATTGTATGTGTTTGGTATATTCAGACCGCTGATTAACTTTTTGTACTATCTCACTCTCTCCCTCATCATCTGGTTTGGCTCAAAGTACATCTTAGGTAAGATTCTTAATTTTGGAGACCTCTACGCTTTCGTGTCTTATATCGACACATTCATGAGACCTATCGAAGACTTGTCTGAAAAGTACGATATCATACAAAACACTATCGCAAGTGGTGAAAAGATCTTCGCACTACTGGACGAACCCCAAGAGGAACAAGGTAGTTCGGATGGGAAAAAGACCATAGAAAAAGGAACGATAGAATTTCAAAATGTGTGGTTCAGTTACGACAACAAACGCTGGATTTTGCAAGATGTGAACCTTTCTTTTATCCCTGGAGAGCTTGTTGCAATCGTTGGGGAAACAGGAGCAGGTAAAACTACAATAATGAACCTCATAAATGGAATGTATAGACCTCAAAAAGGAAGGATTTTAATCGACGACTTGCCGCTGGAAGAATACGATATTCACGCTCTGAGAAAGCAGGTCTCCGCTGTTCCTCAGGATGTTGTGCTGTTCAGTGGAACGCTCTTAGATAACATCCGCCTCTTCCACGATGAAATATCCGAGAAAGAAGTGTACAAGGCTCTTGAGAAGGTTGAAGCGCTGGAGATTATACAGAGGTTGCCAAAGGGCATATACACTGAAATCGTTGAGAGGGGAAAAGGTATCTCCGCTGGTGAAAGGCAGTTGATAGCACTTGCCAGGTCTGTGCTTTTTGGTGCTAAGATTTTCATACTCGACGAAGCGACAAGTAATATCGATGTGGAAACAGAGCACAGAATTCAGAAAGCAGTAAGGGAACTGTCCAAAGATAACACTGTAATAATGATTGCGCACCGACTTTCTACAGTAGTCAACGCAGACAGAATTGTTGTCGTTGCCGACGGGAGGATTGCAGAGGAAGGAAGACATTTCGAGCTTTTGAAAAAGAAAGGTGCTTACTACAAGCTTTATGAAATCCAATTCGCTAAAGAGGAGACAGCGTAAAGATGCTCCTGAGGGCTTCTTACTGGACATGGAAATTGCTTAACGGGGAGTCAATCCCTGATGAAATGCCAACTGCCTATCTTATGCTTGATGGAAAATGCATGTACAACTGTGCTTACTGTACACATGCAAAAGATTCCGAAAGTGACAACTCTTATTTATCAAGAATAGTGTGGAAAATAGTAAACGTGGATAGTTTGAATTCAGTTAGTTCCAAGTTCAAGCGAGTTTGTATCCAAACGGTCAATTACAAAGGATATCTTGATGATATAATTGAAGTGATTAAACATCTCAGGTCTTCAAATGAAAACAACGATTTACTCATATCCGTGTCTACACGAGTTAAGAACGAAGAAGAAATCGATACACTCATGAACTCAGGAGTAGACGATTTAGGGATGGCCATCGACGTTGCTTCTAAAGGGTTTCATATGCTATATCGCTCATGGCCTCTCGAATATACGTTATCTTTGATTCGATACGGTGCAAGTAGGTATCCAGGAAGAATAACTACACACATTATCGTCGGGCTTGGCGAAACGGACAGAGAGCTTTATGAAATATTTAAACTGATGAAATCTTACAACGTCAAAATTGCGCTCTTTGCTTTTACACCTGTCAGAGGCACGAAATTGGCTCATCTGTCGCCACCATCTATTGAAAGATACAGAAATATACAGCTCCTTAGATTCCTTATCTTCGAGGCAAATCAAAAACCAGATGTCGATTTCGATGAATTTGGAAATTTGAAGTCTGTAAGATTTGACAGCTCTATCGATGTATCCAAGGCATTTCTAACATCCGGATGCACGCACTGTACAAGACCATATTACAACGACAGCCCGAGAAGCAAGGTACTGTACAATTATCACGTTTTCAAAAACTCGGAAAGTAGATAGTCCTCCTACTTATTATTGACAGTTTCTTTTATAAAATTTAGCCTAATTAGGCGAGGCGATTTTTTTGAACATGAACCAGATATATGACCTGCTTCAAAGGTATGCCCTGAGTTACGGACTCATCCTTTCACGGTTAACCGGGATGATGGTAGTAGCTCCATTTTTTGCGGGCTTTTCTTTACCACTGGAAGTCATGATAATCCTACTTTTGGCACTCGGCTATGTCACTCTTCCTAACGTTGCAATTCCCGTTTTACTGCCATTACCAGTGGTAACAATCGTGGCTTCTGTGTTGTATAATTTCTTCATAGGCTTTATTATCGGTTTAATAGCTTACACTATCGTCAGCTCTGTTTACGTTGGTAGCGAGATTTTCGGTATTCAGTCGGGATTTAACGTTAGCGGTTCACTAGACCCAACGATGGAAGAGTCACCCTTAACAAGTGAATTCATCTACCTAATATCGGTCTACATATTTGTTTCATTAAAAGGACATTTGATACTATATAAAGCCGTTGTTGAATCATTTCAAAAATATCCCCTTTTGCTTTCGGAAGTCCCGTTCAAAGAAGTCAGCAGCCTGTATGTAAAGATTTTCGTTGATGCCTTTTTATTTTCTTTACAGATAGCATTACCAATAATAGGTCTGATGTTCCTGATAAACGTACTCTTTGGGATTCTGTCTCGGCTTGTGCCACAAATGAACGTTTTTATGGTTGCCATGCCAGCTTCAACGTTGATACTCTTTGTACTGTTTGTGGGGATGATACCGGTATGGATAGAACTGATATCGAGGATGGTTTACAAGTTGGAGCCTTACCTCAACCAACTCTTAGCAAGATAGCCACAATAAATCTGCAGCTGTTTGCAGATCCCGATAAAACAGAAAAGGCGACCCCACGAAAGAGGCAAAAAGCACGCGAGGAAGGTCAAGTACCGGCTTCTCGTGAGTTTATCTCCGGACTTGGATTTTTGTTCGTAGCTGCCTTATTTCTATTTACTGGGAAGACGCTTTTGAATGCGTTAATAGATGGTACTACAGCTACTTTTGAGATTTCGGACACCGATATAAGAACGTTTGAAGATTTTCTGATTTATGGTTTTAAACCTTTTACATCCGCTTTTATGTCAGTTTCCATTCTGGTCCTCAGTGCAGCGTTTTTCTCGCTCATCATCGGGCTACTGCAAACCCGCTTTCTCTTCACACTTAAGCCTCTAAAATTCGACCTCAACCGACTTAATCCAATAACAGGACTTAAAAGAATGTTTTCACTGAGGTCTCTCTTTGAATTGGCGAAAGCTATTGTCAAACTCTTGATAGTTGGTTTTGTCGGATACAGTGTACTGAAGGGCAATTTCCAGAAAATAATGGTCACTGCTGACTCGAGCTTAATTGACGGTGCATTACTTGTCTGGAGTACTTTCACCGAACTCATAATCAAGTGTTCAATAGCTTTATTGGTTGTTTCCATAGCTGACTACTATTTTTCGCGCTACGAATACGAGCAGAGTATAAAAATGACTAAGCAAGAAGTAAAAGAAGAATTCAAAGAAATAGAAGGGAACCCTGAAGTAAAAAGACGTCAAAGGCAGATAATGATGCAATATGCGATGCACAGAATGATGCAGGAAGTACCGGAAGCAAGTGTGGTTATAACCAACCCAACACACTTTGCTTGTGCGTTGCGGTATGACCCGGAAAAAGACTTCGCACCCGTTTTGGTTGCAAAGGGGGTTGACAGAGTCGCACTGAGAATAATTGAAATAGCAAGGGAAAACGATGTTCCAATAGTTAGAAATCCGAAACTCGCGAGGGAGATATACTACACAACCGAACTTGGTGATGCCATACCGGAAAAACTTTACAAAGCGGTAGCAGAAATTCTCGCGTACGTCTTTACACTGAGAGAAAAAAGAGAGTCACTTAAATAAATACGCTTTTAAGATTGCTCGTTCTTACTGGTATCGTTTGCTCATAATAAATCAAGGGGGGAATCTTCTGAAGGTCTATTATGACCCTAACTTCACGTTCCAAGAACTTCTTGATTATTATGCACCACTAATTGTGGATATAAACGACGAAAAGTTCATTGACCTGCACTCACTTAACATAGTGAATCTTCTGGGATTGCAACCTGTGAGACGATATCATGAAGAGCTCAATGGGTGGCTATTTAACGTGAACGAATACGAGACGAATGAACTCCTACCTCTTGAAAATCTGATTACGTTCAACGCAGAAAACTTTGAGAAATTTAAAATTTCCAATGCATTGTCGCTGGAACACTTAAAGTACAACGAAATCTACAATAACAGCTTTCTTAAAGTAGAAAACACACTTAACAACCTTGAATGTGTAATATCTCTAAACAGTAACTTTCTAACAAAGAACTTGGAGATTTTTGCAGACAAAGAATTCGAATTTCTTCTTGAGATCTACGTTGCCCTTTCCATTAAGCGCCTGGTGAGTAAACACTCTCTTAATTCGTCTTTCAATCATCCTTGCATTTTCCGGATAGAACTTTTCAACAGTTCATATGTGCAAGTGTACAAACTTTTAGAAGAGTTTAGGAACTTCAATTTAAAATTCTCCGAGCAGATATCAAAATTGTATGACGAATTCAAGAGGCAACCAAAATCACCTGAGCTCGAACGTCTCCTACAAAACACTCTACTTGACGACTTCACAAGAACAATCTACAACTACGGAAGCATAACCTTATTTATAGAAGATTTGCAAAAACTGGTTGAGTTGATTTCATTATTCAACAAGAGTACGTGACTAAATCAAAGAACACTAAGTGCTATCAACAACTGGCCAGCGAAATATGTCGATAGAACGAGCAAATCTCTGCTTGGCACTTTCCGGACATATTTATCAAACGCGAGTATGGCATCGGACAGAAAGAAAAGAACTGCACCCGAAAAGGTTAGGACATTCACCGAAGAAGAGAACGCAACCATTGTGCAGATAGCTAAAACGTACAAAAATACTGCAAACTTATCCTTGCCTAAGAACTTCTTAATAAAAAGAAAATAAACAACACCAGTTGCCAAAACCAAAATCAGCAAACTTAAAGACAGCAATCCTCCCATCATATAAAACCCAAACACATAGAACATGTGCCCCAATAAAAATGCCACCATACCGTATATGAAAAACCTCTCAAATTCCAAAAAGAAATCCCCTAAAACCCCCGCTAAAAGACCAAAAGAAACTAAGACTCCGGCTTTGCCATTGGAATATGAAAACACAGCATCACTGAAAACAGCCAAAAACAACATGAGAGTTGTTAGAACTTTGAAGACCACAGAAGCTTTCCAAAAAATTCCCAATTGTTTTAGAGTTATGGTTACCAACGCACATGCAATTGATACGATAACGAAAAACAACAGCACGTTTCTCACCACCCTTTTCATTTTATCAAAAACAAACCAGGGGCGTTTAGCCCCCGGTTTTTGGTACTGCTATGTTATGATGCTTTTTGCATAAGTTCCAGATACTCAAAGTACGGAACATAATATTTCAGCACATCTCCCGGTTTGACTTCTTGCACGTTGTTCCATCTCTTCAAATCTTCTACCGAAACTCCAAGCTTTGATGCAACTGTTTCAATTGTTTCTTCTGATTGGACGGTGTAATTCATCTCAACATATGCACCCCAGTTGTTGTCAAGCGTTGCTTCGATTTCTTTCTTCTCAAGTACGTAATTGGACATCAGTTCCGCCATCTCTATTAAGATTTCTCTAACAACCGGTTTGCCCTTGAACATCTCGTATCCTCCACCGCCACCTGCCCTGTAGTTGTTCAAAACTATTTCGTATTCAGCGTCCATGTCGATAGGCTTTCCTTCGAACATAAGGTCTACAATCCTATCACCTTTTGGTCTATTCAACACTATTTTGTAAGATATCCCTTCCCACATATCGTAATTGTACCGCTGAACCTTTGGTTCTATCCAAGCCTTATTCTCCTTTGCTACTCCATCTTCAAAAACGAAGTAATCTGCACTCCTCTCGAGGGCATCCTTGATATCTTTTCCTTTGACTTTCAATACCTTTAAAGTGTTTGCATAAATATAAACGGCGTTTATGTCTCTCAACGTTATTGGCCCTTCTTTCCAACCCTTAACATCATTCGTGAAGAGAGCAGTAGAAGAAATTTTCGCACCCGTGTAGTACATCTGAACTTTATTGACAAACTCGATCAATGGGTTATCCCAAAGTCTTGCAGCAAATGGATCGGAAATCCAGAAGTTCCCTTTTGCCATTCCAACAGGTGTATCTAACCACTTTTGGGTCTTCTCTTCGTACGGTTTTGCAAGTTCCAGCACCTCGGGATCGGCAGGATACTTTGACGTATCTATTAATTCTGGTATGACTTCCTTAACAATCCATCTTTCATCGTCTTCATTCTTCTCGAGCTTTATCGTTACCTTACCTACCATCTTTCCCCAATTGGACGGCTGAGTGACCGCAACATTACCAATTTTCGTTGCAATTGATCGATGCTGATGGCCTGTCAACAAGACATCCACACCCGGAACCTGAGTTGCAAGCTCATAACCTTGGTTTTCTCCAACAAGTGGCTCAGTTGGTTCACCTGTAACTGGATCTCGCTCCAGCCCACCATGGTACGCAATCACAACCACATCTGCAATATCTCTCAGTGCCTCTACATAGAGCTTTGCTATTTCTACGGGGTCTTTAAAATTCAGCCCGGAGATGTTTCTGGGGTCCTCCCAGTTTGGAATGAACTTTGTGGTCAAGCCAAGGATAAGTACCGTAACGCCGTTTAAATCAACAATATGGTATGGCATGAAATACGGGGAATCAAATTCGTCTGTTATATTTGCACTCAAAAATGGGAACTCTGCTTCATTTATCGCCTTGTTCAATACGTCTAATCCGTAGTTAAATTCATGGTTCCCAATGGTGCTTGCTGCAAATTTGAGATGGTTCATCACAAGTACCATAGGGTCAACATCAGAATTGTCGAACTTGGCATGATAGTATTCCAAAGGACTTCCCTGAATAAGGTCTCCTGTATCAACAACTATAACGTTCTCCTCGCCGTACTTTTCCCTTTGCTCTTTGATCACCGATGCAACCTTCGCTAAACCTTGGTTTGCAGGTCTGTTTGTTGCATAATCAATTGGATAGATGTACCCGTGCAGGTCACTTGTTTGAAGAATGACAATCTGCCTTGTCTCAGCAAATACAAATACAACCGCAAGAAGTACGAACAGCCATATCCAAACTTTCCTAAACCATGCCATACACAGCGCCCCCCTTTATCAAAGTGTGGTATTATTAACCCTGCAATTTATTCATAGTTCAAATGCTCTTTTAGTATTATCATTGCCTTGTTCAGCATGGTATCCTCTATGCCCTTAAGATAGTTAATTCGCTCTTCGGTACTTAATTCTATTTTAAAATCTGGTTCCAAAACCTCGTCAGCTGCTACGTCCTCGTCTATAGCAGCTTCCGGGAACATAAATGTTGTCTTGACTGCATCGTCGAACTTGTAATCTACTTCTGTTGTGTGATTTATCCTCATCAACGTGGGTTCACCTATGGTTCTGTTCTTGTAGAGCTTTTTAAAGGTGTATATGAAATCCAGAGCAGCGTTTGATGTGTATCTATCGAACAAAATCCAAACCTGCGCCTTTATGGTTGGTTCTCTTGCTTCGAACGTGTGGAAATACTTTATCCTGAGAAGCTCATTCGTTGTCTTGGTGAATTCCACGCCGTATTTGTTAAGCACACTCATATTGTAAGCCGTATTGACAATTGAAATCCACCTTTCGACAGATGTTTTCTTCTCAACAAAGTGGTCAAAAAATTCTTTAAATATAGTAAAATCTCTGCTTGCAACTCCTCGTAAATCAAGTAAAACTATCTTCAAATCTTTGTTTTGAGCAAGCGTATTTATAACGAACTCTCTGTAACTATTGTACGTTGTCCCTGATAGCGAGAAAGTGCCGAATTTGAATATTCCAATATCATTCTCTCTGTAGAACTCGAAAGGCCTTCTGCTTGGTAATGCCGGATATTGTGAACTTTCACGAGGATAGCTCATTGCTGTTAGCGTTTTGACGACCACGTTTCTTTCATTGGAATCACCTCTGACCTTTATATTATACTCCCTTTGTCTATAAAAGATGCCGACGCTTCTTTTTTCCTTGTCCAAAAGCTCGGGAATTAGCTGAATCAGTGTTGTTAGTTGTTGTTCTCGAATAGCATAATTCTCACCAGAAGTGTATGGTAATAGCAGGTGGATTAAATCTTTCATTTTCCTACCGTTTATCTCAAGCACTTCATCGCCAGCCTTAATATGTGAGACGGCGCTGGATGAAACGATCGCTCTACCATCGATTACAACCACTGTAAACGGAAGCACACTGTAGACAGGTTCAACAGGTGGGTAAAGTCGGAAGTTTTGATCGTCAACAACGGAAATAGCAGGTTGGATCACCTTAAAAGCATCAATTGGCAGCATCTTACGTCCACTTGGCCTGTATTTCTTGTACTCTTCCAAGATCCTTACGGCAATTTCCCCTCTATTTTCAAATGGATAAACCTCTTTAGCTATCCGCACAGCATTCTCCAATAATCTCTCAACTCTCTCTGCAGGAACTAAGCGTTTCTCGAATTTATAGAATTCGATAATCCAAGAAAGTGAAAATGTTACTACCACTCCAGCAATCAAAAACATCAAAAATAGTTTTACCCCTACTTTCAATGCAATCCCCTCCGTTTTCTATATTCTTTCTCAACTTATTATATCATTCACCCCCAGATTTAGACAGCGGAACATCTCTTTGTTTAACAATACGCTATTAAACATGAAAGAAATATCGAAGAAAACATTAGAAATTCCACGTATACTTAAGGTTTTTCTTTACTTCTATTGAAAACTTCCAGCTTAACACGTTCTTTACGTGATTTTATTCACAATTAAACTTAACATTTCTTTAATTAGTGGTATAATCATGGTGATATGTGAATAATTTCACGCAAAGTGGAAAGTAGTAACCAAGCCAAAAATATGCGATGAACTGGAGGTATATAGGATGGATTATCTGTTGACAAAGGAACAACTTCTTGCAAGGGAACTGTTTCGGCAGTTTGCTGAAGCGGAGGTCAAACCCATTGCACAGAAGGTTGACGAAGAAGAGTACTTTCCAACTGAAACGATAAAGAAGATGGCAGAGATTGGGATGATGGGTATACCATTTCCGAAAGAAGTTGGTGGCGCAGGCGGTGACTATCTGACGTACGTGATGGCTGTAGAGGAAATCGCAAAAGTTTGCGCGACAACGGCTATTATTCTTTCTGCACACACATCTCTATGTTGTTACCCCATATACACATGGGGTACAGACTATCAGAAAGAAAAGTACCTTAGACCATTACTCAAAGGGGAATACCTTGGTGCTTTTGCTTTAACAGAACCAAATGCAGGTAGTGATGCGGGGAACCAGCAAACTACTGCAAAGCTTGTAGGGGACTACTACATACTTAACGGTTCAAAGATATTTATCACCAACGGTGGAACAGCCGATGTGTTTATCGTCTTTGCGATGACAGACAAATCCAAAGGAACGAGAGGTATTAGTGCCTTTATTGTAGAAAAAGGCTTCGAGGGGTTTAAAGTTGGAAAGCCCGAAAAAAAGCTTGGTATCAGAGGTTCATCAACAACGGAGTTAATCTTTGAGGACTGTAAGGTTCCAAAGGAAAACCTCCTTGGAAGCGAAGGGATGGGGTTCAAAATTGCATTGCAGACGCTCGATGGAGGCCGCATCGGTGTTGGAGCACAAGCCCTTGGAATTGCAGAAGGAGCAATCTCAGAAGTTCTGAAATACGTAAAAGAAAGAAGACAGTTCTCAAAACCGATCGGTTCTTTCCAGGGAATTCAGTGGTACATCGCCGATATGATAACAAAGACAGAAGCTGCGAAATTGCTTGTCTACAACGCTGCGATAAAAAAGGACAAAGGGGTCCTCACAAGTGCGGATGCCGCAATGGCCAAGAAATATGCATCCGACGTTGCAATGGAAGTAACAACCCAAGCAGTCCAGATATTCGGAGGTTACGGCTACACAAAAGATTATCCAGTGGAACGTATGATGCGGGATGCAAAGATTACACAAATATACGAAGGAACAAACGAAGTTCAGAAGATGGTAATAGCAGCCCAGTACATAAAGTGAGGTGTAGTCATGAGCTTGAGAATTATAGTTTTCGCAAAGCAAGTCCCGGACACAACAGAGGTTAAAGTTGACCCGGTAAAAGGAACTCTTATCAGAGATGGTGTTAAATCAATAATGAACCCAGAAGATAAAAACGCACTTGAAGCAGCACTACAGCTCAAAGATAAATATGGTGCGAAAGTCTCAGTGATAACAATGGGACCACCTTCAGCGGAAGCTATTCTCAGAGAGAGCTATGCGATGGGTGCAGATGAAGCTGTACTAATAACAGACCCGCTATACGCAGGTGCAGATACATGGGTTACCAGTATGATATTAGCAAGAGCTGCACAAATGATAGGATTTGACTTGATTTTAACTGGTCGACAAGCAATAGATGGTGACACTGCACAGGTCGGTATTGAAATAGCGGAACACTTGAAGATCCCAGTAATAGCCTACGCCGTTGATTTGAAACTTGAGGGTGAACGGGTAATCGTCACGCGAGAACTGGATAACACATATGAGGTTATCACAACGAAACTCCCATGCTTAATAACGTGCACAAAGGAACTCAATAAACCGAGATACATGAGGATTGCAAACATCTTCGGTTGTTTCGACAAGCCAATAACGATTTTCAATAACTCCGTTTTAAACTTCGACAAGAACGAGGTAGGGCTTGTAGGTTCTCCAACGAAAGTTCGAAGAACGTTCACAAAAGGGCCGAAGGGAGAAGGAGTAACGTTTAACGGCACTCCAGAAGAGGCAGCGGAAATGATCATATCAAAGCTGAGAGCCGAAAAGCTCATCAATTTGTGATAAGTCTACTTACCAAAGGGGCGTGGAAAAAATGATAATGGTCTATTGTGAACAAAGAAATGGTGAGTTATTAAACGTTGGATTGGAATTAATTGGAAAAGCGGCTCAATTATCAAAAGACCTTGATAGAGAAGTGGTCGCGGTTGTCTGTGGCAACAAGATCACACATCTGGCTGAGAAACTCGCCAACTACGGCGCTACAAGAGTTATTGCGCTCCAGCATCCACTCTTAGAAAAATACACCGTTGATGGCTACACAGAAGCCTTGTACCAGGTCGTTCAATCTGAAAACCCAGATATCCTGCTTATTGGGGCAACACTTACAGGCCGAGAACTTGGTCCAAGGCTTGCAGCACGGTTAAAAACAGGTCTCACCGCAGACTGTACTAATTTGGAGATAGACCCTGAATCTAAATTGCTACTCATGACTCGTCCAGCGTTTGGTGGAAATCTCATGGCAACTATTATTTGTCCTAACAAGAAACCACAGATGGCAACGATTAGGCCCGGTGTTTTCCCAATACCACAAGCTGATACGCAAAGGACGTCAGAGGTGTACGTCTTCACACCGAAATTGAGAGAAGAAGACATAAAGGTGAAAGTTGAGCAGGTTATCGCAAAGGTTCGCAGGCACAAAGATATAAGCGCTGAAAAGATAATAGTGGCCGGTGGAAGAGGTGTAGGTTCTAAAGAGAATTTCGATTTGCTCGAAGAGCTTGCGGAATTGCTTGGTGGTGGAATTGCAGGTTCGAGAGCCGCTGTTGATGAAGGATGGTTACCGAAAGATTTACAAGTGGGACAAACTGGAAAAGTTGTCAGACCGAAACTATACATAGCCATTGGAATAAGTGGTGCCATCCAACACCTCGCTGGTATGCAAGAAAGCGAATATATCATCGCTATAAACAAAGATCCGGAAGCACCAATAATGAAAGTTGCGGACCTTGCTATTGTAGGCGACTGGAAGCCAATCGTTAAAAGGCTCATTCAACAGCTAAAACAAAACATGGCTATTCAGGAGGAAGAAATTTCCTAAATCAGTTACAAGAAAGCAGGTTGCAAACCTGCTTTCTTATTTTTACACTTAATCAAACAACTCCTCCTGAACTCTTGGAAATAAACAAACTGTACTTTGGCACAAAAACAAGGTAGAAAATTAGGCCACTTATCGAAACTACAAGTCCTTCAAATACACCAAGCAACGATGGACCAAGGTACTGTATGATAGCCGCTCCCAAAACAGGACTGATTATCCTCATGAGACTATCAACGGAATTGAACACTCCCAGCGTTCCGCCAAGTTTTTCCCTCTGGACAGACTTTGTGACAAGTGAGCTTAAAGATACACCAATCAACGCAGAAGTCATGGCAAGAGGACCTAAAAACAACAAAAGTGTAAAAACATTAGCAGAAAGCGAGTATAAGAGCAAGAAGAGAGATGCTATGAATATCACCGCCTTAATAACGTTATCCTCACTGTACTTCTTGGTGACCTTACCAACCAAAAACCCTTGAGTGAACACGATAGCCAAACCAACGTAAGCCAACACATAGCTTGTTGTAGAAAGCGGAAGGTTCAATTTCTTCATTGCAAAGAGCGAAAAGGACGATTCAAACATCGTAAAACCAAGTGAGTAGAAGAGTTTAACAAGGACTAAAGAACCTAAGTGCGGCATAGATATAGTTTTTTTGAGCTCTTCAAAAGTGAATGGGACTCTCTTTGAATCTTGGGCTGGTTTCGAATCAGGCAAAAGAAAAATGATATTCAGCAAATTGACAAAAGAGAGTCCAGCGGCAAAGAATGCAGGTACCGAAAATCCCCATCTGCTCAAGAAACCACCTAAAGCTGGGCCCAATATGAAACCCAGTCCAAAGGCAGCTCCTATTAAACCCAAACTTTTCGCCCTGCTCTTTTCATCTGTGAAATCTCCGATGTACGACTGCGCAACGGTAATATTTCCTCCGGTCAGACCATCGATCAGTCTCGAAATCAAAACAACAAGCACCGATCGGGCAAGTCCGAGTGTTATCAAGGACAAAAACGTACCACCCACACTTAAAAGTAGCGCTTTTTTTCTTCCCACCTTATCGGAAAATCTTCCAATCAATGGTGCTGCAAAAACTTGTCCAAGTGGATAAACCATTGCTAACAACCCTATCATTAGATCACTTGCACCAAATTGCTTAACATAATACGGCAGCAGAGGGATTATGAGTCCAAAGCCAAGCATGTCCGCTAAGACGATGAAAAACAGTGTCGTTATAACCTTTCTCTTTTGTAGTTCGCCTTCCATTTTCCATCGCTCCTTAGATGCAAATTAGTTTTACCTAATTATATAACCGTTCCATATATTTGTCAATGTACACTGTCTAAAGTTATATACGATTTTCTTGCCAAAGATATTATTGAGTTAGGTAGTGTTAGAAAAAGTGGTATAATAAGGATTGTGTATCGCTACAAGAATTTGGGAGGAAAAGATATGAGTGTTCTTGCAATTGATTGTGGTACGCAGAGTTTGAGAGCGATCATCTTTTCAGACAAAGGGGATGTTCTTGCAGGTGAAAAGGTGGACTTTGAACCATACTATTCACGTGAAAGTGGCTGGGCTGAGCAATCACCTGAAGTGTACTGGGAAAGTCTTGCAAAGGCTACAAACAGACTGAAAGAAAAATCGCCAAAAGAGTTTCAATCAATTGAGGCAGTTACTTTAACAACCCAGAGAGCTACAATTGTAGTTGTGGACAAAAACGGCACACCGTTGAGAGACGCGTTTGTTTGGCTCGACGAACGCGAGGCGTTCGGGAAACCTAAGCTGTATTTCCATGAGCAACTTGCGTTTTGGTTGATCAAGAAACTTCCGACAGCACGCATGGCATATAGAAGGAGTAAGGCTAACTGGATAAAGCAAAACGAACCTGAAATCTGGAACAAAGTTCACAAATACCTTCTTCTCTCCGGATATCTGACTTACAAACTCGTTGGAGAATTTGTCGACTCAATCGCTTCACAAGTTGGATATATTCCATTTGACTACAAAAAGAAGGACTGGATTAAAAGTGATTTTCATTACAAATGGAGACTTTTCGGAATTGAAAGAGATAAACTGCCAAGGCTTGTTGAACCAACTGCAATACTTGGTTACATTACCAAATCAGCCGCTCAATTCACTGGTCTTAAGGAAGGATTACCATTAATCTCTGCTGGTGCGGACAAACAATGTGAAACTTTGGGTGTTGGATGCTTTTCTCCGAATGTAGGAAGTATAAGTCTTGGAACAACCGCGAAAATTCAAACAACCACGCCGAAATATGTAGAAGTTATACCGTTCATACCACCTTATCCTTCGATACTTTCGAATGCCTACAACCCAGAATTTGGTGTGTCCAGGGGTTTTTGGTTGGTTACTTGGTTTAAAAAAGAATTCGCACACAGTGAAGTTAGGGAAGCCGAAGAATTAAACACGTTCCCAGAAAAAATTCTCGATAGATACCTGCGTGAAATCCCAGATGGAAGCGATGGGCTAATCATACAACCTACATGGACCGCTGGACCCGAACGTCCTTTCTCAAGAGGAGCAATCGTCGGATTTTCAGACAGACACACACGGTTGCATGTTTATAAGGCGATTATAGAAGGCATCGGCTACGCATTATTGGAAGGGAAAATGAGGATAGAAAGAAAAACTGGTGTTAAGCTGGAAAGGATAGGGCTTTCAGGTGGAGGCTCCAAGAGCGAAGAGGTGTGCCAGATTACGACAAACATACTTGGCGTACCAACTTATAAAGTGCAGACTAATGAAACCGCATCTCTTGGCGCTGCTATTGCAGGATATGTTGGAATTGGAAGGTATAAGACCTTTGAAGAAGCCGTTCAAAATATGGTAAGGATCGAAAAAATTTTTTATCCTGACACTGAGAAGAGCAGAGTTTACAGTGAGTATTTCAACAAGGTATACGCAAAGATGTGGAAACGCATGGAAAAATTGTACTACGAACTTGGGAAGATAACGAGCAAAATCAACAATCTTCAAAATAGAATTTGAAGTTGCTTTCTGGTAGTATTTAAAAGCTTTTATCACATTTTTATAGTGAAACCACCACTTTTTCTTGACAAAGGCATCAGAAATTTTGTATAATCTCTTCATCGATTTCGGAAGTTTCACACTCTTGGATAGGAGGGGTTGTTTGATGAAAAAGCTAGCCTTATTTGCTGCCGTTTTCGTGATTTTGTTAGTAACGTTCAGCTGTACAAACACATTTGAACCAAGATTTGAACCTCGGGCTCAAGGAGAGTTCAAAGTCTTTGACAAACTTGGAGTATCGGGAACAGAAGAAGATTTCGTTCCAGGCGAATACGTTCTCCAATTTGAACCAAGAGAAAACGTTATCAAAGCACTGTCAAGCGTTGGGGCAGAAATAGTCAGAACCTACTCATTTGAAGATGTCCAGATCGTCACCGTTCGTACGGAAAAACCCGAGCTTCTTAGCTCCGTTCCCGGCGTCAAATCAGTTGATAAGAACTATATATACAGAGCGCTTGCAACACCAAACGATACGTATTACAGATATCAATGGCACTACAACAACATCAAACTTCCTCAAGCATGGGATATAATGAAATCTGCTAATATTGTCGTAGCAGTTGTAGACACTGGTGTTAGTTTTACACACCCAGACCTTCAAGGCATATTTGTCACTGGTAAAGATTTCGTAGATGGTGACAACAATCCCACAGACCCAGCACAAGATGTCAGCCACGGTACTCACTGTATAGGTACAGTTGCAGCTGTTACAAACAACAGCTTAGGTGTGGCTGGTGTGAACTGGGGCGGATACGGAATAAAGATAATGCCAATCAGGGTGCTCGGTGCAGACGGTTCAGGAACACTTGACAATGTAGCAGCTGGAATCAGATGGGCAGTAGACAACGGAGCGAAAATTGTTAGTATGAGCCTTGGTGGCAGTGGTGCCCAGGTACTTATGGATGCAGTTAAATATGCTTACGGTAAAAACGTTACATTGGTGTGCGCTGCAGGAAATGAAAATAGACCTTCACTCTCATATCCAGCAGCTTACGTTGAAACAATAGCTGTTGGTGCAACAAGGTACGATAACAAACGCGCACCGTATTCTAATTACAACTACACAAGATATTACGATCCTTACAAAAAAGCTTACGTCTATCACTACCTCGACGTTGTTGCGCCTGGTGGAGACACAAGCGTTGATCAAAATAGCGATGGATATGCAGACGGCGTGCTGAGTACCACATGGACACCAACAAATGGTGACATATATATGTTCTTGCAAGGCACGTCCATGGCAACACCACATGTTGCAGCTCTTGCGGCAATGCTCTATGCAAAAGGATACACAACACCGGAAGCCATCAGAAACAGATTGATAAAGACAGCCTACAAGATTCCAGGTTACACGTACGACTCTACGGGCTGGAATAAGTACGTTGGATACGGATTGATTGATGCTTACAAAGCTTTAACGTACTAAGAACACTAACAAAACAAAGAGGGAGGCTAAAGCCTCCCTCTTTTCTTATTCCTTCGGTGATTCGTTTTCTCTCTTAGTTTGCCTAATTCTCTTAAATTCCTCATGTTCTTGCTTGAGTTCGGTGATCAGGTCTTCAACTTTCCAGGTCAAACTCGTCGGAGTTGTGCTTGCAAAGATCAAGTCTTCACCTTGAAAATTTTCTTTGAGAAGTTTCATAACCTTAAGGATTTCCGGCTTCTCAAAGCCGTGCAGTATTACTATCTTCTGTTCTTTTCTGTTCTCTTCACTCATTCTATGCATCTCCTTTTGCAAGTATTTATACCACGTCTAATTGTATACAGAAATTAACCAGTTGTCAATATTTTTATGATATAATCCTTCCAGAAAGCGTTAAGGAGGAATCGAATTTGAGATTCATCGTATTTGGACTTTTCATACTGATTTCAATTGCGTACGTTATCTCCGGAAGAAAGAGAATTTTACATTCGAAAAACGATTATGAAGACTTAGTCAACGATACAAAGATTTCTGTTATTATACCAGCCCGCAACGAAGAGCAGAACTTGAAAAAGCTTTTACCGCTGATATTAAATCAAACGATAAAACCGTTCGAATTAATCGTTGTTGACGATAACTCCACAGATGGAACATATTCAGTTGCGTCAAGCTTTGAGAACGTGAAGGTTATTAGACTAACCGAAGAACCACCTAAAGGATGGGTAGGAAAATCCTGGGCTATATGGAACGGGTTTTCCAATTCTTCTGGCAATTATTTATTGTTTCTTGATGCTGATGTTGAACCTGAGCCAGTCCTAATTAGCTCTCTTATCCAGCGTTACAGGGAAAAGAGTGGTTTGATAACAGTATGGCCATACCAACGGTTCGAAAGATTTTACGAGCATTTGACACTACCATTCAACTTGCTTGTCATTTACGCAAGTAATAATCTTGGATTTCCTTCAAAGGAACCTTCCGGAGCATTTGGACCTGTAATTTTTACATCAAGAAAAGACTACGAGATGGTCGGAGGACACGAAGCGATTAGAGATAGTGTTCTTGAGGATATAAAACTTGGGAAATTGTACCTGAGGAGTGGATTGAAAGTCACAAATTTTCTTGGAAACAACACTGTCAAATTCAGAATGTATCCGAATGGGATAAGACAGCTTTTCGAAGGTTTTTCGAAAAATATGTCATCTGGGGCAATAACGGCAGGTATTCTTCCATTTGCTTTATCTATTATATGGATGTCGGGGGTGTATTCATCCATAAGTACTGCTTTTAGTATAGAAGGGGCCGTGCGTTATATGGTGACCGCTTTAGCTATTTATGTAATGGCTAAGCCTACCGGTGATTACAAATGGTATGACGCTATCTTATACCCCGTGCATTTTTTGTTTTTCCTAATCGTGTTTTTCTACTCCCTTTATCTGACAATTTTCAAAAAGCAAGTATCATGGAAAGGGAGGAAGATAAATGTTTGATAAGACTTTTTTATCTTACTTAACAATAATATTTGTCCAGTTTCTTTCTGGAAGCATCATGTATTCTTACATAATTGCCCGTTTATTAAAGATTGACCTCAGAAAGGTTCGCGATGGTAACCCTGGTTCTACAAATCTTTGGAGGGCGGCAGGTTGGAAATTGGGCTTTCTTGCGCTTGCACTTGATTATTTCAAAGGTGTCTTTCCACTTGCATTGTTTGCTTGGAATGCCCGGGTAGAGATTAATCCCTACGTGGTTAGCGTAGCTGCGTTGGCTGGTGTTGCCGGACATGCTTTCTCACCAATGCTCCGGTTCAAAGGAGGAAAAGCGATAGCAACAACTTTCGGTGCTTGGTCTGTATTGACCAAATGGGAAGGTCCGATGGTGCTTGGTATTACGTTTACATTGTTCTCTGTGGTAAATAAGCTCAGAGGAAAAAGAGGGACAACACCAGAAGAAGATACCTTGCGTGTTTTTATAGGTTTTTTCTTTTTGCTCATATATACAATATGGAAAGTTTTCAACGGGTCCCCAGAATTAATAGTACTTTATTTTGGGAACCTAATAATTGTTGCTTACAAACATAGAAGGGAGATATTTAAACTTATCGAAAAGAGGGGAGAAGCGTGAGGAAGAGCTTGATTTTAGTTGTTTTTGCTCTTTTGATCAGCGGTTCACTGCCTGGAAATAACATCGAAGGTTACGAAAAAGTGTTTACTCAGGCTCGTTCTTTGAAAAGCGAGACGCAGTTTTCAAATTTGATAAAAGAGTTTGAAAATGTACTCTCAAAAAACAACCCGGTCAAAGATACAGAAACACTCAAAGTAATACTATCTGAATCATATTTTGAATATTCGGAGATAGTATCAGACAGGAAGAAGAAAGAGGAACTTTTGAGAAAGGCACTAGAACTTTCTGAAGATGTGATTAAATCAAACCCACAAAATGGCAGAGCGTATTATGTAGCAAGTATGTGCTATGCCAGACTCATCGACTTTGTGAACGTGTTTATAAAACTCGATTATTTAAATCGGTTCGATAGATACATTGATAATGCGATAAGATTCTCAAATGATGAGCTTTATAAAGGCTTATCTTACATGGCAAAGGCTGTGCGCTACATGTCAGCACCTTGGCCGTTTAGTGATACCAAGGTAGCTTTGGAGAATTTCAAAGAAGCAGAAAAGTACATAGCAAATTATTCAGGATTGTATCTATACTTGGGAGAACTCTACCTGAAATTAGGTGACAAAAAAGCAGCTGAAAGTGAATTAAGAAAAGTCCTTAACTTGCCGCCTCATCCTTACTTTTTAGCTCAACATGAAAATAACGTCAAGCTAGCAAAGCAGATGCTTGCAAACTTAAAGTGAAAAGTAAGGGGGATGGTTATGCGCTATCTATTTTGGATATCAATCGTAGCTTGGTGGATAATGGATTTCTGCGTTCTTGTTCTAAGAAAAAACATTTATTCAAAAGTGCTCGACAAAAGGAGTAAGTTCATAGTTATCGGGCTTATTTTGATAGGGGTATTTTTAGCAATTGTACCAGAAGATTTCAGAGCGGTTTGGAGAACGAGGGAATTCGGGCCATTCCAAATATTCGGTACGTTCATCGTTATGCTCGGTGTGACGATTAGACTCTTAGCGATCATAAGCTTGGGTGAGTATTTCTCTGGAGATATAGTTGTCGGACCAGATAAAAAGCTCGTTCAGAGGGGATTATATAAGAAAATCAGGCATCCGAGTTACACAGGCGAGATAGTAGCATTCCTCGGTCTAGGGATCGTATTCCAGCATATTCCATCTTCTATTTTCATATCTGTCTTTCCCTTCTTAGCGTTCTTATACAGAGCAATTATTGAGGAAAAGAAACTGCACGGGGAATTTGGAGATGAGTTCATCGAATATAAAAAGAGAACAAGGATGTTCATATGATCCTGTTAACTTGTAGTGATGGAAGACAATAGAACACAGATAACACGCGCAATATCATTGTTGTTCAGTTTCAAGAGATTTCTCACTACACAAAAGCTGTTCACGTACATTGGAAGATTGTCAATATTCTTAAATCCACGCTTGGCTCGTACAAAGTCTTGGAATAACGAAAACTTCGATTCACATTGATTGTTTTGCCCAAGTCTCACAACAATATGATTGATATTCTTGTATAGTATCTTCACTGCACCATATGCACCAAGTCCATCTGTAATTAGTTCGATTGTTCTTTCGTTGTTACCAAAGAACTTCTCTAACAATATCTTCACTTGACCCATATCGCGATATTTGGATACATGCCAAGCAACAATAAGATTCGAATCGTGCTCAACTAAGAACCAAACGTAGTACTTTTTGGATTTAAACAAAACGACAGTTTCATCACCATGGACTTTGAAAGCATCTACAGGAACGAGGATGGAAAAGAAACAAGACAACTTAAGGATCCACTTGTAGATAGCGACATGAGAGACTTTGATATTAAGTGAGTCTCTGATGGAACGCAAGGACACAGCTTTGAAATAAAGGACGAAGGCTTTAAGGACAATAAAGATAGGGAAACGGAAGAACTTGAAAGAGTCGAAAGGAAGAGGGACAAATTGAGGTAAGTTAGTTGGGATTTCGTCTCTGGTATGGCAAGAACGGCAACGGAACTTAACGAAGGCTTTTTTGATTTTGTGGATTTGCATAGTTTTTCCACAGACAGGGCATTTAGGATAAGGGAAAGAGAAGAGCTTGTGTTTTTTTGAATGAACAAGTCTGAAAGTGCGCTTACAGTCTTTGCAAAAGTATTGTTGGTTACCGTACTTATCATGACCGTTTTTGTAGATGTTGGTAGAGCCGCATTTGGGGCAAGAGACTACAGAATTTTGCATAGTGGAGTACCTCCTTTTTGTGAGAATTGATGGTGGGGGGTGTTCCACTAATAAGAAGATAATACGGTTTTTGGAAATTTTCAATACTTTTAGTTAACAGCATCGTTCATATAAAGGGGGGAGCATTATGATAAAAAATCAATGGTACGTTGTAATGTCTTCACGTGAGATAAGAAAAGGGCAATTAGTTGGTGTTACAAGATTTGGCGAGAAGCTCGCATTTTGGAGAGATAACAAAGGTGCTGTACACTGCATATCGGATATTTGTTGCCATAGAGGAGCTTCTATATCGCATGGTAAGTTACTTCACAACGGACACGTTGCGATGTGCCCGTTTCACGGTTTTGAGTACGACCCAACAGGCAAAGTGGTCGCTATCCCCGCAAACGGTAGAAAAACCCCTGTTCCTGAGAATTTCAAAGTAAAGTCTTACAGAGTGCATGAGACGGCAGACTTTATTTGGCTATGGTACGGCGATGATGAACCAAAAACTTTTCCAAAGTATTTCGATGATATAAGCGATGATTTATCATACAGTGAATTTAGTGAAGTATGGAACGTGCACTATAGTAGAGCTATTGAAAACCAGTTGGACCCTATCCACGTACCTTTTGTACACTACAATACCATTGGAAAAGGAAACAGAACTGTTGCAGATGGCCCCATTGTTAGGTGGATTGATGATACGATGTTTTATTTCTATGTCTTTAACAGAGTAGACGATGGGACACCGGCCAAAAGACCCGATGAACTTAAGATAAGCGATGCAAGTAAAGTCTACTTAGAGTTCAAGTTTCCTAATATTTGGCAAAATCACATTGACGAAAAGCTACGAGTGACCGCAGCATTTGTGCCGATAGATGATGAACATACCAAAATTTACCTTAGATTCTACGTTGGATTCACCAAGGTAAAGTTTCTTGATAAACTCATCGCCATCTTAGGAACACCGTTTAATAAAAAGGTGTTACACCAAGACAAAGCCGTTGTTGAAACTCAAATACCAAAGAGGTCTGAACTCAGGATGTCGGAAAACCTCATCAACGGAGACCTGCCGATAATTGAATATAGAAAGAAGAGAGAAGAACTGAAAAAAATTAATAACGTTTAACCAGTAAAAAACTTTAGGAGTGATTGTATGTCTGAAGAAAGAAAACAGAAACTTGGTGCTCAAAATGATTCGGAATACGCGATAACCTCGTTGGAGCAACTAATACAACTGTGGACAAAAACATACAACCACGAAGGCAAGCCCGACTGGTCACACCTACTACCTTTTTACGATGAAAACATACACTTTAGAGACACTGTACAAGAGATACACGGAATAGAAGAATTTAAAGCCATGGTTGAACGCCTAACAAAGCGTTCTCAAGAGTTGCACATGAATATTCTGAACGCGGTTATGGAAGGTAACGTTATCTTCGTCGAATGGGATATGATAATTAACTTCAGAAAAACAAAGACGTCGGTGGTACACGGTGCAAGCAGGCTTATTCTGAACGAGAAAGGTAAGATAATAGACCAAAGAGATTACTACGACCTCTGGGGTGATATATTCGACAACATCCCTGGATTCGGAAAACTTTATAGGAAGTTCATGAAGAAGGTGTTTGGATGAGCAAAGAGTTTAACGGCTGTTCAGTAAGAAGGTATTGGCCGCAATACAGATGGTCAAATATATTTGAAATGATACGAAATATGTCGAGTCGGCCAAAAACTTGCAAGCAGCGATTTGACGACAAGCTCGTTGTAATTACCGGAGCTACTTCTGGTATTGGGTATGAAACAGCTAAAAAGTATGCAGCCAGCGGTGCACGTTTGATAACAATAAACCGAAATAAAGAAAAGTCGGAAAAACTGTGCCGAGAACTTGCTGAAAAATACAACACTGATTGTGAATACATTTTAACTGACCTCAGCAAGCTAAAGGATATCTTAAACGTTGCAGAAAAATTGAACTCTTTGAATTCTAATATCGACGTGTTAATTCACAACGCAGGTCTTTATCTTAACAAGAAAGTTTTAACTGAAGATGGGCTTGAGATGAACTTTGTTGTTCATTACCTTGCACCATTCATAATAAATTACTTACTAATGGAAAAGTTGAAGAGAGACAACTCCACCCGAATAATACTTGTCAGCTCCGAAGGATACAGATTTGCAGCCTGGGGGATATGCTTGGATGATTTGAATTGGGAGAAGAGAAAGTATTCTGGTTTAAAAGCTTACGGAACAGCCAAACTCGCTCAAATCTTGAGTATGCACATTTTTGCACAGATATTTAGTTCAGAGAAACTTAAAATCACCATAAACGCTATGCACCCGGGGTTTGTAAAAACCAACACGGGACAGGATAACGGACCAGTGTACAAGTTTTTCAAAAAGCATCTGCTTGATAGACTCTCCAGAGAACCAGCAGAATCAGCAGAAGCTCTTTATTATCTGGGAGTTTCCAAAGAAGTGAGTAATGTGAGTGATGAATTTTTTCACTACACCACCATCGAAGAACTCGCCCCACCTGCCAAAGACATGGAATTAGCTCAGATGCTTTGGGATAAGACTCTTCAGATAATAAAAGAAAAGTGTGGATTTTAGAGAGGTGAAAAAGATGCCTAAAAAACGAGAAAAAAAGGTGTTAGTAGTTGGTGGTGGAATAGCTGGTCTTACGGCAGGCGTATACCTTGCAAAGAAAGGCTACGATGTTAAGGTGATTGAGAAATACGAGAAATGTGGAGGGTTGGTCAACACCTTCGAATACGAAGGTTTTAAACTGGAAGGCGGTGCTCGCGCACTTGTAAATGCTGGTGTAATTATCCCTATGATTGAAGACCTTGGCTTGGACATAGAGATTTTAAGAAATCCAATCTCCGTAGGTGTCGAAGACAAGATAATGCGTGTTACTGACACCAGAAGCTTGGAAGAGTACGGACAACTTTTGAAACAGTTATACCCTCAAGCAGAAAAGGAAGTAGATGAGCTCATAAGAGTCGAGAAAGAGATACTTGAATACATGAAAATCCTTTACGGAGTCGACAATCCGCTGTTTTCTTTCAATAAAATAAAGGAAGAAGGTAAGTTACTCGAAATGATGCCAAGATACCTTCTTTGGTTTTTTAAATTCTTGAAGACCGTTAAGAAAATCAACGAATTAAACGACCCTGTGGAAGAATATATATCAAGATTTGTCAAAAATCCTTCGTTGAGGGATATTGTGATTCAGCACTTCTTCAGGGGAACTCCTTCATTCTTTGCATTAAGTTATTTCTATCTGTATCTCGATTACATATACCCAAAAGGTGGCGTGGGCACCTTTCCGCAAAAACTTGCCGAAAAAATTACTGAACTCGGAGGTCAAATCCTTACTAACACTGCAGTCACAAAAGTTATTCCGTCGAAAAATATAGTTATCGACGATAAAGGTAATTCACATGAATACGATGCAATGATATGGGCTACAGATCTTAAAACGTTCTACAAAATCCTCGATACAACAGCGCTATCAAATTCTTTGGTAAGTAAATTAGAAAAAGAAAAACAACGTGTACTAAAGGCCCGAGGTGCAGAGTCGGTACTAACTTTTTACTTAGGTGTAGATGAACCCGTCGAAACGTTCGCTAAAATCTCAACTGGACATTTCTTTTATACGCCTCTTAGACAAGGTCTTGGCGAACTTAATCGCTCAAAAGTTAAATACATAGTGAAAAACTACGAAAATCTGAGCAAAAAGAAAATACTAAATTGGCTCGAGGATTTTATCAAATTCAATACTTATGAAATATCGATCCCGGCGTTGCGAGACTTATCGATGGTACCCGAAAACAAGACCGGTTTGATCGTGAGTATGTTATTTGATTACGACGTTGTTAAGAAGATAAGGGACGATGGTTGGTACGAAGAATTCAAACAAAAAGCGGAGGAAATGATTATCGATAATCTCGCCAGCACGATATATCCATTCTTAAAAAACAAAATACTTTTCAAATTCACCTCGACGCCTTTGACAATTGAACGAATTTACGGAACTTCGGATGGCTCGATTGTAGGATGGTCTTTCGAGGATCCCATTCCCGTACCTTCCGGTATGTTCAGCATGAAATCAGCTATAAGAACACCGATTGACAACATATACAAAGCGGGAAAATGGGCATACGCACCAGCAGGTGTGCCAACTGCAATAATTACGGGGAAATTGGCAGCGGATGTGATAAAATAGACTTTTAGAAAGGCTTATCATCAAACCAAAAGGAGGGAAAGGTATGCTTGATATCTTCACGATTATTTTCCAGATATTTTGGATGGTTCTCATATTCTCCTCATTTGCACCACTCTTTAGAAATTTTTCTTTGCACTCTTCACGTGAGGCTATCATAAGACAGATTGAGCAAAAGAGGAAAAGCAGGGTCATAACACTCATCCACAGGCAAGAATCCCTAAGCTTCTTTGGATTTGGCATAAGAAAGTTCATCGATATCGAGGATTCAGAAGAAGTATTGAGAGCTATCAAAATGACGCCTGACGACATGGCTATCGATTTCATCATCCACACTCCGGGCGGGCTTGTGCTCGCAGCAGAGCAAATTGCCAACGCACTTAGAAAACACAAAGGAAAAGTTACCGTTTTTGTTCCACATTATGCGATGTCTGGAGGAACGTTGATAGCGCTTGCTGCCGATGAAATTGTTATGGATGAAAACGCCGTGCTTGGTCCTGTAGACCCGCAGTTGGGACAATATCCAGCAGCTTCCATTTTGTCGGTCCTTGAAAAGAAGAACATAAACGATATCGATGACCAGACTTTGATACTGGCTGATATCGCTCAGAAAGCGATGAAACAGATGAAGGAATACGTGACTGACCTATTAAAGGAAAAATACCCCGACAAAGCCGAAAAGCTCGCCGAAGACCTTGTAAGTGGAAAGTGGACGCACGATTATCCTATAACCGTAGAGAAAGCCAGAGAGCTTGGGATAAAGGTCTCCACTGATATGCCAAAGGAAATCTACGCACTTATGAGCCTTTACAAAAATCCAACCTCAGGAAAGCCATCGGTCAACTATGTTCCTATAAACTATAAGAACGAATAATTTAGAGTTTTCCAAAAAAAAACAGCGGCTTTTCGGCCGCTGTTTTTCATTGATTACCTGTTTCCAGCACAAAGGAAAGTAAAGGTACCGGAAATCCATGCGGTGAAGAATTGAGACCTATGTAGAATATATATTGCTGATTTTCATTAACTGGTTTAGTCATTTCAGAAAAAGGAACAAATATACCTGTTGATGGATACACTTTGAGACCTTGTACGTAGGTCTCAACAAAGAAGTGCGTATAAATTCCTGCTGACAATATACCTTCAGTCGAAGGATTCATCACTCCAACTGTAATTCCGCTGTTTCTTACATATAGCAGATTCCCGAACAGGAAAGCATTATCCGTAAACAATGTCGAGGCTAACGACATATCATAAGATGTCTTATCAATAGAACTTAACTTTGTTGCCAGTCTTCCTTCGAACGTGACATCGTTCGTTAGTGCCAGTCCCAAATAGCCATATCCATAAAGATTTGATAGCAGGTTATTCGAATTAAACAAATCTTCAATTTTGTCGTTGCTCAAAAGCATGAATAACTGCGCCTTATACGGAAAACCAAAAGCATACGAAGTAATTAGAGCGCCTAATCCAACATTGTTTTTTAACACTGTTGGCACATTCACCGTAAAAAGGCTGAACAAGGAATCAATAAGACCGATATTTTGGGTTTTGAAACTAAACGTTAGATAACCATACAAATCTGTAATTGGGCTGAGAGTAAATCCACCCAGTCTAAATACACCAGAAAGGTTGTAGTCGTTTGTTGGATAAAAATAACTTGCAAAAGTTTCATAGAAATCCTTTGACGTATACCAAGCTATATACTGTGAGTAATCCACACTGTAATCGTACTCTGACATTCTTAAATCAAATATTGGTGTTAAAATCAAGAAACTATCATTCTCAACGTTTCCAAAAGTAAAAATCATATATGCTCTGTGCACTTCTGCATCAGTCTCATAGCCGTACTCGTACATCGGTATCCAAGTCAACGGTTGCATCATTTTTTGAAGTCTGAACGTCAATTCTGAGCCATATTTGAACTGCTTTTCAGTAAATTCAAACTTGAACTCGCGCTTAACAAGTTCTGCAGAATCCTTGGAAACTTTAACCTTATATACACCTGTACCTGTGTTGAGCGAATATGGAATGTAACTGACGTAGTAAATATCTTCACCATCTATACAAAAATCGTACACGAGCATATCTTCACCGAGTTTGTACAGTTTACTTTCCAACAAATCATAGTAATACGGATTAACGTACTTTCCATCAACTCTTGTAAAAATCAGTCCATTATTCCAAAATCTAAGGTACGGTCCTTTCATTGCATCATCGTCAATTACTATTCTTTCTTTTGATAAGGTATCGTACACTATTATCTGATAATCGGACGTAAGGATTGCCAACTTACCATCTTTTGCATCCATGTAGGCAACGTACTTATCAAGCGTTATATCGAACCCTTCTGCCCGAATTGTCGTTTGCATTTTCCTTGTATCGTATCGAGCAGTATACAACTTGCCCTTATCAATTGCGAATGCAGAAATCTTACCTGTAGCAAGCAATTTGCCAGAAGAAATATCCCAGATTTGGTTTTCGTAGTTTCCAAAGCTTTCAGCCTTTGTCAATACGTAGGTTGTTTTATCGACGTACTTTATATCAACGGCTATCAAGTTTTTGCTCGACTGAATTTTTCCTTTTTTATCGATCACAATCAACCTTGGATTGACGGTACCGATATATGATGTTGCAGGTCCGTATTCATTTAGATAGACAGCCAATTTACCATCAACCAAATCGAGCTTATAAATCTTCGAATTTGGTGCTTTGTACACCAAACTTCCTTCCGTGTAATTCAACTTCATTAGAGATCTTATCCAGTCTGTATAAAGCTCATCAAACGGTTTTCCGAACACCTTTTCAAACACATCCTTGTACTTAGTGCCTACTTCAAAATCAGGAATAATTGTTGAGGTAAGCTCTATATATTTCTTAACCTTTTCTATTCCATAAGTATCAACAAGGTACTTGTAGAAGCCCGCCGTATAGTTGTAGTAAAGTTGCCCACCACGATAGTCATCCCAAGGCATCAATTCCTTGTAAGTAAATGATGGAAAGTTCTGTATAGAATAATAGTACAGTCCGTCAGATACGTACGGATTATTTAACCTGCCGGAGTTTTTCGAGAACGAGCTCTCAGCAAAAACTGTTGTACCTTCTACAAAAGGCCCATACAGCTGAGGTAGATATGGAAATCCTGTGAGTATACTGAAAATCTTAGTAAAAATATCCTGATATGTGAGATGAACCATGTGAGTAAACTCATGTATAATCAAGTAGGTATACCAATCTTCAAGCGGTAGTTCGAAGGCAATCCAACTTTCCGGTGGCCACATGTAGAGCGTTATCGTTCTGTGGAAAAGTGGCATCGTGTATCCGTTGCTTATCGTACCTTTGTCCTCCAAAACAATGGTAATCCTTCCAGGATCGTTTCCAATTAAATCGATTACCTGCTGCCTGATATTTTCGAATATCTTTCCAACGAGTTTGGCGTTCTCTTCATATCCTTCGGGATAAACAACGTCCGCATGTTCAAAGTGTAGAACTCCGGAAAACAGGTTTGAAGAAAAAATCAACAAAAGAAACACCCAAATTAAGAACGACCTATTCACCCAGTCCACCCCCCAAAACTTTGTTGAATGAATACAAACATCACTTCTTTCCTGTTAAGTATCCCACGACGATTTCTTGGAACTTAGGGAATCTTCCACTTTCGGTAACTTCACCACTCACTCTCACTAATATTTCATCCCCGACAATACCAATTATATCACCAGTACCAATGCTTTCACCTGCTCTAAAAACCCTGTGCTTTTCTTTGGCACTGTCAATCGAATCCGTATAAATTACCTTGCCCGCATTGATTATCGCAAATTCTGTAGCATATTCTTCCAATTCAAACATTTCGTGTGATGAAACAATGCAGCTTTTCCCACTGGAAGCGTACTCTTTAATGAGTCTCATCACCTCATACCTTACCGTTGGGTCAAGATGCTGGGTAGGTTCATCAAGTATCAGTAATTCAGCATTTGTTGATATGGCTAACACAACAAGAAAAAGCGTCTTCATTCCAATGGAATAAGTTTCCACGCGCTGCGAAAGGTCGAAATTGTACTTTGCAACGAGTCTATTAAACACTTCCCCATCCCATTGCGGATAAACCGAAGAGTACAACCTTTCATAATCGTATGCGGTGAAATTTCGGAAGACCTGTCTATCTTCAGAAACAGCAGCTATTTTTTGTTTCGTAACGGCGTTTATTTTCTCACCCATGAATTCAACAATTCCAGAGTCAGCATCGATAGCCTTAAGGATACACCTAATCGTCGTTGTTTTCCCAGCCCCGTTAGGACCTATAAGTGCAAAAATACTACCTTTCTTTACATCAAACGAAACATCTGCTAACACCTGCTTATTATTAAACCTCTTGCTGATTTTTCTCACAGAAAGCATAACTTCAGAATCACTCTTAAGACTATCCAGTTCAGTATTTAAATATTCCATAAATCACTCGCCCCCTTTCTTGGTAACAGAAAGATATCCAATGTACAGACAGATTGCGGCAAAAATTGCCGAAGCTAAAATACTTTCCTGTCTAATGGGACTGATGAGCCTGTAGGGATTGTATAAATGCTTCGTTGAATAACCGCCTATCGAACCAAGCACGACATCTACCAGAAGAATTAGGAACAAACTCCCCACTGGATCAAAAGATAAATAATTAACCAATACAAAAGAAAGTCCCAAGTAAGCACTGAGGAATATGAGTGAAGATAAAACATCTTTAAGAAACAGCGAAAGACTATCGTAAAAAGGCATACCAACAAGGCTTGTAATTACCGTTATTAACACCAGAAAACCAAACCCAAACCAGTAAACAAGTTCCTTCGTATACGGCAAGAATAACAATAGGTCTAAGCGTCTATTTTTAAGGTCTGAAAGGATTGCGAATAGTATCCCAAAGAAAAGCCCAACCAATTTCCACGAATTTCCAGGCAGTAACATTAGCACAAAAAAGATAAGCAAAGCTCCGAATTTTTCTTTAAACTGCTTGCGTAAGTACTCATTGAATAACGCCAAATAGTATTTGTCAAACATTCTTCCACACCTCCTCAATTATCGTCAAAAGCGTCAGCATATCAATTCCACTCTCTTTTACCTTTTTTATCACGTTGCAAAGTTCCGAAATAGCCTCTTTGTCTATCTTTAACTCTCCTGATATAAAGTATCCGACACCTTGTTCTGATTCAACTAATCTCTCGTATTTTAACCTTTCTAATGCTTTAAGGACCGTGTTGACATTTACATCGAATATCCTTTCCAAATCTCTCACCGCTGGTAACTGCATACCTAATTTCAGCTCTCCGAGAATTATTTTTGCTTTTATCTGATTAACTATTTGTAAATACGCAGGTACGCCGCTGTGTTTGTCGATCTTTCTAAAAGTTACATGGATACTCTCCAAACTTTCAAAGTTTTCCGATTTGCTCATTCTCTCACAACCTTCACACCAGAAGAATTTATCTGAATGTCGTTGTTTGAGCTATTCTTCACACGCAGCGTACCTCCGGTTCCATCAATCTCCAACCTCAAATCGCTTCCGGCAACAAAATCAATCTCACCTTTCACGCCAGTTGCCGATATATCCATAAAACCACAATCTCTAAGCCTTATGTTTAAATTAACACCTACGCTTTGGATGGTAATTCTCTCAGCTGCGAGTTCACCATCGATTTCCACACCAACTGAGTCTATATCTAATTCCTCTGCTGAGAGCCTTCCAGTTAAATTAACACCTGTACCATCGAGTTTGATCTTATCAGCGCTGAGCTCACCATTCATCGACATCCCAACCGTAGAAGCTTCAAACTTTTTCAAACGTTTCCCAAGACTTCCTGATACATCAAGTCTTACGGATGAAATATCAATCTTTTCAACATCTCTTCCACCTAATCTGACAACGTACGTAGATTTCTTGTCACCACCAGTTATCTCAAGAACATCTCCTTTCGGCCTTACCTTCAGCTCTGAAGGAACAACAATACCAGAGTCACCAACGAACTCCAATCGCAATCCGCCATCGATGTTTATAATCAATTCCTCTGGCTCTTCGTAACTTACACCCGGATTGTAAACTCTGCCTGATTGACTTGTAAGCACCTCTGTGAAATTCATTAACCTTCTCAAACCACTTTCACCGGTGGTTGCCAGATACTTAAAACTCTCAGCACTTGCCATAGGAATAAGAAAAAGCAGAACAGCAAGCACTATAAAACCCGTCATCTTGCCTGTGTAAGTCTTGATTATGTAGCCTACAACAACTATCGAAAAAAACGCAAAAACCACCTTAAGTGGTACGTATACTGTAAAAAACCCCAACACACTAAGAACAAGAAGTGCTATCACCAAGTAAAGAACCTTCACAAAATCCTTCATACCGCTACCTCCTTATCGTGCCATTATAATTGTCTTACTGTTATAGTTAAATAGAACATTCAAATTATACTCTTTTACCTCTATGAAATGTGTTTCTTTCCTGTAACTTTTACTGTGATATTATGTTTCCTTTGTGAATTACGATAAAATAACGTTAAGAACTCGGCTTCATCCGTTCACATTTAGTGATATTCAAAGCAAATAAAAAAAGCGGCTCTTTCGAGCCGCCTTTATTAGCTGTAGATTATTTTATTACTTCTTACCTTCTGCAAGCGTGTTCAAGTCAAGCTTAATTCCAGGTCCCATTGTAGAAGCGACAACTGCTTTCTTTATAAAGTTACCCTTCACACCTGCTGGTCTGAGTGCGAGTATCTGTTCGTAAGCAGATTTGATGTTTTCCTTGAGTTTTTCTGGATCGAATGAAGCCTTTCCAACTGGAATGTGGATGTTTCCTGTTTTGTCTGTTCTAACTTCAACTTTACCCTTTTTGAATTCTTGAACTGCCGCTGCAACATCATCTGTAACTGTTCCGGTTTTCGGGTTTGGCATCAAACCTCTTGGACCGAGGACTTTACCAAGCTTACCGATAACCTTCATCATATCTGGTGTTGCAATTGCAACGTCAAAATCAAAGAATCCTTCGTTGGCAATCTTATCGACAAGTTCTTCTCCACCAACGTAGTCTGCTCCAGCCTGCTTTGCCTCTTCCGCTTTTTCGCCTTTTGCGAAGACCAAAACTCTAACGGTTTTACCAGTTCCGTGTGGAAGGCTAATAGTACTTCTTATGTTCTGCTCACTTTTTCTGTAGTCGATGTTTGTCTTTACGTGGAATTCAACTGTTTCGTCAAATTTTGCTGTTGCGGTCTTCTTTGCCAGTTCCACTGCTTCATCAAGAGAATAAGCTTTTTCTCTATCAACAAGTTTCCTTATTTCATTGTATCTCTTGGAGTGCTTAGGCATATTCTAGCCTCCTCCCTTCCGCTTCAGTCTACGACTTCCAGACCCATGCTGCGAGCGGTTCCTTCGATTATTCTCATCGCAGCTTCGATGTCGTTTGCATTGAGGTCTGGCATCTTGAGTTCAGCAATTTCTCTGATTTGCTGTCTTGTCACTTTTCCAACGATCTTTCTCTTCGGTTCCGATGAACCCGAGTTGAGCTTTGCCGCTCTCTTCAGCAAGAAGCTGGCAGGAGGAGTCTTTGTAACGAATGTGAACGACCTGTCATCGTAGACCGTAACGATAACTGGTATGAGCAATCCAGCCTTATCCGCTGTGACTGCGTTGAACTTCTTACAAAATTCCATCAAGTTAACTCCTCTTTGACCCAGGGCAGGACCTACTGGAGGAGCTGGTGTTGCTTTTCCGGCTTCGAGCACAAGCCTAACCTGTGCCACTACTTTCTTTGCCATACAACTTACCTCCCTTTTGTGGTATTTTCGGGCTCTTTGCCCTCCCACTGCGCACAACGCGCACAATTTTTTTGGCTTTAAATCTTTTCTACTTCACTCACATGCACACTAACCGGTGTCTCTCTTCCAAATATCGTAATATTAACCTTAAGTTCCTGCTTTTCTTCGTCAACTTCTTTAACGACACCAACAAACCCTTCAAACGGACCTGTTATGATCTTCACAGAGTCTCCAGGTTGTATTTCCAGTTCCACCTTTGTAACCTGCGGTTTTGCCTCGTGACGTATTTCCTCAAGACCAGCTAACCTCTTTATATAGTGCACTTCCTGTGTTTTTAGCGGCAGAGGTCTGCCACCCGCCGAAACAAATCCCATCACAAATGGTGTACTTCTAACAAATTCCCATGTATGATCGTTCATTATCATCTCAACAAAAAGATACCCTGGATAAAGCTTCTTCTTCTTCGTCTTTTGGATTACTATTTCCCTTCTCGTTGGATACTCAACTATCGCAACACGCCCGGAACTTTTTGCATAAATCTTTCTACCTTCAGCAAGTACCTGACCAGCTTTGACTACAACGCCCTTCTTGCACACGTTGGGATTGAAAACATCAACATGTATTACGTAAACATCTTCATCACCAAGAACCGTTCGAACAACAACACGCTTAACCTTTTCATTTATAGCTACCTTACCATCTATATCACATATATACTCATCGGATGCCGCAAGAAACGTGCCTTGAAAGACATTCGTTCCCACACGTAACCCTGATATTGGCTTTGCTGATTCTGGGATAACGTAGGTTTTTGAAAACTTCTTGTCCGTTGTCTCAATAACTATCCTTCTGGCATTTGTTATTTCAACAATCGTTCCATCTCTTCTAACCTTTATTGCCGGTTCTTCTGCCAGCAAGTCACCTTTCTCAACATCCATGCCATTGCTGACATGAAGTTTTGCTTCGTGACTTACGATATGTCGCTCGAGCGATTTACTCGACGTATCAATTACCGTTTCTTCCAAAACGACAACATTAGGGATAATAGATTCGTATCCCTGAGCTTTAATTTTCGCTTCAAGGTTTTCTTTAACTTTGTTTTCATACCCGGTAATGGTATGAATTATATACCATTCTTTTTTCATTATTTATTCACCTCAGAATTTCTGCAACAACACGCCGAGTGTTCCTGAGAAGAGCAGGTCAACTAAGAAAAGATAAACTGAAGAAACTGCTAGAATAAACAAAACTACCCCTGTCGATGCCAGGAGTTCTTCTCTGTTTGGCCACGATGTCTTTTTTGCTTCGCTCTTAACTTCTGCAAAGAACTTCTTAAGCTTTTCCATCGTTATCTCCCCCGATAGCGTTCTGGTTTGAATGCAGATGTTTTGCTCTTATACACTTAGTATTATAAAATTTGGCAGGGGCGGCAGGACTTGAACCCGCAACACCCGATTTTGGAGACCGGTGCTCTGCCAGTTGAGCTACGCCCCTGCGAATAATAAACAATTCAACTGATTTTCTTTAATCGAAAAACATTAAACCTTAGTTTCTGTGTGGAATGTGTGCTTATTGCACTTCGGACAGTATTTCTTAAGTCTGAGTTTGTCCTTTTTGCTCTTTTCTTTCGTCGTGTAGTAATTTCTTGTACCGCACTCTTCGCACTTGAGACCTATCTGAACTCTCATCCCTATTCAGCCTCCTATAAAAAAATATCTGGTGGTGAGGGAAGGATTTGAACCTTCGAAGGCATTCTGCCAGCGGATTTACAGTCCGCCCCCTTTGGCCACTCGGGCACCTCACCACACATCCGTGGTCTGGAGCCAACGGAGGGACTTGAACCCTCAACCTGCTGATTACAAGTCAGCCGCTCTAGCCGGTTGAGCTACGTTGGCTCGCTCATGCGTTAGTTATTATACCTGAGGGGGCATATTTTGTCAATGTTTCAACTGCGTTTAGCTATGTTACATTTTTTCAAAGACGATACTTGAACAAGTGCCAGAAAATATGATACCATACCACGAGAAAAATTCAAGTAGATTTTTAGTTTCAGTAAGCTTTAGCGGTAGTTCTCAAATTCATATATTTCATGCCACTTATCTTGAACCTTCTCTTACCCCATAATGTGTACTAAGCGGACAACCGGGTAGTTTCCTTGTTTGTTTGAAGTGCATATTACACTAACAGTATACCGACTTAAGAAAACTGTTCTTTGGAGATTGTAGCAGAACGTCTATTCGTTATAGCTTTATGAGAGATAAGATGCTGCTTTTTCAGCAATGGCCCTTTATAAATTTTCTTCAGTTCTTCTAAGTTCTTTCCTCTGGTGTAGTATCATTTAATCTCTGAATTCGCTTGCGACATTTATCGATTTTTCATTTTATTAATCTTAGATAAAAGTAAAGTGTTTTAGTTCCTCGTATCCATTTCTGCTCGCAATCCTGTTTTCCACTGCCTGACGTTACCAGTATTTTTTAGATTCCGCCTAAATTTTGGCCATGAGCTGTTTGCTAATCCAAGCGAACTGCTGTATACTGCATACAAATATCCATCTACGCTCCCTATATAGATTATTCCATCTGGCCCCACTGTAGCTGAAGAGGTAATTGAGCTGTCTGTTCTAAACATCCACTTAAGCGAGCCATCCGGGTTTATCGCATATAGATAACCATCATCGCTCCCCACATAAATTGTTCCATCCGATCCTACTGCGGGTGAAGATTGAACATACCATCCTGTTAGAAATCGCCACTTGAGCGTTCCATTCGGGTTTATTGCGTAAAGATAGTTATCCCTAGCTCCCACATATATTGTTCCGTCTCTCCCTATCGCGGGGGAAGAGGTAATACCCCCACCAGTTTCGAACTTCCATTTCTGCGTTCCTTCCGGGTTTACTGCGTACAGATAACCAAGAGAATCTTTATAAGTTCCTATATAAACTGTTCCATCTGCCCCAATCGCTGGCGAGGAGGTGATATAAACCAATTCACCCACGTAAAACTTCCACTTAAGTGTTCCATTTGGGTTTATAGCATATAGATAATCAAATATAGCTCCTACATAAATCGTTCCATCGATCCCCACTGCTGGAGAAGACGTGATAAATGTAGGAGCTATATTTGCGTCAAACCTCCACTTCTCCGTTCCATCCTGATTTATTGCGTACAGATAACCGTTTTCACTTCCTACATAAATCGTTCCATCGTCCGCTATCGCTGGGGAGGAGTAAATACGCCAACCAGTTTCAAACCTCCACTTCTCCGTTCCATCCGGGTTTACTGCATACAGACAATGGTCTTCACTTCCTACATAAATCGTTCCATCTGGTCCTACTGCAGGCGAGGAAAAAACAGAGGACCAAGTTCTGAACCTCCAACTAGGTGTTCCATTCGGATTTACTGCGTACAGATAACCGTCTCCACTTCCTACATAAATCGTTCCATCGTTCCCTATCGCGGGGGAGGAGAAATAGATACCGTTTGTTTGAAACTTCCACTTCGGTGTTCCTTCATTAAGAATGTACACAGTTACGTGCGCTTCGTTTTTATTTCCTGCAACATCATAAGCAATTACTCTCAACGTATAGAACCCATCATTAAGACTGGTTGTATTTAGTATAAACGTACATGGTGACTGTGTATTCTCTGATACTTTTGTTGAATTCACATAAAGCTCTATTCTTGCTATTCCACTTTCATCACTGGCATTTACATTCACACTTATTGTTCCTGAAACTTGCGAGTTGTTTGTTGGTGATGTTATTGTCACTCTTGGTGCTAAGTTGTCTATCGTTTGCGAACATGACACGAGGAAAACTAATGCGAATGCCATTAACGTTCCTGCTATCGCTTTCTTTTTCATAATTTTATGGTTTAAAACGTCACACATGTTAGTATTCGGTAACTCTCCTATTTGTCGATGTGTCGTATACTAAGAACAAGACTTGCATACTATTTGATTTATTGTACCGCGACTACCTTAATTTACAAACTATCTATTTCATTATCCACAAGTTAACCAACACGAATTATTCGAGTATTCCTTTACGTATCGACCTTTCGCAAGACTTTTCTTACAAAATCACGTACTGCCGTGTACTAACCAGTATAAGAAAAAAGCCACCCTTTTTCAAGGATGGCTTTTTTAAAGCTGTTATTCTTTTCACTCGTAGATTATTTCCCAAGTAAATTCAGGAACAGCCTTTTTTAACATTGCAGATACACCACAGTATTTGTCTTGTGAGAGATTAACGGCTTTTTCTACCTGTTCTTTTGGTGGTTCTCCATTGAATTTGAAGAAGTATTTAAGGTGAATCTTCGTGTAGACTTTCGGATGTTCCTGGGATTGTTCGTATTCGACTTCCATCCTAAAGCTTTCTAGCTTATCAATCACCTTCATTTTTCTAAGCAGAGAAACAACATCCATTCCTGTGCAGCCCATTAGCGAATACAGAATTAGTTCCTTAGGTCTTGGACCTGCGTCTCGACCACCAACCGAAGGATCAGAATCGATTATCAAATCATGTCCTGACAGGGTTTTCGAATAAAAAAGCATGCCAGAATAGTAATCCATACGTGCTATTGCCATCAAAATACACCTCCAAAACTTATTTTGTTAGACTTTCATTTTACCTAATATTATTAAGAGCCCAAGTACTATCATAAAAGCTCCACCGATGTATTTAATCCATCTTTCCCAAGAAGGTTTGCCAAATCCCATTGTCAGTGCTTTTGAAATACCAGCTCCTATTGTAAGGAACGGTACTGAAATGCCAAGAGAATATATAAAGAGTAACCATATGCCTTTTGCTACACTTTGCTGGGATGCTATTAATAAAATCGAGGCGAGTATTGGACTACTGCAAGGTATCCAAACAAAACCGATTGCACCACCGAGGACAAACCCACCAACTAAACCTGCGTTCTTGAACTTCCAAACATTTGCCTTCGTACCTTTAAAAAGCTGGAATTCCGCAATGTACATTATTCCAAATATTATTATACCAATTCCTATGATTTTCTCCAAAATGCCCGAGTATTTAGCCAAGAAGCCACCTATGAACGATGACAATCCACCAAGAAGACTGAAGACTATCGAAAAACCCAAAAAGAACCCTATCAATCTCTGTGCTCTCCTTTGCCCTCCGAGCACTATCCCAATGAAACCAGGTATGAGAGGTAAAACGCAAGGGCTAAAAAACGAAAGAAACCCGTGAGCTAAAGCAAGCCACACACTTACGTCTGTAGGTGTTAAGGAAATCATACAATCACCTCAGAGAGAAATCATTTTGACGAAATGAGAAGAACCCTGATTACGCCCATACTGTTGAGCTTTTTCGCAACATCCGTACTCGTCGTCACATACACCGTATTTATATCAACTTTACTTGGTACTGTCTCAACACTTTGAGCGTTTTTATCATTTTTCAGAACAAAATCGGCATCTTCTTTCTTAACATTCACTATCGTAGGTTTACCTTTGTAGTTGTCCTCTTTTTTTGAGTACTCTTCGAAGCTTCCTTTATAGTTATCATCGACAACTTTGACAATAAATCGCAGTGCTTTGAGAAAATCCGGAGCAGGCATGAAACCAGGAACTTGCGTTACTTGTCCTTGATCTTTTATAAACACAAACGTTGGTGTACCCCTAACACCAAATGCACCAAAGAGTTGGTCATTCGTATAAGTTTTTCCCAAAAAAGTAGTTTTGTAGGAGCCCGGCTCTATTTTTACATATACATAATTCCCTCTTAGAAATTCTTGAACATCTTTGTTTGAAAGGACCTCACTTTCAAACCGTCTGCAGTAATAGCATGTCGGTGAAGAAAAATTGACCAAGAGCAGTTTCTTTTCTATCTGTGATACTTTATGAGATATACCCAAATCCGTAAATGTGTATTCATAGCCAAAGCTAAGTGTTGTAATCAGAACAAGAAGCATGGAAAGAAGTCTAATTAGGTTCCTCATTTTCATCATTCCTTTCCAATCTTAAGATTTCGCACTTTGAATTTTTTCATAAACAACCTTGAGAAAAACCTAAGGATCGGACAACTGAACTTCATACATTCTCACCTCTCCAGATTCCAAATTTCTTTATTGTGAAAAATAACACGGAAGGCTTTCGCCTTCCGTATTACACCCAATTCTTAGCTAATTCCAAGGATTCTGTCGATTCTTGCTTTGTCAAATCCAACGATGATTTGATTACCTATCTCGATAACTGGAACACCCATCTGTCCGGATTTTCTAATCATCTCTTCCGCACCTTTTCTGTCTTTCGATACATCTACTTCAGTAAATGGTATTCCAAGCTGTCTGAAGTACTCTTTTGCCCTTCTGCACCACGGACAGGTTGGCGTTGTATAGATTTTAACTTTGACATGTGCCATACTCTCACCTCCATTGTTTCACATTTTTTATTTTTATGATATTAGAAGTATTTCTTTGCAGCGTGTTCGACGGCTATAGCACCGTCTGCTGCTGCGGTGACTATTTGTCTCAAATTCTTGATCCTGATGTCACCAACTGCGTAGATTCCTGGTACGTTCGTTTCCATATTCTCATCAGTGATTATGTATCCGTAGTCGTTCATATCAACAAGACCTTTGAATATTTGCGTTTGTGGAACTAATCCAACGTATATGAACACACCTTCTGCTTTTATAACCTGTTCTTCTTTCGTATCGTTGTTTACTATAACGACCTCTTCAACCTTGCTTGTTCCTCTAATCTCTTTCACAATGTGATTTGTGATAACCTTAATTTTTGGATTATTGAGCACCCTCTCTTGTAAGACCTTCGCCGCTGTTAAATACGGTAAATTCTGAACCATGGTGATGCTTTTAACAATCTTTGAAAGGAAGTGCGATTCATCGCAAGCGCTATCTCCGCCACCTACAACTACTACATCCTTATCTTTGAAAAGATAACCATCACAAGCAGCGCAGTAGGTGACTCCTCTACCTCTGAACTCTGCTTCGCCAGGTACGCCAAGTTTCCTTGGTTCTGTACCAGTGGCAAGAATTACAACCTTGGCTTTTACTTTATTTCCGTCGTCAAGTTCAACAACTTTGTAATCACCTTCAACATACACTTTTTGTGCAAAAGCATAGTGGAACTCCGCCCCAAAATGCTTTGCATGGTCGGCAAATTTTTGTCCTAAAGCTTGCCCTTCAATACTTATCTCACCAGGCCAGTTTTCAACAACATGTGTTTGAGTAACCGCACCACCTTCGATGGCCTTTTCTATAACGAGAGCTGTTAAACCAGCCCTTCTTGCGTAAATAGCAGCCGTAAGTCCTGCTGGACCACCACCTATAATTGCTATGTCGTAATATTCCTTTAGATTTCCACCAAAGCTTCCCATGTCGAATTCAAATCCGCTCATACAAACACCTCCAATGTAAAATTATTCGCTTTTTTAAAAACTCAGGGCACAAGTGATTGTGCCCTGAAGTAGTAAGATTCTCTTCTAAAATTCTAACGTTCGATTAGTCTTTACTTACTCTGCAAGGTCAAGAACTTGCTGTAAGAACTGCGGTTCCGGATATGCACCTATAAAGAACTTGTCTGGATTTCTGTTGATCGCTATATGCGGTACTGACGAAACTCCAAACTGCTCACTCAGGTCAAAGAATTCGTTGGCTTCTATAACTTCTGCCGTTACCATATCACTTGCAAGAGCCATGTTAAATGCTGTAAGTGCAGCCCTTGGACAGTATGGACACGTTGGCGTTACAAAAACACTTATCTTCACTGGCTTATCAAGATTCTTAAGTGTTTCGACTGTCGATGGTGAGAGCTGTGGCGTTGCATTGTTTCCAAAAGTCGTCATGATTTGAATAAGCGTTCCAAACTCATGTCCTGACGGTATACCGTAGAATCTAACGCCTCTATCTTTGCCATCTTCAAGTGTCACAATAAGTGCTGGAACAAATTCAACGTTGTATTCCTTTGCTTTCTCACTATCTTTGTGGTATTTTTCTACCGTTATCTTATCTGAAAGTTCTTTTACTTCGTCCAACAGTTGACTTTCCAAGTCGCAGTACTCGCAGTCTTCTCCATGGAAGAAAATCAGCTTAACACCATTCTTGAGTTCCTTAGCAAATAGGTCCTGTAAATACTTTCTGTCTTTTTCTTGTAATAATCCCATCTAAAAACACCTCCACTTTTACTTTGCGCTCTTATTATACACCATTAATACCAAGTTAGGATTAACTAATTGTAAAAAGTAGACAAAATTTGTCTACATTTATGATACCATACATTTTTTACTTGTCAACTATCCTTTCAACCACTCAATAACAGCTTTGGTAACTTCTTCCTTTTCTACATCATTGCTAAGAACATGACCAGATTTTTCAAAAATGAGCAATTTCCTTTTTTCAGACCTGATGTTCTTGTATATAAACTCAGCTGCTGACAAAGGAACCGTGTTATCGTTCCTTGCAGCTACAACAAGAGTATCACTTGTAATCTCTGAAACTTTCTTTCTTGCTTCTTTCATAAGTCTGTACAGCTCAGCAGCCTGCTTAGGCCAGTTATACGACCAATACTCGTTTTTCAAATACTGCAACTCCGGATCATCATAACGTTCGTCATTCTGCCTAATCATTTTTTTCTTAAAGAGAGCTAATAGCGGTGTCAAAGCGATTCTGTTATCAAATACGTGTGTTGCTGCTGCAAGAGTCACCAGTTTTTTAGGTTTCAGGTTGGCTGCCATGATGAGTGCGATAACTCCACCCATCGATAGACCCACTATATAGACTCCTTTGCACAGACCTTGAAGGTCGTAGTAAGCATCGTAAGCTCTTCTAAGCCAGTCATGCCGCGTTGTTGTTAGGAAGTCTTCTCCACAAGTTCCATGTCCTGGCAATCTTGGAACAGAGACGGTGAAACCGGCTTTATTTATTTCGCCCGCCATATACTCGAAATCATGAGGCGAGCCGGTGAAACCGTGGACCAATAGAACTCCTGTTTCCCCTCCATGAAGAAATATGGGCAAGGATTTTCTTACTGTACGACAGTTAACGAATTCCATGACAATCCCCCTATCTTTGCTTTGGTGGTCGTATTTTGTTAGACCGTTCTGATTATACCACACAACGTTAAGTTTTTCATTGCCCGTTCTTAGATTTTACAAAAAGTGTTGAAATCAAAAACGCCGTAAACAAGAATAACACTATCGTCGGACCAGGTGGCAAATCAAAGTAGTAAGCGGTTACAAACCCCAATAAGGAGAGCATAAAGTTGAATACTACTGACCGAAGTATTGCAGAAGTCAGTGACTTAGCATAGTTCTTAGAAAACGCACCTGGAAGCACTAAGAAAGCTCCCATGACAATTACACCAGCAAGCTTTAGAGCTGCAACCACAACAGTTGAGACAAGGACAAGTACAATGAATCTTACAATATTGGTTTTTATTCCGTAGAATTTAGCCATTGTCTCATCGGCAAGCCAGTAAGAAATCTCATAGTGTTTCCACAGTAAAATCAGAATGGAAAACACAAGCACCGCAGCGATGAAGTAGATATCATGTTTTGAAATAAGCAAGATATTCCCAAAAAGATAAGACGTCACATCAGTTGTGTAGCGCTCAGACTTTGAGAATAATATTACACCTAAAGACATAAAGACCGGTAGTAGCATTCCAATTGCGGTGCTTTCCGCAATTTGTGTATCGTTGCTCAAAACATATACAAGGTATGCGAAGAGCAGAGTCGCAAGAACGGAACCGAGTAATATGTTGAAATTGAATATGACAGCAAATGCTACACCAGCAAAAATCGCATGCGCCAGACCGTCACCTATAAATTCTAACCTTTTGTACACTATAACAGGAGAAACCATACCTGTCACAAACGCAATCAGCACATTTGCAATCAAGGCATCTCTTAGAAATTCGTAATTAAGCAAATCAGTTATAAAAGCCATTATCTCACGTCCTATCTCTAGTCAGGTGTCTTATGAGAATTGCTATTTTCATGTGTATGCTCTATCTCGTAGTGCGAGTGTGCCCGTATCCAGATATCGAACTCGCCAAAGAGTTTTTTAACATCCTCTGGTCTGATTTCTCGTGTTGGTCCATGACAATGTAAAGTTTTGTTGAGGCACATGACCGTTTTGCACTTTTCGAAAACCATACCTATGTCATGACTCACCATCAGTATTGTAATTCCCCATTTTTCGTTCATTTCGTAGAGTAAATCGTAAAATCGGGCCTTCCCCATTTCGTCTACACCTGACTCAGGTTCATCGAGTATAACGATATCTGGTTTTGACACAATCGCCCTTGCCAAAGATACCCTTTGATACTGACCCCCGGAGAGTGTACCAACGAGTCTTTCTCCAAAGCCCTCCAAACCAACTTTAGTCAGTGCTTCATCGACCAACTTTCTCCAGTTCTTTTCTTTTCTAATGGAAACTCTAACGAAATCGTATACACTGATGGGAAACTCTCTGTTGAATGACGAAAGTTGAGGTACGTAGCCAACCTTTCCATTTAATACAATCTCGCCTTCGTAGGGTATCATTCCCAAGAGTGCCTTTATCAAAGTAGACTTTCCGGCACCGTTGGGACCAATTATTCCAACAAAATCTTTCTTAAATACTTTGAAACTCACGTTCCTTAAGACCTCAATTTGCCCGTACCTAACGGAAAGGTTCCTTACAGTAATCACCGATTCAAGGTTTCGTTCAGCTATACTATTTACCATATGCTGCCTCCCGTATTGACTTGTACGCGTTTTCAAAAAGCTCTGTTACTGTCTTAACGTTGTATCCAAGTGGATCAAGAATTTTGAAATCCCTTCCCAGTTCCTTAGCCACAACTTTTATCGATTCCGTTTTAAACTGAGGCCCAACAAAGATTCCCAATAAGTTGCCCTTCTTAGCTTGCGCAATGATATTCTTGATATGCTGTGCAGATGGCTCTTTACCATGTCCTTCCTCAACAGCCAGAACTTTTACGTTGTACTTTTTGAAGAAATAAAGATAAGACGGATGTTCCAGAATGACGGTGAGCTCCTGTTTATTCTTTGATACATCGGCAAATAGTTTGTCGAACTTCTGAGAAATTTCCTTGAGTGATACGATGATTTTATTCGCATTTTGCGAATAGATGCGAGCGTTTTGTGGATCAACCTTGACAAGTTCATCCCTTATTGCAGGAATTATGTAGTCTGTGAGAAAGTCTATAGAAAGCCATACGTGAGGGTTATACGTGATTTCGTTGTTTTCCGCGTGTTCATCATGCTCATCGCTTTTGGATAGATACTTTTTCGGTACCTTTTCACCGACAAATAAGACATTCTTGTAATTCTTCAGATAATTATTATCAAGTCCTAAACCGTTTGCAACGATTATGTCAGCATTTGATAGAGTCTTAACATCGCTAACCGTTGGATTAAAGACGTGTGGATTACTTCCTGGTTTTATAAGCAAGTTAACATCCACCTTGTCACCAACAATTTCTTTTACAATAAGATAGTATGGATTGATTGTTGCAACGATATTTACCGCATAGACCTGCATGAAAAAGACCAGTAATAAAACCGCTATTACGAATTTTCCCAATCTGCCTGAGAATTCCATACTTTCTACCTCCTACATAAAAATATGGTATAAATAATTTAGCTTAAAAAAATTGAGGGCAGGACAACTTATGTCACCTTGGCTTTTAAGCCATTTAAGGAGTCTGTTGCCTGCCTTTAACCATGATTAGTTGGTTGGGCTTTCAGCCCTCGTCAGCATGGAGGATTGGTTCAGCAGGCTCCCTGCCCTCATCATTCGAAAGGAGGATTTTTCATGGATAACTTCCCTGTTTTCGTCGGCATCGATGTTTCCAAGGATAAGTTCAACGTCTGCGCTATCTCTAATCCCAGTTCCATCATCTTCGAATCTTCTTTCGATATGTCCAAACAAGGGTTTTCCTCCTTCGCAAACAAACTCTCTGCCTTCCCAAAACAATCCATCATCATCGCTATGGAATCTACTGGCTGTTATCATCTCAACCTTCTGGCTTTCCTTTCTTCCAACGACTTTGCTTGCGCTGTTTTTAATCCTCTAACTGTTAAAAACTTTGCTTCTCTTCGAAAGACCAAAACCGACAAAATCGATGCTCGCATTATCGCTACTGCTTTGTTTTACCTACAACATCAAATTCCTTCTTCTGCTTTTGTCAACTCTGAGCTTCGTGATATTGTCAGAGCACGCGAAAACATTATCCACCGCATCGCAAAAGTTAAAGACAATATCGAAAAACTGCTCAACGTTCTTTTCCCTGAACTCGAAAGAGTTACCAATATCTACAGTGACACTATCCTCAATCTTCTTTCTCATTTCCCTTCTGCCAAGGCTATTCAAAAGGCTCGTAATCTGGATGTGTTCTTTTCCAAAGACCGTGGCAGAAGTACAAAACTTAATGCTCAAAAACTTAAAGAACTCGCTAATAACTCGATTGCTCAATATTGGCCGATGAAAGAAAAGATTCTTGTGCAAAATATCAAAGAACTACAATTTTTACAGCAACAGCTTGAAGAATACGACAAGATGATGAAAGAATATTGCGAATGTAGTGCGATAAACCTTGATATCGAGATACTCACGTCAATACCAGGTATTGGTGAAAACAGCGCGATGCATTTCTTGGCAGAAGTTGGAGATATCTCAAGATTTAGTACATACAAAAAACTCATTGCGTATTGTGGACTCGATCCAAGCATTGCCCAATCAGGCAAAAGCAAAGTAGAAGGACACATATCGAAAAGGGGCAATGCCCACCTAAGACGAATACTATGGCTAATGGCAGTGAGTGTAGTGATTCACAACGAATATTTCCGAACATACTATGAACGAAAAAGGCAGCAAGGTATACCGTACAAAAAAGCGATAATGTCAGTAGTACACAAGTTATTGCGAACGTTGTACGCAATGTTGAGAAAGAAAGAGAAGTTCAATATTGATTATGCTATCTCACACTCAAAACAAAAATTTAATTTTGCATAGTTGACTCCTTACGAGTTATGCATTCGCATTTTCTGTCTTATCTATTAAGCTATCTTGATAACACTTTTCACACAGTCCTGTGAAAAGCACGAAGTGTTCATAAACTTTGAAATTAAAATGTGTAGAGACGTATTTTTCATATTCTTCCATAAAGCATGTCTCAATGGGGTAAAGCTTCCCGCACTGAACACAGCGGAAAAAGTGCCTGTGGGATTCTGAAGAATAATAATAAGTACATTCGTCCAACGAGAAGCGCTTCAAATAACCGTTTTGGTAGAGATATTCGAGTGCGCGATAAATTGTCGTTAAACTCATTTCCTTTAACCGATTACTGACTTCGTACGCGGTCAGCGGGACAGCTGAGTTCAGTATTTCCTTGTAGACAAGCTCCCTATTCTTTGTCATCCTCATTTTTCCTACCTCCAATCTTCAAAAATTGAATCACACAATGGATGGTTAGCCAGATTTTTTGCAAATGATTTTCATTTTCATATTAAATATACCACTCCGTTTCAAAAAGTCAAGAGCGACTAATCATCTTTGATTTTCAAGTCAAGACTACTATAGACACTTTGGAAATGCATATTTTAAAAATTTCATTCCAAACTACTTGACACCTAAAATCCCTTGTGGTATTATGTTTAACGGCACGTCTAACAAAAGACGCCACAAAGGTGACCTGGTAGCTCAGCAGGTAGAGCACCTGACTTTTAATCAGGGGGTCGCGGGTTCGAATCCCGCCCGGGTCACCAGAGATAGGTGCGAGAGTGGCGGAATTGGCAGACGCGCTGGACTTAGAATCCAGTGGGACTGATAATCCCGTGAGGGTTCAAATCCCTCCTCTCGCACCAAAAGGAAAGTTATCGAGCGGGTGTAGCTCAGCGGTAGAGCACTTGCTTGCCAAGCAAGGGGTCGCGGGTTCGAAACCCGTCACCCGCTCCAGAAAAGCGAAGCGTGCGAGCGCACATGCGCTCGTTTTTTATCGAATGATATACTTCAGAGGTTTCGTTTATCATATTAAAAACGAGTATGGATCTTGACGAAAGTTTAGTTGTGTGGTATAATATTTACTGGCTAAAGTAAAAAATTGATGCCGAGGTGGCGGAATTGGCAGACGCACATGGTTGAGGGCCATGCGGTCATTGGGACCGTGCGGGTTCAAATCCCGCCCTCGGCACCAACTTCAGTAAAACGCCCTTTAAAGGGCGTTGTTTTTTCGGTAATCATGTGCAAGGAATTTTGAACGAAATTAAGAAATGAAAAGTCTAAACATATGGAAAAGCGATAAGGAAACTTTTTAAAACTCAAAGGGGGCGAACGGTCTCGACGGGGGTAAGCCCTCTTTGGAAGCGAGCCGAGGTTGCCTGCCGTCCTCGTTAAAAAACGGCAGGGAAAAAGATAAGTGCCAACGAATACGTTCCTCTCGCTGCCTAATTAACAGGTAGCCGTCCACTACGAGGTTTGGCCAGCGCCTCGTAGCTGGGCGTGACCCAGCTGGCCAGGTAGCTCACCATGCGCCTCACGTGGTGAACTACCTTACCTAGTGAGGCTAGTCAATCAGTAGCCTGTCTGTGGGCGACTGGTTGACGAGAACCAAAACACAGACTGCGCTCGGAGATGCCAAAGAGGGTTTACTTTCGGACGCGGGTTCGATTCCCGCCGCCTCCACCAGATTAAAAAGTAGAGAAATCAAAAAGGCCCTGATTTATCAGGGCTTTTTTGATTTTATAAGCTGATAAGCAAATACCAGAAAATGATTAGATGTGTTGCATTTTGTGATTTCAAGCGTTAACATAGATAGGAGAGAATCTAAGAATAGCTAACCGTGAAGAGGCTTTCAATGAGGAGGAGCTTGCAATGGCACAAAAAGTCAACATTGAAGAGCTTTTGAAATCGATGACACTAAAAGAAAAGATAGGGCAGCTAACGCAGTTGGCACCGTTTTTCTTTAAAGACAGTGCAAAAGGAATAGTAACAGGTCCTATGGAAGCTTTGGGTATTAAGGATTCAGATATTTGGAACGCTGGCTCTGTCTTAGGAACGGCTGGTGCAGAAGAAACATTCGAGATACAGAAATTGTACTTGGAGAGGAATGAGAAGAAAATCCCTCTGATGTTCATGGCAGATATAATTCACGGGTACAGAACGATTTTTCCAATTCCTCTTGCTTTGGGATGCACATGGGATGAGAATTTGGTTGAAAAGGTTGCAAGGGTGTCTGCAATTGAGGCCTCTGCTGGTGGTGTTCACGTTACTTTTTCCCCTATGGTCGACCTTGTCAGAGACCCAAGATGGGGACGAGTGATGGAATCGACGGGCGAAGATCCTTACTTGAATAGCGTCATGGCACGTGCTTTTGTAAGGGGTTACCAAGGCGGTGACATTTCAAAAGAGGGAAATATCGCATCGTGTGTAAAACATTTTGCTGCTTATGGTGCAGTAGAAGGTGGAAGGGAATACAATACTGTCGATGTCTCTGAAAGGATGCTCAGAGAATTCTATTTGCCATCGTATAAGGCGGCCATAGATGAAGGCTGTAAAATGGTTATGACTTCATTTAACATCGTCAACAGCATCCCTTCGTCCGGTAACAAGTGGCTCCTCAGAGGAATATTAAGAGGCGAGTGGGGATTCGATGGCGTAACTATATCCGACTGGGGTGCTATAAAGGAATTGATTCCCCATGGTGTTGCGGAAGATGAGAAAGAAGCTGCGAGGAAGGCTATACAAGCTGGTGTTGACATCGACATGATGTCTGGATGCTATGCCAAACACTTGGAGGAACTAGTAGAGGAAGGACAGGTTGACATTAAACTCATCGATGAGGCAGTTTACAGAGTGCTGAAGTTAAAAGAAGAGCTCGGCTTGTTTGAAAATCCATTCAAAGGTGTGGACAAGGAAAAAGAAAAGAGAGTTGTGTTGTGCGAAGAACATAGAAGGATAGCCCGTGAAGTTGCAGCAGCGTCTATTGTTTTGTTAAAAAACGAAAATGTATTGCCATTCAACAAAGACATAAAGAAATTGGCCATAATAGGTCCTTATGCCGATGAGCATGCGATACTCGGTCCTTGGTCTTGGCAAGGAAGATGGGAAGAAACAGTCTCTCTAAAAGAGGGAATAATCAACAAGATAGGTGAAAGTAAAGTGTTAGTCGAAAAGGGTTGTGAGACAGAAGGAGAAAGCGATGCGCAATATAAAGAATCTCTTAAGAAAGCTTTAAAGGCAGCAAGTGAAGCAGACGCAGTGATATTAGCCCTTGGTGAGCACTACGATATGAGTGGAGAAGCAAGGAGCAGAGCGTTTATAACACTGCCGGGTAGACAAGAAGATTTGGCAAGGGAAATCATAAAGCTTGGAAAACCAACGGTTGTTATACTTTTCAATGGAAGACCTTTAGAAATCAGAGAATTATATAAAATTGCACCTGCAGTGCTTGAAGCATGGTTCCCCGGCACTGAGGGTGGTAACGCAATTGCCGATGTTCTTTTCGCTGATAAAATCCCTTCAGCAAAACTGACCATGAGCTTCCCCTATACGGTCGGTCAAATACCTGTGTACTACAATCACTTCAATACAGGTAGACCAAAACCGAGTGAAGATAGTAATGAAAGATTCTGTTCTCATTACGTCGATATTCCAAACGCTCCTTTATTACCCTTCGGTTTTGGACTGAGTTATACGCAATTCGAATATTCCAAAATTGAATTAGATAAAAACATACTACATGCAAATAATTCCATTAAGGCAGCAGTAAAAGTCAAGAATGTTGGAAAGTATCCTGGAGACGAAATTGTCCAATTATATATACGTGACTTAACTGCAAGTGTAGTTAGACCCGTTAAAGAACTGAAAGGGTTCAAGAAAATACATTTAGAGGTCGGAGAAGAAAAAGAAGTTGTTTTTGAAATAAACGAAAGTATGCTCAGATTCTATAATGAAAACATGGAATACGTTTCGGAAAAAGGTAAATTCTTGCTCATGATAGGGTCAAATTCACGTGATTTGCAGACGGTAGAATTCGAGTACAGATAACATCTTCTCGGTATCAAAATTAGGTCGTCTTGGAGGTGCCGAAATGATGCATCGAACCAGACCTCGTCCAAAGAACATTGAATTTGAGATAACTACTGCCTGTAACTACAGATGTCTGCACTGCTATTGTAACGCTGGAAGTAGGTCAAGGTACGAGTTATTAACAGAGCAGATAAAATCAGTCATAGACCAGCTTGTTGAAGCTGACGCTGAGCTGCTTGATATAGTCGGTGGTGAACCGCTTGTGCGCTCAGATATTTATGAAATACTCTCCTACGGTCACGAAAAGGGTCTGCAAATGATGATGAACACGAACGCATCTTTGGTAACGAAAGAAGTTGCGAAAAAACTCAAAAGCGTTTGCCCAGATTTATTAATTGGCGTTTCCGTTGATGGCCCAACTCCAGATGTGCATGAAGCAGTGAGAGGCAAAGGAACGTTTGAAAAAACCATGAATGGCCTAAGAAACCTCCTTGATGAAGGTTTTGATGTTACAATACTTTTCGTCGTAAACGCATTAAATTACAAATATATCGACGATATGTTAGAGCTGGCAGCATCTTTGGGCACGCACTTGTACGTTGATCGCTTTGTACCAGTGGGGAGAGGATTGTTACACAAAGGCCTGCTTACGCCCACAAGTGAGCAGATAGAATCTGTTGCAAGGAAGCTTGAAGCTTACGAAGGACCAGTAACATTATTCATTGAAGAGAATATTTCTGGCGGTGAGTGTACGGCTGGCAGGACCCACGCTTCTATACTGGTTGACGGAACGGTTGTCCCATGTGGGCACTTCAGGTACAATCCTGAATTCTACATGGGAAATGTGAATGAAAAACCATTTAAAGAAATTTGGTATAGCTATAATCCTGACGTTCTTGTTCCAGAAAAATGTACAATCTGTCCGCTATATAAAACAAGTTGTAATGCAGGTTGCCTTGCGTATTCTCATTTGATTTACAAAGACACCGATAAACTCGTTTGTAAAACGTACTAGAGTTATTGAAAAATTTGGCTAAAAGGTCAAAAATGAAGGCTCCGGCAACAACCGGAGCCTTTTGTATAAGCTTCTCAATTTCCAACTATCTGACTGGTTTATCTTTAGTCACTTCTTCAAGTGCAAGTAGCCTTTCGTACCTTGTATTAACGTATTCTTGGAGTTCGTCGATGATTTCTTGAGCATCTGGCCTGGAAAGTAATGGTTTGAATCTGCCTTGCGATTTGATGTATTCGGCCACTGGTTTTGGATTCGTTACCTTCTTTGTTACACGGTAGACTCCTCTTTCTACTTCGTAAAGTGGCCAGTAAAGTGTTTCGATTGCGAGTTTACTTACTTCGACTGACTTGTCGTCAGCAACGCGCCAGAACCTTACACATGGTGAGTAGGCAGCAATGAACGATGGTCCGTCGAATTCAAGTGCTTTTTCTATTTTCTTCATGAAATCCATGGGCTCTGCAATAGATACCGTCGCAACGTACACGTTTTCGTGAGCTGCCATTATTTCAACGATGTTCTTTTTAAGTTGTAGCTTTCCAGGGAGCTTCTTCCCAACGGGAGCCGTTGTTGTATCAGAACCCGGAGGTGTTGCACCAGACCTTTGGTTACCGGTGTTCATGTATCCCTCGTTGTCGTAAACAATGTATATGAACTTGTGGCCTCTTTCAACAGCACCGGAGAGTGACTGCAATCCGATATCGTACGTTCCGCCGTCACCACCAAAGGCGAAGAATGCATATTTCTTATCCTTGTCGAGTTCTCCTTTTTTTAGCAAAGCCCTGTACGCGGTCTCAACACCGCTTATCGTAGCAGCAACGTTTTCAAATGCGTTGTGAATGTAAGGAATGTTCCAAGATGTGTAAGGATAAATTGTCGTTGAGACTTCCAAACAACCGGTTGCAAGACCAATAACGGGTTCATAACCTTTTGCGATTGCTGTCATGAGTGCGAATCTGACTACGTTTGGTGCAGCACAACCCGGACACATTCTGTGTCCCTGAGTCATTCCAGGGTTCTTGTCGTGGAACAACTTCGCAAGTTCTATAGCATTTAGTGGCATCTATTACACCTCCTTATTCTCTCAATCCAAGGTATCTTTCTTCATCGGCGATAAGATTGCCTTTGAAGGCATCTTCGAATGCTTGTCTAATGTGTTCTGGTGTTATATCCCTACCACCGAGACCATAGACATAACTACCCATTTGAGGTCTTAGTGCTACCTCATAGAGTGCAGATTTGACTGCCTCATAAAGTGGAGCTTCCGCACCGAATGATGCTGCCCTATCAAGTACGATAACACCTTTTCTTGCGTTAAGTATTCTCTGTAGCTCGGCTTTAACAAACGGTCTGAATACCCAGGGTTTGACCAAGCCAACCTTCTTACCTTCGGCTCTGAGTTCGTTGATCGTATGTTTAATCGTTCCAGCCGTAGAGCCAAGTGCAACCATTATGTATTCTGCATCGTCAACCATGTATTCATCGAACAAGTCGTACTTTCTCCCTGAAATCTTCGCAAACTCTTCTGCTACTTCTTTGAATACCTTCGGAACATGCTTCATCGCTTCGATTTGCTGTCTTTTGTGTTCAAAGTAGTAATCGTAAAGGTCAAGGGGACCGTAAGTTACGGGTTTAGATGTATCGAGTAATGGGTACATCTTTATTGGCTTTCCGACAAAGTTCTTTACAACTTCATCATCGAGTGTTTCAACTACTTCAACACCATGTGAGATAATGAATCCGTCGAAATTGACCATTACCGGCAGCCTTACATCTGGATGCTCCGCAATTCTGTATGCCATAACGGTAAAGTCGTAGGCTTCCTGAGCGTTCTCCGCCCACAGTTGAATCCAACCGCTATCTCTTTCAGCCATTGCATCGCTGTGGTCACAGTGGATGTTGATAGGACCTGAGAGTGCCCTGTTGGCAACTGCCATTACTATCGGCAGCCTCAAGGATGCTGCGATAAAGACCACTTCGTGCATAAGCGCAAGACCAACGGAAGCGGTTGCTGTAAACGCTCTTGCACCTGCAGCAGCTGCACCAACAACAGCACTCATTGCAGAGTGTTCGCTTTCAACAGGAATCATTTCCGTATCGACAACACCATCGGCTACGTATTTTGCAAAATATTCAACAACAGGTGTTTGCGGTGTGATCGGATATGCCGCAACGACATCTGGATTTATCTGTTTCATCGCGTAAGCTATCGCTTCCGCACCCGTAATTGCTTGTTTTAAAGGCATTTTCGCACCTCCTTACTCTTCCGCAAAGTCTGTTTCTGGCTTCATTACTATAGCTCTCTTGTCTTCTGGAGCTGGCTGTTTCGTTTTCGGATCTATGCTCTTTGGACAGACATTTGCACAAAGGCCGCAACCTTTACAGTAGTAGTAGTTGTAACCTCTCATCTTCGGTTTCCCGTCAACAATCTCAACAACTATTGCTTGATCTGGACAATACAACCAGCACTGCATACAGTGTATACAGTTTTCTGCTTGATAAACAGGTCTCATTACCCTCCATGTCCCTGTTTTGTAGGCTTTCGCGTTTCCTGGTTCAACTATCAAACCACCGATTGGTATTTCCTTCCATCCTTTGAGTTCAGGCACTGCAGGTCACCTCCTCGTATCCTCTGTGAAGCGCCCTTATGTTCTTATTGACAACTTCTTCACCGAACTTTTTAAGGAACATGTCCCTAATCTTGTCCTCTACGTATTTGAGATCTATGACACCCGTTACTCTTGCAATAGCGCCAAGCATGACAGTGTTTGGTGTTCCTCTGCCGAGTTCTTCAAGAGCGATATCTGTCGCTTTAACGACGCAGATCTTACCTTGGAATCCCGTTTTTGCTCTCACCCACTCCGTACTTCTTACAGTGTTAACGATAAGTATCGTTTCAGGGGTTGTCCCTGCCAATATATCAGGATTGCCCAAAAGTGTGTCATCGATAACAACAACAAGGTGAGGTTTCTCAACGGAGGAGTGAAGTAGAATAGGTTCGTCAGAGATTCTGTTGAAAGCTTTCATAGGAGCTCCTGTTCGTTCCGCACCGTATTCAGGAAATGCCTGTACATATTTTCCCATGTCAAGTGCGGCTTCTGCAAGCATCTGCGATGCACTTTTTGCACCTTGACCAGCTCGTCCATGCCATCTGATTTCAAATATCTTTGCTGGCACGTTCTTTACCTCCTTTCGAATTTAAGGGTTTAGGAACTGCAAACTTGCTAAAATATTCACATTTCAAAATTAAAGCTTTTCCAACACATAACCCCCGAGACGTTCAACATCTCGGGGGAGTCATTTACAACCAGAAGGCTCTTGAGTTATATCTTTAAATACATTTTGTAATCCGCATCGGGGAATATATCATCAACGTACTCGAGCCTCTGTAACTCCCCGATATCTATATTACCACTTTTTAGCATATCGTACAAGTTTAAGAATCGTTTAATATGCGTTTTGGTTCTGTTAACTGCGTATTCCACACTTGTTCCGGTTGTCATTATAAATGCCCAGTCACTTGATTGGGCAAGCAACAACTCCCTTACCATCTGGTTCAAAACGCGAATTTTCAACGGATCTGTTTCATTTGCATGCTCTTTTGCTGCTTCTGTCATTCTTTCTACCATCTCGTGAAGGTGCGGATAAATCCAATCGTTTGTTCCATTCAACCACACTTCATTGTAACCATTGGCTCCCCAACTCGAAGCAGCCGGGGTAAGTATCTGCACCTTTTCAACCCAATCTACAACATCGCAAGCCCTTGTTACTCTAAGTTTTTGACTCTTAGCTGCTTCCCTCATGAAGTACTCTAAGAAGAACGGACCTTCAAACCACCAATGCCCAAATAGTTCAGCATCAAACGGGGCCACAATGATGGGTTCAAGACCTTCGAATAGGTTGAGCAAATAATCCACCTGGGCTTCTTTTTTCTTCAAAAAGTCTTTCGCATGTTCGTATGCTGTTGCTTTAGCTTCATCGATATCGTAATAGTCTTTCTTATCCAAAGGAGTATCCTTAGAAGTTATCTTGTGGTATTTGATACCGGTATTCATTCTGACGCCACTTGGATCGATATATGGTCTTATGTACTCGTACTCTCTATCAAAACCAATGTCCCTATAGAATTCCCTGTATCTTGAATCGCCCGGATATCCAATCTGCGCACTCCACACTTGCTCGGAACTTTCTGGATCCCTTGCGAATGCAAACACGTTATTCGGTGTAATAATCGGCCTATAGACTCCATACCTCGGTCTTTCATCAGCGTACCAAAAAGCATGAGAATCAACAAAGAAATATTCGATACCGTATTCCGCTAAGTACCTGTCAAGACCCGGGAAGTAAGCACACTCTGCCAACCATATACCACGCGGTTTAACACCTATGTGTCTCTCGTATGTTTTGACAGCCTGTTCTAACTGCGCACGAATCGCCTGCGGGTATTGCTCCATAAATGGCAAATAACCGTGCGTTGCATTACAGGTGATTATGTCTAAATAACCCCTTGCCATGTATTCTTTGAAGCCATTAAGAATGTTCTTCTTATATTGTTCCTTGAATATGTAAAGTGTGTCTTCAAACAGTTGTAGATAATATTGTGCCATTTTATGTTTCTTCGGATGTTCGTTCGTAGTTCTTGTTACTTCTTTTCGTGAAAGTTCTATCAATTTTTCCAAATGTCTTTCATACTTATTCTGTAGATCTGGATTTGCAAGCATTTCCATCAACGGCGGAGTTATTGACATCGTGAGTTTTACAGGTACTTTGTCTTGCTCCAAGTTTTTGAACATCCTTAAGAGTGGAATGTATGTTTCGGTGATGGCTTCAAACAGCCAGTGCTCTTCCAAGAAAAACGGATACTCTGGATGGTGTACGTATGGTAGATGGGCATGTAGCACGAACATCATTTGTCCACGTGGCATATTTACATCCCCTTCCCACTAAGTCGTATAACGCTGATGCTTCCGGCACTCGAAATCCGAAAAAGATGCTCCAGACCTTGGATAGAGCCCCCGATTCTTTCAACAATAGGTGTTAGCATACCTTCAGATGGCATCACTATCCTTCTTCTCTTCCTAAGGTCTAGCCACCTTTCTCTTGTCGATTGACTTGGCGAGTTCACAGGAACCCTACACAGATTCGATCTGAGCAGATGTTTGTAATTACCATTTGAATCGTAGTACCCAAGTTCAGCTAAATAGTGTGCTCCGGGCATTGGAACATTCATGTAATAATTTTTCAAGGAAGAAACATCTATGTTTACCTCGAATGTTCTGTGCGCATTTGTCCCATCAAATTCTATGAATGTAACATCGTAAACTCTCAACACTACTTTTCTCACTTCGTGTGACCTAAGGAATTCTCTATTAGCGGGACTGAGGTCCCAGTAAACGTGAATCCAGAACGGATTAACTGGCATTGCAACAAGTTTGTCCTTGTTATAATTTTCAGGAATGCTGATATCTTCTCGAACTGGCTGGGAAGTCAACGAAGGCTGACCCGATGAGGACGTAGAAGAGGAAGGTCTTGATTGACTTGGTTCTTCTGGTTGCACCGTTTTAACTCTCTCGACATACCTTTCAATCAGTTTTCGCACATCGTTCTTTGTCATCTGCTTTTTAACTGCCAAACCGAGTTCTTTTGCCTTCGCTTTCAGTTCTTGGATCGTACGCTCCTGACTTAACCATTCTTCCAAGTGCTTTACTATGTTTATCATAGGTTCACCCCCCAGGCTGTGGTGGATGCTGTTAACTAAAAGTATTGAAAATTTCCAAAAACCGTATTATCTTCTTATTAGTGGAACACCCCCCACCATCAATTCTCACAAAAAGGAGGTACTCCACTATGCAAAATTCTGTAGTCTCTTGCCCCAAATGCGGCTCTACCAACATCTACAAAAACGGTCATGATAAGTACGGTAACCAACAATACTTTTGCAAAGACTGTAAGCGCACTTTCAGACTTGTTCATTCAAAAAAACACAAGCTCTTCTCTTTCCCTTATCCTAAATGCCCTGTCTGTGGAAAAACTATGCAAATCCACAAAATCAAAAAAGCCTTCGTTAAGTTCCGTTGCCGTTCTTGCCATACCAGAGACGAAATCCCAACTAACTTACCTCAATTTGTCCCTCTTCCTTTCGACTCTTTCAAGTTCTTCCGTTTCCCTATCTTTATTGTCCTTAAAGCCTTCGTCCTTTATTTCAAAGCTGTGTCCTTGCGTTCCATCAGAGACTCACTTAATATCAAAGTCTCTCATGTCGCTATCTACAAGTGGATCCTTAAGTTGTCTTGTTTCTTTTCCATCCTCGTTCCTGTAGATGCTTTCAAAGTCCATGGTGATGAAACTGTCGTTTTGTTTAAATCCAAAAAGTACTACGTTTGGTTCTTAGTTGAGCACGATTCGAATCTTATTGTTGCTTGGCATGTATCCAAATATCGCGATATGGGTCAAGTGAAGATATTGTTAGAGAAGTTCTTTGGTAACAACGAAAGAACAATCGAACTAATTACAGATGGACTTGGTGCATATGGTGCAGTGAAGATACTATACAAGAATATCAATCATATTGTTGTGAGACTTGGGCAAAACAATCAATGTGAATCGAAGTTTTCGTTATTCCAAGACTTTGTACGAGCCAAGCGTGGATTTAAGAATATTGACAATCTTCCAATGTACGTAAACAGTTTTTGTGTAGTGAGAAATCTCTTGAAACTGAATGGCAATGATATTGCGCGTGTTATGAGTGTTCTATTGTCTTCCATCACTACAAGTTAACAGCATCCTGTGGTGTGGTTTTGCTTTTCACGTAGAATGTTACTACAAGTGAGCAGAGTTGTAAAACGTTGTAATGAATCAAAATGTACATATATTTTTCTATAAATCGATACAGTTACAAATATATAATTATAATTATAAGATTACAACTAACGAACACAGTTTAAAAATATGTTTCCACTTCTAAAGTTGACTATTTATCAATAAAAAAAGAGCCCGAATGAGGGCCCTTTTAAAAAACCGAGTGAAAAAATTTATTTAAGATTGTTTGAACCAGGGGCATCAACTATTCCAGTATTCTTCTTAGAAATTCCCTTGTTCGTTGCTTTTTCGGATTTTTCAAAATCTCATCAGGAGGACCTTCCTCCTCGACAACACCTTCTGAAATAAAGATAATGCGGTCGGCGACGTCCCTTGCAAATCCCATCTCATGCGTAACAACAAGCATGGTCATCCCACTGCGAGCAAGATTTTTCATAACGTCTAGAACCTCACCTACAAGCTCAGGGTCGAGTGCAGATGTAGGTTCGTCAAAGAGCATAATTTCGGGATCCATCATCAGAGCTCTCGCAATTGCAACTCTTTGCTTTTGACCACCTGAAAGTTGTTCCGGGTAAGCCTCTATTTTATCAAGGAGTCCTACTCTACTTAACAGTACCTTTGCTTTCTTTACTGCTTCATCTCTCGGCATATTCTTAACCTTAGTTGGTGCAAGGATGAGGTTATCGAGCACATTCATGTGCGGAAACAAGTTGAACTGTTGAAAAACCATACCTATCCTTGCTCTGAGCTGATTTACATCGTATTCATTAATATCTACACCGTCCAAGTATATTTGTCCGCCCTGATATTCTTCAAGTTTATTTATACACCTCAAAAGGGTGCTTTTCCCTCCGCCACTAGGTCCGATGATTACGATAGTTTCACCCTTCTTGACTTGAAGATTAATACCTCTCAGAACTTCCAGCTTTCCAAAACGTTTTACCAAATTCTCTATTTTAATAATGATTTTTTCCGAATTCTCGTTGAACTGGTTCACTCCACTCTCCACGGTGTTAAAAACACTCATGCTGTAGCCATCCTCCTTTCAATGTACCTGACAATACGAGAAATAACAAATGTCATTATGAAGTATATAAAAGCTATCCCGAAGTAAATGGAGAACGTTTGAAATGTTCGAGATATTATGAACTGTCCGCTTCTCATTAACTCCGAAACACCTATAACGGACGCTAAAGAGCTATCTTTTGTGAGGGTTATAAATTCATTGCCAAGTGCCGGTAAGATGTTTCTAAAAGCCTGTGGAAGTATGATATATCTCATCGCCTGCCAGTGAGTCAAACCAAGCGATCGTGCAGCTTCGTACTGACCACGTGGGATTGATTGAATTCCGGCGCGAACTATCTCCGCAATATATGCACCACTGTTCAAACCAAGCGCTGTAATCGCTGCAGGGTATGGAGCAAGCTGAATACCAAGTTGCGGTAAACCAAAGTAGATGATAGAAATCTGAACTAAGAGTGGTGTACCCCGAAGGAACTCCACGTATGCAGTACAAGGATAGTTTATTAGTTTGACCTTCGATAGTCTGCCCATACCGATGAACGTCCCGAGTATTAAACCAATTCCAACGGAAAAAGCAGTGAGCTTAAGAGTTTCCCATGCACCAACCAAAAGGAACGGAAAACTTCTCAGTAGTTCAACCAACGCTTCCACAACCTTCCCTCCCGCAAAAAACCTAAAATCACATCCAAAAACCTATACTATAATCAAGAAAACAAAGAAGCCCCCTTTATGCTTCGCACATAAAGGGGGCCTTCAGTACTTATTCAAACCATTTTTGAAGTAATTTGTTGTATGTTCCGCTGGATTTCAGAATATCGAGTGTCTGGTTTACAAAATTAAGCAACTCTTTGTTTCCCTTTCTGACAGCAATTCCGTACGTCTCACCAGTGTCAATCACAGAGCTTATTACGAACTTTGGAAACTTCTTTACATATGCCTTTGCCGGAGCTTCATCGAGCACAACCGCATCAACGCGTGCATTTTGCAATTCTAAGAAGGCATCGGTGAATTTCTGGAATCTCACTACTTGTATGCCATTGATCTCGCTAACAACGAGGTCTCCAGTTGTTCCTAATTGGACAGCTACTTTCTTTCCGACAAGTTCCTCTAGTTTCTTTGGCTCGAATTTTCCGTCTTTCCTCACTACAATAGCCTGGTTCGCTTCGAAATATGGTTTCGAAAAATCAACGACTTTTGCCCTTTCTTCAGTGATAGTCATACCTGCAATAGCCAAATCGATCTTACCCTGCAAAAGGGCTGGTATCAGACTATCAAATGGTAGACTTACGATTTCAAGCTTTACTCCGAGCCTTTTTGCAAGTTCGTTAGCAATGTCGATATCAAACCCAACAATTTGGTTTTTCTCGTCAACGAATTCGAATGGTGGGAATGTTGGCTCAGTACCTACGATCAATTTTCCTCTTTTCTTAATCTCCGTTAGACTCTGAGCAAAGCTCAGGGAAATCGAAAGTACTAAAATACTGACAAGCAAAAGCCCAAGAACTTTTTTCATGATCCATCCCTCCCCTAGAATAAGAGTATTGACAAAAAAACGAAAACATTTACCAACCGTATTAGCCTCGTTTTAGTTGCAAGGATGCAAAAACGTCTAATAAGACTATAACGTTTTGATGGTTACTAATATTGGTAACTTCCCCTACATCTGTGCCGAAACTATCCAGCTAAATTCCCCGCTTTGGAGATTGTATTTCCCAAGTGTATTGAAGAAATTGGTTGCAAACCCCAATCCAACAACCCAGTCGCAACTGTACGGCTGCCCGACGTATATGTAGAATAATTGCACCGGCAGTGCCAACTCCCATGTGTAATTAAACTCCCCGTTAACTACCTCTTTAATATTAGGGACAGTAAACCTAAACAAGAAATATCCGAGACTGTTGTCCTCTATTCTGAAGTTTGCGCTTGCATCTAAAAGGTCTACTTGGTCGTTGATTATAAGCTTGCCTGATTGGTCTTTTGTTAAAATTTTGGCATTCGTGTAAGAAATTTCCACTCTCGACCACGAAGGAAAGAGGAAAGAAGTTTTCTTGTAGCTTGCGATTCCAGCAGATACTACAGGTATTTCGTAAGCATCAAGTTGTGTTATTTGTTCTAAACTTGGGACATTGGAGCTAAACGCAAAGAAAAGGCCTCCAAAAGAAATCCCCGCGCCCAAGTAAATAGGACGGCCAAGTGTAAATTCTGTAAAACCTTTTGTAGAACCGATAGTTCCTACGGAGAGATTAAGGCCGAAGAGCTCCAGATGTGCCTCAATACCTATTCCGTATGTGTTTTCCAAAGCTTCAGGAACCAATGCTAATCTTATTAAATAAGGCTGAGCAACAACACTCGATGGTTTTGCAACATGTAATATGCCTTCAGAGCTTGATCCCTGAGCATAGAGAAAAACAGACGTAATACACAAAAACGCTATCACAAATTTCCTCATGTTTCTCGCCTCCATTTAAGAGTCTTTCTCACGGTTGACCTTTTCTATCAGGCTTAGGTCTCCGAATTCGGAAAAAAGTGTATCTATTGTTTTTAGTAACCCTAATCTGTTAAGCCTTATATCCTCTTGTTCCACCATTACGAATACTTTGTCAAAGAATTTATCTATAAACGGTCTAAGTTCTGTTATCTTCGCCAATGCATCCTTATAATTAAGGTGCTTGATGTTATCAAGTACGACCGGTTTTACTTCGATGTACTTTTCGAAAAGTTCCCTTTCTTCCTCTTGAACGAATTTTGCAGAATCAAAATATGTAGAATCATGTTTCTTGCTTATGTTATGAACCCTTTCAAAACCAACCAACAGGTGTTCAAATTCTTCGGTTCCGACTAATTCCATGATCGCCTGCGCTGATAAAATTCCTCTCAGTGGTCTGTTCCAAAGTTCTCTAACTGCACGAGCTATATCGTATCTCAAACGTGAGTTGTAAAGCTCAAACCTGTTTTCAAAGAATTCATAAAGTCCTTGTGGTATCTCCCTGTTTAGTTCCTCACACGCTGCAGCTATGACTGGTTTCAGGTCTAAGTCCCAAGAGAACTTTTCAATAATCGCATAGATATCATCAACCTTGCTTCTTAATCCGTATGGGTCCTTTGAACCACTTGGAATGTTCCCAATAACAAAATTTCCAACAATTGTATCAATCCTATCAGCAATACCTACAACCGCACCCTCGATTGTTCCTGGATCGCTTGAACAGTGTTCTTCTATACCCCAGGCAACGTCTTTTGGTTCTCCATCTTTAAGTGCGTAGATCCTGCCCATAATACCTTGCAGTTCTGGGAATTCGTAAACAACGTGCGAACCAATATCAGCCTTGCTAAGTTTCGCTGTCCTTAATATTGTATCACTTCTCTTGTGCAAACTCAAAATGTCAATTATCACCTTGGCTATCTTCTCTATCCGCAATACCTTGTCATATAACGTCCCAAGCTCTTTCTGAAAGACCATCTCTTTAAGTTTCTCGTTGAAACTTTCAAGCGGAACCTTTACATCTTTTTCGTAATAGTACCTGGCATCTTCTAACCGCGCGTTGATGACCCTTTCATAGCCTTTCCTTGCATTACCCTTCACATCTTCTGGCATATCGATGAAAGCCAAGAATAAATTTGTCATTTTTCCGTGCTTTTTAACCGTGAAAGACCTTTGATGATGTTTTATAGTTGTCCTAATCAATTCTTCAGGAAGCTCTAAATACTTTTCCAAGAACTCACCTTGTATCATCTTTGGATATTCCGTCAGTATTGCCACTTCTTCTATCAGAGACCTATCCTTGTCGATTTCATATCCTTGTTTTTCAAATTCTTCGAGCTGTTTTACGATGAATTCCCTTCTTTCTTCTATGTATGGGATAACGTAGTACTTTGTTAGCTTTTCGACGTAATCTTCGTAAGATCCAACCTCGAAGTATTCATCCACAACAAAGCGGTGACCAACTGTTTTGTTAGATGCTTTCAAACCAAAAATCTCCATGTCGACAACATTCGCATTGTATATAGCCAAGACGTGGTGCGGAATTCTTACGAATTCGTATTTCCCGTCTCCCCACTTCATCGGTTTCCTAAACCTCATACCTTGAATTATCTGTGGTACAATCCTTTTTAGAACATCCTCAGTCTTCGCACCCTTTTGTACTTTGGTGATATATACATAGTTCTCTATAATTTTGACATCGTCAAGTGTTGATTCGTTCGATTTCAAAAACCCAAGCAGCGCCTTCGTAGGCTGACCATCTTTGTCGTACGCTACATTTACAGCTGGACCTTTTTTCTCAACAACCTTGTCTGGCGTAGATTCAGAAAGTCCGCCCAAGACAAATCCAAACCTTCTTGGAGCCACGAAAATTTTAAACGTTTCAAATTTAACCCCTTCATTATTTAGCACCTCAGGTATTTTTTCGGAAAGTTGCTGAATTATGCCCGGAACTTCCGTAGTTGGAAGTTCTTCAACTCCTAATTCAAAGAGGAATTCACTCATTTTTACCACCCTCCGCTTCGATGAATAACTTTGCACACTGGCTTGCCATAGACCTTATATCTCGTATAAACGTCTGCCTTTGGGCAACGCTTATCGCATTTCTTGCATCGAGCAAGTTGAACGTATGCGAACATTTCAGCAGCTGCTCGTAAGCTGGGAAGATCAAACCTTTTTCTATCAAACGGTCAAATTCTTTCCGGTATATGTCGTAAAGAGTAAAAAGCGCATCCGTGTTTGCTTCCTCGAAGTTGTAGATAGAAAATTGCCTCTCGTTTTCTTTAAAAAGTTCACCGTATCTGACATCCTTGTTCCACATGACGTCGTAAACGTTATCAACGCCCTGCAGGTACATGGCTATCCTCTCAATTCCGTACGTAATTTCCAGAGGGATCTCGGGCAGTGAGATCCCACCTACTTGTTGGAAGTACGTGAACTGCGTAATCTCCATTCCATCGAGCCATACTTCCCAACCAATGCCCCACGCTCCGAGTGTTGGGGATTCCCAGTTGTCTTCCACAAAGCGTATATCGTGCTCTCTTGGATCTATTCCAAGTGCTGTCAGAGACTCCAAATAAAGTTCTTGAGACCTTTCTGGATGTGGTTTCAAAATCACCTGATATTGATAGAATCTCTGCATTCTATTTGGATTCTCACCGTACCTTCCATCGGTGGGTCTTCTGCTCGGTTGAACAAATGCAACATTCCACGGTCTTTTTCTCAAAACCCCGAAGAACGTTGAGGTGTGGAACGTTCCTGCACCCATTTCCATATCGTAAGGTTGTTCAATAAAACAACCTTGGCTTGCCCAGAATTCATCAAGCGTCTTTATCACGTCCTGTAAGTACACTTTGAGTTCCTCCCTTCAAGTTTATAAATTCTCCAACCATTATATTTAAAAAATCCTTTCAATTACATACGCCCACAACGGAAGTGTTATCAGGGAAAATAACGTTGTAATTGCAACTGTCATTCCTGCTTTGGAAACGAGCTCCTTTTTGAAAGCTCCTATCACAACAACGCTATTGACCCCTATCGGCATTGCACATTCTAAAAGAAAAACTTTTGCTTCCAGTGGTTCAAAAAGAAGCGCTATCGGTAGTAAGACCAGCGGAACTAACAACAGTCTTTCCAAGACAATAAAAACATAATCCTTGATTGTCGAAGTTTCAAAATTAATCCTGGAGATACCCAACCCAACTTGTAAGAGCAAAAATGGAATTGCCATTTCCCTAAGCCAGTTGAAAGCTGTAAGCACACCAACCGGTAGTTGCTTGTACGAAATTCCAGCCATCCCTAGTCCCCAACCTAAAATGATAGCGTAAAGAAACGGCAGTTTCAGAACATTTTTCAACTCAAACTTCCCTCTAATTAATGCCGGTAAGAATGTGCTACCAAAAAATACGTTTATGAAAGAGTAAACCACGCCCAGCGCAAGGGCTTCTTCTCCCCAAAGTGCAAGTAATACGGGATAGCCAAGATAACCTGAATTAACATACACATTTCCCGTAAAGAAGATTTCCCTTTCTTCTCTGTGTAATATCGAAAGCAGGAACGATAAAATAAACATCACAGAAAAGCCAAGCCCGTAACGTAGGAGCACACCCGTTGTGGGGATGTAATCGTTCATGAAAGCAAAGGTCACAACTGGTGCCATCAACCAAGTAGCGATTTTATTAAATAAAGTTATATCGTCTTTGAACAACTTTCCGTACATGTAACCAACGAACATCATTATAAAAGAAGGCACTACAGCATTGAACGCTTGCCTTATCAATTCTATTTCCCTCACTTTTTTGAAATTCAGAAAGACTTGCTGAGCAACACTCCTATATTAACCGAAAAGAACGGTATATTGTTGCCGTGTTGCGGTCTCAAAAGTGGCTTTTTTACGTTATCAGAATCGATTTCAACAAGAGTTGAAGCATTCCAAATAAAACCTGCACTTAAAGAAGCGAATAATTTAACTCCATCTGAAATAACAGGAGAATAAGAAATCTCGCCAACAGCACGATATTCTCTTACTGGATCGTCAAGAAGATGTGTTCCGGGTATGTACGTTGTTCTGTCATTCCACGCATTAACAGGTGACCTCTCACCAAGGACAACAAATTCAAAACTCGTGTTCAAATCAGGAATATCAGAAGGTACGTAGCTGAACATAAACGCGATGTTATTCTCTCCGTATTTATATCCTGCGTACACGAATTCAAGTGGTAAAATCATGCTGGTGTTGTAAACAAAATCCGTATAGTACGTGTACCCGTAAAACCTCTGATTGCCAGACTCTGCCGATGGCTGGAACGTATACTTCGTGGCTCCTGCATGATAAAAACCGAATGTTCCGATACTCGTTTTCTGAACAAGCCCCAGCGACCAAGCGATCTTATCAGGATTTTGGTAACTTTCCGGATGAAGAAATCTGTTCATATTTATGTCATCTACAAGGATCTGTGCGTAGTAATAATTCTTTCCATCATCGTAATCAAAGAAAAATCCGCTTATGTAATTCGTCTCCCCCAGACCCTCAGGATAAGGCCTTCCCGCATCGTTTACGTATTGGATGAAAAACGAAGGAAGAGGATTAGCAAAATATTCAAAACTAAAATTCTGACCAGCGTATACGCTTACATCCTGATAACCAAAGCGTAGATTACCAAGTCTCAAAGCGTACACCTTATAATTCGCACTTCTTAACTTTTCTCTTGTGTCCAAGCCAGCTTCTGAACGATTACATAATTCTATCCATCTGGTCACGTAAAAGAACTTTCCGTCGTCGTAAGTGAAATCCAAAACATTCCTTGGGATAGGTACGGAAGATATAAAGAGCGAATATGGACTATCCACTACATCTTGCAAGTGTGTTTTACCAACAGAGATGGAAAGTGAATTATTTTTGAAGGTTATAGAGCCTTCTTTGAAATTAAAATAGTACCCTGCATAGTAACTCTCTGAAAATGGATCGTTGTACACACCATCGTTTCTTGCCGACATGATGGCTTTGAATTGGAAAGCTTCTGAGGAGTGATTTATTCCGATATCGAAGTTAAAAAATCCCGCAGGAGTATTTAGCCGCTCAAGGTTATAAATCGTGAAGATGCTCTCCCCGATGTTGTAGCTTGCTGTAAGTGAAAATTCCACAGCAAACCCTGTTAATACTAGCCAAGGTTGTAAAAGCAAGAAAAATAGAAGAAGTGCTCTTTTTATGCTTCTGATTCTGGATTCTTCCATATGGTCTTGCCCCCGTGTGTGATTAACTTTACTTCCGATGGTATCGAAATGCCTTGGTTGATAACTTCTATTATCAAATCAACCGGAAGCGAGGTTTCAAACCAGACCTCTTCTATCTTGATCTCCTCCCAGCCTCTATCAGCAAACCTCTGTATAACCTTTTCAACTGCCTTCCTGTATTTCTCAAAATCCATTTCGTACTTTCCCATAACCCCACCTCCAATGTACTTCTTGCACACAATTTTACCATGTGGAAGTCACTCTGCAAACTTTCCTGATTCGAGATTTCAAAAACTTACCGTAATCTTCCTCATCCAGATCCGTCACAGCCACACACATATCGTGCCCATTCGCATGTATAACCTTCCTGTCACCGATATACATCACAACGTGACCCTCCATGTACATCAAATCTCCTGGTAGTAGCTTTTCTCTTTCCTCGACTGTGGCAACTGATGGGAGTTTATCTTCTTGATCACCCGCATCCCTTGGAAGGTCTATATTAAATGCTACATCGTACAGGCGATTCACAAAACCAGAACAGTCAAACCCATACGAAGACGTTCCACCCCAAACATACGGAACTCCAAGCAATTCAAATGCGAGTTCAACCACGGATCGAAAATTAATAACTGGTTCATCAACTAAAGTATAGGTCTTCCCATTAGGTAACAGAAAATCCCTGTAATTTTCGGTATATAACCTACTTCCAAAAGGCAGTATGAAATTTACAAAGCCTTGAACTTTGCAAAAAGGAGCTGAAACTTTGAGAACTTCGAGGTTTACAAACTTCTTTTCCTCCTCATCACTTAGGAAATACAACGTATTCCGATTTACGTATCCTTTGTAATCCAGCCTCGCATCCCGAACCAGAATATAATCGGAATCTTTTGGACTGTTTATGTCTTCCAAGACTTCCACGATCTCTCCAAAAACAAGCTGGTGTACTCTTTCACTTCTGAACTTCCTTTCAGCCCGAACATCTGTTACTGGTATCACAACAAGAGCGTTCAAATTCTCATCTCCCCGTAGTGAAAACTCATAAGTATTATACCATACCCTCATTTTAACTTGTTTTGTGTCCCTATTAACAAGATTTAACGAGAAAATTTAACAGAGAAAAAGGTTTATCTTCTTTCCGAACCACTTTTTGCGAAAAGCGATTGTTTTTGATTGATAACATAACTGCGAATAAAAGGTAGCGTTTTGGTATAATATAAGTGATTTGTTTCGGTAACGTTACCAACACTCTCAACACTCCAGTTGTCTGAAAGGACACAAGCAATGCAGGGAGGTGTGAACTGTACGGAGTGCTTTTATCGAAAGCCGAGTGGTGAAAACCTTATCAGTTTGAAACAAAAAGTCAAAAACTTAGGGAGGTGGCCATATGAAAAGGATGTTTGTTAGGATTTTGGTTGTTCTTTTGATCGGACTGTCCGCTCTGTTGTACGCTGAAAAGGCGAAGATAACCATCTGGGCATGGGATCCAAACTTCAACATTCCGATCATGCAAGAAGCTGCGGCAAGATACAAGAAAATCAATCCAGATGTCGAGTTTGAAATCGTGAACATGGCAAAGGCCGATGTGGAGCAAAAACTCAACACGATACTCGCATCGGGAGTTAAGACAGGTTTGCCAGAAATAGTATTGATTGAAGACTACAACGCACAAAAATACCTACAGTCCTACCCAGGAGCATTTGCTGATTTAACAAAGCACTTCACCTGGTCAGAATTCGCACCATACAAAGTGAAACTTATGACCCTCAACAACAAAGTCTACGGGGTCCCATTTGACTCTGGAGTTGCAGGGTTCTTCTATAGAATAGACTACATCGAACAAGCTGGTTTCAAACCATCTGATCTTGAAAATATTACGTGGGACAGATTCATCGAAATTGGCAAGGTCGTCAAACAGAAGACAGGAAAATTCATGATCGCTGCTGACCCGTACGACGGCGGATTGATGAGAATACTCTTACAATCAGCAGGAACATGGTATTTTGACAAATCTGGTAAACCTTATATTGCAAATAATCCTGTTTTAAAAGAAGCTGTAAGACTGTACAAGGAGATTAAAGATTCTGGCATCGCAAAAGAAGTCTCCGGTTGGAACGAATGGGTCGGCGCATTTAATAGGGGAGAGGTTGCGGCAGTTGTTACCGGAGTATGGATCATAGGTTCCATAAAGGCTGAAAAGAGCCAGTCTGGAAAATGGAGAGTTGCCCCAGTACCAAGGATGAACATAAAAGAATCAGTCAATGCTTCCAACCTTGGTGGTTCAAGCTGGTACGTCTTGCAGAACAGCAAATACAGAGACACTGCTATAGATTTCTTGAAGAAGATATATGCGCGCGATTCCGACTTCTATCAAAAGATATTAATTGAGCGTGGAGCGGTCGGAACTTGGCTACCAGCACAGGGCGGTTCAGCTTACAAAGCAAAAGACCCGTTCTTTGGTAATCAACAGGTTTTCCAACTCTTCTCAGAATGGATGAAGAAGATTCCACCGGTGGACTTTGGTGTTTACACATATGAAGCGGATGCCGCAATAATGAGCGTTATGCCAGACGTTTATAGCGGTAAGCTTTCCATTGATGAAGCGTTGAAGAAAGCAGAACAACAGTTCTTGAACTCAATAAAGTGAACTTTCAAAGATCCGGGAAGGTCTCCGGAGACCTTCCCGGATTTTTAATACCTCTCAGAATTCTAAGGAGGATTGGAAAGATGTCTGAAAAAAAGAAGACGCGTGGATTAGAACACATCTGGAGTAAGTGGGGATGGGTATTTATCAGCCTTATGCTATTAGGTATTATTCTCTTTGTTTTTTATCCTATCGCTTACTCTCTTTACCTCTCAACCTTCTCAACAAGAGGTTTTTTAAAAACTTTTGTGGGTTTTGGTAACTACATAAAGCTTGTCCAGGATACGTACTTTGTGCTTTCGTTGAAAAACATCCTTACAATTCTCGTAATCCAAGTCCCCATCATGCTCTTTCTTGCTTTAATCTTTGCCACTTTGTTGAACGACCCAAAGATAAAATTTAAAGGAATATACCGAACTGCACTCTTTCTTCCGGCGGTTACATCCCTTGTTGCTTATACGGTGATCTTCAGAGTAATGTTCAGTAACGATGGACTTGTTAACCATGTTCTTATGTTTGTTGGAATAATAAAAGAACCTATTAGGTGGCTACTAGATCCTTTCTGGGCAAAAGTAACGCTGATAGTAGCACTGACTTGGAGATGGACTGGTTACAATATGATGTTCTATCTCGCAGGGCTCCAGAACATCCCGATAGAAGTGTACGAAGCTGCTGAAATTGATGGAGCTTCAAAAACTGTGCAGTTTTTCAAAATTACAGTTCCATTGCTGAAGCCCATCATCCTTTTCACGACGATTACCTCCACGATAGGTACCTTGCAACTTTTCGATGAACCGATGAACTTAGCGGCTGGCGTTGTAACAGGGTCAAGTGTAGGACCTGGGAACTCGCTTTTGACTCCTTCTGTGTATATATACAACGTATGTTTCAAGTACTCTCCTAATTTTGGCTACGCTTCGGCTATTTCGTACGTTATAGTTCTGATCGCTGCAGTCCTTGCTTTCATCCAATTCAAAGTGGTAGGTGAAAGAGAATGAGTAGAAAATTAAGGTACACCTTCATATACATATTTCTTACGATCTCGGCATTTATATCCGTATTTCCTTTTTACTGGATGATCGTCGGGAGCACGAACAAATCCGTCGATGTTTTAAAAGGAAAACTCTCCTTCGGTACTGAATTTGTAGAGAACTTCAAGAATCTTTGGGAAAATTACAATCTGGGGAAGGTACTTGTTAATTCAGCTAAGATTTCCATATTTGTTGTTGTATTTTCGATAATTGTTTCATCTATGGCAGGATACGGATTTGAAATATACTCCTCCAAAGTTCGGAACAAGGTTTACAGTGCCATTCTGCTCACAATGATGATCCCTTTTGCTGCACTTATGGTTCCTCTTTTTAGGCTTATGTACTTTTTCAATCTCATAGACTCGCACTGGGGTGTTATATTACCAATGATACCTTCTGTCTTCCTCGTCTTCTTCTTTAGGCAGAATTTCAAACAATATCCGAAGGAAATTATTATGGCAGCCAGAGTTGATGGAGCAAATGAACTAAGAATATTCTTCTCAATAGTCCTTCCATCAATGAAGTCTGCTTATGCTGCGGCGGCAATATATGCGTTCATGACGAGTTGGAATGCGTATCTTTGGCCGCTTGTTATTATTCAAAGTGAACAGAACAAAACCATTGTGCTTATGATCTCAAGTATTGCTTCCGGATACACTCCCGACTTCGGGGTCGTGATGATGGCAGTTGTTATAGCTACTCTGCCTATGCTCGTTGTCTTCTTTGCCTTGCAAAAACATTTCGTCCAAGGCGTCCTTGGTTCCGTAAAACAATAAAGAGCAAGACAGAAATATTAAAAGGTTGAAAAAGTGGGCTCGGCCCACTTTTTTTGTTCCCACCGTGGTATAATTTTTACGAAAGACCGTTGAACAAGGATTGTGGAATATATGGATGAAAAGCCCGCTGGTAGTTTCTTTAGAAAAATGGAAAGAGTAGCGAGAATTACAAGACTAATATTGTTACTAAAGGGAATTTTGATACTCTTTTCCCTATTTCTTGCTTTTTCCAATTTCTTGTTATTTTTTATAGTAACTCTGATTCTGAACATTCCACTTATTAGAAAATCTATTCTCGGAAGACTCCCTACCGATACCAAAGAATTAAGAAAATCAAACATTTTAAATTGCAACGAAACCTTTGAGTATGCACCTAATTTATATCTTGATGTCTTCTACCCACCACCTCTCAAATCGATGAAGAAAACCGAAAATATAAAGGGAATTGTACTCTTCGCACACGGTGGGGGATGGATAAGCGGGTACAGAAGACAACCAAACAATATCTCCTGGTACAGGTACCTTGTAAGCAAAGGATTTGTGGTAGCAACTATAGATTATGAAAGAGGATACAAAGCCGGTATAGAAAAATTAATCGAAGAACTTCTCGAGGCTATAGATTTTTTGGAAAGCTACACGACAAAAAGGTTCGGACTTAACCAAAAAGTGTCACTGATGGGACTCTCGGCGGGCGGACATCTTGCTTTGTTAGCTGCAAGTCGCGTGCCTGAGAAGATAAAGAATGTCGTTGCTTACTACTCACCTTGCGACCTACTTGACATCTGGAGCTCAGCTTCTATTTTTGCAAGATTCGCAGCTGCAACAACGCTTAAGAGATTACCAAACAGAGCAAAAGATGTTTACGAACGATATTCACCTATCAACAATATCACCGAGAATTATCCACCAACTCTTCTTGTGCACGGTTTGAAAGATTCTGTCGTGCCATATATCTCTTCTGTAAAGATGTTCAAAAGGCTCAGAGAAAAGGGGCTGGTGGCGAAGCTCTTGATTCATTCGAAAGGTGACCACGGTTTTGAATTCGTATTGAGAGATCAAAAGACAATTGATATAATTCAGAAAACAGCATCGTTTTTGGAGGGAAAATTATGGTGAGCTTTGATTATAGAGGCAAAATAACTGACTTTACACAAGGATACATTATGAAATCAAAAAGATTTCGCGGTATTTACACTCGTTTCCACACATTGTACCCGAACCCAGAAAAGGGGACAGAAATTGTTGAATACTACCTTTTTGATCCAAAAGAGGATCCAGTCGGAATACTATTCATTTTACACGGTCTTGGCACTTCAAACATACCATTTTTACTCTGGATGGCAACACACCTTGCGAATGCTAATGTTAGGGTCGTTCTCCCAATCCTCCCGGGAAATTTCACAAGAGTAGCCCACGGTTCTGTGAGTGGAAAGGATTTCTTCGATGCAGACGTGGATAGAGCAACAAGGTTTTGGGAGCAATCGGTCGTTGATGTTTTGTCAGTCGTTGATCATTTAAAGTCTCAGAACCTTTGGGTTGAGAATTCTCACCTTTTTGGCTTCTGTCTTGGTGGCATGGTTTCAGTCATGATAAATGCTATCCGAGATGACTTCAAAAAGACAATTCTCATGACCGTAGGTGGAGAAATGGCAACCCTTATGTGGCATTCTCCAACACTTGCGTACTTTCGAAGGAGCATCGAGAAACTTAAGTCAAGCGAAAAAACGAAAGGAAAGATAAAACACTTTATCGATGACCAAAAGAAGATAAAAGAGATTTTCGAAGAACAACTTAAGACCTTAAAACAATTCAAATATGTGGAAGAAATGCAAGCAAGTGATATACATCCTTACTTAAAATTAGACCCCATCGCATATGCCCAGTTCGTTAACAGAGAAAAAATCATCTTTGTGGAAGCGTTATTTGACAAAGCGCTTCCACGAAGAAGCAGAAAACTTTTATGGGAAGCACTTGGTAGACCGAAGAGGTACATAATCCCCAGTGGCCACGTCACTTGGCTACCGTTTGGCTTTCTCGTTGGACGTTTCATACTGCAAAATATGGGAATTCGGGAATTTAAGAAACAGATGGAGTTATTGAAGAAAATAGAGCTTGAAGAAAAAAAGTGAACACTATTAAAATCCCGGCCAACCGAAATCGAAAGTTGCGCCAAAAGGTAATTTTTCGCCGTCTTTTTTTAAACCAAATTCCACGGATATGTACTTATCTTCTACGGAGTGCATTACTGTAGTAGACTCAATTATATAATTGATAATTCTTTCCGAACCAGCCAAATTTACCTTCAAATAGTCATCATCTATTATCAAAGCACTCCCTACCTTCGGATTTCCAATCGCATCAACAGGTTGTATGTTATCCCAAAGACCTCCGTTTTCGGTAAGGAATCTCGACCAAATGTTTGCTGCAGACATTATAGCGATACGGCTTTTTTGAGAATCAATAGAAGCTTCTACTCTTTGGCTGATATCTAAGACTTCTTTCATAACCCCTGAAATCATGACCGCTGCAATGGAAGACAGCAAAAGTAAGAGGAGCGCTACCGATATGTTGATGATACCTTCTCTAAAATTTCTGTAATTGAGCATTCTATCACCACCTACTGCCTACTTTGATGCTTGAGGAAAGACTATGAATTTGGTTTTGACTATCTCTCCAGTATTGCCTACCAAAGATCCCCAAGACATTTTCCATTTTATCTTCAGCTCAAGCCCTATGATGTCATCCTTTATTGTTTGGATTGCAGGACTGTTTTTGTAAGTATTCCAATCTGCCATGTTGTCGAATCTTATCCTTCTTTCTTCAATCCCTCCTTCTTCATTTCTGTATCTGTAGACCAGACTAGCTTCGACTTGCTCAACGTTCTCAAGTAGTGTTATCGGAAAATAGTTATTAGTCAAATCCAATGCAGGCATGAATCTTGTCATTGTAAATTTCTTTTCAGTGGAATCGTACTCAATTATGACTTGTCTGAATGAACGCGTAACATAACCGTTGTTAAAGACAGCGTTTTTGAAACGCGCTACAGGGTATACAAACTTATCTTCAGAGAGTAGGTCTAAATCTGTCGATACAGACTGAACAGCAAGATTAATTTCTTTTAAAGTAAACTTATCCGTCGGTTTAACATATCCACCGTTGAAAACCTGACCATTCAAATAATACCTTAGTTTCGCGTACCTAGGCCTGTACTCGGAACTTGAAGGTGACAACGCATTTGTAATTATTGCCCAGTCGGATGGTCCCAAATACCCACTTTGGAGTGGGGAATAAGTGGGAGGATTGTCGTTATTTCTCTTCAGCACAACGGGATAAGTTATCACATACGTTACATATATCCTGAAACCGTCAGCTGTTTTTTCAATATCTATGCTATCGTACAACCATAGATGATCAGTTATCTGTTTATAATTCTCCCCAGGTCGAGTGTAGCTGCTTGCAACTCCCAGTGTAAACTTCGGCTTTTGAAGTTTCTTGTTAGGATCGTCTTTATACCGTTGATTGACAAGCAAAGATGAACCACTACCAGCCCATTTTAGTTCTCCTTCCATGACGTCGAAAAGAAAATTCACATAGGTATTTGCATAAAGTGACTGGAGCGTAGCTTTCGAAACTTTGTACGACCTCAAAGTCATGTCCACTATCAAGGTGAGAATTCCGAAAAATATCGTTATCACAACCAGACTTATCAATACTTCAACAAATGTATAACCCTTTCTTTTCATAGTCACATGTACCTCCGCAAGTAAGAAGCATGATTTTTATTTTTCGGTTATCTTTGGATAAGAATCTTCGATTTTTACAAAAACTGACTTCCCTTGAAGAGAGAATTCAAAGGTACAATTTGAGTACGATACGTCAAAATTAGAGCCTGACAAATGTTTTACAAATATTCCATCTATCGTGTATAAATCTGTAATTCTCGTTACTTCACTTCCGTTGAATTTAAAAATCATTCCTGAGTAATCAGAGTCGCGGAAATCAAATCGTGCGATGTACTCTTCCTTACCATTATTATCCTTCTTATCGGTTTGACCATCAAAATCGTTGTCTATAAACGCAAGAAACTCTCTATCTTCGTACTTGATACACACAATAGAATTACCGTTGAACCCTTCACGTCGTGCATCGGAAAGTAGGAAAAACAATTTTTGGGAAACAGATGTCAGCTTAGCCTCTGCAGGAAGGTTCTTCGCAAGATTATAAACTATCGGGGTTGCTATTCCCAAAATTAAAGCTATGATAAGCATAGCAATTATCATCTCAGTTAAAGTATATCCACTGCGGAAAATGGAACGGCGCGAACATTTAGAAAAAATTACCATTGTTTCGGCACCACCCTTGTCTCAATGTAACGGCCCTTTGAATCTGTCACCCTAACGATTACAACAACAGTGTTAGCTAGGCTGGACATATTCAGAGGAGTTGTATCCGCCGGTTCAGAAGTTTGTATGAACTTGCCACGGTAATTTACTGTTTTTCGCGTAATAGTTACCGTGAACTTTTTACCATGGTATTCGATTTGCTTTGACGAGTCAGAAATCTGTGATTGGTTCTGCGTAATTATCTTCTCACATTCGTTAAGAAGAATATCACCGAGCTCAACAAGAGCCTGGTTCTCGTACGACTTTTGGAGCAAGTTGAACGAACTTACCATAGCTATACCTATGGAGAAAGTTATAATGATCATCGCTACAAGAGCTTCAACAAGCAAAGAACCCTTTCTCAAACTATCACCCCTACAACTCTCAAGTGATCTCAAAACTCACTTTTTAACCATCTGAACCCCTTAATCTCTACTCTTGCCGGTGCAGTCCAAATTCTGTAAGTTATCCTTTTCAAATGGGGAGCAGTGTTCTCATTGGCTGGTTTTAGAACGATTATTATTTGTGGGTCTGGTGATGGAGTCTCGAGAACTGCTCTGGCTTTCACGGTTTGAGCCGAGGTTATCTGAACTGGATCAAGCATTCTTGGAAAATTATTCGGATCGATAAGTTCGGGTCGGTTAATATATGTTTTAGAATACCTCAACTCAACAGTCCCTTGACCATCGTTGGTAAATTCTAGTTCAACTTCCATGGCTTGCACAAAGTGATTTTGTAGCACACTTCTTGGAATACCTTTTACTACTGTCCCATCCTGAAGTTTGTAATCTACAACATTCGTCAGCTTGTCACTAACAAGTATTCCGGGATTGATTTCGTACTTTTTCACAGTCTTGGTTACAATTTTGTAAAAGTTTCCGGAATGGTTCCCATCCGCTGCAACAAAGTCCGGTATCCCATCGTTATCAAGGTCACCTATAGTCCCAGCATCAAAGTCAAATGGAGGTTTGTTTTCACTCGAATAGCTTCCCCTAACAAGTTCAAGACTCACAAAACGCGGTTTTCCAGTTGAATCTCTGTCTTTTCCTCTAAACAAGTATATCGAACCACCGAAATTTGCATTTTGTCGCCAAGCATCCGTTCCAACGAAGATGTCTGGATAACCATCTCTATCCACATCTGTAACTTTAATTATTGTTGGAGCAAAAGATGGAAGGCTTTTTGGATTTTTGGAATTTGGGATTGAACCATCCACCATAGCGGCACTTCCTAAATCTCCGTCGGTTTTCACGATGGCAACTTTTTTTGAAGGATCGTACTTTATCTGATCGTTGACCTTTTCACCATAATATATGAATATACCTCTCTTGTCGGTATTACCTGCTACTATGTCCGGTATCCCATCCCCATTTAAATCCGCAATGTCCAGTACAGCACCTCCGTTAGAAGCAGTTGTACCAATGCCTGGATCAGAAAATAGTAAGAATATTTGTGAGGTGTCGAAAAATCTCTCTTTACCTCTTCTCGGATCGTTTCTCCAAAACCACACTCTTCCACTCATATCAGCGTATATGATATCCTTGAAACCATCCTTATCAAAGTCAAAGCTTGCCATTGCACTAACAGTCCAGTTAGTCAAAAATTTATTATCTTTTGAAATTTGTCTTATAGCTATGTCTCTGTCTTTATCCGCTGTGGTTGGTTTGTTTGTGGTCACATTATTGATAAAAGCCGCTTGATAATGAGCATTGTACAAGAATAAATCAGTTTTGCCATCGTTGTCGAAGTCATCGATAACCATAGTTCCATTGCCCGGAATCCAGCTGTAACTCGAATTTCCAATCACATAAGATACATGGTCAATAAAATCAAGAGTTCCGGTAGAAGACATAGTGTTTCTTTTTACAACAAGCTTTCCACCGTAGGTTACAGCGATTATATCCGAATATCCATCTTTGTTAAAGTCAACTGCATGAGTTTGCGATACATCGGTAAATGGCCCCGCTCCTGGTTCAGCATTTATGGTGTCAATTTTGAATTTATTTACAGCCACCAGTGTATTCTGCACAACTCTTACAGATATTTCTTTAGCAAATACACAACCAAACGCACTCTCTGGCTTTGATTGATCATAATTAGAAATGGGATAGTTCCCAACAAACATCGGTTTGCTCCAGTCAATTCCGTGCAGTTGAACTGAAATAAATATGCACAAGGTCAGAGTTAATGTTGATAAAATTTTCAAATTGATTGAAAAGCTTTTCATGTGCTCACCCCTTTCTTTAAGCAATCCCCCCTTTTAGGGGGAATTGCCTTTCATTCTTTGTTATGTTATCTTATTGATTTATCATTCACTAAGCCAACAGTATATTAACTTTGTGTATATTCGTATGAACTTTTTAAACGATTCCAAAGACCAACATTCGTCTGGTTGATGCATGTGCGTATCTTCCCCCGGGAAGACCGCACCGTAAGCAACACCGTATGGAACGCTCCTTGCGTAAGTTCCTCCACCAATAGAAATTGGCTCGCTCATATCGCCTGTTTCTTCACGGTATATTCTCAGTAAAAGCCTCATGAAATCACTATCTTTTGACACATAGAGCGGTTTGCTATAGCTCATCCTCTCGACTTCAAAACCTTTCATAGCTTCTTTAATCTGCATTGTTATCATATCGACGTTGAAGAATATCGGATGTCTGATGTTTATCACTGCTGTTATAGTGTCATCTTCCAGTTTTAAAATCCCGAGGTTACAGGTCAACTTTTTGCTCACATCGTCCTGACCAGATATGCCAAGACCTATACCGTAGTAATCTTTCCCAAGACGTTCGTACAACACCCTAATTGTCTCATTTTCTGGTCCGAAATCGATCCTTGAAAGTAATTCCAGCATACCAGCTGCCGCGTTGATACCAGCTTCTGGGTGCGCACCGTGGGCAGATTTTCCGAGCGATTTCACAATAATACTATCACCAATAACCTCATATTCATACTTGCAAGAGCTGACATAATTAGAAACAAGGTAGGCTATTTCGTTCACCTTATCTGTCCCAATTACCGCAACGCATTCTTCGGGAACGACGTTAGCGGCTGTTCCTGCCCTTAGCTCAAGTAATTTTGTGGAATAATGTTTTGAAATCTTTCGCCTTATGGAGTAAGTAACAATACCTTTCTCAGCAAAAACTGCTGGAAAGTCACCGTCTGGTGTCACGGCAGCGTCCGGATATGGTTCTTTCGTAAAATAATACTTCAAGCACTGGGATCCGTTTTCTTCATTTGTTCCGAATATAACTCTCACTCTGTTTTTTGGTTTATCGACCAGTTCCGAAGCAATCTTTAATGCAAAAAGTGCTCCGATACTTGGACCTTTGTCATCTGATACGCCTCTCCCGTACATCTTTCCATCACGGATTACAAGCTCAAAAGGATCATTCGTCCATCTTTCTCTGTCTCCTTCAGGAACAACGTCAAGATGCCCAAGAATAGCATAAAGCTTGCCACCTTCACCATATTCAACATGCCCAGCGTAGTTGTCCACGTTTACACCTTTGAAGCCCAGCTCCTCAGCTATTTTTAATGTTTCGTCCAAAGCCTTTGCAGGTCCTTCGCCAAAAGGCATTCCATCCTTCGGCTCACCCATTACGGAGTTAATGGCTATAACCTTCTTGAGAGCTTCCAAGATTTGATCAAAATACTCATCAACCTTTTTGTTGATAATTGTGCTAATGTCAGACATATCCATACCACCCTTTCGCCTATTATTTTTTCCCTGATAATATTTTAACACAAATTGAAGAGATAGTTGTTACAGATCTTGTGGTATGCGATTCAAAGTAGAGTTCCTTAACTTCAATTCAACAGGCAGAATAATTTGAGAAACCGAACCTGTTTCCATGTTTTTTATCAAACTCTTAAATGCTTCCGAACCAAGCTTGAGTTTGTCGGTAGCCACTGTGGTCAAAGGTGGTTCAATTATTGAGGAAAAGCTTATGTCATCAAAACCAACGACTGAAACATCGTCAGGGACTTTGAATCCGAGTTCTTTCAGTGTTTTGATAGCTGCATAAGCAAAGATGTCGTTGTAGCACAGCAGTGCATCGTAGTTGAACTTTTGACCTTTCCTGATAACGAACGTTTTGAAAGTTTCGTATGCGCTTTCGAAACCTTCGTTTGAGTATATCACTTCTAAGTTTATCTGTCCTTCTGACATCTCCGATTTAAATTCTTCTAAAGCCCTTCTCACACCTTCTTCCCTTACCCGCGAGGCATATTTATGTTTTTGCGCATTCAAAAAAAGAATGTTTTTGTGCCCTGTGTCTAAAAGATATTTCATAGCTATATATCCACCGCGTTCATCGTCGCTGCAAACGTAGTTTGTTTGTATCTTTTCAAACCTTGCTCCTATTACAACGTTTGGTATCCCTTGCTGAACTAATCTTATAATGTCGTCTATCTTTGTTTGTACCGCGGTGATAATCAAACCATCAACTCGCCTTTGTAGTAATGTGTTTATCGCTCTTTCTTCGTTTTCGTAGCTTCGATCTGTGTTCACAAGTAATATGGTGTATCCGTAGTTCCGAGCTTCGAGTTCTATTCCTTTTATTACTTCCGCGTAAAAAGGATTGGTGTTATCAACAACGACAACACCTATTAAATGCGTCTTCCTTGTTCTGAGCGCACTTGCGGTACAGTCCCTTGTGTATCCTAACTCTGCCGCAACCTTGAGTATTTTCTCTTTCGTTTCTTTTTTTACATACCCACGACCACTTAACGCTCGCGATACGGTATTTATCGAAAAGCCTGATGCTTCTGCTACATCTTTTATAGTTGCGAATCTTTTTCTTTTCACCATTACCTGAAATTCTCCTCCTCTATTTTCTGAACCTCTTTATACGCGTTTCTGAGAAACTCTTGACGCCATTCCGGGAACCCTTCGGTAAAGGAAGCCTCAAGCCATTTGTCCACAATGTCACACGCTTGCTCGGGAGCTATCACCCAACCACCCATCGTTAATACATTTGCGTTATTAACCACTTTTGCCATCTTTCCGGTATAACTACCTTCAACAGCAACAGCGTATATACCTTTGAACTTATTGGCAACGATGGACATACCAGCACCTGTGCCACAAATCAAGATGCCCCTTTTGTATTCACCAGATTGTATTTTCTTAGCTACTCGTGGTGCAACAACATAGTATGGAAGCCAGTTCTCAGGATCTAATGTTCCTACGTCTTCTACTTCGTATCCTTTTTCCTGAAGGTGTTTCTTCACAGCTTCTTTGAGGTTGAAACCCGATTTATCAGAACCGATAACTATCCTCTTTTCATCCATTTTATATTCCTCCTCTGAATTTCATTAATCCAAGAGTTTATAGTTCTGATAATAGTCTTTGTATGGAACTTTCTTTACGCCAGCAAGTCCAAACCAGTTCATAACTTCAATAACTTCACTATCCCAAATCCCTTTCACAACTGGAAAGTGGTGCTCCAATTTCCTAACAAGCAACGTGTTCATCAAATCCAGCGCATTAATCTCTTCACCAAAGTACTTCACCTTTCCAAGCCAGCCCCTACTCCCAAAGTAATCCGGCTTGCTTTCGTCGTCTATAAACTCACCTGTCAAGACGAAGTACTCAGACAGATTGTTCCCAATCCTTGCTATCGTGGCCGCCATTTTTGAAAATTTCATACTCGATACCGGTGCCATCTCCAACCATCCTTTGCCTTCTATGTACGGTCCTGGATTGAAGTGCCTTTCCAGAACCAAGGGTGCGCTGCTATAGTATTTGCTTCCAATCCCGCAGTGCCACAAGAATATACTGTTATCCGACATGTCAAAGCTCGATAAGTCCATCAATATCGCAGGATAACCTGATATGTATTCAAGCATTTTCATACTTAGCAGACTGACAACATCTCCTTCGCAGACGGTCGTATGCCCTTCGTCAGAAAGGAAAGCGTATGCTCCGCAGGGAACCATCCCAAGCTCACTCCTAAACCTTGGCCAGCAGCTGATGGCAAGCCCATCGTAGTTGCCTTTCTGAACAAGTTCCCTCACCGAACTGACAAGCCTCGCCATCTTTTCTACGAAACCCTCCGTGAACGTATCCGCAATCACGTACTTTTCACGGATTTCTTTTTCGACCTCCCTGACTTTACTTTCACTCTGCTCAAAGAACAGTTTTTTCAAATCCCCAAACTCTATCTCATCAACAGAGACACCGAATTTGGAAAATAATATCCTCGGATCGTAGAATAGGTTGTCAAAACCCGGTGCACGTCCACCAACGAGTGCATAATTTGAGCCTTTCACATTAACTATGGCCCTGAGTGCCCTTATCGATACTTCAAATCTTCTTCTGAAAAGCTCATCTTCTACAAATCCATAGAACCACTTAGCATCCTTGCTTAAATAAGGCATGAACCTATCCATGATGCTCATGTTTAAATTCATATTGCAGAACGAATTAAGTGGCAGCGGACCAGACTTGGTTATCTCTGGAACTGCCCAAAGACCAAGGTAAGCCTTTGTTTGAGCCAATGTTTGTATTAAATATCCTGACGAGAACGATGTAGACTGTACTAGCAAGAAATCTACACCTTGGTCCTCAATTTCTCTAAGTGCCTCAGCAGCATCTTTCTTCGTTACAACAAAATCTTTGCGCCAGTAGAATTCAAACCCAAGTTCTTGTGACAGTTTATTCAAGCCTTCTACGCTTTTGTTATATACTTCTTGCTTATTTCCTCTGTAATTTAACTGAATGAGACCAACAAGGCCCACCTTGAGCTTTCTTTTTGCTTGCATCACTTCATATCACCTGCTTTTTCAAAAACATCTTTCCATTCAGAATCAGCCAGGTAAAAAACTGGAGGATATCCAATTGGAGCCTCTATTTCGTAAGTACCACCGGTATATCTTTTGCCGCTCCACAAGTGCACCCATTCATCATCTGGAATGAAGACCTTCTTTGTATCCTGCCCACTTTCTATAACCGGAGCTACCAGCAGGTCTTCCCCGAATAGGTACTGATATTTCAACTCTTCTGTGTTTTCGATTCTGTACCTCAAGTTCAGTGGCATTATTATAGGCTTTCCTTCATAAGCGTACTTTTCGACAAGCTGTTTTATGTAAGGTTTCAATGCATAATGCACCATGCTCATCCTGGCAAAGTGCTTTAAAGTTTCTTCATCGGAATCGAACTGCCAGTTCTCATCCGGCCAGTTACCCTCATGGGTTCTCATAACCGGCGTGAACGTCGACTGCTCTGCCCATCTCATGAAGAGCTCTTTCGTGCGCTTAGTGACGACGATATCGGGCACGTTTTTCGCCAATGTAGTGTAACCGCCAATATCTGAATGCGTAAGTCCAATACCAGACATGGTCATAGAGAGTGCTGCAACAATTACAGACGGTAATCCGTCGTCTTTTGACCAATTCACAAGTTGGTCTCCGTGCCAGAAAAGGGTTGAATATCTTGCACTGTGAAGATTACCTGCCCTCATGAAAAACACAACTTCGCCCATTTTTCCGGCCTCTTCGACAGCTTCTGCATTAATCTTCGCCCAATCCACGGGGTACCTATTGTGATATAGCTCTGCTGGTGTTCCATCGTACAACACCGCGTCGGTTGGTAGATACTCTCCAAAGTCAGCCATCCACCCAGAAAGTCCAATTCCTATCATGTTTGATTTAATAACTTTTTTTATCCATTCTCTGGCTTCTGGGTTTGTAAAATCGACAAGTGCTGCAGGGAACGTGGTTACAACAACATGGTATTCTTCCCCGTTTGGTTTTCTAACAAGGTATCCTTTTTTCGAAGCCTCTTGGTAAAGCGAACCTTCTAAAGCCAGGAATGTGTTTATGTAGCCAAGTGTTCTGATTCCCATATCTCTAAGCTGGTCTATCATCTCTGGTAAATTGGGATACATATTCTCATCGTAAACCCAGTTCCACATCAGTTGTTTTCCAAACGTTGTGATACGTTTGCCTTCCCAGTCTTGAATCCAAAGACCTGTGATTTTCAATCCCTTCTCAAGTGCGCGCATGATTTTGGGAACAACTACATCTCGCCCACCTTGGAGTCCTAAAATCACGCCATCGTATACCCAATCAGGCAGAGGATTTGGAAGACCTATACTCTTGGTCAGCTTTACGACGGTGTCAATAAGCGAATTTCCAGTACCAAATTCGATTTTCTGAGGTATCTCATGTATTTCTAACTCATGAAAGTTCCTATGAGAGAAATCAAATTCGCTGTAAGCATAGCTGTGCACTATCGAATAATAATTTCTGCTGGAAACAAACGTTGGTTGCGGGAAGTAAGTTGTGTGCCAATCTCCGCCCGCATCGTCCTTAAAATTTGCAAAGTGAGTTATAATGTCTCTTTTGTTTCTCCCAACGCCTTGTTCTGAGACCCACAGTGGAACTCTCTTACCTCTTAGATTCAGATACGAGTACTGTTCCCCACATCCGTATATCTCTTCACTCTCATAAGTAGGTATGTAAATCCAAAATCTGTTCAAATTCTTTGAAGCCGACAAAATCTCAATGGTTAATTTATCAGCAATAAGACTGAATTTGCTCTTCAGTTCCTCACCACTTGGGGAAAAGAACAGTATCTCGCATTGATTTTCATTTTTCGAAAGCACCTTGAACTTTCTCAGAGGTATTTTCTCATTATAGTACTTTGAAATATTGAAATTCCCGTGCGACATCTCGTACGTATTCTCACCTCGACCCACTGCAAATATGGGAAAATCTTCGCTATGGGCAAGTTCAAAGTTACCTATTCTTAGCGTAAGAGAATTTTCGCTGATTTCAATCATATTTTTTCACCCCTGAAACATCAACAGAGTCATTTTTTAAATATTTAAAAGCTTTTTAGCAGCAGTGTAGATATCTTTTGCCGTCATCTTGTACTTTTCCAGTAGAAAGTCCGTCAGTCCAACTTCCCCGAAATGGTCCCTTACCCCTATTCTCGCAACTGGAACGGGGTAGTATTCAGTTACCACTTCGCAGACCGCACTTCCCCAGCCATTTAATATGCTGTGGTTCTCAGCAACTACAATTCGGCCCGTTTCCTTAGCAGCTTTGACAATAGTTTCCTCATCAACCGGCTTAAGCGTGTGCATGTTCAAAAGCCTTACGCTGATGCCTTCATCTTCGAGCATATTCGTAGCAATTATCGATTGTCCAACCATCAAGCCAGAGGCAATTATTGTTATATCTTTTCCATCTTTCATCGTGAATATCTTTCCAATTTCGAAATTTTCGTTGCCATTGAAGAACCTGTCTTTTCTTCTTCTGTAAAGTCTCGTATAGACTGGCCGATTATGGTAGATGATCTGTTTGAATAAACTTCTCAGCTGGTGTGTATCGGCTGGTTCAACTATAACCATGTTCGGTAAATTTCTCATTATCCCTGCATCCTCAAAGCTCATGTGTGTGCCTCCGTTGAGTTCCGCAGTAACTCCCGGGTCTGTTCCCACTATCTTAACAGGTAATCCTGCGTAAGCAATGGATATCGTTATCTGGTCATACGCACGTCTTGTAGCAAACGGAGTAAAGCTGTGTGCGATTGGGATTAACCCCATATTCGCAAGACCAGCAGCTATACCCATCATGTTAGCTTCGGCCACTCCGACATCGATGAACCTATCGGGGAACCTTTCTTTGAATTTTAACGTACTGTCTGACCTTGCTAAATCTGCGTTTAAAACTACTATCCGTTCGTCTTCCTCTGCCAAACTAAGCAATAATTCACCGTATACATCTCTGATTTCCCTTTCATCCTGCGTTGGTAATGGCAATTTCCTCGCCTCGATGTTCTTATTGCTCATTTCGTATCAGCCCCTTTGAACTGTTCCATCTCTTTCTTTAAAGTTTCAACCGCTATCCGCAGTTCTTCTTCTTTAATCGGCATATTGTGAGACGCTACCTTACCTTCTGCAAAGAACGCACCCTTGCCTTTTATGGTGTGCAGTATTATCATGGTTGGTTTTTCCTGTTGAGCCATTCCTTCGCGAATGGCGTTATATATCTGCTCAACGTTGTGACCATCAACCTCTACGACATGCCAATTAAACGCTCTCCATTTATCTGCCAGCGGTTCGAGATTGTTGACCTCGTGAATGTAACCATCTATCTGCATCTTGTTATAGTCAGTGAACGCGATTAAATTGTTCAGTTTGTTATGGGAAGCGAACATCGCTGCCTCCCAGATCTGACCTTCCTGCGATTCTCCATCACCTATAAGTGCGAAAACACGGATGTCCATTTTTCTAATCTTTGCCCCAAGTGCCATGCCAACCGCCGCTGACAAGCCCTGTCCAAGTGAACCAGCAGTCATATCCACACCGGGAGTCTTAAGCCTATCGCAGTGGCTCGGAAGATTCGTATTTGGTTTATTTAATGTATATATCCAGTCGTATGGAAAGTACCCAAGGTCAGCCAGAACAGAATAAAGCGCTGGACCAGCATGTCCTTTTGACAACACGAACCTATCGCGTTCATCCCATTTGGGGTTTTTGGGATCGATTCTCATAACCTTGTAATAAAGCACGGCCAATACCTCGGCTATTGACAGAGAACCGCCAACATGTCCCACGCCAAGGTGACCTATCATCTCAAGAGTAATAATCCTTATCTGTGTGGCCTTCCTTTTCAAAAACCTGACCTCCTCAGGTGTTAAATCCAGCAGGTGAACGTTCAAGATGAATCCCTCCTTCAATACGCTACCAAGCGCAATTAATATATGGTTTTCAAAATCTCCAAGACGTCTTCGTATTTCGGATTCCCTGGTGTTAGGTTTATAATATTTGCTTCAACCGAAACTTTTGCTATTTTCTCAAGCTCGTCTTCTTTTACACCATAGTCATGCAGTTTCAATGAAAAACCTGAGTATTCCATCATATGCTCAATTCTCTTTGCGAGTTCCTCAACATCTTTAAATCCAACGTATCGGACAAAATCATCCATCTTTTCTGAGATGAACTTGTAAGTCCAGTGAATTAAAGTAGGCAACGTTAAAGCACATGCAAGTCCGTGTTCTACGTTGTAAAAACTCGTAATCGGGAAACTTATTGCGTGTGCCGCCGTTGTTCTTGTTTGACTGAACGCTATACCTGCTATTGTTGCCGCAATCGCCATCTCGTCTTTTGCCCACTCTTCACCGTTAAGTGAGGCTTCGTAACTTTCAAATATCATCTTCGCTGATCTCAGAGCAAGACCTTCCGTGTAAGGTTGTGTACTAGTAGCCCAGTAGCTTTCAATGGCATGGGTAAGTGCATCAAGGCCTGTTGTTGCAGCAACTCTTTTCGGCATCGAGTAGGTTAAGACAGGGTCAACCAGTGCGATATCAGCCCAGAACGTTGGGCTTGTCATTGGCTTTTTTATATCGTTCAATGTGTAAACCCCAACGTTTGTTACCTCACTTCCTGTACCTGATGTCGTGGGTATAAGCATCAAAGGTAACCTTTTCTCAAATTTCTTCTTTCCCTCAACATAATCAGCCAATTTACCTTCACTGACAAGCAAAGAACTTACCGCTTTTGCCGTATCAAGTGTGCTTCCTCCACCTATCCCTATCACTCCCTCAAATTTGGGGGCACCTTTTGAATGCTCGTATACCGACTCTATAATTTCATCGATTAATTCACAGGGAGGATTTGGAATTATCTTGTTGTAAATAAAAACGGAGTTAAATCCTGTCATCACCTCTTTGAAGTATTCGTTTGAGCTCACATAAGGGTCGCATATAACAAGTACATTCGATACGCCAAATATCTCAGCAGACCTTTTCAGCTCACCTTTGCCATAAATAACTCTAACAGGATTGTAAAGCTGAAATTGACCTGTTCCAAACATCCTCGTCACCTCTTTTCTCTGCCTTTGCTGAAATAATTACTCATAGTAAGCAGAAAACCACCGAAGAGTATCACCAGAACACCTACCAATTGCTTTGCTGTTACGGACTCACCAAAGAAGGACATCACAAAAATCACGTACGCAGGCATGAGCAGGAGCACAGTCCTCACAAGCCATACCGGGAAGATCCTCAAATTCCTGTAATAGACAACATATATCAGGTACTGGAAAATACCACCCATAACAAGTCCGGCGGTTTCAATGTTTGCACCCAGCAAAGTGAAATTTCTGGTTAGCTCTCGGACCAACGAGTTTATCGAAAAGAGGCAAAAGAAGACAAGTGTAAAGAAGTTGTTGTAGAACGCAATAACAAAATCCGAACCTGGATTTCTCTTGTCTTCTTGTACACTGCGAATAACAAAGGCGTTTAAACTTATGAAAAACGCACTGAGCAGAAAAAAGATATCTCCGTAGCTGAATTTTATTAAATCCGTACTGCCTGAAACAAGTACAACTCCAAAGAGCATCAATACCATTGAAAGGATATCCACAAAGCTTGGTAATTCACCAAGAAAGATGGAAATAACGGTGGAAAAAAGAACATCAGTTCTCAACAGAACGGCTCCTTTGGACGCTGTTGAATATTTAAAACCAAGGAAAGCTGTGATATCGAGCGCAAAGCCAAGTAGACCTATCAGAACAAGCCTTGGAAAAATGTACCCTACTCTGAGTATTTCCTTGATTTTCCCGGTAAAAGTCCCAACTAACAACATCGAAAAAAGTACAAACGTTCTTATGAAAACACCGTTGAAAACGACACCAAACATAGACAATGCTAATTTATTCGCTATATAATAACTTCCCCATACAACTACGAGGACCGGTAAACTCAATGCCTTTATAGACACCCTCTCCTTTATCGAAACTCAACTGTCATCTAAATCAATTCTTTTTGCAGTTCTTTCAAGACATGCTTGTCAACATCTTCACCCTGCCTTTTAGCTTCGAGCAATTTAACCAAAGTTTTATGCACTTCAGGTCTGAGCGGATACTTCAATGCGGAGTAAAGTCCAACCAAAAGTAAGAGTATAGGTCCCACAAAGACTATCAACCGAATGGCTAAAATAACACTTTCAGGTTGCTGGGGAATCTCGTTCCCTTTGGGATTTACGTACCCCACTAAGCCAAGTATCAATAAAATAACTGCTTGAACGAGTGCAGATGCTACCTTTCTCAAGAACGTTGCCATTGAAGAAATATTTCCTTCTCTTCTTTCACCGAACTTCAATTCGGCTACGTCTGTAACATCTCCAAGTATCGTGTGTGGCATAACGGCAACTGCGGAAACACCGGCGCCTATGAGCGCAGCTACAGCTAACAGCATCCGAGATGGCCATTCAGGTCTGAAAAAGAACGTTAATGTAGCACCAACCATCCAAACTAAAGCACCTACAATATATGCGAAATTCTTACTTTTCTTTCTTGCAATCATAGCGTACACAGGAACGAAGATGATTTCTGTTATAAGCAACACACCCAAAACCGCTGAAACGAAATACGGTTTACCGATGTAGTATTTCATATAGTATGGGAATATAACAGAAACGGTGTCTATAGCAAGATAGGCAAAAAGGAACATACCAAGATAGAGCCTGAACGTCTTTATCTTGAGTGGTTCAATAATCAGTTCCTTGAAGTTCAACTTGGTTGTAGCAGGCTTGAAGTTCTTTTCTTTTGTGAATGCGAAAACACCAAGGTACGGTAATGCGAAGAACGTTCCAAAGATGATCGACATCGTTAAATACCCTTTCCTTGGATCGCCTGCACTTTTAACAATCATCATCGGTAGAACTGCGCACAGCAATGACGAAAGTAGCGAAAACGTTAATCTTAGCGAATTTATCGCTGTTCTTTCATTGTAATCAAGCGTGATTTCTGCGCTCATTGCGGTATATGGTATAAGAACCATCGTTACGACTGTATTGAGGAACATGTATGAAAATAGTGCATATAGAAACCTTGCAAAGGTGCTCTCAAAAGACACTGGATACCAAACCATAACAAAAGAAAGGAAGATAAACGGTACGCCGAATAAGAAGTACGGCCTGCGCCTTCCCCACCGCGATTTAGTCCTGTCACTTATATATCCCATGATCGGATCCGTCACGGCATCCCAAATCTTACCGACCAGGAATATAATTGATGCATAGGCCGGAGGTATTTTAACTACATCAGTCAAGAAAATCGCATAGAAAAAGTTAATGATGTTGAATACACCACCTCCGTAAACATCGCCAAAACCAAAGAAAAACTTTGTTATGAAGGGAACCTTTTCTTTGCCGTTTTCGTTCCTAACTTTCTCGGAACTTTTGCTCATCCCTTAATCCCCCCTGATATAAGCCCCTTTATGATGTACTTCTGAAGAGTTAGAGTTATCACAAAAACAGGAATTAACATAATTGTGCCTGCAGCTGTTAATTGCCCCCACTTTGGCGCATACTGACCAAGCAACCCATTAACAGCGACAGGTGCTGTTCTTGCGTTCACTGATGTCAAAATGAGCGCGTACAAAAACTCGTTCCATGACATCAAAAATGCAAAGACACTTGCCACTACGAGTCCTGGCGACACGAGAGGAAAGAAAATCCGCCAGAAAACTTGGTTTTCCGTAGCCCCATCAACTCTTGCTGCTTCCTCATAATCACGGGGCACTGCTGCAAAGAAAGGCAGAAGTAACCATACAACGTACGGAATATTGAAGCTGACGTGCGCCAAGACTATTCCCGTTAGTGTATCTCTCAATTTAAGGTAGTTGAACATCACGTAAAGCGGGATGACAAGCGAAATTTGAGGAATCATTCTAAAACCAAGAAACGTGTAAGCGATTATCTCTTTGAATTTGAACACATATCGAGTTAGTCCATAAGAAGCCATTGAACCAACGATGATAGAAATCGCAGTTGAAATTAAACCAACAACCAAGCTGTTTTTCAAGCTTAGCAGAAAATCTCTGTTTGACAGTACCTGCTTGTAGCTTTCCAGTGTTGGTTTGAAGTAAAACGGACCGCGTGCCCAGATATCGATATCCCTTTTAAATCCGCTGGTAACGACAACCATTATAGGCATTAATTCAATCATTAAGACGAATAACGAGACGATAAGAATCAAAAATGGAATAAGTTTTTTCCTTAATCTCTTTACACTCTGATTCGTTTTCATCCACGCTCACCTTCAAACTTCACGTTCCCTCTAACAATGAAGAAAGACAAAAATAGGGCCAAAATCAGTAAGACAACACCCATCGACGCTGCGTAGCCGATGTTAAAAAACTCAAACGCTTGTTTATTGATGTAGAGAGACAGCAGCATAGTTGCGTTCCCAGGACCTCCACCGGTCATCACATAAACTTCTGAGAAGATTCTCAATGCGTCAACTAACCTGAGCAGGAATGCCGTTGCAATTGTCGGTCTGAGCTGAGGTAAAATAACCTTAAAGACCTTTGTCCAGAACGAAGCCCCGTCAATTTCGGCAGCTTCTATGATCTCCCTTGGCAGTCCGGTCAATCCAGCGTATATGAACATGAACATAAATGGCCACATGCGCCAGACATCCTGGACTATCACCATACCATAGGCAAAATCAGGTTCTGCAAGCCATGCCTTTATACCAAACCCGAGCTTTTCAAGAAAGAAACTAACCATACCGTACTCCGGTTGCAAGAGCAGTCGCCAGGTTAAGCCGGAGATGACAGGGAGTATGAAAACCGGTAGCAATAGCAAAGACCTTACTACAGCGTAGAACTTACCATCTCGATTTAGCAAAAGTGCCACGAAAAAACCTATTACCGTTTCTATTGGCAGAGCAATAACAACAAAACCGAACTGCAGCCACAACGAATGTAAAAACTCTCTATCTTTGAATAGTTGGAAGAAATTTCCCAGACCGATAAATTTCCTTTCGGCACTGTAAAATAAGTGCCAGTCAAATGTTGACATATACAGAGAGTATATTACCGGAAATATCAAAATTGCAAACACAATCACTAAGGCAGGAGTTAGGAAGAACCAATGGGGGCTTGCGCCCCCGAAATTCTTAACCTTTTTACTTCCCGACAAGCTCGTTGAGTTCATCTTTCATCTTCCTTACTGCTTCTTCTGGACTCATCTTTCCGCTGATAGCAGCTAACCAGTAATTTCTTATTATCTGGGAAGCCTCAGGATACTTTGTAAACCTTGGTCTTGCCACTGCATTTTTCATGGAATCGAAAATAGCTTTGAACCATGGTCTTTCTTTGTTGTAAGTTGGATTTAAGAGCAAGTCGGACCTTGCCGGTGTAAACCCTTTCGGTATGAGGTTTTGCCCAGTCTCATACGAAGCCCACCAATATGCAAATTCTGCTGCTGCCTCTTTATTTTTCGAAGCATTTGGCATAGCTAACACCCAGCATCCTCGGATAGCAGCGCCCTTTGCTGGACCAACTGGTGGTGCTGAATAGATGATTTTACCAGCTACAAGTGAGTTGTTCGGATCCTCATGTTGAGGAACAAGTGCTGGCCACTGGAACATGGTGAAGACCTTTCCTTGATTGAACGCTGCAATACGTTCGGAATGTCCCATATCAAGTGCACCCGGAGGTGAGAATTTTAACAACTCCTTGTAGAAGTTGATCGCTTCCACTGCCTTCTTCTCGTCAAGTGAGACGATAACCTTGCCGCCTTGGACGGTTAAAGGACTCGTTCCAAATGATTCAAACATGAATATCGCTTCTGCGGTAGAGCCTTCAGTTTGCTTTGTAAACGGTGCAAAACCGTAGATACCTTTCGAATGGAAAAACTCAGCCATGTCTCTGAGTTCTTTAAACGTCTTTGGTACACCAAGGTCGTATCCGTACTTTGATTTAAACTCGTTTCTGTACTTCGGATCGTTAACTAAATCTTTCCTAGTTATCCAGATGTAGACGTTTGCGTTGATTGGCATCCCTACAAAAACTCCGCCCCATTGAGCTGCTTCGAACGCATTAGGTGCAAACACACTAAGGTTTGGCTTCTTGTATATCTTTCCCATGCTCCAGCGGTCAAATGGTAACATAAGATGAGCAAGTGCTGGTATGAATGGCTCGTCTACCGTTACCAAATCGTAGTCCGTCTTGTCGACACTCACACTTACGCCTATCTTTTGGAGCAAGTTACCAGATGGTATCAGCTCAAGAATAACTTTAATCCCTGTCGCCTTCTCAAAATCTGGTATACCACTCTTGAGCGCCTGTGTAAGTGCATCATCCCAAGCAAGCACTTTAATCGTTGTGTTGTACGGTGCCGCAAAAACAACCGCAAAAATACTTACCAACCAGAGCACTAGAAATACCCTTTTCATCCACACCACCCCCTTGGAAGGTTGAGAACTAAGAAACTGTTTCCGAATACCAAATTACCGTTGCGTACCGTTTGTTTAGCTGGTTGTGAAAATATGTGGTAACGTTATCATATATATTTAACCACAAATACAACCTTAAAAACAAAAACTCGTATACACTAAAAAGAACGGAAAATCTCGCCTTTAAGGTTTGAATCGCTATTTATCTGTTCATTTGGCCTATATTCGTTGAATTTCACGAAAACATGGTAACGTTATCATATGTGAGAAAATGAAAAACATCGAAAAATCCTTACGCTTTGCCATAAGGGGACTTGTGTAGGTATAGAAAATTCGAATTCAAATTTCCCGGACCATGTATTTGTAGACCCCTGGGTAAGAGCCTTCGATTTCTATCGCATTTACGGTCTTTTTATAATATTCTACTGGTCCTGGGTCACCGATAATAGCGTATCCGTACCCTACATTCAACATATCGTGCAAACAGGCAAGCAGAAGTGCTTTGCCTACTCCTTTACCTCGGTAGGCTTCGTCTACTCCTGTTGGTCCAAAAAAGCCGCGGACTGTAGCATCGTAGCAGGCAAACCCAACAATTTTGTTTGTCTTCTCATCTATAGCTATGAAGGACGAGATGGGCTTGTTAGAAAACGTCATATCGGTTTCACTTGCCCAGTGATTACCAAACTTTTCCCTAACCCATTCAACGACAAAATATTTCTCAGGGCCTATGGGACGCTTGATGATTATTCCGTGTTTCCTCACTTCTTCCAATGCACTTTCAAGTTCTGGCAATTCGTACAATTTCACCAACATATCACCCATAAATCTCACCCCTTGGATATCAATCAAACTAAATCCATTAGGACCTTGGTGAATAGAATTATAAGAACAACTATTATGACAGGTTTGATAATCTTTGCCCCTTTTTTCAACGCAAGACCTGAACCAATCCAATTACCAGCAATTCCAAAGAGCGCTGCAGGCAACCCTATAGAATACATGACCTTGCCACCGACAATGAAAGTCAAAAGCGCACCAACGTTGGAAGCCAAGTTCACTATCTTCGCAGTCCCCGATGCACTTATATGATCCAGGGATAATACACTAACGTAGAGTATTATCAAAAATGTGCCAGTCCCCGGTCCAAAGAAGCCGTCGTACATTCCTATGGTTAGGCCAATGAGTCCAGAAATTAAAATGGTGCGGATTTTGGAAATATTTTCTACTTCATACGTTGCAGATCTCTTCGGATTTGCTAAAAGCACAACCACAGCCGCAAAAGGTATTAAGAAAGCCAAGATAACTTTCAAAACGCTATCACTTAGTACAAGAGCAAGCCTTGCGCCGATATGTGAGCCTATGAGTGAACCAATAACAGAAGGAACAGCAACAACGTAAACTATGGCTCTACCTTTTGCATACCTCAACGTGCTGAAAATCGTTCCAATCGTTGACGAAAGTTTGTTCGTTGCGAGTGCATTGTGACTCGGAAGGCCTATAAAAAGGTAAGCTGGAAGGGAAATGAGCCCTCCACCCCCGGCGATAGAATCGACAAATCCAGCTAAAAAAATCAAAGGATAAAGCACTATTAAATCTTTCAGGTTCACGCTAACCACTCACCTTATGTGATTAATGTTTAGTATTCAGCGTTTTATAGTGTAGTAATATGAACGATCTTCTCCAACACCCAACCTATCAGATACGCAACCGCTGCCGAAAGACCACCCACAAATAGCATTTCGATACCGCCTTTGTACCACTTTACACCGGTAACAATTTGGCGAAGCGCCCCAACAAAGAACAAAGTTGCAGCGGTTATGATACACGATGCCAAGAACTGATTTTGCGCCAAAATCTGGGATTGCGAAGCAAATACATACGCAATCAACGGCATGAAACCAGCGATGACAAAAGACAAAAACGTCACAACGGCACTTTTCAGAGGATTAGTGTCGTCCTCAAAGAGCCCTAGTTCTTCATGCAACATCGTATCTACCCAGATCTCCTTATTACTCGTAATTGCATCCACAAGATTTTCCAACTTCTCACCACTTAGACCTTTTCTCTTGTAGATCTCTTTAACTTCCAGCTTTTCGGCTTCTGGCATGTGTTCAACTTCCCACATCTCACGTTCTTTCTCGTATCTTATGTAGTCCTTCTCCGATTTCTCTGAAAGATAATCGCCTATTGCCATAGAAATACCATCCGCAAAAAGGTTCGCCAAACCAACGATAATGGCGATTTTCGGATTCAGGTTAGCTCCCGCTATTCCGGAAATTGCGGCAAACGTTGTCACGATACCATCACTTGCCCCGTAAACGGCTTGGCCAATGTACTTGCCTTGCTCAGTTTTGTGCCATGGTTCTTTTCCTATCTGTTCTGGTGAGTGGAGTTTTCTGTGAGTTTCCAGATCACCTTTTCGAAAAGCATCACTGGCAAGTGCTGGTCTTGATTTTGGTCTTAGCTTGGAGAACAACACTCTAAACACATCCAATACCTCCCTTCCATAGCACAGTTACAAACTTAATTTCATTATACCACAGGTCCGTCTCTTGAAACGTCAAAAAAGAAAGCAAAGAATATTTTCTCAGCTATCCGATACAAAATGTTAACCTTTTCTTTTCATACGAACATATTCAAACCCACTTGACAAAAATTTTTTCTTTGGTATTATTGGTAACGGTCACTGATTTCACGGACAAATCACGTGAAAAAAGTGAAGTTGTCAAATGAACGCCCCCATCGTCTAGCGGTCTAGGACACTGGCCTTTCAAGCCAGCGGCACGGGTTCGAATCCCGTTGGGGGCGCCAGTTTTTAAACAGGATTGGTTGGGTGCGTAGCTCAGAGGGAGAGCGTCTGCCTTACGAGCAGAAGGTCGTAGGTTCAAGTCCTGCCGCACCCACCAGGTGGAAAAAATGAATCGAAATGATTATATAAAAACTTAAAGGTGGCCAGGTAGCTCAGTTGGTAGAGCAGTGGACTGAAAATCCACGTGTCGACGGTTCGATTCCGTCCCTGGCCACCAGTTTTTTGTTTATATTAAGTGAAATAAATCAAAAAATCACGTGTTGAATAAACAGAAAGATTTGGTATAATCGGAATTAGACCTACTATAGAAAGAAGAGGAGGAAGTGCTATGAAGAGAACTTACCAACCGTCTCGCATTAAGAGGAAAAGAACACATGGATTCCTTGCAAGAAAGTCCACGCCTGGTGGAAGAAGAGTTTTGAAGAACAGAAGAAGAACAGGTAGATGGAGACTCACGGTCTGAAAAGGTATACGTTCAGAAAGAGAGAGCGCCTGAGACTCAGGAGGGATATATCCCTCGTTTTTAGATTCGGAAAGGCAATTCAGAGTGAGAATTTTGTAGTCCTTTACAAGAAAAACGGACTTGATTACAGCAGATTGGCTATTATCGTTAAACGGAAATTTGGAAAGGCGAACCGCAGAAACAAATTGAGAAGATGGATCCGTGAATGCTTTAGGCTGAACAAAGATATTATTCCAAAAGGGTACGATTTTATCGTTATAGCGAGGAGAGCCTTGTCTGAAAAATTTGAAAACAGCAGTTACAAAAGCGTTTGTGAATCACTTTTGGAGAACTTTGAGAGGTTAATTGATGCGGAAAGCAATACTGGCAGTTATTAGATTTTACCAAAATTACATTTCTCCTCTAAAACCTCCGACATGCAGGTTTGAACCAACTTGTTCCACATACACGTATCAAGCTGTGGAAAGGTTTGGTGTTTTCAAGGGACTCCTCCTGGGTTTCTGGCGCATTCTCCGATGTAATCCTCTCTCAAAAGGTGGATACGATCCTGTCCCTGAAGAGTTCTCAGTATTCCATGTACACCAAAAGAACGCTTCGAAAGAACATCAAAAAATAAATAGCATCCAAAGGAGGCGGTCGAATTGAGAAAACTAACCGTCATTTTTTTGTTGTTAATAACGATGATAGTGGGGTTGACTGGTTTTGCTGGATTCTTTGTTGAAGAACGTGTTGATTCTATTGTCATCACGTCGAAATATCTTCAGGTAGAATTAGGTAAGGATGGTAATTTGCAAAAGGTTTCACATATGCTCGGCAGAGCATACCTGTTTTACGTAAACGACAACGATGGCTTCGATCTGTTTGACTCACAAGGCGAAAAACTCTCAGTCGCGACACCAACGTACCATATTCAGTACGCAGAACGATCAAAAGATTCGAAAGATTCCTATGAGAGTGTAAAAGTCATTTTCAACTACGAAAACGGGATTGAAAAGGTCTATTCTTTTGACAAAAGGTTTTACACTTACACTTTCGATGTAGAGATTCACTCTCCAGAGGAAATTAAAGTAGCACTACCATTAATTTGGGACAAATCAACGATTCGCTCAGCGGTAAATTTCTTCGTCTCATTTAGACCTGATAGGGATTATTCATCGATCGTTAAATTCTCAGGTAAATTGGATCAGACACATGTTGTCGGAAAAGACTTCAACTTCACAGTTTACATGGGACCTTACAAGAAAGTCGTTGTGAAACATGTTTTCAAAGAAGACTACGAAAGGCTGGCAACGCTTGTAAAAACTATTCCAGGTGTTGGAAACTGGTACAGTTTTATATCCGATGGCCTCAACGAGTTCTTCAGCTGGATAAACTCGTTCACAAAAAACTTTGGTCTAACGATTATCATATTCACCATTATAGTCAGGCTAGTACTTTATCCCTTCTACCACGCGCAGACCAAACAGATGATTCAGATGAGAAAACTACAGCCAGCCGTTGAAGCTATCAAGAAGAAGTACAAAGATCCACAAAAGCAGCAAGAAGAGTTAATGAAGCTTTACAAGGAAAACAAAATTAACCCCTCAAGTGGTTGTTTGATGTTACTTATCCAACTACCGATCTTTATGCTACTTTACGGAGTAATTCAAAGCTACCAGGAACTCTTCTCCGTATCCCCAGGTTTCTTGATCTGGAAAGACCTTTCCACTGGTGGATGGGCAAATAACTGGCTGTTCCTTGTGATAACGATAATTACAAGTTACTACCTTGCACTTATCACAAGTCAAGACAGCAGGACAGCATGGCAACAAATACTCATGGGGGCCATATTCCCATTCTTCTTCATAAGTTTACCAAGCGGTATATTCTTGTACTGGACTATGAACTCAATAATTCAGCTTGGTATAACTTACTACATCTACAAGAGGTACAAGATTAAAGGCATTACTCATCACGAACTCTGGGGAGTCCAGAAAAAGAAGGCATAAACCAAAAAATAAACATGAGAGAAAGTACGCAGTAAGACAAAGGGGTGGGTGACTTGAAGACGATAAACTACGTAGGAAAAAGTGTTGATGAGATACTTCAGCAGTTCAGAACCGAACACGACGTTCTGGACGGAGAGTACGAAATAAACGTTATCGACAAAGGAACTCATGGGATATTTGGACTTTTTGCAAGAGATGCGGTAGTAGAAATCACGATAACAAACAAGTACTATGAAAGAAAGCTCAGAGAATTTCTGGAAGAAATTTTCAAACGCTTCGGTGTCGATTACTTTGTCGAAATAGCAAGTCGCGGTAAAACATTCATTGCAACGTGTCACAGCGAAGAAATCGGAAAGCTAATCGGCAAGCACGGAAAAGGATTGGGCGCACTGCAACACCTTGCGAACATATATCTTAACAGATTAACAGACACAAAAGTCACTGTTATCATCGACGCAGGAAATTACCGCGAAAAGCGAAGAGAACAATTAGAAAAGATCGTTGAAACGGCGATTGAACGTGCTCGAAAATTCGGCAAGGTAAAACTGGATCCAATGTTTGCATTCGAAAGAAAAATCGTACATGAGCTTGCCAAGAAACACAAAGATATACATACTTACTCCGAAGGTTTGGAACCTTACAGGTACGTAGTAATAGAAGCAAAAAGGAGGGGGAAGAATAATGAAGATAGGAAACATTTCAGAAATGCAACCACTTGAAATTGACGGTGGTAATATATTGAAACGTGTTCTTATAGGTCCGAGGGATGGCGCACCAAATTTTGTGATGAGGCTTTTTACCTTAAAACCAGGTGCCTCCACACCGTACCATACTCATCCGTGGGAACACGAAGTATTTGTGGTTGATGGGGAACTCGAAGTTGTGAAAAAGGATGGTAGGATAAAGGTTTCAAAAGGTTCTTTCGTGTTCGTTGAACCAAACGAGGAACACCAGTTCCATAACTTCACTGATAAAGAAGCGTCCTTCATCTGCGTCATTCCAAAGGAAGGCGGCGAATAATACAACTTAATTAGTGCTCCACAATCAACACAAAATTAACGTACTTTTATCTCTTTCGTTTACTTGACACTCAAAAACGACTGTGCTATAATAACTTTCGGTCTTTCGTGTCGGGGCGTAGCGCAGTTGGCTAGCGCGCCGGTCTTGGGAACCGGAGGACGCTGGTTCAAGTCCAGTCGCCCCGACCAGCGATGCGGGTGTAGCTCAATTGGTAGAGCATCGGCCTTCCAAGCCGAGGGTTGCGGGTTCGAGTCCCGTCGCCCGCTCCAGAACCTTTTGGTAAGCTTTGCACCAAAAGTTGGTTTGCGGCCGTAGCTCAACAGGATAGAGCATCGGACTTCTAATCCGAGGGTTGTGGGTTCGAGTCCCGCCGGCCGCGCCAAAAGAATAACTCAATAGAAAACTATCTGTGGTGGCTATAGCTCAGCTGGCAGAGCGCCTGACTGTGGATCAGGTGGTCGAGGGTTCAAATCCCTCTAGCCACCCCAGTTTTTTATATAACATAATCATCAGGGACGCGCTCGTAGCTCAACTGGATAGAGCGTCGGACTTCGGATCCGATGGTTGCGGGTTCAAGTCCTGCCGGGCGCGCCAGATTTTGAAAAACAATAGCGTTCTATTTGCAAACACGGTCGAGAAGTACGGTTGCCATTCTCCAGTGCTTAAAACAAACTACTGAACTATCAGGCGCCAGAAAAGGGGAGGTAGAACTATGGAAGTACTAAAAGTCTCTTCAAAATCAAACCCAAACAAGGTAGCAGGTGCTTTGGCTGGAGTTATTAGAGAAAAGGGCAAAGCCGAGATCCAGGCAATCGGTGCTGGTGCTGTCAACCAGGCAGTCAAAGCAGTTGCAATTGCAAGAGGTTACCTTGCACCAAGTGGCTATGACCTCGTCTGCGTTCCAGCATTCACGGATGTAACGGTAGAAAATGAAACAAGAACAGCACTTAAGTTCATTGTCTTCCCCAGAGAATAAAACTAAAAATTAAAACTTACTAAAACAAAGCGGTCCAAACGGACCGCTTTTTGTTTTTGAAATACTATTTCAGAGATAAGGATGATACCTTGCTAAAGAATTTCATGCCATCGCTTTTGACAACCAGAATAACTACATCCTTCGTTGCGTTCCCGTCTTTGCCGATGCTGATTAAACCAGTAACTCCGTCAAAGTTCGTTATCTGCCTTACAGCAAGCGCTATCTTTTCAGGATCCGTGGACTTGGCATTTTCAATAGCTTTCAGCAAAATCATGTAAGCATCATATCCAAGTGCAGAAAGTGTTGATGGTTTTTCACCGTACTTTTTTTCATACAAATTCACAAACTTCTTTGCCGTACTTGTCTTTGCTGCGTCTGGATGGTAGTGGTCAGAAAAGTACAGCCCCTCAACTGCGCTTCCTCCTATCTTAATTAAGTCTGGAGCATTTGCCCCGTCCCCAGCAAGAATGGCTCCTTTGAATCCCAAAGACCTTGCCTGCTGTGCAACTAAGGCAATTTCATTGTAATAACCGGCAATCAGGATTGCTTGGCTACCAAAAGCTATCGCTTGGGAAATCTGTGCGCTAAACTCCTGGTCACCTGTCTTATACTGAACCTGTAGTACTTTACCGCCGTATTTTTTGAACCGCTCAATAAAATAATTCGACAATCCGACACTGTAGTCTTGTTCGATATCTGTAAAGACAGCTATTTTATCCAGCTTCAGATTCCTTGCAGCAAATTCCGCCAGTGCTGTTCCCTGAACGGGATCTATGAAACATACCCTTGAAACGAACCGTTTTCCCTGCGTAACGAGTGGGTTTGTGGATGCAGGGCATAGAAGTGGAACCTTCCTGCTCTCAGCTATCTCTGCTGCAGCCATAGAATTTCCACTCATTATCTCTCCTATCACGGCTACAACTTTATCTTTGTCTATCAATCTCGACATTGCGTTTGCCGCCTCTGTCTTCTCACTTCTGGTATCTGCATAGACAAGTTGGATTGGATCACCAAGAACCGTACGTTTTTCCTCGTGGGCAAGTTCTATACCCTTTCTCACCAAATCACCTGCAGCTGCAAGTGGACCTGTTAGCGGCAGTAAAACTCCTACCTTCACAACTGCAAAAATATTCAGACATATTAACAAGAAAGGTACTACAATCGATTTTTTAGCAACCATACAACAAAAGCCTCCTTTCTCAGCGTTTAACTATGCGTTAATATAAGCACTCAAGTCAAAATATCCATGACCAGAAAGTGTAAAAACAATCGTCTTTTTCTCGTTTTTCTTAGCTTCCTTAATCACATACGCAACCGCGTGCGCCGATTCGGGTGCTGGGACGATCCCTTCAACTCTTGCAAAGAGTTTCCCCGCTTGGAATACCTCATCTTGACTCACGGCAACTGCCGAAATGAGTTTTTCGTGAAGTAGTTTGGAAACGATAGGTGCTGCTCCGTGGTATCTTAATCCACCTGCATGGATTGCCGGAGGGACGAAATCTTTGCCGAGCGTGTACATCTTCATCATCGGTGTCAGACCTGCTGTATCCCCAAAATCGTACCGATATTCGCCCTTTGTTAGAGATGGGCAACTCTCTGGTTCAACCGCAATGATTTTTATGTCTTTTCCGTTAAGAACATCTGGGATAAATGGAAGTATTGTACCACCAAAGTTCGAGCCTCCCCCATGGCAGGCAACGACCATATCGGGTATGATTTTCAATTTTTTAAGCTGCTCTTTCAATTCAAGACCAATCACCGTTTGGTGTAACAACACGTGATTTAAGACGCTGCCCAATGCGTATTTTGCATCATTTTGCTTAAGTACAGTCTCTATCGCTTCAGAGATGGCTATTCCAAGTGTTCCGGGATGTTCACCATCAAACTTTTGGCCAAATCGCGTCAGACTACTTGGACTAGGGACGACATTCCCATCGAAAATGTTCATTAGCAACTTTCTGAAAGGTTTCTGGTAGAAGCTGACTTTAACCATAAAGATACGAACTTCTAAACCGAACTTCGCACCAGCGTACGAAAGAGCGCTCCCCCACTGCCCCGCTCCTGTCTCAGTAACCAGCGTCTTTGTCCCACTAATTTTGTTGTAGTACGCCTGCGCAAGTGCCGTGTTTGTTTTATGACTACCGGTTGGGCTTACTCCTTCGTATTTGTAGTAAATTCGCGTTTGAGTTCCGAGGTATTCTTCCAAAAACCGTGCTCGAACAAGCGGTGTCGGTCTGTAGACGGCGTATTCTCTCAGAACAGGTTCTGGAATGGGGATGAACCTTTCGTCACTCATTTCTTGCTCAAGCAATGGCTCAGGAAATATCGCAAGCAGCTTTTCAGGTTTCATCGGCTCACCCGTTGCAGGATCAAGTGGCGGATCAAGTTTGAACGGCAAATCTGCAAGCACGTTGTAGTAACTTTTAGGCATCTCCTCAGGTTTTAAATACACAACTTCTCTAAACATAAAACCCCCTCCTTCTCAAGCGTTAGTATCATCTTTTAAATAAAAAAAGCCGGGTACGATGTCTTAATTCGTACCCGGCGATTGTCCACATGATTTCGTTTTGTCGTTGCCTACAGTTTGCTACGGCAACAACAAGCTGGCGGACAACCACCGGTTGTCCACCACCACCAGAAATTCTTGGAAAATATTGGTTTTTGATTAACCGTTAGGTTCGAAGTGTTCTTTCCCATAATCATCCCGCCTTGAAGCATTATGAACTGATTTGCGCTGATTTGTTCGTTTTACGTATTTTATCACAAGGCTCTGAAAAAAGTCAATATAGGAAAAATTTCTTGGTTCACAATACATTCTCACGATTGTGCTTTGCATTTCTCAATCAATTCATTCATGTATTTATCCATCATCTCTTCAACCTTTTCTTTCATACCAGGCATTCCAAGGAAGGAAGAGTCAACCGTTATTATGATTCTGTCATTCTGAATTTCTATAGTGCCTTTCCCAAATATACTCACCTTCGCCTCGAAGATGTTCTCGCTAACTCTTGTTATCTTCACATTGAACTTGGAGATGTACGGCTCAACTTCTTTCATAGCAATTTCGTAAAGTCTTTCTGGATCGCAAGAATGAACGTACTCTCTTCTAATCGTCATACCTGCCCCCTACCCCCTCAAAAAGAGTTTCCCGCCTTGAGTTTTATATTTTGAGCCGCCTTCTTGGCTAGCTCCTCTTGTTTTAGCCAGTAACCATCGAGGATACCTTTGGCTGCGAGTTGTCCTAAGAATTTGTAGTGGTAATCTTGTAAAATACCAGGTCCGACGCTGGCAAGTGGAGTACCTGGAAGTGGCATGAATGTGTGTGCGTGAATCTTAGAGTTGTACTTTTTCACAATTTTCTCTATGAAATTAAACGTCTGCTCTACGTCCTCTTTTGTTTCGAACGGAAAGCCAAAAATGAAGTCTACCTTCGCGTAAAAACCGTTTTGGGCCAAGATTTCAAGTGCTTCTTCGACTTTCTCAATGGTGTGACCCCGACGTATAAGGTTGAGAATCCTGTTGCTACCACTTTGAGCGCCTATTACAACGTAATTATGGTTTACGTACTTCTTAACGACCTTGACCATCTCATCTGTGACACTCTCGGGCCTTACGTCAGATGGAAACGTGCCGAAGTAAATTTCCTTAACACCTGTGGACTTTACTTTGAAAAGCAATTCATCCACAATATCCGGTCTTGGTGTGACACCGTTCTTACTGCCGTATCCAAAGGCATTTGGGGTGATGAATCTAGCGATGGTCTTACCGTGTTTTACAGAAATTTTCTCGTATTCAACTATCTGTTCAATATCCCTGTGTCTTACTACCTTTCCCGCCAACCTCGGTGTTTGACAGTAACCACAATCAAAGGGGCATCCTCTTGAAATTTCTATAGGCATAAATAACTTCTTTTTCTCGCATATGGGCGGAAATTTATTCAGATCAACTCGATTCTTTATCCCATCGAACATCCTGTTCTCAGGCCTCTCGCCCTTTAGGAACCTAACGATGTTCTCTTCTCCATCGCCAAGGAATACATAATCGAACCCGAGTTTCAACATTTCAAAAGGTAAAGCCGTCGTGTGAGGTCCACCTGCAATTACCGTGTAACCGTGGCTCTTAAGTAGCCTTAACTCTTCAACGACTGTATCCAAATCGAATGTCATAAATGAAAAAGCAACTGCAGTATCCGTTACCGGATACTGCAAGATTTCAGCAACATTTTTAGTTTCTAAGATTTCTATGTCGTTGACCTCACTTAGTATGGCTCCAACGATTGCTGTTACACTGTACCGATTATGCTTTGTTGTTCTGAATACAAGTCGTTTAAACATACTTTCCCTCTTTTGAAATACCTCCTACTAACCCCATATCTTCTTCCTTACTTCGAGTGCTGGTTCTGCAAGAAGTAGTGAATGCCCACTGTCCATGAAAATTATCGATTTGCACTCTTTTCCATACGACAAGTTAACCATCTTACCACCGATTTGGTTACTTGCCCTTATGCGCCTCGAAACCGTCGACGTGACAGGTACTACGGCGACCACCCTGTCTCTTACAACGTAGATGTTCTCGTTTATCCTCGCAACTGCTTCGGACATATTCCTACCCCCATTTCGCCGTCTTTACTTTTCTATACATTGAACCTTATTGTTATTATATCACCATCTTCAACGATGTAATCTCTTCCAACAAGCTTCATCAATCCTGCATCCTTTAGCGCCTTTTCAGAACCAAGTCTTATTAAATCGTCGTATTTTATAACCTCTGCGCGGATGAAGCCTCTTGCCAAATCACTGTGAATCACACCTGCTGCATCGACTGCAGTTGCGCCCTTTCTAAGGGTCCAAGCTCGGACTTCGTCTTTACCAACTGTGAAGAACGAAATCAGTCCAAATTGGGTGTAAAGTGCTCTTGAGAGCCTTTCGATCCCAGTTTCTTCTGTTCCCAGTTCCTTTAGAAACTCCATCTTCTCTTCTTCGCTCAACGAGTTCAGTTCCATCTCCAATTTTCCGCACAGTTCGACATAGGCAAATCCGTTGTCCTGGCAAAGTTTTAAGACTTCATCTTTTGTTTCGTAATTCTTTTCAGCGAATTGTTCTTCATCAACGTTGACCACAACACCTATGGGCTTCAACGTAGCGAGGGAAAAACCGCCAAGCATCTTCTTTTCTTCGTCTGTAAGCTCTATCTTCGACAACAGTTGCTCGTTTTCCAAGGTCTCTTGCAAACGTTTCAAGAGTTTGAGTTCTACTTCTTCTTTTGGCTCAAGCTTTCTCTTTGCGTTTTCTAATCTGCTGATTCTATTTGTTACCACGTCGAGGTCTCTGAATAAGAACTCGTCCAACGTGGCTTTAAGTTGATCTATTGGCTTTTCTACTTCGGGATACGGAACATTGTCACTTCTGAACGCTCGAACAACTATGAGCATTGCTTCGACGTTTTGAATAGCATTGAACACGGCTGTTCTTTCCTTTATGTCTTTTATCTTCAAAGCTGGTGTGTCGAAGAATTCTAGCGTTGCGTACGTTACCTTCTTTGGTTCGTACATTTTTGCAAGGATATCGACCCTTTTATCGTGAACTTTTGCGGTTCCTTTTTGATGCTCCTGAGAAAACAGGTCCACTTCAATCCCGGTGAGCAATGAAAATATCGTTGTCTTACCAACTTGGGACAGACCAACGATTCCTACCTTCATTTTCTATTCCTCCTTGAATACCTTTAATAATGTTGCGATTCGTTCGTTTCTATTGTGTCTTTTCAACGTCTCGATAAAATCCGAATTCCTCTCGGCCCGTGCAATTGCAATTAGTTTCCCGTTGTAAAACAACTGAACTAACTGGTCCTTCTTAAAGGTTTCATATTCCATAATGTCTTCCACTTTCGGCTGAACACCGTTGTATACTTTCTCCTGGCTTCCTACAATTATTTTTGGAAAATCAAGCACTCTCTCCAACGGGATTAAATTTTCCAGCACCACCCTTTGCAAATTCTCGAAAGTTTCAGAATCAAAATTTTTAGGTTCTGGAATCATAATTGCATCTTCAACTACGAACTTTCCAACGGATATCCTCCTAAGTTCCACCGCCGTTGCTCCGCAACCCAACTTGTAGCCTATGTCCATACACAGACTTCTTATATACGTGCCCGAAGAGACCTTCGTTGTAAACTCTATTTCAGGTAAGGAAATTTTTATGCCCCAAATATCGTATATCGTTACTTCTCGCGGAGGAAGGTTTATGATCTTCCCTTTCCTTGCAAGTTCATACAGCTTTTTTCCTTGATATTTCTTAGCGGAATACGCTGGTGGAACCTGTTTGTACGTACCCACAAAGGATCTTATCGCATGCAACACATCTTCTTCAGAAAGCTTCGATACTTCTTCAGAATGGTCTTCCATAACTTGACCGGTTATATCAAACGTATCTGTGATTATTCCCAATCTGAACTTTACTTTGTAGACTTTGTCTTCATGTTGTAGATACTCAAGTAGTCGCGTAGCTTTTCCTACACCAACGATAAGAAGTCCAGTAGCAAACGGATCCAATGTCCCGGCATGGCCGACTTGTCTTATTCGGAGTAACCGTCTTATTCGTTCCACAACGTCATGAGACGTCGGCCCTTTTTCCTTGTCTACCAAGAGTATTCCAGAAACTGTAGGTAGCACAACATCACTCCAAGTCTTTCTGCTCATGTTTTAAACTTACCAATTTTCCAGAAACCTAACATCGTTTCGCACCAAGTCTCTGATATCTTTTACACCGTATTTTACCATTGCAATCCTTTCTATTCCAAGCCCAAACGCAAGTCCGCGCCATTGTTCTGGGTCGTATCCGACGTTCTTGAAGACATTCGGATGGACCATACCTGCACCAAGAACTTCGAACCATCTGCCGTTAAAGTATATATCAACTTCGAAACTCGGCTCGGTGAATGGGAAGTAGCTCGGTCTTAACCTCACTTTTGTGTTTTCGCCCAAAAGTCTTCTTGCGAACTCTTCCAAGAAATACTTCAGGTGTTTTACCGTCACATCGTGATCCACGTAAAGTCCTTCCATTTGGGTAAACATCGGAAGATGTGTAGCGTCGTAATCCCTTCTGTAAACTCTACCTGGTGCAACGATGGCAAGAGGTGGTTTTCTTGAAAGCATCGTTCTTATTTGAACAGGAGAGGTGTGTGTTCTAAGCATGTATTCATCGTTGATGTAGAATGAATCGTGTGAATCTCTTGCTGGATGCCATTCAGGTGTATTGAGTGCATCGAAATTGAACCATGGCTGTTCAATTTCCGGACCTTCTACAACAGAAAAGCCCATGGAAATGAATATATCCTCAAGTTCTCTTTGAACTTTGGTGATTATATGCAGGTGTCCACGCGACCTGCGTGCCCCCGGCATCGTCGGATCAACCCACAGCTTTTTGTAAAGCAACTGTTTTTCATTTTCTATCAACTCGTCTTTTCTTTTTTCAAGCAAGCTTTCTATTTCATCTTTCAGCTCGTTAACAACCTTTCCAAAGTTAGGTCTCTCTTCTGGTGGTAGTTCTTTCAACTTCTTCATCAAAGACGTAACAATTCCAGATTTTCCCAAGTACTTTACCCTTAAATCGTTGAGCTGTTTACTATCCGATGCACTTGAAATCTCGCTTTTCGCACGTTCAAGTATACTTCTAAGCTCTTCAGAGTATCCTGAAACCATTTGTATTCCCCCTTATGAATTCTTGATGCTGTTAACTAAAAGTATTGAAAATTTCCAAAAACCGTATTATCTTCTTATTAGTGGAACACCCCCCACCATCAATTCTCACAAAAAGGAGGTACTCCACTATGCAAAATTCTGTAGTCTCTTGCCCCAAATGCGGCTCTACCAACATCTACAAAAACGGTCATGATAAGTACGGTAACCAACAATACTTTTGCAAAGACTGTAAGCGCACTTTCAGACTTGTTCATTCAAAAAAACACAAGCTCTTCTCTTTCCCTTATCCTAAATGCCCTGTCTGTGGAAAAACTATGCAAATCCACAAAATCAAAAAAGCCTTCGTTAAGTTCCGTTGCCGTTCTTGCCATACCAGAGACGAAATCCCAACTAACTTACCTCAATTTGTCCCTCTTCCTTTCGACTCTTTCAAGTTCTTCCGTTTCCCTATCTTTATTGTCCTTAAAGCCTTCGTCCTTTATTTCAAAGCTGTGTCCTTGCGTTCCATCAGAGACTCACTTAATATCAAAGTCTCTCATGTCGCTATCTACAAGTGGATCCTTAAGTTGTCTTGTTTCTTTTCCATCCTCGTTCCTGTAGATGCTTTCAAAGTCCATGGTGATGAAACTGTCGTTTTGTTTAAATCCAAAAAGTACTATGTTTGGTTCTTAGTTGACCATGAGACGAATCTCATTGTTGCTTGGCATGTATCCAAATATCGCGATATGGGTCAAGTGAAGATATTGTTAGAGAAGTTCTTTGGTAACAACGAAAGAACAATCGAACTAATTACAGATGGACTTGGTGCATATGGTGCAGTGAAGATACTATACAAGAATATCAATCATATTGTTGTGAGACTTGGGCAAAACAATCAATGTGAATCGAAGTTTTCGTTATTCCAAGACTTTGTACGAGCCAAGCGTGGATTTAAGAATATTGACAATCTTCCAATGTACGTAAACAGTTTTTGTGTAGTGAGAAATCTCTTGAAACTGAACGGGAATGATATTGCGCGTGTTATGAGTGTTCTATTGTCTTCCATCACTACAAGTTAACAGCATCGAATTCTTTTTAAATTATCTCTCAAAATTACCAAGTGCGTAGACAACTATGCCTCCTACCGCAATCCAGATGAACATTCCCAAAGTACTCCCTGTACCGTGATACGCTGGAGTTATCGGGTACAAAGATCCGGCAAGCAGACCAAGTATGAAGTTCAATATGGATACCTTTGCCTTTTCAAACCAGATTTTCAATAGCTTCGAAATGGCTCCAACACCTATCAATACACCTGTTCCGAGAACTAAAAGAAAGAAGATATCGGAAGACGTAAATCCACCACTGGTGATTTTTGTCAATTTAGAAACCGTTTTTACTGCAGTCTCGTAGTATCCGATGAGCATGAGCATAAGTGAGCCGCTCAAACCGGGCAATACCATAGAAGCCCCCGCAATCGCACCGGAAAGTGCCAAAAGAAGGTAATCAGTAGCAGTCTTAACCGAAAGCGTGTGGTAGCGCTGGGCCTTTTCAAAAATGTAGGGAATTACAACTATAGATAGTCCTATTATAAACTCAACAAAACGGAAATGTGAGAACATCTTTCTGAAATTCCACAACGATAAAAGTATGAGACCGAAAAAGAAACTGTAAGTGTAGAACGGATAGTTTTGAAATGCCCATGTGAGTAACTTGCTACCCGTTACGATACCGATAAGAATCCCAATACCTAGGGTTACGATGAAAATCAAGTCTTTCTTATTGAATTTGAATCCCATTATGTCGTTTATAACATCTATGAACCTCTCGAAAATCCCCATTATCACGGCAATCGTTCCACCGCTAACTCCCGGGATCACATTTGCCCATCCCATAAAAACACCTACTATTATTGGTCTGATTATTTCATCATACATTACTGCACACCTCCTGAACAACAGTTCCCATTTTTAGCTCAATAGCTGTTAGTTTACCTCCGTAGACACATCCGGTGTCGATGCCTATCTTGTCTGCGTCCTTGTACACATCTTCAAACGGGGTATGACCAAAGATTACTATAAAGCCAAGATTGTGCCTTTTGCGTATGAACTCTTCCCTAATCCAAATTAAGTCCCTTGGTTCTTGCCTATTAATCAAAACATTTGGTCTTACACCACCGTGGACAAAGAGGTAATTTCCCTCTATGTGGTAATACTTCGTGTTTCTGTAAAAATTCATGTGCTCTTCACTTGTTTCAAGTTCCAGAAGATTTCCGTAACTTCTAATCGTAGCCTGCGCTCCGTTTAAGTTCCATAAAAAAATGTCGTCGTTATTGTCTACAACATCAAGTAACATCTGCTCATGGTTACCTCTCAAAAATACGCACTGTACTCTCTTGGAAAGATGGATCAGAAAATCAACTACGCCTTTAGAATCTGGTCCTCTGTCTATGTAATCACCAAGGAAGATTAATTTATCACCTTCACCTGGTGATATCTTCTCTATCAGTCGCTCCAAAGGTCTTAGACAACCGTGGATATCACCAATCGCCCAGAGTCCCATTCGAGAAACACCTCTCATTATTTCTTCTTCGCTTTTGATGAGGCACTTTTGGTACTTGATTTTTTGCTTCCTGAAGTTCTTCTCTTTCGGTAGAATTTTCTATTACCAGAGTTGGCTGACGATTCTTCACTTTGCACACTATTTTTTTCACCGTTCTCTTCTTGACTCTCTTGTTCTTCTAAAACGTACAACTTGTTTCCATCTATGACGCCGAACACATCCGATTTCAACGCCTTGTTCGTTTTGCAGTTTGGACAATGCAAATACAAGCCGTACTTCCCAACCTTGAGTTTGTAATTACCTGAGCAATCCTCACAAGTTATATCGGTGTCAAAGTCTATTGCAAAGAACTCGTTTTTGGCTCTCTCAAGGTCTTTGTTGAACTCCTTTAGGAACGACTTAACGACTTCTTTCCAATCCTTCTTGCCGTTCTCTACCTCGTCGAGTTCCTTTTCCATCTCAGCCGTAAACCCCTTGTCAACTATATCTGGAAACCTTTGCTCGAGATAATGGTTCACAACGAACCCAAGGATTGTAGGTATCAGTGTCTTTCTTTTCTTAACCACATAACCTCTGTCCAGAAGCGTTTGAATAATAGTTGCGTATGTACTCGGTCGTCCTATTCCTTCCATCTCGAGCGTCTTGACAAGAGAAGCTTCTGTATATCTATCCGGAGGTGTCGTCTGCGCTTCTGCAGATTTCGGTTCGACTAAGTATTCTTGGTCTACTTTCAACTCCTTGTGTTTTTCGCTCGGTTCGTTATCTATCGTGTACACTTTCTCAAAACCGTCGAATATACGTTCCCTTATGCTCGCTTCAAAAACGTACTTTCCACTCTCGAAATCGTAGCTGTACTGTTTGTAAATAGCGCTGCTCATCTGCGATGCGATGAACCGTTTCCAGATGAGTTCGTACAACTTATGGTGGTCCTTATCTAGTAATTCTTTCGCCTTTTCGGGTGTAATATTCACATCGACAGGTCTTATACATTCGTGTGCATCCTGCACCTTACCTTTCGTCTTTGAGCCCTTCTTTGATGCAACTTCTGAACTTTCGTTGAGATATTCTCTTCCGAAATTCTTCAAAATAAACTTTTCCGCAGCTTCTTTAGCCACGTCTGACACCCTTGTTGAATCTGTTCTCATGTAAGTTATGAACGCGGTATGACCTTCTTTTGTATCCACGCCTTCGTACAATTCCTGGGCAATTTTCATCGTTTTGGAAACTGGAAAACCGAGTTTGCTTGCAGCGTCCTGCTGCAAAGTACTGGTTATGAATGGTGCAGGTGGGTTCTTTCTTACTTCCTTGACATCGATGTCTACCAATCGTACGCTCTTAACTTTTTGAAGTACATCTTTTGAGATTTCTTCAGTGATATCGGTAGGTTTTATTTTCTTTCCATCGACCTTCGTTAAGTACGCTTTCAAACCAGCGATATCTATCCAGACCTTGAAATATTTTTGCGGGACAAATCTGTAGCGTTCCCTTTCACGTTCACAAATTATCTTCAATGCAGCTGATTGGACTCTTCCAGCACTCCTTGCATCCTTTATGATACGCCAAAGTAATGGGCTAATCATGTAGCCCACAATTCTATCAAGTACCCTGCGTGCAAGTTGTGCGTTTACCTTGTTCATATCTATCTCTCGAGGATTCTTAACCGCTTCTTTTATTGCACGCTCGGTGATTTCTGTAAACGTAATTCTATTCTTTCCTTTAACTCCGAGGATTGTTGAAAGATGCCAAGCTATAGCTTCACCTTCGCGGTCTTGGTCAGACGCAAGTAGTACCTCTTTCCCGGAAGTCATCTTCTTTATCTGCTCAACTACACTTTCCTTGCCTGGAATAATCTCAAAATCCAGTTTGAGTGAATTCAGGTCTACTCCAAATTGCTTTTGAGGCAGGTCTCGGATATGACCTTTTGAGGATATGACTTGATAATCGTTTCCGAGAATTCGCTCTATTGTCTTCGCTTTCGCAGGTGATTCAACGATAATTACTTTCTTCTTACCGCCTTTGGATTCTTCGTTCTTGCTTTGTCCTTTCAATTCAATATCAGCGCTCTGGTTATCCAATTCGTTTTTCTTATCTTTTTCAACGACTTTAGATTTTGCCATAGCTTCCACCTACTTCCTATCTTTCCGCGTCATAAGATATAAATCGAAAATCAAATTTTATGCTATTATTTGAGGAAGAACCTTCTACTGAGATTGGAATCGTATTCACTCCAACTTTTTTCTCTATCTTCCTTATCAATAATCTGCATCACTCTATTCACTTTAGAATCCATGTTTTCAACAAAATGGAGTACGAGTGCCTCGGGGGTTTTCGGCAAGACAGGCGAACCCCATTCAAATTCGCCGTGATGCGATGCGATAAGGTGCTTTAGTTTCAGCAATTTTTCGTAGGGTATTCCCTTAGCTTTTTGAGACAACATTTCAACTCCGATGACTATATGCCCCATCAATTCACCTTCGGTTGTGACCTCTATGCCGTTGTAATTGACCATATACTCTTTGACCTTCCCAATATCATGCAGAAGCGCTCCTGTAACAAGAAGATCTCTGTCGAGTTGGTCATAAATTTTGCAGATACTATCCACAAGTTTTGCGACGTTTAAAGAATGTTCCAGTAACCCGCCTTTGTATGCGTGATGTATCCTCATACCCGCAGGTGCACTTTTAAACATCTCTACAAAGTTTTTATCCTCAACGAAGAACCTTTGCAGAATCGTTTTGTAGTCCTCATCCCGAATGGTGTCGATTAGCCTGAGCAGTGATTTATACATCTCATCAACGTTTTCAACACTTTTTACAAAGCGTTCTATATCATATTCATCCTGTGAGAGCTTCTTTATGGCATCCTGCTCGTTTAGAATGTTTATCTGCACGCGCTCTTCGAAATATACCACTCTTCCTCTCACATTGACAACATGACCAACCTGGAGCTTTTCGTCATTTGATTCAGCGTTGTACCAATCGATCGCTCGAACACTCCCGGTTCGATCTTCCAAAGTCAAAAGCAAGAATTTTTTTCCGTCCTTGGATTCCTGAAGCTTCTTGCTTCTAATTTTGTATATCCCATCAATTTCTTTATCGATCCAGTTTTTTAATTCCTCCACATAGGGAGATCTGAGCTTTTCGAGAGCCTCTCTAAATCCGTTCACAATTCCAACCCCTCGTATTTTCTCGGTACCCGCTCTGAAATTCTGCAGGTTACCTCGTAATTTATAGTCCCTACCAATTTTGCAATCTCTTCCGCAGTAATCTGATTTGAACCTTGTTTGCCGATGAGAACAACTTCGTCTCCAATCTTTACGTCATCTAAATGGCTGACATCCACCATGAACTGGTCCATACAAACCCTTCCAACGATTGGGCATCTTTCTCCATGAATTAGAACGTATCCTTTATTGGATAAACTCCTCCAGTATCCATCAGCGTATCCAACAGGAATAGTCGCTATTTTCATTTCACTGTAAGCTGTAAACGTCCTACCGTAGCTCACAGTATCACCAGGTTGTATGGTTTTCACATGCGAAACGATGGTTTTCCAAGTCAGCACGGGTTTCAATTTTTCACTCTGAACCGTGTCCCCTGGTTGCAGACCGTAGCTCGCTATCCCTACCCTGACGTAGTCAAAGCAATTCACAACTTTTGAAATCCCTGCTCCACTGTTGCAAACGTGTTTTATCTTAACATCGAGACCAAGTCTTGAAAATTCTTCTGCTTGTTTTTTAGTGAATGCAACATCCGACTCTTCCAAGCTGTCTGCTACAGCAAAGTGAGTATATGCCCCTTCGACCTCGAATCCTGCTTTTCTTACCGCTTCAAAAAATTCCTGCGCTTGTTCAGTAGGAACTCCCAACCTGCGCATCCCCGTGTCTATCTTTATGTGACATCTTGGTTTCGGCACTTCCTTTGAATACCTCCAAAGCTGTTCCCAAGAGTAAAGTGTGATTGTGACGTTATGTTTGTAAGCTATCGGTAGCATATCTGGTTCTACGTAGTTGAAAACCAAGATGTTGGATTTCAAACCATGTTCGCGCAGCTCAAGTGCTTCTTCCAAAAACGCCACGGCAAAATAGTCTATCCCAGCACGCTCAGCTGCCTTTGCCAAAACCACGGCACCATGTCCATACGCATTTGCCTTGACCACAGGCATAACCTTTGCCGGCGCGCAGTGCTCTTGGAAGAACTGAAGATTGCTGAGATAATTTCTAACATTTATCACTGCAAATGTCCTTCGACTTTCCACAAACAGCGCCTCCCAACCCTCGCATTAAGATGCAATTTCCCAATTAAAACCGATTTTTAGAAGTTTTACTAGGAATCATATGTATGTTTTCCATAGGAGGTAACCTATACACCCTCCATCTTGTTCTTATCTTCGTTGCAAACAATCCATCCTCAACCTCAATTATATCACTTAACGACACAGAAAAGTATATCGTTGAAAGTTCGCTGTTTGAGACTTCCAGCTTTAAGATAAGGCTTTCTACTAAAAGTAATAACAGACCGGCGTAGCTGGACATAACTAGAAAGAGCACCAAACTCGATAACTGCAAAGAAAAAAGATAGAGCACAACTGGTGTGCTCAATATAACTGATGATAATATTAGCAATTTATACCACTTCTTCACTCTCATGACCATAATCATCTACCTTCAAAAAAAGCGGGGTGTTTCCCCGCTTTTTATGCCTCCACTGAAACGGATTGTGATTTGCTTACGTACCTTTTGACCTTTCCAGCCTTCAGACAGCTTGTGCAGACGTTCATCCTTTTTACAGTTCCGTCATCAAGCAAAACTCTCACTTTCTGGACATTTGGCTTGAACCATCTGTTCGTGTGTCTGTTGGAGTGGCTGACGTTTTTACCTGCTCTTGGTTCTTTTCCGCAAATTTCGCACTTTGCCATGACCGCTTCCTCCTTTATTTTGATTTTAATTGCTTTATATTTCCTGTGTTTCAAACAACGCGGTAGAAACCACTACGTGGTATATTATACCAATTCTCTTTGCAAATTCAAGTAGGATTTTTTGTAGCTTTCGTTAATTTTATTTGATTTCTTGGACTTGGACTGTATTAGTTGTTCCGGGTTTTCCCCATGGAATGCCGGCAACGATAACAACCTTATCACCGGTCTGGACGAATCCGAGTTCTTTTGCCTTTCTTGTAACCTCTTCTATCATCTCGTCCGTTGTTAAGCTCCTTTCGAGCATTACCGGAACCACACCCCAAACCAAAGACAACCTGCAGAAGGTTTCGTAGCAGTTTGTTGCAGCCATTATAGGTATCGATGGTTTGTATTTAGAAACATGTATAGCAGTTGCCCCTGTACCCGTTGCCGTTATTATGAGCTTTGCATCGATGTTCTTAGCCAGATTCGTCGCTGCATAGGAAATGGCACTTGGCAAATCCAAACTCGAGGAATACTCTTTTAACCAGTCGAGCCTAAACGTTTCGTACTCTTCCATGTAAGCCTCCGTGTTCTTAGCAACCTCATCCATAACTCGGACCGCTTCACATGGATACTTACCAATGGAGGTCTCCGCTGATAGCATTACCGCATCTGTTCCGTCCAAAATAGCGTTGGATATATCCGTTACCTCGGCTCTCGTTGGAGTTGCACTATTTATCATACTTTCAAGCATCTGCGTTGCAGTTATTACGGGCTTTTTGTAAAGATTGGCAACCTCTATTATCCTTTTCTGAGCGATTGGAACCTGCGCTATCGGTATTTCTACGCCTAAATCTCCACGCGCAACCATAACAGCATCAGCCTTTAGAACAATTTCTTCCAAGTTGTCTAGCGCTTGAGCAGTTTCTATCTTAGCTACGATGGGAATACTTGTTAACTTCTTCGCATCTTCAACGTCTTTCGCCTTTCTGACAAATGACAGTGCGAAGTAGTCTATGCCTTCCTCGTTCCCGAGTTGGATGAATTCTTTATCCCTTTCTGTGATGGATGGTATAGAAACATCGACGCCTGGAAGATTGACACCACGCTTGTGAGTGATTGTTCCTCCACGTTCAATCGTGCACAATATCGTCTTACTTGACTTATCGACACTCTTTACACTTAATGCCACAGCTCCGTCATTTATTAGAATCTTCTCGCCTGGCTTGATTTCTTCATACAACTTATCGTAATTTATCCAGAAACGCTGTGCGTTCCCGACGAATTCTTCGCCGCAGATAACCTCAACCTCTTTTCCATCCTCAAGCGTTACATATTCCGTTTCAAACTTACCAGTTCTTATCTTCGGACCTGCCAAATCAAGAAGTATAGCGAACTGATATCCTCCTTCTCTTACCCTCTTTAGTCTCTTAATTCTTTCCCTGTGGACATCGATAGTTTCATGAGAAGAGTTCAACCTAAAGACATTAACTCCGCACTCTAAGAGTTTAACGATATTCTCTTCTGATTCACTTGCTGGTCCTATAGTTGCAACTATCTTCGTTTTTCGCACGTTTACACCTCCAATCTACGTTTTTCTAATGTATGCTTTACATTTCCAGTTCGTACCTTTTTCATATTATACCACAAAAACGAAAGAAAAAAGCCCGCATTTAACAAGATGCGGGCTTTCATTTCTATCGAAACGCAAAGTTACTCTATGTTCCACTTCATTATACCAATAACAATCACAGCTACGTAAGTCCAAGTGATTGAGAACAGCGGTATGAGTGCTGCGCTCTTCACCCAGAAGAAATCAATGATATTCAGAACTATCATTATCACACTCATCAAAACCGCTTTCCTCATACCTTGCCTAACTCTCAGCTCTCCAAAATCCCTTGCGATAAGGAACGTAAAAACTGCCAAAATCACGTAGGCTACAGGTGATATGGAGAGTCCGAGTTTAGTGAAGAAAGCTTTGAAGTCTCCTGAAAAGAACCCAACGGAAATAAGTATGTACACTGCGGATACAACGTTTGCAATATTCATTGAAGCCTTGGCTTGCTGTACCACGGCAAGTAGTATAGGTACCGCTAAGACGATGTTGGCAATGAACATCAAGACAGAATAAGCATTCACGTTTGTCATTTGACCACATCCTCGAAACTTACAGTGTAGCTTTGTACTCGTCTTCTGTCAAAAGCTCATCAAACTCAGCTGGATTAGATGGTTCGATTTGAACTAGCCAGCCCTCGCCTTCTGGGTCTTGGTTTATTAGTTCCGGAGTTGCGTTAACTTTATCGTTAACTGCTACTATCTTTCCACTGACTGGTGCGTATACATCGCCAGCAGCTTTGACACTCTCAAGAGATACTATTCTTTCTCCTTTCTTAACTTCTTTACCAACAGCTGGAAGTTCAACGTAGACAATATCCCCGAGTTGTTCCTGAGCGTAGTTCGAAACTCCAACTTTTCCTGTTTCGGTATCAATCCATTCGTGAGTTTTTGCGTACTTTTTCATCCCGTCATACCTCCCTTGAGTTTTATTGTGAATTAAGTTGCTAATTAATTATAACATACTTTGAAAGTTCATCCAACATCTAAAAATTTGATTCGCTCACCGTAAATCTTGTATACCTCTCTTATTATCTCACTATCTGGATAATTTTCAACTATACGCTTGGCATCTTCACGAGCTATGAGCATCAGCTCTGTATCCGACACGATGTCTGCGACCTTAAACTCAGGCAGTCCGTGCTGACGTGTACCGAAAAATTCACCAGGTCCTCGCAATCTTAGGTCGTATTCTGAGATTTTGAAGCCATCGTTGGTGCTCGCGAAGAACTGGAGTCTATCCCACGCCTCTTCGCCAGCTTCACTCACAATAAGGAAACAGTAACTTTGCTTCTCACCTCTACCAACACGTCCCCTAAGCTGATGCAGTTGCGCAAGTCCAAATCGCTCGGCGTTCTCGATAACCATTATGGTTGCATTTGGAACATCTACTCCGACTTCTATAACCGACGTTGAAACCAAGATCTTTATTTCGCCTCGAGCAAACTTAGCCATAACATCGCTTTTCTCTTCATCCAACATTCGTCCGTGAAGCAATCCCATGGGGATATCGGGGAATGCCTCTTTACTGAGAGTTCTGTACATATCTTCCGCAGCTTTTGCATTGATGGCTTCCGATTGTTCGATTAACGGGTATACAATGTAGGCCTGGTCTCCGTTTTCAAGGACCTGCTCTCTAACGAATTTATAGACTTCTTTCGCCCTTGTATGTCTCAATGTGAACGTCTTGATTTCTTTCCTACCAGGTGGCATCTCGTCTATAACGGAAACGTCTAAATCACCGTACAGAGTGAGTGATAGTGTTCTTGGGATGGGAGTTGCCGTCATGATGAGTGTATCCACAACTTTACCTTTCGATATCAATTCTTCCCTTTGTTTTACTCCAAATCTGTGCTGCTCATCTATTATCACAAGCCCGAGGTTTGCAAAGTGTACGTCCTCTTGGATGAGTGCATGTGTTCCAACCACAACGTCCAAATCACCGTTTTTTAGAGCGAATTTTATCTTATCTTTTTCTTTCTGAGAAGTGGATCCTATGAGTAGTGCAACCCTTATACCGAGGTCTGTTAAATGATTGAAGAGCTTTTGAAAATGCTGAATGGCAAGGATTGAAGTTGGAACCATAAATGCACTCTGATAACCGGCTTCGTAGTTATCTATTATCGCAAGCTCAGCAACCAGCGTCTTACCACTGCCAACATCTCCCTGGAGTAACCTGTTCATTGGATCTGGGCTGCGCATGTCTCCACGGATCTCCGAATGCGCCCTTTTTTGAGCATTTGTGAGTTTGAATGGTAATTTTGAGATGAATTCTTCGGCAAGTTTTCCAGAAAAATTTTTTGCAATACCGCCAACTTGTTTGACGTTTTGCTTTGACAGATACAAAGCAATTTGGAACAAAAGCAGTTCTTCGTAAGCTAAGCGTCTTCTGGATATTTTGTAATGAAAGGCACTCTTTGGAAAATGCATTCCAGTGTATGCTTTCCACACATCGATAAGTCTTCTTTCCTCAATTAGTTCCTTAGGTAACATCTCCTTCAAGTTACATATGCTCGGAAGATTTTCATATACGATTTTTCTAATTGCCTTTTGCGTTAGATTTTCCGTTAACGGATATATCGGAAGGATCGCCCTTTCGGGTGTTTCACTTACAGAAACTTCCGCGTTTTGGATCTCCATGGCTCCAAAAAATCCTCTTTTAACAGTACCAGTAACGTAGATTTCCTTACCCACAAGCTGTTTCAACTCCAGCTCTTTGAACTCCTGATTGAACCACTTTAGAATCACCTGATTGATTCCATCCTGCAAGAGTGCACTGATAATTACCAGGTCTCCCTTCTTGGTTTTTTCAATGCTCTTCAAAATGCCTTTGGTTGTTATTTTCTCGTTCTCGCGAACGTACATCAAAGGGATAATTTTTCTTCTATCTTCATAATCTCTCGGGAAAAAGCTCACCAAATCCCCTATGGTTTGGATGCCGAGTTTTTTGAGTAGTTTCTCACGCGCTGGTCCGACACCTTTTGCGTATTTTATCGGCACTTCCAATGGCTTACCAGCTTCTGTACCTTCGCATGTAATAGAATACGTCAGGAAATTGTACTTAAAGCGTTCCACCATTCCGCACACCTGGGAAAGCCTTTTCAATGCACGCTCTGTTGAGAGTTTTTTGGCTTCAATTATGTAATTCTTAAAATCTTCGAGCTTACTGCGGATTTCATCTTCAAAAAGAAGAGGGTCATCTATCCTTTCGTAATTATCTTCAATGTACTCTACTAGTGTGTTGAAAGATTCTTCACTTACGTCTCTGGCAATTTCATAACAATTGTCGAGAAATTCTTCAACAAGAAGCATAATAACACCCTCTTTTTAAGAACCTTTTCAGAAATCAGTAGTACATGAAAAGGTATGTCCAAATGCCGCTGTTCTGAAATCTTATTTTCTTTCTCGCCTTACCAAAGAGCTTTTCAAAATCTTTGTCGGCATGGAGTAGATAAAAATTTCCATTTGGGAACTTCTCTCTCAATATCTTCACACCTTCTATTACATTCTTGTCATCCAAACGTTCACCGTACGGAAGGTTCGAAATTATCCAAGCCTTTCCATTGAAAGTAGCCAAATCTCTAAAATCAGTACAAGAAAATTTAATCGGTAGCTTTGTTTGAAAGATTTGAGAAGCTCGCTTCATGTTTTCCTGTGCCACTTTTATAACTTGGCAATCGATGTCGCTCCCGTGGATAAAAGCTTGTGTGAGCTTCTTGGAAAGTTGTCTGAGTTCTCCAAGTGATCGTTTTTTTACTTTTTCCCAGTGCTCTTTTAGGATTTTCCATTCCTCGGAAATATATCTTCTGCTTATGTTTGGCAAGTTGAGTGTAGCAGCTTCTATTGGAATTGTACCACTGCCACAGAAGGTATCAAAAAGAGGAGCACTGCTTTCAAAATCCCAGCGTGAAAGAACAACAATTGCCGCAGCTATTGTCTCTCTTAGTGGTGCTTTACTTGTCTTCAGTCGATAGCCACGTTTCGATAGAGCATCTCCCGAAGTATCAAGAAGCAAGAATGCTTCGTCATCTTTCAAAACAAGTACAAAGCTGTAAACAGGACCACTTTCGTTAGTTCCTCCCAAATTCTCTACGATGGCTTTTTTCAAAACCGAAGCAACCGCTCCGGTAGCACTGAGTTTTGAATTCGTTATCTTCAACTTATCTACTACAATTTTTGCGTTCTTTTCCACCAGCTCACTTAAATTCGAACTTTTAACGTTATCGAAAAGTTCATCGAAGGTCTCAGCTTTGAATCTCTTAATCAGCAATGATATTCTATCGGCCGTCTTCATGTACAAGTTTAAGAAAGGTATATCTTCCACCCTTGCTTTAAAAAATATCCTCCCGGAGGAGGAATAATAGACCTTATATCCGAACTTCTTAAGCTCTAACGCCACCGCACCTTCCAACCCCGAAGAACAGAACGCAACGAAATCAAAAAGTCCATTATTGCTAACATTGTTCAATTCATTCAGCAACACGAGTTCCCCCACTTTGTAAAGTTTTAAACCAAGTTACTAAAATCAAGCATTTCCAATTACTGCTCACTTTGTTTTTTGCGGTTCTTGTAAGTACCTTCCTTTTTGTTTGAAAATATAAGATTCTCATCAAGAACGACTACACCGGTCCCTTCAAAAATGACTCCTTCATCGACATTTGCGGAAAAAAGCATACGATTCACGGTGTTGTTGTATACAATATGACCAAAGACGTTTATCTTTGAAACCTGGGCACCTATCCACATCTGGGATTTTCTGTAAAAAAACTTAGACGGATAACTTGTCCGCTCGAAACATATGAACAGGTGTGGAGGATGCTTGACGTAGTTTTCGATTATGCCTATTTCGTTACCTATGAGAATGCGAAAAACCAAGTTATCGAATTTCACATTGACCTTTTTCTCGATGGTATGTTTAAGTAATGCGTATTGATAGATGTAGACCTTATTCCCGTCGAAATAAAAGGTATACGGAACGTTGAATTTGTATCCGTTGATGCTGGTGGTTATGAATATATCCACATCGTACTCACTTGTCACCAGAGCGTTCCCTGAAACGATAGTCAACTTCCACCATCTCTCCACAGTTGAAATTATCCATTCGCCATCTCGCGTCTGAGCACTTCATACACGATAATACCTGCACTGACGGATACGTTCAGCGAATCAATAGCTGTTTTCATTGGAATTGAGACCAACTCGTCGCATGATTGTTTTACAAGCTGCCGAATCCCACTACCTTCGTTGCCAAGAACGATGGCAAGAGGTCTTTTTAAGTCCGCTTCCCAGATAGGTTTGCCTCTCATATCCGCTCCGAAAACCCAGACACCGTTTTCTTTGAGCTTTTCAATATACCTCGACAGATTCACGGTTATGGCTATCGGTATTCTAAAGACCGTTCCTGCAGATGCTTTAACTGCTCCGGGTGTAACATGGGCACTGTTATCCTTTGTCAGCACGACCATATCAACGCCTGCCGCAACACAAGTTCTTACAATAGCGCCGAGATTTTGCGGGTCTTGAATTTGGTCAAGAAGAACAAGAAACGGATTATCTGGTAAATCGTTCTCGTCTGCATATTCAAATTCGCCGATATCTATAACAACGCCTTGGTTTTTCTCCTCGCCGCACAATTTTTTCAAAACATTTTTAGGCGCTATAGAGTATGGTATCTTCCTTTTCTTGACTTCCTCTACAAGGCCTTCTAATTCCTTATCACCACTATCGGAAAAGTACACCATCTTTATCGGTTGTTTGCTTTGGAAGAGTTCTTTTAAAACATTCCTGCCGTACACGATCATTTTTCTTTCACTTCCTCGTGTACCTCTGGATGTTTGTACTCTGTCGCTTTTACTTTATTCCAATATTCATCCATCTCAGAAACGGTCATATTCTCTAACTTCTTCCCATCTTTTTCTATTTCCTTTTCCATTTTTTCGAACCTTGTGATGAATTTTTCTGTAGCTTTTCTAATTGCGCTCTCTGGGTCTACGTTTAAAAACCTTGCCAGATTTACTATCGCAAAGAGTAAATCACCCATCTCTTCTTCTATCTCTTCTTCATTCTTCGCTTTTTTCAGTTCTCTTATCTCCTCTTCCACCTTGTTCCAAACATCTTCGATTTCAGTCCAGTCAAATCCAACGTCAGCGGCGTTTTCTTGGACCCTTCTGGCTAACGAAAGTCCTGGCAGTGCGTGGTTCACATCACCTATGCTTGAGCGTTTCTTCTGACCTTTTTCTTTAGCCTTTATCTCTTCCCAACGCGCATAAGAATAACCCTGTGCATCACCAAACACATGTGGATGACGCCTGATAAGTTTGTCAGAAAGTGTCCTTATGACATCTTCTATAGTAAACGCTCCACGTTCCGCAGCAATTTGCGAATGAAAAACCACTTGCAAGAGCACATCTCCGAGTTCTTCTTTCAGTTCTTCATCATCTTGATTGTCAATTGCATTAAGTACTTCGTATGCTTCTTCTATCAGGTACGGTTTCAAGCTTTCGTGTGTCTGTGCTTTATCCCACTCGCAACCGTTTTCACCACGTAACTGAGCCATGATTTCAACTAATTTTTCAAATTCTTTTCCAACCATCTTCTTACTTCCTCCATCTCGACCTTAAGTGACCTGGTCATTAAAGATTTTATAGAATCAATCGGTGACTTTTTGTTGTAGACGACCTCGTAGACCTCTTTGATGATAGGTAAATCGTACCTATCGCCGTAATTCTCGACAACGGCTTTACACGTAAACGCACCCTCAACGATCTCCTTGCTGGCTTCAAGTAAATAGATAGGGTCAAAACCTTTTGCGATCATTTCGCCGTAACGCCTGTTCCGGCTGTGCTTACTTCCACATGTAACCACCAAATCCCCTATTCCGGCGAGTCCCATAAACGTTAGTGGATTGGCTCCAAATTCTATAGAGAACTTCGCAATTTCGTACAATCCACGCGTAACCAACGCAGCCTTTGCGTTGTCCCACCCACCAAGTCCGTCGACAATTCCAGCAGCTATCGCAATAACATTTTTGAGGGCACCAGCCAGTTCGATACCAACAACATCGTCGTGAACGTAGACCCTGAAATATTCGTTCGAGAACTCCTTTTGAAATTCTGGTGCCATCGCTCCTGCTACAACAACGGCTGTTGGCAACTTCAGAGCAACCTCTTCAGCATGAGAAGGTCCTGATAGAACTGCGTACTCGCTCCCTAGAATCTCTTGAACGATCTCGGATACTCTCTTACCGGTACTTATCTCAATTCCCTTGGACAGATTGAGCACTACGTGGACATCATAATCGATTTTTTGCAAAACACCCCTGATGTACTGAACAGGAACAGCAAGAACCAAGACGTCGAAATTTCTTCCTACCGATATATCAGATGTCACCGAAACATCCAAATTCACATCCGGAAGATGGGGCATCTTTTTCCTTGTGTTCAACAACTGCGCGTGTTCTTCGCTATGCGCCCACAGTAGAACCTCGTGCCCATTTTCCTTGAGCATTTGTGCAATTGTACAACCCCAGCTCCCTGCCCCGAGGACAAAGTATCTCATATTGAAAACACCTCTATTTTCTTTGTCATTCTTGTGCTAAGAACTCAGCCAAAACTTGGACAGACCATTTTACCGCAGGTGTCCTGTAAGGATTTGAAGCACTATCCAGTTTTATTATCCATTCTCTGCTTCCGGGCTCTTCCGGGTAAGCAACCAAATAGTAATGCTGTTGAAATTCACCATCTGTTGAAATTACTTTTATAACGTAGGCATCGTTATGAGTCGATTTGTAAACACCTTTCACAACTATTACTTTTTTACCTTCCTTGAAAATCTTGTTGTTTAGTAGTGATATTTTTTCCTCGATAACAACGCTTCTCGCATGAGGCATTTCGTGCCTACCTCCTATTAATCTTTCGACTTCTAAATGTTTAACCTTCCTTATCAAAAGCGAATATATGTTTCTACCGTACTTAATCCACTTCTGCTCGTAGCGTGTTTTGATCTCCCTGTCAGGGTTTTCCAAAAACTCAACGACTTCAAACCCCATCTCTTTAGCTGTTTCCATCGTTTGTTTTGCGTACCACTCAACGTCCGTCGCCAGTTCAAACGTCCCATCGTCTACGAGAACATTTGATAATGTTTCAAAAAACTCTGGTACGATAACACGTCGTCTTTCATGCGATTTCTTATCCCATGGAATGGGGAAGTTCATGACAACTTTTTCAACACTCTTAGGTCCAAAGAACTCTCTGAGTCCGAATCTCGCATCGGTTATTACCAATCTCACGTTATCAAGGTTTTCTATCCTTTTATGGGCCTTTTTCATAGAGGTAATTGATACTTCAAAACCTACGAAATTCTTCTCTGGATGTTTAACTGCATATGACTGCAAATATTCCCCACTTCCAAAGCCAATTTCGACGATAACACCGTTGTTGTTACCGAAGATGTTAGACCAATCTATCGGTAGGTAATCAAAAAGCGAAGGTTTCACTTCTCTGGAAAAGAGAACACTGTTTGTCTTCTCCATTTCTTGCATACACTCACACCTCATCCGTCTGTTTGCATATTTTTAATCATTTAAAATAAGTACTAAGTTCCCTAACGTACTGTCCAGCCGGGTAGAGCTTTTTGTATACTTCGTATTTTTTCACTGCCTCGTCCCTTTTTCCAAGCCCAAGATAGCTGAGAATTCCGTAGTAGTAAACATCTTCTTTGAAATAAACGTCAATATCCTCGATACGTGGTTCTATGTACGAGAAAATGGCCACAGCATTTTCGTACTGTCCGTCGACGTAGAACTTCAAACCAACGAGGAACAGTTCCCTCAAGTCTTTTGTTTGATTGAGAATTTGCTCAACAACCTCGCTTCGCTGATTTGTACTTACAACCTTTTGTTCGACAACTTGCTGAGTCTGAATCGCGGAATTGGTCGATGTGTAAGTGGGGATAAAAGCGGAGGAAGAACTTTGTTCCAAACTATTCGAGCTATTTTTCGATTTTTCGACCTTCGACAAATCTTCTGTTTTCTTATCCACAGATGATGAGTCATCTGGAATTTTTTGAGTGTTCAAATTTAGAGAATTCAACATCTCCAATATCTTAGACACGCTTGATTTCAAAGTTTCTATATCATTTCGCAAGTCAGCGACCTGCTTTGAAACGCTTTCGGTATAGCCTTTTACAGTAGTTGTTTCCTTGCTTAAATTCGAAACCTTGTCTTCTATATTACCAAGGCTAATTCGCTGGGAATCAGCCTTGTTTGAAAGCCCGCGTATCAAAGTCAGAACTTCTTCGAGCTTTTGTTCTAAAGCTAAGATTCTTTCAGCGGAAGTTGAGCCAACTTCTTGCTGTATTATCGTCGATTCAACAGGTTGCGACTTAAGCGATGAAACTTCCGCATACATGATTCCTACAGACTGAGTTAGAATGTCAAGTCGTTTCCGAATTTCCTCAAGCTCAAGTGAGAGCTTAGAATCTATTTGTGAAGACTTTGCTGAATTTGATGACGATTGGCTTAGCTGAGAAATCTGAGATGAGATTTCATTTAATTTTGTTGCAATATTTTTCATATTCTCGCTGATATTAGCTTTTGCTATCTCAACTACGTTGTTTTCTATTCGGTTCAAACGGGCCTTGACGTTATCAAGCTCCGAGTAAATCTTTTCAAAATCATCCGAAGAAGAGCCCGCAGCAACGGATGAAGACGTCTTTACGCTTTCCAATCTGCTTTCAAGGGAAACTATTTTCTCTTTTAGCTGCTTTACCTGAGAACTGAGTTCTTTTAATGTGGCATCGTCGTACTTAACAACCGTCGTCTGAACGCCAGAAGTAGTAGTTGGATTTGCTCTGGTATTAACATCTTTTGCGAGTTTGCTCAGCTCGTTCTCAACAATTGATAACTTTTCGTTTATTAAAGACAGTTGGTCTGAGAGGGGTTTTGCCAACACGTCATTTGATGTTTGAACGGGGTTTTCAAGCTTTTTGTCTATGTAATCAAGACTGGTCTTTACAAGTTCCAATGTCTTGGACAGTTCCTCGTACTTCTTCGACATGTCAGTCGTATACCCTTCTACTTTCCCTTGGAGACTTGCGATACTTCTTTCCAGTTTATCAAATTCAAGACTTCCAGATTTCGTAAAGTTTGTCACAGAAATGACTAGGTTTACCAAAACAACGACAAAAATGGCCAATGTAACTGCTGGTAGGAGAAAACCGCTCATAGATTTTTGCTTTTTGACCTGTGTAAGGACAGGATGAGTTTTGTCGAGCTGGCGAAGAATTTCCGATAGCAGTTCTATCTTCTTCTTATCTGAGCGTTTAAGCGCTGTTAGAAGTTCCATCGCGATGATTTCTACTATTTGAGGAAACTCCTTCTTTATCCTCTGAACCTCGGCTATTACTATTGGATAATTCTCTTCGTTGAATTCCTTAAGAATCTTTTCAAGTGCCTCAGACACAGTGCTTGCATCTTTTTCTATGGTTTCAACAACATGTATGTAAAGCTCTTGCTTTTCCCTGGGCATAAAATTGAAAATCTCGACAGCCCTGGTGTAATTTCCTGCCTTCACTTCCAGTTCGAATAGTAAGTGACTGTACTTTTTGCCGAGAGCTTCCAATATATTTCTGGCAAGCGATAGCTCGTTGTTTGATATTAAGAACCTTATAAATCTCTCAACAGCATCTGAACTCTTATCAAAATTGAATTCTGAACCTATAAAATCCACACCTTATCACCCCGGTTTCAAAAAGTATAGAAGACTCTATCTTCTTTCTTTAAGTGCTTTAAAGGCTTCTGAGATATAATTTAGCACATCAAACGCGCTGTTCATACCTTCTACTGGTAACAGTTCTCCTGCTAAGCCAAAAAGATACACACCTGTCTTGACTGCCTCAGTGGGTTCAAGGTGCTGGGAAAGAAGTCCGGCAATTACACCAGAAAGGATATCACCGCTTCCAGCCTTCGAAAGTGTTGTGTTCCCAGTAATGTTAAAGTATATCTTCTTTTCGTCTGCGATTATGGAAGTTGCATCTTTCAGAACCGTTATAACCCCGTATTTCCTTGAGAACTCGAACAACAATTCGTAATTTTGCTTAACCTCTTCGATAGGCCTTTTGACTAACCTGGAGAACTCCCCTGGGTGCGGAGTCAAAATAACCGTCTTCATAGGGTTTTTCTCTTTTAGAACTTCGACATTCTGGGCCAAAACGTTGAGACCGTCCGCGTCTATTATAACGTCATTAGGTGATTGTAAAACTTTTTTAATTATCCTGAGTTTTTCTTCTGCATTCTCCGTATCCCAACCAGGACCAAGAACAAAAACCACATCTTTGCTAATGTTTGAAATAAATTCTTCAATTCTTTCCACATTAAAACCGTCACCGACGTCAAAACATATCAAAGACGGGTCGTGACTCAGTGCACATTGACAAACTTTGGAAATGGAAATCAACTTCACCATACTTGCTCCACTTTTCAACGCCGAAAGAGCACTCAAAATTGGTGCACCTATGTATTTACTTGAACCACCCAATACTAATACCTGCAAATAAGTTCCTTTGTTTGACCAGCGCGGTCTGTTTGGTAGGTACAATGCTTCGGCTGTTATAAGTTCTTTATTGGTATCATAAGTTAGCATCTCTAAACTGGGAATACCTATCTTCGCTATTTTGAGCTTTCCACACAATTCACGGCCCGGGAACAAGAAGTGCCCTACTTTTGGGAAGCCAAAAGTTACCGTTAAGTCTGCCTGAACTGCGCATCCCATGATTTTTCCGTTGTCTGCAGAGACACCGGATGGTATGTCCACAGAAACAATCCGTTTGGAGTATAGGTTCATAACTTCAATCAATCTGACCAAATTATCGTCGGTAATCTCTCTACTCAAACCCGTTCCAAACAACGCATCAACAACGATATCCGCTTCGGAAATGATCCTTGAGGCTTTCTCTAATCCGAGGTCTTGGTAGATGTAGACAATTCCTCCGTGCTTTAAATACCTTTCGTAATTTTTCTTCGCCACCTCTGAATTGGGCTGTGCTACGGCGATAACCCTTACCGCTTCCGTATAATTAAGAAGGTCCCTTGCAACAACATATCCATCTCCACCGTTGTTACCAGAACCGCAAACAACAACAAAACTCTTGTTCGACAATTCGCCGTACTCATTCCAAATCGCTTGGACTACGGAAATCCCAGCCCGTTCCATAAGTATTTCTTCGTTAATATCAAAATCATTTATAGTTCTTTTTTCTAGTTCTCTCATCTCTTGGCTCGTTATTACAGTCATACTCTCATCTCCTGTAAAGGAAGCGATAAATCCTGTAAAAGGTCAACACCTTTCTGACATAACGTCCGCCAGCATCTGTCTTAATGTCATCTGAAGCGTATGGGCCTGTATTGTAATGAACTAAAGCCGTTCTGAGGTCACCATCTTTTTCCATCAGGTAGTTCAAATACTTACATCCGAGCGCTATGTTTCCTTCTACTGTTGTATAGTCAAAGTTTGTTTTGAATTTTCTGTTTATCCATTCTGCTGTCTCTGGCATAAGTTGCATAAGTCCATAAGCTCCGACATTCGATTTTGCACTTGTTCTAAAACTACTTTCCGCACGTATCACACTTATCACTAAAAGTGGATCCAAATCTCCAGCGTACTGGACAACAATATCGTAGTACTTCAGTGGGAAAAGGTCCACTAAAATCAGCAATGAGAAGATGATAGCTAAGAAAACTACAGTCAAAAGTACACGCACGGCTAAGTCTCCTCCTAAGAACATAAGAATCGCTATATTTATTCAAAACACAAAATTTATTCAAAACACAAAAAATCCCAGGTTGTTCTGGGAACAAAAGAACATATCTGAAATTATTATAGCACAAAGCTCAATTTAAACAACATTGTTAAACAGGGAGTTCAAACGTATAAGAATACTCTTAAGAAGAGAAGCAAGTAACCAAAAAATATTATAAATGGCCCGAACGGTATCAGGCGGTCTTTCCGTAAGAGTGAATAAACTATACCTCCTAAAGAAGAGCCAAGCAAAAGAAAAGGCATGAAAGTTATGCCAACCGCGAAGGCATAAACGGGGAGCAAGAACAAATCCCCCTCACCTATACCATCTTTGTACCTGAGTTTCAGCACAAATAGTATTCCAAGTGAAATCAGTGCACCAAGAGCATCCAAAAGTATAAGAGCCTTGAAATGAAAGAGGTTTATTAAAAATGAAGAAATCAGTACAGTTATCCACGTGTAATCAGGTAAGAGCATGAGCTTGAAATCTGTGAACAGAGCTGGAACCGAAGCTACGAAAATTGCATCCATTGCTAAAGCTATATCCGTAGGAAAGAGTAAGTGGTTAACAAGGAAAGAGAGTCCAAAGGACAATTCAACAAGCGGATACCTTAAAGAAATCTTCCCACCGCAATGTCTACATTTGCCGCGAAGGAGAATAAAACTGATTATTGGGATATTATCATACCAAGCAATACGTCTTCGACAGTGCGGGCAAACTGAAAAACGGGGCTCTGTTAACTTGAGCCCCGCGATTGGTCTGTATATTAGCACGTTTGCAAAACTACCAAAAATTGTTCCTAAAGCAAACCAAAACAACAAACTTACTTTATTCCACATAATTCCTTCTCAGACTGCGTGAGGAGTTCATCAAAGAATTCGCGCTTTCCGTAAAGGTACCAGAAATTATCCTCTCTCAATTCCTCTACAATTTTCCTTGCCTTCTCGTACTGGTTTGTCTTAGCGTATGCAACAGCCAGAACAAGGTTCAAATGCCTTGCCTCCGGATTGGTTCTCACAACGTTCTCGATAACTTGGATCACTTTATCGTAATTGCCTTTTTTCAGATGTACCTTAGCCCATATTTCTATACCGTTGGGATCGTTCCTTGGGTCGATTTCCATAATCAAACTTTCGTATTCTTTCGCCTTTTCTTCGTTTCCAAGCTTTCTGTAAAGCTCGGCCAGTTCAAAGAGCGCGATTATACTGTTCTCTGAAGATTCCCTGAATTTCTCCAGTACCTCTATTGCCTTCTCTACCTTTCCCATCTTTGAATAGGCGTCTGCAAGCATGAAGTAGGTAAACGTATTTGTTGGAGAAAGTCTTAATTCTTTTTCCCAGTACTCAACCGCCTTTTCGTAATCTCCTATATTGTAATACGCTTCACCAATCATAGAGTAAGACTGAACAAGCCACGGGTCAAGTTCAATAGACCTTGTAAGATATTTAATAGCCCCTTCGACATCGTTTTCTTCAAGTAACAGCGAACCGTAGAATTCGTACGCAGGGGCGTAATTCTTGTCGAGCTTCATTGCAAACTTTAAGATATCTTTAGCAACCTCTATCTGGTTCTTATCGGCGTATTCTACTGCCAATTCGTACAATCCATCAGCAGTTGCATGGAGAAATTTCTCCGGCGTCATTCCGTACTGTTCTAAAAATTCCACAACCTCGCTCCATACTATCGGTTCGTATATAATTTCATTAAGAGAAACTACCTTCTCTTCCAACAGTTCGAGTTTCTTAATCTCGTCGCAAAGTTCTTTACGATCTTCAAAATCCTTTCTCATGTTGTACCAATCACCAGAATAGAAAAGGTCGCGTAAAATAACGAGCATTGGCGTTTCATCTGTGATATCCACAGTCAGTGGATTTTCTCTGCCTAAGATAAGTCTGATAACCATTAACAACACCTCCTGGTTTGTAACGTTGCATTTACATTTTACCATATTTCTTCACAAAAGTAAATACTGCGCTTTCTTTCCAAATTAAGCAAAACAAGAAACTCTACAGAGAAAAACTCGTTTAAATCCCTCAGACTAGCATCTCCTTTCGGTATTCTCTTTCACTACGGAGTTATTCCTTTTAAGGAAAATTTAAGCTTAGGTATGCTATAATTCTATTGGTCTTAGCTGAAGAAAGATTTATAAACAAAAAATCGAAAGAGGAGGTGTTCGATATGAAGGCTATTCAAAACACAAAGAAGTTTTTTGTTGGTCTTTTGGTAATTTTCGCTGCTGTTTCTTTTGCCATTGTAAACGCGGATTACCAGAGCCCCATAGTCAACGTTGTAAAAGTAGCAGCTCCGGCGGTAGTGAAGATAGATGTGGTCGTTCAGACAGAAGTTTACATTGATCCATTTATCAGAGAGTTCTACAGGCAGTTTTTTGGGGATATTCCTAGACAGTTCGAGGAGTCGAACAGCGTTGGTTCTGGATTCATCATCAGTAAAGAGGGATACATCGTTACGAACTACCATGTTGTCAAAGGTGCTAAAAAGATCACCGTTACCATGCTAAACGGCGATATATACGATGCACAGTATATCGGAGGAGATGAGGAACTCGATATAGCAGTTATAAAGATTAAACCAACAAAGGATTTGCCTGTTCTTGAAATGGGCGACTCGGACAAACTCCAGATAGGTGAATGGGCGATAGCGATTGGAAATCCCCTTGGCTTCCAACACACAGTAACCGTTGGCGTCATTTCGGCTACAGGCAGAAAGATACCAAAGCCGGACGGTTCTGGTTACTACACAAACCTTATTCAAACCGATGCTGCAATCAACCCAGGTAACAGCGGTGGTCCACTGCTAAACATCTACGGTCAGGTCATTGGAATTAATACTGCGATTATAAATCCAACACAAGCGATGAATATCGGTTTTGCAATACCAATTAACGTAGCCAAGAGGTTCATAAACCAGATTATTGCAACAGGAAAGGTCGAAAAGGCGTACCTTGGAGTTTACGTCCAAACCGTTACAGAAGAGCTTGCTAAGAGTTTAGGTCTTAAAGTCACAAAAGGTGTGTATGTGTCTCAGGTCGAGAAGGACTCACCAGCTGCAAAGGCAGGTATCAAAGAGGGAGATGTTATTGTAAAATTCAACGGTCAGGTAGTTGAAAGTGCCGAGGAACTAACTTCACTTGTCCGAAATTACACTCCTGGGACGAAAGTTAAAGTGACACTCAACAGGACAGGTAAAGAGATGACAGTAGAAGTGGCTCTCGGAACACTACCAAGCCAAAACGGTTCTGCGACATCCACTTCAAAAGAATTCTACGGACTTAAAGTTGCAAACTTAACAGCGGATGACAGGTCCACATACAGAATACCAGCAGGTTTGGAAGGTGTAATCGTCAAAGAATCCAAAAATTCTTACATTAGAGTAGGTGCTGTGATCTACCGAATCTCTGTGAATGGATACTCCTACAACATAAGAAATGTGAACGACTGGAACAAGGTTGTAGACAACATCAAGAAAGGCGACTACATTGGGATTTTCTACTACTACAACGGTGTTAACTCCGTCTTCTCATTCAGGTACAATTAATTAGAAAGACATCAGTTAATTGAAAAATTTTCAACCCCCGCTGTTCAAAAGCGGGGGTTTTCGGTATAATTGAGGGATGAAGTTTAACAAAAGGAGGAATCTCATAAGTGAAATGTAAAAAGTGTTCTAATCAAGCTGTGATTCACCTAAGAGCACACAACATAGCACTTTGCAAAGAACATTTCATAGAATTCTTCGAAAGCAGAGTTCAGAAAGGCATCACGCATTTTAAAATGTTCACAAAGAAGGACAAGATACTGGTAGCCGTCTCGAGTGGAAAAGATAGTGCAGCTGTGCTGTACGCTCTAAAAAGACTTGGTTACGATGTTGAAGGTCTGTTCTTAAAAATGGGACGACATACTAACGCCGCTGAACGCGTTGTAAAACAACTGGAGGAAGCCACAGGTGCAAAAGTAAACGTACACGATGTTACACAATACTTCGGTGGACTCGGAACAGGTGAGATTGCAAAGATTGTGAAAAGACCTGTTTGCAGTATCTGTGGTATCGTACGGCGACACTGGATGAACAGGTACGCAGTAGAGAATGGCTTCACAGTTCTGGTGACAGGACATAACATGGACGACGAGGCAACGTTCTTATTTGGGAACATAATGAACTGGCAAACAGAATACATGGTACGACAATGGCCAGTGCTTGAAAAAACGCACGAAAAATTCGTGAGGAAAGCCAAACCTTTGATTTACGTTTCGGAAAAGGAAACTTATGCGTACGTCTTTTTAAATAGCATTCCATTCATGGAACAAAAGTGTCCATTCTCAAAAGGTGCCACCAGTTCTATGTATAAAAAACACCTGAACCTATTAGAATACGAGCAACCGGGTGTAAAACACCGGTTTCTATTCGGATACTTTGAAAAGTTCAAAGACCAACTGTCCAAGAACCACGAGGTAGAATTAAGAGCTTGTTCCAAGTGCGGTTATCCAACAACTGAAGAAAAGTGCCAGTATTGTAAACTCGAAGAAAGAATCAACTTGTACCTTGTATCTCAACAAGATAACGCACTGGAAGATAAAATCCCAGAGCGCAACCACTAAAAACTTTAAGGTGGTGGAATATCTGAAATACAAGTCCAACCTCTTCAAAATCAAAGAGAACGAATTCTCATTGCTCGATTACTTACTAATCATTGTTGTTATAATACTTATGATTCTTGGTCTTCTCACATTAAGAAGCGTGGTCAAAGACACTTCACAGCAGTCGCGATTTATCAAACAACTTGTATGGGACATCGTTGGTATCGCCGCAATGATTTACATAATATTTGAAAAAGAGGCAAGAATAAAAGCATATGCAAAATATCTTTACGCCATCTCTGTGGTATTATTGGTACTGGTGCTTATCTTTGGAAAAACGGTGTATGGTGCACGTCGTTGGATAGACATAGGCGCATTCGATCTACAACCCTCTGAGATATTCAAATTTGCTGTGGTTTTGATGATGGCAACTATATTTTCACAGTATCACAAAACAAAGGCGCTTATTTTATCCGTTATGACTTTACTTCCAGCTGGACTCATATTCTTGGAGCCAGACTTGGGCATGACCTTACTGATGGCGTTTATATGGTTTTCAATGCTCCTTGCAAGTGACGTGGAAAAGAAATACATACTCGTCATCATCGTTCTTGGTTTGGTTTCAATACCTTTTGCTTTTTTCTTCCTGCTGGAAGACTATCAACGCGTTCGCATACTTGCGCTCTTTAATCCTGAGGAACACTTCCAAGAAGGCGCATATAATGTTATTATGTCAAGGTCTGTGATAGCTAACGGTGGTGTTTACGGGACTGGTTACGGACTTGGAACAGGCACGAACATGCATATTGTCCCAATGCAGCACACCGATTTCATCTTTTCCGCTTTCGCAGAACAGTTCGGTCTAATTGGCAGTCTTATCTTAGTGGGGTTGTATGGTATAATACTCTTAGCAGGTTTGCTTCAAATAGGACGGTATAAGGACGACTTCTGGGAATTTGTTGTAATTGGAGTAAGTTCTATCTTTGCCTTTCACGTATTTGAAAACGTGGGGATGAATCTGGGGATACTACCTGTTACCGGAATTCCTCTGCCGTTTATAAGCTATGGAGGAACTTCAACAGTTGTCTTCTCCGCGCTTATAGGACTGCTGATCAAGGCACGAGCCGTGTCAAAAAAAGCACGACAAGTTATGTGAAGTTTATAAAGAAACCTTTTTTCCTTTGGGAGTGATAAGAGGTGCCTGTGACTAAAAAGAAAAGAGCAAGAGATTTTTCTTCTTTTTTCGGCATGTTGTTCTTCTTAATTGTTGTTGTTTCGGTGATTCTCTCGGTTGGAAACTTCATACGCTACACACAGATCCTAAAAAAATACGATGAGCTAAAAAGTTACGTGGATGCAAAGGTTACTGAAATGAAATCGGAAAATGAAAGAATCAAAGAACTCCTTGCACCAAATTCTTTAGTTGATAAATATATCGCTGCGGCAAACTACTTGCGAGAGTTCGGTTACGATTTCGAAAAGGTACTCGTATCGATAAACGACGATCCCACAACTGGTTATTTCATGGTTTTTGTAACAGGCAACGAAAGTAGCTGGTTTTCAATAAAGGATAGCCAAAAAACGTACTTCAGTGGTGAGCTAAAACCTGGACTTTCAAATTACAGGTTCTTCTACTTCAAAGAACCGAGGATAAAAACGAATTACGATATAATCGTTCCTCCAAATGCTACGATAACAGTAGGAAAGGCAGGTAAGGTTTACCTACTCGTCTTCGGTGTTGGATTGAGATTCCATCCAACAAAGGTTGTTCAATTAACTGAAACTACGTATGTCAACTTCGCAGAAAAATTCTCGTTGTACATTCCAGGAAGCCAGAATTAAAAGAGCAAAGCTTAGCTTTTAGCTTTTAAAATCAGGTGAATGTGCTTACCAAACTCCATTTAACCAAAAAAATAAAAACCGGGCACTTCTTGTGCCCGGTTCTTTTCTGGTAGCGGGGGTGGGATTTGAACCCACGACCTTTGGGTTATGAGCCCAACGAGCTGCCAGACTGCTCTACCCCGCGACGTCTATCTATATTAGCCTTCATTTGATTACTCCCACCTGGTGCCGGGGATCGGAGTCGAACCGACACGGGAGTCTAACTCCCAGCGGATTTTAAGTCCGCTGCGTCTGCCAATTCCGCCACCCCGGCTCCGTGGGATATTATACCACCACGGTTAATAATCTGTCAAGGTGTGAAGATTTGTTGTTGAATTTTCAAGCTTCGGCTATGAGTTTCAATATAGTATCTTTTATAACAGACAGTTTCTTTTTTGCCTCTTCTTTCACTTTGTCGACTGTATAAATGTAGACCTTTAACTTCGGTTCCGTACCAGACGGTCTTATCGCATACCATGAACCGTCGCTCAGGAAGAATCTAAGGACGTTTGAAGATGGGATGTGCTTTTCAACTTCTCCTATTTCTTTTCCGTGAGCATCGTATATTTTTCTTTCTAAGTAATCTATGTATTTGACTAAGTCCAACGTCCCGATTTCCTTTGGATATTTCTTTCTAAAGACCTCCATAATACGCTTAATCTTTTCCATTCCCTTCAGTCCTTCGTAGATCAGAGAAAAGTTGTCCTCAAGATAGTAACCATACGTTTTATAAAGTGATTCAAGCACATCTAAAAGCGTCTTACCTTGCTTTTTGTAGTACGCTGCCATTTCCGAGATAATCATCGACATCATCACACCATCTTTGTCCCTGACGAAATCACCTGTCACGTACCCTATGCTCTCTTCGTATCCAAATTGGAACGAATACTTTCCCTCAAGTTCATTCTCAAGACCGCATATATTTTTGAATCCTGTCAGTGTTTCGAATGTCTCAACACCGTAAGTTTTGGCGATAAGTTTTCCGAGGTCTCCCGTAACTATTGACTTGATAATGATGCCGTTTTTCGGAAGTATTCCTTTCCTTTTTCTCTGAGAGAGCAAGTATTCTATTAGCAATGCACCGGTCTGGTTACCGTTCAACGCTACGTATTCACCATTGCACTTGACCATGACTGCGTTTCTATCCGCATCCGGATCCGTTGCAAGAACAATATCTGCATCACGCTTTTTGGCATACTCGAGCGCAAGGTTGAACGCTTTCAAGTCCTCCGGATTTGGGTACTCAACAGTTGGAAATTCTCCATCTGGTTGTTCTTGTTCAGGAACTATGAAATAGTTCGTAAAGCCTCGCTTTTCAAGCACATGTCTTACAAATCGTCCACCTGTTCCGTGGAGCGGTGTGTAAATGATGGAGATGTTCTTATCTATGTCATCGCAAAGTGCCAACGAGAGCACCTTTTCAAAGTAAGCGTTGTCAACTTCTGAACCGACTATCCTTATTAATCCCTTCGCTAAAGCTTCATCAAAATCCATTTTCTTTATCATCCCGAAATCTGTTATCTTCCTTATGTTTTCCTCAATGGGTTTTGCTATATCATCGGTAATCTGCGAGCCTTTTTCCCAGTAGACCTTGTATCCGTTGTACTCGGGTGGATTATGGCTTGCGGTAATAACGATACCAGAAGCCGTTCCAAGGTATCGGACGGCAAAGGAAAGCACAGGAGTTGGCCTGATATCATCAAATAGATACACCTGTATACCATTTGCAGCGAGCACCTGGGCTGTAATCCTTGCGAATTCTTTCGACATACGTCTTACATCGTAAGCGATCACTACACCACGCTTTGCGTAATCTTCTCCACGGTTGTTGATATAGTCTGCAAGCCCTTGGGTTGCCTGCGAAACGGTGTAGATATTCATACGGTTCGTTCCGGCACCTATCTTTCCTCTTAATCCAGCAGTTCCGAACTCTAAGTCAAACAAGAATCTTTCTTTTATCTCTTCTTCGTTTCCCTCTAAAGCTCTTAACTCTTCCTTTGTCTTTTCATCGACGTACGGGCTTTCAAGCCACTTTCTGTACTCAGCCATATAGTCTCTCATGTCCACGCCTCCTTCTGGTTCTTTTCTCAAGAATATTGTTGGCTTTCTAAATGTTATTTCGCCTCGAACACAACATTGACTGTAACCATTATTTCCTTCTCTTTTGTCGATGTATCATACGTACCGTAATCACTCACTTCGACACTGTTTGGTGCGAGCACTTGGACAACTCCACTCTTTGCACTAATCACCTTTCCTACGTGCAGCCCTCCACTTTTGGCAATCTCTTCTGCACGCCTTCTTGCATCTCGAACGGCACTTGAAAGCAGTTGAACCCGCTTTTCTGCCAACTTTGAATAATAGTACTCCACCGGGTTTGCCTGGAATGCCACTCCCAAATCCAAGATCTCCTGTGTTATGTTCTTAACCTTTTGTGCTATGCCATCAACGTCGTTAGTTTGAACGTTGATGAACTGCGTCAAAACGTACTGTCTTTCAACAACTTGCGTTGGTTCAACGTACATCTCCGATACGCTTATCGCCGACAAGGTGATTTCATCTTTATTTATACCATTCTTCTCAAAGATATCCAACACCTTTTTCTCATGCTCTTTCATCAGTCTAAAGCCATAGTTTAACTTGGATTCTGGTACTTTAACTGAGTAACTCGATCCCCACTTTGCGACATCTGAGACAACCAGTTCCCTTGCACTTCCAGTTACTGAAAGTGTCTTTTGCGGTAATTTTGAAATATAGAAGAAATATCCAAAGATAGACATGCCGATTACGAATGCTACTCCTAAGATTACGGAAGCTACTAAAAACGAGGATTTTCTGTCAACGTGTTCCTCTGAACGTACCATAAGTACCACCTCCGAGACTAAGGATATTATAGCACAAACAAGAGAACATAAAGAAAGAGAAAGCGGGCGTTCTGCCCGCTTCCATTTTGATTTTCTTCATTTTTTACTGGCTTTAGGACTTTCTCACTCCTGAGCTTCTACTCCTACGTCTTTCAACCATTCTTTGATATCCATTCCAGACCATGCCATAACACGCATCTCTGTTATTGCATTCTCTACGATGTCTTTGTAAAGCATCTGGGAGATAACATCATCAGAAGCCTTCAGCTTAGGCAAAAAGTCTTTCAAATCTTCTTCCGGGTACCCGTTGAGCTTGATCTTCTTGTTGAGAATATCGAGTTCGTAAGTCAACGTAAAATTCTTCACTACTTTCTTTTCCATTTGAATCACCTCCGAGCAAACCAACTTCGGTCCTCGGACGTATTATAACACAAGAGTCTAAATTATGCAAATAACTTTAATACTCTTAATTTTTCTTTTTATTTCTTTTTATTTTGTCATTTCCCTTTTTCTTTCTTCCATTATCTTTTTCAGTTGCTGTGATAGAGCCGTTCGTGTTTTTGTATCGAGATGGTCGATAAATAAGACACCATCAAGGTGGTCATATTCGTGCTGGAATATGCGTGCAGGGTAACCTTCAAGAAGTTCTTCGTGGTATGTCCCATGTTCGTCTTGATATCTCACGCGCACCCATTTGAATCTCCAGACATCGGCGAAAACACCTGGAATACTCAAACAGCCTTCTTCTCCAAGTTCCTTCTCATCGGAATGCTCTATTATTTCAGGATTAACAACCATTTTAAAACCGCTACCATCGTCCATCCCAAAGAAACGCAAAGATAACCCAACCTGAGGTGCAGCGAGTCCTACTCCATCTTCTGCGTACATCGTCATTTTAAATTCCTCTAAAATCGCACGGACCTGTGCAAAATCATTTACCGGTTGTGCCTTTTTTCTAAGTATCGGATCTCCCAAAATCCTGACCTTCACCATAGATTCCCTCCAATTCTTCAAGCAGTTTTTCATTCGTCATGAATATAGTTATAGGTGTTACTGATATATAACCTTCAGCGAGCGCCTTGTAATCAGCCCTCGGATCCGGGTCATCTTCTATTATATCACCGAGCATCCAGTAGTACTCTCTACCGTATGGGTCTAAGCGCTTTTCAAAGTAATCCTCATACCTGCGTTTGCTCTGCCTTGTGAGCTTCCAACCTTTTACTTGCTTGTAAGGTATCGATGGAACGTTGATGTTTAAAGCCGTGAATCTGGGGATGAGTTTTAAGTCGAACTCTCTAAGGAATTTCACAAGAAATTTTGCACCAGTGTCGTACAGCGGGTCTTTAAAGTCAGCTACCGATATGGCGATAGAAGGTATACCAGCGATAGCGCCTTCAAGAGCACCGCTCACCGTTCCTGAGTATACAACATCGGTTCCAAGGTTTTCACCACGGTTTATTCCACTGATTACGACATCTGGAACTATCCCTTTGTCTTTGTATATAACATCCAGACCTATCTTGACACAATCGGCTGGCGTTCCGCTGACTGCATACATTTCGAATGGCTCGTTTATATCCAATTTCCTCGCCCAGAGTGGAAATCTCAACGTTATACCGTGTCCAACTGCGCTCTGTTCAGATTCTGGAGCGCTTACTATCACGTAGTGTTCTTTGCTTAGATACCTAGCTGCACACAGTATACCAGGAGCGGTGACACCATCGTCGTTGACAAGGAGTATATTCACGTTTCATTCCCCCTTAGCAAGAAACCTTCAAACTTCTTGACCTCTCTCAATACCTTTCTTTTCCTCCAACGCTTGTGCTACCAGTTCCTTTAATTTTATCAAACCTTCATCGAATTTGTAAGTCCCCATTATTTCTCCTTTATAGAAAACAACAACACCATCCTTTACACCTGCGATTCCGACATCCGCATCTTTGCCTTCTCCTATACCATTTACCACACAACCTAATACGGAGATTGTGATATCTTCTTGTATATGTGCAACGAGTTTTTCCACTTCTAAAGCCACAGACTCTACATCAAAGACCGTCCTCGCACAAGTGGGACATGCAACTACGTTTGGTCCCCTTCTTAAGTGTAGTGCTGTTAGAAGTTTCTTTGCAGCAATTACTTCGTTCACCGGGTCTCCGGCAATTGAAATTCTTAATGTATCTACTATACCATCAAGTATCAGTACTCCAAGTGCTACCGACGATTTTATCAAGGAATTGTAAATAGTACCTGCTTCTGTCACACCTACGTGGAGCGGGTAATCGACAAGTTTAGCAATATGCCTGTTCGCCTCTATCGTTTCAACAACATCGGAACTTTTAACGGAAATAACTATATCGTAGAACCCGTGCTTTTCCAATATTCTCACTTCTCTCAGTGCACTTTCCGCCAACGCTTGGGACTTTGGTAAGTGTTCCAAGTCCTTAGGTAGCGAGCCACTGTTGGCACCAACTCTCAGGGGAATACCGCGCTCCTTTGCAGCCTTCACTACCTCAACAACTTTCGACTCATCCCCTATGTTTCCAGGATTGATCCTAATTTTATCGATACCTTGATTTATAGCCTCAAGAGCGATTCTATAATCGAAGTGGATGTCTCCCACTAACGGGACATCCGCGTTCTCTTGCCTTAATCTTTCCTTGATGATGCCAACTTTCCGAGCACTATCTATATCAGGCAAAGACACTCTAACAACTTCGCAGCCTGCTTCAACCAAAGCCTTGATTTGTTTAACAGTTTTTTCGATATCTTTCGTGTCGGTATTTGTCATCGATTGTATTACTATCGGTGCGTTCCCTCCAATAACGATATTCCCCACCTTGACTGGTCTTGAATTTCTTCTGTTCAGCAACTGTACCACACCTTTCAGTGTTACCTATCTTGTGAAGAGCCTACTGATGTCCACGAACGTCATGAAGAAAAGGAAACCCAAAAGTAGGAAAAATCCCACAGTGTGTATCAGGTTTTCAACGTTCCTGTTTATCTTCCTTCTGGAAATCATCTCGGCAAGTGCAAATATGATCCTGCCGCCGTCCAACGCCGGTAGTGGGAAGAGGTTGAATATACCTAAGTTTATCGTTATTATTGCAACAACCGTAAGAATCGTTTCCAAACCGAACTGCACCGCTTGTCCGATAACTTGTACTACACCCACTGGTCCTGAAACTTCCTGAAGATTCCTTCCCAAGAACACTCCCGGTAACGTTTTCCAAATGTAAAGTGCGAGCCTGTTGCTACGCGCTACTGAAACGGAAATTGCTTCCAGTCCACGCGGTTTGAGTTTGGGAGCTTTTACTTCGAGCACTCCGGGAACGGAAAGTACGCTTAAGAGCTTTTCTTTCGAAACGATTACTTCTTTTTGCGTACCGTTTGATTCATAAAGAACCTTTGTCATCTCAGGGAGTGGTCTTAGCACTTGAGTCACTTTGTCGCCACTGAATTGTATGTAAAGTTCATCCGGTTTCAAGCCAAGAGCCGTTACCACGTCCATTAAGTCGTTGGTTGATTGGACTTCCATATCCTCCACTTTGAGCAGTTTATCCCCTTTCTTAAAAAGTTCGTTGTCTTTCGCAAAGACATTCGAAAACTGACCGTAGTAGATACCTATTGCGTATCTTTCCGGTAAAACGGAGACGTTGTCCAGTAAACCTTTCAGCTCACCAACTTCGGATTTTATCGTGACGTATTCTTTTTGATATTTCGCCATGTACCTTTCAAACGGAATGTTATTAACACTCTCGACTTTCCCGCCTATGTCTCCTTTGACGTCCTTTAGATACACGAAGTATTCCTTTTGAGTAAGTGCTGGTGTGACTTTTACCGTTATTCGTTCAGCGTTTCTGAGCACTTCCAAGGTGAGCGGTTTACCTTTTCGGATTATACTCGTCATATCTGTCGTATCGAAGACATGCTTCCCGTTCAGTTTCAAAACTATATCGTCCGGTTGAAGTCCCGCTTGCTGGGCAGGTGAACCTGGAATAACTTTATCAATGATGATAGGTGTGTACCCCCAACCGGAAATTATCAGTACAAATAAAAGATAACCTGCCAAAATCGAAAATACAGGGCCTGCAAGTACGATGAGAAAACGCTTCCAGGCGGCAACTCCGTAAAGTGAATCTGGGTCTTCCTGTTCTTCCGGATCCTCACCTTTCAATCTGACGTACCCACCAAGAGGAAATACATTAATTCTAAAATCTGTTTTTTTGCCCTTTCTCCTGTAAATCGCAGGGCCAAACCCAATTGCGAACTCGTGAACTTTTACACCGAATAAAACGGCAAACAGATAGTGACCAAATTCGTGAACAACTACGATAAAGATGAACACCAAAATAAATGCCATTATGTTGATAATTACGCTCATTTCTTGACCTCCTTCTCTACATAATTCAGCGCATAGCTTCTTGCCAAATTGTCAATCTCGTAGACATCTTCGATTGACTGTACGCTTATGTTTTGCTTTAAGATATATTCAATAGTCATTCTAACTACTTTTTCAATATCTGTGAACATTATTTCCCTGTTAAGAAATGCGTTAACCGCCACCTCATCAGCTGCGTTCAGTGCGATTCTCCATGCCAGATCGTCATTATCTTTTGTCAGTTCCAAACCGTAGAAAAAGAGTGGATAACGTTCACGTTCAACGTCAAACAACGTAAGGTCAAACTCCTCAACGTCTGCCACGTACGAGTGGTACTTCCTTTCGGGATAGGTAAGTGCATACGCAATTGGTATCCTCATGTCCGGTTTCCCAGCGTGGATTTTTATAACCCCATCTTTCAAAAAGACAATCCCGTGAATGAAACTCAAGCGGTTGATTTTTACATCGATTCTACCGTATTCTAAGTTGAACAACTCGTGTGCTTCGATCACCTCAAAAAGTTTATTTACCATAGTTGCCGAGTCAACTGTAATTCGACCACCCATACTCCACGTCGGATGTTTAAGGATGTCGGAAGGTTTTAGCTCGGATATTCTTTCCAGAGGGACGTCGCGAACTGCACCTCCGGAGGCTGTTATGAGAATTTTTTCGATATGTGGTTCGTAGAGTTGGAAAATCGCGGAGTGTTCACTATCAACAGGAATAAGTTCGACATTATTTTCTCGAGCTAAGTCTTTCACGAATGGACCTGCGCAGACCAACGCTTCTTTCGTTGCAAGTGCTATTCTTTTTGCGTACCTTAGCGCAGAAAATGTGGTCTTAACCCCTTCAAATCCCGGAATCGCGCAGACCACGATATCGGGAGATGTCTTTTCCAACAATTCATCAACACTTTGACACCGCTTACCAAAGCCGATATCTTTTTTAGAAAAGTAGTATTCCACACCTAAATCTCGCATGATTCTCGACGCTATTTCGATGTTTGAACCAAAAGAAATACCGACAACCTCAAAACCTCCGAGCTGCTTTACTACATCGACCGTTTGAGTTCCTATCGAACCCGTGGCGCCAAATATGACAACCTTTTTCACAGCGGCTTTTTCTTCCAACGCACGAACACCACCTTACCATTTTTCACTTCTACTTTCACCATGTCGCTTAGAGCCACGTTGCTAACACCAATCGGAGTAGTTATATCCATGCTTCCACTGAACGGATACTTGAAACCTTCTATTGAAAACTCCGCATGGCAAAGCGGTACGAATGACCACAGCTCTCCGGCGATAGCTTTTAGCGTTTGTGTACCTTTCTGGCCAGCTTTAATAACACCAACTTCGCACTTGTCGGATATCGCTACCACGTTGTCGTACTTGCTCATAAGGCCTATCATCGCAAGCAACATATCGATTCTTTCACCCTGCCAATTCAATATCTCAACTTCCGTTGCTCCGTGCTTGAAAACGTAGTTGAGCGCAAGTTCAAGGTCGGTCTCGTCCTTTTCTGCAGGATACGTGTAGATCTTGACGCCATTTAACTCAAAATATTCGAGCGTATCATCTGTAACGGAATCCATATCACCAATAAGCACGTGTGGTATTATTTTTCTTCTTCTCAATTCTTCCGCCCCACCATCGACGGCAACGATAAGTTCACCGGTTATGTACATCGTACCATTAGAGTTCCCGTTAAGAATTATAGAGGCTTTCACTTGAATCCCCCCTAAGAGATATTATCATGGTTTTCATATAAGTATAAGGCCTCGCTCCACATACACCTTGGCAAGCAAGAGCATCTGTCCCCAACCGTACGCACAGCCGTACCTTATGTGGAGCTCGTTTTCATCTTTTACAAACGTCCTATCCTTAACGGTTACAATTGTCTCATCTTCGCTTGTTGGTTGAAAAGATAGCTCAACGAACGAGCGATAACCGTCCTCGTATTCGTACCACCAGAAGGAAAAGATACGTTTGTGAACGACACTGACGATTCTGCCCGTGTCCGTAACCACTTGTCCGTCGGTAAGCCTGAACCAGCGGAAGTATATCTCTCCGCTATCCTCATCTATCTTCATACCATCTGTAAACCAAGGATCCCAGCCATTCGGGTTATAGAATGCCTTCCAGACAACGTCGATAGGGGCTTTGAACCTTTCATGAAACTCCATTTCATCATTTGAAATTGGCATATTAGAATTGCACCTCGACTTTCGTTTATTTGAAAGCTCAACAATCTATCTTTTTCCAGATAGCCTTAACCTTCGCTATATCCTCTGCGTGTTCCGGATTGTCGCCGGGGGTTTCTAAAATCAGCGGTAGTGAATTGAAAACTGGCTCTGATAAAAACACTTCGAGCTTTTCGCCGATTTTGCCGTTTCCTATATTCTCATGCCTGTCCTTTTGCGAACCGAGTTCGTTCTTCGTGTCGTTGAGGTGGACGAATTTCAGTCTTTTTATTCCCACTTCGCGTTCAATTTCCTCCAGTAAGTTCCTGATGCCTTCCTTTGTTGTTACATCGTAGCCTGCGTCGTAACCGTGGCAAGTATCAAAGGTCAATCCAATTCTGTCTTCATATTTGCAAAGGCTTATTATCTCTCGCATCTGTGCGTAGTTGTAACCTATGTTCCCGCCCTTTTTAACAACGTTCTCGAGTAGTATCTGGACGTTCTTTTCCTTTTCCATAACTATGTTCAAAGCGCGCGCAACCTTTTCAATGCCCTCTTTCTCACCCAATCCCAGATGACTTCCCGGATGTATGTTCAAATACTTTATTCCAAGTCTTGCGCATATCTTCGCCTCTATGATAAGTAACTCAACCGACTTTTCCCAAATGTCTTCCTTTGGACTCGCTATGTTTACAAGATAGCCTGCGTGACACATAAAATTCTCCGGGTTGAGCTTGTACTTCTTAACATCACGCAAAAAATGAACCACATCGTCATCAGACGGTAGTTTTGCCTTCCACTGACGCGGATTGTGAGGAAAGATTTGGAATGCGTTTCCACCTATCTCCACGGTCTCTCTTGGTACCCTTGCAAATCCACCACCAATGGGCATGTGTGCACCAAGTATCAGTTCTTTTCTACCATCTTTACCATCCATACTCTCACCTTCTAAATCATCTGTGTCGTTTACCGATCTTTCCAGTTTTCTCTAAGCATTCCTAAGATAATTATATCCCAGTACCGTCCATCGTGGTATTTTGCTTCCTTGAGTATTCCCTCCCTGTGAAAGCCTAAGCCTTCGAGTAACTTTAGCGAACGTTCATTGTACTCATACACTTCTGCGGTGATTCTGTGAAGATTGAGCTCCCTAAAGGCAAAATCAAAGGCCTTTTTCAGCATGAGCTTTCCCAATCCCCTACCACGCCACACCGGTGACACATAGTAAGTTATATAAGCGTTCCTATTCAGAACCCTCAAATCGAATTCAACAAATCCTATCTTTTCTATCCTATCATCTTCCTCAACAGAAAACACCAGTACAACAGGTTTTGCTTTCGTGATTTTTCTTTCAGAAAAGTACATTACATCTTCTTCAGGTAATTCTAACAAGATATCTTCGCTCACGCGAAAGGTCAACTTGTGATCTTCTTGTTTAAACTTGCCCATACGACATTCTCACCTTCTTAGCAAAGAATTTTTTAACTGTCCGTGGCTTCTAACTCCCTTATCTTTCTTTCAAGTTCTTCGGAAGTTTCAATTATCGTCAGCAATTCTTCTTCCAATTGTTCCTTTTCACTCATCAGTTCCATCAGTTTAACGTAGTCTTGTTCTATGTGCATCCGTCTTTCCAAATCGTTTAGCAGATCTGTTATCTGCATTTCTCTTGCCTTCAAGTCTTCGACTTGTTTCTTCCAGCTTTTCAGCTGATTTCTCAGCTTCTTTTTCTCCTCAAAATCCACATTCTTCTCCTTCTCAACCTTCTTTTTTTCTTTGGCAAAAAATACCGGCTCGTTCGATTCAACTAGTTCACCGTTTTTGATGGTGAAGAACCTATTGCAGACATTTCTAATCAGCTCGAGGTCGTGAGAGACCAGCAGAACTGACCCTTTATATTCCTTAAGTGCCGATTCAAGGGCTTCTACCGTTTCCAAATCCATGTGGTTCGTCGGCTCGTCCAGAATAAGAACGTTTGGTTTTCTCAGCAAGACTTTCGCCAATGCAAGTATCTGCCTTTCACCACCACTCAAATCGCTAACCGTTTTGAAGACATCTTCGCCACGAAATCCAAATCTGCCGGCGTATGCCCTGATGACGTAGTCCGGTCTGTCAGGCATTTCCTCAAACAACTCGTCGAATACAGTATTTTCCAAATCAAGTTGGTCTACGAACTGTTCAAGGTAAACGGCTTTTACATTGTATCCAGAAATTACTTGTCCGGTGTAATTAATCTGCCCAGTTATAATCTTCAGTAGCGTTGTTTTACCAGAGCCATTTGGTCCAACAATCGCTAATTTGTCTCCTTGATACACGGTGAACGAAACATTCCTCAGTAAATTATTCCAAGAGACGTTTTTGACCTCAAGAACAACGTATCCAGTGTTGTCAGGTTCCGGAATGCTTATATTTTTCTCCTCTTCCTCAATGTAAAGGTTTGGCATATTTTCAAGCTCTTCGAGCATCTTTTCAAGCATTTTTTCTTTACTTTTTGCTTGCTTTGTGAACTTTTCCCTGCCCCACTTCTTGTACCTGTCTATTATCGTTCTCAACCGCTCAATTTCACGCTGGATATTCGCGAGTTGTCTTCTTTGAGTTTCCATGATCCTTTGCCTCTCCAAATGGTAACTATCGAAGCCCATGTCGAAAACCCAGATGCGCTCGTTGTTTATCTCCCAAAACTTCTCGCATGTATTTCTGAGAAAATCCCTATCGTGCGAGATGATTATATACCCTCCGCGGAACGTTCTCAGCAATTCTTTCAGAAACTCTATGCTCTCGATATCAAGAAAGTTTGTAGGCTCATCCAACAGCAGAAAATCAGGGTCTTCAACAAAAAGCCTGCCCAACTGCAATTTCGTTCTTTCCCCACCGCTGAATGTTGAAATATCCCTCTCCCAATCCTCTTCCGGAAAACCTAATCCCTTCAGTATACTCCGCACTTGCTTTTGTTTCTCTGGTGTATCGGCAACTTTCATATAGTACTCGTAAGGCGTCTTTGCTTCAAAAGTTCTGTATTGGTCCATGTAAAGCACTTTACCTTGGACCGTTATTTCTCCCTGATAGTCTTTGAAAATTCCCGCAATCGCCTTCAACAACGTACTCTTTCCACTGCCGTTTTTCCCCATCAGACCTATCCTGTCTCTCGAGAGTACGGTAGCATTGAAACTCGAAAAGAGCGTTTTTTCTGGAAAGGATATCGAAAGGTTCTTAATTGTTATCATTTCTCAGAACTCCTCTCTTTCCTAAGTCCGTTCACAAACAGATCCGGCTGGGTTAAAAGTAACTTCACAGAATTTGGTAATAGCACCATTAACATTGTCATCGCTCCGAAAGTTAACGCGAAGGCGATGTACCAGTATTGTCGTAACGTCTCTTCGGTAACAACAAAACCTAAAGCCATAGTGAACAGCACCACTAAACCGCCAATCAATATGTGGTACCCAAAGGCGAAAATGGCGTTATCTGAGAAAAGTTTTGGAATATAAAGTACGTATTTTGCAATGAACCTACGCATTAAACCATCCTTATTTGTCGAGTTGATAGCAAATTGTTCAATATCTTTACCTATCCAAAGAAAGAACATCGCCGTTCCAAGCTCACCAGCAAGTGTTAGTATGGGGTTGATTCCGTAATGATCCATATTCCACGAAGTACCATCAACAAACAGAGCAACTAACGTCCAAACAATCAATCCGGTAAAGCCAATTACTCCCAAGTACCTCTCAAAATCCTTCTTCTTTTCTTTCACCAACTTTCCAAGCCAGAACATGTAAAGCCCGGAAAATGCTACGTCGACCTTGAAAGGAAGCGCACCTGGTTGAATAAATCTTAGAAAGATCCCGAGAGCCAGCGTGTATGGAAGTATTTGAAATTTACTAAACAGCAAAAAGAAAAACTCTGCTACGAAAAGAAAAATCAAATACCACAGTGGTACGATTGTAAGCGGAATTTGATCAAGCAGATCCGTCCTAACCAAAAGAAAGTTCTTCAGATAGGTTAGGTTGTCAGCCTTTCTAAAACCTTCCGGAACGGTAATTATCCATACTATGTAACCGATCAACCCTATGTAGTAATAAGATATGACCATTGTGATGCGCTTTTTGAAAAATTCCCTGAAGCTCAAAGCCTTCATCAAATAACCAGACAAGAAAGGGAAGACGACGATCACATACGAGATAAACGCGAACATCTTCTCAGGAACCTGCGAGTGTGCTAAGACAACCATTATCAGCGCTGTACCTCTGGTATAGTCGATCCAAAGCTCACGTTTCTTACTCTCCCCCATCCTTGCATTTAACCCTGCCTTTCCATCATCTCAGGTTCTCTCTCACTTAAATTCAATACACCTAGTATTATTGAAACGACCATAAGCAAACCTCCAATGAGTTGTAGTGCGGTCAGATGCTCTTTTAGAATTAGAACAGATAGAATCATCGCAAAGAGAGGCTCGCCAACAAATATGAGAGCCGAAATATTGCTACCTACAACTTTCTGATACTTCGCTTGGATAATTATCGCAACGATTGTGGCTGTTACTGCTGTAAAGGTCGCAACAAAGAGCGCATTTAAAGAGAACGACCACTTGTCGCTACCACTCTGGTAAAACAAGTTAAATATCGTGTTTAAGAGCGCCACTGTGAAGAACTGTGGAGTTAGCAAAGCGTATTCACTGACCTGCTTTGAGTACTTTGTTATCAAAACAACATGTAGTGCGTACATGACACCGCAAATTGTTGTAAGAAAATCTCCGAAGTTATAGCCACTGATTCCACCACTAAGCATGTACATTCCAATCAGAGCTCCAGTAAAGCCGACAACTTGAAGTTTTCTCACTTTCTCATGTTCAACGAGGTAAGAAAAAAACGGTACGATGACTATATACAGCGAAGTGATAAACCCGCTCTTCGTGGACGTAGTTATCGTCAATCCCCAGGTTTGTGTAGCGTATGCGATAGCCATGACTAACCCCAGTATACTTCCGCGCTTCCAGTCGGATTTTCTAAAAAGAAGCGCCGATAAAAAAGTTGCGATCCAAAACCGGATCGCATTGTACAGAAATGGGGAAACTTCTTTATTGAGCACGAGCTTTTGGATGGGAAAGGTCAGTCCCCACAAAAACGTAAGAGTTAAAAGCCAAAAAACAGCTATGAACTTATCTTTCAAAGTGTATTCTTTTACAACTCCATTCCTCATATCAGCCTCCAGATCTTATCCTTTTGAAATTTTTCCCACAGGTGCAAGATAAACGACCATTTCATCTTGTCCATCTACACCAAGAAACCTGTCCATGAGCTCTTGAGAATACGCAGCTATCGCGCACGTTCCAGCTTCTATCGCTTCACACGCAAGGTAGAGATTTTGACAAACGTGCCCCGCATCCAAAAGTATCACTTTATGCGATGCAGGACCGTACCGCCATTCCGTTCTGTAAGGTACAGCCGTCCAGATGAACACAACGGACGATTGACCGACGAATTCTTGTTCTAACGTCGCGTGGATAATCTCTTCCCTCAGATATCTATCCTTCCGATGTAAAATCAAAGAATGTTCGAGAGGTAAATATCTGTACACTGCTTCTTCCAGTCCTTCGACGTTTATAACGTAAAGATACGTTTCAAAGGGATGCCTCGCTCCAGCTGAAGGAACCGTTCTAAATGTAGCTTTTGGAGTTACATTCCTTATACCCTGCGTAGTCCAAAGCAGGAACGAAAGTTCTTCTAATCTTAAAGGTTTACCGTCGTATTTCCTGTGACTTTTTCGATTCTCGATAGCCTCAAACAAGCTTTTCTTCTTGAAATCTGCAATGTCTTTAAAATCCGGCAGCTTTATCAAAAATGCGTCTTTCTGGTACGGCTTTTCAAAAGGGGGCATTTCAATCCCTTTTCTTTGGTCGCTTACGTACCTCTCTAAAATTTCCCAATTTGATTTTAAAAAATCTCGTCCTGCAGAGATCATCTTTCCAAAGTCGTTATCTTTCGGATTAAAACTCACAAGCTTCCCCCCTTTCTCCCCATTTACGTTAATCTATGCATCTGGTCAGATTATCAAAACCTTGGATTGATCCCACATTCGTTTTTGATCCTCGCTTTTATATCCTCAAGTGCAAGGTCCACCTCTTCATCGCTTAGCGTTCTTTCTGGATGTCTAAATTTCGCATAGATTGTTACACTGTAGAATTCATCGCCAACTTTTCTGTAAATATCGTCAATTCCCACTTCTTCAACGAGAGGATTCTCTTTGTAGATTTTCAACACACTCTCGATTTCGTGTCCAATCGGGATAAGGTAAGAAACATCCCTTCGCACGTACGGGAATTGAGGTAATGGCTGGTAGACACGCTTTTCTTGGGCTGAGTAGATAGCCTCAAGGTAAATCTCTCCGGCGTAAATCTCGTCTTTGACGTCGTAAAGTTTATCGGAAAGCTCCGGGTCCAGAAGGCCTACGAAGCCTATCATCTGACCTTTGTGATAAATTCCCGCAGTTACAGTCGAGACAAAACCTTTCTTTTCAATTCTTTTGAACTCGACTACCAAACCAAAGTGCTCAAAAAGTTCTTCTAACACGCCTTTCATCGTATAGAACGAAACTGTCCGTTTGTCGGTGTAGTCCTTAACCGATTCTCTTCCCGTTGCGACAAAGCCAAGTGCCTCTTGCTCATGTGGTTTTCCATAAGCAACCGAAAAGACCTTACCAACTTCAAAGAGCCTGACGTCTTTGATTTGGCGCTTGTAGTTGTAGGAAAGTGAATCAAGTAATCCATAAAGGAGCGAAGGCCTCATCGTGTCGAAATCGGAAATGATCGGATTACTTACAGGAACACCTTTACCATTTATGTCAAACTGCTCTATAATCTTGCTAGCAGCAAACGAAAGCGTGTTGGATTCATTGAAACCCATTGACGTCATGAGTGTCTTAATTTCGAATCTTCGTTTTTGCTTCTCGCTCCTGCCATGTTCTATTGCAAGCATCCTTGGCGGTTCGGCATGGAGATGTTCGTATCCATGAATTCTGCCGACTTCCTCCATTATGTCTTCTGGGAGTGAGATATCAAAGTACCTAAACGATGGGACATAAACTTCGTAGCCGTCTTTTGTCTCCTCTACCTCGAATCCCAGCGGCTCTATGTATTCTCCGATGTGTTTAATCTCTATGCCGAGCACTTTTCTTGAATAATGCTTGGGCACAAATATCTTCTTCTGTTCTATCTTCCGTGGGTAGTTGTCTACTATCTCTTTAGAAGGTACGCCTTCGGCAAGTTCTTCAATTAATTGCGAGAGCCTTTCAATAACGTAGAGTGCATCATCGAAATCAACACCCCTTTCGAACCTGTACGAAGAATCGGAAGACACGCCAAGTCTTCTGGATGCTTTCCTTATTCTGACAGGATCAAACATAGCAACTTCCAATAGTACATCCGTTGTGCCTTCTGATATTCCGGATTCTTCTCCACCCATGATTCCACCGAGTGCAAGGAGTTTCTCCCCGTCGGTTATGAGCACCTCTCCTCCAGAAAATTCATAGGTCTTCCCGTCTAATAGTAACATCTTTTCTCCCGGTCTTGCGTCCCTAACAACGATTCTTCCGCTTAGCTTCGCAAGGTCAAATGCGTGAACCGGATGCCCAGTTTCAAGCATCACATAGTTCGTTATATCAACAATGTTGTTTATTGGTCTGATTCCTGATGCAATCAATCTCTTTTGCATCCACACCGGGCTTGGACCAACTTTGACGTTTCTGATTACCCTTGCCGTGTACCTCCAGCATCCTTCGGTCTCTATGTAAACATCAACTCTATCGTTTCCTTGTGCACTTTTAACAGCCGGTATGGGAAAGTGCGGTCTACGTTTCAATCCCGCAGAGAGTTCCCTTGTAACTCCGAAGTACGAGAGCACATCCGGACGATTTGGAGTGATTTCCATCTCAAAGTACCAGTCGTTTAAACCGAGCAACTTGATAACATCTGCCCCGAGCGGTAATTGCTCATCAGTCATATAAACATGTTCGCTTTTTTGTTCGAGTCCCAATTCCTCCAAGGAACACATCATACCCTGTGAAGGGACACCGCGCATGACCTTTTCTTCGATTTCCAAACCGCTTACAAGCCTTGCCCCTTGCAGCGCGACATACACGTACTTAGCAGGTTGCACGGAAAGATCTGCCGTCAGTATAGTTCTATATTCATTACCAATATTCACCTTACAAACGACCAACTTATCAGCCTGTGGATGCTTCTCGACACTTTCGATACGCCCAACAACGATTGGACCACGAAGTGGAAAGACAGGACCTTCCTCACCAACATCAAAGCCCAGCTTTGGCAAATAATCGGAAACTTCTTCTTTGCTAACATCGATGTACTGATTAAGCCATTCCAAAGAAACTCTCACAAAGAGCACCTCCTACATAAAAATATGGTATAAATAATTTAGCTTAAAAAAATTGAGGGCAGGACAACTTATGTCACCTTGGCTTTTAAGCCATTTAAGGAGTCTGTTGCCTGCCTTTAACCATGATTAGTTGGTTGGGCTTTCAGCCCTCGTCAGCATGGAGGATTGGTTCAGCAGGCTCCCTGCCCTCATCATTCGAAAGGAGGATTTTTCATGGATAACTTCCCTGTTTTCGTCGGCATCGATGTTTCCAAGGATAAGTTCAACGTCTGCGCTATCTCTAATCCCAGTTCCATCATCTTCGAATCTTCTTTCGATATGTCCCAGCAAGGCTTTTCCTCCTTCGCAAACAAACTCTCTGCCTTCCCAAAACAATCCATCATCATCGCTATGGAATCTACTGGCTGTTATCATCTCAACCTTCTGGCTTTCCTTTCTTCCAACGACTTTGCTTGCGCTGTTTTTAATCCTCTAACTGTTAAAAACTTTGCTTCTCTTCGAAAGACCAAAACCGACAAAATCGATGCTCGCATTATCGCTACTGCTTTGTTTTACCTACAACATCAAATTCCTTCTTCTGCTTTTGTCAACTCTGAGCTTCGTGATATTGTCAGAGCACGCGAAAACATTATCCACCGCATCGCAAAAGTTAAAGGCAATATCGAAAAACTGCTCAACGTTCTTTTCCCTGAACTCGAAAGAGTTACCAATATCTACAGTGACACTATCCTCAATCTTCTTTCTCATTTCCCTTCTGCCAAGGCTATTCAAAAGGCTCGTAATCTGGATGTGTTCTTTTCCAAAGACCGTGGCAGAAGTACAAAACTTAATGCTCAAAAACTTAAAGAACTCGCTAATAACTCGATTGCTCAATATTGGCCGATGAAAGAAAAGATTCTTGTGCAAAATATCAAAGAACTACAATTTTTACAGCAACAGCTTGAAGAATACGACAAGATGATGAAAGAATATTGCGAATGTAGTGCGATAAACCTTGATATCGAGATACTCACGTCAATACCAGGTATTGGTGAAAACAGCGCGATGCATTTCTTGGCAGAAGTTGGAGATATCTCAAGATTTAGTACATACAAAAAACTCATTGCGTATTGTGGACTCGATCCAAGCATTGCCCAATCAGGCAAAAGCAAAGTAGAAGGACACATATCGAAAAGGGGCAATGCCCACCTAAGACGAATACTATGGCTAATGGCAGTGAGTGTAGTGATTCACAACGAATATTTCCGAACATACTATGAACGAAAAAGGCAGCAAGGTATACCGTACAAAAAAGCGATAATGTCAGTAGTACACAAGTTATTGCGAACGTTGTACGCAATGTTGAGAAAGAAAGAGAAGTTCAATATTGATTATGCTATCTCACACTCAAAACAAAAATTTAATTTTGCATAGTTGACTCCCAATTACTTCATTGATTGGTTTTAAAATATCAACATTTTCCAAATCACGGTAATCACAATCGCAGATAAAGGGCTTATCCACCAAGTGTAGAGATTTGTTCGCTCACGTTTCCAAAATTTGTAGAGAAAACCGAGTGCCAGTGAAAGTATAGCCAACCAATAGCTTTTGCCAAGGAAAAATACGTAAAAAGCCAATCGTTCGGAAATCCCGTCCAAATCGTTGTAATTCTCATCCCCGGGATAAAAATTCTTGAAGACATAAGTCACTGCCATTGTTACGACAGCCATCCCGAGCAAATACAACGCAAATTCCTTTGATATGTACGAATAGACAAACAAATCCGCTACCAGAAAATTCAGAATCAGTGCGACAACTAATTCTGAAAGTTCAAGGATGTGTAATTTCATCCTGTCAGATTGAATCTTTGTTCTTATAATATCACCTGCAACGTGAATGGCTATCATTGTGAGTAAAACGACGATACCCCTTGTGCTCTTGAGTAGTGTGTCGAATGTGAACGCAAGGAACGCAAAAATCGACCAAATGATGTGTTCGATGAGTTTGTAACCTTTGTAATGTCTGATCTTTGCGTTATCCGTAAATCCATGGTCTGCTACAAAGTGGGCTAAAAACAAATGCACCATCAAACTGACCTCCTTCGAAGACTACTTGGAATTCTAACCTATTTTGAAAATCAAGAGTCCCTCACTTGTCATAAGGTAAAGCTTGTCTTCCCATACTGTAGCATCGTAAACTATCCCAGCTACATCTTCAACAATCCTGTGAATGCGTCTTGCTGAAACATCTATAAGCGTGATGAAACTATCGCCTACAGCAACGACGAAATTACCAGACCTGTACAGTCCAAGATTGCCTATCCATCCTTCGCCGGTGTAGGCATAATTGCCTAGTTTGTCGAAAATGAGTAAACCGTATGCGCGCGTTGTCGCTAAGATATAATCATCGGCTACTATTGCGTATGTAAGGTCGTAGCTGTTCCTCAACCCCAACGGTGCGGTGTATTTCACTCCGTATAGGTATCTATAGACCTCCCTATTAGTCATAAAGAGTATCTCATTTCCATCGTATATAACCTTTCCATAAACACCACGTAGCGTGGCTAAAACATTCCCAGTGTTATCAACGAAATCTACTTTATCATTGCTTCTGGGCTTTGCGAAAATAGCGTAGTCTTTCGTAGCAATGAAGTCATCAGAAGGTGTCTGTTCGAAAGCCACCGTATCTGCCAATTTTCGGTAGTACACCTTCGTTTGTGTTCCATAGCTAACCCCATCGATCGTCTCTTTCAACCCCATTATGTACTCTTCCCATACTCTTGTTCCAGCTATGTAAAGTCCTTTCTCGTCAGCTGTATATACTATTCCGCCATAAACGGCAACTTGAGTACCTGGGTAATTGTAGCTCCTCAAGAACTTTACATAAGGATTGTCTCCTATCTTCCATTCATCAACGTAGAATTGTTCAGCAGAGCCGGAAGTTATGAATCGCTCGAAAACTTTCTCTTTTTCACTTCTCACACGTTCCGCAAATGTATCGTCCTTGTAAGCCGGAATTTGTGGAATTTCGAAAGCGAAAAATCTCTTGATCTCCTCAATGAACCCTTCAGATGAATAAAAGTCATTCCAACTGCCGTTGAATATCTTCAAAGTCATATAAGGAAGTCTTGCAGAATTCTTTGTAACGACCCCATCGCCTAAATTCATCGTGAGCTCAGGATAAAGTTTTTCAAGTAAACTCCCACCAACATCTATCGATAAGGGAGGTGTATTTCCCATATATGCTATCGTAGGGATATCAGTCCTATATGGGAAGTACTGCAAGCGTTTCAAAAATTCAGAATTTGGCAAGACATCGGAATAATAAATATTAACAGCTTCGATGTATGACTTCAGATAACCTTGTAACGTTGCTACAACGCTCTCAGGCAGGTTGTACAGTAACGCTGCGGCAGATGGTTTCGATGCGTACACAGTCGTAGCCAGGCGTGGGTCTACTACATTTGTCCCGTAAAATGGTGTTGACACATACGCTACCTTTCTTATATTCTTTATCTCTGGATGTGTTGCCAAGCAATAGTACAAGATAAGTCCTCCAACTTCATGAGCTAAGACATCGAATTGAACATCTGGATACCTTTTCAGTTCCTGCGCCAGTCGTTCCGCTTCAAAAAGGATGGGACTTGGGATTGGATTAGATTCTCGGAACGCCTTAAACGCTCGCGTGTAGTTGTACGATTTCGTATCGTTAAGTGGATACCTGTAGACGTAAATCGACCTTTCTGGGAAAACACCCTGCCATGTTGAAAGCGGTGTAACCTTTGCTGATTCGTAATAGCCCGCAAAATTCGCATCACTACCGGGAATGATAAGAATAGGAGGATAAGCGGAAACTACACGATACACTTCTTGAATACCAGTTTTTAAGACCTTTCCCGGAACAGAAACAACACCTAGCCAGCGAGGAACTACGAAAAAACTCGCCTCAACAAAATATCCTCTGCTATCCTTATCTATAAAACTCCCTGAGATAATGTTGTAAACTTTCCCGTCACTGCTCAAACCGGCAAAAGCGAGCGCATTCGAATCGTTGCTTCCAATAAGCCTGGAGGGGAAATAATACCTCACCTTTATTGGTAGTGTCGCCATGTCGTACCGTCCATCGCTAGGTATCAACTCGTAAATAGGACTCACAAAATTACCAGAGCTAAGCACACCTTGGACTGAGTCCTGCGAAACTACTCGCACCTTGAACGATTTCTCATAGGGAAATGCACCTGTTGGTATTGAAATGATAAGATTCTCAACAGTTTGTGTCCCTTCTGATAAAATCGCCTCAGGTAATTTTGGCCGAAATAACAACGCTATCAAAATACCAAGTAACACTATTGCACCAACAACAGAAAAGAACAAGACCTTCCTGTGCCAAAGAGAGGTCAAGAAAAATTTTAGCTTTTCTAATAATACTCCTAAGCCTTTCTGTGTTTTGGCTTGCTCTTTCGATTCAGGCTTCTTTGGTTCTTTACTCTTACCAAACTTGAGAACTGCTGCCAGTTTTGAAAAGTCGAGCTTCGGAAGTTTTGGCATCCGGATCCCCCGCTGTTTTTTGAAGATTCACTTATTGGTCATCGAAATCATCAGGATTATTGTCGTTATCTTGCTCGCCATTATCTTGACTATCTTCGTCACTTCCAAAATCTGTGAAATTCTCAGGGTTGTCATTCAGAAGTTTCTTGAATTCGCTAATATCCAGGTTCTCAATAAATTTCTTGAACTCTTCTTCATTTTCGTTTTCGTTCAGGTCCTCAAAAGTGATAGCCTCTGTTGCGATGATTTCGTTTGTTACGTAAAGTGGAGCTCCGGTTTTCAGTGAAAGGATTATACAGTCAGATGGTCTGGCATCGATTTCTATAAACGGATTCATTCCTTCTGCAGCTTCTTGTTCGGAAACGACAAGGTCCCTTAGTACTATTTTGGCGTAAAAGACGTTGTCTTTGATGGAGTGTATCACGAATCGTTCGATTCTTAGACTCAATTCACTTACCAAAGTAACTATCAAATCGTGTGTCAGTGGCCTATCAAAAGGCACCTTTTCGATAGCTATGGCCATTACACTCGCTTCGCATGCACCTATCCAAATAGGGAGAATTTTCTTTGTATTTTCAATTCCTAACAGAACAACGGGCGTGTTTGAAACTTTATCCAGTACTAAAGCTTTAACAAACGCTCTCTTCATTTTCAATCACCTCTTTTAACCTTTTCGTACCTTGCCTTATAACGCTCTCCACATATTGTCTTAGTTCTTCTTCACTCTGAAAATTCTCTGGATGAACCAATTCGCCGAACATTATGCCCGTCTTATTACCCCTAACTATCAATTTGTGCTTTGGAATCACGAGATGGTTTCCCCAGATAGCAACAGGCAGTACAGGTACTTTGGCCTTAAATGCTATTTCAAGGCTTCGAGGTTTGAACGGTAACACTTCACCATCTGGTGACCTAGTGCCTTCTGGGAAAATCACAAAGTGGTATCCCTCTTTTAGTTTTCTCATGACCTCCCTGATTGCAGTCGCAGTTTGTCTCACGTTTCCCCTATCGATTAATTCACTACCAAGGTATTTAAGATAAACGTTCACCATCGGGAACTTCTCAAGCTCCTTTTTAGCAATAAAAGGTGTTGGACCCACGTAACCGATGATAAGTGGTATATCTAAAATACTCTGATGGTTACTAACCACGATGTAATTCGTATTGACATCCGGTTTCTTGCCACAAACATAGACCTTCACACCAAGTAACTTAAAGGCCAATCTGCCAAATATTTCAATCTGCTTTAAAACAAATCTTTTTCCTCGTTCTTTGCCTAATATCAATCCAACAAGTAGGACGATAGCACCGTAGACAAATATGTAGAGAAACGCACCGACTATAAGCCAAACACTTCTTAGGATGTTGAAAAACTTCACGAAAATATTTTCGCTACTTTGCCCTATTTTGTCTTTATTTTCCATGCTCCTTCACACCCCACAACTTCGTGATCCTCACCAAAAAGATAAATAGTGATAGGACAAAGACAATCCAGCCAAAAACGGTGTTGTTTAAAGCAAATACGTACTTGTCAAAAAACGATGAAGCAATAGAAGCCAAAATGAACGAACATACCGCAGTTGACACAAGCCCCACAAATTTTGAGCTGTTCCTAACCGCATACAATCCTCCAATCAACCCTGTGAGTAGACCAATAACAACGTAAACGTACCATTCTAGCGTTAGATACGGAGTCAAAAATGATTTAATTAAGAAGCTACCTACGAGGAACGAAATAATAAAGCTTCCCAAAAAGATTATCGACTTATATAGCGAATAGAAAATTACAGCAAAGATGACGGAGATAATAATTGAATAAAGCAAAGCATTGCTCTGAAAAGAATTAGAAAGTTGCGGTAGAAATTTTTCCACAAAGTTAAATATCAAAGGGCTAACGTAACCATAACCAACGATTAGTCCCATAGCTAAAAGTGTGACCAATTCTACCAAATTTGGAAATATAAGCACAAAAACTGAAAGTGGAAGAAAGAGATACCAGCTTGAAGTAAAAAATTCGGCCAATTTTTTTATATTCTGGATGTCAAAATTCACACTAGTTCCACTCACAACTCCAATCCCCCTTCCACGTACTTTTCAACTTCCGCTTTCACTCTCTCGTCCATGAGCCTTTCCTTGGCCTTTTTCTTATTTCCCAACGCTATGTAACACAAGGCCAACTGGACATCCAAATCAAAGCTTTTCAAACCGAGTTTTTCTGCCTTCTCAAAGAACATAACTGCCTCGTTGTATCTATCAACTTCCATAAGCGCACAAGCAAGGTTGAAATAAGCTAAGGGAAAATTAGGAGATAACTGAATCGCTTTCTTATACATCTCAATGGCTCTTCCCAACATTCCTTGCCTTCTGAACACATTTCCCATGTTATTGAAAACCTCAGGTATCTCATATCGCGCAAGCTCGTTGTAAATCTCTAAGGCCTTTTCGTATTCACCATTTTCCGTCAGCCTTACAGCTTCTTTTAGCAAAAACTCCATGTTGACACGCTTATCGTCGGCTCTTTGTTTTTCCGCCATATCCACCACCAAAATGTTATTATTCTTTCTTTTTCCCAACAGAATCCAATACCATCTTCTGCGTATAGAACATCGTATCGTAATAAATCTGCTCCTTAAAAGCAACCTTTGCACTCAGCTTAATTATGCCTGGCGGAACAGGTTTGAGATACACCCATTTGGCAATCCACACGACCTTCTTGCTTAATAGATCGTCAGAATTTCGAACACTCCCGGTAAACTTCGTCAAAATCGGGCAATTACCAACAACCCTGACTCCCTGGAGCCTGTAAGACACAAGCTCCCCAGAGCACTTTTCAACTTTTACGTGTTGAACATCTTTCTGTTCAGCGTAGATGTCCGTAGGTACGTAGATATCGTGCTCGTACATTGAAAGAGCGTATTTTATGTAGTGTATCTCATCCCCAAATAAGTCCTCAACACTGATGTAAGCGTACGCGCTATTTTCATCGAATGAAACGTCTTGAATATTTACTAATATAGGTTTATCATCCTTAAACGTGTACTGCTCAACAGTGTTTCCTTTCCACTTGATTGCAAAGAGTGTGGGATAAGAGTACTCGATGAAATCCACATCCTTTAAGGGATAATCTTTCCCACCAGCTACGAGCTTATCTTTTCCAAGGTATATCAAATCACCGTAGGGAGTTACTTCGAAAGACCAGACCTTTTCAGCAAGGCTCACTTCGCCAACCTTTTCCAGAGTGTCTAACTTAAAAATCTCTATTTTCTGCTTTAGCGCATCTAAAATGTAAATTCTATCGATTGTCATTTCAGCATCAAGGCAGAACGTCCTTTGCGGCAGCTTGAAATTACTACGCTCTTTCGTTCTCGTATTGAACTTCACTACTCTGTCGAAGTCCACAATGTAAATAGTTCCCGAGCGGTCTGCACCTGCGATGTACGGAACTTGGAGGTCGCTTAAAAGCTCTTGCTCTTTTTCATCGTAAAGTGATTTATTCCCGAGTAAGTATAAGTTGCCATCTCTGTTGTAGAAGATCTGCTTTACATCCTTTGAGATTTTCCTGATCTTCAGCATCTTGTTATTTTTGAAATACACAAGCCTCTTATTCTTCTGATCCAAGAGCACCAAATTATCACCGTAGACAGTCAAACTCGTCGGTGTTTGGAAATATTCTATTCCCCTGACATTTCCTTTAATAGAATCCACATAACCCATCGTGAACGATTGCGAAGGCCCAAGATTCAGTTTTCTGAAATAATTAACTTTCCCCACAAGATTATCGATGTCGTCATTTCTAACAAGCAGTGTAAAATTTCTAAAATCTTCCAAAGCCTTATCTACCAGTCCGTTAGCAATAGCAAGCCTACCTCTCAAATACCAGAAATACGGTAGTTCTTCAACGTATATCCTACCTGACATTGCCTTAACAGATAGATCGTACGCACTTTTGAAATCCCCAGCGTAAACTTTCTCCAAAGCCTGAGTGAAGTAAGTTCTGGCAGTTTCCTCATCTATTATGCCATACATTGACACGGAAATTAATATCAGCGAACACAACACGAAAACCCTGAATAATTCTTTTGCAAAGTGTACCTTCACTTTTACCTCTCCCCAATTATCTCACTTTCCTTTGCGCTCGTATTTGTCCATCCATCCTAAGAAATAATCGACCACGTTTGTTTTTCTCTCAGTGCCGTTCAAAAGCCTTTTTATGTTCTCTTTATGCCTGTACACAGAAAAGAGCGCAAGAGCCAAGAATATCACCCAGTAATCTTTACCAAAGGCAAGTGCAAAAAAAGCACCAGCAAGCAGTCCGACGATTGAACCGACAGACACGTACTGCGTGGTTGCAACGATAGCGATCCACACTCCAAGCGCGAACAAACCTGCCTGAGGATATATCGCAAAGAAGGTCCCAAGTGTGGTAGCAACGCCTTTCCCACCTTTGAACTTAACAAACGGAGAATAGCAATGGCCTACCACAGACATAGCACCAGCCATCACCATCGGATGTTCACCAAATGGCTTGAATATTAAAACAGCAACAACTGCTTTAATAATATCTAAAAACATCGCAAGTGCACCGTATTTTGTTCCCATATTCCTTAGTACGTTAGTACCACCAACGTTTCCACTACCAACTTTTGTTATATCCACACCTTTCAACTTCGGGATAATGTAACTAAACGGTATCGCACCGAAGAAATATCCCACAACAGCCGCCCAAAACAGTTCCACATTACATCCCTCCACGAAGACAGAGTGTTTTAGTGCGCCTTATCGTACGTAATTCTCAAAGTTATCTTCACCTACAAGAGTTATAAGAATCTCTTTGTAGCTTGGATGTAGGTTTATCATGTTCGTTAAAGCCTGTTTGATGGTCTCTAATTCCTCTCCTTTGAAGTCACCACTATCGATTGCCTGTACCAGGTCGTTGATGATTTCTGGAATATCAAGATAAGAAAGCACCATAGCAACCTGAGCTCCGTACATGAATCGCTCTTCACCTTCCAGTAACATATAGCGTAAAAGCGGATAGAACTGCTCACCAGCACCAAGTTTTGCTAAAGCCTCGTATATAACCAGTTGGGCTTCCTCAAAATCGTATAGTTCCAATGACTTGGTGATATCTGCAATTAACCTTCTCAACCCCAAATCTCCAGCTAAATCGATTAAATAGAGTAAAGGTACGTCGTTTTTTACCCCGCTCCTTACCTTTTCCTTAATCGTCTTTTCCAATTTTGGAGCTATTTTCTCTCCTAATCTGTAAAGCACTTCAGTAACGATCTCTCTTACTTCGGGATCGTCATCTTCCTTTTCAAGCAGAGCTATCATCTCATCGTAAGCAGCTTCTCCCTTTTCTTCAATTATTCTTCTTATCAATTCCTCTCTTTGCCTTTCCCGTGCTTCGTTTTGTTCTCTGTTATAACCTCCATCGTTTGCATTACCGAAATCATCAAAAAAAATGCCGTTTCCAGCCACGGTTCTATACTCCTCCTTCTTAAACTCTTTCGCATAAACTTCCAAATATTCCACAATATTATATCACAACTTTCATCCGATGAATCATTGTAGGCAAACACACGACAAAAACAAACCCCAAGGCTGAGCCTTGGGGTCGTGCAGCTTTTTGCCTCACACTACTAAGCTATTATCTTCTCAAGTTGCTTGCCGTTTGAAGCATCTGGTCAGCCGTCATGATGGACCTTGAGTTGAACTCGTACGCCCTCATAGCGGTAATCATATCGACCATTTCTTTTACTACGTCTACATTTGACTTCTCAACGTAACCTTGCATAATTGTTCCAAAACCATCCTGACCAGCGGTTCCCTCAATTGGATCACCGCTCGCAGCGGTTGCTACGTAGAGATTGTCACCTATCGATTTTAAACCAGCGGGGTTAACGAAGCGTGTTAGCGTTATTGTTCCAAGTTGCTGGATCGTTCCATCCGCAAGTTCGACAGAGACTATGCCATCCGGTGAAACCGTTAGAGATACCGCGTTTTGTGGTACAACGATGGCAGGTGATAAAAGCAAACCATTGGCAGTCACTATCCTGCCTTGGTTGTCCAACTTGAATTGACCATCTCTTGTGTATGCGATTCTACCATCTTGGAGCTGTATTTGGAAAAAGCCGTCACCACTGATAGCCAAATCTAAAGCGTTCCCTGTGTTTTCTATATTTCCTTGCGTAAAAATCCTTGTCGTTGCCGCAAGTCTGACGCCATGACCAATGTAAATACCCGTTGGCGTCGTGGAATTCTGAGCGGTTGCGGCACCTGCATTTTTCGAGTAGCTGTAAATTAAGTCCTGAAACTCAGCTTTGACCTTCTTATACCCAGCGGTATCAACATTCGCAATGTTGTTGGAAACCGTGTCCATCTTAAATTGCTGAGACCACATACCCGTTGCTGCAGTGTACAGACTGTTGATCATCTATACCCCTCCTCACCTTCTAATTACCTTAAAGCTCCTACGTTGTTTATAACCTTGTTCAGCAGTTCGTCGTGGACGACTATAGCTTTGGAAGATGCGTCATAGTGTCTCTGAGCTTCTATCATCTTTACCATTTCACGAACAACGTTCACATTTGATTTTTCTACGTAGCCCTGTAAAATCCTAACGCCGGAGTTTGGATTATTTAAATCCACAATCTGTGCTTGACCGGTGAAGAGGGCTTCACCTATTTTTCTCGGTTCGCGCAACACGTAGATTGGAATGCTTGAAACCAAATTTCTGTTTGCATCGTAAACATTTCCCGATTCGTCTATATATCCGTTTTCTGGCAGTGTTACCTCCTGACCGTTTGAATCTAGCAGATAGTACCCTTGTGTATTCACCAAACGCCTATCTTTATCTGCGATGAACTCTCCGTTTCTTGTGTAAAAAACCTGATCTCCCTTTCTTACAGCAAAAAATCCATCGCCACTAATTGCCAAATGTGTAGGCACGTTGGTTTGCTCAAGTATACCCTGCGAGTAGTGTGTACGAATTTCATCAACGATAATTGCCTGCTCGACATCGCCTATCTTTGCAAACTCAACCTTCCTATTCTCAGGTTCTGGTTTGATGCGATATATTTCCCGAGTAAAGTAGCATTTGAAAGCCGGAGTATCAGCTTTATATCCATTTGTCTCTACATTAGCCAAATTGTTTGCAACAACATCCATCCTTGTTATGTCGGCAAGCATACCCATCGCTGCTGTGTACACACCACGGTACAAGAAAATCCCTCCAATGCGTTTATTTACTTCTCATAAGTTACTGCAACGTGTTTCAACAATTCTTCATCTTCCAACAATCGACCCGTTCCCTTCGCAACGCACAAAAGTGGTTCATCGGCAACCCTACACGGCACACCTATGTCTTCCTCTATGGCTTTATCTATGCCCCTCAAAAGTGCGCCACCGCCCGTTAGCATGATCCCGTGTTCCACAATATCTGCTGAGAGTTCCGGAGGAGTTTTTTCAAGAACCAGCTTTATCCTTGAGATGATATTATCAACTACAGGTCTAATCATCTTGTAGACATCTGTTGAATTTATCACTTCGGTCCTTGGAAGACCTGTTACCGCATCTCTACCTCTCACTTCCAATTCTAAGTCTTCTACGTCTGGATGTACTTTTCCTATCTTTATTTTTATTTCCTCAGCAGTCGTGTCTCCAATGAGTAACCCAAAGTTCCTTCTCACACCTTTAACAATTGCATCATCGAGCGCGTTACCGGCGAGTTTGATGGAATCTCCAACAACAATCCCACCCATGCTTATCACGGCGATATCAGTTGTTCCACCACCGATGTCGACAATCATGTTCCCCATCGGTTTCATAACATCAAGCCCAATACCAATAGCTGCTGCCGTTGGTTCAAGAACTATGTGCACCCTCTTTGCTCCCGCTTTGAGAGCTGCATCGTAGACCGCTCTTTGCTCAACACTCGTTGTCTTCGTTGGTATACCGATTACCATGTTGCATTTGATGAACAGTCCTTTGTTTAGCTTTTTCATAAAGTACTTGAGCACTTCTGCAATGATGGTGTAATCGGCAATAACACCGTCCCTCATAGGCTTAACGGCCATCACTTTTTCTTCAGGCGTCTTTCCAAACATCTCCTTAGCCTCTGAACCGATTGCGATGATCTTTCCCGTTTTCCTTTCGATCGCTACAACGGAAGGCTCGTTGAGCACAATACCCTTTCCCTGCTGATAAACGATGAAGTTCGCCGTTCCAAGGTCAATTCCTAAGTCGTTTTTTGCCATACTCTTCTCCCCTTTCGAAGATGTATAATCCTAATACCAACATTGTTACACCAAGGATATTGTAAATCGTCGGTTCTGACTTCATTAAAACGAACTCAGAAATAACGGTCACAATCGGAATAAAATATATGAAGTTCGTTGTCCGCCTATCGCCTATTATTTCAATAGATTTATTCCAGAGCAAGTAGCCAAGAGCAGAACAAACCACACCAAGGTAAATCAAACTCAAGGCACTTTTCACTTCGAATGTAACTTTCATATCTTGGAAAAACGCAAAGGGAATCAACGTTACAACTCCCCAAAATGTGATAGAAAAAGTCTGGTCAATTCCTGACACGTCTTTTATCCTAACTACATAGTGCGTGTAGAAGACCCAAGAAACCGCCGCTCCAAACGCCAAGATATCACCAATTGGATTAAGCTTCATCAACCGCCCATTTAGAATAACAAGCGCAACACCTAGAAACGCAAGGACCGAGCCAACGTAGTGGTACTTTGTAGTTTCAACCTTATGTATCAGATGAGTGAAAAGCACGTACAACAAAGGAACACTCGAAACAATAACCGCCGCGTTCGTTGGTGATGTGTACCTCAGCGCCGTGTTTTCGAACACGAAGTACATCGTAATCCCCCAAAAACCAGACCAGAATGCATTGATATCCCCTATTTTCCTTTTCTTAGTGAACGGTAAAAGCACAACCAACGCAATCAAAAACCTATAAAGCGCAGCCGGAAAAGGTTCAAAAACATTAACAACAAACTTTGTTGCTACAAACGATGCCCCCCAAAATATTGTAACAAGCACAACCGGAACGTACTGCAGTAGACTCACAAGAACATCCCTCCAAGAAAGTCATTAGCTGCGTTCTCATCTCAATATACTGTCCAGTATATCTATAACCTCATCGACGCTCCACGCTTGATAAACTTCAGATAGCTTTCGATTATCAAGATACTTTCCATCGATCAAGACCGTGGCGATTCTATCCGTCCATCCACCAGTTCCCCTTAGTAAGATTACCGGTTTCCCATTCGCATACGAAGCGAGAATCTCTAATGCCGTTCCAATTTCTCCGCCTATAGAAACGACAGCATCAACGCTTTTTACCAAAACAAAAGACCTCATCTGGAAATCCAAACCGGTCTTCACGACCAAGTCGTTAAATTCATTAGCATCTTCGCCTTCCCAAGGCAGTATTCCAACGCAAAAGCCTCCTACCGACTTAACCCCTTTCGATACCAATTCCATTACACCGTTTCTTCCACCGGTAAATACTGTGTACCTTTTACCTAGTTCTTGCCCCAGCTTCAAACACAGCTCAGCAATTTCTCGGATCGGAGTACTTTCAGTATTTCCCGAATAACCAATAACACCGATATTTTTCACACTTTCTTTTTTGCCCATTTTTAAACCTCCAACATGTAGAATTATTGGATGTACCACCTATTAAAAAAGTATACCATAACAACTAAGAGCGGCAAAATAGAAATCAAAAAAATTCTTTGAAAAGGTGGTATAATAAAGAAGAGAGTTCGAAAAACAAAAGGGAGTAAAGAAACTATATGATGAGCAAGGTTCCAGAGGACAAACCACCTGTTGACTTAGGGAAACGGATAGAAGAGGTTCTAAAAAGGCACGGTATAAGAGCAGAAAAAAGGCACGTAGATAGGTTCATAAAAAACATTTCGCCTATATCTCACGTACTTTCACCCCAGTTACTGGAAGCCCTTGTGCTGGAAAACCTTACAATCGGTGAATCGTATTTTTTCAGAGATATCCAAACATTCGATAAGCTCAGAAAAGTGTTAAAAGAAAAGCCCTCTTGGAACGTGCTTTCAATTGGCTGCTCAAGAGGTGAGGAGGTCTACTCAACGGCAATTGTGTGTAACGAAGTCGGAGTTGAGTGTAGAATCAAAGGTATCGATGTAAACTTTCAACGGATAACTCAGGCTCGGAAGGGTTGCTACCAATTCTGGAGTGTCAGATTCCTTTCAAAAGAAGATATAGAAAGGTATTTCAACATAGTCGATGGTCAGTACTGCATAAAAGACGTCTACAAAAAGAACGTTGAATTCATACACGGCAACATCTTGGACACTGGCACGGAGATTTTTGGAACTAAAGAAAAATTTGATATAATTTTTACAAGACGAGTTTTACTTTACATAGATAACTTAGAACCTGTTATTCACAAAATTTCAAGCTTGTTCAAAGACGATGGCTTTTTGATCCTCGGTGCTGGAGAGTACTTTCCGGAAGTTTTGGAGCATTTCACCCCCGCTTTTGCGGACGTGGGAACGTTCTACAGGAAAATAAAACTAAAACACGACGAAACTCACAAGCATAAGGGATTTTTATCAAAGACAAGATCTGAGAAAACTAAGATAAATTCTCAATTAGATACCAGAGCCGAACCCAGCGACAGTAGTAGAGAATATACACAACAAAAAGTTCAGCATCAACCGAAAGAACTTGAAATTGTCAACCTGTTAAAAAAGACTATCGACGGCATAGATTTGGAAGAGCGCATAAAGTTGATTGAGGAATACATCGCCAAGAAGGCTTACAACAGAGCATACGAACTCATCAAAGAATCCTGCACGAAGTATCCAACAAGTTACGTACTGTGGAAGTATAGAACCCTTGTCGAGCTTGAGAATTCAGACTTAGAATCCGCTAAGAATTCCTTGCAGCGCGCCATTTTCTTAAACAGTGCAGATGATGAAATATGGCAGCTGAAACACGCGTTGGATTTCCGAACGAAGTTCAAATAGTTTCAAAACATCCCTTTGAGGTGATACCATGGAATACGAATACTATTTGTGTGAAATATCGCATAAAAATGGAGCAGTTCGTATAGCAATCCAAGGCGATTTAGTCCTTGGAGTTAGTGATATTGCGTTCCCAGCACCCGAAGAAATCGGTGTCTTTGGATTTGCATTGCATGACGGATATCTCTATCCCGTAGTCACGCATAGTAACTTGCAGGAACCTGTCTTTAAATACTACCTAATTCTGAAAGAGTTTGCTTTTGGTGTTACGAGGATCGTTCAAAAAACCCAGGCTGTTCCAATCCCACTCTCGCCCGATATTCCAACCGATAAGAGTGAGGATTTCAAAAGACTTACAGAGTACACCGGCGTTATTGTTTTAGAAACAGATAACGGCAAGCAGGAGCTATTTTACGTCTACAATACTTTTTATATATCTCTTCCAAAAACCGCGCGTATCGTGAAACAAGAGATTGCAGAAACGAAAAGCGAAAGGCATTTTGGCGAGCTGAGAAAAAAGTACATCGTCATTGGAAACAAATTTGCATTGCCTTTGGAGAACGTCTTAACGATATTATCCGCTGATATAGTAACTCCGTTTAAGACTGAACAATGGGACGGTTTCATTGATTACGAAAGGACTATCCCTGTAAGAAACATGGATGAGGGGAGAGCTGGTAAATTCGTTGTAGTGACACAAAGTGTCGGATACAGAACTTCAAAGGTCGGCATCACGGAAGGGAAAGTCCTCACGAAAGAAACAGCGGATGAAAAATACCTCGAAACACCCGATGGAATTTTCAAAATAATCGAATAATAGCATCAACGAAGGGATGATTGTATGGATTTTCTTGAAATATTTCTCCAAGAGCTGAACGAAAAGGGTCAGGAAGCTATCAACTTGATAAAAGCTTACATTGAGAATAAGAATCCGCAGGTTATAACCGAAATTTACAGACTTTTCCATACTATAAAGGGCTCAGCGAGCCTCGTTGGTTTCAACGGTTTCAAAGAGCTTTTCCACAGAATCGAGGAGTACTTCAAACGCCAAATGAGTGGAGAAGATGTCCTGACAAATGAGTTTATGGTCAGGCTTCTTAGTATAGTTCCAGAAGTGCTCAAGAAAACTTCAGATCTCACAGACGAAGAATTACAAAACTACATTGACGTGCTCGAAGGAAAAAAGTCCGCAGCACAATCGACGACATTTGTTACCACAGCCGAGACGTTACCTGTAGAGATACTCCAAGAGCTACTTTCCAACACGTTGAGCGCTGAAAACAGCTTGATGCGCGAAGATCCAAAAAACGCACTCCGTGAGATTAGAGTGGTAAAACAGAGAATCATCTCCTTGCTCCAAAATGCATTTTACGTTAAATTGAAGCAGGTACTCTCCAACTTTGAGGTTTTAGTAATGCAGGAAGCGGTTGCCAACCAGAAGAATGTAAGACTCGAACTACAAATTGGGGAAGAAAGAATAGAGAAAAAAGATACAGAAATGCTTTTAAACATGCTTGTGCATTTGGTAAGGAACGCGGTCGCACACGGGATCGAGACTCCTGAGGAACGCCTGAAGAAAGGCAAACCAGAAGTTGGAAAAATCACTATCAGAAGTTACGTGCAAGGCAGTGAGCTTTTCTTGGAGATAGAAGACGACGGGAAAGGTTTGGATTTTGAAAAGATAAGGGAAAAAGCAAGACAAAAAGGGCTCGGCAACCTCAGACCTGAGGATGTCATATTCGTACCTGGGTTTTCGACAAAAGAAGAAGCAGATGGTACTTCAGGTAGGGGCATAGGGCTTGATGCGGTAAAGAACTTCGCCATGGCCCGCGGTGGCGATGTGGAAGTGGTAACAGCTCTGGGAAGAGGGACAAAATTCATCGTCCATTTCCCGATAAAGACATTCCTCGTGCGTGTTCTCGTCGTTGAAGCAGACGAACTACAGTTCTGTTTGGACGTACAGGACATCTTGGAACTCGTAAGCAAGCCTGAAATCACAAATAATCAAGTAAAATACAAAGACAAACTATACGACATTAGCTTTAGCTGTTCAAACCCAAGATTTGCCATCATCACCACTTCAGGAAAGGCAATTTTGGTGAACAATTTAGTTGGTATATTCGACGGACAAGTTTCGAACGAAAGCTACGAAATAATCAAAGGATTTGTCAAAAACATATTCGTCTATCCTCTTCCGATAATTTCACCGGAGAAATTCGAGCGTGCCCAGGCATTAAAAGAAAGTGCGCGAAAAGTACTTGTCATCGACGACTCCGTTGTGACACGAACGATACTTGGTAAGTTCCTCACTAACTTTGGATATTTGGTTATTGAAGCGCAAGATGGTCTTGAAGGTATTGAAAAATTCAAGAAAGAAAATCCCGATGTTGTAATATGCGATGTTGAAATGCCCGGTATAGATGGTTTTGAAACAACCAGAAAAATTCGAGAGCTTAACAAAGATGTTCCTGTTATTATTTTCAGTACACTTACGAATGAACAGCTTGCCAAAGGACTTGAAGTGGGGGCAAACGCGTACCTATCCAAAGACGAACCACCGGAAAGACTCGTTCGATTAATAGAGAAATTTCTTCAATAACGCAGCTATCTTCAGCACATATCGTTAGGGGGTAAAACATATGGGATGGAAAAAAGTAAGTACAGAAATACTCCCGATTGTTTTTGCAATTTTTGTTGTTGTGTCACTAATGGCCATGTATTTTGAGGTGAGCTTCACAACCAAAGCCGCCAACGAAGAATGGATTAAAAAGGTAAAAGCACTGGCAGATACCCAAATCGAAACCGTTGTCAAATCAACTAAATTAATCCAAGGATTTGTTGAAACTATTTTAGACGATGACAAAGCAATTACACTTTTTAAAAAGCGGGACAGAGAAGGTTTGTATAATTATCTTCTCCCTAAATACCTCAGCTTCAAAAACGTAGGAGTAGGCCAGCTACACTTCATAACTCCGGACTTAAAGTCGTTTTTGAGGTTCCACAAGCCTGAAGAATACGGCGACGACCTGTCGTTCAGAAAAATGCTTGTAAAGGTCATCGAAACAAAACAAAAATTAACAGGTGTAGAGCCCGGGATCATAGGTTTAGTCTTAAGGGCTATTTCTCCGATAATGGAAAATGGAGAATTCATAGGTATAGTCGAAGCTGGGATCATATACGATGAATCACTCTTGAAAGAATTGGAGAGCAAAGTTGGTGGTGTTAGTGAGTTGTACATCCTCTACGACCACCAAGGAAAGCTGGAAACACCCACGGTTCTTAAGAGCAATCCTAACGTCGATTTAGCCAAAGAAATAGATATCGATAAATTCCTAAAAGATGAGAATTATTACGAATTCAAAAACGGATATCTTTACATGTCAAGCCATTTTAAAAACATAGACAACGAAACAGTAGCAATTCTTCTGTCAAAAATTCCTCTGACAAACGTTTACGCACAGGAAAAAACATCCAAAATAATCACCATAGTGTTTTCAATTATAATCGCTACCGTCTTGCTTTCCATGTCGTTCTTCATGCATAGGAGTATAAAAAAGCAACTTGCTTTCAACAGGGCAAGCGAGAACCTTATTAGAAATATCTCAGAGAGCATCATACATACTTCCTCTTCGGCATCCGAGATAAAGTCAATGGCAGAAAACACAGAATTAGCAACGACTGAAGTTGACAAAGCCTTGCAAGAATTTTCCGCATATCTTGAAGAAAGCCGTGCAGAGACCGAGACGACGATAAATGGTCTAACGGAGTTCACCAACACCATTGAGCAGATCACCGAATACACTTCAAAACTTGCTACACTAACGGAAACACTCAGCCAACTTTCAGACAGGATAACAGATATATCCGACACAATCACCGTTTTGGCAATAAACGTTTCCATAGAGACGAGTAAACAGAATATTGATAAAGAAGGCTTACTAAGGATCGCCGAGATGATAATGGAACTTTCAAATTCTGCGCGTAACCTTGCAAAAGAAAGCAAACATTCCCTTGAAAACGTTGAAAATATAGTCGCCTCAACAACGCTTGTAACTGAAAAGATAAGAAAGCGAATATCATCAGTTCGAGAATCTCTTGATTCTATCGTGCAGGTGGCCCAGGCATCTACGACGAACGTTGAGAAGATAGTTAGTGCTTCGAAGATGGCGCACAATTCAGTTGAACAGCTCTACTCAGGTATCGAACAGCTCGAAGAAGCTATAATTAAAATAAAGGAAGAAATCGAAACATTCAGTTCAAAAGTGCTAACTGCGTTACAATCTGGGAAAGCCAACGAGCAGGATCAGGAATAAAGTACGTTTCATCTTGGAGTGCTGATAAGATTTCTTTGGGGGTCGTTGAGGTTTGAAGTTGAAAAATCAAAAAAGCGCGTCAAACACAAAAAAGGTCATTATCGTAGGCTCAGCTGGAAGTCCTTCAGTAGCTGTGGACATTCTAAAGATCGAAGAAAAATTGAATATACCTGTTGTTGTAGTTATTCACTTCACAAGCAGTGCAATACCGACGTTTGCACAGCATATTCATTCTGAAACCGGCCATGATGTGACGATAGTCGACGGTCTAACCATCCTTGAGCCGGGGATCTATTTGCCCGAAGGCGGTAAGGATTTGGTCTTTGTCAACGAAGAGACCGTAACGGTTATCGATGAACAAACATCGAAAGAAAGCGTGCACCCTTCCATCTCCGCTTTGTTTAAATCTCTTAGGAAAGTGGCAAATCCGGACTTCACAATAATTGTCCTCGGTGGTTTGGGGAACGACGGTGCTGAATATGTCAAAGAATTGAAGGCAAAAGGTGTAAAATTCGTTATCGAAAAGACGCCGAAGTTTCCGTATCTTCCAGACAATATAGCTCGGCAATTGGGTGAAAGGTACGAAAGATACGAAATTGAAAGGATAAGAGAGCTGATCAAGACGATAAATATCCAAAATTCCTCGGAAAAGGCGCGAAAAATTGAAAATCATACAGAAGGCGGTGATGGGAATTGAAAAAGGTACTCATAGTGGATGATTCTGCTGTGTGGAGGACTTATCTACAGAATCTTTTAGAACTGCACGGGCACACAACTGAAGTTGCAAAAGATGGGCTTGAAGGCTTGAATAAATTTTTCACGTTCCTACCTGATGTGGTCATTCTGGACTACGTCATGCCAAAACTAAACGGTGTTCACTTCACAAGATTCATTAGAAGCTTCAGTACATTCAGGAACGTCGGAATTATGATCCTTACGGGGGCTGAAGAGACAATAAATCCGTTCTGGGCAAAAAAGAGCGGTGCAAATGTGTTCTTGAAAAAGACGGCAGCTCAGAGTGAGATCGAAAGAACCGTTCTTGAGTTTGTATCCCAGCCGTTCTCTATGGAATGGTCAAGAGAACTCCACACGCTCCACATCGAACCGTACGGCGAACTTGTGGACATACTTGAGGAAAGTCTGCGAGACTCCACAATCACAAAGGAAATTTTGCAACTCTCAGAATACATCTACGACGAAACCCTTATCATGAAGAAAATCTACTCACTTTTCACCGAACTGCTTGAGTTCGACAACTTTTACGCCTGCATCTCTACTTACTCACATGCAAGAATATACGCATTTGGGAAAACTGACCTTGCAAGTCCGTACAGTGTGTTAGAAAAAGCAGAAAATTACGGTTTTTTTAGTTACTTCGAGTATGTTGAGAAATGCTACAACTTTGCCGATAGAAACTTAGGACAAGCTGTCGTGGAGCTCATGTCAAAGAAAGATGAACCTATAGGCTTCGTTCTTATCGAAAATCCGAAAATCCCCGAAGTCGCGGGACATATCCTTGCACTTGCTAATTACAGCATCTCTCAATTATTTGATTTGCTCAATTACAACAAGCTACTTGGTAGTGGGAAAGAATTAGATGAAGTAACGGGAGCTTACAATCGTCATTCGATAGCTGCCAAAATAACCAATTTGATGGATTTCTCAAAAAGAAGCGAACTACCCCTCTCGTTCGTTCGTATCACACTGCGAAGTCTAAGGAAACTTTACATTTCCAAAGGTGCGGAATATACAAACCGTTTGCTGAAAAGCTTTGTAACATTGCTTGAAGAAAGTCTTTCCGATACAGTTGCAAGAGTCTCAATCGGTGAATTCTTAGTAGTCTTATTAGGAAAAAACCAACAACAAGCGCAAGCTCAGATAGATTCACTTTTGAAGCTCTGCTCTGAACCAGGCAGATGCGAAGATTTAAAAGAATTGGTCATAGAAACATATATCCTTGAATGGAAAGATGAAAGTATCGGTGAGATCTTTGAAAGGCTATCAAGCAAGAAATAAAGAAGATTGGGGAGGAGAGCATTTATGAAAATCAACTGGCGCATTTCTTGGAGCTACGCGATAACTGTTTCTATTTTTGTCTTAGCCTGGGTTGTCGTTATCCTTTTGTTCTTCATGTCAGAAGCAACAAAATCCACCACCGATGTCGCTTACAAAGTTTTACTGCAGGAAGTCGTCGCCATTTCACAGACCAAAAGCTATGCTTTAATATTTATGGAAAAACCATCTTTCGGATACTACTACATGGTGGACGAAAAAGGGTACACCGTTGCTCACACGGACAAAACAAAAGTTGGACTAAATGTCCGAGAACAAGTCCCCGAACTGTTCGAATTCATGGAAAAAAATAAAAAAGGAGTTTACGAATACAAATACGAAGGCATAAAGCGGTACGTTGCCTTTACATACGATGGACAATATTATTTTGCACACGCGACATCGGAAAACGAGTTACTTAACCGTTTCCAAAAGTTCAAAACCACTTTCAACAGAGTGCTGCTACCAGTGGTAATTTTACTCACTCTTGTGAGTAGCTACTTTGTGGCCGAATTCCTTTTGAAAAAACCGAGGTACCAACTTAAAGTTTCAAACAACTTAGTCAAAAATATCTCGGAAAATATTATACAGACGTCTTCTTCTGCATCGGAGATTAAGGCTATGGCAGAGAACACCGAAAGTGCAGCAAACCAAGTAGACCGCTCGCTCGAAGAATTTGCAGCTTACTTAGAAGAAAGCAGAGCGGAAACTGAAACCACGATAAGAGGGCTTAACGAATTCACAAACACAATAGAGCAGATAACGGAATACACTTCGAAACTCGCCGTGTTAACGGAATCTCTTGGAAAATTGACCGACAGCATTACCGATATTTCAGACAACATCACCGTTTTGGCAATTAACGTATCCATCGAAACGAGCAAACAGAACATAGACAGGGAAGGATTGTCAAGGATCGCCGAAATGATTATGGAACTTTCCAATTCTGCGCGTAACCTTGCAAAAGAGAGCAAACAATCTCTTGAAAATGTTGAAAACATAGTGACATCAACGACGCTGATAACAGAAAAAATCACAAAACGCCTATCCTCCGTTCGAGAATCGCTCAACACGATACTCCAAGTGTCGCAAGCTTCGACCACAAACGTCGATAAACTTGTTAATGCATCACGTATAGCTCACGAATCGGTAGAAGAACTCTATTCGGGCATCGAACAGCTCGAGGAAGCTATCATGAACATAAAAGACGAGATTGAAAGATTCAAGGAAGAAATTGGGAAGTTCAACTTGTGATTTTATACCTGTCAGGAGGATTGGAAATGGAAGGTATGGAAAGAGCCGAAAATTTCGTGTTTTTTGAATATTCCCCACTTTACAGACAGATGGCTATCCTTCAAGCTTTGTTTGAAGGAATAACGAAGCATTCCGAACTGGCTTTGAAAGCCGGAATCGTTCCATCGCTTGTGAACAAATACCTGAAGAACTTTGAAAAAGAAGGACTGGTTCGTAAAACAAAAAAGGGCTACGAATTAACAAGTGAAGGTATCGTTCGGCTCAATTACCTGAGGTTAGGATACTTATCGGAAATCTCCCAAATGTATAAGAGCATCGAACTCAAATTCCAAGACATATTCCTGAAGATCACAGGCAAGAAGGACCTTTGTGTTTACGGAGCTGGTGTTGTTGGGAAGATGCTTGCTCAGTTGATTTCCACAAGGCAAACCCACAATGTAGTAGCCTTTTTAGATGAAGATGAAAAGAAGGTCGGAAGTCGGATCGAAGGGATACCGGTTATGCCACTTGACACACGCGTTCAGGCTGATGCCTACATAGTCGCTTCATTCAAGAACGCCGAGTCAATGGCGAAAAAATTGCTCGACAAAGGTTATAGGAATGTCTACACTGTAGAATTCAGCAAAGATAGGTTAAGACTCGTATGGAAAGGATAGTCAGCTATGTCCGAAAAAGAATACTTTGAGAAGCTTCTCGCTGGTGTTGAACAAAGCCTGAAAGAAGAATTTCTATCGCTGAAGCAGTTGCACGAGGAAAACTTTTCGGAATACAAAGACCAGTTCTCCGAAGTATTCTGGAAATTATACGAAGCCATCGCACAAAACATAGATGAAACGTCCCCGCTTGAGCAGAAATTCTTCCTTCGACTTGGGCTTGTCGATCCCAGGTACCTGACGAAAGATGACTTGGAAAGAATCAAAGAGTGCATGATTTCTCAACCGGATGACACATTTTACTACGTCGACGAGTGGTTAGTTGCGGTGAAAAATGGCAAGATAAATCCCTCGACATTCGAAGAAGTAATCCAAGAACAACCCCAAGAAAAGCGCACTTATGATTATACTTGGATCGAAAAAGAATACGAAAGAAAGCTTTTCGAACGAAATGTGGAAGAAGAAAAACTGAAGGACTTAGTGAAAGGAGTACAAGGAAAAGGGCCTTACACAAAAGGCGTGTACGTTATATTCGACGAGATAACAAAATCAATCGGAAAGCTCAAGAAACTAGATAACGACATCAAAAATTTAAAAGAAACGCTCGACAAAACTAAAGAGCAAGCACAGGCAGTCCAGCGGCTGCCTAAATCAAATGGGAAATCCACAGCTTTTACGGAACCTTTGGTGATCCGTCAGATGGTTAAAAAGACAGTAGGAAAACTTGGTATTCAATATCCTGCGCTCACCTCGAACTACTTAAGAGAAATCAACGCGATTTTTTCCAAAAAAAACTCGCTGAAGCTCTTTGAAGAACTCAAATTGCTTGATCCAACAACATTGAGAAGAACGATCAAAGGTACTGAGGTCTTCATGTCACCGTTTGTAATATTAGTTCCAGGCTATGGTGAAAGTGGCTTTTGCTGGGAACCTATCGAAGGTTTAAATATCTATGGACGTGGTCGTATTGTTGTCCCCATATTCTCCAGAAAAGGGCTTGATCCGTTCTATCAAGCGTTCGGGGAATACAGATGGAAGCTTGAAAAAGAACTTTCATTCGGTAGGTGGATGGAAGAGGGACTAACGGGAGAATACTACCAGTACCTCGAAGAAAACAAACTCAAGGGTCAACCTGCTGAATATTTCGTTAAAGACTACATTCTCTGGCTTTCAAAAGAAGCAAACGGTATACAAAAACTCGACAAAGCGGTTCGGGAGATATTTTGGAAATACTTGCCATTCGATGATTCAGTGAAGGAAAAGTTATCCAAAGTGAGCTACATTTACCAACAACTATGGGAAAGAGATTTAAGGAAAAGGCAGAGGGACCAGCACTAATGAAAAGGGGGAACGACTGTGACAAAAGTAAAAGCTTTAAGAGCAGTTTTACTAGCGGCTATTTTCTTTGCAATTGCTTTCGGTTTATTTCTTTTTTTGAAAGAAGTTTTTTCAGGTAGGCTGATCGTAAGGGATTACATCTTCCAAATTGGACGTTTTCAGATCAGATGGTACAGTGTATGCATAGCTACGGGGATCTTCACAGCGTATTTTCTTGCCAGAAGAAGACTGAAAAACTATCCTATAACCCCCGAAGACCTCGACGAAGGTGTATTCTGGGGAGTTATATTCGGTATACTTGGTGCAAGGACTTACTACGTGATCTTCAACTGGTCGTATTATTCACGTTATCCTTCTGAAATTTACAAAATTTGGCACGGAGGACTCGCTATACACGGTGGATTTTTCGCAGCGCTTTTAACAATATATGTGTATTCAAAAATAAAGAAACGGTTCACCTTCGTTCAGGCAGCTGACCTTTTCACCTCCGTTCTTCCAATTGCCCAAGCGATTGGTAGATGGGGGAACTTTTTTAACTACGAAGCCTACGGCAGACCGACAAACTTGCCATGGGGAATGTATGTTCCACCAGAAAGGCGAATGCCGGGTTTCGACATTGCAACTCATTTCCACCCAACATTTCTTTACGAAAGCCTCTGGGATTTAGCGGTGTTTGTGATACTTTACTTCATCGTAGAGAAAAGAAAAAGGCACTTCGGGGAAACGACCGCACTCTATCTTGTGATGTATTCTCTGGGTAGGTTTTGGATAGAAGGTCTGCGTTTAGATAGTCTCATGGTAGGGCACCTCAGAACTGCGCAGATAGTAAGCATAGTGCTCATAATCTTCGGAGCATCGTGGTACGCTTTTCTGCTTGGGAAGAACAAAAATTCAGAAACAAATCCCGAAAGTAAATATCAGCCTAAAGGATAAAACATTTTTCGAACTTTTTCCAAACCTTTGAACGTTTTTTGAAAATCTAGGGTCTAAAATAATGGGAAGAATGGAAAACCTATAGATGTTATTGGTGAGACCGGTATGTTGTGTGTTCCTTCTTAATCCTACAACTTAAGGGGGGATTATATGGAAAAAGAAAAGATGGTCAGCTATGTGAAATACGAACACGAACTGGAACCAGAATACCGGGAAAAACTCGCCGAAGCAAAGAGGAAAAGCGATGTTCGGGAAGTTTTTGCCGAGTTCGTTATCAGATTGCTGCGAATGATCAACCCGGACATACCATTTTCATTCAAAGAGCAAATTCGGTTTGATGAAAAGGAATTCCAATTCGAATTCGTGGATGAACTAAAACAAGCAGTTGATGAACTCTCTGCAGGGAGTGATTTGAAAGCGATAATAAACAGAATGTACGAAGCGGCAAATAAAAGATACAAAAAAATTGAGCACGACGAAAATTTGGACTACTTCAGGTTAGGAAACAACGCGAAGAAAGAATAAATTCTCCCCCTCCCCTATCCCCCAATGAAAAGACATTACCCCGTGTGTTTGTTTTCAACGCACGGGGATTTTTTGTACTATTACTTCTTTGTTCTTTGAGTTTTTAACTCTTTTAAAGCCTGTAGATTCAATGCCCTTGGTCCCAGTTCAAATGTTGTCTTGTAACTTTCGCCGAGTATCGTCATCGTCACACCTGCAAAACAAGTCTCCTTTATGATAATTCTCGGATTTAACTTGAACATCTCCTGAGTAGAAACAAACTTTAGGGCCTTTAGTTTTTGTCTCAGCTCATTGATTTCGTTTGCAATCTCCTCTCTCCTGGCCTCCAGTTGAACGATAAGGCTTCTAAATTTGTCCTTGTTAACAGAAAAACTTTCAGAAAGCTTCTCATATGCAGCCCTTAGTTTTAAGACATACACACTTATATCGCTCATTTCATCTAAGAGCAACTTCAACCTGTGTGTTATCTCCGCTTTTCTTGTTTCGTATTCAAAATCTATACCTACTTCAACATTCGTTGCCACCCCGAATTCATTTCCAATGCGTCTTGCTTCAACGAGTTCCACAGCCTTTACGTTACCTCCCAAGATCAATCCTTCTCCAGAAACCTTGACTGACCTGCCTGCTATCACTTCTGAGTTCATCACATAATCTCCTACATAAATGTCCTTTTTAGCTATCACCAACCCCTCGGTTATGAACTGCACAGTAACACTTCCATCAGCCATCACCAAACCTCTTCCCCTGCCAAAGAACCCACCTTTTATGTACACATCCCCACCAGCTTTAATCTTGACACTTCCAGACACTACACCGTTGATATTTAAATCCCTACCGGCACTTATTCTAAAAGGCCCGTCGACATTACATGTAACAACAATCGTTCCTGGAAAATCAAACTTCCGGCATCTTTCCAAATCTTGTTCTCCAATGATAAGAACGTCCCTAACGTGGACTCTTCCTTCTTCATCTACATACGGTTGACCGCTAATTGCAGCAACGATTTTGTTGTCTACGACCTTTGTATTTTCACCGGCGTATTTTCTCAAATCAAAATCTTGCCCCTTTTGACTCGGTATTTCTTTGCCAGTCACCGTTCTTCCTGGAACGCCGTCCTTTGGGGGAATTTTCTCGGCAAGCACCTGCCCCTCGGTGCAACTGGGGAATTCGTCTAAGCCTTCAAGTTCTCTTGATATTTTGAACCTATATTCTATCATCGCATTCACAGGGGCTTCTGGCAGTTTTCCCTCCGCAACTAATATCTGCTGGTAGGTCATCTTCTCGTTGATTATCTTTTCAAGAACATCCTTTTTGATACCAAAGATCACACCTGATTTGTTCAGGGCACCGATTAGTTCGTCTATTGTCGGCATCTCCTTTTCAAGTCCAGGGATAATGGTGACATACGCTTTCATTTCATCTTCGCTTACTGTTACGTAAATTCTTGGATTTTCATACTCTTTGAGCTTCTCTTCAAGATTTTCAATCTTCGAAACTGCTTCCTCCAAATATTCTCCCATCTTCTTTCCAGCAACGACATCATGAAAATCTTCCGTGGCTTTTACCTCTTTCCCTACAAAAGCTCTAAAGGCAATAGGTGTGATGGTTACACGAATAGTACCATCTGCATCCGTACTAATATCAACGTGAACGTGTTCGTACCAATTTTTCCCGTACCGTTTCTCAAGCTCATCGAAGACTTCTGTTAACTCCTTTGCTTTGATAACCTCCATTCAATTCACCCCCTAACATCGTTCTGGGGACGATCATCGTTTGACCGAGCTATTCAATTTTCTTCAACACCATGCCTTCCTTTATAAGCCCACCGTTCTTCGCATCATTAAAGGTTATTTTATTCTTTCCCGGAAATTGTATATACTTTATCCACAACGCTTTATCTTCGCAAGCAACAAGCCCACCTTTCGATTTGTCTATACATACCACCGTTCCTGGCGTTGGTAAAGCCCCATGCCCACTATCGAATTCAAATTCCTCAACTTCGCAAGCACCGAACAACTTAACTTCAACATCGTCTAACAACGCCCTTGTTCCTGGAACAGGATCGTACGCTCTGATCTTATTCCTCACCACTTCTGCTGGCATTGAAAAATCCACACACAGATCTTTCTTCTCAATCTTCGGAGCATAACTGGCTTGCGTGTGGTCTTGGGGGATCAATGGAACTGGATAATTTGTTAAAAACTTATCGAGCAATTGCGTTCCGTATTTAATCATCTTTTCGTACAATTCACCGAGCGTCTCACATTCGCTGATTTCAAAAGCCTTTTGCATCGCTATATCTCCATCGTCCATTCCTTCTGAGATTTTGAATATAGTAACCCCTGTAACTTTTTCACCTGCTTCTAAGCATCTTTGCATAGGAGCTGCGCCTCTGTACTTAGGCAAAAGCGAGGCATGAACGTTGTAAAACTCCAGAGCGTCTAAAAACGGCTTTTTCAAAAGCCTACCGTACGCAACAACGATGCCAATGTTTGGCCTGAACTTCTCGATAACTTCCATCCCTTCTATTGCCAAACTCTTCGGTTGGAAAACAGGTATTTTGTACTTCAAAGCCACTTCCTTCACAGGAGTTGGCAACAACTTCTGACCTCTTCCGCGCGGTTTGTCTGCCTGTGAGATAACAGCCACAATGTTGTAATTCCTTTCCAGCAAGAATTCCAAATAACTTGCGGCAAATTCCGGAGTACCAAGAAAGAGTATTCTCAAATCTTCTCTAGACTTCACACCGCTCATCTACTCAACCTCCAGCGTTTCGGATTTAAGATTTCCAATAAACTTCTCAGAAGCTAATATCTATCGCATTCTTATTATACCACAAAAGCCTATTCTAAAATCAGTTGCAAAAATCCAAGAAGTTTTGGTATAATTGACAATGTTAGATACAGCAAACTTATGGGAACGATTTGAGTGAAAACGAAAACACAGAAGGAGGGAGAGCGATGAAAAACAGAAGGTGGATTTTTCTTTTGACGGTGTTTGCTATTTTACTAACCACTCTGGCTTTTGCAGATTCAAAAACAGAAGACTTAAACAAAATGTTCTACGAAGCAAGAAGAGACCGTGATGCGAGCAAGATTCAAAGTGTTATTAAAGACATCGAATCAACACCAAATTTCGACAAAGATTCGAGACTTCTGACGATATTAGCAGATGCGTATTTAGAATACGGCTTGTGGGGAGTAAGTGACAAAGAAAAAGAGAAGACGTACGAAAAAGCACGCTCCTACGCAGAAATGGCTCTCAAAATCGATCCAAGGAATGGCAGGGCATCTTACATAGCAGGTGCCTCAATTGGTAGGCTGGCTCAGTACAGAGGTATATTTCAAAGCGTTTTCATGCTCGGGGATTTCGACAGATACATCGACAGCGCAATAAAACTCCTCGATGAAAAAGACGAAGAACAAAGGTTGTATAAAACATTTGCTTACATAGCTTCTGGCATGAGATACAGAGATGTTCCATGGCCGTTCTATAACTACAAAAAGTCCGAAGAACTTTTGAACAGCGCGTTGAAACTTACTCCAAACTATTCAAACATTTACTTAGAACTTGGACTTCTGTATGTTAAAACAGGTGACAAAACAAAAGCAAAGGAGATGTTCGAGAAAGTAATTTCCATGCCACCTCATCCTTGGCTTGTTAAAACACACGAAGAAGCTGTGAAAACAGCTCAGGAAGAACTGAAAAAGTTGAAATAGAGTTTAAAATAATCTTCACATGATTGCCTCGCGCGAAGCGAGGCATTTTTGTTTTGCAGTACATCGATATGATTGGCTGAGAAAAACGATGCCATCGGCTGAAGTTGAGATTTAAAACAAGAAATTCCACATTAATTCTGGTTATTGCAATGCAAAAACGCAGCACGTAGCATGTTATAATAAATGCGTAAAACAATCCACACTATATCAAGGCGGAGGTAGGAGCATGAAGTTTTCACGGTTTTTTTGTTTCAGTCTTTTTCTCGGTTCTTTTTTTATCTCCGTTTTTGGTAACGTTACCAAAAAGGAACTCAACAAGATGTTCAACGAAGCAAGGTGAGACTACGACGTTCAAAAGATTTAAAACGTCATAAAAACTATCGAAGGCACTCCGGGATTCGACAAAGACGCAAGGCTTCTTACGATCCTTGCGGATGCTTGTATGGAGTACGGTGTATGGGGTGCAAGCGATAAAGAGAAAGAAAAATTTTACGAAAAGGCAAGAAGTTACGCTGAAGCCACGCTCAAACTCGATCCCAAAAACGGTCGAGCTTCATACGTTGCAGGTTCTGTAATAGGAAGACTCGCGCGGTACAGAGGCATCGTCCAAAGCCTTTTCATGCTTGAAGACTTTGACAGATACATCGACAACGCAATTAAGCTGTTAAACGAAAATGACGAAGAACAAAGATTGTACAAGACCTTTGCCTATATCGCTTCTGGTATGAGATACAGAGACGTTCCATGGCCACTGTACAATTACAAAAAGGCAAAAGAGCTTCTTAATGCTGCCTTAAAGCTTATGCTCAATTATCCAAACATTTGCCTTGAGCTTGGTTACCTGTATTTAAAGACCGGAGAAAAGGCAGAAGCCAAGGAGATGTTTGAAGCTAAAGACACTCTCGTGTCTTCAGACATGAGTAACAGCTGATATGTTAGATAGTTATGTTACCAGAATCGTCGTTTTGAGTTTCAAACAACAGATGGTATAATACATTTAGCATGTTAATTTACCTACGAATGAGCATCGGTAGTGGCGTGCCTTTACAGATGGAAAGGTAGGGAGAGAAGTTAAGTTGATAGTCACGTACAGATATAGGATATATCCAAACAAGCAACAAAAACTGCAACTTGCCAAAACATTCGGCTGCACAAGATTTGTGTGGAACTATTTTCTTGCTTGGAGAGAGGAAAGATACAAAGAACAAAAACTCGCAACCACAGAGGCTGAGTGTAGAAAACACCTAAATAGCGTACTCAAAGAGCAGTATTCTTGGCTTAGGGAAGTTGATAAGTTTGCTCTGGAAGATGCATTGATAAGAATTGATTTCGGAGTTATGGCAAAAGATAAGACCAAGAACCGCTGTTGGGGAAAAATAAGACTACCGAAACTTGGTTGGATTAAAGCACGAATACACAGAACGTTCAACGGTAAGATAAAGACTGCAACAGTTACGTTACTTCCCAGTGGACACTACTATGTTTCAATCGCTGTTGAGGTTGATAAAGTTAATAACAAAAACCAAACACCAGAACCAATCAACTATGCAATTGCACTCGACCTTGGGCTTAAAAGTTTCCACGTGGATAGCAACGGTAATCGTGTCGAAGCACCGAAGGTGCTTGCTAAATATGAGAAAAAACTAAAGAAACTGCAGAAAGCTTTATCAAGAAAGAAAGTAAAAAGCAAGAACTTTGAGAAAGCCAGAATCAAACTTGCTAGGTTGTATCAGAAAATATCAAATATCAGGAATGATTTTCTGGAGAAATTATCCTTGCAGGTGATTAACGAAAACCAAGTAATCATCTGCGAGGATTTGCGTGTTAAAAACCTGGTAAAGAACAGGCGACTTGCAAAGAGCATACATGATGCATCATGGTCGAAATTTTTACAAATGCTAAAATACAAAGCCGAGAGACGAGGCAGGATTTTCATGCAGGTATCGCCAAACTTTCCATCATCGCAAATATGCAGTGATTGTGGATACAAGAATGAAGAAGTAAAAGAGCTGAGTGTGAGAGTTTGGGAGTGTCCAAGCTGTGGTAGTGTACACGATAGAGATTTGAATGCGGCGAGGAATATACTTGCAGAAGGTTTAAAGTTGCTTAGCGAGATTAATAAACCCGTAGGGCTGGGACGGTCCGAGCCGGAAGGCGATGCCTGTGGAGGCGAGACCTCTACTATTAGTGGCATACCACTGGTGGAAAGTCTTGTCAGTGAAGCAGGAAGCTCGTGACTTCAGTCATGAGCGGTTCACAAATCTGAAATGATGGTCACTTGCATAGGGAAAGCCAACTTGGATATTTCTTATTCTATTCAGCAAGTACATTTGGGGAACAACCACGTATCACTCTCAGTTGACCTCCACCTCGGTGGGAAGGCGGCAAATGTATCGGTAGCACTCAAAAAACTCGGCATTCAGTCTCAGCTGATTGCAGATATTGGTGGTGACCCTTTCGGACAAAAGATTACTGAAGAATTGAAAACATTTGGAGTAATTTCCCTTCTCAAAGTGAAGCCCGCCATGACGGGCTTCACTTTTATTGTTGTCGAACAAGATGGGACAAACACAATGTTCAACTACATCGGCGCAAATGCACTTTTATCACTTGAAGATATCTCGAGGTACGAATCTGAACTGGTAGAATCTGATTTAGTCTTCTATCAAGCAAGTGCAGGGAGACAAAAAGAGATAATTGAATATTTGAAAAAGCTGCAGTGTCCGATTTTCATCGAACTGTCCGAACCAGTTGAGCCAGAACTACTGAACGGTATAGAGTCCATTTCGCTCAACGAGGAAGAAGCGCTGAGAGTTACACGAACAGAAAATACATTCGATGCTCTTGGTAGACTACTGAGTTTCGGTGTGGGGAGCATATTCCTAAAACTTGGGGATAAGGGCGCTATATATGCAAATAGAGAAAACATCATCTACGGCAAACCGTACAAGATATCTCCCGTTGATACAACAGGTGCAGGTGACGCTTTCACAGCTGGTTGCATATACGGAATTCTCAATAACATGCCAGTTGAACGTATCCTTGATTTTGCCAACAAATGCGGGGCAATCACGTGCATAAGGAGAGGAACTACAGAAGCATTTCCAACATACAAAGAAGTAGAAAACTGAACTTTGGAAAAGTACGATGAATACTAATCTTGCTTTTCGATCACATCAGAAATATAAAAAACCGATGGGGCAAGGCCCCATCGGTTTTTGTTTAGTCCTACTGATTTCTGAAGGTTTGATTAGTTGTTGTTACCGAATACAGTCCACCAGAGGTATAGAGGTTCTTCGTCTGCACCAAGATTTATTCCACCGAAATCATCAATCACTGTCCATGTCGTGCCTTTCTTCAAGACACCTGAAATAGTAATATCCGCACCATTTATTGTTACTGTTCCAGTGATAGTAATATCGTCTCGTGCTGGTAAAATTGTTTGAAGACCAATCGACACTTGTCCAGATAAATCTGAAAAATCATAGTGGTGATTCCTTGTATATGGAATCCTTCGATATACTCCCCTCAGTAGTGGGTCTACAATTACTATTTGAGGATCTGTTAACGCTGATAGATCCGTCCCAAACTTTACCTTAAAGGACGAGCTAAAGACAATATTTAGTTGTGTGGCGCTTGGCGAAATATTGTAATTGGTGTAAGAAGCTTCCCTTTCTTCAGCCATTCTCAGAGCAATACCGTATCCACCTGATAGGCTTTTACCGTCAACTTGAGCAAGTGCTCTATCCCAGTGGTCCGGACCACCTATGAAAATGTCGTAGATTCCTTCATCGATGTGTGGGAACCTCGCAATCCCGTCAGGACCTGTTTTTGCATAGTAACATGAACCTTTTTCTCTTATCAAAGAAACAAACACAGTTGGAACTCCCCATTCTTTATAAGCATCCGTAATTTTTACCTGAAATTCTTCAACTCCACTGGTTGTTGGCAGTGGACCTTGCAGTGCAGTGTTCAGTTTCACAAGCCCGTAACCAGTATCGTGGTCCCAACCTAATTTATCCTTCCAATTGAAGTCATACGCTGTGTTTTCAAGAAGCTTCCTTATCTGCCATGGTTTTGCATTCGGAAATTTCTGGAGCAGTACTGCAACGGCACCGGTTACGTGTGGTGCAGCCATCGATGTTCCCTGATAATAATCATAGGTACCGCCGTTGGATGCAGGAACATTTGGATTGTGCCCCTCATAACCACGGCTTCTTGGCCCTGGAACCGTTGAGAGAATTTGAACACCCGGAGCACCGACTGAGACACCATCGCTTCTGCTGGAGAATTCTGCTACCCTATAGCTACCGCCGTAGTACTCAAGTGCGGCAACTTGAATAACACCGGGATATCCAGCTGGGTATTGGTGATGCGAATCAGAAGTAGCATTACCAGCTGATACAACCATAACCACTCCGTGTTCCAATGCATAATCAAATGCTTCTTTCATTGTGTAGCTGTATCCCCAGCCACCCCAGGAATGGTTCATAACCTTTGCTCCAAGGTTGACCGCCCATATGATACCTGCTGCAACATAATCGTCGCCAACGTATCCATTTCCACCAACAAGTGCAGGATCATCGAAAATCACTATCGGCATTATCTTTGCACCGGGTGCAACACCAACGATACCTTTACCGTCCTTCTTGGCTGCAATGGTACCTGCTACATGTGTACCGTGTGCTCCACCAAATGAAGAATCTGTACCTTCTGGAAGCACCTCACCTGTAAACGGTCTGTATCCTTCGATAACTTGACCTTGCAAGTCAGGATGCGTTCCATCAACACCGGTATCGACAACGGCTACGATTACTCCGGTACCCGATGCTTCCTCCCAAAGTGTCGTTGTTATACCGAGTGCTTCAAGTCCCCAAAGTTCGTTCGATAATTCTTCTCCATAATTCCTCGTATTGTTTAATCCAGGTTTGCCTGTCTTGAACATTTCCGGATTTGGCTTTACGACAGTTGGCTTTATCAGTTCTCTTTTGTAGCTTGGTTCAACGTACCTAATAGCAGAAAGTTTGAGCGCTTTTATTTTATCGTAAGCCTGCTTAACCGTCATGTTATTTAACTTGATTGAAACTACCTTAATTTCTGGTATTTCAAGGACGATTTTTCCATTAACTGCTTTAACAATCTTGTCGACTTCTTTTCTGTCGTTATACCCAACAAGAATTCTTCCTTCCGTGTATTCACCATCTTTCAATTCGCCAAACAGAATGTTGAATCCGTTCTGCTTGATTTCAGGTAGAGAAGTTAGATCTTTAATCTGATTTCTTGGTTCAAAACTTGGATTAGTACATGAAAATAACGCAAGAAGAAGAGCAATAACAGAAATGACCAAGAATGCTTTTCTCATCACAATCCCCCCCTTCTCAATTCTCACCAGTTACGAATCTGTGGTAAATCTCTGCTGCTGCTCCAAATGGGTCTACAAATCCGTTGGCGTCGACTTTTATTGCGTAAGCCACACTTCCATCATTTGTGTCCTGTACCATAGCTATAAGAAGTTCATTGCCCCATTCGTAGACTTTGTTGGCTTGGAGTTTGTTGTACGGATACCATTTTTTAGCTGCAAAATCTATCCAGCGGTACGTTCCAGATGTGTAATTACTGAACTTTAATTGAACAGTTGGATTCGTACTTGAGGTACCAAATATACTGTATGAACCTGATGTTGGATCCGTTCCTAATGAGTAATAGCAGTAGTCGTTAACAACCTCATCATACAACCAGATATCCCAGAGGTATTGAACCGTTCCTTCTGCTGTGCTTGGAACACCACTGAAAGTCCATTTAAATGTTGGATCTCTTGAGACGTTTGTTGAGCCGTTTACTGGGCTATGATAGATTACATCGAACATTGGTAGTGGTATTACATCGCCTATAACTGTGTAAGGTGTTTCAAAACCTTCATATACTGAAGAAACAGCGTAGTACACTTTCTTCAACGGTTCAAGTTCCGCAGAATAGTCACGGTAGTAGTATGTTGTGTATGGTACTGTTGCTATCGGTTCGTAAGTGATGTTATCAAATGATCTATATATTCTGTACGCCTTTGGTCGTGTTGTACCAGAGTCTTCGTACCACGGTCTCCAGCGTACTTCGATGTAAAGGTTCTGGCCTCGACCTGCCGCTGCTGGACTTATTCCTTTTCTGTAGAACTCTACCGCTTGGTTTCTTGTGTAAGCGATTATATTGTAACCTGTCTGCGCTCCAGCTGTGTATTTTTCTACAATGTACGGAACGATGCCCGAAACTGGTTGTCTAATAACATTTACATAGACCACCTTTTCATATCTATTGTCGTTCTGGTCGTAAATATCTATAAGAATCGGTGTCATGCCTTCAAATTCTTTTGCTGACTGCACTGCACTTATTGAGCCTGTGTAACCAATGGCCCTTGGATTTGTAAATACTCCGGTTCCTGGAACACCACCAACTTTTAGGTACCAGAGGTTGAGAGCATATTCTTTTGAAATCGCCCGACCAACCACTTTTATTGTGTCTGTTGTCAAATTCGAGTCCGGTGTCAGTTCATTATCGTTCCCATCGTACATTGCGAGCTCAAGTTCGAATGGTTTTTCAGATGCCGTTTGTCCAAGTCTGGCAACCCTCAGTTGTGTTTCAAATTTCACCGTTTCGTTATGTCTTAAGCGCAGACCTTCGATGTATGTTACGGCATGCCCATTCTTCTTAAGAACGATATTGAAATCTGTCGTTGTGGAGAGAGTAATATTGTTGAAGGTAGCCTTACCTGTTGAATCCGTAGTTTCAGTTGCAACTGTGCTATTTCCTGCTCTGAGTTCAACTGTTGCACCAGCTACAGCAGCACCAGATTTGTAATCTGTAACGTACACAACGAGACTACCTGTTCCTTCGTATGGTGCACTAACCTTGAATGTAAGGTTAGCGGTTCCTCCTTTACCATCGGAAACCTGAATTGTTACCGTTTGCGGTACAACGACCTTGTTTACCGGGAACCAATAGTACTTGTTTCCAATAACGTATCCGGGCCCACCTGTTATAGCGAATGTTAAACTATCACCATCTGGATCATACACGTAATCTGATAGGTTAATTGATAACATCTTTCCAACAGTTGAAAGTTGATTTGGTACGGGTAAAACAAGAGGATTTCTATTAGTTGATGGGACTGGTAAAACGGAGACATTCAAGTAAGCGTATGTAAAGGCCCCTTTGGAGTCTGTAGCTTTCAAGAGGAATATGTAGAGCCCCTCTGAGAAAGTAGATGTATCCCATTTTAAAGCAGCGTATTCTATGTTTGCACCTTTTGGTCCGCTTTCAATCGTTATGGTTATTTCATCTCCATCCGGATCACTAACTTTGTCTGTAAGGTCATAGTTAAGAAGCTGACCTTTTGTTATACTGACACCTTCTTCTGGAAGACTCCACACTGGTGCACTGTTTGGTGTTGGGTTAACCACAACTACCAAAGTAGCAAACGCTTCTCCACCTTTTCCATTAGTAGCCTTTAATATAAAAACATATGTTCCCGCTGACGTGGGAGTGAACGTAAAGACGCTGTTCGTTATAGTTGCACCGTGTGTTTCACCCTCAATCGTTATCGTTACTGGGTAACCCCTTGGGTCGGTTACTTCTGACGACAAATCAAAAGTAAATTCTTGACCAACAGTGGCCGTTTTAGTATAGCTGGTCTGCTTCCACACAGGTGGTGTGGGCTGACAACCAGAGAGTATCAAAAAAACCGTGAGCAAAAGAAACGCAGAAAACACTACCGTCTTCTTCACCCTAATCCCCCCTCTATATGAGATGTAGTATTACAGGAATTTCGAAAATCGAGGAATTACTTAGATTCATGGTATTAATATTATACCATTTTTCTTGACGAAAAAGTCAAATTATTAAGCTAATTCCACAACTATGCAACCTTTTATTTTACATTATATGGAATCAGAACGGTATTCACAGAAATTCCCATAGGTACAAGCTTTTTTCACTATTCATTAAGATTTCCGACACTGGTAGAATTGGAGACTTATTATTTTCATTATAGCCAAGAACTTTTCAAACACTTCAGATGCCCACCTTCGGATTAGTTAACCCTTGCGATGCGTCTTTAAAGTTTCTCTTCATGCAGTAGACGGATTTCACTCAATGTACTTCTGAACCATTCTTGGCATCGATTTTTCAATCACTGAACTCGGAACAAAATCCTTGTACAATAAAAAAAACCGATGGGGGATTACCCCACCGGTTTGTTTTTGGCAGAAGTTATGCCTTAGTTCTTTCCAAAAACTGTCCACCAAGCAAATGGTAAATCAAAGTACATGTAACCAAAGTAAGAACCTAATTCATCAAGAACAAGTCCTTCACTTTCACCTTCTGGTATTTGTACAAACACTGGTATCTCGTGTCCGTTGATCGTTGCTGTACCTTCAAGTGTTATGTCAGTACTTGCAGGAGTGCTCAGGGCAACAGAAAGCAGGAGTTGGCCTGAGTTTTCGCTGAGAGTCTTTTTGTTAGTGTTGTAAGGTAATTCGAACACTTCCTCTGTTAAGAGGTTTTCAACAACAATCGATGCGCCACTAAGCGGTGTTTTAAATTGTAACGTGAAGGTGGATTCGAATTTGTACGTTTTTGTTGCGTCCGCTGTCAGGTTGATTGTATCGTTTGTCTGCCTTTCTTCCTGCATTCGGAGTGCTGTATAGTAAGCCATAAATCCTTCTGGCGCCTCACATCTTTCGTAACTATCTGGTCCGCCGATGATTACTTCGTATTCTCCTGCGTCGATTGCTGGGAAGTGTGCGACACCGTTTGCGTCAGTCTTTGCGTAGTATGCGAAGTATTTCCCGACGATATTCTTCTTGAGTGTTACAAATACAGATGGAACTGTCCAGCTTCCGTATGCATCGGTCACGACTATGTCAAGTGTTGCTCCACCGGCTGTTGGAAGCGTTCCAGAAAGTGCACGCTTTGCGTTAACAAGACCGTATCCTGAGTAGTGGTCAAAGCCAGGTTCGTCAACATCTATGGCTGTTTGCTCAATGAGCTTTCTTACCTGCCACGGTTTTGCGTTAGGATACTTTTGCAAAATCAAAGCGACAACGCCGGTTACGTGTGGTGCAGCCATGGATGTTCCACCGTAATAGTCGTAAGTTCCTCCGTTCAGTTCAGAAATTACGCTTTCACCCTCGTATCCTAAGCTCTCTGGAAGAGGGACTGTCGAGAGAATGTTCACACCAGGTGCACCAATGACAACAGAATCTGCCTTTGTTGAGAAACCTGTTGTTTTGATATTCCCACCATTGTACTCAAGTGCAGCAACTCTTATAACCCCTGGATATCCTGCAGGATATTTGTGCTGAACTTTTGAGTAATCGTTACCTGATGAAACAACCATAACAACTCCATGGTCCATTGCATAATCGAATGCAGCTTTCATCGTGTGGCTATATCCAGAGCCACCCCATGAATTGTTCATTACTTTTGCTCCATGCTCAACCGCCCAAACAACACCTGCTGCGACAAAATCATCACCAACGTAGCCGTTTCCACCAACAAGTGCTGGATCATCAAAAATCACTATCGGCATTATCTTTGCACCCGGTGCAACACCGACGATGCCTTTACCGTCTTTCTTAGCAGCGATGGTACCTGCTACGTGCGTACCGTGTGCACCGCCGAACGAGGAATCTGTTCCAGCAGGAAGTTCTTCATCAAAAGCTGGTCTGTAGCCGCCAATAACTTGCCCTTGCAGGTCTGGATGCGTTCCATCAACACCACTGTCGACAACGGCTACAATTACACCAGTACCTGATGCCTCAGCCCAAACTTCCGTTGCACTGACAGCCTCAACACCCCAAAGTAGTGGGCTAAACTCTTCCGTTCCTCTTGGAGAAGCACTGCTCAACCTCGGCTCGAATTTCTGCAACTCTGTGTCCCTTTTAACTGGAAGTGGTTCTATAAGTTCTCTCTTGTAGCTCGGCTCAACGTATCTTATACCTTTTATCTTAGCTTGTTTTATCTTAGCATACGCATCTGCTACTGTTCCGTTGAATTTTATCGAAATCATCTTAATCTGTGGAAGGTCGACAACAATCTTACCGTTGAGCAGTTTTACAATCTCAAGTGCGCTCTCTCGTGATTCGTAGCCAACAAGGATTTTACCTTCTGTATATTCACCAGGGATAAGCTCACCAAACAATATCGGTGAATTAACTTTCGAGGCATTTGGAGCTTTATTGGCATTATTATTCATCTGCGGTGAACAAGCGAACACAAAAAGCAGTACAACGGTAATAGCAAAAACCAACAATGCGCTGCTGATTTTTCTCATCATCTATCCCCCCCTTCTTAATTCTTACCAGTTGTGAATGTGTAGTATACGGATGGCTTTATAGTCAGAGAACTGCCAAGAAGAACACCAGTATCATCCGCATGGATTGAATATGCAATCGTTCTGAACTTTAAGTTTGGATCAGACAAACCTAAACCATTGTATATCTTTTGCGCCCAAGCATGTCTGAGTGTCCAGTTGTACGTTTTATTTGCTTGAAGTTTGTCGTAAGCGTAAGCGTCTTGCAGTGCGAAGTCCATCCAGTACGGAGGATTTCCATTTGTATTTCCTATAAAGTAATCGCTGAACTTAATTTCGACTTCTTTATCAGGAACAGTGAATCTGTAGTAAGAACTTGGTTTAACTCCAAGGCTGTAATACGCAACATCATTTTGGATATAGTCGTATACCCATATGCTATAAGTATAGGTGAGGGACGTTGTTGGTGATTCTTCATCTGTCGGTTCATATGCTTCAAGGCCTTTGAATTTCCACTTAAAGACCGTGTCTCTTGGAACGTTCGTAGAACCGTTTGTTGGTGATACAACTTCTATGTTGAGAACTGGCAGTGGTGTTATATGTCCAATAACCGTTGGTGTTGATTCAAGACCGTCGTAAACGGAAGATACTGCATACCAAGTCTTCTTACCGACTTCAAGAAGCGGAGAGGAATCTCTATAGTAATAGTAACTTTCTGGAAGTATCGCAACAGGTGTCCAATTTTCTCCATCAAACGATCTGTAAACTTTGTACGCTTTTGGTTTCGTTGCACCAGAGGTTGAATACCATCTTCTCCATCTGATTTCTATCCAGAGGTTTGAATCGTCGTCTGGAGCGCCCGCCGGTTCGATAGTGTTACCGGATGCATCTATACCTTTCAGGTTTTCTGGAACTTTTGGTACAGAGTAGTATTCAACCGCTTGTCTTCTTGTGTATGCGTACAAGTCGTACTGAGTTGTGTAATACGTTGTATTTCTTTGCACCATGTATGGAATAATACCAGTCGCAGGTGTTCTGACAACATTAAGCCAAATTATCTTTTCGACTTTGTTATCGTTGTGGTCATAGACATCAACTATGAGTGGCACTTCACCTTCGAACTCAGCAACAGACAAAACGCCTTCCAATTGATTTGAGGCACTTACATACAACCTTGGAGCAGTGAAATAACTTGTCCCTGGTATTCCGTTGACCTTCGCGTATATAACGTTGACTCCAGCGTTAAACTCAACTGGAGTTGCTGTTACCACTACGTAAATGCTGTTGAGCGTTAAATCCGTTGCTGGATCCACTGGTACTGTTTTAGTGCTGTTAGTATAGAGCGCCACATCAATATCAATCGGAATCTCGGTCGTTGTCTGGGCAGCGGAAGCTTTTCTTAACGTTGTTGTTATTTCAGTTGTTTGATCCCTCAAACATTTCATGCCAAGTATTGTGGTTCTTGCATGACCGTTCTTGGAGATAAATACGTTTAAGAACTCTTTTTCTGCATCGGACCTGAATAATACTGTTGCTACTCCTTTATTGTTACTGTATCCTACACCCCTAAGATTTCCACTGCTATCTTTTACTTCAACCTTTGCACCTTCAACAACAGGACCTGAGTTATACAGAGCGATGTTCACTACCAACGTTCCAGAATGTTGTACGATTACTTTAAACGATTTTTCTGTTTTTGCACCTGCTTTGTCGACTGCTTCGACCGTTATAGTATATTCGCCGACTTCCGTTGGTGTCCATGTGTAGACACCATTCGATATGGAACCTTTTCCTGATGTTTTCAAAACTATCTGGTCAAGGTTGTTGTCTGGATCACTAACGTATGTTTTTAGATCGACGTTCACAGTTTGCCCCTTCAGTATGGTCTGATCTGGGATCGTCTTCCATACCGGTGGTTTGTTGAATAGGTTACCTACCTGCTCACAGCTGGTGAGTGTGAGCAGCAAAAACAACATGATACTGGCTGCTAAAAATACCACTTTCTTCACACTAATCCCCCCTCGTTTTAGAGATGTGGTATTGCGGGCTTGGTAATTTGAGGACTTTCGTTTAGCTTCCCCCCGTTAGCTTTGTTTGTTAGGAGTGCAAATTGATTATACTATTTTTTACGTTTTAATGTCAATACCATCCGCCTTTGTTTTTTGAGTAATATTTCAAAAAACGGCACATCGTTGTAAACCTTTGTTAAAAGTCTTTCCTTCTAAGAAATTCCCTCAACAATGCGAGTGTATGCTCATAGTCTTTTTTGTTGATTATCGACACCGGTGAGTGTATGTATCTTGCCGGTACTGAAACAACGCCTGCTGGGATGCCCGTTAGTGCGTACCTTCTTGCGTTCGTTCCACCAACGGTGCGCATTTTGTATTGGAATGGTATGTTGTTCTGCTTTGCTGTCTCAACGAGTTTTTCAAATATCGTCTGGTTTACTACGTATCCGCTGTGCATGAATGTGATGGCTGGTCCGTCTCCAAGATGTGTGGACCAAAGCTGTCTTTCAAGTTCAGGGTCATCACCGCTTGTTGTGGTCTCAACTGCAATTGCGATGTCTACGTTGAGCTGTTCGGCTATAATCGCCGGTCCTCTTAAGCCGGTTTCTTCTTGAACGGTGAACGCAAAGTATACGTCGTGGTCTGTTTCTATGCCTTCTTCTATTAAGTCCATTAATACACTGCAACCACACCTATCATCAAGTGCTTTGGCGATTATGTAATCTCCCCGCTCTTCGTATGATGTCACAAACGATACGTAATCACCGATTTTTACTAGTTTTTCAGCTTCGGCTTTCGATTTTGCTCCGATGTCTATTTTAAGTTCGCTGTATTTAGGTGTGCTCAGATAACCATCCCTTTGCAGATGTATCGCTTTGTAGCCGATAATACCGATGACGTCTTTCCCAACTTTCACTTTCTTGCCGATTACAACCCTCGTATCCACACCACCGACTGGTGCGAATGAAAGTGTTCCATCCTCGTTTATGTTCGTAACCATGAACCCCACTTCGTCCATGTGTGCATCAAGCAGTATCTTTTTGCCACTACCTTTGCCTTTTTTGAGTGCTATCAAATTTCCCATCCTATCTGTAATTACCTCATCGACTTTTCCAGAGATCTTTTCTTTTATGTACTCTCTGACGTTATCCTCGTTTCCCGATGGACCTGCAAATTCTGTTAAGTCTTTCAGGTACTTAAGCATCATTCTCCCTCCTTAGCAGAAGCCGAGTCTTTGCTTGGTTCTTCAATACCAATTTCTGGAAGGTGCGCTGCGCAGAATGCAAGTAGTTTTGCGGTGTCTTCAACGTCTTTCACAAAGACTTTTTCATATGGGTTGTGCATGTATTTCAGAGGAATGGATACAAGCGCTGTTTTGACCCCGATTCTTGTGAGCTGGACTTCGTCTGTGTCTGTTCCAGACCTTCCTGCTATCGGTTCTATCTGTGTCTTTATGTTGTACTTACCTGCTACTGCATTTATGTGCTCCACAAACTTTTTGTTCGTTACAGGTCCGATGGCAACAGCTGGTCCTTCACCCATTTTTATTTTTGGATAGCCCGGAACATCCTCGTCTCCGTGTGTTACGTCGATGACTACACCGTATTCGATTTCAGATATGTACGCGCCGCTTTTCGCCCCGGGGCCTCCAATTTCTTCTTGCGTGGAGAAGATGTAGTAAATTTGGGCATCTGTTCTGATTTTGCTCAAAAGTTCAGCTGCTTTGATTATTGCGACACAGCTTGCCCTGTTATCGAGTGCAGGTGCGAAGATCGTTCCATTTTTTTCAAAGCCTTCAACATCGAGTGTGACTAAATCTCCAATTGAGATATCCTTCCAGTTTTGATTCATCGTGACATCCACAAAGATATGATCGTAGTCTGGTACCTTTTTCGATTCTTCAGTTGTCTGAAGGTGTGGCGGCATGAATCCGATAACTCCCCTGAGTTTACCTTTTTTTGTGTGCACCCACACCTTTTGGCTGATTATCGTTTTTGGATCCCAACCGCCTACTCCAGAAAGCCTCAGAAAGCCGTCTTCGTAGATTTTAGTCACAACGAACGCGATCTGGTCAGCGTGAGCAAAAAATCCCACTTTTGGACCAGAACCTTTCTTAACGCACACCAAACTACCCATGGGTGTTCTGAAACACTCATCGGAAAACGGTTTCATTATCTGCTGGATTTCGTTAAGTACCCCATCTTCGTATCCCGACGGTCCGGGTATGGATGTTAACTTCAATAATAATTCGTTTGTCTTCAGTTCAACTTGTTTGTCAGCCAAGTTCTATCCCTCCTATCTTTGTATCGTATTTTCCAACCTCTATTCTTCCTGCTTTTACGTGTAAAACAACTGGATAGTTGAACTTCTCCGTAAACGTGCCTTTCAAGTCTGAAATTTGGACAAAAGGCGACTCAAATGAAAGTGCGATGATTATAGCCTCTCTGCCTTCGTTTATCCCCGCCCTTACCGTTCCTTGACATCTACCGAAGATGACAACACTACCACCGGCAACGATTTCCGCACCGGCGTGCAGGTTTCCGACCAAGATAACATCCCCGGAATGGATGATGCTCTGCCCGCTTCTGAGGTTTTTCTTAACAAGTTTTGTACCAGAGCGCGTGTCACCTTGGTTGACCATATCGACTTTCTTTTTTATTATCACATCGTCTTTCCCTTCCGAGCCCATCAGAACATGCGAGATGGTCAGTCCAAGTTCTTGGACCCGAGCAACGATCTTCGGGATGTCCGAGATGTGTTTTTCGTGCTCTTCGACCAAAAGCATGATTTTATCGCCCTTGGCAAAGAAATTGCCCATCGATTTTACTTTGTCCTCCACTTTCTGGAGCACATCAACGATATCCGTGTAATCTTTTATGTACAGCACCAATCCATCCTTCGTCATCTTGAAATCTACCATGCCTGTTCTCCTCCACCAAGTTTTTATTAAGCTTAGAAAATCACGCTTTCTATTTCATCTATCCACTGCGAAACGTCTATTGGAGAGGTTTCTTTTATCAGTTTTTTGAAATTGAAGAAGTTTTCCCGAAAGATTTCTATCTTGTTTCCTGAATCTATCTCCACAGCACATTCTAAGAGCGCAGCAAGGTAGTCCGCTGTTCTGACTATTCTGCCGGCTTCTCCAGAAAACGGCTCTACAGCCCAGTCGATGTATCTTTTGAGCGCAGACAGAGTTTCACATCCGCTTATCCACTCAACCATCATCTCTTTTTCGACATTTGACACAAGTTCATCAAGCCCAGGGACTTTTTTCTTGGTGGGTGTTATCACATCGCCGGTGAAAGCTTCCGGCAAATCGTGAAGGATGCTTTTGACGATTACTTCTTCGACACCTTCGAATTCGGAAAGCTTGGCTATTAGGTAAGCCATCGTGACAACCGCGAACGAATGCCCACTGACACTTGTGCGGACATTCCTGTGCGTTCTGTTCCAGCGGACCATCGATGTGAGGTTGACAAGCGGGCTCCAGACGTACTGTGCTATCTGCCAGTATTTTTCCATCTCGCTTGGTGGAATATTTTCAGCCATTCTGTCGATTTTTTCTTTCAGTTCCCTGAGAGGCTGGTTGTAATCGTAGAGCTTGCCATTTTCGTAAGCTTCCAGATAGCTTATGTAAAGGTCGGCAAGTTTGTCAAGAGGATTGCAGTCAAGTACTTGGGGCACAAGTACGTTAACAGTCTCTTCGTCTGCCATGACCTTTAAATCGTCGAGTGCTTTCGTTCTTACTTGGTTCCACACATCCGGTGCAAAGCGCTCGATACGCTCTTTGAGCTGTAGGGAAACGTCTGAAAGCACGATTTTAGGCAGCTCACGAGAAAGTCTCCAGCGAAGGCTGTTTTCAATTAGTTGTTTTTCTTCGTCGTTAATTGTAAGGAAGACAAAAGAAAGGAAGAGCGTGTTGAAAGAGTTCTCCGCTTCGGTAAACCTAAGGAGCGCTGGTCGGTTGTTCCAGCGCTGTATGGTGAATAAATTCGATAAGGAAAATAAAAATGTTCCCTTCCCCAATTATGACCACCCCTTTACGTTCTTTAATAGATTATATCACATGATGGTTGGGAAAGAGAACATTGAAATAGGCATACAAAACCGTCTTTTAAGTGAAGCCCCCTGTAAGTTTGGAAAATCTTTCGAAAGCTTATGAAAACACTTTCTTTCAATTGTCTGGTTGGAAAACTACACTCTTTTTTTCTTTTTCTCTTCGTACATTCTCTTATCGGCAAGTTTCAGAATTTCGACTAAGGTTTGCCCTTGCTCGATGCGAGCTAGTCCATAAGAAAATTCAACACCACAACTACTTCTTATCCTCTCAAGCAAACCGTTGGGATTTTCTGAGTCTACGAAAAGAACAAACTCGTCTCCTCCGTATCTGACAAGAAAATCTGTTTTTCTCATGTTGTTCAAACACGCTTGTGCGAATTCTTTTAAGGTTTCGTCCCCTTTTGAATGCCCAAATGCATCGTTGATCGTCTTCAAATCGTCGATATCGATAAATACTACAAACGCCGTTCTGCCGGTTCGCTGAACACTCTCCACCGCACTCTCCAGGATTTTCATCCCTGCCGTTCTTGTGTACGCCCCGGTGAGATAATCGTACAACGCCATTTTTGAAATCTGCTGATGCTTTCGGATATTTCTGTAGTGCAGTTCACAAATGATTGAAGCTGAATTTAGAAGTTCGATGTCCTCTTTGGAGATCTTTGAGAAGTAAACTATGATTTTTACGTGCTCAGAGTCAAAATGCAGAGGGACACCTAAATTGGTGCCGAGTATTTTAACGAAGTTAGGGGTCATTACCCGGACTCCGTTTGCATTTGTGTGCACATATACTGCCTTTGCAAGTTTATCAACAAATTCCAGTTCGTCCAACTCGGTTATGAAATCAACCACCAACATCGTTAAGTTCGGTATTTGACTTGACGTTCTCAAAGAAATCAATTCTTCAAACTTTTCCATGCTTTCAGCTCCAATGAAGTTTGTTTTTCCTTCCTGAACAAATTATCGTCTAACTTGGTCTAATATTTTAGAAGGCATGTAAGAGTGGGAAAATTTTTCGGGATAATGTAGTAAAATTTTGTTAAGGTGACCAGGGGGTGAACTTGATGAATAAGTTGTATTTAAAAAGAGGTTTTTCCTTAACCGAAGCTCTTGTTTCGTTATTACTTATCGGCATCGTCTTTGCCGTTATTGCAAGTGGGTTGTCGGTTGTTCTTCAGTCGATTTCGATGTTATCAAACCAGCAACGTGTAATTGAGTTGGAGAATTTTATTGCAAGGTATGTTTACATGTTAGGTACACAGAATGCGCAGGTCAACATAGAAAACATAAATAGAGCGTTTTATCAAGGAAGCCAGCTTTCTTATCCCAAAGTTACTAATGTTCAAACCACAACGGTTGGTCAATATTTTACAAAATATACTTTTACTATAGAAACCTCTCCAAGTAAATTCCAACCGTTCATTGTGTACCAGTACAAGCCATATTAATCAAATCTTTGCGAAAGCGGGGTGTTAAAATGGATATAACTCTTTCTGGACTAATTGCATCGATGGTCGTTTTGGCTTTCATAATTGGAATGTTAGGGTTGATAGTTAATATCACGTTGAGTGTCTTAAATGAGCAAAAAGAATACGCGAGTTTTTACTCGGAAGTGCAAACCATAACATCGCTCATCGATAATCTGCTAACTCAAAGTGTTTGGAATGATGACTGGCTGAATACCGATAAAAGCCCCAATCAAAACGAAATTGATCCGAATGGTAGATATATAAGTTTAGCGTTCTTCGCTCCCTCTGGCTCAGGCGTTGTCGCCAGAGAAATGGAGTTGAAATTCGATAAGAGACCTGAAGATAATAAGATTGTTATTAAGTTCGATGGTAAAACTATTTACACATGCTCGGAAAGAATAGAAAGTATAACGATCGCTCTTCAGACAAGAGAAGATAATGGCGTGATAACCGACCCGAAGTATTTGGAGTTAAAGTTCACCCCTCGAAGTCAAAAGTTGAAAAGGAGAGAATTTGTAGTTCCACTGCTCACAGCTCTAAGTAGCGCATCGTGAAAAGTATGAGAAAAATCGTGGGAGGGATGCTCATGAAAAGAAAAGGTTTTATAACCGCTTTAGTGCTCATTTTTCTTTTAGTTGGAAGCATAACACTTTTGGCGCTGTACGAACTCGTCGCGAATTACCGAACGAATATCGTGAGAACACACATAAGTTCGCAACTTGATGTTGATGCACTCAACGTGCTCAACACGGGTATCGGTTACATCCGAACCCGTTCGGCTGGGGTATTGGGATTCAACATCGTGTACCAGAATCAAGTTCCACAATGGTATGATACATTTTTGTCAAGGCTCGGCGCGGAGTGGAAGGGTTTCTTCCAGACAAATGTGCTGAGTAACAATTCGTTTGCGATAGCCACAATAACAACTACAAGCGCATCTGCTGAGGATAATGTATTGAGAGATGAGCTTAGAAACTATCTATCATCGAGGAATCTAGACAGCATTTCCATATACGCCTTCAGAACTACTTTCCCTCTAACCGTTATGCTTGTTTCGAAAGTTGAGAAGAAGAACCTGGTAACGTACGCATACGGAATCGTGACTTCAAAATTACTCAATCAGTACATATACTTCACAAATAGAGAAACAAGACCCGATGGTACAACGATATATTTCATAAAAGATGAACTGATCGATGGACCGCTGAGAAGTCATGATTTTATAAACATAAACAACGCTGGTGGAAGACCGACGTTTAGGTCAACAATAGAAGTAAGGGGAATAAAGGACAGGAACGGGCAAGTTGTTCCAGAATCGAATTACGGTTCTCACGCAAACCTGCTCGGCAATCCACCATACCGCATACTAACTCAGCAAGATATTGATGCACTTAATTTTTCTGCCATCAAGGATGAATACCGAAGAACGGTCAACGACCTTGTTCGTGATTACAACACGATAAAAAACAATCCAAATGTACTGAGTGGGATAAAATTCACCGGGGATGTAAAAGTAAGCTTCAACCACGGTCAAGGCGCAACTAATTACGACGTTATGATTTCTCAAGGAAATACAGACTACATTATCACATGGAATCCTGAACCCCCGCACGCAAGACTCACAAGACGTGGCGGTGGTCCTCAGGAAACAATTAACATACTTTTTAATGGGATAATTTACGCAACTGGAAATATCACCGTAGAAGGGCAAACCAAACTTTCCACTTACAAAGGAGCGTATACTCTGTTCTCTGAAGGAGATATTGTCTTAAAACAGCGCATAATACCTTACGAAACGTTCAGAGACCATTTTGGAGCATCTGAACACGGACAAAACGGTGAATTAGTTAGTCAGTCAAAAATAGATCAAATCAAAAATTTTGTCAACTCCAACGAAACTTCTGCTTTGAATCTTGTTGCGATAAACAACATAAGAGTTGGTGAAAAACTGCAAAATATGAAGATATTCGCAAGCCTTTTTGCCTTTGATGGGTCGTTCCAAGTAGATGGATACAACCAAGGTAGCTCAGCAGGTCAGCTTTTTGTTTTTGGGAGCATAATGCAAAACGTCAGGGGGCCTGTTGGAACGTTTAATCCATCTACCGGGGATATAGTGACGGGTTATCGTAAAACGTACGTGTACGACCCAAGGATAATCACCGGTGCTTTTCTGGCGTACGGAACACCAACTCGCTCACAGACCGTAGCTTTGAAGGTCTTGGGATTAGTTAAATGAGGTAGATAGGTTCTATGAATCAAAAACCCCCACAACTTGTCGTGGGGGTTTCAGTTTTATCAGTTCACTAAACTTTAAACTTTCCTATTTCCGAAATTAATCTATCGACAACAGCTCTCAGTTTGCTTATCTGCTCACCGATACGTTCTATTTCACTTATACTCCCACGCGTTTTTTCAAGTATCATTTGTCCACTTTCCTCAATTCCTTCCATACTGTGAACGATTTCTGTCGAAGCTGACCTCATTTCTTCTGCACTTGCTGTTTGCTCTTCCGAGTGAGCAGCGATGCTGTCAATTAAATTGGTGATGTCTCTGACCACTTTTGCAATCCTTTCAAAACTTTCAGAGACTTTGTTGTATCCCGATTCGGTCTGCTCAACCTCTTTGTAAAGTCTTTCAATCTGCTTTTCCAAAACTTTTGAATATTCGTCCACAGCAGATATGGTAGAGGTAATAGTATCGGTTGATGCTTTTGTTTGCTCTGCCAGTTTCCTAATCTCGTCAGCAACTACAGCAAAACCTCTTCCAGCTTCGCCAGCTCTTGCAGCTTCAATTGCAGCGTTTAGTGCGAGTAAGTTCGTTTGCTCAGCTATCTGGCGAACCGTTTCTATTATACTCCCAATATTCTTCGTCGCATCGGCCAGGTTACGGATACCATTTCTCAGTTCTTCGTACTCCTTTACAAAGCCAGTTGTCAATTTTCTGACACTTTCCAGCTCGCTACTTCCGTATTCGGTCTTTTCTTCAAGTATCTTTGCAAGAGAGGCGGCATTAATAGAAATCTTGCTCAGACCTTCAGCTTGACTGGACAGTTCTTCAATTGTTGCATTTATTTCTTCCACTGAGCTTGTGATTCGTTCAATAGCTTCCTGCTGCTTTTCTATGCTGTTTAAAAAGACCCGCGAATTTTCTTCGTACTTTGCAAAGAGCTTTCTGAATTCCTCTAACGATTCCTTCGTTAGAGTCGAAGTTGTTTTTGAATCCTCGATCAATTTGGCTATGCTTTTTGTTGCATAATTCAACATAGAACCGATTTGGTAAAACTCATCAACAGATGAAATTTCAACGTTAAACGTCAGATCACCCGCAGCGATTTTTTCAAAAGAATGTCTCAAAATCGGTAGGCTTTTCAATACTCTGCTTACAAGTACGATTGTCACTATTGCAATCAGAAAATTCAGTACAATACTTATCAGGACCAACCTTCCTTGTACCGACTGGTCTAACTGAAACCTCAAAGTAGCGTACTTTAGCAAAGCCGGACCTATCCAAAGCGAGACAGACATAACACCTACGCTTATTTTCAGCGTGGTTGGAATCATGAACTTGTCAAATACTTTATCTGGTACACTTTTTGCAATGTTGAGTTTTGAGTAGATAAAAATCGCAAGCGCAACTATGTTCATATTAATTGCGAGTGCGCCTGAGAGCCTCAAAATAAGTGAGCCTTCAGGTAGAGGTGACAATTTGTTGGCCACTATTCCAACTACAGTGGCTGCTACGATATTAGCCACGAACAGCACCACCGATGTGTAGATTGAAACATTGAATCCGCTCCCGTTCAGTGCTTTTAAAGCGTTGCTTCTAATCAGGAACAGCACTACAGGAAGCGTTATCAGAACCGCAATCATATATCCTATCACCATGTTCAGTATCGGGTAACTCCCGATGCCTGTAAAAACATAGTAGCTGAACATCAAAGCAGGGAAATCGATTAAGAAAACGACTATCATTATAAGTTTTGTGAGCGAACTTACCACACGGGACCTCACATCTTCCATACAAATCACCCCTTTTCGTGAAATAAGCGTATTATCAGGAAGAACTCTCTCTATTAAAATATTAAACCACGAAAAGGAATAAACCACAATCGTTTACTAAGTTTCACATTTGAAACCTTTTTATAAAGGTCAACAACCCAGAGTCCTACTCAGAACCCGTTACGAATAGGTAGTATTTTTCAGGCGCGATTACCATAGGTGCAACTTTGAAGTTGTAATCGCAGTTAACTGAGAGTGAAACCGAGTTGTTTTCTCTGTCCTCCCACATTGCTGCTATGAGTTCCGGTGCCCATTCGTAAGGTTTCCCACTCTGTAATTTTCCATCTGGAAGCTTATACCATGAATAACTTGACAGAGCTATCGAAACGTGTGAGGACTCACTTACAAAGTATGTGTCTTCTATTAGTGGATAATGGAATTGTCCACTGTTTACAGTAAGGTCGTACAACCAAATGTCGTAGAGGTATTTGACTTTGCCTACGTATTTGTCCACACCGGCCATTTTCCAGCTGAAAGTAGGTGTTAAAGACACGTTTGTGGCTCCGTCCGTCGGTGAAACGTCGGTAATGTAAACCATTGGAAGCGGGACAACACTGCCAAGAAACGTCTTTGGTCCTTCCAAATCACCATATTTCGCACTAATCGAATACCAAACCCTGACATCAGGTAAGTTATTGTATGTGTCGTAATATGCATTCTGCTTTGAACCAACCACGGAGAGTCTTTCGTACTTTTGACCGTCGTATGATTTGTAAATAACGTATCCGTCTGGTTCATTCGTCCGGCTTCTTTGAGTACTATCGCTCCATTTTTTCCAAACGAGCTTCACGTAAAGATTCGTAAGTTTTTCTTTTGAATCGTACGATTCACCAATCTCGGTTGAATAGTACTTGACGGTGGTGTTTAGATGGTAAGCGTACACGGAAGGTTGTTGAGCTTCAACGATGTATGGTACAATCTTTAAATCCGTCGATTTGATTATGTTCAGAGGAACCACTATTTCGTATCTGTTGTCGTTCACATCGTATGCATCGATAAATAGGTACGTCTTACCCGAAAATGGTGTAAGTTCCAAATAGCCTTCAAGAACATCAGATTCAGCAAACAACCTCGGTGAGCTAAGGTATTCTGCACCTGGCGGATTGCCAAGTTTTGCGTACATAAAAGCTATGGGGAGTCTTGAAACTGTGCTTTGCGCTGATATGTATAACTTTGGCAGTCCGAAAATGCTATAAACTCCATTCTCATCAGGAAGCAATTTGGAGAGTTTTCTATCAGAAGTGTATATATCAAATGATATGTCTATCTCGTTCGTGTTTTGCTCTCCGACCAGAAATTTCGGTCTTCTCAAAGTGGTGTTGAGTACAAGTGGGGAATGTATGTTTAAAACCTTTATCGTAGTGGTTGCGTACCCATCTTTCGAAATTCTTATCAAATAAGGACCGGAATATCGCGGTACTTCGAACCGAGCTAATCCACTATTTGTCTTTTTCTTGTCGATTACACTTCCGTTTTTAATAACCTCGACAATAGCATCCTCAACAGATGGACCGCTGTTGTATTCCGAAACGAACAGAGATATCTGAACATCATTTGCATTGGGCCTTCCAGCATTGAGGAAAACACAAGAACTAAGAGAAAGTAGCGAAAGTGGTAAAACCACTGTTAGTAAAACATAAGAAGAATAGTTTGTCCATAGTTGTCTCAGCTTTCTCATTTTTCCACTCTCCACTAAATCTGCCTTTTAACCCTTTATTCCGCTTTTCCAAAAAGCGTCCACCAGGTATATGAGACGTTGTTATCCGACAAGTAAGTTTCCGTGGAATTTTTGGTTATTTTTCCATTCACGGGGATTTCTACCCCGTTCAGTGTCAACGTTCCAGAAAGTAAGATATCCGTATCAGCTTTCTGAGGCAATCTCAGCTTAATCAGATACTGTCCGCTGAGTTCTGAGAAGTCAACAAAATTTTCTTCTAAATTCATTGCTATCTCATATCCTGTTTCCGTGGGCAACTTTGTTACATCAACGAAAACAATTTGCGAATTAACAACCGCCGGTGGTGGATTCACAAGACGCAACGATGCAGATGAGGAAAACCTTACCGCATTGTTACGGTTATCAACCAAAGCCGCTTGGAAAATCACCGTTCGTTCCTCTGCTTTTCTGAAAGCTACCCTCGTTAATCCGTTTGAGTTCACTTTCGTGTCTGGACCACTGACAATTACATCGTACCTACCGGAATCTATACCGATAAACTTCGCAATACCTTCAGTGTTGGTCTTTGCAAAGTACCGAACATTGCGACCAGTACTTGAAATTCCAAGAAGTGAGACACTAACGGAAGGCACCCTCCAACTACTATAAGCATCTGTGACGGTGAGTTGATAGTCCAATCCTCCACTTGAAGGCAAGTCGTCTTCGACAGCATTAGCCTGAATGAGTCCATAGCCTGCCTTTTCATCGTAACCAGTAGTTTCAATATCCAAAGCATTTTGCTCGAGCATTTTTCTTATTTGCCAAGGTTTTGCGGTTGGATACTTTTGCAATAGCAACGCCACCAAACCTGACACGTGCGGTGTTGCCATCGAGGTACCGGTCATGAAACCGTAATAGCCTCCGTTTTCAGGTATAACGAAGCTTTGCTTCGCTTCGTGTCCATAAGAGTCTTTTTGTGGCATCGTTGAAATAATCGAAACTCCAGGTGCACACACACTTATCATCGGGCTTCCACTTGAAAAGTCCGCTATTATGTAATTCCCACCGTTGAATTCTACAGCACCGACTTGTATTACACCGGGATAGTTCGCAGGATATTGATAAGATTGTGTCGATTTCGAGTTTCCCGCTGCCGCAACTACGACAACACCTCTTTCAAGTGCGTAATCGAACGCCTCTTTCAGCGTCTGTGAATAACCAGAACCGCCCCACGAATTGCTGAGCACTTTCGCACCATGGTTGACCGCCCAAACGATGCCTTTTGCAGCGTAATCATCTCCCACGTACCATCCACCGTTGTCAAACAAAACAACAGGCATAATCTTTGCGCGTGGCGCAACGCCGACGATTCCCTTACCATCTAACTTCGCTGCTATCGTTCCTGCAACATGTGTCCCGTGCGCACCGCCGAACGATGAATCACTGCCAGCTGGAAGTATTTCATCATTCAAAGGCCTGTATCCTTCAACCAACTGCCCTTCTAAGTCAGGATGAGTTCCATCGACACCGGTGTCAAGCACGGCTACGATAACGCCATCACCATTATATCCAGCTTTCCAACCGTCTTTCACTTTAATCGCTCTGAGCCCCCACAAATATACATCGAGTGATTCACCTGTGTAGTTGGAATAATATGAGGATACCTTGGATGCAACAAGCGCTCTGTTTACCTCTTGAAGAGGTCCAATTTCAAATGGTACCAGTTTTCTAACGTATACGTACTCTGCGTAGCGTATTCCATATTTATTCTTGATTCCTTCCGTTTCCAGCAGTTGAATTGCCTTTTTCGCATCTTCGGTGATTTCTACAGAAATTACACTTATCTCAGGAATGTGGAGCAACAATCTTCCGTTCAAAAGGTTCAGGATTTGACTTATCTTTCTTACATCAGAGTACCCGATGAGTACACGATTGGGATAGTACTCATTGCCGGTCTCATCTATGCAGACAGAGGGCTTGGTGGATTGGCCTTCTTTGAGTTGTTCATATCCTTGTTTTGTAAGCGCGCAAGAACTAAGGAGCAGGAAAATCGTGAGCGTGACAGCAATAGTGACTGTAAAACAAGAAAAGATTAGGCTCGTTGAAAAAAAGCCTAATCTATTTAAAAAAGCGTACCTCACACTTTTCTCATCGCCTAACATCGTATGTTTTTCTCCTTCCTACTTTGTTTATTTTTCTAATCCTCAGCCGAATTTTCTTGCTTAGACTTCTTTTTCATCTCATACATTCTTCTGTCGACTTCTTTGTAAATATCTTCAATTGTTGCGAATTCAGAAATTTCTATCATCCCATACGAAATTGATATATTCTTTTCACCAAGTGCTTCCACTATTCTTTTCATAACTAAACCGGCATTCTCCGGCGTTGTTTCAGGTAAAACAATCACAAATTCATCACCGCCGTATCTTGCAACTAAGTCCATTATTCTGATATTTTTGTATATAACCTCAACTAGTGTTTTTAATATTTTATCTCCGTACACGTGTCCATAAGTATCATTTATTCTCTTGAATTCGTTAACATCCAAAAAGGCAACGGCTGTCTTCGAATTCGTCCTTTTGCATTTACTCAGTTCTTTTTCTAGGAACTGTTCCAAAAATAGCCTGCTGTATGCACCGGTTAGATAGTCTTTTATTGATACCTCCAAGAGTTTTTTCTTTTCATCCTCCAGCTCCTCCAATATATCGATGAACCTGAGGGCAAGAAAGATGAAGTGTGCTACTTTATCGAATACAGCAAGCGTTGCGTTCGAAAATTGTTCTGTCCCTTGCTTTTCAAATAGGATCACTCCTCTTGTTTGTCCTCTGAAGATTATTGGAACGCCGTAGATTGTGAAGTCTTCTCCTCTTATCTTCTTAAGCCTATATCCATCCCCCAAATCTTGCTGTTTTAAAGCGCTTTCTATGTGCAATTTAAGCCCTTTGTCTATGATGTACCGCGACATCGTCTTTTCTGAAGGTGACATCACAAGGCCGCTTCTATCATCTTCATCTGCGTATTTAAAATATGGAAAGTAAATCTCACCGTTGGTCCTTAGCAATCCTACTCCAAAGATATCGACAAGACCATGCTTATTAAGTATAGTCCTAATCCTGTCACCAAATTCATATAAGCTAATGCTCTCTTTTGAAATTTCCTCTTCAAAAATCTCGTTCAGCTCGGCTAATATGGTGGTTTCCAAATTTGAGAGCTCGTGAGAAACATCCCTTGTCGTCAAAACTACGTACTGTTTCCCGTCTAAAAATCTTCTGATGTACTTTATTTCAATGTACTTTTGGCCAATCTCTTTTCTCCATGAGCCGTAATACTCTTGCACATTTGCTTCACGTCGTTTTTTAATCTCAGTTATAACATCGTAAATAACAAGATACTTCTCTGGATGAGCAAACAACTCATCAAGTTCTTTTCTACTCTTTATATCGATTCCCAACAGATTCGAATGTTCCAGCAAAATACTATTAATGTACGTCAAATCGTTGTCAATCCATATGGATATTCCGAGTTTTTCTGTATCCAATACGATTCCGAAGCCCGCAAGAAGCTTGTTTAGAAATGCTTCGCTTTCGATTTTGTCTCTTAATCTGCGCTTCAGTAATACAAAAAAGATCGTAAGGATAGTTACCATGCTAATCAGAAAAACTACAAACCAAACCATTTTATCACTCCTTAAGAAAAAAATGCCAAGGCTTTAGTAACTCCTTGGCATTTATTTTATCACAAAAAGGCTGCGAAGAGCCATATTCTTTTTTTCTTCTGAAAATTTTACTCAATTTTGATTGTTATCGATCACCAGTTGCTTTTTATACATCCTCGCGTACAATCCGTCGTTTTTCAAGAGTTCATAGTGCGTGCCTTTTTCAAGTATAACACCTTGATCAAGTACATAGATGACATCAGCATTTTGGAGCACTTTTAGTCTATGTGTTATTATTATCATCGTTGAGCCCTTCATTTTATCCCTAAGTGTTTGGATGATTTCTTCTTCGGTTTCCGGGTCTACAGCGGATAGACAGTCATCGAAGATGTAGACATCCGCTTTTTTCATAAGCGCCCTTGCAATTGTTAATCTTTGTTTTTGACCACCTGAGAGCATCACACCGCGCTGCCCAACGACTGTGTCGTATTTTTCGGGGAACTTCTCGATGTCTTCATCAACTGCAGAAAGTTTTACATATTGCTTTACTTCTTCCAAATCGAATTCCTCCATAGCGAAGGCGACGTTTTTTGCCACAGTGTCGGAAAATAGGAATGTTTCTTGTGGAACGTACGAAATAAGTCTTCGAATATCTTGCGAATGTATGTCATTTATATCGATTCCGTTTATAAAGATTTTACCTCTGTCAACTGGATAGAACTTACTGATAACCTTGACCAACGTTGATTTGCCACTGCCGACAGTTCCAACGATACCTACAAACTGTCCCCGTTTCACTTCGAAATCAACACCTTTTAGCACATATCTTTCCGTTCCAGGGTATTTGAACCAAAGGTTGTTGATCGTTATATCGTCTATCCTATCTATCTTAACAGGTTTCTCAGGCTCTATCACCACAGGCTCAGCGTTGCTGATTTCCTTTAATCTTTGCAATGAAGCCCTTCCTTGCTGGATCACGTTCATGACCATACCGTACGCAGTGAGGGGCCAGACCAACATCCCTATGTAGCTATTGAACGCAACGTAATCACCGAGTGTGACCGTCCCCTTCACCACCATGGGACCTCCGACGGTTAGTGCAAGAAAGAACGCAAGAGTTCCTATGAAGTGAACAAGTGGCCACATGATACCCCATATACGTATCAACGACATCGTTGCTGTGAAATGTTCTTTGGCCTTTTTATCGAAAAGTTCTTCTATTTTCGGCAGTATTGAAAAGCTCTTTATCACCCTTATTCCATCCATAGTCTCTTCCGTGTAACCACTCAGGTCCATGTAAACATCCTGCGTGTAGCGGGACCTTTTGAATATTAGTTTACCAAAAAAGAGGGAAACAAGGATTATCCCAGGAAGTGGAATCAGGGCTGTTAATGTTAACCTCCAGTTTGTGGATGTCGCCATGAAAAATACCGTCATCGAGCTCATGAAAAGTGCATCGGTTAGTTGGACAACCCCTATTCCAAGCATCCTTTCAACCGTACTCACATCGTTTGTAAAGTACGCCATAATATCTCCGGAGCGGTGCTTATCAAAAAAGTGCATATCCAAACTTAGTATTTTGTCAAAAAGATTCTTTTTGGCGTAGTAGTCGAAATATCGTGCGCTCCCCATTATGAAATATCGCCACCAAAACCTGCCTAACAGCATGCCAAACGCTAGTGCCAATATTGTAAGCACAAGAAACCGTACTTCAGAAATGTCTCTTATACTTTGCAGCGAATTTATAGCTTTTGATATGACCTTAGGTACAAAAAGCTGTAGTAGGTCTATAACGATCAACGAGATGATACCAAAAACGTAAAAATGCCACCTCTTCTTGATGAACTCTCTAAACACTCAGCTCACTCCCATTTGAGAAGTTTCTTTGTTCAATGCACTGTATTTAAAAATTAAAAAGTTTGTTCTACGAACAATATTATAACACGAAAGTATAAAAAATGGAGCCCCAATTTTAGGGGCTCCAAGAATTTACCGAATTTATTTATTACATTGGATAGTATCCTCTTTCCTTGACAGCATTTGCAACTCTGTTGATTGCAACGATGTATGCTGCCGTTCTCATGTCTGTATTGTATTTTTCTTTCGTCTTGTAGACTTCTGCAAAGGCGTTGACCATCATCTTTGTGAGTTTCTTTCTAATATCATCGATGTCCCAGAAGAACGTCTGGAGGTCTTGTACCCATTCAAAGTAGGAGACCGTAACACCACCAGCGTTTGCAAGGATGTCTGGAACTATGAGAACACCTTTCTTTATGAGTATTTCTTCCGCCTCTGGGGTTGTTGGACCGTTTGCACCTTCGACGATGATCTTCGCTTTGATGTTGCTTGCGTTCTTTTCTGTGATTGCATTTTCAAGTGCTGCTGGAACAAGGATGTCCACATCAAGTTCGAGTAGTTCTTCGTTTGTGATCGGTTTGGCTTTTGGATAACCTTTGATGAGCCCCTTGTTTGCATCGCGGTAAGCGATGAGATCGTTGATGTCAAGCCCGTTTTCGTTGTAAAGCCCGCCACTTACATCGCTGACTGCAACAATTTTTGCACCGAATTCTTCACTCAGTATCTTCGCAGAGTAAGAACCGACATTACCAAACCCCTGAATTGCCACTGTTGCCTTGGATATATCTTTACCGAGCGCTTTGCATGCTTCATTAGCTGTTATTGCAACACCACGTCCTGTTGCCTCTGGTCTACCTTCCGAACCACCAAGGTCGAGTGGTTTTCCGGTAACAACACCGAGGGCTGTGTAACCAACGTTCATACTGTAGGTGTCCATGTACCAAGCCATTATCTTTGCATTCGTGTTTACATCTGGAGCTGGGATGTCTTTCTGAGGTCCTACCAATACTTGAATTTCGGAGAAGAACCTTCTGCTGAGTCTTTCAAGTTCCTTTTCCGACAGCTGAGTTACATCTACCCTAACTCCACCTTTTCCGCCACCGTATGGGAGGTTCATAACAGCACATTTCCATGTCATCCAGAACGCAAGTGATGCAACTTCGTCAAGGTTCGTATCGGGGTGATACCTGATACCACCTTTTGCTGGACCTCTTGCTGTGTTGTGCTGAACTCTGTAACCTTCGAATATCTCTACTCTTCCGTCATCCATTACTACTGGGAAGTGGACTTCTAGAATTCTCTGTGGCCACAGCAAAAAGTTCCCAATGTTTGGGTCAAGGTCCATCAGATCTGCCGCTTTTAAGAACTGCTTCTGAGCATTTTCATAGAGTGGTCCAAATGGTTTGAGGTTACCCATCGTGCTCAGCTTCATCTTTTCACAACCTCCCTGATTTTTGATGCTGGCGCAACTACGTGCCAGCGTGTAGATTGCAAAGATTTATCATTTCCAAGTCTATTATCTTTTAGCTTGGCCAAAGTATCAACGTTCATTTTGTGAAGGGTATCACATTTACATTGAAAGAAGGCTAAAAATCTTCTTTTTTCTCTTAGATGTTTATTTATCTTTGCTTATGCGTTCATATACATCAATCGTTTCTCAGAACAAACCTGTAATCTCTCCATTCTCGTCTATGTCGATATTCACTGCCGCAGGCACTTTCGGAAGGCCGGGCATGAGCATAATTTCTCCAGCAAGCGCAACAACAAAACCTGCACCCGAGCTGATTTGGAAATCTCTAACTGTAAATTCGTACCCTTTTGGCGCATTTATCTTCTTTGGATCATCGGAAATGCTGTTTTGAGTCTTTGCCACAATCACAGGGTAGTTTCCAAATCCGTTCTTTTTAAGCATGTTCAACTTTGTTCTCGCAGTTTCTGTATATGTGACCTTACCAGCACGGTATATTTCCTTCGCTATGAGTTCTATCTTTTGTTCAACCGGTAGTTCCATAGGGACAAGTGGTTTGTAGTTGCTTGGTATTTTTTCGATCGTTTCAACTACAGTCTTTGCAAGTTCAATAGCCCCTTGCGAACCTTTTGCGTACGCTTCGTTAAGTACACACGGAACTGGGCTGTTATTCACGACTGCATCTATCTCTCGCGCTGTATCGCTTTCAAATTTGTTGAGCGCAACGACAACAGGAACACCATATTTTTGCAAATTCTCAACGTGGACCTTCAAATTCTCCATTCCTGTTATTACAGCTTCTACGTTTTCTTTGGAAAGCTCTTCTTTTGAAACTCCTCCGTGGTATTTTAAAGCTCTTATGGAAGCAACCAAGACAACCGCATCGACAAACAGTCCACCCGTCGGAGCGACGAAGTCTAAGAACTTCTCAGCACCCAAATCGGCTGCAAACCCCGCTTCAGTCACTACGTAATCTGCCAATTTAAGCGCCAATTTTGTTGCAATAAGTGTGTTGGTTCCGTGTGCAATATTTGCGAATGGTCCACCGTGAACAAACGCCGGAGTGTTTTCAATTGTTTGCACAAGGTTTGGGTTAATCGCGTCTTTCAACAGAGCAGTTACTGCTCCCTGTGCACCAAGGTCCTTCACCCTTATGAGACCTTTATTTTCACTCTGTGCAACAACTATCTCGCCTATCCTTCTTTTCAAATCCGCAATATCTGAAGCAAGGCACAAAGTTGCCATAATCTCGGAAGCAGCGGTAATCAAAAATCCATCTTCCCTTGGGTAACCATTTGCACTTCCACCAAGCCCCACAACAATTTGCCTGAGAGCTCTATCATTCATATCCATTGCGCGCTTCCAATAGATTTTTCGGATATCTATCCCTAGTTCGTTGCCATGGTTTACGTGCGAGTCTATCATCGCAGATATTAGGTTGTGCGCAGCCGTAACTGCGTGTATATCTCCAGTAAAATGAAGGTTTATATCCTCCATCGGTAAGACTTGCGAATATCCCCCACCTGCGGCACCGCCTTTCACACCAAAAACAGGACCCAGGGAAGGTTCTCGAAGTGTCACTATTGATTTTTTTCCGATTTTATTCAATGCCATTGACAACCCTATGCTTGTTGTCGTCTTCCCTTCACCAGCCGGTGTTGGTGTAATCGCGGTAACAAGTATCAACTTTCCATTTTTCCTTCCTTGAGACTCCAGCTCCTTCAAATATTTGTTGTCCACTTTCGCAATGTAATTGCCGTACAGCTTCAATTTCTCTTCTGGAACTCCAATCAACGCCGCAATCTCCCTTATATCCTTCAGTTTGGCACTCTTTGCGATTTCGATGTCAGACAACATACTGTCACCTCCCATTCTAAGTTTACCACGGCTTTTTGCTTCTTGAAAGCATAGAAAGTTACATTAAAACATTTTTATTATGCCACTTCAAACTATGTTTTCACAAAAGCTTCGTGCTATTCAATTTTGCTCTCAAATATGGTAGAATATTAGAAAAAGCAAGAAAGCAGAAGAGGTGCAAAAATCGATGCCAGTGAAATCTAAGGAAGAAATCATAAATGAGATAAGAGAGGTTGCAAATCAGTATGGCATGGATTTTGTTGTAGCGTTCTCTGGAGGTATGGACAGTACAGCTGCAGCATTGCTGTGTGCCGAGGCACTTGGAAAAGAGCACGTTGAACTTGTTCATGTAGTCTACGGCCCATATACGTATTCTAACGCCTTGAAAATAGTTTCTGATTTTGCAGAAAACCACGGTTTCAAGCTTACATTCGTTGAAAATTTCGGACAAGAGAAAATCTGGAAGACAGGGCCATCCTGTAACATGTGCACGAAAACGATCAAGATGGGAACCGTTTTGAAATACGCAAATGGTCGTATAGTTGTGACCGGCTCAAATTTATCAGACACTTGGGGAAAAACAGGCTTAAGAGTATTCAACGGAATGTACGCACCTCTTGGTGATTTGACCAAGGATGAAATAAAAGCGATTCTTGACGACTACGGTGTAGGTATCCGAAGAATCGGAGAACACGCTACTAGGGAAGGCTGCAAACTCAAGCACTTACTGAAACCCATGACAAATCCCTCTTATCACGGACAGGCAACAGTTGTTGCAAATGAGTTGGTCTTGAAGTACTTCCCTCAAGGAAATGAGATTGCGAATGTTAAGATAATCGGTCCGCTATCTAAGAACATCGCGGTCATCAACGTCAAACCTTTCAGAAAGGAGGTTTATGATTTAGCTGAAGAGTTGAGAAAAATTGAAGTAATTGACGAAGTGGTTGTCGCTGACAGGCCTTTGGTTTTGGTAGCTGTTGCAAATCCGTCGATTTACAGAGTTGAGGAATCAAGATACTGGATAGCTGAAGGCAAACTAAAGCCGGAATTTGCCGTACCAATCAAGGTTGAATGGCACGAAACGAAAAACAACAAACTCAGAACTTTTCACGTTGTGGAGGTGCGTGAATGGACGACATACGAGAACGAGAAAGAAGAATACTGGGAGAACTTCAAGAAAAACTCGGATATCATTTCAAAGATCCAATGCTCTTGTTCAATGCCCTCTGCCATTCCAGTTACGCCTACGAAGTGAACCAACTCGGGAGGAATATAAAGAACAACGAAAGGTTGGAATTTCTAGGAGATGCTGTAGTAGAATTGGTCGTCTGTGATATACTATATAACAAATACCCAGAAGCAACAGAGGGAGAAATGGCAAAGACTAAGGGAGCCGTTGCCAGCGAAGAAGTTCTTACCGAGATAGCCAGCCAGTATGAACTCGGTAAGTACATCTTCCTTGGCAAAGGCGAAGAGAAAACTGGCGGTCGAACAAGGAGTAGTATAGTAGCTGACACTTTTGAAGCGGTCTGTGCAGCTATCTATCTTGATGCTGGATTGGCAAAAGTAAAGGAGATTTTCGGTGGAAAGTTTGAAAAAGCCATTGAAGTCTTTCTGACAGGGCAAAGGATTTTTGATTATAAGACCGCTCTGCAAGAGATTACACAGGAAAAGTACAGAGAGTTACCTGAGTACAGAACTGTTAAACAGGATGAAAATGGAAGATTCGTAGTCGATCTGTATCTGCAAGGTCAAAGGGTTTCAACGGGCACAGGTGCATCAAAGAAGGATGCGGAAAAGGATGCAGCAAAAAAGGCCTATGAAATACTGACTTCTAATCAAGAAGACAAGAAGAATGGTGATTAAGTATTGAAAAAGGCTGGTAAAATCTCTTGGGGGGATTCCTATCGACATTGGAGCTTTACTGAAAACTTTTGAAGATTACCTAAGACATGTGAGACGAAGTTCAGAAAATACAGTAAAGGCTTATATGAAGGATATTAAAAGGTTCTTCGAATACCTTGGAAAGTCCCCAAAGGAAGTTGAACGTACAGATGTTGAAAAATTCGTAAAAGCACTCTCAAAGGGTGATATAACTGGGGAAACGGTAACTGAGTCGACGGTCTCGCGGTATATCTCTTCGCTTAGAACGTTTTTCGATTACCTCGAACTGATAGGCGTCGTTGAAGAAAATCCAATGGAACGGGTTAGACATCCAAGGCTGAGGAAGAAGATACCGAGCTTTTTGACACTCGAGGAAGTTAAAGCTTTACTTTCTGTTTACGATGAAGAACGAAAGCTTAAGTATAAAGCCATAGTTTCACTTTTGTATTTCTGCGGGCTTCGAGTCAGTGAGCTTTGCAATTTGCGTGTCGAGGATGTTTCGTTCTACCCACCGTACGTCAAAGTTATAATGGGTAAGGGGAACAAAGACAGGTTGGTTCCTATAAGCGAAAATGTCGTCCCATTGTTGGAAAGATATGTAGAAAAGTACAAGCCGAAGATCTATTTCTTCGAAAATAAAGGTCAACCGTTACACCCTTCGACGGTCTTTAGAATTGTCAAGAGAGCAGCGTTGCGTGCTGGAATAACAAAGCGTATCCATCCGCACACGTTGAGACATACCTTTGCAACACACTTAGTTATGAACAACGTAAACGTCAAGATTGTCCAGGAATTGCTGGGACACGCAAATTTGAGTACTACAAGCATATATCTGCACGTTGCTGACAAAGAAAAGTTCGATGCGGTGAAAAAATTAGTTATTTAAGAAAGAAGAAAGAGGGTATCTGTTTGGAAACACAAGAAAACAGGAAAAGTCAAGTTCAGACGCAGAACGTTGAGAACATGAGAGCCAACACAACAAGGGTTAATGTTACAGGAGCTATTCGTGAATACGACAGGGAAAATTTCATATCTGAGATAGAATCACTCCTTGGAAGGCAACTTGGAGACGAGGAGAAAGATGTGGTTTTGCACGCTTTCGACATGGCGGAAGTTGCTTATCGCGGACTGTACAGAAAGTCTGGAGAACCTTTTATAACCCATCCTATAGAAGTCGCAAAGATAATCGCTTCTTTGAAACTCGATATAGATAGCATAGTGGCTGCGTTGTTGCACGATGCAATTGAAGATAGCGAAGGCCGAGTGACTTACGAGATGATAGAAAAGGCATTCGGGGCAGACATCGCCAAGATAGTAGACGGTGTCACAAAGGTCAGCAGGATAAACGCACCTGTTGGGAATGTTGAGCAGAAGAAAAAGCTTGAGACCATTCAAAAGATGCTATTTGCCATGGCAGAGGACATAAGGGTGATATTTGTTAAACTCGCTGATAGGCTCCACAATATGCGCACAATCGATTTTGTGGAAGATGAGGAAAAGAAAAGATATAAGGCAATGGAAACGCTGGAAGTCTACGCTCCCATAGCACACAAACTTGGTATAAATGTCATTAAGTCCGAGTTGGAGGATTTGAGCTTTAAAGTGCTGCACTACGATGAATACCAGAAGATAAAGCAACTCGTCTCTCAAAAGAAGGTCGAACGAGAAGAAAGGTTAAAGAAATACATTCAACAACTCCAGACATCGTTCCAAGAGCACAACATAGATGCAATAGTTGAAGGAAGGTATAAACATTACTACAGCATATGGAAAAAGATGATTCAAAAAGGTAAAGATTTCAACGAACTGTACGACCTCATGGGTTTGCGAGCGATTGTCCCCGATGTCACAACGTGCTACACCGCTGTTGGCGTGGTCCATAACCTTTGGGTGCCATTACCAGGAAGGTTTAAGGACTACATCGCTGCGCCGAAATCAAATGGCTATAGATCAATTCATACGACGGTTATCACCCAATTTGGCGAACCTTTGGAAATCCAAATCCGTGACAAGCAGATGCACGAAGAGGCTGAATACGGTCTTATCGCACACTGGGCTTACAAAAGCGGAGAAGCGATTGTAGATATAAAACAAAAGTGGATCTTAAGGCTTGCGGAATGGCGTAAGGAACTCGCCCAAGGCTATGCGAGTATAGAAGATTTGAAAAAGGAATTACAGATGTCAGAAGTGTTCGTTTTAACTCCCAAAGGGGAAATCATCCACTTGCCTTACGGTGCTACTCCTATAGACTTCGCCTACGCCATACACACAGAAGTAGGCCACCACTATGCGGGCGCCAAGGTGAATGGGAAAATCGTGCCCATTGACTATCAGTTAAACAACGGAGATGTGGTAGAAATTATAGTCAACAAATCTTCGCCGGGCCCGAGCCTCGATTGGCTCCGGTATGCGAAAAGCCCCAGAACAAAGGCAAAGATCAAAAGGTTCTTCAAAGAAAAGGAAAGAGAGCAACTCATTGAGAGAGGAAAAGACGTTCTTCGCAGAGTTGCGAAGAAGATGAACATCTCTATCGAGGACCTGCTAAATAAACCGGAGATTAAGAAATACATAAGTGCTCACCAAATCGATGAAGAAGAGTTCATAATTCGACTCGGAGACAAAACGATAACACAGGAAGAACTGCTCTTGATAGTCGGTTTCAAAGAACCTCCGAAAAAGAAGGTAGCAAAGGCAAAGAAAAAGAGTACAGGCTCTCTTGTCATAGTGGATGGCCTTGCAACACTTGAAACTCTGTTTGCAAAATGTTGTAACCCGATTCCGGGGGATAAGATCGTCGGAGTTTCCAGTAAGAGGGGAATTGTGATCCATAGATCGAATTGTCCGAACGTTGCTTCCCTTGGACCGGATAGGAAGTTCCCAGCCATTTGGCGCTCGGATATAACCGCTCAGTTCGGCGTTTTGGTGAAGCTGGAACTCGATAAGAAGGAACGTGTTCCAGAGTTACTTTCAAAAACAATGGAAAAGAAAATTGAAGTCAGAAATTTCAAATTCGAATCCGTAGAAGACGATTTTGTGATTATATCGCTCAGTGTTACAGTTAAATCTCTTGAGGAACTGGAGGATATAATGGAATACTTCAAATCATCCCCGGGAGTTAGAAAGGTGGTTCGCGGATAAGATGCGTGCGGTTGTTCAAAGAGTATCAAAGGCAAGTGTTACTGTGGAAAACGAAGTCGTCGGGAAGATTTCGACCGGTGTTACCGTTTTGCTCGGAGTTGGGAAAGACGACACCGAGGAGGATGCGAAGTACTTAGCTGAAAAAATCGTCAATCTAAGGATCTTCGATGATGAAAATGGGAAGATGAACCTCTCTCTGCTCGATGTGAAAGGGGAAGCTTTGATTGTATCACAGTTCACACTTTACGGTGACTGCCGAAGGGGTCGAAGACCTTCGTATTCCGATAGTGCATCTCCCGATCTGGCTAAAGCCCTTTATGAAAAATTCATAGAACTGGTGAAAAGCTATGGTGTCCATGTGGAAACCGGTATTTTCGCTGCCCACATGCTTGTTGAAATACAAAACGACGGACCAGTCACGTTGTTACTCGACTCAAAGAAGGTATTTTGAGTATATTTGGTGAGGATAGTGAACGAATGACTGAAAGAGCAATTGAAACAGAGAGTGAATTTATCGTTCAAAATGATGTAAAAGGTTGCCATTTACTCCACGTGTGCTGCGCACCTGATTTGGTTATTTCATATTTGTCAGGTGCCCGTGGTGATATTTTCTTTTACAATCCGAATATCCATCCAAAAAGCGAATACGAAAAGCGGTATAGCGAAGTTTTCAAAGTCGCTGCTTTATTTCAGATGAATGTTATCCAAGTTCCGTACGATCCTGAACGATTTTTCAAACTCACAAAAGGATTGGAAAAAGAACCCGAAGGCAGTCTAAGGTGCGAAATCTGTATAAGGATGAGACTTGAGAAAACAATGGAGTACGCAAAACAGCACGGTTACAAGAGCGTTTCAACAACACTTACATCATCACCGAAAAAATCCGTAGAGATGATTAACAGAATCGGAAAGGAGTTAGAAAAACAACACGGTATTGAATTTCTACCAAACGTATATCGAAAAAGTCCGCTCTACAACGATGCACAAAAGCTTGTACGAAAACTTGGGATTTACAGGCAAAACTACTGCGGCTGCATCTACTCAATCAGGCACTCCGACGGAGAAACCGCTTGGAAAATTACGAAAAGTGAGGTTGAGGTATGAAGATATACTACAATTTAGAAGAAGTTGAAGAAGAAAAAAGAAAGTACGCTTCCATCGCCTTTGCATCAAAGGTCAGGGTGGAATATGATTCAGGCGGTGAAAAGCACGCATTTGTGCCCGTAAGTATCGGCGACTTTACTGTTCTTATCGAAATAAATGACGATAAAGAGGTATTTAATACGTTGCTCAACGAATACATCCGCAATTCTATTTTAAAGCACTTCACTTATCCTGAGGAAATAAGAGAACTTGCTAAGCATTTTCGCACTGAATTGAAACAGTTCAGGATATTGGTCGTAAAGTACAACACCGTCGAAGAAAAGGAATTCGCAAGGTACTCTTTATCTAATATAACCTTCGGTGTTGTATCGTACAACCACGTCGATATTCATCTACTACCGAGCAATGTAAAAGTAAGGCAAAAGCTCGGATACTGTCTTTCAAGTGTAGTTCAAAGACCTGAAGAAGGTTTGAGACAAGCGCTTTTGATAGCTCGATGGTTTGCAAGAGGAGCTTATAACGAGTTGCCGAGGCTAGCACTGGAAACCGACAACATTGACCTCGGGAAGTGGACTGATTTGGTGAAGTACGTACTTGTTGGAGATTTTGAGGAAAAGTATTTTTCTGGTATAATAAGAAAGCTGAATGAGTTCAGAACTGAGACGTACTTTGACCCGTTTTCAAGACTTGAAACGGTTGCGCTTGGCATAATCGTCGCCAAGTCGAGGGGAGGAGGAGATTTTGAACCAGACAGTTACGATATCATTTAGAGCACTCACCGAAAACATAAAATTGGCAAGGGTTGTGATACACACGTTCCTAACATTCAGGGGCGTATTCGATAAGGACATATTTGATACAGAATTGGCCGTAAATGAGGCCATTGCTAATATAATTCAGCATACGTACAAAGGCGAACCAAACTACATTGTTATGACTATGAACTGGGTAGAGCCCAACACACTCGAAGTATTACTTCGCGATTTTGGCCCAAAAGTAGATCCCACAAAAGTCAAACCTCGGAACTTGGACGACATTAGACCCGGTGGGCTTGGGGTTTACATCATCCAGCGCATTTTTGATGTAATGGAGTTCCGCGACGTAAGCGAGGGGAATCTGCTGTATCTTAAGCGTTCCTTCCTGATTCCTCCGAAAAAACCGGAGGATGGAACATCAAATGACGAAACTTTGAGAGAATACTGATTCTTTTTAGTTGGAGGAAAAAGTACAATGAGCTGGTTAATAGGCTTGTCAAAGAATCCATCTTTTATGGCTGCTTTTTTCGGCTTTCTATCTGCTCAGTTTATTAAGGTAATAATATACAAAGATTTTCGCGTCTTTGGTAGGTATGGTGGTATGCCAAGTGCACATGTTGCTACCACTTCAGCACTCGCATGGGCTGTAGGTTACACCACAGGATTCGACTCATCATTAACGGCTATAGCTGCAATCTTTTTAGCCATTACGACAGCAGACGCCGTTGGTCTAAGAAGGAATGTAGACCCGAATAAGGGACATACGCTTATGGAAGCTATCTATGGCTTTTTGCTTGGTTGGATTGTTGCACTGTTGACTGTCAAGTTCTATCGATGAGACTTGTTTATTTAAAGAAAGAGGTGAAATTTTGGTGGTCTTCTCACGAATGATTAAATTGAGCGTTTTCATGCTCTTGCTTTTCGTATTTGTTTTGGCAAGCATTGTTGGTTTCGGTCAGGAAAATCAATCCAGCAATCAGATTCAAACACCAGAATGGTTTAAAAACGCGGTAGTTAAAAAAAGAGCAGGTATAAATTTAAAGACTGCGCCAGAATTCATAAACGACCTGTGGAATGCGGTATATACCATAAGTACAAAGTACCAAGTTCCGCCAACATTGATAGCTGCGCTAATCTCTGTGGAAAGTAACTTCGCCAATGTAAAAGGTGGTGGAGATGTTGTTGGTATGATGCAAATTTCGATTTCCACCGCCAAAAATATATCTAAGCTACTCGGTTTGGAACCACCAAAGAACGGATGGGATGAATTACTCACAAATCACTGGATGAACATAACGTACGGCACAGCGTATATTTCCTATCTTTACAAAAAGACAGGTAGTTTCCAAAAAGCACTAGAAATGTACAACAACGGCAAGAACAAAACATCATACGCTCAAATGATACTAAAGCAGTACGAGTATTATGAAGGTCTACACATCGCGGAACTTAAAAGTAAACAGCAGAACGCTTCTCCAAATACCTCTGATTACGCTTCGCTATCAAACAGTGCTACACAAACAGACCTATTCGAACAAAGTTTGTCGAATCCAGCACCAAGTGCTACAGAAACGGCGAATGCTTCTAACACATCAACGAGTAGTTTAACGGGGGCGCTTTCTAATTCGAACGGCGGTAGTACAGATAAACTACCACCTCTTTTTGGGGTAACAGACAACAAAAAGTGAGAAAAAGTACTTTTCGAGGTGTGTCTGATGGGCAATGAAATCATATTAAAGGCTGAAAATCTCTGTTTTTCCTACCCGAACTTCAAACTGAAAGATATAACATTTTCTGTCCGAAAAGGTAGCTTTTTCGGTATCATCGGTCCCAACGGTTCAGGAAAAACAACTTTGCTCTCCCTGATCATGAAATTTCAAAGACCAGAAAGCGGTAAGATTACTGTTAATCACAACGATGTGTCTAAACTTTCGCACAAAAAGATTGCCCAGTTAATAGCATATATTGCGCAAGATTTCAATCCAGCATACGATTTCACGGTTGAAGAACTTGTTGAAATGGGTGGCATTGCTCGTTCCGTACACTTTTTTGAAACACCAGTCTACGAAGAAGAACTCGAGAACGCACTTAGGACCGTTGATTTGCTTGAGTACAGAAAAAGAATATTTTCTACCTTAAGTGGAGGTCAACAGCGCAGGGTTTTGATCGCACGTGCGATATATCAAAACACACCTATCATTATTGCAGATGAATTGGTTAATCACCTTGATCTGGGCCAAGCTGTCAAAGTTTTGGACTACTTAAAGCAACTTACCAAAAACGGGAAGACAATAATCGCAACATTCCACGACATATCATTAGCCGCGAAATACTGCGATGAAATATGCGTTATGAACGATGGAAAAATCGTCGTCATGGGGAAACCTCAAGAAGTGATAAGGAAAGAAATCATAGACAGTGTTTACGGAATTTCCGTTCATATACTACATCATCCGGAAAATGATTATCCTGTTATTCTAATATAGCAGTTGTCGATGTTAGATTTTCACTTCTCCTTCGAGTCACTTAGCAAGTTTTCGTTACATTTGTCTTTTTTTCTTAACGTTGACTTTCTAAAAACGTGTGTGGTAATATAATGCTGTAGGAACTCAAAAACCTTTAAACTCGTCCAGCGAGGCGAGAAAGGAGGAGAAAAGATGGAAAAAGACGTCATTTTTGGTAATTCTGAATCGGCAAATGATGTTTCTTTTGCTTCCAACGTTACCCACCGAATTGATTTACCTGCCTCAAAGAGATTTCTGCTTTCACTTCAACATTTCGTCGCTATGTTTGGTGCCACCGTTTTAGTTCCGCTCCTTACAGGACTTGACCCGCTTGTAGCACTCTTTACCGCGGGACTTGGAACACTGGTTTTCCACTTTTTAACTGGTGGTATCGTGCCCGTCTTCTTAGGTTCAAGTTTCGCTTTCATAGCTCCTGTCATATTAGTTAAAGAAAAATACGGAGATATACGTTACTCCCTTGGCGGAATCGTAGTGGCAGGTTCTGTTTATCTAATTTTCTCATTGGTTACAAAACTGCTGGGGACAAACATAGTGAAGAAACTATTCCCCCCTGTTGTAACTGGTCCGATGATAATGGTAATTGGTCTTGGGTTGAGTCCCGTTGCAGTCAATATGGCTTCTTCGAATTGGCCTATCGCATTCGTAGTAATCATTACCGTTATCGCATCTGCAACAATCTTCAAAGGTTTCTTCTCTCTTATCCCCGTCCTCGCGGGTGTCTTTGTTGGATACATAACCTCGATCCTTTCACGTATAGTAGATTTCTCACCTATAGTAAATGCATCGTGGTTCTCAATTCCAAATTTCACCTTCCCAAAGTTTGATGCTGGAGCGATTAGCCTGATAGCACCCGTTGCATTCGTTACAGTGATGGAACATATCGGAGATATAACAACGAATGGTGCAGTTGTCGGAAAGAATTTCTTTGAAAAGCCAGGTATCCACAGAACACTTCTCGGAGATGGCTTGGCTACGATGATTGCAGGACTTCTTGGAGGACCTGCTAACACAACTTACAGTGAAAATACCGGAGTATTAGCTATCACCAAAGTGTACGACCCATCTATCTTGCGCGGTGCTGCTCTCCTTGCCATGCTCGTTGCCTTTCTGTCAAAATTCGGTGCGGTTCTCCAGACTATACCTACTCCTGTAATTGGTGGTGTAAGCTTGATCCTTTTCGGTATGATCGCATCTATTGGTGTGCGCACGCTCGTTGAGGCAAAAGTGGATTTCTCGAAATCCAGAAATCTGATCATTGCCGCACTTATCCTAACACTTGGTATAGGTGGGGCAAGCATCAAAATAGGTGTCGTTGAGCTAAAAGGTATGGCTCTTGCTGCAATCGTTGGTATTATAGCTAACCTTGTAATTCCAGAGAAATTAGAAAAATGATAGAAAAAGAAAGCCGCATAAAGCCGTGGGGGATTTAAGAAATGTTTGGATCGACTGAGAAAGTTGCACACTCCTTACCTATCAAGACCGTTGGTATTATAGGTGGAGGACAGCTTGGAAAGATGTTAACACTGAAGGCAAAAGAGATGGGTTTAAGAATCATTGCGCTCGATAAAGATCCAAGCTGTCCGGTTTCCTCGATATGCGATGAGTTAATAGTTGGCTCACTTTACGACAAGGAGAAGTTGTTGGAACTTGCAAAGAAGTCAGATGTGGTTACATACGAAATTGAGCACACCGATACCGAGACTTTAAAATGCATCGAGCAAGAAGGAATAAACATTCTCCCATCACCTGCCCTCCTTGAACTAATAAACGATAAGCTCAAGCAAAAAGTCCATCTGATAAGTCACGGCATCCCCACATCAAAACTGATATGTGAAGTCAGTAAAGAAGAAACTGTTGCCTACAAATCAAAAAGAAATCAACTCCCACAATTCCCTTTAGTTCAAAAGGCAAGAAAGGGCGGTTACGACGGGAGAGGGGTTGCGGTAATCAGAAACGAAAATGACTTACATAAGGTCTTAGAAACCGATTCCTTCTTTGAAGAATTCATCGAAATAGAGAAGGAAATCGCCGTCTTAGTCGCTCGAGACCTTGAAGGTAACGTGGAGTCATATCCGGTGGCTGAGATGGTATTTGATAGTAGGTCGAACATCCTAGACATGCTCATTTCACCTGCTCGGATACCGGAAGAAATTTCAGAAAAGGCAAAGAGGATCGCATTTGATGTTATTAATTCTTTTGTCCTTTCCAATTTAAAAGCTGTGGGGGTTTTTGCCATCGAGATGTTCCTTACCAAGAGCGGAGATATACTTGTAAACGAAATCGCACCGAGAGTTCATAATTCCGGTCATCACACAATCGAATCGTGTTACACAAGCCAGTTTGAACAGCATCTCAGAGCCATCGCAGGCTTACCGTTGGGTTCCACAAAACAGCACTCACCTGCCGTTATGATAAACTTGCTCGGTGAACCTGGCTACTACGGTAAACCAGCCATCGTTGGGCTCGAGGAAATCTTAAGAACCGACGGAGCCTATCTGCATTGGTATGGGAAATCTACAACAGGCCCGTTTAGAAAAATGGGACATGTAACTATAATCGACGAAAGTTTAGATTCTGCAATTGGAAAAGCAAAAAGATTAAAAGATAGTGTTAAGATTATCTCAGAAGGTTCTGAATAAACGCATATTTCGAGGTGATGTATCTTGAATAACGTTGACAACGTTCAAAAGCCGCTTGTTGGTATAATAATGGGTAGTGACTCTGATCTTGCTATCATGAAAGAGGCTGCGCAAGTGCTTGAAGAGTTCGGTGTTCCATATGAAATCACTATTGTATCAGCCCACAGAACTCCTGAAAGGATGTTCGAATACGCAAAAACGGCAGAAGAAAGAGGCATAGAAGTGATAATAGCGGGCGCAGGCGGTGCTGCGCACTTGCCCGGAATGACCGCATCGATAACAACTTTACCCGTGATAGGTGTTCCTGTGAAAGGTTCCAATCTGGAAGGGCTCGACTCACTGCTTTCGATCGTCCAAATGCCAAAAGGTGTACCAGTTGCCACCGTTGCTATCAACAACGCAAGAAATGCTGGTCTACTCGCAATTTCTATACTCGGTGTAAAATACCCAGACCTTAGGGAAAAGCTAAAAGCCTACAAGGAACGCATGAGGCAGGAAGTAGTTGAGAAGGCTTGTGAATTAGAAAGGTTGGGATATTTGGAATACCTAAAATCTAACTCTCAGAGGTGAACAAGGATGTCCGGAACGTTTTTGTACGAAGGAAAAACGAAAATTGTTGAACTTTCGGAAGATGGCCAGAGCGTTATTTTAACGTTTAAGGACGATATTACCGCTGGGGATGGCGCAAAACATGATGTTCTGACTTCAAAAGGGCAGTTCTGTTCAGAAACCACCGCACGGTTGATGCATTATCTAAACACCAAGGGCGTCTACACGATGTTCATCAACTACATCCCACCTAACAAAATCCGCGCGCGTAAGTTAAAGATGATACCTCTTGAGGTTATTGTAAGATTCAAGAAAGCTGGTTCCTTTGTGCGAAGGTACGGGGGAACGGAAGGGGAAGATCTACCTGAAGCTCTTGTGGAATTCACTTACAAGAGCGATGCCATGCACGACCCATTGATGTGCGTTGAACATCTCGAAGTGCTCGGTATTTTGGACAGAGAAAATGCCGTCAAGATTATCAATCAAGCCAAGCAGGCAGCTAATTTTTTGAAGGAATTCTTCTCCTTGCATGGATTTGAACTCTGGGACATAAAGTTCGAGTACGGTTTCGACGAGGCTGGGAATATCTGTCTTGGTGATGAGATATCACCGGACACGATGCGCCTTAGAAAAGCTGGAGAGATTTTTGACAAAGACATCTACAGAAGAGACCTTGGAAATCCCATGGAAAAATACGAGGTGGTGTTGAACTTATGCAGAAGTATACTTTTGTAGTCGATATCCAGTACAAAAGCAATGTGCGTGACCCAAGGGGAGAAACTATAAAAAGGGTGCTCAACGAGGAGTATTCCATACCAGTAAGTTCCTTGAGATTAGGAAAATCTATACATCTCGAGGTGGAAGCAGAAAATGAAGAAGAGGCAAGGCTTTTGGTAGAAAAGGCTTGCAAAGAACTTCTGGTTAACCCCGTTACGGAAACATATGAGGTGAGACTGATATGAACATCCCGAAAGCCCAGGTAGTTGTCTATCCTGGGAGCAACTGTGATAGAGACGCCCTTTGGGCCTGTAAATACGTCGGCTTTGATGCAGAATTCATAGATATCCACTCAGAAATCGACGCTGATTTGCTGGTTCTACCTGGTGGATTCTCGTACGGAGATTATCTGCGAGTCGGGGCAGTTGCGGCGCGTGAACCAATAGCTCAAAAGATAAAAGATTTTGTTAGCCGTGGGGGGCTTGTTATTGGCATCTGTAACGGCTTTCAGATACTCGTAGAAATGGGACTTTTAGACGGAGCGCTTCTTCAAAATTCCAACGGCCGATTCATATGTAAAATCGTCGATTTAGAAGTTGTGGATAATTCAACGCCATTTACCAGCTACTTCTTAAAAGGTGAACGAATCAAACTACCCATAGCTCACGGTTTTGGAAGGTACGTCAAGGTAGACGATGTTAACGTAGTTATGAAATATGTGGAAGATGTCAACGGAAGCGACGAGCTGATAGCAGGGATAACTAATGTTAACAAGAACGTCTTTGGTTTAATGCCGCACCCGGAACGTGCGATGGAAAAGGTACTCGGCTCAGACGATGGATTGAGGGTCTTTTTGTCGGCATTTAATTACATCAAAACTAACGGTGGTGTTAGGGGATGAAGTACTTAGACGTCCTTGAATCGAAATTGGGGAGAAAAGCAACAAGGGAAGAGATAGAAGCGTTTACCGTGATGTGGAGCGAACATTGTGGGTATTCCCATACAAAAGGCTATATAAGACAGCTGCCAAAAGTTGGAGCTGGAGGTAATGCCGGGATAATAACGCTCGATGACTATCATTTCTTAGCTTTCAAAGTCGAGAGTCACAATCATCCAAGCGCAATTGAGCCTTTCAACGGCGCAGCAACTGGGGTGGGGGGAATTATTCGCGACGTGCTCGCCATGGGCGCACGACCAACGGCGATTTTGGATTCTCTTCATATGGATAGAATAATAGACGGAATCATCGAAGGTATATCCGACTACGGAAATTCCATTGGTGTTCCAACCGTCGGTGGAGAACTGCGCATATCGAATTACTACAAACACAATCCTCTCGTTAACGTTATGGCCGTTGGAGTGGGTAAAAACGAACACCTCATATCTTCTAAAGCTTCCAAACCCGGACAAGTTATTGTCATATTTGGTGGAGCTACCGGCAGGGATGGAATACACGGTGCGTCTTTTGCCTCAGAAGATTTAACAGGTGAAAAGGCCACAAAACTTTCCATTCAGGTAGGAGATCCATTTGCTGAGAAGTTGCTAATAGAAGCGTTTCTTGAGATGGTGGAAAAAGGGCTCGTTGAAGGTGCGCAAGACCTTGGCGCTGGTGGCGTGCTGTCCGCCACAAGTGAACTCGTTGCACGTGGTGGATTGGGTGCCGTTGTACATCTTGAAAGAGTTCCTCTTAGAGAATCTGACATGTTGCCAATAGAAATCCTGATAAGCGAAAGTCAAGAACGCATGGCGGTTGTCACATCAGCGGAAAAGGCAGAAGAAGTTTTGAGGATAGCAAGAAAACATCTGCTCTTTGGTGATATTGTTGCTGAAGTTACCGACAATGGAAGGTACGTGGCTAAGTATAAAGATGAAGTCATACTTGATGTACCAGCAAAACTGTTAGAAGAATCACCTGAGGAACCAATTTACGATTATACACCTGCACCTTTCAGAAAGTTCAGATGGATCAGATTCAAGAACGTTGATGCACACGATGTGTTTGAAAGGTACGACTACATGGTAGGGACCGACACAATACTACCACCAGGCTTAGGACCTGCGGTAATGAGGGTCAAGAGCTCAGCGTTAGGATATTCACTCGTAATCCATAGCCGAGCCGATTTAGGCGCACAAGATCCATACTGGGGTGCATACATAACCGTACTGGAAGCCATTAGAAAGACCTTATCTGTTGGTGCAAATCCTGTTGCGATAACCGATGGTATAAACTACGCAGATCCAGACATCGAACCACTGGGCTTGGCAGGACAGATGAAAGGGCTAAGAGACGCTTGTGAGCGATTCGACGTTCCCGTAGCCTCGGGAAATGCTTCACTGTATAACACTTACAAAAAGAAAGGGATACCTCCAACATTGGTTGTTGGCATGGTTGGGAAAATTGAAAACTTGAACATCCCAAAGCCTTCCAAAGGTCCCGTGTACGCAGTCGGTTATCCTGACTTTTCATTCGACCGGGAAAAGAAACTTCAAGAAGAGATAACCAAACTGGTAAGAAAAGGGCTCTTCGTAATATCAATGCATGATTACTCAAGAATGACAACATTCAAGAATGCTTTATCAAAACTCGGACTCAATTTAAGAATCCAGACGCCAATAACAGAGGCTGTACATCAAATGGTTATTGTGTTTGGCGAGCCAAAAACAGAATTACCAGTTCGAAAAATTGGTTTTTGCTACTGAGAATTACTCTGAATAAATCTTTTTTAACCTAACCTTCGCGGCGCATCAGCGCCGTTTTTTGTTCAGAATAACAATTAAAAATTCTATGGAACTTTTTTTAACAAATCGTTATATAATAGATTTTGATTACCATCCTGTTCTTCAACCTTTGGAAGGGGGGATACTGATGAAAAGGTTATTCACGATTATTGCGGTTTTCATGATGTTAGTGATCATCCAACTTCCGATGTTTGCCGAAACCAGTTCCGGCCATCATCACGAAGAGGGTGAAGAGTGTGCCTGTGAAGTTGCTGAGTCAAGGGATATAACCATAGCAGAGAAAGAGTTACAAACTATCGATGAAGAACTAACAGCAAAGATTTCAGAACTGGAAGAGCTTACCAACATGTTGTACGAGCTCATTTCAACTAAGCTTAGCATCGAAGATTTCGAGATGTTCTCCAGTGAGCTCGAGCTCAGGTTATCCGAGGTCGAGCAAAAGCTTTTGAACGTGGAATCAACCATCGAAACGGGGCTTCCAGCAGTGCGCGATATGATTTACGAAATTTCTTCGAATTTGGATTCTTTGGAGAATCGGTTAACGGAATACATTAACGTTGCTACGGCACAATCAGTCGAGGAGGTAAAGACGACCGTCTTGGATGAAGTGAACACAAAACTCGCCGATATCGAAGTTACTTTGGATATCCATGACTCCGACATCCTGAAGATCTACGATTTGCTCGGAGAGGTTTCCGAAAAGCTGTCCTTACTTGAAGACACAATTAAATCACTTACGGAAATGAAAGATGCCACAAAGAGCGAAGTCTTTGACGAATTGAGCCCTATACTAGATGACCTACAAGTTGCTCTAAATATACACGATTCTGACATTTTAAAACTATATGACATCACATCAACACTGACTGAGGAAATAGCATCGATAGAAGAATCTATAGCGAATATCCTTCCACTTCAGGAGTCCCTCGAAACGGTCTCACTTAGATTAGACATGCACGATCAAGACATCGTAAACATCTATGATGCACTATCCACAAAGGCTAACGTCTCGGACGTTGAAGAGCTCACCGTTAGAATCGAGAACCTGGAAAGTGTCGTTGGGACACTGGGAAATTCGAATATTGAAGACAGGATATCCCTACTTGAGGAATACGCTAATATGATATACGACACCATGAGTACCAAACCGTCGCTTGAAGATGTTGAGCAGATGATAATTCCGGTAAAAGAAGAGATGGACAACATTTCGGTGTCATTGAAAACCGTTGCTGACAAAGTTAGCGCTCAGGATGTTGATATTGTCAAACTATATGGATACGTGACACAACTTTTCAACGAGGTGCAGAAACTGTCAGGAAGGATTTCTCTGATTGAAACAATGGTAAGGGAACTATATCAAAAAGAAGGGAAATAAAAACCCAAGAAGAATAAATGAAAGCCCGGGAATCCCCGGGCTTTCGCTTTCTAATTATTAAAAACACCTGGTCTGGGCGGTGGGACTTGAACCCACGACCACCAGATCCCGATTCTGGCGTTCTAGCCATCTGAACTACGCCCAGAACTTTAGATACCTAAACATCCCAAATCCTTTGTTTATTTTACCACACAGGTTCAACTTTATCAAGATTTTTTGAAATTTTTTTCTTTCCATATTCTTGTCTAAGGAATTTTTGTGTTATAATAAGTTTGTAAATCTAAAATTTACCTGATATGAACAAGAATTAACTTTTTCAAACTCCTTCAAAGATTATTAATCTTGGAGGCTTAGAGATGGAGAGAACGAAGATTTTAATAGTTGACGATTCGAAAACTGTTCATTCAGAACTTACAGCTATTTTAAGTGATATTTATCTGAATGGTAAAGTTTTAGATATAGAACATGCCTATGGGTTTGAAGACTTCCGGAAGATTTTTGTTCCTGAAAAGTATGCACTGGTCATTACCGATTTGGTTATGGAGCGCGATGATTCTGGAATCCAAGTTATAAATCACATTAGACATACGTATAACGATAAAAGAACCAGAATAATCCTTATGACCGCAAATCCCGAGAAGATACCCTCTGATTTATTAACAAAAGATTATGATGTGAATGCATACCTTGAAAAGAATCATCTTTCGCCGTTTTCAATGAAGCTCACGGTTCTCTCCATGTTAAAGACATATGAGGATATAGTCTCGCTTGAGCGTGCGATAGTAACGTTAGAAAACGTAACAGCGAACGCAACCGAAATGAGCTTGGAAGAACTGCTCATAAATACGTTTTTCCAAGTTCGAACGTTTTTGTCTTTAAAAAGACCGGACATAAAATTGAACGGTGAGATCTTTGTTAACAACGAGCGTATTTTTCCACCAAAATTCATCAAGAGCGAGCCTCTTGAACATAGGTATGATTTCCAAACAAAAGTGCAGGAAAATAGAATTCTTTTTAACATATATTCATCGAAAGAGTTAAATACACTCGAAATATCTTATGTTAGAAGTCTTTTGAAGAATCTTCAAAGGTCAGTTATTTCGACGAGGTATCCGGATGTTGAGGAAGAGTTTGTCATAATGCTCTCAAAGGTTGTTGAAGCGAAATCTGAGGAAACAGGTGACCATGTAAATCGTGTCGCTGAGCTTTCTGGATATTTGGCAGAAGCCTTGGGATTCAACTCGAGTGACGCGAATTTGATTAAGAAGGCTTCTGCTCTACACGATATCGGAAAAGTTGGAGTTCCAGACTACATACTCAACAAACCTGAGAAACTCAACGATAAGGAGTTTGCCGTTATAAAAGAGCATAGCATGATAGGATTTGAGATATTGCGCGATTCAACTTTAAATGTTTTTGAAATAGGGGCTGTTGTTGCCTTAGAACACCACGAAAGATGGGATGGAACAGGTTATCCCTACGGATTGCAAGGCGAAGAGATTGCCATCGAAGCTCGGATCGTACAGGTTGCCGATGTATTTGAAGCGTTAACCCATGCCAGGTGTTATCGCCCAGCTTGGCCCGTTGAAAAGGCTGTGGAGTATATGAACGATATGAAAGGTCAGCAGTTTGATCCAAAGGTAGTTGAAGCATTCAACAAGCATTTAAAAGATATGATTGCGATAGTGACCTCTCGCTACAATGAAGAAGTTCGAAACTTTTGAGTCAGTACCTGTCTTCAATGAATTTCTGAATGTTTTTGATCGCCCTCGCAAAATCTTCTGGCAATCTCGCAATGAATTTTACTCGTTCACCTGTTCTTGGATGGTAGAACGACAGGCTTAATGCATGGAGCATCTGCCTATGAATGTCGAACTTCTCATCTTCCTTTGCCTTTCCATATACTTCATCACCCATTAATGGATGCCCGATGTACTTCATGTGCACTCTTATTTGGTGTGTCCTTCCTGTCTTTGGCCATGCAAAGACCAACGAGGCCAAATCCCCAAACTTCCTCACAACCTTGTAATATGTGAGTGCTGGTTTCCCGTAATTGCTTTGTGTCACGGTCATTTTAACTCTCAGTACAGGATTTCGCGCGATGCTTACGTCTATATCCCCTTCACTTTTCTCTGGCACACCTTTTACAAGGCAAACATATAGCTTTTCCGTAACTCTGTCTTTGAATTGTTTGGTTAAAGACTGGTGGGCCAAATCATTCTTGGCTATTACCATAACACCGCTTGTGTCTTTGTCGAGCCTGTGGACGATTCCGGGGCGTAGTACACCGCCAACACCTTGTAAGTCTTTGCAGTGGTATAATACCGCGTTAACGATGGTCCCTGAAGTATGTGACGGAATAGGATGGGTTATGATGCCAGGCTGTTTGTTGATTACAAGGATATCTCTGTCCTCGTAGATGATATCCAACGGTATATTCTCAGGTAGAATTTCTGGAATCTGGGGTTTCTGAGGTACCATCAAGGTAATTGTATCCCCAGACTTCACCTTGTAGCTCGGCTTCTTCAAAGTTCCATTCACCAGAACCTCGCCATTCTTTATCGCTTTCTGAATAAACGTTCTTGATATCCAGTCTGGAGTCTTCTCCATCACGAATTTGTCTAGCCGCCAACCGTCTTCCCTGCTTGTTACCTGTATATCCATCTTCTCCAGTTGCTGAGGCTCCGGCTGTAGCTCCTCCATTTCGTCCAGTTCTTCCAGTTCCTCCATATTCTCCATGTCCTCGAAGTCGCCCGTATATTCTCTCATATATTCCCTTCTCTTCCCTCCGGTCTTTTGTGCTCTCAATCGTACCTTTATTCTTCGCTTTCGATTCGGCGATTATCATCTGGATCATTATACCTATGCTACCGATTGTAATAAAGATATCGGCTACGTTTATTATGGTGGGCCAGTAGGTGAACGTTAGAAAGTCGACAACGTAACCGTACCGTATACGGTCAACTAAGTTCCCTAATGCACCACCGACGATGAATCCAATGAACATCTCTGTTAGTTTGCTAACTTTGAATACCAATGGTATCAGAGAGGCAATAACGGTGATAATCAAAGTGAGGTAGATGACTGCCTCTTTTACACCGGGAAATAATCCAAATGCAATACCTCGGTTGGTAGCGTAAGTGAAATGGAAAAAGCCGAGAAAGGTTTTAATCTCACCAAACCGAAGATACAACGTTGCCAGATGCTTTGTGATTTGGTCTAGCGTGAGAGAAAGAACTATCCAAAACATTTGATCTCCCTTTCAAAAATCTATTTGACCTTTTTGTAAATAAACGGAGAAGCAACCTCAAGTCCAAGGTTTCTGTAATTGAATATCCTCTCCGTGTTACCCACGAATAATAGTCCGCCAACGCGTAGGCTTTCAGCAAACTTTCTGTAGAGCTCTTCTTTTGCTTCCATCTCAAAGTAGATAACAACATTTCTACAAAGTATCAAGTCGAAGCCTTTTTCAAATGGATCTTGGAGAAGATTGTGCCGTTTGAATTGAACGCGTGCTTTTACATTTGGTTTTACAATGTACTTTCCATCTCGAACGATGAAGTATTTCTGGATGTATTCCGGCGGTGTACTAACCATTGAACGTTCTTCGTATTCACCAATCTGCGCCCTTGTAAGCACGCCAATATCGATATCCGTTGCTAAAACCTTAGCTGTTGGAGGAGCTTTCAGCTCCTCAAGTAGTATCGCCAGTGAGTATGGTTCCTCACCTGAAGAGCATCCCGCACTCCAAGCCCGGAACTTCGAGCCGCTCTCCTGAAGAAGTTGAGGTAAAAATACCTTTTTTAATTCTTCCCATTTTTCCGGATTTCTGAAGAACTCCGTAACGTTAATCGTGAGCTTGTCAAGAAATTCGTCCCTCTTCTTGTTGTCTTTTGAAATGAGTTCGAAGTACTCTTTATAGCTCTTGCAATTGTACTTCCTTATAAGCATTTCAATGCGTCTTTTCATCCTTTCCGGCTTGTAACCGGAAAGGTCCAATCCCATCGTCTCTTTTACTTTTTCAACAAACCATTCGAACTGATCCCATGGGAGTTCTGGGATCTCACCAGATTGGAAATTCGAAATCCAAGCGAACTTCTTGTCCTTGAAGTCGTCCAATGACATACATCTCACCTACCTTCAAAATAACTTTCCCAGTTAAGACATTGCTTCCATCTATCACATCATTCAGCACATTGATCTCAAAATTATCAGTTTTCAATGTAAAACCTGATTTTGTCAAGAAATTACCATCTTTGTAAAAAGCAAGTGCGTAGATGAGAAAATTTTCGTCATTTAACAAAAGCCCCACACCGGTCTTATCACCAGCAAATAAGTATACTTTGTTGCCTGCTCCGATTGTAAATCCATCTTGCGAATTCTCGAAAAAGATATCCATACCGTAAACCCTGAACGTCACGTTAATATTAGTCTTATCGCTCAGTATTGAGAAGTAATCATTCTTGTGGATGTAGCCATCAGCAAAGTAACCTGTGTTAACCCAAGTTGCATTCCAGCTTTTTTTGGCGGGGTTGGCAAATGTTGTGAATGGGATATCGTTGTTCAGGTTTGAGTAGGTAACTTTATACGGTTCATTTCTGAATTCAAAATACTCAAACACATCGGAAAAATCAGGAATGAGTCTTACAAACCCAACTTTTTGTTCGACTTTGATACTTGCACTAAACGTAGCTACAAATTTCCAAAATGAAAAATCGTAGCGTCCGACTAATCTAAATGAAGTATCAAATGGAGAGACGCCAAAAAAGAGCGTCTCTCCCATTAGAAACGTATCCGCAATGAGAATTATAGCAACTAGTAACAAGAAGATACTCCTTACAATTGGAGCTCTACGTTTCAATGTGTTCAGCTCCATTCTCAATGTTTTTTACTATCGGGTCATCACAAAATATGCAATTCGAAACTGCTTAGCCTTCCAACTTTGCCATTATCGCTTCAAGTTCGGCATCGTCGATATCGAAGTTTCCGAAAACTTCCTGTACATCGTCGTTATCTTCAAGTGCATCGACAAGTTTTAAAACTTTCTCCGCATCTGAACCTGTTACTTTTACATAGTTCTTTGGTTTGTAAGTGATCTTTGCAGAACCTTCAAAGCCGTTCTTTGCAAGGTTTTCCTTCAGTGTTGTAAGGTTCTCAGGAGATGTGTAGACAAGCACTGGATCGCCTTCCTCTATGTCTTCCGCCCCTGCGTCAATTGCCAAGAGTGTGAATTCATCCATATCGGCGATCTTTTCTGCAGGTATTTCAACGACACCCTTTCTTTCGAAAATCCAAGCGACCGAACCGCTTTCGGCAAGTGAGCCACCGTTCTTGCTGAGTATGTGCCTCAATTCTTGCGCTGTTCTGTTCTTGTTATCCGTTAGTGCGAGAATGTAAAGCGCAACTCCACCAGGAGCGTATGCTTCGTAGATAACTTCTTCGTATTTTTCGCCTTCGAGTTCTCCAGTACCTTTCTTAATAGATCTTTCAATTGTATCTTTTGGCATGTTCGCTTCTCTTGCTTTTTCAAGAACAGCTCTCAACCTTGGGTTCGTTTCTGGATTTCCGCCACCTTCTCTTGCGGCAACGATGATTTCCCTAATGAGTTTTGTGAAGATTTTCGACCTCTTTGCATCCTGGGCGGCTTTCCTGTGCTTAATATTTGCCCACTTATTGTGACCCGACATACTCTCTTCCTCCCTACTCAGTTGTCTTATTTAAAATGCCTCTTGATTATCTTTCTCCCGGCATGATGACCCTATCTATTATACCATATTCCTGTGCTTCTTGTGCACTCATGAAGAAATCTCTGTCTGTATCTTTTTCTATCCTTTCTATCGGTTGACCAGTGTGCTTGCTAAGGATTTCGTTTAGGAGGTGTTTAATCCTCAAAAGTTCTTTCGTGAGTATCTCTACATCCTTAGCGGTTCCTTCCGCACCACCGAGTGGCTGGTGGATCATTATCCTGCTGTTTGGCAGCGAAAATCTCTTGCCTTTTGTACCTGCGGCAAGTAGCACTGCAGCCATTGAGGCAGCTTGACCAATACATATCGTTGCAACGTCGCATTTAACGTACTGCATCGTATCGTAAATGGCGAGTCCTGCCGTCACCAAACCTCCCGGTGAGTTGATGTAAAGCTGTATATCTTTGTCCGGGTTCTCCGCCTCCAAGAACAACAGCTGTGCAACAACAAGATTGGCGACGTGATCATCAATGGCACTACCAAGGAAGATAATCCTATCTTTTAAGAGCCTCGAGTAAATATCGTACGCACGCTCGTATCTACCTGTTGTTTCAATAACTATCGGCACGTACTGGTCGAGTATCTTTTTCATTTCTCTATCCATTTCCATAAACTCTCATCTCCCTAAACATTTCGAAAAGTTGCTTATTCCCTTTGCTCCTTTGTTTCTTCGTTTTGCTTTTCCTGTTCTTTAAACGATACTTCCTCTATCTGAGCCTGCTGTGCAAGAATCTTTGCAACCTTTGATTCTACTATCTCCATAACTACTTCGTTTCTTATATCCTGCCTGCTCTTGATTATCGCCTCAGCCCTATCCGGACTTACTCCCCATTCAACCGAAACTCTCTCAGCGTAAGTTTTTATATCTTCGGCATCAACTTTTATATCGTTTTCTTCCGCAATCTTTTTAACTACCAGGTCTTTCTTTATCATATTCAGGTAGTAATTCTTCAACTCTTCGACAAGCTTTTCTTCGCTTCCGTAATTTTGAACGTAGGAATCATATTTTCCATCTTCTTTCAGGTTATCTATAATGTTCTCGACAGCCCTTTCGATTGTCTTCTCGCTGATTTCAATTTCCGAAATTTCCGAAATTTGGTCAATAATCTGTGCACGGTAGGATTCTGCCAGTTCTCTGTCGTATATCTCTTTACCTTCTGTTCTAAACTTATCTTTGAGCTGTTCTGTTGTTTCTATGTTTTCAATTGCCAAAGACTTTACAAATTCATCGGTGAATTCTGGGAGAATTCTCTTGTATACCTCTTCTACTTCAAGGACGTATTTGTAGACGATTTTGTCATCGCCCTTTTCGAATGCTCTTTCGAATTCAACAACATCACCCTTTTTCTTTCCGTAAAGCTGTTTGACAACTTCTCTTTCGTCATCCTTTAACAAGACGTATTCTCTTTCTTCCGCATCCCTAAGTTTCTTCTCCCCGAGCATAACCGTTTCTTTCACCTTAACCAAGTCGCCTTCTTCTGCTTCGCCATCTTTTGGTTCGAGAACAGCGTTTTCCTCTATCACGTATTTTATTCTCATGTCAACATAACCATCAAGAACCTCGTCTTCCTTTGCCTTTCTTAGTTTGAGCTTTGTTGGGTCGAATTTAACTACCGGTTCCGTATGAAGTTCAACAACGACTTTTCCACCTTCTGCAGTGAAATTGGCATCGGCAATTACGGGGGGAAGAAGAAGTTGGAATTCTTCTTTATCGAGCTCCTTTTCGACCTCTTTAATCGCTTCATCCGCTACGTATATCTCATAGAATGCATCTTTTAACCTAAGTTTGTATACTTCTTTTGGAACTCTTCCGGGTCTGAAACCTTCGATGTGGTAATTTTTCCTGTTCAGCTCTGCCACGGCTTTGTCTTCGAGTCTCATTATATCTTCTTTGCCAAAAAGGTACTCTCTTATTATAACGTTCTTATCTTTTGAGATTTCTTTGACTTCCATCTTTGCACCTCCTGGATTCACCAAAAAACTGTTTTCTATTATTTATCACTTTAAAAAGGGGCATTCCGCCCCCTCTTTGTGTAGATAATCAGTTCCACATTTTTGACTCAGGATTACTCTTCAACAAGTTGAAGGACTGAAAGCTCTGCTCCGTCGCCTCTTCTCTGGCCAACTTTGATAACCCTTGTGTATCCTCCGTTTTTGGATGCGTATTTAGGAGCTATTTCATCGACAAGTTTATTTACGAGCCTTCTGTCACCAAGTTCTGCGAATATCTGTCTTCTGAGAGCAACACTTTCAGCCTTGTTTTCATCTTTTATCTTGTAAGCCTTTACTGCTTTTGTTATGAGTTTTTCAATGTACGTTTTCCCGACCTTTGCCTTAACCGTCGTCGTCATGATTGTTCCGTGTTCGATTATCTCTTTTGCAAGGTTTCTCATGAGAGAAGCCCTGTGTGAACCGTATCTATTGATTTTGTTCCTCTTCATTCGATGTCTCATCTCATTTGTCCCCCTTTCTTAGCGAAAGACCGAATTTTTCTCTGAGTTTTTCTTTCACTTCGTCAAGCGATTTCACACCAAAATTTTTGATTTTTAGTAAGTCCTCTTCAGTTCTTTCGAGCAAGTCGCCTATTGTCTCTATTTTGTCTCTTTTCAGACAATTCAGTGACCTTGCTGAAAGCTCAAGCTCTTCTATCTTTTTCGATGCAACATCTTCAGCCGATACACTTTCTTCAACTACAGAATATGTTTCTTCATATGCTGGAATTGGTAGTTCTTCGACGTCGCTAAGGCTCTGCTCAATGAAATTGAAGTGGTCGAGTATGATCTTTAGCGAATGTTTCAATGCCTCGGCCGGCTTTATGCTCTTTTTCGTCCAGATTTCAAGTATCAATTTCTCAAAGTCTGTTCTTTTATCAACACGTACGTTCTCAACGAGCCAGTTCACTTTCAAAACAGGACTGTAAACACCATCCATGACAATCCAGCCTATCTCTGGTCTTTCGTTTCTTTCGCTCGCTGGAACGAAACCTTTACCAAACGTTGCGTAGAGCTCAACTTCGATATCAGCATCTTCATTAAGCGTGGCTATGTAATGATTTGGATTTACCACCACGACGCCTGCTGGGCATTGAATATCTTTCGCCGTTAATATAGCTGGACCCTTCTTTTCGATTATCAGCTTAACTGGAGATTCGACGTACGCTTCTACACGCAACTGAACTTTTTTCAAATTCAACAAGATATCCATTATGTCTTCTTTAACGCCTTCTATTGTATCGAACTCGTGGTACTTTTCAGGCTTTACAAATCTAACATCCGTAATTGCAAAGCTTGGTATGGAAGAGAGCAAAACTCTCCTCAACGTGTTTCCTATCGTAACTGCATAGCCCTTTTCAAGCGGCGCCATTGAGTATTTCGCATAGTAGTGGTCTTCGTAAACCGCTTGCTCCTCGAGCTTGAACTTTCTTCCAAAAGTTTGAAGCATTAACATCACCTCGAGTAGAATTCAACGATAGCCTGTACATTGACTGGAAGGTCTGTAACTTCTTCAAGTTTCGGATTCCTGACGTATTTTCCTGTGAATTGGTCGTAATCGACTTCAAGCCATGGAGCAACTGCTCTACCTTTGTTAAGTTCAAGTGCTTGCTTTATCGGCTGAATTCCTCTGCTGCTTTCTTTTATTGAGATTGCATCACCGGGTCTTACTTGGTAAGATGGTATGTCAACCTTCTTACCGTTCACAAGTATGTGACCATGGGAAACGAGCTGCCTTGCAGTTCGTCTATTGATGGCAAATCCAAGTCTATATACCACGTTATCAAGTCTTCTTTCGACCTGAGCAACCAAGTTTTCACGGGTATCGCCCGATTGCTTTGCTGCCCTTTCGTAGTAAATCCTGAACTGTTTTTCAAGAACTCCGTATATTCTCTTCATCGTCTGTTTAGCTCTCAATTGCAAACCGTATTGCGTTAATTTTTTCTTCTCCCTACCGTGCTGTCCGGGTGCGAATGGTCTTTTATCGAAAGGACACTTTTCGCTGAAACATCTTTCGCCTTTCAAATAGAGCTTCATTCCTTCTCTTCTACACAGCCTGCAAAGAGCACCTGTATATCGTGCCATTATTTTCCCTCCTTATCACTTAGACACCAAATTGAGCTGATTATACTCTTCTTCTTTTCGGTGGTCTGCATCCGTTAAATGGAATTGGTGTAGCATCTTTTATGTTTTCAATTTCCAGTCCTGCCGCTTGAAGTGTTCTTATAGCTGTTTCTCTACCTGCACCAGGTCCTTTAACGATTACATCTACCCTTTTGATTCCCATTTTAACAGCTTCTTTTGCAACCTTGTCTGCTGCAAGTTGTGCCGCGTAAGGTGTTCCTTTCCTTGTTCCTTCAAAACCTGCCGTTCCTCCACTGCCCCAGCTTAACACATTTCCATTTGGGTCCGTCAATGTGACTATTGTGTTATTGTACGTGGATTTGATGTGGACTACACCGTGGTCAACGGTTACCTTTTTCTTAGCTTTCGCTCTTGTTCGACCTTTCGCCATTTAGCTTTCCCTCCTTCGGTTCTCTCAGTCCTCAGAAATATCTTGAATAACCTAACCGGTCAAGTCTTTACTTATTTACCCTTTTTCTTAATCCTACTTGGTCTCGGACCTTTGCGTGTCCTTGCATTTGACCTGGTCCTCTGACCTCTCACTGGAAGCCCCAGTTTGTGCCTTAAGCCGCGGTAACACCCGATATCTATGAGCCTTTTGATATTTCTCATGACTTCTGTTCTTAATTCACCTTCGACCTTGTAGTTCTGCTGAATAAACGACGAAATCTTGCTGATTTCATCTTCTGTGAGGTCCTTAACTCTTTTTTCTGGATCTACACCTGTGTGTTTACAGATTTCGAGTGCTCTGGTTGGTCCAATTCCGTATATGTATCTAAGAGCAATATGTACTTTCTTGTTGCTCGGTATTTCAACACCAACGATACGAGCCATTAATCTCCCTCCTCAAAAGATTTTCCACTATCTTAACCCTGTCTCTGGTTGTGTTTTGGGTTTACTTTGCAAATAACGTAAACTCTACCTTTTCTTCTTATAATCTTACAGTACTCGCATCTTTTCCCAACGGATGCTTTTACTTTCATAGCTCCCTCTCCTTTCGGAAAAAATTTGTTCTATTATCATTTATTCTTCGTCGTCAAGTATCTCTTCTTCACCTTTAGCGTCGAGCTTTTTTCGATAAACTATTCGGCCACGTGTAAGGTCGTAAACCGTTAGTTCGACAACCACACGGTCTCCTGGTACAAGCCTGATAAAATTTTTGCGCATCTTTCCAGACACGTGTGCCAACACCTTGAAACCGTTGTCTAGCTGTACTCTGAACATAGCGTTGGGTAGTGCTTCAACTATTGTTCCTTCCATTCGTATGACGTCTTCCTTGTTTTTCAGAAAAATCACCTCTCAGCCTTCCGAGACTTTCCGCCTGGTTAAAAAACTACAAAGTTGTTAATACCTCACAACCACTCTCGGTTACAACAATAGAATGTTCAAAATGTGCTGATCTCTTACCGTCAACGGTAACAACCGTCCAACCATCTTCCAAAACCACTACGTGACAGCCGCCTTCAGTAACCATAGGTTCTATCGCAAGTGTCATTCCCGCCTTCAAGATTACACCCGTGCCGGGCTTTCCATAATTTGGAACCTGCGGATCTTCGTGAAGTTGCTTGCCGATTCCGTGTCCTACAAAATCTCTGACCACGTTAAATCCGTTGCTTTCTACATAGCTTTGAATGGTGTAAGATACATCTCCCAATCTGATACCAGGTTTCACAACCTCTATTGCCCTCATTAGCGATTCTTTAGTGACCTCGACAAGCTTTTGACCTATCTCGTCAGTCGTTCCAACTATAAACGTTGCTGCCCCGTCTCCATAGTATCCTTCGTAAATTGCCCCGACATCTACTGAGACAATATCACCTTTTTTGAACACCTTGCTTTTCAAGGGAAACCCGTGAATAACCTCTTCGTTTACGGAAACCGTCGTGATATAAGGATATCCACCGTAACCCTTGAAAGCTGGTTTGCAGCGATATTCCTTAATGACCTTTTCTGCCATGATTTCTATATCGTACGCAGTTGCTCCCTCAACAACTAATCTCCTTGCTTGCTCAAGCACCGCTGCAACCGCACGACCTGCTATTCTCATTTTTTCTATCTCGTGCTTGGTCTTTACACGTATCATTTCTTTTCAATACCACCCAATATATTAAACAACATTTTCATTACTTCTTCTACACTCTTTCTTCCGTCCAAAGTAAAAAGTTTGTTTTGATTTCTATAATATTCGATTAACGGCGATGTTTTTTCGATGTAGACTCTGTATCTGCCTCTAACAACATCTTCTTTGTCGTCTTCTCTTTGGATGAGTTGCCCACCGCAATCGTCACAAATACCTTCGGTTTTTGGTGGTAAAGTGATCAAATTGTAAACCTTTCCACACTTTGAGCAGACTCTTCTTGTTGAAATCCTCTGAACGACCGTTTCCTCGTCTATTTCGAAATATATAGCCGCGCAAAGTGCTTTCCCCATAGCAGAGAGCATTTCGTCCAATGCTTTGGCTTGGTTTAGTGTTCTTGGGTAACCGTCCAAAATGAACCCGTTTGCACAATCTGGCTGTTTCAATCTTTCTTCAACTAAAGCGTTCGTAAGCTCGTCTGGAACGAGGTTCCCTGAATTGACAATGTCTTGGACCTTTTTCCCAAGCTCAGTACCCTTTGCTATGGCCTCTCTAAAAATATCACCTGTTGAGATGTGAGGAATATTGTATTTTTCCACAACTCTTTTCGCGTAAGTTCCCTTTCCCGCACCCGGAGGTCCTAAGAAGACCAAGTTCATAATTCCACCTTCTTTTATTTCCTACCAGCTATTTTACCCTTCTTAACAAATCCTTCGTAGTTTCTCATGATAAGGTGTGCTTCGAGCTGCTGTGCGATATCGAGTGCTACACCAACAGCGATAAGCGCACTTGTCCCACCAAGCCAGATGTTTACCCTGGTTATACCCTCAACGAGGTACGGAAGCAGGGAAATACCTACCAAGAAGATAGCACCTATGAACGTCACCCTGTTGAGTACGTAAGTGATGTATTCTTCCGTCGGCTTACCTGCCCTGATACCAGGGATAAATCCACCGTAACGTTTGATATTCTCCGAGATGTCCTTTGGATCAATAACTACAACGCTGTAGAAGTATGTAAAGAAGAATATGAGTAGTGCGTAGATTATTATCATAAGTGGGCTCTGCATACTGAAGAGCTTGACTGCCCATTGAGCACCTGTTATTTGAGCGATTGCTTCAGGAATACTGACAATTGCCCATGCGAAGATTATTGGAATAACTCCCGAGTGGTTGACCTTTATCGGCAGGTATGTGCTCGTTCCACCATATATCCTTCTTCCAACCATCCTTGTCGCATACTCGATCTTGATTCTTCTTTCAGCTTGTTGAACGTAGATGATAGCAACAACCATGAATATCGCAACAGCGATGAGGAAAATCCAACCGAAGATGTTGAGATTGCCAAGAACAGCAGTCCTGAAGTAAGCCGGGTACCTTGAAACGATACCTGCGAAAATGAGTATACTTACACCATTTCCGATACCTTTTTCCGTGATCCTGTCACCTATCCAAAGAAGGAACATCGTTCCAGCAACAAGAGATACCGTTGAAACAAATGAGAATAACCATCTGTTAACAGCTATTATACCTTGATAACTGTTTGCCAAACCAAATGAAACCACAAACGATTGGAGCGCTGCGAGTCCAAGCGTGAGGTTTTTTGTGTAGTGCTGGAATTTCTTCCTTCCCTCTTCTCCCTCTTTTAAAAGTTCTTTGAGTGAAGGAATGATGGAAGCAAGTAACTGCATGATAATCGATGCGTTGATATACGGTGTAACGCTCATTGAGAATACTGAGAATCGGCTGAATGCACCACCGGTGAAAACGTCATAGAAACTAAGAACGCCACCGGCAAGGCCGGTGCCCTGCTTGGAAAGCGCTTCCCCCCAAGCTTTGATGTTTATACCAGGAACTGGAACGTAAATTCCCAACCTGAAAACAAGTAACATTAAGAATGTAAAGATAACCCTATCCCGAACCTCTGGAATCTTCATCGCATTGCGCAGCGCTTTCCACATTATTAGATCACCTCTATTTTACCGCCGACTTTTTCTATCTTCTCTTTCGCCTTTTCACTGAATTTGTGTGCCTTAACCACAAGTGGCTTGGTTATTTCCCCTCTTGCAAGTATCTTGACACCATCGTACAATTTGTCAATTATGCCTCTTTCCAAAAGAACTTCTGGAGTTACTACATCGTTGCTTTCGAATTTTTCTTCAAGTGTGTCAAGATTAACAACTGCATAGACCTTCTTAGCGAAGTTCTTAAATCCAAACTTTGGAAGTCTTCTGTGTAATGGTGTCTGACCACCTTCCAACCATGGACTAACTTTACCTTTTCCTCTTGCCTTCTGACCTTTGTGTCCTTTACCTGCCGTTTTACCCTTTCCTGAACCCTGACCTCTCCCAAGACGTTTGAATTTCTTATTTGAACCTGGTGTTGGTCTGAGCTGGTCTATAGTTAGAATTTCAGGCATTTCTGATTCCCTCCTTATTTTTATTCTTCAATCTCTTCAACCTTAAGAAGGTGCTTTACCTTTTCAACCATACCTCTTATCTGCGGAGTATCATCTTTAATTACCGTCTGGTGCATTTTTCTCAAACCAAGTCTTCTGACCGTATCTTTTTGGTCGTATTTGTATCCAATTGGACTTCTCACAAGCGTAATTTTCAGCTTTTTCATATCTTAGCCCTCCTTTTTTACTCCGCGAACTACTTGAGCAGGGGTTATATCTCTTAGCGCTGCTATCTTTTCAATTGGATAGAGGTTCTTAATACCATTAATCGTTGCCTGAGCCATAACAACTGGGTTTGTTGAACCCATAGCCTTTGTCAAAACGTTTTGAACACCAGCCAGTTCAAGAATAGCACGGACCGTACCATTTGCGATGATACCAGTACCGGGTGCAGCTGGCTTCATAAGTATTTTTGCTGCATCTTGTCTACCAATTACTTCGTGAGGAATTGTTCCTTTCACTACAGGTACATCGATGATATTCCTTCTTGCGCTGACGAGTGCCTTTCTAATTGCATCTGGCACTTCTCTTGCTTTTCCTACTCCAACACCTACTTTACCTTCCCTGTTACCAACAACAGCAAGAACTCTGAATGAAAGGTTCTTACCACCTTTTGTAACCTTTGTTGTTCTTCTGATTTCTATTATTCTTTCTTCAAATGTTTCAGCAGATTGTTTTATCTTTTCTGTAATTTCTGACACTGTGAGCACCTCCTAACCTATACAATTAGAATTTCAATCCAGCTTCTCTTGCAGCATCCGCAAGAGCCTTAATTCTTCCGTGGTACTTGAATCCACCGCGGTCAAAAACAACGGTAGTTATACCTTTTGCCAGCGCTCTTTCGGCTATAATCTTTCCGACCTCTTTAGCTGCTGCTACGTTCCACGTCTTCTTAACCTTTTCCTTTATATCCTTCTCGACAGTGGATGCTGCGACGAGCGTTCTTCCAGCAATGTCATCTATTATCTGTGCATAGATGTGCTTCTCACTTCTGTAAACGGCGAGTCTTGGTCTTTCGGGCGTTCCAAATATCTTCTTTCTTATTCTTCTATGCCTGATAAGTCTCAATTTCTTGCGATCTTCTCTCTTAATCACGTTTTATACCCCCTTATGCTTTCTTTCCTTCTTTGAGTCTGATGACCTCGTCTACATACTTAATACCCTTGCCACTGTACGGGTTCGGTTCTCTCCATCTTCTGATGTCAGCTGCGAATTGTCCTACTCTCTGTTTATCAATACCGCTGACGATGATTTTGTTCGGTGCTGGTACTTCAACCTTTACATCGGCAGGTATTTCCATTTCTACGGGGTGCGCATAACCAAGGTTCATAACGAGCTTGTTTCCCTGAAGCTGAGCCCTGTAACCAACACCAACGATTTCAAGCTCTTTTTTGAATCCTTCAGTAACACCTATCACCATGTTCCTTACAAGTCTCCAATATGTACCAACCATCGCTTTGAACTTTCTTTCGTCTGCTTTCCTTTTTGCAATCTCAAGATTTGGTGAGAACCATACTTCATTTCCTTCAATTTTGATATTTACATAGGGATGAGCTGCGAGTTTCAACTCGCCTTTCGGACCCTTTACTTTTATTTCAGAGTCGGTGATTGTTAATTGAACGTTCGATGGAAGTACGACGGGCTTTTTCGCAATACGAGACATAGGCTGCACCTCCTTACCAGATATAGGCGATAACTTCTCCACCGACTCCAAGTTCTGCTGCTTCTTTGTCGGTGAGCACACCTTTGGATGTTGAGATTATCGCAATTCCTAAACCATTCTTCACTCTTGGAAGATTGTTCTTGCCTACGTATATCCTTCTTCCTGGTTTTGATACGCGAACAATTCCGTGAATTACTCTTTCTTTGTTCTTTCTGGATCCTTTGTACTTCATCTGGATTCTGAGTATTCCCTGCTTTCCATCTTCAATGTACGTATATCCTTTTATGAATCCTTCTCTTGCCAAAATATCTGCTATCGCCTTTTTCAAATTTGAAGCAGGAACATCTACTTGATCTTTGAAAACAAGGTTTGCATTTCTAATTCTTGTAAGCATGTCAGCTATTGGGTCGCTCCACACGGTTAACACCTCCACGATTACCAGCTTGCTTTCCTAACGCCCGGGAGTTTTCCCTCGTTAGCGAGTCTTCTGAAGCAAACTCTGCATATTCCAAATTCTCTATAAACTGAATGTACTCTTCCACAAATGTGGCACCTTGTGTATTCTCTTACTTTGTACTTTTTCGGCTTTTTCCATCTTTCGACCATTGATTTCTTCGCCATTTAATATTCCCTCCTCACGTTGAACTACTTTTCTACTGAAATTACTGTTTTCTGAACGGGAAGCCGAGTAATTCTAATAACCTCCTTGCTTCCTCGTCTTTCTTTGCCGTCGTAACAATTATGATATCCATTCCCTGAATTCTCTTGATCTGGTCTGGCGAAATTTCTGGGAAGACAAGTTGTTCTGTTAAACCAAAGCTATAGTTTCCTTTTCCATCAAATGAGTTCGGATTGAGTCCTCTGAAGTCCCTAACTTTTGGAAGGACAAGGTTGACAAGCTTGTAAACGAAATTGTACATTCTTGGTCCTCTGAGCGTTACTTTGACACCGATTGTCATGCCTTTTCTGATTTTGAAGTTTGATATACTCTTCTTTGCTCTTGTAATAAGGGGTTTTTGACCGGTAATTAATGAGAGTTCTCTTGCGTGTGACTCAATAACATCCTTGTTTCTGGCACCTTCACCAACACCCATGTTGATGACAACTTTTACAAGTCTCGGAACCTCGTGGATGTTCTTGTATCCAAACTCTTTCATTAACGTCGGTACCACTTCTTTAAGGTATTTATCTTTCAGCGGTACGTATTCGTAGGCCATTTTTTACTCCTCCTTACTTCTTATCTATGATTTCTCCGCATTTCTTGCAGAATCTCACCTTTGAACCGTCTTCTAGTACTTTAAATCCAACTCTTGTTGGCTTGTCACAGCTAGGACACACGAGCATAACTTTTGACCAGTAAAGTGGTGATTCTTTCTCGATGATTCCGCCTTGTCTCAATTGTCCTGTTGGTCTTTGGTGTCTCTTTACTACATTAACTCCTCTGACAAGCAATTTTTGTTCCTTTGGGAGAACCTGGATAACCTCTCCTCTTTTACCTTTGTCCCTTCCAGAAATAACCTGGACTGTATCGCCTTTTTTAATCTTCTGTGCCATCGATTACCACCCCTTACCATACTTCTGGAGCAAGAGATACGATTTTCATGAAACCTTTTTCTCTAAGTTCCCTTGCCACTGGCCCAAAGACACGTGTTCCTTTTGGTTGATTGAACTTATCAAGTACAACTGCTGCGTTGTCATCGAACCTTATGTAGCTTCCGTCTGGTCTTCTAATTTCTTTTTTCGTTCTTACTATAACTGCTTTAACAACGTCACCTTTTTTAATGTCAGTGTTTGGAACAGCTTCTCTAACGCTGCAAACGACTATATCTCCAACTGTTCCGTATTTCTTGTGTGAGCCTCCAAGCACTCTTATAACCCTTAAAACCTTAGCACCGGAATTGTCCGCCGCTACGAGGTAGCTTTCGTTTTGTATCATTGTTCACTACCCCCTTCAACTAGGTCTGTGTCTAATACCTCTGTCTCAGGCGTTTCTCCAAGTTTCGATCTTTCGACAATTCTTACAACAACCCATCTCTTAAGTTTGCTAAGGGGTCTTGATTCTTCGATTTCAACAACATCTCCGACTCTGCAGGCGTTGTTTTCATCGTGTGCGTAGAATTTCTTGGACCTCTTAACGTACTTTCCGAACTTTGGATGTTTAACGAGTCTTTCAACTTTAACTGTTACTGTCTTATCCATTTTATCGCTTACAACAACTCCGATGAATCTTTTCTTAGGCATGTGGATTACCTCCTTATACCAAGTTCACGTTCGCGAAGGATTGTCTTGATTCGTGCAATGTCTCTTTTTGTCTTCTGAATCAAGCTGAAATCTCTGAGTTCTCCCATCGCGTTCTGAAATCTCAAGTTCATGAGCGTTCTTTTCTTTTCTTCAAGTAGCTTTAACAATTCTTCATTACTCATATTTCTAATTTCCACAGGTTTCATACTGCTTCACCACCTATGTGATGTCTCGTGACTATTTTTGTCTTTATCGGGAGCTTTGTCGCCGCATATTCGAGCGCTCTAATAGCTGTCTCTTCGTCCACACCACCGATTTCAAACATAACCTTTCCTGGTTTCACTACTGCAACCCATCCTTCGACGTTACCCTTTCCCTTTCCAAGCTTCGTTTCAGGTGGATGTTTTGTATAAGATTTGTCTGGGAATATTTTTATCCAAAGTTTTCCTTCTTTCTTAAGTGTCCTTGTTATAGCCAACCTACATGCTTCTATCTGTTGTGCTGTGATCCAAGCCGGTTCTAATGCCTTAAGGCCGTATTCACCAAATGCGACCAATGCTCCGCCTTTTGCATCGCCCTTTGTTCGGCCTCTCTGCTGTTTTCTGTATTTTACTCTTTTCGGCATCAACATGGTTTTGCTAACCTCCTTTTACGCTATATCGTGTCATGCTCTCGAGTCAATCGCAGGCAAATGCTTCTGACTGTTATATATTTGCATCGCCTTTGTATATCCAAACTTTTACACCGATGGTTCCGTATTTTGTTTCTGCTCTTGCTGTTGAGTAGTCTATAACGGCTCTTAAAGTTTGAAGTGGGAGTCTTCCTTTCAGGTACCATTCCGTTCTTGCGATTTCAGCTCCAGCAAGCCTACCGGCTACCATTATCTTGATTCCTTTTGCTCCCCTTCTCATTGCCGCAGCAATTGCTCTTTTCATAACAATCTTATAGGAAGCCCTCTTTTCAATTTTCTGTGCTATGGACTCTGCCACAAGGCTTGCCTCGGTCTCAGGCGTTTTCACTTCAACTATATCAACACCGAACTTCCTGTTGAATTTGCCCTCAAGAGCTTGTCTTAGTTCCGTTATACCGGCACCTTTCCTTCCTATGAGTATTCCAGGTCTTGCCGCGTGGATTGTAACCAATACTCTTTCGGCGTCTGGTCTTTGGATGAACACTCTTGCTATACCTGCCTGGTTGTAGGTCTTCTTTATGAAGTCTCTTATAGCCTCGTCTTCAAGTAGGTATTCGCTGTATTTCTTTTCATTGAACCACTGTGCATCCCAGTCTGTTGTTAATCCAAGCCTAAAACCCTTCGGATGAACTTTTTGACCCACCTATATCACCTCACAAGCATGTTTTTGTATTATTTTGCATTTTCTTTCTGTTCTTTTTCTTTTTCCCTGTCTCTAACAACAACAGTTATATGGGACATCCTTTTTTGAATGATGTCCGCTCTTCCTCTTCCGCGTGGCCATACTCTCTTCATTCTTGGTCCATCGTTCACATAGCACTCAGCAATGTAAAGATTGTCCTCGGAAAGTCCAAAGTTATTTGTTGCATTCGCTACTGCAGATTTTAGCACATTATATACGAGTCGTGCAGCCTTTTTAGGCAAAAATTCAAGAATTGTATACGCTTCTGAAACATTCTTACCCCTTATGGAGTTGATGACAGCTCTTGCCTTCCTTGGAGATATGCGGACAAACCTCGCAACAGCACGTGCTTCATACTTTGGTAAAGTAGCAAGAACTTCTTTGCGTCTCGCATGGAACTTGGACCTTTTGAGTCCCTCTCTTTTGACGATGGGTTGCATTATATACTCCCTCCTTATTTCTTGACCTCACCTTTTTTAGCAGATTTGTTTGTGTGTCCTCCGAATCTCCTGGTGAATGAAAACTCGCCAAGCTTATGTCCTACCATATTCTCCGTTATGTAGACTGGTATATGTTTCATTCCGTTGTATACAGCTATCGTGTGACCAACCATTTCCGGAACGATTGTGCTTGCTCTACTCCATGTTTTGATTATCTTCTTCTCACCAGTTTCGTTAAGCATCCTTATTTTCTTTAACAGTTTCGGATCAACGTAAGGTCCCTTTTTACTGGAACGGCTCATTTATTACACCTCCTGATTGGCTACTCAACACTGCTTATTAAGCATTCCTTCTTCTCACAATGAATTTGTCGCTTGGCCTCTTACCTCTTCTGGTCTTGTAACCCTTTGCCGGAACGCCCCATGGACTCTGTGGATGGTGACCTTTACCTCTACCTTCTCCACCACCATGTGGGTGGTCAACTGGGTTCATGACAACACCACGTACGTGTGGCCTTCTACCCTTCCATCTTTCCCTACCAGCTTTACCGGACACTTCGTTTTTGTGGTCTTCGTTACCTACAACACCAACGGTTGCATAGCATCTAACGTGAACTTTTCTGAGTTCACCAGATGGCATCCTAAGAAGTGCGTAGTCCCCTTCTTTTGCCATGAGCTGGCAGGAAACACCGGCACTTCTTGCAATCTTGGCACCACCGCGTGGATAGAATTCAATGCTGTGCACAATTGTACCAACTGGTATGTTCTCAAGTGGAAGCGCGTTACCGGGCTTAATTTCCGCGTTTGGTCCAGCCATTACTGTGTCTCCAACGTTCAAACCGTTTGGAGCAAGGATATACCTTTTTTCACCATCAGCGTAAACAAGTAACGCAATTCTTGCAGTCCTGTTAGGATCGTACTCTATAGCTGCAACCTTCGCGGGGATATTTTCTTTTTCCCATCTTCTAAAGTCAACTATTCTGTAGAGCCTCTTGTGGCCACCACCTCTGAACCTAACGGTTATTCTACCGTGGTGGTTCCTTCCTCCTGTCTTCTTAAGAGGAACAATTAACGACTTTTCGGGTTCTGTTTTTGTGATCTCCGAAAAGTCTGGTATGACCATGAATCTTCTACCTGGAGTTGTTGGCTTGAATCTTTTAAGACCCATTGTTATTCACCCCTTACGCTTGGAGTTCTTTAATCGTGTAGCCTTCTGCTAATTTGACTATGGCCTTTTTCCATTCTTTTGTATGTCCTTCTCTCGCCATATAGCCTCTTCTGAGGTCTCTTTTTGGCTTCGGCTTCACGATAAGTGTGTTCACACGCTCTACCTTAACGTTGAAAAGTTTTTCAACAGCTTCTTTTATCTGTTTCTTGTTTGCATTCTTGTCCACTTCGAAAACGTATTCTCTTTCAGCACGTAGATTCATCGATTTTTCACTGATAATCGGCCTGATGATGACATCTGAGTATTCTTTCCTCATTTTCCGAGCACCTCCTCAATTTTGCGAACGGTGCCCTCCGTAAGGACAACCTTTGACGCGTTGATGATATCGTAAACGTTCAATCCGTCAATGTTATTTCCGTCGTTGTTGTTCGGGTTGTCAGCAATGATAACCTTTACACCGGGTATGTTTCTTCCGGAAAGCTTAACGTTTACGTAGGAATCTTCTTTCTTTGGAAGAACGAAAAGAACCTTTTCGTCAGCGATTCCGAGAGCCTTCAAAACTTCTCTCATCTGTTTTGTTTGAGGCTTATCAAATCGTATATCGCTCACAACTATAAGGTTGCCTTCCTGGAATCTCACAGAGAGCGCTGATTTCAGTGCTAACCTCTTCATTTTCTTATTCAATCTCTTCAAGAACTTTCTTGGTTTTGGACCGTGCGCAACACCACCGTGTCTCCAGTGAATAGCCCTTATCGAGCCTTGCCTTGCTCTACCGGTGTGTTTCTGTGGCCACGGTTTCCTTCCACCACCAGAAACTTCTCCTCTTGTCTTTGTCGATGCCGTTCCTGACCTTGCGTTTGTGAGCTGCATATCGATGTAACGCCACATAACATCGAGGTTCGGTTCAATGTTAAAAACTTCGTCGCTAACCTCAATCGTTCCGATCTTCTCACCTTTGATATTCAAAAGTGCCACATGTGCCATGTTCTTCTTCCTCCCTTACTCCGTTTTCGGAGCACGTCCTTTGTACTGCATCAGAAAGCGCCAAGCTTTTTTTCAAGAAATCCTTCGAAGAAAAAATTACTTGTCTACTTTCACAGCGCTTCTGATGAGAACAAGGCTGCCCCTCGCTCCTGGCACTCCACCCTTAACTGCTATAAGGTTATTTTCTGGATCGACTTTCACAACTTCCGAATTGAGTACTGTTACCCTTTCGTTTCCGTATCTTCCAGGCATCTTCTTGCCTTTGAAAATTCTTGCTGGTTCGGTGTGCTGACCAACAGAACCAAGCTCTCGGTGGAATTTCGCACCGTGCGATTTCGGACCACCTTGGAAGTTCCATCTTTTCATTGCGCCAGTGTAACCTCTACCTTTTGTCCATCCCGTAATGTCAATTTTATCGCCTTCTTGGAAAATTGCAACTGTGATTTCTTGTCCAACGGAGTATTCGTCTACACTGTCAACCCTAAATTCTTTTAAAACTCTCATAGGTTTTACGTTAGCCTTTTTGAACACTCCAAGAAGTGGCTTTGTAAGTCTCTTCTCATTTACTTCCTCGAATCCCAATTGGACTGCATTGTATCCGTCTTTATCAGCTGTCTTTTTTTGGACAACAACGCATGGACCAGCTTTAAGAACCGTAACAGGAACAACCTTATCATCTTTCCACAAGCGGGTCATTCCAACTTTTCTAGCAATTATAAATTTCATCACAAAACACCTCCGAGGACTCACAGATTGATTTCAACGTCGACACCTGCTGGAAGGTTTATCTTCATCAGAGCGTCAATCGTTTTTGAGTTTGGATCAATGATATCTATAAGTCTCTTGTGTATTTTCTTTTCGAATTGCTCACGTGAGTCTTTGTGCTTTAACGGTGACCTAAGAACAACGTAGAGTGTTCTTTCCGTTGGTAGTGGAATTGGACCTGAAACCTTTGCATTCGTCTGCTTAGCTACTTCCACTATCTTCTTTGCTGATTCATCCAATAATCTATGGTCATATGCCCTTAGTCTGATTCTAATTTTCTGTCCTGGCATGTCTTACCCTCCTTCTTAGAAAAGGGGGGGAACCCCCCCGATTACCGTTTTGTCAAAGAGCAAAAAAAGTATTCACCTGATCGCGTCTTAAAGTTCATAAATTACTCAATTATTTCGGAAACGACACCTGCGCCAACCGTTCTTCCACCTTCACGAACTGCGAACCTCATACCTTTTTCGATAGCAACTGGGTAGATGAGTTCAATTGTCATTTCGACGTTATCACCGGGCATGACCATTTCGACTCCAGCTGGAAGGTCAACGATTTCACCTGTAACGTCTGCTGTTCTGATGTAGAACTGTGGTTTGTAACCTTTTGTGAATGGCGTGTGGCGTCCACCTTCTTCTTTCTTCAAAACGTAGATGTTTGCTTTGAACTTCTTGTGAGGTGTAATGGAGCCTGGTTTTGCAAGAACTTGTCCTCTTTCAACCTCGTCCTTGTCGATACCTCTGAGCAGACATCCAACGTTGTCACCAGCGATTGCTTCATCGAGTTCTTTTCTGAACATTTCAACACTTGTGATAACTGTCTTTTTAATTTCGTAGCTCATACCGATGATTTCTGCTTCAACGCCTGGTTTGATTACACCACGTTCGATTCTTCCAGTGACAACCGTACCCCTACCAGTGATGGAGAAGACGTCTTCAATTGGCATAAGGAATGGTTTGTCAACTTCACGAACTGGATCCGGGAAGTATGTATCCATTGCGTCAAGGAGTTCTTTGATTGGTTTGTATGCTGGGTCGTTCGGGTCGTTTGGTGCTTCTATCGCTTTGAGAGCTGATCCTCTAACTACTGGAACTTCGTCACCAGGGAATTCGTATTTGCTGAGGAGGTCTCTGACTTCCATTTCAACAAGATCAACAAGTTCTGGGTCATCAACCATATCAACTTTGTTAATGAAAACTATCATTGCTGGAACGTTAACCTGTCTTGCAAGAAGAACGTGTTCCCTTGTTTGTGGCATTGGACCATCTGTTGCAGCAACGACAAGGATTGCACCGTCCATCTGAGCTGCACCAGTGATCATGTTCTTAATGTAGTCAGCGTGACCTGGACAGTCGATGTGTGCGTAGTGTCTCTTTTCTGTCTGGTATTCAACGTGTGTGATGTTGATGGTGATACCTCTTGCCCTTTCTTCCGGTGCTTTGTCAATCATTTCGTATGGTGTGTAGTCTGCCCATCCGAAGAACGAACAGTACTTTGTAATAGCTGCTGTAAGTGTTGTCTTACCGTGGTCGATGTGTCCGATCGTACCAACGTTCATGTGAGGTTTGGTTCTTACAAATTTTTCCTTTGCCATACCTTTGACCCTCCTTCTTCACCTATGGTGGAGTATAGTTTTTGTTTTTTTATTGATATCGGTATTAAGCACCTTTCAATATCTTTTCAGCAACCTTGTCAGGCACTTTGTCGTAGTGGGAAAGTACCATTACATAATTTGCTCTTCCTTGAGAAAGTGACCTCAGCGTTGTAGCGTAGCCAAACATTTCACTTAGCGGCACAAGTGCCCTTACAATTCTCAAGTGTCCTCTGTTTTCAAGCGCCTCGATGTGCGCTCTTCTGGAGTTCAAGTCTGCAATGATGTTACCCATGTATTCTTCTGGTGTGGTTACTTCAACTTTCATTATTGGTTCCAGAAGAACGGGACTGCCTTTTTCCATCGCTTCCTTAAATGCCATGCTTGCAGCTATTTTGAACGCCATTTCGGATGAGTCGACTTCGTGGTATGAACCATCGACGAGGGTAGCCTTTACTCCGACAACTGGGTAACCTGCCAAAACTCCAACCTGCATGGCTTCCCTGATACCTTCTTCAATTGCCGGTATGTACTGTTTCGGTATAACACCGCCAACTGTTCTATCTTCAAACTCAAATGTCTTATCAAGACTTAATGGCTCGAATTCAACGATGACATGTCCGTACTGACCTCTACCACCACTCTGCCTAATGTACTTACCTTCCGCTTTGACTGGTCTGGTTATTGTTTCTCTGTAGGCCACTTGTGGTTTGCCAACTCTGACGTTTACGTTGAACTCTCTCTTAAGTCTGTCAACTATGATTTCCAAGTGGAGCTCGCCCATACCAGCAAGAATTGTTTCTCCGGTTTCTTGGTCGACGTACGCTCTAAGCGATGGATCTTCTTCAAGAAGAGCCTGTAAGGCTTTTGAAAGTTTCGTTTCATCATCCTTTGTTTCTGGTTCAATCGCAATAGATATAACTGGTTCTGGGAACTCCATCTTCTCAAGGATGACGTGTGTACCTTCTTCACAAACCGTGTCGCCTGTTATCGTGCTCTTCATTCCTATAACGCCAACGATGTCTCCTGCCCTAACGTATTCAACATCCTCTCGTTTATCAGCATGCAGGAATATCAACCTTGAGACACGTTCCTTCACACCTTTTGTGGTGTTAATAACGTAGCTTCCCTTTTCCAAGCGTCCGCTGTAGACTCTCAAGAACGTGAGCTTACCAACATACGGATCTGTCTGTATCTTGAAAGCATAAGCAACAAAGGGTGCATCTTCTTTTGGAAATACCTGAACTTCGTTTCCGTTCTTGTCAAATCCCCTGACAGGTGGTAAATCGAGTGGGGATGGAAGATACCTGATAACACCATCCAGAAGTGGTTGAATTCCAACGTTCATCTTTGCTGAACCGCAGAATACCGGTGTTCCTAGATTTCCTATTGTAATTCTCCTCAGTGCATCGTGGATCTGCTCTTCCGTTGGTTCTTCACCTTCAAGATAAAGCATCATGATTTCGTCGTCTACTTCGGCTATTTTTTCAATCATATCCTCTCTTGCTTCTTCAGCCTTTTCGAGCCATTCTTCAGGTATATCTTCATAGACATACTCAGTTCCTTCTGGGTTCAACCACCTGATGGCCTTCATCTGAATCAGGTCAATAATACCTTTAAAATCGCTTTCCGCACCCATCGGTATCTGGACTGGAATTGGATGAGCACTGAGTCTTTCAACCATGGTCTGGACGGCCATTTCAAAGTCTGCACCTGTTTTATCCATCTTGTTCATGAACGCAATTCTTGGAACGTTGTATTTATCAGCCTGTCTCCAAACCGTTTCAGACTGTGGTTCAACACCAGCGGTCGCATCAAAAACTGCTATTGCACCGTCAAGAACTCTCAGTGACCTTTCGACTTCAATTGTGAAATCGACGTGGCCCGGTGTGTCGATAATGTTTATTCTGTGACCTTTCCAAAAGCACGTTGTCGCAGCCGAGGTGATTGTGATACCTCTTTCTTTTTCCTGTATCATCCAGTCCATCGTAGCTGTTCCATCATCAACACTTCCGATGGTGTGCTTTCTTCCAGTGAAAAACAGGATACGCTCGGTAGTTGTTGTCTTACCAGCGTCGATATGAGCCATTATTCCAATGTTTCTAAGCTTATCCAAGTCAACATATAAAGCCTTTATCTCTTCCATAGTTTCCTCCTCGAAGGCACTTTCCTGTTTTGTTTTTCAAATTACCATCTGAAGTGCGCAAACGCCCTGTTTGCTTCAGCCATCTTGTGGACGTCGTCTCTCTTCTTAATAGCTGTACCTGTGTTGTTATATGCATTTAGAAGCTCTTCAGCGAGTTTTTCTTTCATTGGCTTACCTTTCTTTGCTCTTGCTGCATCGACGATCCATCTGATGGCAAGAGCTGTTTTCCTTGGTTCCTGAACTTCGACAGGAACTTGGTACGTTGCACCGCCAACCCTTCTCGGTCTAACTTCTACAATTGGTTTAACGTTCTCTACCGCTTGCTTGAAAACTTCTATTCCGCTTTTTCCTGTCTTCTGCTCGAGTATTTCGATAGCTCCGTAAACTATTTTCTGAGCAATCGACTTTTTCCCATCCCACATAACTTTGTTAATCATCTTAGTCACAAGAACTTCTCCGTAGACTGGGTCTGGTGGGACTACCCTAACCTCGGCTCTTCTTCGCCTCATCTAATTCCCTCCTTATTTCTTACCCTTTGCTGCAGCAGCTGCGCCTGCTTTTGGCCTCTTTGCACCGTACTTACTCCTGCTCTGGCGTCTGTTCTCAACACCAGCTGCGTCAAGGGTTCCGCGGATGATCTTGTATCTAACACCTGGTAAGTCCTTAACCCTTCCGCCTCTGACGAGAACGATTGAGTGTTCCTGAAGATTGTGTCCAATACCTGGGATGTATGCCGTGACTTCGATACCGTTTGAAAGTCTTACTTTTGCAATCTTTCTCAAAGCGGAGTTTGGTTTCTTTGGGGTCATTGTAGAAACCCTAACACAAACTCCTCTTTTCTGTGGGTGTCCCTGGAGTGCTGGTGATTTGGATTTCTCCTTAACTTTTTCCCTTCCGTGTCTTACTAACTGATTAATAGTTGGCATCTTAACCCTCCCTTCAAACTCTACATTCGTGAGATATTATAACCGCCTATTTTAGAAAATACAATAAAGCCCGTGTGAATTTTTTGTTTCGAACACTCAGTCGGGCGTTTCTGATAAGGGTATAAAATATTAAGCACACTTAAGCCATTTACAAAATCCAAAATAAAGGGCGCAAACGCGCCCGGCTTTTTCTTTAGACTTTCTGCAATTTGGCTGGGGCGGTAGGACTCGAACCTACACAACTGGAGCCAAAGTCCAGGGTCCTGCCAATTAGACGACGCCCCAGCGCTTTGCTTTAGCTTGTAGTTCCATAAAAAACTGGTGGGTGCGGCAGGGATTGAACCTACGACCTCTTCCGCGTCAAGGAAGCGCTCTCCCACTGAGCTACGCACCCACTAATTCTTTGCCGTCAAGCGATACACATTTTACTATGTACCACTAATTCTGTCAAGGGGTGAATTTTTCGTCTCTAAGACTTTCTTAATTTCTTCAATAGCCTTTCTGATAACGCTTTTGGAGTGTTCAAGCAATTCCTGCTCTTCATCGACTAATTTCAGCTTTACAATCTTTTCTACCCCGTTTCGACCTAAAACTGCAGGGAACCCGATGTACACGTCATCGATAAGCACTGAAGGTGTCCAAACCCTCTTTTCGTTTTTCCAAATACTATCTATTAGTTTTGCTGTTATGGCACCAATTGCCAGATTTGTAGCCCCTTTCTTCTCGATAATTTTGTAAGCAGCAGTTCTTACTTCCTCAACTATCTTTTCGAAGTCCAAACAAGTTGATGAACCTTCGGCTTTCATATCACAGTCTGCGCAGTAATCTCTTAACAAAACTCCGCCGATTGTTGCACTAGATAATGGCATGAACTCACTATCACCGTGTTCGCCGATGATGTAAGCATGGATACTGGCGGATGAAACTCCACATTGCTGAGCTAACAAAGTCCGTAGTCTAAGAGTATCAAGCGTCGTCCCAGTTCCAATGATCTTTCTGGGGTCGAATTCAGTGAACTCCCATATTAAGTACGTTAGTACATCTACCGGATTAGTTATATTAATTACGATACTGTCCTTAGCGTACTTTTTTATATCTTCTGAGATAGACTTTATGATTTTCACATTGTCAATCAACAAGTCCAATCTTGTTTCACCTGGTCTTTGTGCTCGTCCAGCAGTTATCACAACAAAATCGCTATCTATGATATCTGATGGATCACCTGCGTATATATTGCAATACTTGAAAACTCCAGAAGCATGTAGAAGATCCATCGCTTCACCAATACTTCTGTTCTTGTCTATGTCCACCATAACAATCTTATCCACTATTGAATAGTGCAAAAGTGAAAAAGCAACACTTACACCAACCCTTCCGGCTCCGTAAATACTCACTTTCATAAGCTTTCCCTCCTTTTGCAGCTTCAATATTAAATTTTATCATAAATTAAAATTTGTACAACCTAATTTGTCTTCGTGCTGAATTTGATTAAGATCTTTATCTTATTTTACCGCTCAGAAACTCCAAGTTGGTTTGTACGTGTAGCGAGCTATACAATAAAAAAAGCGCGCTCATCTGAGCGCGCCAACATGTTGAAAGTGGTAGTTTAGAACACTATTCCCAATTGACAAACAGAATCACAAAATCGCCAGCCATCAGGTTTACAGGTATGGTGTTTCCTATACCGTACGTCATTTTCCTTTTCCCATGTCTTGTTGCGATTGTAACACTTCTTATTTCTATATTTCTACCAACGGTTTCATTTACCAAGATTTCGATGTACTTTTCATGAGCGAAGTCCAAGTTTCCAAGAACTATTACTCCTTTGTCGTCTTTCCAATAACTGTAGTTTGCGGTTGTCCCATCCTGGTAGTTCAGATACACGTATCTAAACTCCGAATCCATAAAGTCAGCTATCTCATCACGTATAGTCAAAACCCATTTGAGGAAATTGAACATATCATCTTTTGAATTCTCCCAGTGCAAAGCATAGTAGTCAAAGAACGCAAGTTTTCCGTAAAATTGGTCATCAGGTGGCAAGACAGTTTTTCCATATATGGTGTTATCAAGACCTAAGTTCATGGGTTGAATTTCCTCTATTTCTTGACCTGAGTTTATATATGCTATTGAGTTCGGTGATAGGTACAATAGTGCTGGTGCAAGGTACTTTAATTTACTTCCGTTTTCTCTTGCCACAATTCTTGGTGTATCCGGGGTTTCACACGATGCTATATACGGAACCTCGAGGTTAGGCGTTATTTCTTCGATAAATTTGTACAATTCCGAAGGTCTTGCTGCTGCATACCAGCTATTACCAAGTATGCAGTCGTACCCTTCCAACTTAGCTTTCTTGTCGTTTTTCATTTCCAGCTCTTCTGCGATAAATCCAAAAGCTGGGTCGATTTCTCTGGCAGCTGAAATTATCATATCTTGAAGCTGAGATGGTAATGCATGCCCCATATCTATCCTTGCACCATCGATACCGTACTTTTTCTGATAGGTTGGTATGATATTCGCTATGTACTCCCAGAGCTTTTTATTGGGCTTTTTGCCAGGGAATTTGCTTGACTTTATAACATCAAACAAAATATAAGGTGGTTGGTCTTTACTCACATATCTTGCGCTCGCCTCCGGATGGTCGAGATACAACCTCAGAAACGTCACATCATCCCACGTTGGTTGTGGATCGTTAACCCAGTCGGAGAAACCGGGAGGGGTGATGATTCCAAATTCTTTAGCTATATTTGAAAGTATATCGCCTTCCATCTTCTTGACTTTTTCCCACTTTTCTTTATCGATCTTATCGGGAGACAAGGTGAATTTTGAAAGGTGTGTTTTCACCTCTTCCGATGAGTAGATTATCTCTAAGTCTTCTGTGTCTGGAATTTTAAACGGGAGTTGTGGTATGTGTGGTGGTCTGTAACTCGCTGCCTCTTCTATCTTTATCCAGTAGAACCAGTCTGGATGAGATTTTATCAAGTCACTATCCCTTGCGGCTGTACGCGGGATGAAATCCAAGACCACCCTTATTCCAAGCACATGAGCAGCTTGAATCAAAGCTTTGAATTGTTCTTCTAATTTTATTCCATCAAGAAGTGGATCCGCATAGCTTTCATCAAGTTCTACAGGGTTTTTCACCGCGTAAGGAGAGCCAACCTCTCCTTTTTTGAAAACATCGCTCATCTTAGAAATAGGAAGCATGTAGAGTACGTTTATACCCATCTGTTTTAGATAAGGCAAAAGGCCTATCATTTTGAGAAATGTTCCTGATTCCCGATATCCAAAGATGTCTTCTGGTTCAAATGCACCGAACCCTTTGTGGTTGTATGCAACCGTTGCCCTTGGCAGAGCACCGTACATTTTTGCTTTTCTTAGCCAACTCGCATCTTTTTCGCCGTTTAAGAGCGCAAGTGATTTCGAATAATCCAAACCCTTATCGTGTTCCAATATAGTGTCGATAACTATTGAGTAGTACTCATAAGGGTCAACAAAATACCTACCGTCCTTTATGGAAAGCTTTCCAGGGTAATTTGAAATAATCCACTGACGCGGTAGAGCGTATAGTGTTTTACCAGTTATCTTCCTTTTTAGGTACTTGCTTAGTTCCCTGAGTTCTTTCATCTTTATACCTCCTTCTCACCTTTTATCACAACCTGTGCAGCATGGCTATTGACGATATCAAAGAGTTGTTGTATAATCTTTCGTGCTGGACGGAGGCGTGTCCGAACTGGCTAAGGAGCCGGTCTTGAAAATCGGTGGTGGTCAAACCACCGTGTGGGTTCGAGTCCCACCGCCTCCGCCATTTTTTTGTTTTTATTCCTTCATTCCTTCCGAAGAACTGTTCGCATCAAGCGTTTGACTTGCCATTTCCATAGCAAGTTCCCTCATCTTTTTATTGAGTGCCTCTACTTCTACCTCAAAATACCACGCAGAAAGCATGAGTAGGAAACCACAAACAAGCCAAAAGTACGCTGTGATTTCCAACGCTGCTCCCAAAGTTCCCAAAGTAACAGATAACGAACCACCAACGAACCTTCCGATTCCAGTACCAACTGAATCCGTTAGATTAAATATCGAGAAGATTCGGCCACGGTCCTTTGGTTCATTCACATTCAGCAACATCATTTTCACATTCGGACCAGTGTACGAATCCATTGCAGCAGCGATGAATCCAAGCATTCCAAATGTTAAGAACCCTAACAAGCTATTAGATGTGTTAGATGTGTACGAGTACCTAAAAACACTCACTGTTAGAAAAACACCCAATATCGTCGTTATTGCAGAGACAAGCGGAACCAATTTCTTTGAGCGCCTATAAATCTTCTCACCAATAAAACCTCCTGCGATATTACCAGCGATACTTCCAAGTGCAAAAAGCAGGAACATCGTCGTTGCTTGGTTTAAATCCATGGACTTTTCACGCCTGAAGAATTCTATCATGAAATAGGGAATAGCACCCCAGGGTATTGTACCTGCGATACCTTGCAGAAAAAGTAGAAGGTTTGTTTTGATTTTTACAAGCTGAGTATAATCCGAAAGCTTTATGGTATAAGAATAATCCGCTTGTGTCTCAGAGAAACCTTCTTCGCTCGCACCACGTCTTGGTTCTTGGAGCACGTTGATTATTAAAGGTATCAAAAGAAGATTTGGAGCGGAAACGAGTATGAACGGTATCCTCCATCCAAAAATATTGGCAGTGTAACCTGCTACAAGCATTCCTACTATACTTCCGACAGTTGAGGCAAGCCCTAATACAGATACTATCTTACCTCTTTCCCTATGACCATAAAGGTCCCCGACAAGTGAATAAGATATTGGGAATGAAGCACCAATTCCAATTCCTGTTAAAACTCGCCAAAAGAACAGTTCGCCGTAAGAACCGGAAATAGCAGTTAGCAAACAAGGAACTTCACCAACAAGGATTGAGCCTATCAGTAACCATTTTCTACTGTACTTGTCTGTTAAATATCCCCAGATCAAGCTGATGAGTGCACCAACAATACTAAAGACTCCTCCGATGAGTCCTATGTGTGAATCCGTGATATTGAATTCTTTCTCTATCATTCCAATCACAGGACTCATTACCATCTGGTCTGCATTCAATACAACAAGTAGCAAGAAAAGAAAAAGAGAGATCTTTTTTCGATCTTTTGCACCCCTATCCATAAAACTCCCTCCGCTATTTCTAAAATGCAAACCGAATTCTTAAGTATTATACCACAACATCTCTTTTCAAAAGCCAGAGAAAGCACTATTTCCATGGAGACTTTATAATAAATGTCAACTGCTGAAAATAAAAACCAGAGGCTCAGGTTTCCCCAAGCCTCTGATTTGATTTATTTTAGATTAAAAGAGCGGTTCAAAGCCCTGCTGATTCCAGTAATTTCTTTTTGCCTCTTCGTAAGCATCCTCCAAGACTTTTTTATGACCATTTTCCCAATTCCCAAGTAATTCCAAGATTTTCTTCATCTCCAAATCTGACACTTTCTGTGCACTCTCTTTGTAGAACTTCTCAAAATCTTCTTCAATCAGGTATGCCATTCTAAGTATGGCAAGATCATTCGCCATCTGGTCTAGTGTTCCATTTACCATCTCTGATTTTTCTCTTCCTTCAAAAAAGTCCGTGCGAACTATCGCTTGCTGTGCATCATCCAGTGTTATTTCCACGTTGTTCTCAACCTTTTTCATCAAGTTTTCAATGAACTTGATGTGGTCCTCCTCCATGCTTGCAAGACCTTCAAGAAGTTCTTTGACTTCCTTGCTGGAAACCTTTTTTGCTTTCTCTTTGTAAAATTCTCTACCTTCAATTTCTCGCATCAACGCAAATCTCAGTATACCTATCACTTTTTCCATGCTCACACCCCCTTGTGAAGAGTTGAAACTTTAAACTCACTTTGCATCCAGCTCAATTCCAAGTATATCATACATTCTCTGGATATATTCCCTTATTTCAAATTCAGAAAAATTCCTTGCGAATCTCTTCAGCTCGTTTCCTTCGTCGTCTAAAAAAATAATAGTTGGAACTGTAAAAACCATGTTCTGACCTGCTATCTCTGGTTTCTCAACTACATCGACGACTTCTAACTCGAGGCTGTATTCCTCAGATATTCTTTTCATTTTCGGTAAGAACGCAATACACACTCCACACTTATCGTTTTTGAAGTAAAGAGCCTTTATTTTCATAACCTTCTGACCAACCTCCTACTTTTTGTTTTCTTCACTACTTTCATCAAAAAAAACCGTTCTGTAACATGAAATCAAAGACTTTGCGAGCCAGTGGAGCTGCGTTATGTCCACCACTTTCTCCGTTTTCTACCAGCACCAGGACCGAATATTTCGGATTTCTTGAAGGTGCAAAACCCACAAACCAAGCATGGGGAGGACCACTGTGGGTTTGTGCAGTTCCCGTCTTACCAGCAACTGTGATTTCGAAACCTTGGAAACTTTTCGCAGCCGTTCCACCGCTGGAAGCAGGACCTTGAACTGTTGTCACCTGTTCTAACCCATCTATTAAAGTGTTCCAAACGTTCTCTGGAACGTTCAGCGGTATTTTCTTAGTTGAAACTTCCTCATTCAAAACCAATTTGGGTCTAACAAACAGCCCTTTGTTAGCTACGGTGTTGTAAAGGCTCAGCACTTGAATCGGAGTGAGGTCAAGAAATCCCTGCCCGATTCCAAATAAGATTGTGTCTCCTGGATACCATTTCTCATCTAATTTTTTCAATTTCCACTCGGGAGTTGGTAGCGTTCCGGCAACTTCTCCGGGCAAGTTTATGCCAGTTTTTTGGTCAAGGTAAAATGCCTTTGCAACGGTAATAAGTTTATCAATTCCAACATCTAAAGCTGCGTTATAGAAGTAAACATTACAAGATACTCGAATGGCCTTCCTCAAATCCACAACTCCATGTCCCGTAATTAGCCAATCTTTGTAAGTTGCTGTCACTCTCCCCTTTGAATCTCTATATCTGAAAACTCCGTTGCACGTTATTGTATTAGGATGGCTATAGAGCAGCTGGGCTATCGCAGTGACAACTTTAAACGTCGAACCTGGCGGGTAAACGTTTGATATTGCCCTGTTTAGTAGAGGCTTCAGTGGATCGTTGACGAGCTTTTCCCATGTGAGAACATCTACCCCGTTTAAATCTACCTCCGGTGCAGGATAGGAAGCCATTGCGAGAATATCACCTGTTTGAACATTGCTTACAATGATAACAGAAGGAGTTGCAAGTTCACTGAGCAGGTCGTAAGCGTACTTTTGGAGTTTAAAGTTAATCGTTGTCTGTAAATCAAGGCCATTCTCTCCGAAGCTTTCTATGATGCTTTGCTGGTATTTACCACCCGGTGACCTGATGCCGTATGAGACGGATAATTTGCCTTTTAGTACATCGTTGTAAACATATTCAAGCCCAGAAATACCTTCTCCGTCCTTGTTAACGCTACCAACTATATGATAGAGGAAGCCATAAGACTTTCGTCGTTCAGTGGGGATAATTTCGTATCCCATACTCTGCAAAACAAAAGCTTGTTCCCAGCTAACTTCAACACTACCGTTGTTTTTTAAGATTGCAAGCTGTGAATCATCAATATATTTTCGTAATTTCTTCTCATCTTCCGCAGTGTATTTTTTCAAAACGAGTGTTGGTATTCTTTCACTCCAAGCAATTTTGACACCATCTGAAGAGTATATCGCTCCACGTAACCCTTTACTGTAAACACTCCGCTCAAGCAAAGAATTGAGCAAAGCCCTATGTTTTGGTTGGTCTATGACCTGAACTTTTACAAGACCGTAAATGATGTAGAAAAACATAAAAAAGAACATCACAAACGGTATAAAGCGCCTTATAGAACTTCCTGACACCAGTTCTCACCCACACAACTTTAGTCTACTGATCTGCTCATGTCTTTTGGTTTTCTGAAATTTCCGCCTGCTCAAGGTTTTTCAGGAACTGTTCAGCGATTTTTTCAACGGTTTGAATCTCATCAAGTTTTGGATTGTCCAATTTCATTGCGTACAGTCTTTCCAAAATCTCGTTTATAACAGGTCCGGATTTGAGACTAAATCTTTCAATAACGTATTTACCAGAGACTTTCTCAAGTTTTGTGTTAAGAATAGCGTCTATGTAAGTTATTAGGTATTCTTGGTCATCCTCTTCAAGGTATGCCGAGAGATGGATAAAGATGTACGGATTGCCTTTGCCAATCACTTTGTAGATATCTGAAAAATTCAATCGCGTTTCGATCATCGACTTTAAAGGCATCATCATATTCTCAGTGAATTTCAAACTTTCAATGAACTTCTTTGGATAACCGTAGCGGTTTCTCATGTCATCCAGAGTCTCTTTGTCGTAGAACTCCAGAAGAACCGTTGATATCGCGTAAAAATCACTGATGTTTTGGTACCTTTCTTTGACACTTGGCAAAAACTTAAAGACTCGTTCCAGTTTTTCATCCATAGTAGGTGTGTAGTATGTTTTTGGAAAGATGTGTTTTAAAATCCCAAGTTCTGCTAAACGTCTGATTGCTTTCATCGGCTCTCTTTCTTCCAATATCTTTTCTATCTCCTGCCTTATCCTCGATCCTGAAACCCTTTCTAAATATTTGCCCTCCAGATTCTTTTTCAAAATGTCCAATGTATGTTCTTCTATTCTGAAGTTGTACCTTGTTTCAAACCTGACAGCCCTAATCATGCGAGTAGGGTCTTCTATGAAACTCAAGTTGTGAAGTATCCTTATGATACCTTCTTGAAGGTCTCTTTGGCAGTTAAAGAAGTCATAGAGCACTCCAAACTCGTTGGGATTCAACTTTATTGCCATTGCGTTTATTGTGAAATCCCTTCGGTACAGGTCTTTCTTTATCGTGCTCACGTCAACTTGTGGAAGTTCTCCTGGCTTTTCATAGTATTCCGTTCGCGCTGTTGCAATATCTATTTTGAAACCATCTTTAAATACCAACGTTGCAGTATAAAATTTCTCGTAAGGGACAACAATCGCATCGAGCTGTTTGCCCACGTACTTTGCAAACTCAATCCCATTCCCCTCTACGACTATATCTATATCGTAATTAGGTATATTTAATAATAAGTCCCTGACAAATCCACCCACTACATAGACTGGCATCTTCAATTCATGTCCATAAATACCAATGAGTCTCAACAAGTTGACAATTCTCTTGTCGAGCCTTTCGTATATAATATCAGTTACATTCTTGAAATTAAAGCTAACTTCGCTTTCCTGAGGTGTTTGAACCGGTTGCTTTTGACTTGCCCTGATGATATCTGACCTTGTAACGATTCCAACAAGTATATTGTTTTCATCCAAGATAGGTATTCTCCCGACGTCGTGCTCGATCATCAGCTTTTTGAGAGTACTTACAGGTGTGTCTGTCTTTGCCGTTATAAGCTTCGATGTCATTACCGATTTAACGGGTCTTTTGCCTAAACCGTGGTTAATAGCCTTTTCTATCGTCTTTTTAGTAACAATCCCAACAAGCTTATTACCTTCAACAATTGGTATACCGTTGTGCCCGGTTATTTCCATTGTTTTGTTAACCTCTTCTATTGTTTCCGATGCCAACGCCGTTCTAACAGGTGAAGACATGATGTCTTTAGCCTTGAGGCCTGATGAAATGTATTTTGGAAGTGTATTCAAAACCTTGTGTATGACCTCTTCGACAGCCACCATCGAGAGCGTCGCAGAAGCTGCCTGCCTATGTCCTCCACCTCCAAATTCACTCATCAAGCCTCTTATGTCCACATCGGGAGACTTCGTCCTTCCCACGATAAAGACTTTCTTTCCCATTCTCACCACTGCGATCAGCGTCTCCGGTTCTTGAGCATACCAGTATTTTGCAACGACCGCAGAAAGCCCACCTACGAATTTTTCGGTTTCCGCATGCGTTATCGTAATGATATGATTGTCTATGGTGTAAGTTTGCGTGTTCTGTAGTAAATTTTGGAGTAGTAATTTCTGGTCTATCGTCAGATCAAATTTCACGTATTCGGCTACTATTTCTACCTCTAAACCGCTTTCAAATAGATATCTAACTGCATCGATATCATCCAACGTTGTGCTTGAGAAGAGCAGATTACCAGTGTCTTCGTATATGGCAATCCCAAGCAAGGTAGCTTCTATTCTATTTGGTTTAACCCCGTGTTCCCTCAACATTTTCGTTACGATGCTTGCGGCAGCTCCTGTTTGTCGAAAGATTTTAGTGATACCATATCCGAGCGTACTTGTGCTATTTTCTGAACTATCAGAACCTCTTATATCGGGGTGATGGTCAATTATCGTTATCTTGGCATCAGGTCTTAGTTTCTTCTTTATCTCATCACCGATTCTCTCCAAGCCTGGCGTATCGACGATTATCAGTTCCTCTATACCCTCTTCCACCTTCGCAATCTGATCACTTGTTAAATAGGGAAATTCGTCCTCGTAAAGTCGTAGGTATTCTTTAAGGTTCTGCATGGGAACCCCAGAGATAACGATTTCAAAGTCCGGATGGAGTTTTTTCATACCTACACAAGAAGCAAACCCATCAAAATCTGGATTGTTGTGAGTGGTTATAACCTTCAAACAATCACTTCCCTCTTTCTTAACTTGTTGACAGAACCTGTGACAATTTCAATTTCACCTGAGGCATCAACACGAGCAATAGCGTAGAATATTTCAAAGAATCTTTGGAAAATATTCTTTGACTTTCTTTCGACAACGGGCTTCCAAGAACCACAGTTCACGTAAAACTTCACATCGTCTTTTATTTTAATCAAGTCAAAACCAGGTTTGTGGTTATGTCCCATCACAATACCTTGTATGTCTTCAAAAGGCTTGCTAAGAAAAGTTTCGTTTAAATACCCATCCATATTCTTGAAAAACCACTCCGGATCTTTGAATATCTTAATCGCAGCCTTTTTCAAATAATCCGTTTTCCTAACATTTCGTGCTTTCATAACCCCGCGTACCAATAACTCACCAAGTTTTATTCCGCCAATTTTGTTCAAAAATAGTATCGACAAGTTACTCATCAACGGGTACCTTTTTTTCATCCAGTACTTAGCCTCATCTTCGCGCATCATGGTTATGAAGTTGTCTATCCACAACTTCAGTAAATCGACGCTCGTTTCATACAATTTCGAAATCTGTTCAAGCCATTGGAAAACATCGAGTGAAGGTCTGACGTTATCGTAGTCGCTCACTACTTCTTCTGGCAAATATTCTCTCAACACGTCGTCGAAGTTTATCATCATGTACCTTGAGATAAAATCACCAAGTGGAGGGATTATCTCACCGTTGACTTCGGTAAACTTGTTGATAGCATCGAACTGATTTCCATGTACCGCTAGGATCTGTGTTTGCTCATCGTAGTAGTACGGGACTATTTCGAGATTCCTTATCTTTTCCTTTAGCCTTTCTTGCAGCGTTTTATTTCCTAAAATATAGTAATCGTGGTTACCAACCACGTATGTAACTTTTCCTTTAAATTTTGCCAGAGCATCAAATACTTTGGGATGAGCTTGCTCTATAGAATCTATAAGTTTTCCATCAAGTGAATGAACAATTTCCCAGAACGGTTTTAACCCAGCATGCCTAATGTATTCGGACTCGAGAATCTCAAACCCGTCACCTACAATAACAAGCTCTGGGTTTTCCAAACCGTTCCACTCATTTATGAAGTTAGTAAAAAGTTCGTCTTGTGTGAAATCATCTTTACCGTTTCCATCTCCGATGTGCAAATCACTGACGAATATTATATTCCTCAAATCCCAACTTCATCCCCTTTTCTATTAGAGTTCAAATATTCTCTCAGGATGGACGTACAATATCTTTGTTCCCGGGATCTGTATTTTCCTGATGACCTTCTCCATGCTTCTTATGTATCTGGAAGATATATGATAAAGGACGAGCGTTTGAACATTTGCCTCTTTCACAAGTTCTATTACTTCTTCGAGTGATGCGTGGTTGTTGAATTTTCTGTCCTCTTTCTTTAGAAAAGTGCACTCGTGAAAGAGGATTTCGGTGTCTTGTATGTCTTCTTTTTTCAACAAGATCGTGTCGCCCGAGATAGTCAGAACCTTTTTTTCGTACGTTTCCGTCACTTGCTCGCTTCCATAAGTCTTGACAAGCCTTGTTATTTCTTCTTTCGAAAGGTCCCTGTATTCTGCTTTCAACCTTTTGCGGACCTCGACAAGGTGATAACCGAATGCCGCTTCGCTGTAAGTATGCAGAACACTAAATGGTTTTATATAACGATTCGTTGTTTCAGAATCTCTCAATGGAACCTTTTCACCTTCTTTGAGAGGCACAAACTGGAGTTTAAATCGTAGTTCGCTGTTTGCTCTCCTTAAGAAATCTGCGTACAGTTCTATGCCTTTGTTTCCCGAAGGATAATAAATGGTCAAAGGTTTTTCTCTATCGCCCATTGCATTGTTTCTTGTGTTGATTATCGACCATAGACCTGATATATGGTCAACATGACCATGCGTCAAAAAGATGTGCTTAACTGCGTATATTTTATTTGTTAACATCGTTGCTACGCCTTCACCTGCGTCAAATAGTATGCGCTCAGGTGAGTAGTAAATCCATGTGGAATAAAGTGCCTTGGAAAAAGCTACTATGTTCATATCTTTGCATCTTCAACTCCTTTTTCAGCGCATTTAGGATCTTGGTCTATTAATCTTCGCCCCTCACTACTTCAACTTTAATTTTTCCAGAAACACCGCCGGGTAATTTAACAACCACGTCGTAGAGTCCCACGCTTTTTATAGGTGTATCAAGTGATATCCACCTTTTGTCAAACTCCCTTCCTAAGATTTTTTCTATTTCCTCTGCGATGTTCGAATTTGTAAGCGAACCAAATAACTTACCGCCCTCGCCAGCTTTTGCTTTGATTTTAAAGAGGTGTTTTTGAAGTTCGGCAAGGAGCTCTTCACTTGCTTTTTTCTGTTCTTCTTGTCTTCTTTTTTCCTCTTCTTTTTGTCTTTCCAACTCTTTAATCACTTCAGGTGTCGCTTCCTTAGCCAATCCCTTTGGAATAAGGAAATTTCTGGCGTATCCATCGGAAACGCTGACTATCTGACCTCTTTTTCCAAGTTTCGGAACATCCTGCATCAGGACTACTTTCATAGCTTCTTCACCCCTTTTTTGAAACTTTAGAAATTTGACTCAATCTCTTGGCTCAATAACCAAATATCTATCTTTTCCAGCGAGGTCTTTTAAGATTTTTCCACCGGTTAAACTTATTAATTTCTCACCTTGGTCCTCGCCTATTTCCATTATAACAATTTTACCTGAGATATCATAGCGATTGAAGAATTCTCTGTAAAAGTCCAGCCCATCCTCTCCAGCAAAGAGTGCTTCTTTTGGTTCAAAATCGAGTTCTTTTTGGAGTTTGGCATTATTCCTTACATACGGCGGATTAGAGACTACCAATTCTATACTATCCCACTCTTTTCGGAACGGTTCTGCATAGCTGCCAAGTCTGAATTCACAACTTGTACCATATCTCTCCGCATTCTTCTTGGCAAGTCTTATCGCTTTTTCGTTAACGTCCGTTCCGAGAACTTTCACACCAAGTGTTGACAATTCTTTGTTGGTAGCACACTCAAGTGCAATGGTCACAGCTATCACTCCGCTACCAACACCTATGTCTAAAACTTTCCTCAGCTTGTATTTTCTTATGTACTCCAGGCTCAAATCTACAAGTCCTTCTGTTTCCCACCTTGGTATGAGCACGCCTTCTTCTATGTAAAACAACCTGCCGTAAAATTCCACTTCGCCAACGATATACTGCAGCGGATATCCTGTGAGACGTTTCTCAAACAGGTGAATTATGGAATCAAGCTGTTCATCTGGGCATTCTTCATCATAATGCGCAATTACGTATTCTTTCCTTTTTCCAAGTACTTTTCCAATCAAAAGAAGAGCCTCCCGCTCGGGAAGCCCTCTTTCCTTGTAAGTGCGAACAATTTCAGAAAACTTCATGGAGCCTTCGAGCACTCAAAACACTGTTCTTAAATCCCGAGTTGTTTTCGAATGACTGGATCTATTCTATCAGGTGTCCAAGGTGGGTCAAATGTGAGTTCGACTTCTACATTATTAACACCCTCTATAGACCTTATCTTCATTTCCGCATCACCCATAATTCCACCAGCGAGCGGGCACATCGGGGTAGTCATCGTCATGAGCACTTTGACATTGTTTTGGTCATCCACCTGTATATCGTAAACAAGACCCAATGTAACCACGTCAAGTCCTATCTCCCAGTCAATAACTTCCTTAAGTTTGTTCCACACAGCATTTTTTAGTTCTTCCTTTGTCATGCATTTTCACCTCCGTTGGTAAGCTCTTCTATCTTACTGGCTATTTCGTATGCAACATTATTAATGTATTCTTCATCTGGTCCCTGAACAAAGACCCTTACAAGCGGTTCGGTTCCCGACGGTCTGACGACGATGTCCGTGTCTTCTCGTTTGTATTTCTCAATCAGTTCTCTTACCTCTTTGTTTTCAACAACAAGTTTATTCTTGCACTTGATATTGAGCATAACTTGTGGATAATCCGATATTTCGTCAGCAAGTTCAGATAGTTTCTTCCCTTTTAGAATCATTACCCTTATAGTTTCCAATGCCGTTATCAATCCGTCACCTGTTGTCGACCTATCCAAGAAGATAATATGCCCGCTTCTCTCTCCACCAAGGACCGCACCATGTTCCATCATCTGCTCAAGAACGTACCTATCTCCGACTTTCGCCCTTAAAAGTTTGATACCGTGCTTTTTAAGGAAGACCTCAAGCCCCATGTTAGAAAGCACAGTTCCCACAACTACATTGTTCTTCAAACGTCCCTCGCTTTTCATCTGGACCGCACACATTCCTAATATTTTGTCACCATGAACTTCCTGCTTTTTCTCATCTAGCAAAATACATCTATCAGCGTCACCATCGTGAAGTATCGCAAGGTTGTGACTTGTCATCTTTTCTCTTGCATGGTCTGGATTTGTAGAACCGCAATCTACGTTTATATTATAACCATCCGGATTATTATTAATCACTTCTACTTTTGCTCCGAGTTGTTTTAAAACATAAGGTGTTGTTTCATACGCTGCTCCATTTCCGGCATCAACCAATATCTTCAAACCTGACAAATCTAAATTTGGGAATTGTTGAATAACGTAGTTTGCATATTCCTCAAAAGCAAGCTTGTAGTCAACTACGCAACCTATCTCGTTGTAAGGAGCGTAATGAAGCTCTTTCATCCGCTTTTCCAAATTTTCCTCCACATCATCTGGAAGCTTAAAGCCTTTGGAGATGACCTTTAAGCCGTTGAATTCTGGAGGATTGTGCGAAGCGGAAATCATCACTCCCACAGCATCTTCAAGTTTCGTTATTATCGCCAACGCTGGGGTCGGAAGAACACCGCATCGATAAACCGTGGCACCCGCAGCAGTAGCCCCGGCAATAATTGCCGCTTCGAGCATATCACCGCTCGCTCTTGTATCTTTAGCTATAAATATTCTGTTACTGATGTATCTGCCAAGTGCATTTCCCAACCTAAACGCTATTTCTGATGTAAGTTCTTCGTTAACCACACCCCTTATGCCATCAGTTCCAAAGAGCCTCATAAGAAATCCTCCCTTGATTCATTTGATGCTGTTAACTAAAAGTATTGAAAATTTCCAAAAACCGTATTATCTTCTTATTAGTGGAACACCCCCCACCATCAATTCTCACAAAAAGGAGGTACTCCACTATGCAGAATTCTGTAGTCTCTTGCCCCAAATGCGGCTCTACCAACATCTACAAAAACGGTCATGATAAGTACGGTAACCAACAATACTTTTGCAAAGACTGTAAGCGCACTTTCAGACTTGTTCATTCAAAAAAACACAAGCTCTTCTCTTTCCCTTATCCTAAATGCCCTGTCTGTGGAAAAACTATGCAAATCCACAAAATCAAAAAAGCCTTCGTTAAGTTCCGTTGCCGTTCTTGCCATACCAGAGACGAAATCCCAACTAACTTACCTCAATTTGTCCCTCTTCCTTTCGACTCTTTCAAGTTCTTCCGTTTCCCTATCTTTATTGTCCTTAAAGCCTTCGTCCTTTATTTCAAAGCTGTGTCCTTGCGTTCCATCAGAGACTCACTTAATATCAAAGTCTCTCATGTCGCTATCTACAAGTGGATCCTTAAGTTGTCTTGTTTCTTTTCCATCCTCGTTCCTGTAGATGCTTTCAAAGTCCATGGTGATGAAACTGTCGTTTTGTTTAAATCCAAAAAGTACTACGTTTGGTTCTTAGTTGAGCACGATTCGAATCTTATTGTTGCTTGGCATGTATCCAAATATCGCGATATGGGTCAAGTGAAGATATTGTTAGAGAAGTTCTTTGGTAACAACGAAAGAACAATCGAACTAATTACAGATGGACTTGGTGCATATGGTGCAGTGAAGATACTATACAAGAATATCAATCATATTGTTGTGAGACTTGGGCAAAACAATCAATGTGAATCGAAGTTTTCGTTATTCCAAGACTTTGTACGAGCCAAGCGTGGATTTAAGAATATTGACAATCTTCCAATGTACGTGAACAGCTTTTGTGTAGTGAGAAATCTCTTGAAACTGAACAACAATGATATTGCGCGTGTTATCTGTGTTCTATTGTCTTCCATCACTACAAGTTAACAGGATCATTCATTTTTTGTTAGTTTAGAATACCTCCGAACGTTTTTATTATCTGCTTCCAGTATCTCGAGGAACAAGGGATTTGATCCACTCCACAAATTCAGGATAATTTCTCGTTTGCACGTATATTCTCCCGGGTCCTGTGAAATCGCAAACCAAGCCTTCCCCACCAAAAAGCGTAGACTTAATTCCGCCGAAGGTTCTGACATTGTAGCTAACACTTCCATCAAAAGCTACGACGTGTCCTGTATCAATGGTTAGCTTCTCACCTACTCCCAATTCGATCATCTTAATAGCCCCAAAGGAAGAAACTGCGACATCACCGTACCCTTGAAGTTTGAGTAGGAAGATGCCTTCACCTGCAAAGAATGATTTAAATCCACCGAAGGAGACATCTACATCAACTTGCGTATCACTCGCCAAGAATGATGTCGACTGAACAAAAAGCGTACCGTTCACCTGAACGATTTCTATATCACCAGGTAGTTCCGGAGCTATACCGAGCTCTCCGTTTCCTGAGGAATAATAAGTATTCATGAAAAAGCTCTCGCCACCGAGAAACGCACGCTTTAATGCCTTCCACACTCCACCTGTTGACGTCTCAACGTTGATTGGACCTTTCATATAAACCATCGCGCCAGGTTCTACTCTCACTTGCTCACCAGGTCCGAGGTACACCTTCAAGAGTGCATAACTACCCCTGAACTCTATATCCCCTCTCATATGTCATCCCCCACCTTTAAAATATAGACTCCGTCTTCACCATCAACTTCTTTCAACCTGACTTTAACGACTTCAAGGTCTTTTGAGCTTGGGATGTTTTTTCCCACGTAATCCGGTCTTATTGGAAATTCTCTGTGCCCTCTATCAATAAGAACCGCAAGCTGTATGGATTTCGGTCTTCCACGCGAGATGATCGCATCCATTGCCGCTCTAATCGTTCTACCTGTGAAGAGTACATCGTCGACAAGAATCACTTTCTTGCCTTGCAAATTGAAATCAATTATACTTTTGTCTTGTTCCTTTGTGGTTCTCTTTTCGTCATCCCTAAAAGGTGCAACATCCAACGCCCCCACTGGGAGCTCCACACCTTCTATCATCGATATATTCTTAGCTATCCTTTTAGCCAGATACCAACCACGCGTGATGATTCCGATTATCACCAAATCTTCGGCACCTTTGTTCTTTTCTAATATCTCATGCGATATACGCATAAGCGACCTTCTAACATCGTCTTCTCCCAGTATCTTAACCATTTTCTCACTTCCCACCATCGGTGCTTGCCCTAAATATCCCACAATTCTACATATTAAATCCAAGACTTATTTTGAGTCCATAATTCGACTTCAGTTCCTCGTAAGTCGAAACGCTTTCACCAAAATTGTAAAATCCACTCACTTCGATTATGTAGTTATCAATCAGCAATTTCATCTTTCCGTAGACAAGATGGTATATCATCCCTCCAGAGAGTGCGTAGACTGGAACGTATGAAAGAACTACCTCGTCAAGTGGCAGTAATTTAGATAACACGAAGCCTAAATTGAATTTCAAATAATCAAGCCCAAGATTCATCAAGCCAAATTTTAAAGTTGTCTGAGGTGTAACAGACCAGCCGAAAACCGATTCCATACTGGGCAAAAGGCGTTCCTGTCTTTCCGAGTAGAGCATCAGATTGTATATTGCAAAACTTAAACTGGAAGAATCCGAAATCTTAATCAATCCTCCGACATCCAAGCTCAAAGCTTTAGCATCGAATGGGAGTAACTTAAGCTTCAGGTTCAGCCCGTACAACTTTGAAATATCGACCAACCTGTAGTTTATAGTCCCTGTTGCGTAGGTGGAGTCCGTTGTGTAACCGAGCTCCCCAAAGAGTGTTCCCTGCCTCTGCCTCCAGTAAACTCCAAGCTCCCAATCAGACTGCTGTGGAATTTTGATTGTAAACATCAATGTATTATTACCCGACGTGAAATATACGGGATTTTCGTAGAACTGTGCGTACAGCAATGAAGTCGTTATAAAAGTAAGAATAACAACAAGAAGGTTAATCTTACGAAGATTGCTTTTCATACGCTTTTTTCACCTTCTCTCTGAATTCAAAAAAGGTACCATTTTCTATGCTTTCGCGCATCTTCTCACCGAATTCCATCATGAAGTGTACGTCGTGAATGGTTAATAGTATCTGCCCGAGTACCTCTTCCCTATCAAAGAGGTGTCTTATGTAGCCCTTTGAAAAATTGCGACAAGTGTAGCACGTGCAATTTTCATCAATCGGTGTCTTATCATATTTGTACCTTGCTGAGCGGATGTTGAATTTTCCATTCCACGTAACTGCAAGCCCATGTCTTGCAACACGTGTTGGGAAAACGCTATCAAACATATCAACACCATTTGCGACCAGATCTACCAACAAATCGGGTGAACCACCGCCCATGAAGTACCTTGGTTTGTTTTCAGGCATCTTTGGACCTACGAACTCAACCATTTTCAAAGTAACCTCTCGTGGTTCGCCAACACTTAGCCCACCGATGGCGAATCCATCAAAATCCAATTCGGTGATTTCTCTTAAACTCATTTCTCTGAGGTCTTCGTATACTGCGCCTTGTATTATGCCAAAGATCGCCTGGTGAGAAATTCTTCTTAAATGTTCTAAACTCCGCTTTGCCCATTTCGTTGTGAGCTTCACAGACCTTTTTGCTTCTTCATACCCGTCCTTGGGATCGGCGCAGTAATCGAATGCCATAACGATATCTGAGCCGAGTGTTGCCTGTATTTCCATAGACAACTCCGGCGTAATGTAATGTTTTGACCCGTCTGTGGGAGACATAATCCACACGCCATCATCTGTGATCTTCTGACCTTTCTTAAGGCTAAAGACCTGGAATCCTCCACTATCGGTCAGAATAGGTCTATCCCAATTCATGAAGTTGTGCAGCCCACCAAACTCGCGGATAACATCCAAGCCCGGCTTGAGGTACAAATGAAACGCGTTTGAAAGAATTATCTGAACATTGTTTTCTTTCAAAATATGCGGAGTGACCAACTTTACATTCGCATTAGTACCAACCGGCATGAACGTAGGAGTTTCAACAACACCATGCGGAAGGTGTATTCTTCCCCGTCTTGCATTTCCAACAGTTTTTAAAACTTCAAATCTTAGTGAACCCATTTTCTTTTACCAACTCCTGTATTCTTTCGTAGTAGACTTTTGCTTCTCCCATAACTTCGTACATTTCATCCAAAATTTTATTTTTGAATTCTTCGTCGGTTATCGACTTGAGGTTAATCATAACGTTATATTCTCCTATCTTACAAGCGGCTCTTGCCAATTCTGCGGCGCTGAAAGCATCAGATACTGCGTTCTGATTACCCCACTTTGCAACAATTTCACTGTATTTGAGTATATCTCTCGCACATTCAACAAGTTCGAAAGGCGTTTCAACAGCTTTTTTAAGTGCCTCCTGAAGCTTTTTCTCCTTCTCGGGATCTTCCTTTGGCAGTTTGTAAGCTTCCATAACCTTATTGAACGCTTCGACATCTTCGGAAGCTAACCTGAGTGTTCTTTCTACAACAAGTTCCATATTTTCTAACACTTCTTGCATGAGTCCTTCGTAATTTTCGTATTTTTTCTTTCCGAGCGTGAGATTTGCAACCATCGAGTTCAGCGATGCACCGAGTGCGGCAACGACAGCACCAACGGCTCCTCCGCCTGGAACCGGTGTTTTTTCTTTCACTTTATTACAAAGGTCCTCAACAGATAATTTTCTAATATCCATCATCATACGCTTCCCCCTCCTCGTCAATGAGTTTAAAAAGCACTGAACTTTCAATATTAAAAACCTCTTCACAATAGAAAAATTATTAAACATTCCTATTTACAAACATTATACCACAAAAAAGCACAATTGAAAAATCTCAAAAACGTGATACAATTCATACGGGTGCCGTACTAGGCGGGGGGTTGGTGGTCCCCTGTAACCCGAAACCCACCTTAGCGGGGCCGAACTCCCCGACTGAGGCTGCCCGGGTTCGGTACCGGCACACCCGGTGGCAACGAAGGTTGGGTCCCACGCAATAACTGCCTACGAACCGGGTCAGGTCCGGAAGGAAGCAGCCCTAAGTAGGTAAGTGTGTGCCGTGGGGGTGCCCGGCTGGAGCCATGCAGGGTGTGTACGGCCGGGTCTGGACAAGTCGAAGCGGGGTGTACGGCACCCTTTTTTTATTTCAAGGTTGCATTATCACTCTACCCGAGGGAAGCTGTAAGCCGGATTCTGTCTAGACAGGCATCTGTCTATGCGGCCTACCCGGGGGAATTTGGGCGGAGCCACCCTACCCCCTGCTTGACCTTGCTCCGGATGGGGGTTGCCAAGCCGGTGCATCGCTGCACCGCTGGTGAGCTCTTACCTCACCTTTCCACCCTTGCCCTAAAATAGGGCGGTTTTCGTTTCTATGGCCCTGTCCGTGGCTCACACCACCTGGCCGTTAGCCAGCATCCTGCCCACGGAGTCCGGACTTTCCTCAGGTCAGCCTTGTGCGACCGCCCGCGCCTGTCCACTCCCCTCGGGAATTTACAAAATTTACATTCCTCAAACCTGAATAATTATATACCGCCCATTCCAATAATTCAAGAAAAATGCTTTCCTTACTTGTTCAGCATGATTTTAAAAAGTTATTTTCCAAATTGCGAAATTTTCAGTGCGTAGAACACCTTTGATAATTGCAGAAATATATGTTAGAATAAAGATGTATTGTTCGCTATACGAAACATCCTAAAGATTGCACCAAAGGAGCGTGCTTTTCAAGTGGCTAGAGTTGAAGTACTAAATCAAAGAATCGAATACTCGATTTTTCAACTGGCTTGGCCGTTGATAATTTCTAACTCACTTCAAACAATCTACAACATCGTAGACTCTTACTTCCTTGGTAAGCTTGGGCCAATCCAATTTTCCGCTGCGACCGTTACCTGGCCGGTGATTTTCACATTTATTTCCCTTGCGATGGGCTTTGCAAATGCTGGTATAGCCCTCGTATCCCAAAACGCCGGTAAGAGAGATACCTTAGCCATGAAAAAATCTGCTGGTCAGCTGTATTTAGTAACAATCGTCACAGGTGTTGTTTCAACTATTCTGGGACTTGCTTTTACAAAACCCATCGTATATGGAATAGTCGGTCCAAAGAACCCGCAAATAATACCATATGCGATTAGTTACTATGTTGTAGACATGATAGGTCTTCCACTTGTTTTTGTTATCAACTCCACGACCTCCGTGATGCGGGCCATAGGTGATTCGCAATTTGGAATGCGAATGACATTTTACATGAACGTAATTAACATGATTTTCGACCCTCTGTTGATCTTCGGAATAGGTCCTTTTCCAAAGCTTGGTGTTGCGGGAGCCGCATGGGCCACAAACTTGGGAAGGTTCGTGGCTGCAGCGATTAGTATCCAACACGCCTTTTCAGAAAGAGCTGTACTAAAAGTCCAAAAGCATGATTTCAAGCCTGACTGGAAGATGATATCTATAATCTTGAAACTTGGGCTTCCCAGCGCAATAGGTTTGTCTGTAACATCGGCAGGTTTTGCAGTCATCATGAAGTACGTAGCGATGTTCGGACCTGCGGTGATCAGTGCGTATGGTATTGGCAACAGAGTGACAAACCTTGTCTCCATGGTTTCTTTTGGTTTGGCGGGGGCAGTCTCGACAATGGTTGGTCAGTTCATCGGGGCAAGAAGGTACGAAGATGCGGAAAGGACGGTGAAAACTGCATTTTTCTGGAATGTAGTTATTGTTGGTATTCTCTCGGTACTTACGTTTGTATACGCAAAACAGGTCACAAAATTCTTCATCAACGACCCGGAAGTTATACAAATGGGGGACATATTCTTCAAGTACATTTCGTTCTCATTGCCCATATTCACGTCCTACATGATTTACAATAACGCACTTATAGGTGCTGGAAAGACTGTGCTTTCAATGATTGGAGATATACTGAGGTTATGGGGTATAAGGATTCCAATAATCGCAGTACTTGCAACAACTATGGGGTTTAAAGGGATTTTTATAGGTATGATAATCAGTAACTTGATCGTCTTCTTCATTACTTACGCATTCTTCAAATTCTCAAATTGGAAAAAAGCGATCGTATGAATCCATTTGCTAAGGAGGGTACTTAAGAAATGGATACTACACCAGTTAGATACATTTTTTTGGACTACGACGGGACGATAATTGAAAACGCGGAAGGAGAATTTCTAAAAGAGTACTTCTCGTTGCTTTCGAAGAAATCGGGTATTGAATTTAACCAACTGTTCCAGCTTGTAATGTCTTCAGTGGAAGAGAGTATAAGAAACATGCAACCGAACGAAAGCCTTTTTGAAAAGTTCAGCAAAGCGATTTCAAGCAAGTCAGAAAAACCCAAAGAATACTGGCAGAATCTATTCTACGATTTCTATGAAAATGAATTCGACGAACTCTCAAAGATAGTGAAACCAAACATCGAATTAATAGAATTAATTAAAAAAACCAACAAAAAGGTTATCTTTGCATCAAACCCTCTCTTTCCCAAAATTGCAACTCACAAGCGGATACAGTTTGCTGGTTTAGAACCCGACATGTTCTTTTATATCGCCCACATGGAAAACAGCACGTACGCTAAACCGAATCCCTTGTTTTTCCAAGAAATTCTCAACAAACTGAACATTTCACCAAATGAATGCGTAATGATAGGTGACTCGGAATTTGACATGTCCTCAGAAAAAGCTGGCATTAAATTTGTACACATCGACGAAGTGGAAAAATGGAAACCCATATTTTAAACAAAAAAGCCCTGAGGACCTTTAAATCCTCAGGGCGTTGTTAATCGAGCTTAAAAATCTTAATTCCTTATTCTCTAAACAATGTCAAATCAGGTTTTTAAAAGAGTACGAATGCAAGGTAATCTATCGCCGATGAAACAATCAAGTGGTAGATCTCCCTTGGAATCTGTATGTTTAGTTCATCGTAGAGTTCATCCATGAGTTCCATGACTTCCGCTTTCTTCTTGTCTCCCTCACCGGGCCTTTCAACAAGGTACATGAAGAGCTTAAGAATGTCCCAAACCCACTTCATCCCTATCACCCGCAATCTGCACCAAGAGAATTTCAACCATTCATAAGTTATTCGATCAGATTAACAAGGATTTCGACGTTTGTTTCTGTTAATCTTGCTTCGTCTGGTTCGAACCCATCGGGTACAACACCGAGCTGTTTGAGCTGTTGCATATCTTGTGTCAATTCTGTTGGATTGATAGAATCAACAGGTTCTGGAATGTTCAACCTATAAGTTCGCATTCTTGTTCCATCGCTTTTCCTAAACATCAGTGTGAGTCTTTTCATAATTCATCACCTACACTTTCGGTAGTAACAAGCTGAGCACTTTCGCACATGTACTTTGAATACTTATCAAGTATTGAAACAATCACTTGAGCGTTTTCGCTGTTAAAAGAATCAGAAACCGCGATACTCTGCCTTCTGTAAATAGGTTCGTTGTTCTCATCAAACCCCACTACCCATCTCAAAACCAATCTTTTCATACTCACACCCCCGTTCATGTTCCAGTACTCATACTTTGCTGCTCGCCACCTGCGCAGGCAATGAGATGTATCTACGACCAAATTGATGGTTAACGTAAAATTTACAAAATAAAAAAAGCCCAGGTATTATCCTCCCTGGGCCTGTTTGATTATCTATTTCTTATCTTCTTTTTAAACCTCTAAACGCACTGTAGATTATCCAGATCAAAAACCCTATAGCCACTATAGGAACGAGTGCAACCAAGAAGACGTACGCAATTACAAGCATTACCAAAAATATGATAACACCAAGAATCCAAACCAAAAGTGGTGTTAAGAACGGCAATAATGAAATCACTATCAGTGCAACAACCAAAATCCCTATAAGTGTGAATATCCACATTTTAGTTACCTCTTTTCTTTAGAATTACTTCAAATCCAGCAATTTATAATCAGGCAACCCGTTCTTGAATGGTGGATAGAACTCTCCCTGGATCAACGGTAGGGCGTATCTGAAGAACTTCTCGGTTACCGCAAATTTGTCAAAGTAATCCTTCGGAAGCATCTTTGTTTGTTCAGCGACTAAGTTCAGTGGTACGGAAGAATACCTAATCTCGTATGGATCATCCGAAACGCGCTCCATTGTGACCATAACACCGTAGTTATCCTCAAGTGCATACCTCACTGCCATCCTTCCGCACATCTCAGCTTCCTGGACATCAGTGGCACTTGCTATATGCCTGCCGCTTCTTTGCAGATAGTCCGGAATTGCAACATGCGTTTTCAAACCAAGCTCGGACCTCACCATTCCAGCGATAGTAAATCCGACACCACCAAGCTGTCGGTTACCAAAACTGTCGGTGAATCCCATATCCGAGACAAAGAAACCATCGGGATACTTCAAACCTTCGGCAACTGCGATTGCGCAGTGCCCCTTTTTCGAAACGACATTATCAACCGCAGCGATAAACTCATCCTTATTGAAAGGTTCTTCCGGAAGTAGGACAATATCTGCGCCTATACCATTCACCCAGCCAAGAGCTGCCGCTGCAGCAAGCCAACCTGCATGTCTTCCCATGATTTCCATAACAAAGACTTGTGTCGAGTCCACGTACATACTTCGCAAATCAAGAGCTGCTTCCATCATTGCTATCGCTATGTATTTCGCAGCCGAACCGTACCCTGGACAATGGTCGGTGTGGGGCAAGTCGTTGTCAATTGTTTTGGGCACACCGACAACTTTCAGTTCATATCCCCTTTTTTGTGCTTCCATTTGTAACCTCCAAGCTGTATCCATAGAATCGTTACCACCATTGTAGAAGAAATATCTAATATCGTTTTTCCTAAAAATCTCGAAGAGTTTCTCTATGTCAGATTCGCTTTTCAGCTTTTTCCTGCACGACCCAAACGCACCTGCAGGAGTATACCTCAGAAATTCTATGTCAAGCTCAGTTGCATCTAAAAACTTCTCTTTCAAAACTCCTGTAACACCGTTGATGCCGACGTATATTTCCAAGCCGTTCCTTCTTGCCTCATCGATAACTCCGTACGCGCTCGCGTTTATAACGCTCGTAACTCCACCCGACTGTGCGTACAACGCCTTCATATCAACAACACCCCCAAACTCCGTCCGAAATTTTATAGTCTCCAAAGAATACTTATCAGTATTTTACCATAAGAGTCTGAAAAAACAAACAAAGCCCCGGAGGTTCCAACCCGGGGCTTTGTAATTTGTAAAACAATAATTATTGGACAACAGATTAGAAGTTCACATACCCACTAATCATTATTGTATTTGTCATTATGTCTGTAATATCTGGATTTTCTATCTTTATGTTAAGTCCTTTTTCCTTATCGAACAGTCCGAACAAGAGGTATACCTTGGTTGGATATGTGTAACCCAAACCAACTTTGTAACCATCCGCAATGTACGTAACATTCCCACTCAAGTCCGCACTTGAAATGTCGAAAGAACCAGAAAATGCCAATTTTTCTTTACCAAGCACAACGTTTCCACTCATTCCGATTATCGAACCATCGAAATCAACAGACAACCCCAAGAGCTCGGTATCGAAACCAAGCGCGAAGTAGTAGCTGTTGTCCAAACTGTAAAGTCCAACGAGCGAGACATTTATCGCACCTTGTAGAGAATATTCACCAACAACTGAATAGTTATTTGTGTAATAATCCTTCGCGCCGAAAAGTCTAATACCACCGAACTCAATACCTGCTATCAAGGGCAATTTGTTACTTTCGTATCCCAAGCCAAAGACGATGCTGGTGTCTTTCGCAATTTCGTAAGAAAACACTATTCCTGTATCCTTTCCTTCAACAGGCAAAGTCCAAGGCTTTTTGTAGTGGAAACCAACAAGCAGTCCATCGTTTTTCATTCTCAGCAATGCGTTGGAAATTGCTGCACCACCGTATGTCAATGACAGGGAAAGGTCTGGATTTGGGGTGAACGTTAATGTCAACTTGCTTGTTGCCCCAGAGAAAACAAGGTAATTTGTTGCGTTCGTTTGAAGTGTGTATGTGAATTCGTATTTCCCTTTTACTGGTAGTCCCCCACTTTGTGCTTCTACTCCCTCTATTTTTAGAAGCCCATCCTTTTGGACTAGGTTGAAAACACCGTTCTTACCACCAAAGCCATCTGGTTCATACCCAGGTGCGTGCAGGTCTTCTTCCCAAACGTCGTTTCCACCAATTACAAAAACGTATTTATATTTGTGAACCCCCGGTTGCAGAGCGAGTGAAGTCACCCAATAACCATCAACAAGTTGCATCTTCTGCGCCCTTGGATTCCAACCGTTGAAAGTTCCGGCAAGGTAAGCCTCCTGCGCGTTCTCTTTCTTAACAACAAACACAACCTTGCCATCGACAATTGAAAGTCCCGGAGTTACCTTCACGGTTGTCACTACTGCTGGCTTTTCTTCTACTTTAACTACTTGCTCTTGCTTTCCTTCCTTGACCGCTCCGGCTGGTGCTCTCACAACGAGCTTTCCACTTTCCATAGCAACTTCAAGAACTGAGTTCAACCCGCCAAATCCGTCATCTGTGTACGCAAATGCATTCGGGTCTGGTATCCAGTTACCGTCAACAACAAACTTGTATTCGTACACCCCTGGCTTTAGTTCCAAAACCGCTTCCCACCAGCCATCTTCGATGAAATAAAGCGGTGTGTCATCAGCTTTCCAATTGTTGAATGAACCAGCGATATATGGCTGCTTTGCATCCTTGTTGTAGTAGCGGATGATGACGTAACCATCGACATCAACGAAAATTGTGTTCTCTCTCTTTTCGTTCAACACATATTTCTTCCCAGTTGGTTGGGCTTGTGTACTTTCCGCTTGCCCTAATATTTTGCCGTCTGGTGTAAGTGTAAACATTCCATTTTTCCCGCCGAATCCGTCATCTGTGTATGCTGGAGCTTCTGGGTCTTCTTTCCAAGTCTTGCCGTCAATAACGTACTTGTATTGATAAGTACCGGGTTTCAACTCGACTTCGTACACCCAAACACCGTCAATTAATTTCATAGGCCATGCAGTTGGACTCCAATTGTTAAACGAGCCTGCAAGATAGACAACTTGTGCTTGAGATTTGAATGTGAATACGACCTTACCATCTTTGTACTGAACAGCAGCAAACGAAAGTGTGAAAACAATCAAAAATGCAACCAATAAGAATCTCCTCATCATTCTCAAACCTTCCATTAACTAACGCACCTCCCAATTTTTAACCAATTTATCGATAATTTTTTCAAACATCTGTTCATTACCACCAGGTGTTTATAATAACATTAACAACTGGCCTGAATGGATTATCACCTGCAAAATCACCATTCCCGAGCTGCATAGAGATTTGAGCATTCTGAAATCCTGTCAATTTCAGTTCACCGAAGAAGAAGTCCTTTTCTTCGTAATAACCTATAATTTTCTGGTATTTTGCAAAGGCTGAGACGTTGCCAAACGACCTTCCCAATTCCAAGTAGTATATTTCACCTATTGTGTTAACCGAGGAGTGTATCGGTTTACCGAACGAGTAAGACGCTTTTCCTGAAAAGTCCATAAACGAGAACGTGGACCCAAAAGTTACGATGAACTTTCCCCACTCTGTTGGCATGAAACCTGTGACATCAGAAAAACCTACCTTTTTGAGATTCGCAAAGAATTGACCGAAATTAACATCTATACCAGCTTCGGAATTGTTGAGCAAGTCATCGAGAGTGTTCTCAAAATCAAAGTTTGTGTTCACATACGTATTAAACGCCGGTGAGCTGCCAAATTTGTACCACAAGCTTACGACATTCTGATTGCTTATATTCGTCGGGCTCAACGCTAAGCGAGTATTTGTAGCACCAGCAAGAATGTACCTAACTCCCCAGTTGTAGCTTCCTTCTGCAAGCGATAAAAAGGCGACACTGTTTTTGAGTTCAAAGTTTGTTAAATCCTGCTGGATGAGTTCATAACTTAGATTAAAACCTGAGACCTTTTGATAACCGGAAAGCCCTACGTCAAACCTATTCCCTCTCTTACCGAGTATGACTTTGTGGTTGGGAATCATCGGCACTGGAGCATCGAAATACATCACATCCGCGCTCAGAACCAACTTACCAAAAGCGGTATTTACATCTATCCCATCCCTGCCACTGTCAACTTTGTACAACACAACTGGATCACTTGTTGAAATGAAAGATATATTTTTGTACAGGTTCAATTTCAAATCGCTGAGCTTTAAGGAAAGCTTGGCAGACTCCAAATTGCTGTCTTTCAAACTTATCGTAAGGTCAAAATCTTTGCTAAACGCCGAAGGATTCATTCTAAATTCGGTAGAAATAGACATCTTGGGCTGTTCAAAGCCGTTCGAAAAGTCAAAGCCGAGTGAAAAATTCGCCGAGTAAGTCGATTGGAATGCAAAAACATATGCGGTAAGTAGCAAAGTACAAAACAATATTGCTAACCGTTTCATTAAATTCCGAGCATTTCTCACGCCATCATCACCTCACAAGGTAATTATTCATATTTACCAACAAAGGCTATTTCTTCTCGTATTTCACTTCCAGAATAGAGAATTTTGGATTATACGTGAACGTTACATCGTACGTTCCAGCCTCTGGGAGCGAGAATGATGCGTCTTGCCCCATCCCCGCATCGTATTTCTTCCCATCGTAGTTCATTTCCCACGGCTTCCAGTCGTTGTCTGTTCTTGAAAGCTTGTATTTGTACTCTTTCTTCTCACCTGTGAAGTTCGTTCTTTCGTACAAAAAGACCTTCTTTGCACTATCCCAATTCATCTGCCCTTGCGACAAATTCCAACCGTTAATTTCCCCACCAATTGACCAGTTCTTAAGTGCTGTTTTGAATTTCTCAGAATCACCCACTCCAACCGCCTGACCGTTCACCATAGCCGTTGGTGTTGCGTAGATGGTCAGTTTAGTATCAGAACCGAGGTTTTCTTTCCAAACGGGTATTGCCGAAGAGACTTTCGTAACTCCACCTTGTTTGTAGATAACCTTGTACCATCCGATCGAAAACTGAGGACCTGATCTACTCGGATTAAACGTGACAGATGCAACCGGTAGTTCAAATACATATGCATCTTCCTCGCTACTATAAGTCATTTTGTCTGCTTCTGTTGGCACCCAGCCATTCCATTCTCCGACAACGTACGCACCATCAGGTAATTGTAGGTTCAATAATTTCATACAACTTGAAACGGTTCCAAGAACAAGTAAAAAAATCGAGATGGTGTAAAGCAAAATTAACAAACTTTTTTTCTGCCCTCTTCTCAAAAAAATCACCCCTTTTACAAGCTGCTGGGTTTCTCAGATTTTACCATTAAAGAAGGGGCTGACGCCCCTTCTAAATGGAAATCTATAGTTAGAGCTTTGTAACTTATTTTTTTAGAGGATTAGAAATAGTCTTAGCTATGACAACCGGCACGTTATAACCACCATCTCCAGCTTCAAATCCCTGATTCGGGTAGAAGTCACCTGCGTATTGCTTGCTTCCGTCATCGCTCAACCCACCAGTTAATACGAAAACAGCCTTTACAGAAAGTTTATTGGGATCCGTGACACCAAGCTTATTAAGTGGGACGGCTATTTCGACTACTTTGTGACCATCAGATGTTTCTGTTGATGCAAGTGTAACTTGAACACTCGTAGCTTCAGCTGATGTAAATCTCCAAGCACCGTAGCCATCGCCCCATGTTTCAAGGACAAAGTCCACATCACCTTTCTCGAATTTGTATTTTCTTCCCCAAGGATGTTTGGTTGTGTCTTGTGCACCAGTTACACCTGAAAGGTCGACGATGACCATGAAGTTGTTATATCCTTCTTTCGTGAATTCTCCAGCAATGTAGAGGTTCGTTGCATCAAAGAGAATACCAGCTTTGTGGATTTCGTTATTTGCACCCCATCGTGAATCTGTTGCTCCGTCGGTGTAAACATAGTTTCCCCAATCTGAAAGGCTACCGTCAAGTGTCACGGTCTTAAGGAGTGGTGGAGCCTGGAAGAGTTCACAACTCGTAAGCAGCAACACAACCAAAACAGCCGCAAATACCTGCAGTACTTTCTTCATAACCCATACCTCCCCTTTCTAAAGGTTTTTTAAGTTCAGTTACTAAGTAGCAGCGGACATCGTTAGAACAAAATAGGTCGATTAGATCATCCAAATTTATATTATACTATTTTCCAGAGCATAGATTTTTCGTCGTGGAACAAATTCCACACTCTTCCAATTGTAAAATACAATTCTTAGTCCTTCACAAACACATACACTTGCCTTGGATTGACTGTCCAGTTGGTATCTTGGCTCAGTGGTGATTCGTTTTTATTGCCAAATTCAAACAAACTCCCATTAAAGAACGCATACCAGACCCACCTGTATCCACCTGGTAACGTGTAATTGTTCGGCCAAGTTGGGTCTAAGTTTATCAATACAAGCACTTCCTGATTTCCGTAGACTCGTTTGATAACGTACAGGTTCTTCCAGTCGCGTTCTATCGTTATCGAACCTTTCGATAGAGCCGGATATGTCTTCCTCAGGGTTATGAATTGTTTAAAGAAGTTATTTATCGTGTAACCATTCATCTGCTCTTCTACTGAAACCCCATCATTTGGATCATCGTACATCGCACCATCGACGTTTGCATTTCCAAATGTGATTCCTTTTTGCTGGTAGACAGGCTTTGTCCACCATGTCTGCCCAGCTCCACTTTGACTTGCGTACCACTGCATCGGCTCTCTCACCGGCAAATCCCACGGGTCTTGTCCCCATTTCCATCCTCTCAAGCCTATTTCATTCCCATAATAAATAACAGGCATACCGTTTAAGGAAAGCAAGAGCGCATTTGTTAAAATATACTGCTTCGTACCAACTTGTGTGTTTCCACTATACTTTTGGTCGATAAGTATCGATATCCATCTGTTCAAATCGTGATTGTCTATGAACGGGAAATGTTTTACGTTGAGATAATAACTCGCTCCATTAACCCATGAAATTGTTTCTCCCAGCAGGTTATCTTTCCCCTCATGGTTGCCTGTTATTCCATACATGAATGTGAAGTTGAACGCCGGCATCGGTGCAAATTGTGAAAGAACCGATGGATTTCCATCGTACACTTCCCCGACAACTATCGCATCGTTTCCTAACTTGCTCCTGATGTAACTTTCTATTTCCCTCGCGATTGCTGCTGAACCTGAAATGCCGTCGTCCCAATCCCACCCTTTATAATGCTTTGGTGCATCAAGTCTGAATCCATCAACACCAACCGTTATCCAAAAATCGATTATCCTCTTTATCTCTTCCATTACCGCAGGGTTATCGAAATTCAAATCTGGCATCGACAAATCAAACAACCCAAAGTAATAAACTTTTTGACCTTTAGAGTTTATCTTCCAGTGCCAGTGGTTCCATCCGTCTCTATTTTCCAATGTCATGATGTAATAATTCCAATATTTCGAATTCGTTGTATTTTCAACCGCATCGAGGAACCACGGATGGGTATCGGAAGTGTGGTTAACGACTAAGTCCATAACCACCCTGATGCCGTTTTGGTTGAGCTCTTTTATCATATTTTCAAGGTCCAAGAAACTACCGTAATCCGGTTCCACGTCGTAATAGTCCTCGACATCGTAACCATGGTATGATTTGGCTTTGTTGAAAGGAAGGAACCAAACTGTGTCAACACCCAGGGATTTAAGATAGTTTATCTTTTGAGAAACCCCTTTAAAATCACCTATTCCATCACCATTTGAATCGTAGAATGAGCGTATGAAAAGAGTGTACATTGTTGAAGATGTCAATGGTACGTTAATTGACGTGATATTGACGTTTGATTTGTCAATGTATTCTATCTTGCTTTCCTTTCCATTGACAACCGCACGGACACCAATTTTTTGCACATTCCAAAAATCTACCCCAAGGAGTTCTTTTGTACTTGAGTGTGAAGTTGTTATGTCCCAAAGAGAAAGGTTGTTGTTTTTATCCAAAAGATAAACGTAAAATTTCGCGTTAGCTATCGACGAAGGATAAGACCAATTTATCGTTAATTCGTTCGTATCAACATTGTAGATAGCACCATTAATTGTTGGAGCGAGTGCCCCGAATTTGTATGTAATCTGCGGATGACCTTCTGCTGGGTCAAAGAAAATCCTAAATCCATCTAAAACACTTGTAAGTCCAGGTTTTATTTCAACACTTACAGCTGTTTCGTCCAAATTGTTACTCCATTCTTCTGAAGTTGCCTTATCCTTCAGCCTTGCAGAAATACCAACAGAATACACTCTTGGATAGCAGTCAATAGAGATACTTAATCTTGTAGCTTGTGGTGTTATCTGGAAATTCTCATCTTTGATAACATTACCTGAGCTGTCTTTTAGAAGAGCTCTTAATTCCTGAACATCATACATAACCAACAATTCATCATCTAAATCTACAAAGACTGCAAGATAACCATTTACAAATTTTGTATCTATGGAAATTGTGTAACTTTGCCCTGGTTGGAGGGTTTGTGTTTTTTCACCTGTAAAGACCAAGCTGTTGTCGTTTCGTTTTCCATTTACAACGAATTTGTAGGTACCACCTCTTGGTAATTCAAATGAAAATGATATATCTTTATTTTTGTTCACACTCTGCTTAAGAACTTCCGTGTTCGCCGAATCGTAAACAATCAACTCGACACTCGATACTTCGTCGATGTATGCATTAAGACCATGTTTTATGTCCTTCGTTTCTACCGGTTTGGGAGTATTAACATTTATCGAAATTTGTATCTTGCCAGCCGTTTTCAAAGAAGAACATGCTGAAAGACTAAGAACAATAATTAAGACAATCAATACCACAAAAGATAATAAGCTAAGCTTGTTGATTCTGAGCACGCTAACTCAACCTCCCTGGCAATTTATAAGTTTTACCATTTTGTTATTTTATCATCTTATCAAACCATAACTTCAAGCTCTTGGAACTTTTTCCAAAAAAAAGAAAAGCCCCTTGTTGCCATTTCTGACAACAAGGGGATTATCATCTAGCATTGACTTTTTATTTTATTTTACCTTCATGCACTAAATAACAAGCAACGTAGTGACCAGGTGCAACTTCTTTTAATTCTGGGTGTGGATCCGTTTTACATCTGTCAACTCTAAATGGACATCTGTCATAGAATCTGCATATTGGTGGTGGGTCAATTGGTGCACTTATATTTCCAATGATATTCGGCTCATTCCTTTTGTATTCTGGGTCTGGCACAGGAACAGCGTCCATTAAAGCTCGTGTGTATGGGTGCATAGGATGATGTAATAATTCTTCAGTTTCGGCAAGTTCGACAATCTTTCCAAGGTACATAACCGCTATCCTGTTAACCATGTATCTTGCAACCGCAAGGTCGTGTGTTATGTATAGGTAACTCATTCCATGAATTTGTTGTAATTCCATCATTAGCTCCATAACTGCTGTTCTGACAGAAACATCCAACATCGATGTTGGTTCGTCTGCGACGATGAGTTTAGGATTCAAAACGAGTGCCCTTGCGATAGCAACTCTTTGTCTTTGACCACCGGAAAGTTCATGAGGATATCTCCACAAAAAGCTGTCAGGTGGTGTAAGACCAACTTCCTGGAGTAGTTGTGAGACTTTCTCTTCTCTGTCTTCAAGTGTTCCAACGTTATGTATATTTAGTGGTTCTGCTATTATGTCGAATATAGTCATCCTTGGGTTTAGAGATTCGTATGGGTCTTGGAATATCATTTGAACCATCGCATGGTATTCCATCCGTTCATATTCATCGATGTTTTTGCCAAGTACTTTTATCGTCCCATCCGTTGGTGTTTCCAATCTTACAACCATCCTACCAGTCGTTGTTTTTCCACAACCAGATTCACCAACAAGTCCCAGCGACTCGCCTTCCAAAATTTCGAACGATACGTCATCTACTGCATGGACAAAATGTTTTGCCCTGGAAAAGAGTGCTCTTTCGGCCGGAAAGTATTTCTTCAAATTCTTTATTTCAAGTAGTACATTTTTATTTTCTAAACGCATCTCTTCTCACCTCTTCAGTCAGTGGGTGCCAGCATGCTACATAGTGTCCTTTTTCAACCTCTTTGTATTCCGGCTCATCGGTTCGGCACTTATCCGTTGCCCATGGACATCTTGGTGCGAATCGACATCCTGTAGGCGGATTGAGCAAGTTTGGTGGCTCTCCAGGTATTGTAAATAGCTTTTTCTTCTCACCAACGTGGCTCGGGAATGCATTCATAAGCAAGAACGTGTACGGATGCATCGGACGTTTGAAGACAGTTGTTGCATCTGCTTGTTCAACAAACTTTCCTGCATACATTACAGCAATTTTATCGCTTACTTCTGCAATAACTGCAATATCATGAGAAATGTAAATCATCGCCATGTTCAGTTCTTTTTGAATTTTCTTCAATTCTCGTAATATCTTGTCCTGAACGATAACATCCAAAGCTGTTGTTGGTTCGTCTGCAATTATAACCTTGGGGTTACAAGATAGCGACAGTGCGATAACTGCCCTTTGTTTCATACCACCACTGTATTGGTGAGGGTATTGGTCCATACGTTTTGGGTCGAGCGTTACTAATTCAAAAAGCTTTGCAACTTTCGCTCTTGCTTCGTCGATAGGCGTATCTGGATAGTGGTTGAGTATAGCTTCAACGATTTGGTCACCGACTCTGTACACTGGGTTTAGCGAATTCATTGCAGCTTGGAAAACCATTGAAATACCTTTCCATCTATAGTGGCGCATTTCTTCTTCTGATAAGCTAACGAGGTCGACCATCTTTCCATTATCATTGAACCATACATGTCCACCCTTAAATTCTGCGTTTTCTGGTAGTATCCTTAACAATGTCATTGAAACTGACGTTTTACCACAACCAGATTCACCGACTATACCTAGACTTTCTCCGGCTTCTAACTCAAACGATATCCCATCAACGGCTTTTACATAGCCCATTTTTGTTTTGTAATGCATCTTTAAGTCTTCAACTTTCAACACTGCCACAACAATCACCTCTTTCTAAGTCTTGGGTTGACTATTTCTTCAAGTCCCCTACCGAGGAAGTAGAAGGCAGAACAAAGAAGCGTGATAGCTCCACCGGCTGGAACCCACATCCACCAGTAAGCGCCGATGTTACCAGAGCCAAGGTAACCAGAACTCCAAACAGTATTTATCATCAATCCCCAAGACATCCTTACTTTCATTAGTCCAAAGAAGCTAAGAACCGCTTCTGAAAAGACTGCACCTGTGACATTGAACATCATATACAGGAACGAAAGAGGCATGACATTCGGAATTATGTGGTTAAATATGATGTACCCATGGCTACCTCCCGAAACTCTCGCTGCATCTATGTAAGGTTTGACCTTAATTGTAAGTGCTTGAGCTTTCAAAACAAGCGTAATGCCTCCAAAACCACCGAGTAAACCAAGTATGACTGCAAGCTTAAATAGATTCATCGTCATGAAACCAGAGAGGACTATCAAGAACGCTGTTGATGGGAAGAGCATCATTAAGTCGGCTATGCGCATGAATATAACATCAACAACTCCGCCATAGTAAGCTGCCGCAGTACCAATTATCGTACCAATTACAACCGTAATGAGTGCTGCGAGCACACCAAGAACAAATTCACTTGGAGTACTTACCATTAGTTGCACCAATATATCCCTTCCAACAGGGTCCGTTCCGAGCCAATGCCATCTGTTTGGTGGAAGCGGATGAGCAACACCAATTTTATTGGTAATAGACAGCCTATTGAATAACTCAACAAGCTTTGTCTCAGCAAATTTCTTATCCCACTCTACTTTTTTTGGTTGCATTTTTGCAACCGTTTCAGAAGAAATCTTGTCCCAAAGAGTGGTGTCCTCAAGATGCATCTTATGTTCTTCTATCATCCTCAGGTATATTTCTTCGTTGATATCTCCTTGACCAATCAAAAAGTTCACTGCTTCAATAGGCTCTTTATTTTCGTAGTTTTTCAGTTTTTCGACTATATCTAACCGTTTGAAATCATCCAGCTGTGAATTCTCTATGTTGGAAATAACTTTTTGTAGTTTGTTCGTTCCTCCAAAGGCGTAGCCCATAAGAGATGCAACTGGGTCAGATAATACCTTTACAACCTGACTACCAAGTGTTTCGTAACTCTCAGGAACGTTAGTATCGTTCAGAAGTATTGCCATCATTGACCTTGCCATTGCTATATCTTTGAATATTTTGTTCAACTCATAGACATATGATTTATGAGTTTCTTCGGAGTATTTTCTTATACCATTCTCAAGTTTCGCTCTTGTCTCGGGACCGATATCAACAGAAACTTTTGCTAGTTCAAAACCAGCGTATGCTTCCAAAAATTTTTCCACATCCTTGTAAGAAACTTCAACGCCAGCTTCCTTCATTTCTTCTTCGATTGTTGTAAGCGTTGCTTTAGCCTTTTTCAAAGCAGGTTCAAGTATTTCTTTTCTTGAAAGATCAGAAAGCTTACCCTTTGCAATGTCTACAAGATGCTTAAATCTGGATGCGTTTAGTTTTTCGGTTATTTCTTTATCTTCGTATCCTACTACTAACAGTTCCTGAATCAACGGAAAAACGGCTGCGTTAACCAAATCGGAAACACCAACAATTTCGTTGTTTACTATTTCTGAAAATTGTGAATCCGAACTTACAAAAAGCTGTTGTCCAGTGCTTTCGGATACCAAAGACCTTGCAACTTCCAGCACTTTATTTTCAGCTTCCTCAATTTGCTCTTGTGGATACTCGGTAGATAATTTTGCATTGAAATCATCAATAACTTCGGGTCTATCTCTGTTCAAACTTCTGAACCAAAGTATTACTCTTGAGACCTCATCCGAATCTTTGTAAGGAGACAAAGCAACCGCCAAGGTTGTGTAATCAATTTTTTGGAGTAACTCTGAGAAGTTCTGGAACGAGAATTTTTCCCTGTTTCCTATGTCTTTAACACTAACTATGGCAGAGAATTTAATTATACCTTTCTCAACGAGCTCCGAAATACTATTTTGGAAATACATTCTCTCTTTAGCAGGAATGTAACTATCAGCTATCGTATCAAGTAAGTGTCTAAGAGCATCTGGAGCGTAAGTGGTCATAATTTCGTATTGTGAGTTTCTCACTAAGTTCTCCATTGATTCCTTAAAAGCTTCTCCTTTATCCATAAATGAATATACCCAAATTTGTGCTGTTGGAATTTCGATTCCCTTGACCAAGTTTTGAGTTGATAAATAGTCCGTAATGTACTTGCTGGAAAGTATCCTTGAATCAAGACCTGTGACGGGATCATAGATGTTCGGGTCAAGTATGTTGAGGACAACAGGAGATAGCGCTCCAAATATACCAAAGGCTATGATAACCCAAAGTCCAAACATTCCCATCTTGCTTTCTCTAAAGAGCGCCCAGTTCTTTTTGAAATTTTTGATAAAAAGCTTGAATTTTATCTTCAGTATTGATTCTTTTAATTCTGTGTTTTTAGTTTGTGCCATCTGCTATCACCTCACTCAGTATCTGATTCTTGGGTCTAAGAATGCGTAAAGTATATCAGCAACCAGGTGGGCGACAAGTACTAAAACACCCGTAAAAACCAGACACCCAATAGCTAATGGTGTATCCTGAGAGGTTGTTGCGTCAAGAAGTGTAAGTCCCATACCTTTCCACGAGAACATCGTTTCTGTGATGACTCCTCCACTTACCGTGGAAGCAAGACCTATAACAAAGCTGGTCATTAAAGGAAGCAAAGCGGTTCTTGCAGCATGTTTATCTCGTATAACCTTATCAGGAAGTCCCTTTGCTCTGGCTGTCGTAATGTAATCTTCTTTAATTACCTCAAGCATGGTATCACGCATAACAAGCATATCTCCTGCAAAGTGTAATGTCACAAGTGCAATGACGGGGAGTGCAAGATGGTAAATTATATCAAGAGCATAGCTCCCCATTTTGTTGGTACTCCAGTACATGATTGAAAGAACAACACCTGCTATAACAAACGACCAGACGGCTATCTTCTTAGCCTTTATCGTTTTTAACTTCGACGCTAATACAATACCGATAATCCACATGACAAGCAAAAAGAATTCCGTCCACAATAACCTTATGAACACATCCTGTGCACTAAAAGGAGCGTTAAACCACTTGGCAGGCGTAACAAAACCAGATAACGGGAACCACTTTAATGTAACCGCAAAGAGCCATATAAGGATAAGCATGTAGAATGGAGTGAATATCGTCCAAAAGACAATTCCCACAAATGTAGCTGCCTTATCTATTAATCCTCCCCTTCTCCATGCAATTCTTTTCCCAAGGTCAAAACCAAGGAGGAACGAAAGAACGGAGCTTGCGAGGAACAAGAATAAAGTTCTCGGTAATCTTTCAGCGATGATTTCTTCCACTCTCCTAGGATATTCACTGAATGATATACCCATCTCCAAGTTAAAGAAATTTCTCATGTGTTTGTAATACTTAACATACCACGGGTCGTCCACACCAAAGAGTTTTTTCATTCTTTCATACATTTCAGGATTTCTCATCAACTTCGGATCCAAAAATTTCGTGGTATAGTCACCTGGCATGGCTAAGAAGATAAAGAAGACAACAGTTACATAGATGATAAGCAAAAGGACAATCTGAGCAGTCCTGTTCCTGATGAACTTGGCAAGTCCAGGCAAGTCAAAACCGTAGAAGTATATTATTGGTGCAATGATGAAATTAAATCTTGGACTGAACAAGTAAAGGTATTTCACATTGAAAAGAGCACCATAGTACAACGCAAGTGAGATTGCAAGGAATATGTAATTAATAGGTCTCTTGCCTTTCCTGAGGGAAAAATAGATACCTACCAAAGGTATCACGAGTGCGTATAAAATCAGTTCCCAACTTCTCATCTTCACCTCTCCCTTTAATCAGTTTGGACACTTTTATATGATTTGGGAAGTTTTTTCTGCAAGTTTTGAATTTCTCAAGCACCTCATTTAATAGTCCCCCCTTGCGGGGGGACCTTACGTATTTAGGTTTTAATAATAGAGTGGTTCAGCTTAGAATCACTGAACCTTCCTTACACCTTCTGGGAATCCGAAGTAACCCTGGATACCATCAAGCATATTGTCAAATGGGAATTTGATTGATGTTCTGTAAGCCTCAATCAACGGGTTGGTGAAGAGAATTATATATGGTAAGTCTTCCGCGAGTATCTTTTGTGCTTCGAATATAGCTTTCCTTGCTTGTTCAAACGTATCTGCATATTCGAATTCTTCAACAAGTGCATCAAATTCTGGGTTGTTGTAACCTGGTGTGTTGAATCCATCTGGTGCCATTTCTTTACTGTGCCAGAATGACCTGAAGTATGTTGGCACCCTTCCGATACCCCAACCAAGTATGTACATGTCGAAGTCAACTTCATCAAATGCTTTCGTACTAATTTCGTTGAAGTCTGTGAGCTTCAAGTTAAGTGGTATACCGATGTTCTTTGCCCATTGTTCGATGTACATTGCTGTCTGTGCTCTCATTGGGTCGTAGTCCATACCCGGTGAAAGGAGTGTAAGTGTTGGTACTGGCTTTCCGTCTGGACCTTTCAAACCTTTACCAGGTGTCTTAACTGGGTTCTTTGCATCTTTTGGATCGATAACTGGTTCTGTATCCCATTTGAATCCTGCTTTCTTGAGCAAGCTGACTGCAAGTTGATACCTTTCACCCATGCTGAGTCCTTCTCCGATGGTCTTAACAGCAGAGTTGTACCAGAAACTATTTGCTGGTGGTACTGGTGTTGCAAGTGGAATTGCTCTTCCTTGGAGCACTTGGTTACAAATGAAATCGCGGTCGATAAGTGCAGCTATAGCTTGCCTGAATTCCTTAACATTCATTGGGAACTTTCTCATATTGAATGCAAGGTATCTGAATCCAAGTTGTGGGTTGGAAACTATCTTTATATCCTTTTGACCTTTGAGTTGTTCAGCCTCACCAGCGGTAAGTCCAACTGGGTTGTAAATATAGTCAATATCGCCAGCGATGAGAGCCTGGATAGCAACCTGTTTGTTACCGAATACCTTGTAAACAATTGTGTCTACAAATGGTCCATTCTCCACTTGAAGTGTGACAGGTTGTTTTGTGTCTCCAGTTGACCATTTGAAACCTGTTTTTGGGTTAACAATTGAGAACCCGCCACCTTTGTAGTAAATGTTCTTTTCACCGTATGCCCAGTATTTGTCATTTGGAACTTGTTTTACAACTTGCACGAACGCACCTTTTTCAATCTTTCCAAGGTTGAGTGCCGTAATACCAGGGTCAATAACTTCTTGTGAAAGTAGCCATTTTACTGGGTCTTTTTGTTTCTTTGCTTTTTCTACTATTGGTTTCCAGTAGTTGCTGCATACGATAGCGGTCATGAGTGTGTCGTAGTAAATCGTCATCGTCTTCTTTTCTTTGAAGTAGAACTTCACTGTCCAAGTATCAATCTTTTCGACTTTTTCTGGTTCGTAAGCTCCACCCCAGTTACCACCAGGTATTTCCATACCTTTTACAGTTGTGTAGGTGAAAACAACATCATCTGCTGTGAACGGAGCACCGTTTGACCAGCGCATATCTTTTCTGAGTTTTACTGTTACTGTGTACATGTTTCCTTCTTTTTCAATTTTAGGAATTTCTGCAGCTGCAGATGGAATGAGAGTACCGTCTTTGTTCATGCGAAGCAAGAAAGGATATTTCCACAACTGAACAACAAAGTTCCAAGAAGATGAACCTGAGCCGAGCAAGTTCCAGATGTTCGTTGTCGTAACATCAGAGAAGATACCGTAGTTAACCTGTACAGCGAAAATGGACAGTGCAACAAGCACCAAAAGTCCCACAAAAACTTTTTTCACAGCCAACCCCTCCTTTTATTGTGGTGTGGGAAGCCCCCCTATTTTTCTCATGAACAATTAAATTTAATGCACAAGAGCCTATCACCTTTACAATTTTCGTATTAATTATACAACATTTTTATCGTCCATTGCAAGTAGGTAAAAACAATGAATACCCAACCAACAAAAACATTTTTTGCAATTGTTGTGATAATACGTCCAATTTTCGTTGTTATATGGTAAAATAAAAATACGACAAAATTTTAGCAGGAGGCGATAGTTGTGTATCATAAGGTTTCAAGAGACCCAATTTATTCAGAAATCATGCTTTATCCGGTTGAAATATTAATTATCGACACGAAAGCAATGCAAAGGCTTAGATACCTCAGCCAATTGGTAGGTGCTGAATATGTTTACCCTGGTGCGACACATACCCGTTTTGCACATTCGCTTGGTGTGATGCACCTTTCTGGCGTATATGCCGAACATCTTTATGATACACCAGATAAGGTTCGTATTTTACGTCTCGCAGGACTCCTCCACGATATTGGTCATGGACCTTTCAGCCATCAATTTGATGATGTCGTTTACAAAAGGCTTGGGTTCAATGATGGACACGATGAGTATCGAACAAGACTATTGAGAGAATACTTTCCAAAAGAGTTAATAAAAAAGTACGAAGAAGCTCCATCAACTCTAAAAAAGGCTGTGTTAGAAGATTTGGAGATAACACTTGGTGAACTCTCAACTAACATGGAAGACAACTTTGCACAGTTGATGGAAGAAGTAATAAAAGTTTACGAAGGTGAAGAAAAAGGAACGATTGAATTTGCAGTTGTCCAGGGTCCACTTGGTGCTGACAGACTCGATTTTGTTTTGAGAGATTCATACTATGCGGGGACAAGAGGATTTGGTACGGGTTCTATAGACCGGTTGATTAGGAATTCAAAAATCGTTGAAAAAGATGGAAAAACTATTCTAGCTTACGATTCAAAAGTTGTCGACGAAATATACACAATCTTGTTTGGCAGATTTATGATGTACAAGAACGTTTACTTCCACAAAACTTCAAGAGCAGCGGACATGATGATACAAGAACTCTTGGACCTTTCATACAAGGCGCTTAAATTAGACGAACGTGTTTTGGACATTGAAAAATTTTTGGACCTCACTGATCAAACAATCATTAACGAAGTTATATTCAATTTCTACAATCTCGTTGAACAATACGGTGGTGGAGAGGATACAAAGCAAGCACTTTTAAAATACGAAATAGATCTTCAACCTCTCGAACTTGACATTGTAATGGCTTACGAAATTGTCGAGAGATTAAAATCACGAAATTTGTGGAAAGTTGTCTTGGAAACACCATTTTCAATAGAAGGTGTCGACCCAACACTCGTAAGCCAAGGTATTGCCGGAGACTTGCTACAAAAAATTCGTCTAAGGCTTGAAAGATGCTTGGAAATTGCCGACGAAGAAGACATGAAAACAATCAAGCACATCCTTGGTAACTTTGATGAAATTTTCAAAATAGATACCCCTTACAAACTTACAATTGTTCATCCCGAAGAGTTTCTGAGAAGTAATATATACATTCTAAAAAAACACAGCCTAATGACCTTTGAAGAATATGTTAGACAGTATCCGGCTTACAACTTCATGAAGAGCAACCTGATACAAATTGTAAGAATATATGTTACGAAGGATATACGCGAGATACTGGAGAAATACAAGATACTCCCTGAAACAGGTGTGGAAGTAACGACGCGATGGTAAATATTGTAACTAGGTAACACGTAAGGAGGTTTTCCAATTTATGGTTTTGTTGTTCGATGTAGGAAATACACATACAACGATTGCTTTAACAAGAGAAGGTAAAGAATTCGAAAAATATCGAATTTCAACCTCAAAGTATGAAACAGAGGACGAACTATACGCATTTTTGAAAAGCTTTTTCAAAGACTATGTTGAAAATTTGCCTATAGTTGTTTCTTCGGTTGTTCCTTCAGTAAATGTTGTATTTGAATATTTTGCTCAAAAATACGGAAACGGAGAAGTCTATTTTGTCAGAGCGCAAGATTATGATAAAATAATATGGAACGTGCACTATCCTAAAGAAATAGGTGCAGATAGAGTTTGCGATGTCATAGCTGCCAAAAAAGATTACGGGAATAACTGTATCGTTATAGACTACGGAACGGCGATAACAATTGAAGTACTTCGAGACGGTGTTTACGAAGGCGGAGCAATAATGCCAGGTTTTGCGATGATGGTAAATGCTCTGTTCAAAGGCACCGCGAAGTTGCCATTAGTCGAGCTTAAACCTTATCCAACGTTCATAGGCAAAGACACGGAATCAAATATCCAAATTGGTGCTATTAATGCAACAATTGGTGCAGTAAAATATGTTATTGAGCACATAGTCAAAGAATTTAGAGAAGCTCCAAGGATAATACATACTGGTGGTCAGTCTGTTTTTGTAAAGAATATTGTTGATGGAATAATCGACAAAGATTTGACACTGCGAGGGATGTACTACTTCTATGAAGAAAAGAAAAATACTGCTCGTAAACCCCTGGATTGAAGATTTCGCTGCTTACGATTTTTGGTTAAAACCCGTTGGTTTGCTATATGTAGGTAGCTTTTTGAAAAGTCTTGGCATAGAAGTCGAACTAATAGATTTGATGAACAGGTACGACCCTGAATTGCCGCTGTATACGAAAGTTCCAAAAGACAAATTCTACGGCACTGGGAAGTTTCCACACATAGAGATTAAAAAACCAGACATATTATATTTCATGCCTAGAAAATACAAAAGATACGGAATGCCTGAAGAACTTTTTAGGAAAAGATTGAAAGAAGTTAAAAATGATATAAGTGCAGTTTTCGTAACATCTACTTTGACTTATTGGTATCCTGGTTATTTTGATACTATACGTGTTTTGAAAGAGGAACTTTCCGTTCCTGTTGTGCTTGGGGGGTTCTTTGCAAGAAATCAGCTTCACATAGCCAAGAAATCTGGAGCGTATGTTTTCACAAAAACAGACTTGAGTTATCTACCTCGCTTTCTTAACGATTTACTTGGATGGAATATTCCCAGCACAGATATTGATTGGTTCACAGACCTGTCACCTGCTTATGAGTTGTATAATAATTTAGGATACGTTGTTTTGTTGACAACACTTGGTTGTCCTTATAGATGTACATATTGTATTGCCCACAGAAATTGGGATAATATGAAATTCAAAGATCCAGAGAAAATATTAGAAGAGATAGAGCTGTTTTCTGAAATGTTAAAGGTCAAAGACATCGTTTTCTTCGACGATGCGATACTTGTGAACAAAGAAAGGCACTTTAAACCTATTTTAAGAAAAATCTTGGAAAGAAATTTGCATAAAAGCCTCAGATTTCATTTGCCAAACGGTATACATGCGCGATTGTTAGACCAAGAAACTGCGGATTTACTTTTTGAAGCCAATTTTAAAACAATCAAACTTGGATACGAAACATCCGGTAAGCTCCAAATTGCAACTGGTGGCAAGGTTAGAGATGAAGATATCATTCGCGCATCGGAAATCCTACACAACGCTGGTTTTACACATAAAGAAGTCAGCGCATATATTATGGTTAATCTGCCTGAGCAAAGCGTTGAGGACGTCAAGAACGCAATAGATGTTTGTGCGAGTATAGATATAGATTTCTCCGTTAACGAATTTACTCCAATTGTTGGAACGGATATTTGGATAGACCTGGTAAACAAAGGAAAGCTTACAGGTCTTGAAGATCCATTATTGCTTAACAATACAGTGTTACCTTACTGGTGGAACAATATGAGTTACGAACAGATACATGAAGTGAAAGAATATGCTAAACAAAAGAAAATTGAACTTGGGTGGAGTAAAACAGAAGTTTGACAGAGCAAAAGGAAAAGTTATTACGTGCATCTTGTTATAAGTATAAGCGCAGGGGAGGGGGACTTCTTTGAATCAGCTTGTCCTTTCTGCTTTGAAGAACGTTATTTATGGCTTTGCTGCTTATGTCTTAATTAGCTGGCCACGTGAGTTTTTCAGATGCCTATTTTACAGAATAAGTGTGGAGCGACTAAGTTCTTCGAATAGACTTTTTCCTCTTTTAAAAAAATCACCCATTGGATACATCGACCCTGTAGGACTATTAACATTTCTATTCTTTGACTTTGGTTGGACTAGGTCTCCTTTAATTGATTACCTCAAAATCAGACGAAAAAAGTTGTTCTTTTTCTCAATTTACGGTATTGTTGCTAGCTTCTTGCTAGGAATAATATACGGAATGGTGAGTAGGTTTTCCAACTCTCCGATAGTTTTCAACCTCTTTTACATTGCTTCAAAATGGAGCTTTACTTTATCTATCGTCTCTTTGATACCTCTCCCGCCCTTAGACGGTTCAAGGATAGTCTTGGCGTTTTTGCCAGACAAATCGTATGAGTGGTACATAAAATTTAATTTTTATGGTATCCTATTCATGTTGGGACTTCTTGTCTTGTGGATTTTACCTATGATAATGCACCCGTTAGTTATTTTTATTACAAACGTTACAAACTTTATCATTTTCGGAAACTGGTAAAACGCAAGGGAGCGTGGTATAATGAACGAAAAGGTGCAAGAATTGGAACGTTTGGTAGAGGGCATAGTAACAAGTTACGTGGAGCTGAAAAAAGAAAACGAAAAACTATGGAATGAGCTCAATCAAGCGATTGAGAGGATTAGTCAATTAGAAAGAGAAAAGAACCATTTAGAGAACCTGCTTAGGAATAACGAAGAAATCATAAACAAGCTTGTTGTCAGAGTCAAAGATTTAATGCGCATATTGGAAGTGAGCGAACATGAGGAAGGTTAAAATATCAGTTTTCGGCAAAGATTACGAATTTGCCACTGATGGCTCTGACGAACTCATAGATTATGTACTCAGAAGACTCAAAGAGCTCCAAATATCTTACAGAAGCCTTTACGACGAGATTCCGTTTGATGAACTTTTGGTTCTCATGATTTGTGACTTACTTGAAAATGAATACAATACTCAGAAAGAGCTTGACCAACTTTACAACCGAGTGAAAGAGAAGATTAGAACGCTGGGTTAAAAACTGATAACTAAAAAATCTTACCATGGAGGGATATAGAAGCAAATGAGAATTGGACTATTCGATTCAGGAATAGGCGGTCTTTCTGTCTTAAAAAAATTAATTGAAACCCTACCGGCTCATTATATTTACGTTGCAGATACTATGCGTGCCCCATATGGTACAAAATCACGTGATACAATAGAAACTTTCAGTAGGGAAATCATTGGCTTTCTGATGGAACGAAAAGTTGAGCGAATATTTGCAGCATGCAACACTTCCGATTCAACAATGGCGAAATATCGCCATGCTTTCAAAATACCGTATCACAGCATTATCCAAGCAGGTGTCAACGCCTCAAAATATGAGAGAGTTGCGGTCATAGGCACTCATACAACAGTTCAGAGCGGTATCTATAAACACGCTCTTGAAGAAAGAGGAAAAAAGGTTGCTCAAAGACCCGCTCAGCTTTTCGTTTCATTGGTTGAAGAAGGTATATTCTATGGCAACATGGTTGAAGCCGTCGTTAAATTCTATCTAGAACCATTTCGAAGATTTAAACCCGACGAACTGATTCTTGGATGTACGCATTTCCCATTCCTTAAGGACATAATAGCACGTGTTATGGAAAACGTTAGAATTATCGACCCCGCAGATGAAATGGTTAGGGAAATATCCCACCTTGTTGGTAGTGGAAAGCCGTTCGTCGAATTTTATGTAACTGGCAATCCAGAAGAGTTTGAGAAAAAGCTTAAAAAGATTGGATTCAGACATCCTTACCAAGTGAAACATCTTGAAGTCACAGAATTAGAACAGAAGGTGGTATACTTTGAAAGAGCTTGTGATATTGACAGGGTACTCGGGAGCGGGTAAGTCCACCGCTGCTGGTTTGCTTGAAGATTTAGGTTTCTTCTGTATAGATAACCTTCCACCTGAAGTTATATACCAAGTAGCCAGCCTCGTGTTGCCAAGTGTGGAAAAACTGGCCATTGTTATTGACGTTCGAGGATATATGTTCGGCAATGTTACAAAAGCCATCAAAGATATCAAAGAAAGGTTCCCGTTCACAAAGGTTATCTTCTTAACCGCCACGAAAGAAACTTTGGTCCAAAGATTTGCGCACACTAGAAGGTCTCACCCACTTTCTAAACAGGCCACATCGATAATGGAAGCAATAGATCTGGAAGCTGAGATGATGAAAGACATCCTCGAGATGGCTGACATCGTGATCGATACGTCCCAGATGAATCCTCACCAACTAAGAGAAAAATTGACAAAGGTTCTTGAGCCCACGGAAGGAAAGGATTTTACCGTGCATATAATCAGTTTTGGTTTCAAATATGGAATACCGCTTGATGCGGATTTTGTTTTCGATGTCCGCTTCTTTCCAAATCCTTTCTATATTCCAGAACTCCGCCCGAAAGACGGCCGCGATGAGGAAGTTAAAGAATTCTTGAGAAATATAGAAGGTAGTACCGAATATTTGAATAGGATAAAATCCGTTATCTTATTTGCCATAAATAGATACCACTCAGAGGGTAGAAAAGAATTAATTATTGCGATAGGATGTACCGGTGGAAAACACCGGTCTGTTTACTTTGCTGAAGAGTTGTCTTCTCAGCTTGAAAAAGAGAATTTCAAAACAACCGTTGAACATCGGGATGTGGCACTTGGATGAAGGTCGTTGCCGTAGGTGGTGGAACAGGTCTTTCTACGTTGTTACGTGGTTTGAAAAATTATCCATTCGATATAACAGCCGTAGTTACAATAACTGATGAAGGTGGAAGTTCAGGTATACTTAGGGAAGAACTAAACGTTCCACCACCTGGTGACATAAGAAACAATTTGGTAGCGCTTGCAAGTTCTGAAAGTATTCTTAGTGCGTTGTTTAACTATAGATTTCAAGATGGCTCTTTGAAAGGCCACAGTGTCGGTAACATCATTTTGGCCGCGCTAACAAAGATTACAGGTAGTTTTGCAGAAGCCGTAGCAAGAGCGTCTGATATTCTTGCAATAAAAGGTCGCGTGCTCCCTGTATCATTGAAGATGGCAAGGCTTGCTGCTATCTTCTCAGATGGGAAGTGCGTGGTTGGTGAAACAAACATCGTTGAGTATGGTAAGACTACCAAGAATCGAATAGTTGAATTGAGATTAGAAGAACCTGTGAGAATAAATCCAGAGGTTGAACACGCAATAGAAGAAAGCGATGCTATTATCTTTGGCCCCGGAAGTCTATATACAAGCGTCATTGCGAATTTAATTATCGGTGGATTTCAAGAGAGTCTTAAAAGGTCGAAAGCCATAAAAATCTATATAAGCAATATAATGACTCAACCCGGTGAGACTTTACAATACTCGCTTGGCGACCATGTACAGGAGATTGAAAGATATGCGGGAATCTCTATCGATTACATAGTTCACTCTTTACCTCCTAGAAACGAAGAGGTTTTGAAAAGATACATCGAAAAGGGTTCCGAACCAGTGAAGGTGGATATCAACGATAATCGCTTAATCTTAGGACATTACTCTTCGGTTATTTTCGAAAATGAATACCGAATTAGACATGATCCATTGCTAATCTCAGAAGTATTATTCAACTTGCTGAGCTCGTTAAAGAACAAAATACCGAGTGAAAGTTTACAAATTTAGAGGTGAAGTCGTGAAATACACATTTTCTGAAGAAGTTAAAGGTGAATTATGTCAAGTTGATGTTCTCAGCCAGGAAGAGGCACGGGCTGAGATTGTTGGTTATTTAAAAGGTAAAGGAACATACGTGAAAACTTCGGTTGATAGCTATATTTTGCTCGAAGTTGGTTTCATACCAGCTGCTCGTAGGGTCATGAATTTGCTGCACATTTTAGGAACGGACAAGAAAAAGCTTACACTGATAAAAAACAAACTCCAGCGCAAAAGAGTTCAGATCTTTATTCCAACAGACATCTTAAACAAACTCCAGTTGTCCATACTCTCAATGCCTAAAGAAATCCAAGAAGATATAGGTTTATTCGGTGCATTTTTGAGAGGCTTCTTTGTCGCTTCTGGATCTGTTACCGACCCAGCAAAGAACTATCATTTCGAATTGGTTTCTTATAACGAACAACTACTGTATTTCATTGATAGAAAACTCGAAGATTTTCTTGGTGTAATTGGAAAAATCACAAAGTTGAGGTATAATTATAGGTACTACTTAAAAAGGGGTTACGACATACAAGAAGTTTTAGAATTAATGGGCGCAATTCGTGCAGCGTCGCATATAGAAAAAATCACTACATCTCGGGAGATAAAAGCGGATATAAACCGCACTCTTAATTTTTTGAGTGCTAATGCTAAAAGAACAGGCGAAAGCAACGCAAAACAAATCAGAGTTATCAACGAAGTTATTAAAAGAATCGGCTTGGAAAATTTGCCTGACGAACTGAGGAAACTGGCTCTGCTTAGGTTGGAGCACGAAGACCTTCCTTTAACGGAACTTGGAGAACTCTTCGACCCACCAATGACGAAAAGCATGGTGTATAATAGGTTTAAGAGATTAGAAAAGCTTTTGGAAAAGACCAAAGGAAGTGGTGAGGGAGAATGAGGTGCCCATTCTGTGGTTACGAAGACACAAGAGTGCTTGATTCGAGGGAACTGAGTGAAGGTAGGGCGATAAGACGTAGGAGAGAATGTCCGAACTGTCATGCGAGGTTTACCACGTATGAAAGGTACGAAACTGGACCAATAACAGTAATAAAAAAGGACGGCAGAAGGGAAAAATTCGACAGAAGAAAGATATTGAACGGTCTTCTGAAGGCTTTTGAAAAGCGACCTGTCACTTTGGAAGATATCGAGCGAATAGTTGACAATGTCGTTTCGACTCTGCAAAAAAGTGGCTCGGTCGAAGTAAGTACTGAACAAATCGGGAAAATTGTCATGGAAGAGTTGAAGAAAATAGATCAAGTAGCCTACGTTCGTTTCGCATCGGTTTACAAAGATTTTAGAGAAATTGATCAATTTATAGAAGTCATCAAAGAATTGCGCGGGGAATCACAAAAACAAAGTGATTAAATTTCTTAGTAGGAGGGAGAAAGTGATGGAAAAAGTTAAGCTAACAAGAGCAGGTTATCAAAAGCTCAAAGAAGAACTCGATGAATTAAAACGCCAACTTATGTTCGAAATCCCAGAGAGGATAAAAGCTGCAAGAGAATTAGGAGACCTTTCGGAAAATTCAGAGTACCAGGAAGCAAAGAACGAACAAGGCAGAATTGCTTCTCGTATCAACGAACTTGAACAGATGCTCATGAACGCAGAGATAATATCAGAAGCCTTCGATTCCTCAACCGTGAGTCTTGGTGACTGGGTACTTCTAAAGAACCTCGAAACCGGTGAAGAAATGAAAGTCCAACTTGTAAACCCGCAAGAAGCTGATATATTTGCAAATAAGATAAGCATTGACTCCCCGCTTGGAAGAGGTATTAACGGAGCGAAGAAAGGGCAGACTATAAAGGTAAAGGCACCGAAAGGAATTGTTAAATACCAGGTGCTCGATATAACAGCAGAGTAGTCAGCTAAAATTACCAAAATGAAATAACTTTTACACTTTTGAAGCAGCTTAGGAGGGATTCATCTTGCTTAAGGACTTTAGAGAGCAAAGGGTTAAAGAGATAGAAGAACTGCGAAATATGGGCATAAATCCTTATCCATATTCCTATCCGAAAACACACACAACGGAAGATATAAAGAAGCAATTCGAACACCTTGCAAACGGAGAAGTCACAGATCAAAAGGTTTCAACAGCTGGAAGGATAATGTCCATAAGAGAGCACGGCAAAAGTGCGTTCTTTCATATCAAAGACACCTACGGACGCATACAAGCATACGTTCGAAAGGATAAAACAGAGAACTTTGAGTTCTTTAAAGAACACGTAACTGTGGGAGACATCATCGGTGTTGAAGGTATAGTATTTAAAAGCAACACCGGTGAGATTACTATCCTTGTCGAAAAGTTCCAGCTCTTGGTCAAACCTCTTAGACCGATGCCTGAGAAATGGCACGGTATAAAGGACAAAGAAATACTCTACCGTCAAAGGTATGTCGATATGATTGCCAATGATGAAACCATAAAGAGGTTCAGAATAAGGTCAGACATAATTAGAATGATCCGTGAATTTCTACACAAGAAAGGATTCTACGAGGTCGAGACACCTATTCTTCAATACCTCACCGGTGGTGCCTCAGCACGTCCATTCATTACACATTGTAATGCACTGGACATCGATATGTATTTAAGAATCGCAACTGAACTCCATCTGAAAAGATTTATTGTTGGAGGCTTCGACAAAGTTTACGAAATCGGAAGAATTTTCAGGAATGAAGGTATTTCCTATAAACACCATCCAGAATTCACCTCTATAGAGCTCTACCAAGCGTATGCAGACTACGAAGATATGATGAACCTCACTGAAGAGCTCATCACATATCTTGTTGAGCAAATCTTTGGAACCACGAAGATCACGTACCAGGGTCAGGAAATAGATTTCACAAGACCTTGGAGAAGGGTTAAGATGAGAGAGTTTATAAAAGAAAACCTAGGTGTTGATATACTCGAAGACTCAGACGAAAAAATGTTGTCTGTTCTAAGAACCCACGGTGTCGATGTTGAAATAGAAGACAGGGGGCACATGATCGAAAAACTTTGGGACCTTGTTGAAGACAAGGTTGTCCAGCCTACGTTCCTACTCGACCATCCAGTTGAAATTTCGCCCCTGGCAAAGAGACACAGGGAAGATCCTAGGGTTACCGAGAGGTTTGAATTGATAATTTACGGTCGCGAGATGGCGAATGCGTTTAGTGAACTCAACGATCCTGTGGATCAGCTTGAAAGGTTCATGAATCAGCTGAAATTAAGAGACCTCGGTGATGAAGAAGCACAGATGCTTGACAAAGACTTCGTCCGCGCACTTGAATACGGAATGCCACCAACTGGTGGACTTGGAATAGGGATTGATAGGCTTGTCATGTTGCTAACAGACAGCGCGAACATCCGTGACGTTATCGCATTCCCGCTTGTCAGACCGGAAAGTGATATTGATATAGAAGAAATTGAAATCTCTGAGAAAGCAGAAGAAGGGGGAGATAGAGTATGAGCAAAGAAAGCAAAGATGTAAAACTCCGAAAACACATAAGTAAGTGGCAACAAGTATTCATTTGGATCATAGCGATCGCATTCATCGCAGGTATAGCACTCTGGGCTTTAGCGGTTAATTACACTCCTGGGGCAAAGAAAATGAAGAGAACATTAGAAGAAACTGCAGCGTACTTAACAAAAGATGGGACACCTCTGAAGAATGAGACTTATTGGGTATTCCCGGAAGACATCGAACAAGTCTACGGAAACCTGTTAGCTCAGTACGGCAACCCTTCACTTGATCCCGTTACTGAAGAACCATACGTTAAGACACTCATCGCCGTTGACCTACTCAACAAGAAACTTATGCTCTACTACGCAGAAGTCAACAATATCAAACCAGATAAAAATAAGGTCAAGGAAGAAGTCAAAAAGGAAATAGACGAATTGAAAAAGGACAATACAAAACTCCAGCAGATTAAAACTCAGTACGGAAGCCTCACAAATTACGAGAAAGAACTAACACGTCAGAAAGAACAGGAGCTAACAATACAAGCTGTAAGAGATAAACTCGGGGCTGTTACCGATAAAGAGATTCAAAACTATTACGACAAAAACAAACAAGACATAATTAACAAATACACAAAAGCAGAAACATCGTATTTGACATTCGAAAGCAAAGAAGAAATGGAGAAATTCGTCAAATCAGCTATGGAAAAAGGTGTAACGCAAGCTGCATCCGAAGCTTCATTGACTTTAACGGATTACACGCTGAACAAAGGTACGCTTCCTGAAGAACTTGAAAACATGATTTTCGATGCAACATCGACACTCGTTTCATTCCCGTACAACGACACGTACTTTGTATTCAATGTGAAAAGTGTACAAAAGGTTGATACATTTGAGAATTTCAAAAAATCCGACGCCTTCAACGAAATTGTCACGAACTTGAAGAACGAAAGATTCGGAGAGAACTTCAAGAAATGGAAAGAAGAAAACAAGATTGCGTTTGAGATAAGAGATCCCGTTTACAACGCATGGTACCGAGCGCTTACTTCGGAAGGCAAAGACTTACTGACTGCGTACAAGAAATTTTACGAAGAGTTCTTCACTGAGAAAGAGGAAGTTAAAAGCGATATACCAGCTGAGCAAAAAGCCGCCTTCTTGGTAATTGCAGATAGAATAATTGAGAGTACAGATACAGCTCTTGAGGCCGTAAAAGGCGATGTCAGGGAATTTGAGAAGAAAGTGGTTCTATCTATATACGAGCAAGTGAAAGGCTCTTCACTTGAAATACTCAGAAGGATGAAAGAGTATTACCCAGACAGGAAAGATATCACCTACGATTACTACTCAAAATTGTACGACACTATAAAACCGTATCTTTCAATTGGCGGAGCTTACTACGTAATGAATCAACTTTTCGAAGTTTACCAAGGTTTTGCTGATCTTGCTGAAGCCACGAATGTCGATGTTAAGATAAGGGCAGATTCATACTACAAATTGTACGAAATGAACAAGCTTCTCGATGATCCTAAAACGGCAAAAGGATATCTGGCAAAGCTGAAAGAACTTAAACCGGACTATAGTATAAACTTTGATTCAGCGGAAAAAGAACTCGAAGATATGATCAAACAAAAAGAAGCAGAAGCAACGCAAACGACAAATGAATCGACACAAACTACAAACAACGCAACACAAACAAGTGATACAAACAATAAATAACGAGTGAGAATATCCCCCGCAAAGCCTGCGGGGGATAATTTCAAATGTCAGATTCTTGGTCTAATTCAATCCTCAACAAACACTTGGAGGTGTTATTATGAAAAGGTATTTGAAGATTCTCTCTTTACTCCTTACGGTTGGTGTCTTGTTCCTCAGTTCAATTGCTTTGGCAAGCACTCAGCAGAATTTCGCTGCTTATCTTGAAAAAGGTGGAAAGATTCTCACTGGAATTACGTGGGACGATATTGATCAGCTTTACGAACTTTACGAAATGTACTACGGTTCTTTCGATCCTATATTTGAAAAACCATACGTTGAAGCACTGATAATGAATCAACTACTTAAGGACAAGTTCGTCGAGTATCTTTCAGAAGCAGAAGGTCTATCTTCTGAAGAGTTCAAGGTTGCTCACTCTGAAATTTCGGAATCTGATATGGAAAAATACTACGAAGAAAATAGAGAAGACATCCAACAAGAAGCATACGTGGACTTTGACTACGCTGTTTTTGAAACGGAAGAAGAAGCAAAAAAATTCTACGATAGAGCCTCTGAAGTCGGTTTTGAAAAGGCTATTAGTGAAGCTTCCGAGTCTTCTGGACTTTTGGACTCAGATTCCTATGCCGGACTTAAAAAGAGTCAAACGAGCGCTTCGTTCATAGATGTGCTGTTCACACCATCTGAAAAAAAACTCAAAATGCACACGACTGACAACGCAAGCTTTGTGTTCAACATAAAGAATCTAAATGACCTTTCCACATTTGAAAAGTTTAAAGAATCACCAATGTACGAGGAAGTTATGGCAAATCTTTCCAACGAAAAATTTGAAAAATATGTTGAAGAAAAAATTAAGAGTGAAAAAATCAACTTCGCTGTGCCTCAAGAGTACAAAATATGGTTTGATATGGTCCGAAATGTACCTCCTGAAAAGCTTGTTGAACAGTACTATTCTACAGTCTTCAATGAAACTGGGAATCTCATAGAGACTGATCCTATCGTACTAACAGGTTTGCTAACTGCTTTGGAGGATGCCAATCTAGTTGAAGAGTACATTGAGGAATACGAAGCACTTGTAAGAGAACTTTATGAATTAGGATACAGATCTTTCTTGGTCCTTGCAAGACTTAGGCAGTTTGACAATTCAGAAAACGTTCTTCTGGAATACAACGTTGAACTCTCGAAGATTCTTATAAACTACATAAACAACGGAGACACGTTGTCTGTCCTGCAATACATATATTCAAATCTCTCTGAACTTGAAGAACTAAGCAACTCTGGAAATCCTGAAGTAAGGCAAAAAGCACTTGAATATCTATACAGAATGAACAAAGCACTTGGAGACGAAGAGAGTGCAAATAAATATTTGGAACAGTTGCACCAAGAGAATCCGAATTATAAAATAGAAAGTGAGCAATAAACCCAAGACAAAATTTGGACTATTTAGCCAAAACATTCAAAGATATTGTTCCCAGGGGGGTTAGAGCATGCACTGGGTTATCACAGGTGCAAATAGAGGTATCGGTTTAGCACTGACCAAACAACTGCTATCAAAAGGTGAGAAGGTAACCGTGGGCGTCAGAACATCCATGCCCATAGAGCATGAAAATCTTAAGGTATTGAAAGTCGACACTTCAAATCCAGTCTCTATAGAAACCTTCGTTTCTCAAATAATTGAACCTATAGACGTGCTTATAAACAACGCGGGTGTGCTTATTGAAGAAAGGTTCCCTGAAGTCACAGAGGAAGGTATGATATTATCCTTCAAAGTCAACACAATGGGTCCATATATGCTCGTACAGGAATGCTACAAACAGAGCAAACTTAGAGAGGGAGCTAAGATAATAAATATATCAAGCATCCTTGGTAGCATTGCAAGTACGGGCGGAACTACATCCGTGCCTTACTCTGTTTCAAAAGCTGCGTTGAACATGGTTACGAAATTACTGGCGCACAGGCTTAAGAACATGTACGTTGTTTCCGTCCATCCAGGCTGGGTAAAGACGGACATGGGCGGTCCTGAAGCACCCCTTCTTCCAGAAGAATCAGCGGCTGGTATAATTAAAGTAATCGAGAACTTGAACCAAAGTGGGGTCTTTCTTGATTATACCGGGAAACCCCTGCCTTGGTAAACAAACTTGTCAAAGTTTCTATGCACATAGTGCAGGGGTGTTCTCCATGAAAGCTGTGGCCAAAAACATATTCATTGTCCTTTTAGGTTTGCTTGCTATTTCCCTGATTGTTGCGTTTATGCAGTTGTACAGAAATGTTCCTGGAATAGAAGAGTTTAAAGATGCAACCGTTGTTGTGAACGGTGAAGAAAAACCATTCCCGTACTTTGTAGCAGACAAAGAAAACAACGAGTACGTCATGCAAATAAAAATAGATGGGTCGAAATACAAAGGAAAAACTCTTGCCGTTTCGGCGACCGCTAACCAGTACTTACGAATCTACCAAAATGACGTGTTGATATATGATATTTCATCTAAGAGAGGTAGTGTCAATCCTTGGCACAGGTATTTTCCTGTTGTTCTCCAAGGCGATGTGGTTATTGAACTCTCTTTTATCTCGAACGGTGGTATCGAGCGGAAATTTTATATTGGTAAGCACGAGGATATAATTAAATTTGTTGAACGTGCCAACGCTATCGAAGAGTACATGTTTTATCTGGGCACCGGTTTCATGCTCGGCCTCTTTTTAGTCGTACTTTTATTGGCTGTTGCATTAAAGGAAAAAAGCTTCCTGTACGGTGCTTTAGTTATAGTTTCTCCCTTCTTGACAAGCATTGATGAGATGAACCTTTTCTTGCATCCTTTCATAGTTTGGAAAAAACTAGCGATACTCGGTGCAGCACTTGCGATGTATTTTGCTTACAGATTCGCAAACGAGATTTTCAAAAGAAGGGCAACGAAACTGGAAAAGCTCTACATCTTGGGCTACTGGTCGTTGTTTGTTCCCGTAGTCTTATCTAACAGTATGACGTTACTCAAAAGGTCGTATGCGAATTTTTACCTTTACTCTCTCATTTTACTATTAATCGTCCTAGGTATACTTATTAGAAAAACGAAGAACAGATATGAACAGTTGATACTCTTTGGTTTCTCTGCGGTTATCGGTGCTACTTTCTTGTCTCTGCTTTCCGTAGCAAACATAATTAAAATTGAATTCATGTTCTTCAACATAGGTCAACTTTTCTTTGGGTTCACCGTAGCTACATACGTTGCTGCAAAAACTATAGAAGTTTTTAGGAATACTCAGAACATGAACGAAGCAATTAGCAGACTAATGGAGCAACAGACCAATTACATTCAAAATCTCGTCGCTTCCAGGGATAAGGTGAACGAGCTTTCATCATCTTCCGTAAAATACTTCGACGAAATAGAAGACTTGTACCAACACCTCAGCAACTCTTCTAAGAATGCACAAGAAACACTTGATAAACTGCAGAATATCGTTGAATACTTCGAAAGTTTTTTGGACGAGATAATAAAAACTTCGTCGCTGTTGCAAGAAACTGTCAGTAAGTCAGATAGCATAATGGCAGACATAATTGCACTATCTGAAAATAGTAAAGCGAACTTTTCTGAAACGGAGACGATCGTCGATAACTTTAATCAAATGAGCACAAAACTGAAATCTACATTCGACGACCTGTACCAAGATTTTGCTAAAATAAAGGATATTTCAAGTCTCATAAAAGCTATCGCAACTCAAACCAATTTACTTTCTTTAAATGCATCCATAGAAGCAGCAAGAGCCGGAGAGGCTGGTAAAAGCTTCGCCGTTGTTGCAAGTGAGATAAGGAAGTTGGCTAGCGAAGCTTCTGAATTTGCGGAAAGGATTGAAAACAGCATCACTCTGATCTCCAGCAAGTTTGAAGGATTCGCAAAAGAACTATTCGACCTTTTCAACAATCTTGAGATTATAAGTAAGAGCAACGAGAAACTTTCACAGTCCATCTACAGATTTATCGATAACGTCCAGATTTTAACTCAAGACTTCGACAGAGTTGAGGCAACTTTTGAAAAACAATCATCGGAGATGAACAACCTAAAAGACAGCATATACGAGATAATGAAAACCTCGGAAGAATTGAGACAAGCATTTGAGTTGTTTGGAGAAACTCAAAAGAAAATAGAAGATATCTTTTCCGTAATTATGGATCAAATTCTTGAGGTTCAGAACGCACTGAAAATTGAATAATTTGGTTGAAGCCAACGGAAACCAGCAATGGGGGTGATTTTCAAGTGAACATAAAAAGGGCATTGATAAGTGTCTCAGATAAGACGGGAATCGTTGAATTCGCCAAAGAGCTCCACAACCGCGGCGTGGAAATAATTAGCACCGGGGGTACAGCAAAGCTTCTCTCAGATTCCGGAATCCCCGTGAAACAAGTATCCGAAGTAACAGGTTTTCCTGAAATCCTTGGTGGTCGTGTAAAAACCCTTCACCCATTCATATTCGGTGCTATCCTTGCCAATTACGATGAACAGTCCCATATCGCAGACCTTGAAGAACATTCGATCAGTCCTATCGACATGGTCGTTGTGAATTTGTATCCTTTTGAAGAAGTTCAAAAACAAACGAGAGACGAAGATACGTTGATAGAAAATATCGACATTGGTGGAGTTGCACTCCTTAGAGCCGCTGCGAAAAACCACAGGAACGTTGTCGTTGTATGCGATCCAGCCGATTATCCAAAGGTTATAAAGTTACTAGACTCCTGTGGAGATGTCCCACTCCACGACAGAAGAATGTTCGCACTAAAGGCGTTCTATTACACCATGAAATATGATTCCACGATTCACAAAGTCCTTTCCGAACTATTTGCTTCCGAAAAATACGAACATATGACCTTTGAAAAATTCTCCAACCCGCAGGTTAACTACGAAATCCTTGACAACGTCGATAAGCGATTCGTTAGGCTCAGCAAATACACAGAACAATCTACCGTAGTAACCTTAGGTGCGCTCGTCGTTGCACAAGAACCTGACTTCGTTATTGCCTTTAACGATTCTCTGCCTGTCTCCATGGTAAATTTGAAAACCTCTGGCGGACGGATATGCGACCTCGTAGGTTCTACAGTAGTCATGAGAAGACTTACAAACGATATGGTAAGAAAGCTAAAAGAAAGCACGTTTACCATAATATCATACGAGGAAGCTGAAGACGAAGAGTACGCACAAGAAGCACTAAAGGGGAAGGAATTAATAAAATTCACATACTTTTTCGAAAATTTACAAACTGAAAAAATCCCAATCGTTCACATGGTTGGAAATGTGATGATAAAAAAACTAGTAAGCACCATGAACATCTATCGGTTACTTTTAGCATCAATGCCAAAAAACAGCTTGATAGCCGAACAAAATGACGGATTCTTCAAATTCGAAACATGCCCAACCAATATTATTGAAAGCCTTGAAAAACTCATTTTCGATTCTGAAAAAGCGATGATTAAATTAATTAACATCTATACGAACGCTGAAGTAGATAACCTTTTCACAAAAATATGCGGTGAACGTGGCATTAACATTTTCACTTTCTAAAGCTAATTGGACACACCAACTCTCAATTTTGCAAAGCAGTTTTTAAAATGACACCCTTGCACAAGCTTGCGAGCACACTCGCAAGCTTTTTTGTTAACTCATAAAGCCTGGCCAACTTACCGTCTTCTTCCGCCTTTTCGAAATCCTCCATCATAGCTCTCCTATTGTACAATATCTCTCCAAAAGCCTTCTTCACTTCATCGTGTACATCGAAAAACATAGAATAAGAAAATAATATCGCTTCGTATATAAGTTGTTCATCCGAAACAGGGAGCGTCAAAGGTTTTGCCTCTCTTATAAGCTTATAAAACTCTTCTTTGTACTTTGACCTTGTCAACAAGAAAGTCATATAATCATCGTAAGTGCTGTGAGCATTTCTCAGAAATACTCTCATTTTCGGATCAAACAAGAACTGGATAAGTTCTGGAACAGTTCCTGGTCGTACATGATATGGCTGCATCAAATCCTCAAGATAGTGCAGTGCATACGAAAGGAACCTATAACCCCAGTACTCATCACCTTTTCTGAAGGCTTCCTTGGACATCTTTATAAAGTGCAAAAAGGATTTATCACCCTCCATATATTCAAAAAAGGTTACCTTCAAATAAGCGTGCCTATTTGCCTGAGTATCTCCAAGGATTGCGTTGACAATCCCAGACTCCTCAACAAAATCCATGCCGTTGTCTGGAAAACGAGAGTACACGTAAAATATAGCCCATACAGGAAGTTTCCCATCCTGAACCAGCTGATACTGTATTAGCTCAACACCGCTCACTTTCAATAAATCGCTATCAAACGTGATTTTTGCTTTGCCGTGTGCAACAAGGTCGTACGTGACGTACTTTTCGGTGTTGTACCTGCGGTTTTCCACATAATCGTAATCCCTTATTTCGACAAGCTTTTGATAATCGAAATTTGGAATAGAGGTTGCCACCAGGAACGTGAAGATATCATGCGACCCCCAACTGAAAAGAGATTGGGAAAACATCAGAAATATTATCAAGAACACAACGACTCTCGTCAAGTTGAACACAACAAATCACCTCAAATCTTTATGCTTTTTTTAGATTATACTCCACAACTGTCAAAAAATCCAAATTTTAGCGTTATAATACATGTGTATACCAAGCACACCGAATAACCGCTGAGAGGTGATTGTTGTGAAGATTCTTCATACGTCTGATTTACATCTAAGAACCGATTCTCCCGAAAGATGGCAAGCACTGCAGCTCATAGTGGATAAAGCCAAGCAAAACTCTGTTGATCTTCTGGTAATCAGCGGGGATCTGTTCGACAGCAGGGAAGATGCCGTGAGAAGTTACGAGAGGTTAAGAGCAATATTCTCTGGATCAAGTTTTCAAACATTTATCCTACCTGGCAACCACGACGAAACATTCTATGAAGACGGACTTCATTTTGGAGACAACGTTGTTGTTCTCTCAAAAGAAAAGAGCATCTATGACTTCGAAGATGCAAGAATAATCGCAGTTCCGTTCAAGAAAGAATATTCATCTGCTAAGGAAACTTTTGCCGTTCTTCGCCAATCCAACGAACTTACAACTTCGAATAAATCAAACGTCTTGCTTTTTCATGGAGAATTGCTCAGTCCTTATTACGAACCAGATGACTTTGGAGAAAAGGGCCGATATATGCCGGTAGATTTGAACCTCCTAAGATCGTTGAATTTTCAATACATTCTTGCTGGACATTTTCACACAAAATTCAATATTCTGAGAATTTCTAATAACTACTTCATCTATCCAGGTTCACCGGTATCAGTTACGAAAAAAGAAAGAGGCAAGAGGAAAGTCAACCTGTTAGAAATAGGTAAACAACCGCAAGAGTTGGAACTCGGCTCATTCTATTACGAAGAAATAGAAATAAACTTGAGCATTTTCGACGATGAACATCCTTTTGATAAGTTTTCAAATGTTTTGAACAGTTTGAAACTTCCTCAAAATTGTTCACCCATTTTCAAGATTACCGGGCACTTCGACGGTGCGAGATTTTCTATCAGTGAATCAGAGCTGAAAGCAAAAATCCAAAGTCTCGCGGATACGTTAGGCACAAAACCTGAGGTTGAGTTCTTAGCAAAAGACTTGGGAAAGATCAGCAACGACATGCTCTTTAAAAAAATAGTAGATAGGATAAATCAGCAAGAACTCGACGAGGAATCGAAAAAGCAGCTCATCGAACTCTTCGTTAACGCAATGATGTGAAAAGGAGGAAAATAGTATGAGGATTAAAGAATTCCATATCAAAAAATACGGACCTTTGTCGTTTACAAAACTTGTCAAGTTGAATAATTTCACGATCTTTTACGGTGAAAACGAAAGTGGCAAGACATTAACAATAGAGGCCATTCTCAAAATACTCGTTGGCAAGAAAGAGGCAAAAGATAGGATCTACGAAAATATCGAACGAGTAGAGGAATATCCCGACGGTTACCTCATCATTGAAGATGGAGAAAAATTAATTCGTGTGCAAAATGGGGAATTTCTGAAGCACTTTGAACTATCCCACGAAGAACTCAAAAATATATTCATCATCCGCAACAGCGACCTAAGCATCGAGTTTTCTCAGAAGAACAAAGAACCAGACGTGTACAGCAAAGTTTCTGAAAAACTTGTCGGTTCCCAGATATCAAAGATCCAATCCATCAAATCTAAGATTCTTGAAAACAGTATCATCACAGAATCAGGTATGTTTAAAGACCAAAAGGAAGCAAAATACAAACAGTACTTCGAAAGGATAAATAAATTGATTGAAGAGATAGACAACTTACTACCGAAGCTTGAAAAAAGCGACTATTTTGAAATCGAAGAACAAATAGCAGTGGTGCAAAAGGAGCTCGAGGCACTTAGAGCAAAGGTAAAAAGTTTAGAAACGTCAAAACAAATTGCCACGTGCAAGGAGCTTTTAGAGGACATAGCTAAGCTCGAGTCGTTGGTAAATGAATTGAGTAACTACAAGACATACACAAACGAAAATTTACAAAAGTACGTAGAACTTGAGAATAAAATTGAATGGTTAAAAGACGAGATAGACAAGGTCACTAACGAAAAGCAGAAACTTAAAGATAAAGTAGAGAATATCAATAAAGAAATAGAGCGAATCGAAAATAACATATCCTTGTTACGTGAAAATAGCAAGAACGCAGAAAAGATAAAAGAAAGAATCAACGGATATCTATACAAGAACTCTGAAATGAGCAATAAATACAAGAACAAAAACATACTTCTAACTTCGACCTTCACCGCAATTGTTCTTGCCATAATACTCTTTCTAACAATATCAGGAACCATCTTCAAAGCTGTAATAACAGCAGCTGGTATTGTAACTACACTCTTTTTGTTTGCACTTTATTCCAAACTAATCAACCAAATTAGAGCTGTCGAGCAACTTCGGAAAGAAATCCTAAGGGAAGGGCAAATAACTTTTCGAACAACTTTCACAGATATCGAATCCCTCGAAAACGAATGTTTAAACACTATGAAGGACTACGAAAAGACCATTGAAGAAGAAACGGGATTAAGAAATCGTAAAACTGAGTTCGAACGAGAAATAGACAATTTAGAAGACCAGCTCAAAGACTTAACTGAACAACATTCAAGAGCCGAAACAGATTTGGAGACTCTTAAGAACTTGTTGTCCGTGAATTCAGCAGAAGGGTTGAGACAAAAACTAAATGAGAGGTCAAAACTTGAAGGAACATACCAAGCCTTAAAATCACAAATTCTTACAAAGATAAAAACCTACGGTGTCAAGCTGGACGGCCTTCCTAAAGATTTACCGGAACCATGTGGGCCAGAAATTGCCGGTGAACTTGCGAAAATAAAGGATACGCTTGTTAAATACATGGAGCTAATGAGTAAAGACCGAACAAAAGAAGAAAGCGAAGAGTTGAAACAATTAGCTGAATTCGAAGAATACGAAGAAAAAATAATGCACGAAATTGAAAAGCTCCAAAAACAGTTGGAGGACCTAAGAAACAAAGAAAGACAGTTGCAAGAATTGATGAAATTCATTTTTGCCAAAGCAAAAGAATCAAAACTGCTAGATGAAATCTTTGATGAAGTGCCCGACGTTGTATACAAATCTGACCTGATCAAACTCAGAAATGAACTTCGAGAGTTTATCGACGAATTAACAAAACGACAAAACATCGAGAAAACTGCACTTGAAATACTGCGAAAAATCGAGGAAGAGGAGAGAGAAAGCATTTCAAATTTATTCAAACAAAGCAATTTAATAAAGATCTTCACTGAGATAACGGACGGAAAATACATCGATGTGGTGTATGGTAAAAACAAAACCGACGAATACATCAAAGTCAGAAGTGCAGATGGTCAAGAATTCACACCAGAACAACTCTCCGCAGGCACATACGACCAGCTCTACTTTGCCATTCGACTTGCTCTTGCTGAACATCTTTTTGGCAAAGAAAACGGGCAAAAGGCATTCTTCATCCTTGACGATCCATTTGTAAAATACGACAAAAAACGCCTTCTAAAACAAATCCAAAAACTTGTAGAACTTTCAAACCAAGGATGGCAATTTTTGTATTTCACAGCAAAAGATGAAATAGTTGACTTAGGTGAAAGACTCGGCATTGATATAATCAATCTTGATGAGATCGTTCATTAATCATAACTGTTCATTTCTTCTTTACGGTATGCTAAAATTAGACGTGGACCTACAAAGAGAAAAGAAAGGAAGGGAAGATATGGCTATCTTAGTTGCTGGTGGGGCAGGATACATCGGTTCGCACGTTTGCAAGATGCTGAAAGAAAGAGGATATGAAGTAATTATCTTGGACAACCTTTCTCACGGATACCGAAGCTTTGCAAAGTACGGAGAGTTCATCTTAGGTGATATCGCAGATGCAACCTTGCTCGACTTGATATTCACACACTACAAAGTCGATGCAGTAATGCATTTTTGTGCGTACATAGAAGTTGGGGAGTCTGTGAAAGATCCGAATAAATACTACATAAACAACGTCTCAAACACAATCACCTTGCTCAACGCCATGCTGAAGCACAACATAAAATACTTTGTCTTCTCATCGACCGCTGCGGTGTACGGCATGCCAGAGCGAATACCGATAAAAGAAGACGACCCAAAAGCGCCGATTAATCCATATGGAAGAAGCAAATACATGGTCGAACAAATCTTAGAGGATTACGATAGTGCTTACGCTTTGAAAAGCATACGCTTTAGATACTTTAACGCCGCAGGAGCTGACGAATCGCTCGAAATTGGCGAAGCACACGAGCCAGAAACACACCTCATTCCTTTGATCCTCGACGCAGCTTGCAAAGTTAGAGAAAGCGTAAAAATATTCGGTACAGACTACAAAACCAAAGACGGCACCTGCATCAGAGATTTTGTGCACGTTAACGACTTAGCGGATGCACATATAAAAGGTCTCGAATATCTAATGAGCGAAAACAAAACCGACTATTTCAACCTTGGTAGTGGTTCAGGATATTCGGTGAGAGAAGTTATCGAAAAAGCCAAAGAAATCACGAAGGTTGATTTCAGAGTCGAAGAAACCGGTAGAAGACCAGGGGACCCAGCTTACTTGATAGCCGATAATGAAAAGGCAAGAAAGATACTGAACTGGGAGCCAAAGTACGACCTTGATGGGATAATAGCCACTGCTTGGAATTGGCACAGAAAGTTGAGGAAGGAATTCTGCAATGAATAATTCATTTGGAAGTATAAAAAAGGCTTCGGGTCGACCGAAGCCTTTTTGGTTGAATTATATTGATAATTACCTTCTGTATCCCTTGGCTAAAGCTGGATTTCTGACCTGAGCAGTTCTTCTGAGATTCACTTGTCCTTTTGGCCCTCTCAAGCTTGCTAAATCAAACGACTTCCCATCAACGGTCACCTTTTCCGCAACGATGAACTTATCTGAACTAGTTGTTACAATTCTTCCTACAATCTCAATAGACTGCCCTTGTTTGAGTTGAAGAAGTCTAAATATAGGTCCTGCATGGACATCGTAGACCGTGTCACCAACTTGAACTTTGAAAACAAATCCGTTGTTTAAATCGAGTGAGTACTCCTTTACAGTACCTTTAAACGTCTGCGTTGCACTCAAAGAAGCATCTGCCGGTAAATTTCTGTGAAGTCTCTGCTGAACGGCTTGAGCAACCTGCTGCGATGTTTGAGTGTTTGCTGCAGCTTGATAACCGAATCTTTGAGCGTTCATGGGACCAAATGCAAAAATACTACCTGCCAAAAGAACTCCCGCTGCCAAAACTACCAAGAACTTTTTCATACTTACCAACCTCCTCAAAGTTTTTTAGTTTTAACCTTTTTTCGTTCTCACCTTTTCGGTGAGTTGCAATAGTATTCTACTCGTATAACCTTAGAAAGTACTTTAAATTTGCTGAGAACTTGCTTAGAAAATAAAAAAAGAGCAAGCCTACTCGGCCTGCCCTTTTTTCTTGCCGTTATGAGAGCAGTAGTGATTATTTCTTCTGCTCAATTAACTCCTTGAGCTTTTCTCTTATCATGTACCTTGTTATCTCTCTCTTAAAAGCTGAAGGAATAACTTCCGTAAACATCGCCTTTACTCTGAGCTCAATCTTTATCATTGGGTCATTCAAGTTTCCGTTGTTGTTTAGTTGGAATTTCAAAGCGAACTCAGGATTATTAGCCAAGTCTTCACTGATATAAATAAACGGCAGGTTATTGACAATAAGTCTAACATCATCAATTGTTGGTTCACGTTCTCCTGTAAATAACTTTTTGAAATTCTCGTAGGACTGCTTGTCCTTAAACACCGTGTCCACAAAAGCTTTTCTAATACCGATGTTGTTATCACGCAAGTCAATGGAATCTTTGTACAATTTTCTGAAATCTAAAGTAACTATCACTTTGTAACTATATTCACTTTTACCTTTGCTGTTTTCAAAAGTAGTTGTTGCGTCGTTCGTAAACTCAATGACCCCAGCATTCGGTAAAGCTTTGTTGAATTCAACAAGTACATCCTTTACTTTCTGCGGCACGTTTCCATTCAGCTTAAACCCACCCAAATCTACAGGCTGATTAAGTGCCTCTTTTGCTATGAAGCATTTTTCACTTCCTGCAGCTTTCACAAAGAGTGTAACTATTGTTTCTTTTCCATCCTTTCTGAAACCTTTGTCATCTACGATACTTGTGTTGTTCTCAAAATCACCGATTTCAAGGAAACTCATAACAGACCATTTAAGAGCATCTAACGTCTTGTTGACTCTTGTTATTTTGAACGGTTCCTCCACAAAAATATCTGCCATGTTCAAAAGATCTTTTGGATTTGCAATTGCTGTTAATTTGCCGAAGTGTTCCTTTATTCCGTCAAAATCTTCTATAAGTATCCCCATAAGGAAATAGTAAAGATTATTCTCAGCTTCATCAATTATAATAGGGCTTTTAAATTGATTCTGGGAACTTCTCATGACATTTCTCCATGCTTCTACTAATTCCTCTGCTTGAAGTGCTGATTGGTAACTATGATAAAGCGATGAAAGTGCGTTATAAGCAACGGAAAAATCCCTGAAATCCATGTACAGCTTGTCAGGTTCAGTAATCTCTGGTTTTATCTTCTTTGCAAGCGCAACGATTTTGTCCTTTCTCTCTCCTTGAATCTCTACTATGTACTTTTGCCTGTCCGGATGTGTGTAAAATCTTCTTGCACCTTCATCAAGGAATTTTTCTATCTTTTCGATGTACGTTTTGTGTTTTTCTAAAATGTTCAAAATCTCTGACGGATCAAACTCTTCGTCTTCCAAAAGCTTGAAACCATTTAAGCTCTTTGTAAAAGCTTGAAACGTGCTGGATGGAACAACTTGCTGGAGTTCATCCAATATACTTTCAAGTTCATCGTCCGCAAGTAAATCCGCTACATACCTCGGATCGTTTGGCTCGAGCTTGGTACTATCGTTGACAGGTTGATTTGGTAGTGGTTCAGGACCAAAGAGAGTACAGCTTGTCAACAAAGCTATGCCAAGCACAATAAAAACAAGCATACCGACAAAAGTGAATCTTTTTAGCATACTTGCCCCCCTTCCTGTAAAAGAATAGTTTTCTCTCGCTCATATCTCCTACGAAATTATTGTAACACAGGCTCTATCCAAAATCAAGATACTTATCTTATTCAAATTCGCGCTAAATAAAGAATTCGTCCCACATCTTCTCAATCAGAAACCTTAATCCTCGAAAAAGGGAATATTACGTAACCTATGTTACGGACAATACTTCGAACCTTTGATACAGTATAATTAGGTAAAACTAATTACGGCGATCTTCATATGGAGGTGTTCGATATGGCGGAAATTTTCAACAAGAGGGAATACTTGAAGAACCTCATCAGGCGAGCGGACCGAAATCCACAAGAAGTTGAGAGACTGAAAAGCGAGATTAAATCAGTTATAAAAGAACTAAAACCTGTAGAAATCGCTATCGTTGAAAATGAACTCTCAAGAGAAGACGGGATCACTGTCGAAAGAATTAGGGAGATCTGCGACATCCACCTTGAGCTAATGGAAGAGTTTCTGAACGAAGAACCTCCCGTCGAACCATGGCATCCTGTATTCATCTCAATGAAGGAACACGAGAAAATTCTTGGTATGCTAAAGCGACTGAAAGATCTTGTTGAATCGGCGGTGAATTCTCCTTCGTTTGAAACGTTCGTAAGTATTTCAAGTGTCGTTAATGAGATGAAAGGTATCGAGCTTCACTTCCAAAAGCAAGAATACGGTATATTTCCATACGTAGAAAAATACGGTGTCGAACAACCACCAAAAGTTATGTGGTCTGAGCACGATACAATGCGCTCCATGATTAAGCAAATCACGGAAATCGTCGAAAATCGCGATGTTGAAGCTCTGAAGACGGTTGGTTTAAAGCTCGCAACAGATTTGCTTGAAATGTTTATGTTGCATGTTCATAAGGAAAATCACATACTTTTCCCAACCGCTCTTAATCTTGTTAGTGAAGAAGAATTCAAACAAATCCGAAAAACATTCGATGAAATCGGATATTGCTGCTACTTTCCTGAACCATTCAAAAGTGAGAGACAAAAAGAGCAAACTAATAAAGTTGAAGAAAACTCTTCGGCCCAACCAATCTCGGAAAGTTCCACTGGTTCAACGCAAATTGAAAAGTTGCTGAACGCTTATAGGGAATTGAAAAGTTTGCTCGTTCAAATGAGTGTTATCGATGAAAGTGCGGAAAAGCAAAAGATAAAGCTTCCCTCTGGCGAGTTTGAGATTGAAGAATTACAATACATGCTCAACACTTTGCCTGTCGATATTACTTTTGTTGATAGGAACGATCAGGTGAAATATTTCAGTGAAGGAAAAGAGAGGATATTCTTGAGAACACGTGATATAATCGGTAGAAAAGTTCAAAACTGTCATCCTCCAAAAAGCGTGCACATCGTGGAAAAGATATTGCGGGACTTCAAATCAGGCAAACGTGATCACGCCGATTTTTGGATAAAACTCGGTGACAAGTACGTTTTGATAAGGTACTTTGCTGTTAGAAACGAAAAGGGAGAATACCTCGGAACCCTTGAAGTAACCCAAGACATCGCCCCGATACAACAAATCACCGGTGAAAAGAGGATATACGACGAGGAATGATTATCATATCAAAGGGAGGTAAACGCAATGGTCTACAGAGTATCCGATACCCCGAACTTAATGCAAGGTCCCATCGATGCGCGAAGGTTCTACGAATCCAAGAAAGCTATTGTCGCACAGATTACACTCCAGCCTGGTGGGAAACTTGAAAAGCACTCTTCAAAGGAATTCGCACTTCTTTTCGTCATATTTGGGAAGGTTAGGGTAGAGGTAGGGGATCATTCGTATGAACTCGAACAAGATTCCCTAATCGAATTTCCACAGAATATTTTGCACAGTGTCGAAAACGTGGGCGACGGAGTGGCGAAGGTGCTGGTGGTCAAGATTAAGTGAGCATTCTTTTTGACTGAATTTTCTAAATAAAAGGTCGGCCGTGCGGCCGACCTTTGTTTTTTCTAACCAACAATCAACACGATCAAATCGTTGACATTCGTGCCTGTTGGACCTGTGATTAGAAGGTCTCCAGCGATCTTGAGTGCGTTGTATGAATCGTTGTTTTCTAAGAAGCTTTCAGCGCGGTAGCCAACTTGTTTTATTCTTTGCACCGTTTGACCGTCGACGATTCCCCCAGCAGCATCGGTTGGTCCATCGGTGCCATCCGTTCCAAAGCTGCAAAGGACAACATCGCTCAAACCATCGATGGAAAGAGCAAAGGAAAGTGCCAATTCCTGATTTCTTCCACCTTTTCCAGTGCCTTTAACTCTAACGATAGTTTCCCCACCAAGTATCACAGCTGCGGGCTTTCTAACAGGCCTATCATTTTCTTTTATCTCTTTAGCTATCGAACCTAAGAACCTACCAGCTTCTTTTGCTTCACAATCAAGAACCGTTGTTAAGATAAGCGTGTTGTAACCAAGTTCTTTTGCTACATTTTGAGCAGTGTCGCAAGCTACTTTCACGCTGCCTATGATGTAAGTTTCTACGTTCGATAATTCTTTTGGCGTTTCCTGTTTAAGTGCGTTTAGAATACTTTCGCTTGTAGTGATCTTGTACCTTTCCAGCACTTCCAATGCTTGCTGCGAAGTTGTGTTGTCCGGATAAGCAGGACCTGAAGCAATGCTGTCCAACCTATCGCCAAGCACATCGGACAGAACAAGTGAGATAACTTTCGCAGGATGAACGTGCTGAGCAAACCTTCCACCTTTGACTTTTGAAAGGTGTTTCCGAACGGTATTTATCTCCACTATATTCGCACCACTTTTTAGCAACGCTTCGTTCAATTTCTGGATATCTTTAAGACTGATACCATCCACTGGCATTTCAAAAAGTGCAGAACCACCGCCTGAAACAAGAAAGAGCACTACATCGTTCTGTGTTAAATTTTCCGTGAGTTCAAGCGCTCTTTTCGTTGCATTTAAGGTGTTTTCATCAGGTATTGGGTGGCCTGCCTCATAGATTTCAAAGCCTTCTATATTCCCTTCCGAATGACCGTATTTAGTTATAATTATGCCTCTTTCGATCTCGTCTTTCAAAACTTCCTTTGCGGCCTTCGCCATTCGCCAAGCTGCTTTTCCAATTGATACCACAATGAGTTTGCCTTTTCTATTTTGGAGTTTTTCGATGTTCTTAGTAAGCCAATCCTTCACCGTATTGTCTGGAACTACAGATTTTCTGACTCTTTCAATTATCATCTCAATGTCCGTTCTTAATTTCTGAATTACGATCAACGAATTCACCCCTCTCTAACTATTTTTATTATACCGTTATCAATTATCAATTCGCAATTAAAAGTGCCTGCAGTAATCCTTCAAAACTTGTAGAATTTACTCCTTTGATGTGATAAAATAAATCAATAGACAACATTATCTATTCCAGGAGGTATACGGTTTGGAAAACTACAGTAATTTAAAAGTTTTTTCGCTTGACACTTCATCACCGCGTGTTGTTGCTTGCTATTTTGATAGTGAGAAAAAGATAATGATCGAATTAGAAACCAAAGCAAAGCACGGTATCCAGGTATCACAAGTTGTTGAAAAGTTGAAGGAAGTCGATTTCAACTCACTTGATGTGATAGGTGTAGGTATTGGACCTGGTGGCTTGACAGGTCTTCGAGTTGGCATATCCTTTGCACTCGGATTGGGAATCGGGAAGAGATTTGTTCGAATAAGTTCGTTGAAACTTATAGCAATGAACGCACTTGCCTCCAACGGCTATATTGGAGTCGTGAGAAAGGCAAGGGAGGGTTACCTTTACGCAGGGCTTTACCATGCCGAAAATGGAAAACTGCATACGCTTGTTGAACCCTTTATCGAGTCCATAGATGTGGTAAGGGAAAGATTTAAAAGCTATAACCAGCTACTTTTGCTTGGCGATGGTGCGGAATATTTTAAAGACTATGGCATCGTATTTGAACAACCCACGTATTCCCAATACAATTTTCCAAGCGTAAGAAATCTGTACTTATTAACAATCGAAGAGATAGCCAACGGCAATTTTGTGGATGCTCTACACATCGAACCACTCTATTTACAAAAGAGTATCGCTGAATTGAATTTCGAAAAAAAGCTAAAACAAATTCAGGAAAAATAAAAATAACAAGTTTTGAGGTGGTTCAATGGCGTACCATCCGGAAAGCATGGGAAACGTGAAAAAGCCGGTAAGAGAAGAATCAAATGAAGCGCTATTTTCTAATCTTAAAGATATGAAATTGACACCAATGATGAGGCAGTATCTTGATATAAAGAAGAAATATCAAGATTCCATTCTGCTCTTCAGGCTCGGGGATTTTTACGAAGCCTTCTTCGATGACGCACTTGTTGTATCCAAGGTGCTCAACATCGTTCTCACCAAACGTCAGGATGCTCCAATGGCGGGCATCCCATACCATGCGCTCGATAATTACTTGAAGAGACTTGTAGATAGCGGCTACAAGGTTGCTATTTGCGAGCAGATGGAAGATCCAGCAACAGCAAAAGGTATTGTGAAACGCGAGGTAACACGTGTAATAACTCCCGGAACAATAATCGAAGATGAGCTTTTGACAACAAGCAATAATTACATGGCTTCAGTATATGAAACAAAATCAGGGGAAGTCTACACTGTCCTTGCTGACTCTTCAACCGGTGACGTTGTGGTAAAAAAATTCGACAATCTCGAAGAGTTGTTTGACTTTGTTGAAACACACGAGATTTCTCAAATCATCTGTCCGGAAAGTCTTTATCCGAAGATAAAGTCCAGAATTAAAATATTCGTAGACCGACTCGACGACTGGTACTACACGGGAACAATCGATGCGATCAAGCAGGCCTACGGACTTGCAACGATAGAACACTTCGAGCTCGGTGAAGCACACTACCCGCTCGGTGCAACAATAAAATACCTGAGCTATACTTTGAATAAGCCAGCGAAAATGAAAGTTCCAAGGATACTCGATGAATCAACATACATGATTCTTGACTCTACAACAATTGAAAACCTCTCCCTCGTTCCGGGAGAACGAGGTAAGAATCTCTTCGATGTTCTCAATAAGACAAAAACTCCGATGGGTGCAAGGCTATTAAAGTGGATAATCCTCCATCCACTCAAGGACAAAAAGGCGATAGAAAGAAGGCACGATATGGTAAGTGCCTTCTTTGAAGATTCTCTGCTCACAAACGAAATTAGAGAGTATTTAGACGGTGTGTACGACTTGGAACGGATAATCAACAGACTGCAGTACGACAGTGCAAAGCCAAAGGACTTGATAAGCCTGAAAAACACACTGGAAGTTATCCAACCCATTCGGGAAGCGCTGGAAAGCAACGAAAATTTGATGACGCTCGTTGAACAACTCCCGGATTTGAATATAGTCAAAGAAAAGATTCAAAGTACAATAAACGATGAGATAGAGGGGGATTTGGGAGAAGGCAAGATCATCCGCGAAGGTGTGTCAAAAGAATTAGATGAATACAGAGAACTTCTTTATCATTCCAGCGAAAGGCTCAAAGAATTTGAGGAAAGAGAGCGCTTAAGAACGGGAATTCAAAAACTAAAAGTCGGATTCAACAACGTTTTTGGATATTACATAGAAATTCCAAAAGGGCAAACGAAAAACGCACCGGAAGATTACACAAGACTCCAGACACTTGTCAACGCTGAGCGCTACACAAATCCAAAATTGAAAGAGTTCGAGCAAAAGATTTTGGCAGCCAAAGAGCGAGTGGAAGAACTCGAGAAATTGATTTTCAACAACTTGTGCGAAGAACTGAAAAACTACGCGCAAGAGCTGAGAAAGACTTCCGAAACGCTTGCATGGATTGATATATATACATCGTTTGCGTACCTCGCCAGGCTTTACAGTTACGTCAGGCCAATCCTTTCAAACGCAGAATTCGAAATCCTCCAAGGCAGACACCCAGTAGTGGAAAGGTTCGTTGATGAATTCGTTCCTAACGACACGTACATGGACGATAAGTTGAGAATGTACATACTCACGGGTCCCAATATGAGTGGTAAGAGCACTTACATAAGGCAAATAGGCCTGATAACCCTGATGTCGCAAATAGGTTCGTTTGTACCTGCATCATTCGCAAAATTGCCCATCTTTGACCGAATATTCACTCGAATGGGTGCGAGGGACGATATTTCAACCGGCAAAAGTACGTTCTTAACGGAAATGAGCGAAGTTGCCTTAATACTTAATAAAGCAACGGAAAAAAGTCTTGTTTTACTCGATGAAGTTGGAAGAGGAACAAGCACGTTTGATGGAATAAGCATCGCATGGGCGATAAGTGAGTACATATACAATGAACTGAAATGTAAAACCGTCTTTGCTACTCATTTTACAGAATTAACTGAACTTGCCGACATGTACCCAGGCATCAAGAACCTGACCATCCAGGTCAAAGAAACAGCCGATGGTGTCATCTTCCTTCACAAAGTGGTGGAAGGTGTGGCTGATAGAAGCTATGGTATAGAAGTTGCAGCTATCGCCGGTTTACCACAGAGCATCGTTGAAAGAGCAAAGGAGATTCTCGACATCATAGTAGAAAAGAGCGATATAGAAAAGAAAGTTGGAATACTAAAAGAAGGACAGATGAAGAAAATAAAATCAACGAAAAAAACTGTCCCCGAGGGACAGTTGAGAATGTTCTGAGCGATATTCTAATGTCTTTCTTTGCTCTCCAAAAAGCAGAGCAAAGGGGGATGGGGATTGTTCAAGCTTTGTAGAATACCCGCTTTGGGTATTCTTCTTTTCTTCTAACGCTGTTGAACGAACTCACGGGCACAAGGTATCCCACTATCCTCAAGTATTCATCCGCCTTTTTCTTCCCACATACGGGGCATTGTTCGCCATAGAACGCGTGGCCTTCTTCACATACGCTTATCTTTTGATTAAATGCAAAATACACAACACCCGTATTTGCAACCAAATGGACCATCTTCCATGCTTCTTCTTCCGTTCTAAACGGTGAATCTACGTTTATATGCAGTATCGCCCCGCCTGAGACTTTCTTATCAAACATGCCTGAGTATTTTATCCTGTTTAGCATGTCCGTGTCTGTTGTGAGTGGGAGCCATTGGTTGGAATAAAGCACATACTCTGTGTTGTAAAGGAGTCTATCTTTTTGAGCAAAGGTAACCGCCGCTTTCTCAGCAGGCACCTGTTCTATATTGAACGTGAACCCGTACTTTTCAAAAGCTATATCGTTCATCCTTCTGATTTCGTCAAGTACTGCGTTTACAAATTCTTCCCCTTCTTGTGTATATTTCACCCCGTCGATGTCCACCATCGTCAAACCGAGCAATTCCATCGCCTCGTACAGTCCGTTTATACCAACCGTTCCGTACTGCCTGTTTAGATCCATCAGTCCCAAGCTATAAAGCGGCAGTACGCCCTGCTGGATTCTTTCTTGAATTATGTTTCTGATAGCTGCCAAAACTTTCTGGACGAGTTCTACTTTCTCGGCAAGCCTTTTGATAAAACCTTCCTTATTCCCTATTTCAAGTGCGATCCTTGGCAGGTTTATCGTCACTACCTTGAAAGAACCGATGTTCAAGTCCGAGCCACCGATGGAGTTCACCATACCAGACAGCTTATCAGGTCCCATCTTAAACTTCAGTTCCTTTGTAGAACTCGTGAGCCTGCAGCAAGAAGCCACCGCATCAATGCTATCAGAGACGTACCAGTTCGTATCTTGCCATCTTAGGTTGACTTTGTTTATAAACCTCGCACTGTCTTCATCAACAAACTTACCATCTTTGTACAGCAAAGATGCTGTTAAAACCGGGAACGTGAACATCTGCTTTTCTCTTTCTTGAGATATCCACAGCCAGTATTCTTTCTGCAATTCTATTATCTGCTCAACGTAGTCTGTGATAGCCGAACCATCTGGATAACTTTCTCCTTCGAAAATCGTTTTGATGTAGTTCCTATCCAGATATGTGAAGTTCGTGTAAGGAGACTGAGTGCCTCTTATCGGCTGGTTAATCGAGTAGGTGAAAATCTGGAAGTGCTGGTGCAGGTATTCCTTTGCCTTACCTTTTGGTATTACTCCACTTTCCAAATCTTTTCTGTAAAAATAAGCAAGCCACACAAAGAAATCCGGCAAACCAACGGCACCTGATTGCTGGTTGGATGCAAACATGACAAATTGTATCACGTGCTGGATGTAAGAAGAAAGATGTTTTGCCGGGATTGATTTTATACTATCGATGAAAAATAATCCCTTTTCCACAATTGGTCGCAAGGAATAAGCGTAACAATACGGCTCGAATGCGGCATGATGAGCATCGTGCAGGTAAATATCTCCGTACATTTGGAATCTAAGGAACTTCTTCGCATCTTCCAAACCAAAGAGTGACTTCATTCGTTCGTAAATGTAGTAGATGGAGTACAGCTTCGACCAAGGTTTTACAACCTCGTTGAAGTACGTGTAGACGTTTGTACTCCTCACATTTGCATTTGCATCTATCGTAGAATTCAGAATTCCGCTGTTGAAAAAGTGCTCTGTGAACTTTGCTACATCAAGCTGCCAGCTGATACCTTCTAAATCCAAAAATGGTTCTGGAATGCTTGATATTTCTTCAATAAAATCATCAGAAAAACTGAACGATTTAAGCACATCTCTCAACAGTTGCATAGCACGTCCCCCTTTTTTATGTCTACTTTTTGTACTTTGCTCTTGTTTTTCAAGATTTCCAAGATCTTGAAAAGTTCTTCTTTTGTGAGATACATTTGATTTGCCGATGCAGGAAAACCGTCACGATGATACTTTTTCATATACCGCCCAAGTACGTACTCGTCGAAGTAATCCAAAGGTATGTCAAGCTCTAACAAATCCTTCGGACTTCTCCAAGAATAGACAAGTACAACCACTTGCTCTTGAAAAATCTCTTTGACCGTCTTTGCAAGCATATACGCAAACCTTCTGTTTCGCACAGACAAAGGTTCTCCGCCGAGCAATACGAGTGCAACTTTATCGTACGTACTCAAAAGCAACCTAAGCTTAGCTATAGTGTGTTCAACAAGGTGCCTGAAGTCGATAGCAAACCTTTCGTCAAACTCCCATGTCTCAGGATTATGACACCCCAAACATTTCGGGAACGCATCGCACCCCTGGAAGTAAACACTAACGGAAGGAAGGCTCGGATGGTCGCCTTGCATTACACGTAAAACACGTAGAAGCGGTTCATCAAACATCAGTGAGCTGAATAGTTCAGCAACTTGACCCTTTTGTTCCATAAAAACCCCCCAGTTTAGTACAAACATTAAACACAGTACATGAGTTCGGAAAGTAGAAATATACACCGAAGCAAGAGGCTACAAAGGTCGATAAAACACATTATATCGTAGAATTTCCATATTATTACACAATATATAGTATCACATCTGATGCCAGATTGTCAAGAAAAAAGGGTGGGAAAATTCAAAATCCCACCCAAGATATTGTATTAACATTATTTCGACAACAACAATTAGTTATCAACGGATAGAATTACAATCCCAGGTACGCCTTTTTTACCTGTTCATCCTTGAGCAGATCTTTTGCTGGGCCTTCAAGAACGATATTACCTGTTTCCAAGACGTATCCGTAGTGCGATATGTTCAGTGCACCAACAGCATTTTGTTCCACAAGTAGTATAGTCATCCCTTCTGAATTCAACTTCTTGATAATTTCAAAAACCTCTTCCACAAGTATCGGAGCAAGGCCAAGCGAAGGCTCATCCATCATGAGCACCTTTGGCCTGCTCATAAGAGCTCTAGAGATGGCCAGCATCTGCTGTTCACCACCAGAAAGTGTTCCACCGAGCTGATTTTTCCTTTCAGCAAGCCTTGGGAAAAGTGTAAAAACCCATTCCAGATCTTGTTTGATTCCATCTTTGTCTTTTCTATTGAAAGCACCCATCATGAGGTTTTCCATAACAGTCAGGTTGGGAAAGATCCTTCTTCCCTCTGGAACAAGACATACCCCCATCCTGTTTATCTGGTGTGGAGGTTGGTTTTGGACTTCTTTACCATTGAAGATGATTCTTCCCCTTCTTGATTTCACCAAACCTGCAATTGTGGAAAGCGTGGTAGTTTTCCCCGCACCGTTTGCGCCGATGAGTGTCACTATCTGTCCCTGTTCCACCTTAAAAGAAATACCTTTGATAGCGTGGATTGAACCGTAAAATACATGGAGCCCCTCAACTTCAAGCACCGGCATGTTCCCACTCCTTACCCAAGTAAGCTTCTATAACTCTCGGGTTTCTACTTATCTCCTGAGGTGTTCCTTCAGCAATGATCTTTCCAGAATCCATAACGATTATCCTTTCACACACGCCCATAACAACTTTCATATCGTGTTCAATCAGAACCACTGTCAATTTGAACTCATCCCTTATGTATCGAATAAATTCCATCAATTCTTCCGACTCTTTTGGATTCATACCAGCTGCTGGTTCATCCAAGAGCAACAATTTGGGTTCTGTAGCTAACGCCCTTGCAATTTCTAATTTCCTTTGCTGACCGTATGGAAGTGACGAGGCAATCTCGTATGCCAGATGGTCCAAGCCCACTTTTCTTAAAAGCTCCATACCTATATCGCGCATCTCGAGCTCTTTTTTTCTGTACCCTACCTTCGTCACAGCTCTCCAGAACCAAAGGTGTCCCTTGATCTTAGGATCTTTACCATGTTTTTTCAGAATCTCGTCTGCGTCCCTTGTAGAGAGCAAATGGTGCATAGCTACAAGCACATTGTCAAGAACTGTTAACGTCCCAAAGAGCCTTATGTTTTGAAACGTTCTTGCTATACCAAGATGCGTAATTTGGTGAGGTTTGTACGGTGTGATGTCTATGTCATCAAAGATTATCCTACCCTTTGTTGGGTAGTAAATCCCAGTGATAACGTTGAACGCCGTAGTCTTACCAGCACCGTTTGGACCTATGATGCCAAGGATCTCACCCTCGTAGACGACGTTGTCAAAATCGTCTACAGCCGTCAATCCACCGAACTGCATTGTAACATGGTCCATCTTTAGAATTACACGCCTGTTTTTTTCGTTGTTCAATCTCTTTTCTTGCATTAATGTATTGTTCATTTTTCACCACTCCTTCTCAAGCCGAGGCGCTTGAAGAAGTTGATTATACCTTCCCAAGTGAGTTCGCTTCTGCCAAAAATTCCCCTCTTCCATACGATCATCGTCACGACAAAGAGCACAGACAACACAAGCATCCTCATACCTTGGATAGCTGGAAAAGACCTTCCAAAAAGTGTGAACGGCTGTTCGAAAGCTCTGAGCCACTCCATCAAAAACGCAAAGATTATCGCACCAACAACTGATCCGCTTATACTTCCGAGCCCACCAAGAACAACCATGATAAGCACGTAGTAAGTGAGTATTGGACCGAATGTCGTGATTCTCGGATCAATTGTCGTAAGCCAGTGCGCATAGAGTGCACCGCTAACACCTGCAAAAAACCCGCTTATGACAAATGACAACAACGTGTGTTTAAAGACATTAATTCCCATTGCTTCAGCTGCAATTGCATTGTCTCTTATTGCCAAAAATGCCCGACCGTACGAGCTTTTCACAAGGCTCACGATGAAAAGTATCGTCACAAAGAGCCAACCCCAGCTCCACCAAATGTTTGTGTAGTTAGGTAAACCCTTTAATCCGAGTGAACCGTTTGTGATCGATTGTAAGTTGAGTGCAAGGATTCTGAGCACTTCGGAAAAGCCAAGTGAAGCGATAGCAAGGTAATCACCAGAAAGTCTTAGAACTGGAAATCCGATAATAAAAGCTCCAAAGGCAGCAACAAGCCCTCCAACAATCGTGGCTGTAAAGAAATCTGTGTGCAAATTAGCAATTAACGGGCTCGGTGGAGCTATAATGAATATCATTGCTTTTTGGTCAGGTGGAATTGTCAAAAGCGCGGAAGTATACGCACCAAGCAGTATAAAACCTGCATGACCCAGTGAGAACACACCGGTAATCCCGTTGACCAGGTTCAAGCTAACAGCCATGATTCCGTATATGGCCATCAAAGAGAGAATTTGCTTTTTATATGAATCAAAGCTCGCATCCGCAATCGCCAGCAGAATAATAACCACTATTAAGAACAGAACAGTCAAAATCAAATCTCTTTTCGTTCGGTTTCTCATCTCTCTCACCCCAACTTTAGTGCATCAAACTTTTTCCACAGCGCGTTTACCGAGAAGACCTGCTGGCCTGACAAGAAGTATCAGAATCAGAATAATGAAAGCAAAAGCATCTTTGTATTGCATAACCGTCGGGAAGAATGTGATTATCATCATCTCGATCACACCAAGCAGTATTCCACCAAGCACTGCACCACCGATAGAGCCAATCCCACCAAGAACTGCTGCAACAAAAGCCTTCAAACCGGGGACAAAGCCTGTGTAAGGATAAAAGCTCGGATACCTCAATGCCCACATAACCCCAGCAAGAGCCGCAAGAGCAGAAGATATGGCAAACGTAAAACCTATAACATTATCGACATTGACACCCATCAAAGATGTCGTAGGTATATCAACCGATATTGCGCGCATGGCCATTCCCATTTTAGTTTTATAAACTATCAGGAAAAGCACAAATAGAGCAACAGCTGTTATGCCAAGTATGATGAAGATAATCTTTGGTAGATACACGTTACCAATTACAAACGATTCAAACGCAATAGTCTTGTTCTGAAGAGCTTCCAAGAAGGCCTTGTAGTTAGGTCCAAAGAAAACAACAGCGAAGCTTTCGATAAAAAACGAAACACCTATTGCCGTTATCAGTGCTGAAATCCTTGGAGAATTTCTCAGTGGCTTATAAGCCAGTCTATCGATAAGCACACCCAAAATCGCCGTTGCTCCAAGAGAAACAGTAACAGCAAGCGGAAAACTCAGCCTTATCAGTGTTGCACCGTAGTAAGCAAAGTAAATGCCCATAACCATGATGTCACCAAAGGCGAAATTTATCAATCTCAATATACCGTAGACCATCGTGTAACCAACAGCTATGAGTGCGTACAGCCCACCGACCATAAGACCATTGAATAAGTTTTGAATGAAAATCGTTAGGTTTATAGTCAATTCAAGCACCTCCTTAAGCCAAATTAAGCCCTGCCCCACTTTAAGCGGGGCAGGGGATTTTTCTAACTACTGCAAATCTTTCGGCTCTATCCTTGTTTCGTACTTGAACTGTCCATTCTGAACCTTGACTATGATTACGTCTTTTATAGCATTTCCATTCTCATCGATTGTGATTGTTCCGCTGACTCCTTGGAACCCTTTTGTTGATCTTATGGCTGTGTTTATCTTCACAGGGTCTTTAGATTTTGCACGTTCAATTGCATCAACAATAAGCATATAGGCATCGTACCCGAGCGCTGCATTCATTGCCGGCATAGTTCCGTACTGTTTTTTGAAAGCTTCAACGAAATCTTTTGCGAGCTTCGTTGTGGCAGCTTCGGGAACATAGTGAGTTGTGAAGTAAAGCCCCTCTACAGCCTTGCCACCAATTTTTACAAGTTCCGGAGCATCCGCACCGTCACCTGCGATGAAATATCCCTTGTATCCCATAGAACGTGCCTGCTGGGCTATTAAAGCAATCTCGTTGTAGTATCCAGTCATCATGATGACATCACTTCCAAAAGCTATTGCCTGAGAAATCTGCGCGCTGAACTCCTGGTCACCTGATTTGTATTGAACTTTCAGTACTTGTCCTTTGTATTTCTTTTCAAATCTTTCTGTGAAGTAATTAGTCAAACCCACACTATAATCTTGCTCTATATCCACAAATATGGTGACCTTCTTAGCTTTTAAATTCTTTGCTGCGAACTCTGCGAGCGCAGTTCCCTGTAGCGGGTCGATAAAGCAGACCCTTGAAACAAATTTCTTGCCCTGAGTGACAAGTGGGTTAGTCGAAGTAACTGCAACTTGCGGAACTTTCCTTGCTTCCGCAATTTCGGCTGCAGCCATTGAGTTGCTACTTGCTATCTCTCCAATAACTGCAACAACCTTTTCCTTATCAATCAACCTAGCCATGGCGTTTGCCGCTTCTGTTTTTTCACTTCTTGTATCAGCGTACACAAGTGTTATCTTTTCGCCAAGAGCAGTACCTTTTTGCTTGTGTGCAAGTTCTATACCTTTTTTAGTCCAGTCTCCGAAAGCAGAAATACCGCCGGTCAGCGGTAACAATACACCAATCTTAATCTCTGCAAAGATACTGAGGGCAAGCAGAAGCACAATAAAGCTAAGTAGCTTCCTCATACACCACACCTCCATTTATAAAGATTTTGAGACTTTTTACCTAAAAATGGGGGGGAAGTCCCCCCATATTTTTCATACCACTGTTAAATTATTTCAGATCGCTTGCAGATATCTTAGCAGCAAATGCAAATTGCTGATTTTTGACTGTTAGAATGACAACATCTTTCGTGGCATTTCCATTCTGGTCAATCGAAATGACACCTGTTGCCCCTTGGAAATTCTTGATCGATCTGATAGCGGTAGCTATGAGTTCTGGCTTTGTTGTCTTTGCCCTTTCAATTGCTTCAACAACAAGCATGTATGCGTCGTATCCAAGAGCAGAAAGTGTAGATGGCTTCACGCCGTATTTCTTCACAAAAGCATCCACAAACTTCTTTGAAACTGGAGTAATCGGTGCATCCGGATGGTAGTGGTCAGAGAAGTACATTCCTTCTACAGCCTGACCTCCAATTTTTATCAATTCTGGCGCATCCGCACCATCGCCCGCAAGTATGTAACCTTTGTATCCCAGAGACCTCGCTTGCTGTGCGACGAGTGCTATCTCATTGTAGTATCCGGTGACAACTATGGCCTCGCTTCCAAACGCAAGAGCTTGTGAAAGTTGTGCGCTGAACTCCTGGTCACCTGATTTGTACTGAACTTGGAGGACCTGACCACCATATTTTTTGAATCTTTCTATAAAGTAATTCGAAAGTCCAACGCTGTAGTCTTGTTCAACATCAGTAAATACCGTTGCTTTTTTAATTTTTAACGTCTTAACGGCAAACTCTGCGAGTGCAGTTCCTTGGAGTGGGTCAATGAAACAAACTCTTGAGACAAATTTCTTACCTTGTGTCACGAGCGGATTTGTAGACGATGGACTAACCATTGGGACCTTTTTCTTTTCCGCAATTTCACCAGCAGCAATAGAGTTACCACTGATGACTTCACCTATAACAGCAACGACGCCTTCCTTATCTATTAACCTTGCGATACCGTTTGCCGCTTCCGTCTTCTCGCTACGCGTATCCATGTATACAACTTCTATCTTCTCTCCAAGAACTGTTCCTTTCTCCTCGTGAGCAAGCTCGATACCTTTCTTGACCAAGTCACCAAAAGCCGATACACCACCGGTAAGTGGTAAGAGCGCACCTATCTTGATAACGGCGAAAATACTAAGTGAACTGAGTAGAAGAGCGACCACCAAAAGTTTTCCGAACTTCCTCATACATAACCCCTCCCTTGAAAAGATTTAGAAAAATTTGGAAGAAAAACCACTTCTTCCAATATTGAACGTATGGAAAAGTAACAGACTTAACTTTTTTGTTTGTATTTTAACACAAAGTACGGTTTTAAGTCAAGCTAATTTTATTGCAATAATGCATAATGCTAAGAAATAAGATAAAATAAACTTATGGACAACTTTTTCTATGAAAAAGTATTATTTTTCAAGAAAATCAGAGATACGAAATCTAAAATAACAACGTTACTCTTGCAAAGTGAACTTCTTTATGCTTTATTTGAGAAAAAGTATCCTATGATAAAGAAGTCCTTTCCAGGTGGTATAATTGAAACAAGGGTGCTTTAAATTCAAAAAAGAAAGTCGATCTAAGAGGTGAGCAGCGATGAATATATTACTTGGTGTTTCGTCTGGTATAGCCATCTACAAAGCTGTAGACTTGGCGAGTAAGATAAGAAAAGAAGGATGGAATTTGAAAGTGATAATGACAGAGCATGCAACAAAACTCATAAGTCCCATCGTTTTTTCATCAGTTGGCAACTGTGAAGTTTTCACTGACACTTACGAAATCGAACAAGGTTGGATCATCCATACGGAAGTTTCAAAGTGGGCAGATGTTTTACTTATCGCACCTGCAACAGCGAATACTATTGCAAAATTGGCACATGGGTTTGCCGATAATCTGTTAACAACAACGGCGCTCGCATTTAACAAATCCAACAAAGTAGTTGTTCCAACAATGAACACACGAATGTATGAAAATCAGGTAACACTGGAGAACATTGAGAAATTAAAAGAACATGGCTGGAAGGTGTTGGAACCAGAAGCTGGGCACCTTGCCTGTGGTGAAGTGGGGAAAGGTCGGTATCCCGAGAATGAGAAAATCATCGAATTTGTAAAAATACTCTCCGAAGAAAAACCCCTCTCCGGTAAAAAGGTATTGATTACAGCAGGTCCTACAAGGGAAGCTATCGACCCTGTAAGGTACATCTCAAACCATTCAAGTGGTAAGATGGGGTACTCAATAGCAAAAGTAGCCAAAAGACTCGGAGCCGAAGTATGCCTAATATCTGGTCCTACTTGCTTGGAGGTTCCTTATTTTATTGATTCATATATTCGTGTCGAAAGTGCAAAAGATATGTTCGAAGCTGTTTTGGAAAAATACAGAGAATATGATATACTAATAATGTGCGCCGCTGTCGCAGACTACACACCCACCCAAAGCTCACAAGAAAAGATTAAGAAGACTCAGGACAAGCTGGTACTGGAACTTTCAAAGACACCAGACATATTGGATTTCTTAGGTCATAACAAACAACCGGGGCAAATAGTTGTCGGATTCGCCGCTGAAACGCAGAACATCGTTGACAATGCGTATGAAAAACTTTTGAAAAAGGAAGCCGATGTTATTGTTGCAAATGATGCAAGAAGAGCCATGGGAAGTGATGAAAATCAAGTGTATTTAATTTTTAAAGATAAGCCTACGGTAGTGATCGAGGGCAAAAAAGAAGAAGTAGCAAAGGAGTTGTTGAAAAGGGTATGCGAGCTATTAGAGAAATGAAGTTGAGAAAGCCACAACGCCAAACATCTAAAAGTATTAAAGTTCTTGTGCTCGCTTTTATTGTCCTACTATCATTGATCTTCTCAGGTACAGCATTCAGTTTAGTAGTCGAAAAAGTTTACGTTGGTATCAAGTACTCATTTAGAAATTATCGAACCAACGGTGACGTTATTTTCATTGATCCATTCAGTAGAAAAATGGCACTTTACGAGCTTTCAAGCAAGCAAATTCTTGGTTTTTATAACTACATCGGAAATTTTGTAATTGCTGTATACGATTTAAAAGATAGCTACATTGTTGTGGATCGCACAGGTCCGAATCTTTCCAGAATGGCACTCAGCGGAGAATTGATTTCTAATGCAAAGTTTGATAGAAGGATACAAAGCAGCCTTTTCGATGGTGATAAAATATACGTGCTTCTTGAAGGAGGAACGGTCTACGCTTTTGATAAGAACCTGAACCAGATATTCAAAAAGTCATTTACTGGTTCTCCTGCTTATCTGTTTCTGTGGAGAGGGCAACTTTTAGCAACCTACCTCTGGAATGATAACTACGATGTGGAATTTCTCGGAGAACAACCAGTGAAGACTGGATTGACAACCCCGTCTATTCTTGCAAATGATTTGCTTGTTGATACAAGGGGAGGAAAGGTCTACAACCTAGCAACTGGTAAAACAACAAAGCTCGCAGCGTACATATCAAGTGCTTATTACGACAAAGATACTGGGCAATATTACATTTCATCAATGTCAAATTCGACTGTATACGTACTGAAAGACGATGCCGTAATGAACTCGTTCCAAGTACCTTATACACCAACGCAAGTTTCAAAGATAGGTAACTACATCGTGGTATTAAGTGCACCTTACAATAAGGTCATGGTAACAACAAATGGCAAGGATATTATGGTACTCGATACAGGTGACTATCCACTTGAGGTCTTCAAGATTGGGGCTTCAACAACATCGTTTGCTGTTTACTGTTCAGACAGCGGAGAAGTGTATTACTACTATTTCTAAAAATTTACCAACTCACAGTAAAGAAAACCAAAAGGGAGGTATAAAAAATGAAGGCAGTGAGATGGGTTAACACATTCTTTCCAAAGGTAAAAAACACACAAACGATAGCAGAGGCACTTCATGAAATGAGGAAACACTCATGCGACTACTGTATAGTGATCGATGAAGATGGTAAATTTGACGGCTTGCTCCACAAGTCTGTAATTAAAGAAGTTGAAATGGAAGAAAAAGTGGGTCCGTACGTTGTATTCCCAGACTTTTACATAGTTGAAGACTCAACAATTGAAGAAGCCGCCATGATGCTGATCGAGAACAAAGAAACAATACTACCCGTTGTGAATTCAAACAGTGAAGTAATAGGAGTACTAACCATTCAAGAAGTCCTCGAGGCAATGACCGAAATGGCAGCAATGGATGAGCATGGTATAAGAATCAACCTCACACTACCAGACAAACCTGGTGAGCTTAAGAAGGTCATCGACGTGCTTGCAAATAACAAGATTAACATTCTGTCGATTTTGACAATCAAAGATGGTGAATCAAGGCTGGTCTCGATAAAAGTTGATAGCAAGGATGCGGAAAGCGTTGCAGGTATTCTTGAGATTTACGAAATTGCATACGAATCCATAGTGGAGGAAGAAGGTTTCTTCTGATAATCGAACATGGAGCTACTTTTTAAACTTGAGCAACTCGAGTTTGAAGGACCGCTTGATTTACTCCTTTATCTAGTGCAAAAGAAAAAAATAGACATCCGTCAGTTGTCGATATCACAACTGGCGGATGAGTTTTTGTATTATGTCAACCAGATGGAGGAACTCAACCTCAACGTTACATCCGAATTCATCGCGACAGCTGCTTATCTTCTCGAACTGAAATCGAAAAGCTTGTTACCAATGAGTGAGAAAGAAAAGAAAGAGTATGAATACAAAAGAGAGTTGCTCATAAGACGCATCGAAGAATATGCAAGGCTCAAAGAGCTTACCGAAGAGATTATGACCAAAAGCTCTGCAGATCAATACCCTGTTAAGGTACCGTATTCGTTCCCAAAAGTTGATGAGAAGAAATTGGTCAAAATCGTCAAAGCCGCACTCCAAGAAGTCGAAGTTAAGCAGAAAGTGTATATCATAAAGAAGGAAAACTATTCATTGGAACGTATCATGGAAGAAATCGAGGAAAAATACGATGTCGTTAATTTATTGGAAATCCTTAGGGACAGCTCGTCCAAATACGAAATCATCGTGAAGTTCTTAGCTGTTCTGGAATTAATCAGATTCGAAAGATACATAATAGACGATGACCTTGTTTTGAGAAAAGTGGTGAGGCCAGATGTCTCGGGCATTCGAGCGTGAATTAAGTGATTTAGTGGATGAATCCACAAAAACCTTGCAACCTGATAAGATATCGCTTGTTGAAGCTATTATCTTTGCTTCAAGAGGCGTATCTAAAGCGACTCTCGCCGAATTAACTGACATCCCCGACGAGGAACTTGATAAAATCATCACTTATCTTAAGAAAAAGTACGATTCAGACGAACATGGCATCGAACTAAAACAGATAGAAGATTATTATCGATTCTACACGAAATCGAAGTTTGCCGATGTAGTGTCAAAAGTAGCCAAACGAAGAAATCTTGGTAGCCTGTCACCCGCTCAACTTGAGATTGCGGTATTCCTAGCCGTTCGAAGACAAGCAACCAAACTTGAGATCGATAGCATGCGTGGTAAAGATTCCTCCAACTTGATAAAACAGCTACTCGTCTCCGGAGTTATCAAAAGAAGAAAACTCGGTCGAACGTTTGTTTATAGCCTAACAGATACATTCAAAGATGAAAGCATGATCGAAGAGTTGGTAAGACAAGCCGGCGGAGCTTCATTTGAAAGCATAGGCAAAATGCTCTTTGAAACCCCCGAAACCATACAATCACAAGATACGCAACAAATCCAGCAAGATACTTCTAACAGTGATGAATCAAAAGATTTTCACAGCGATGCATTTGAGGTCATCCGAAAAGAAGAAATAGAAATCCCTCCTGAAGAATAAAATACGTGCTAAAAGAAGGTGGAAATTTTGACAGTCCGCGAAGCAAAGTATCTATCAAAGAAAATAATGGAGGCAGGGGAAATCCCCCTGTTGATTGGTCATTTTGGCGTGGGAAAGACCGATATAGCACGGGAAATCGCTCAAGAAACACAAAGAAAACTAATCATACTCGTTCTTTCACAAATGGAGCCGGGCGATTTGATTGGTCTGCCTGCAAGGGATGAGAACAAGACAAGATTTCTGGCTCCAGACTGGTGGCCAGAGGATGGGAACACCATAATCCTTTTGGATGAGATAAACCGTGCACATAGAAGCATCAGAAACGCCATTATGCAACTTCTTGTTGACAAAAGAATTCACAACCACATCCTCCCGGATGGCACATGGATAATGGCTTCCATGAATCCACCAGACGAAAACTACGACCAAGTCGAGCTCATTACAGACCCAGCATTTCTGAGCAGGTTCTTCATTCTTGAAATCCATCCTGATCCAAATGAATGGGTCGAATGGGCGAAGAGAAACCACATAGAAGAGGAAGTAATAGACTTCATATCGAAATATCCGGAATTTCTTTCCGTTCACGAAACTGTATCACTCAAAGCGTCTATTAAGCCCAGTCCAAGAAGCTGGCACAAACTGAGCAGAGTGCTATCGCTTATGTCTGAAGACGACAAAAAAGAATATCTCTACATCCTTGCAAGCGGTATCGTGGGACCAGAAGCAGCAAAGGTGTTCATTGACAAAACCATTACAGGCCAACTCAACACTCCATCGGAGATACTCATAGAAGGTAAGATTCCAGAATCTTTAGACATCCACCAAGCAAACGGCCTACTAATTCGCTTGGTGGATTACCTGACAACAGTCGATGATAAGGAATTGGAGAAACTCTCAAACAATGTGGACACTATCGCTCTGAACCTTATAAGACTCTCCAACGTCGTACCAAAAGATTCGTTCGAGGCATTCATTAGAATGTTGGTTAACCTATCGAATTTGCCAGGACTGAAAGGCGAGTTCTCTGATAAACTGCTTAGAAAGTTAGTCTCACAATCGAACAACTGAAAACTATAGACCACAAAAGCGCAGTGTGTATTAAGACAAACAAAACGTAATGTTAACTCAAACTTAAATAAAAAAATTCATTCTGTGGTATCATATGAACGTGTATTTTCATCTTTTTAAGGAAGGAGAGATTAACATGTTTGATCACGAACACCATCACCACCATCATCACGATCACGATCATGATCACGAACACGATCATGACCACATTGACGCATTCACTCTTATGGACGAGGAAGGTAACGAACATCACTTTGTTCTTTTAGGAGAAGTTGAAAACAAAGGAAAGACATACTGGGTATGTGAAGAAATCTTCGTAGAAAATGATGAGGTTTCCGAATTTGGAGATACATACCTTTTCATCAAAACAGAAGATGATGAAGGTAACGTCTTCCTCGACTCAATACAGAGTGAAGAAGAATTCAACGAAGTTGCAAAGCTTTGGGAAGACATGATGGGTGGAGAGGACTTCTTCATCGATTTAGATGAAGAAGACGAAGAAAACGAAGAAGACGAGCAGTAAGTTTTTTCAATCTCATCTTCACAGTCTTGACCAACCTCTGAAGATTTGGTAAAATAGACTTCGGTCAAAAATCCAAAATTCAGCTGGTGCAGGCGTAGCTTCAAGCGGTGGAGCGCCTCCTTGGTAAGGAGGAGGGTGTGGGTTCGAGTCCCACCGCCTGCTCCAAAAGTGAGAAAAATTGCGAAAGAGGGTACAAAAGTGAAACGTACCCTCTTTTGTTTTTATATCCCTCGAAAAAACACTTGTAACCAAATCATTTAGGCTATCAGTGTTGTTTAAACGCCACAAAACACGTAGTATAATAGTCTTCCATAACCATTTACATAAGCAAGAAACGAGCAATCTAAGAGGGGGCAGTTATAAACAATGAACGTACTCGATGTTCTATTATTTTTACCTTCAATATTTCTTGGAATAATAATGGGTGGAAATGATGCAGGAAATACATTAGGAGTCACTATTGGAAATGGTGTGTTCAAAGCAAAAAAGGCAATAACAATTGCCGCTATTGTGGTGATCATAGGGGCTTTTCTTGGGGGTAAACCCGGTCTTAAGTTAGCCTCCGGAATAGTTAAGGTTGACTTAGCAGGGATGGTTATAATTAATCTGTCTGCAGCAGTTGTGACACTTTTCTTTCTAAGGAAAGGCCTTCCCATCTCTATGACGCAAGCAATCATTGGAGCAAACGTCGGCGTTGGTATCCTGCTCAAGAATATCAATACCCAGATTTTGTTGTACATAGTTTTAGGATGGTTCTCAACTCCCGTTGTGGCATTTATTCTTGGATTCACCCTTCAGAAAGTTTTATCGACTATGTTTAGAGGCATACGTAATTTGCAAGTTAGGTTCTACATTCTGAGGGTTTTCTTGTGGTTTTTTACAATTTACGGAGCATACTCAATGGGTGCAAACGATGTTGGAAAAATTACTGGAATACTCTACCAGAGAGGTTATAATTCTTATCTGCTCTTGTTCATAGGTGGATTGTCGTTAAGTGCTGGGATAGTTTTGTTAAGTAAAAAGACAATCTACACGCTCGGACGAGAATTGATTGCACTTGACGATTTCACAGCCATGATGACTGTAGCAACTCAAGCCTTAACTATTTGGCTTTATTCACTTGTTGGACTCCCAGTTTCACCGGCTCATGCGATAATTGGCAGTTTGGTTGGCGTTGGCTATTCAAAAGGTACAAGACTACAAAATCCGAAGGTATTTCAGAAGATACTCTTCTCATGGATAGAAGCCCCACTATACGGTGGAATATTCTCCGCTTTGATGTATTCAATATACAAACTTTTGTGGTAGAATATATACGTGAAAATAGAAAGCAAGACGGAGGTGTATATGGACATGGACTTGAAGTCATTCATCAGAGACATTCCAGATTTTCCACAAAAGGGGGTTATATTCCGCGACATAACACCGCTTATCAAAAACCCAGAGGCATTTAAGTATGCTGTTGATACTATAGTCGAAGAAGTTAAGAAATTCGATTTCGACCTCGTTGTTTGTCCAGAAGCCCGAGGATTCATCATCGGAGCTCCCATAGCGTATCTTTTGGGTAAGGGATTTGTTCCAGTTAGAAAACCTGGAAAGTTGCCTTATAAAACCGTCAGTGATACATACGAACTGGAGTACGGAAAAGCAGAGTTGCACATCCATGAGGATGCAATTCAGCCAGGTCAGAAAGTCTTGATAGTAGATGATGTACTTGCAACAGGAGGTACAGCTTTGGCACTGAAAAGGCTCGTTGAAAAAGTCGGAGGAGAAGTTGTCGCAAGTGCTTTTTTAATTGAGCTCACTTATCTGAATCCAAGAAATTTGCTCAACAACCTGCCGATAATTGCGCCAATTAAATACTAATCGAGTATAATATAAATAAAGACGAATTTCAAAAACAATCGGAGCAAATCAACGAAACAATCCATTGCTGAAAACAGTAAAGAAAAGCACCGTATGAATGTTGTGGAGGTGTGACTCGTGCTAAAATTTGATTTCACGTACACGCTTGCGGAAAACGTGCAAGGCGGACTTGATACTGAGGAGATCGATTCGTATTCTGAAAAAGTACACGAATTTCTCAAAAAGCTCGATGAAAACAAGCCGGGCTTTGTTAATGCTGTACTTACTCGAAAATGGGTTGATTCAGTCAATGAACTGAGCGATTTCATATTCACATTCGACAACCTCGTCGTACTTGGGATTGGAGGTTCCGCACTCGGCAATATAGCAATTCAAAACGCTCTGAGACCTGCGAACTGGAATTCGATGAGTGTGGATGAGCGAAACGGATACTTAAGAATTTTCGTAGTCGACAACGTTGATCCGGACTTCTTGTCCTCTGTTCTTGACTGCGTTAATCCAAAGACCACGTTGTTCAACATCATCTCGAAATCCGGAACCACGGCAGAGCCCATGGCCAACTACCTAATTGTGCGCAGCATACTTGAATCGTACGGTCTTGACCCAAAAGAACACCTCATTTTCACAACAGACCCAGAAAAAGGTGTCTTGAGAAGACTCGGTAGGGCGGAAGGTATAAGAATGCTCGAAATCCCGCCAGACGTCGGGGGAAGGTTCAGCGTATTAACGCCTGTCGGACTTCTCTCAGCTAAAGCAGCTGGAGTTGATATTGAAGAACTCATAATCGGGGCTAAGGATGCATATGAAAAGACCATAAAATCACCTCTTTGGGAAAACCCGGCAGCAATGATCGCTGTGACACACTACCTGCACTATTTGAAGAAGAGAAACATATCGGTGATGATGGCGTATTCTAACAGACTTTATTATCTTGCCGATTGGTACAGGCAACTGTGGGCAGAAAGCCTTGGGAAGATGTACGATAACGATGGAAACAAAGTAAATGTAGGACAGACACCGGTGAAAGCTCTCGGTGCAGTCGACCAGCACTCCCAAGTCCAGCTCTACAACGAAGGTCCAGACGACAAAGTAATAACGTTCCTCAGAACAGAGCAGTTTGACAGAGAAATATTAATACCAAAATTGCACGAAAACGAACCAGAGCTCGCTTACCTTGGTGGTAAGAAACTTTCCATGTTGCTCAACAGCGAGCAACTCGGCACACAACTTGCGCTTGCCAAACACGGCCGACCTTCGTTAACTGTCACATTCCCGAAAATCGACGAATACCACATCGGTCAATTCATAATGTACTACGAGCTTGCAACCGTAATCGCTGGTCACTTGTTCAACATCAACCCGTACGACCAGCCTGGCGTTGAACTTGGAAAGAAGATAACTTACGCTTTGATGGGACGTCAGGGATTTGAAGAATACAACTATTCAGACAGTGCACAGAAAAGAGTTGAGGTCGAATGATGAAAGAATATGTAGAAATCCTTAAGAGCATATTCGACCCTATAGCGGTATTCTTGAGAGACGAAGAATTCATCGTCGTTGTTAAAGACGAGAAGAACTTGCAGCAAGCCATCTCTGAACTTTCCAAAAGTATAGATGACGATATAAGCTTAGTAGTACTCAGTAAAGAAGAGTACGAAAAAATGGAGAAACAGGACCTTGGTGAACGACTGATCTGAGCTTGGTGAACGAGCGTGGTAATCTGCGTAACCGGAAAGATAGCAACCGGTAAGAGCACAGTTTCACAGTTCTTCGCCCAAAGAGGTTTCGAATACATTAACGTGGACAAGCTCGGACACATCGCATTTGAAATGAACAAAGAGAATATAAAGCAAACTTTTGGAACCTGCGATAGAAAAGAAATAGCAAAAATCGTCTTTGCAGATCCACAAAAGCTCAAATTACTCGAAAGCATTGTACATCCAACGATGATGCGATTACTAAAAGACGAGTTGGAAACAAGAAAAGGAAAAGATATCGTTATCGAAGCCGCAATCAAGCGTAGGTTGGGAATAGACTGCTGTGATATCACAATTACGGTGGTCTGCGATAAGAAAGTTATAAAAGAAAGGCTGAAAGAAAGATACGACGAAGATTTAGTAGAAGAGATTCTTGAAAGACAGAGCGACATAGAGCCAGAAGGTATAGTTATTGAAAACAACTCATCACTTGAAGAACTGCAATCGCAACTTGAAAAAATATACCAACAAATAAAAGCGAAGGGTTAGTCCCTTCGCTTTTTTCAACCTCAGTATTCCTTATTCCCATTCCCCTTTGAGAACAACAAATTCGCTACACTCCCGATCACAACCCCAACCAACATCCAAGCAACTCCAAACCCAACTGCTCCTCTTGCCAGAACCGTCAGCAAGATTTGATACGTCGTGTACTGTTTAAAATTAACAAAAGCGAGTATCTGAAGAACGAAAAACGAAACTATCGGTGAAACAACTGCCACCGTCAACAATTCTTTCATCCTCGTTCCCAAACCCGTTATAAAAAAGGTGGTCACCACAAATATCACCGGCAACGCCCCTACTGAAAAGTTTGGGAACAGAAGATAGAACGTAGCATAAGACTCTACCAATGAAACAACCAATATCTTGACAATCAATTCAGCTAAGAGCATAACTACCCTTCCCTTTACACAGAATCGTTATCCTATATATTTTAACATATCTCACCGAAATGTGCTAAAATATTAATAGAAAAAAGTGTACTTGGTAAACAATCCGGTGGTAATCGAGGCGATGTGCATGTTTACTTTCGACCCATCCGTTGAAACTGAAAAGATAGTCGGCTTTATAAATTCAACAATAAAAAAATACAACTTCAGAGGTGCAGTGATAGGTGTCAGTGGCGGACTCGATTCTGCCGTCGTTTTAGCTCTGCTTGTGAAAGCATTAGGCCGCGATAAGGTAAAGGCATTCATTCTTCCGGAACGTGACAGTTCGAAATCCAGTACAAAAGACGCAGAAATGGTTTGCAAACACTTTGACGTTGAATACAAGATCATATCTATTGCCCACGTACTGCGTGCTATGGGAGTTTACAAACTCTTCCCACCCGCATTATTCACACCGGAGAAGGTGAAAGCAAGTTATGCAAAGAAAAGATGGCAAAGGTACCCAGATCCGTACTCCATGGACCTTAGAAATGAAGGTGACGAATTGTTCTTGAAAGGCATTGCATACTACAGGGCAAAACACAGGGTGAGGATGTGCAAATTGTATTTCGAAGCTGAGAGACTGGGATACTGCGTGGTGGGAACTACTAACAAGACAGAACTTGCACTTGGCCTGTATGTCAAATGGGGTGATGATTCCGTCGATATTGAACCGATCAAACACCTTTACAAAACGCAGGTCTACGCACTGGCGAAATATCTGGGCGTACCAGAAAAGATAATTCAAAAACCCCCAACACCAGACCTAATTCCTGGTCTAACGGACGAAGAAGCCTTTGGTTTAACCTACCCTGAAATAGACGATATTCTCATGAAATTAGATACAGGTATCGATGTGGATACGGAAAAAGCAAAGAGAGTTAAGACCTTGTTGGAATTAGCCAAACATCGAGAACTCAAATCGCTGGGAATCGAAGATGTGCAAGCATAATGATAACAATGAACTGAGATTTCTCTGTGATCTGACCGTTGTAAAGCTGGGAAAGAAATTGAGAATCCTGGGATTTGACACTGAGATAACAAGGTCCATAAGAGTTGATGAGATCGGTGAAATCATAAGACAGACGTCGCGAAGACTTATCACAAAATCAAGAAACCTTGCTAATACCTTTGGCGGGATACTCGTCACGAAAAATAGGGTATCCGAACAGGTTATTGAACTATTTGCAATCTTGAAAAGCTTGGACATGGAAATAACAAGAACAGCTGCTCGTTGCGTAAACTGCAACGAAGTATTGGAAGATTACTCTAAAGAAGAAGTAATCGACAAAGTCCCAATATACATCTTTGAAACTGTTGAAAAGTTCAAAAGATGTCCAAAATGCGGAAAGGTGTATTGGCAAGGAACGCATCTAGCACATCTTCAGAACTTAAAACAGCAAACGCTCCGAAGAAAAGAAACAGACATGCGAGGTGAGAATAATGATAGGTAAGAAGATCTGCTATGCATTAACCGAGATATTTGAGAAAGATAAATACTCAACAGAAGCAGAGAATACGGCAAACTTATTGGCCGAATTCGTTGGCGTTGACAAAATATCGGTCGCCATTTATGAAAAATCCAAAGACATTTACAGAGTTCTCATAAGTAATTTCCTTCCCCTTCAAACTAAAGTACCAGTATCAGAAATAGGTGATAGAAATTCACTCTCAAAGCTCACCTTAAAGCTTAAAGATGGAATAACCGTAGATGCATACGTTGAACAGCTCATCCACAACACCCCGGAAACTGGTGATGAAAAAGTCGGAATCGTGATGACAAACCAAATTCCAAAAAAGATGGCGAACTTTGCCGAAATCGTAGACTTCCTTGCGTACAGTTTGTGGTTTATTCCATCGTACGAAAAATCGAAGAGCTACCTTTCCAAGTACCGTTCCTTGTGGATGCTTACAAATTTGTTCGAATCCGCCAAGTCGCATGAAGAGCTTTTGGATGGATTTGTAAAGGTGATTTCTGAGATCATTGAAGCAGAGATAACCGCCGTTCTGAATTTCCCAGAGAGCTCTGACGAAGGACTTAACATAATAATCTACGATAGCCAAACGTCACGATTTGTGCACAAGGATTTGGATATTTCGAAACTTACTGATGAAGCGATGCGCTATTTCAAAGGTATGGAAAAAATCGTCTACAAACCCGACGGACTGAGCGAACTATTTTCCACAAAAGTCCTTTCTGCTCTCATCGTTCCTGGCGGTGACTACTGGTTCATCTTTGCTAATAAGAAAAGCAAAGAAATTTACTTACAGACTAAATCTTTTGATTCGATGGATTTAGACCTCGCGCGCGATTCGGTTAAACGCTTTATACTTGCTAAAGGGCGTATAGAATTTGAACAAAAGCTGGAGGAAGAGGTCGCAAAATTAAGAGAGCTTCAAAAAATGCACGAAGCACTCATAGAAGAACAAAAAGAACAAATCAAACGAATGAACGCCGTGCATTACATCAGCCAAGCTATGCGGACAATGTACAGTGTGAAGAACGTCTACAAGACTCTTTTGCTTGGTCTAACATCCGGAAGATTACTTGGTTACAACCGTGCGTTATTGCTAACATACGACGAGCAACGAGACGTTTTGATTGGTAAGATGTGGATGGGACCTGATACGGAGAATGTTGAAGAAGACTGGAAAAAAGCCAATCTCAGAGCGATGCGATACGCCGACGTCGTTCAATATCTGCGCGAAGAAGCAATGACTCTAGAGATCAACAACAAGCTCACTCAGCAGATCGAGAATAGGATATTCCCATACAAAGCGCATCCGATACTTGAAAAATGTGTGGTGAGGAAGAAAATATTCGTTGCAAACGAAAGAATTATCGATACAATGGGATTAGAGGCTGCTGATTTAGTAAACTTGTTGGGAACAAAGGAATTCGCTGCATTCCCTCTCGTTGGAAGAGAAGGTGTCTTTGGCGTCGTAATCGTTGACAACTACTTCACAAAAAAGCGCATTAAAGAAAGCGACATTGATATCCTAAAAATCTTGTCAGATAGCGCCGGTTTGGCAATTGAAACTGCCCAAAACTACGAAGAGCTTAGAAACAAAACGATTTCGCTGGAACGCCAAAAGAGCCTTATCGAATATCTAAGGGAATTCTCTGACTCCGTTTTACAGAACATGTCCTCCGCAATTATCGTTATTGATAAAGAAGGCAAGGTAACAGAATGGAATAAACGTGCAGAAGTCTACTTCAACCGTCCAAAAGAGCAGATGACTGGCGTTGAGCTTAGAACTCTTGGTTCTGAATTCGAAGATATCGAAGAGATGGCCATCCAAAGTATGAAAATCAAAGAAGAAATCACACTAAGCAACTACCTTATCCAAACCGGTGGCCGAGAACGATACTACGATGTAAAAATTACACCGTTCTGGGATGCCGACAAGCTCATGCTAAGAGGTGTTATCATTACACTTGATGATGTCACCGAGCGTGTTAATTTGGAAAAAGAACGCAAAAAGCAAGAAAAACTTGCGGCTCTTGGTGAGATGGCTGCGAGAGTAGCCCACGAATTGAGAAATCCTGTTTCAGTGCTAGGAGGATTCATCAAAAGACTTGAGAAAAACGTTGATAATCCTGAAGCAAGAAACAGATACATAAAGATTATTGCGGATGAGATATTGCGATTAGAACAAATAGTAAATGAGATTCTCGACTTTAGCCGTGAGCCACGGTCACTTGAGTTTAGGTATTTTAATCTAAACAAACTTGTCAATGACGTTTACATATTGCTCGATGAAAAAATTCGTGAGAAAAACATCCTTTTCACGTTCGAAACAGATGCCGAAGAAATCATCGTGTATGCTGAATATTCAAGGATGAAACAGGTTGTAATCAATCTTCTCCAAAATGCAATTGAAGCGACCCCAAAAGATGGTAAAATATTAGTTGAAACGCGTGTCAAATTTGATAAAATCGTGTTGTCTGTATGGAACGAGGGAACACCTATCGATAAAGAGACCGCTGAAAAGCTTTTCACCCCGTTCTTTACAACCAAAGTCCAGGGCACAGGCCTGGGATTGGCTATCTGTAAAAAAATCGTTGAAGATGAGCATAAAGGAAAAATCTACCATGAGGCAACGGAGGATGGTAATAGATTTGTAGTTGAGCTGCCGAAACCAGAAATCACTCCAGATAATGAAGAAAAATAGAAAGAACAAAAATAAAAGGAGGAACACACATGATGGAATTCATGCTGAAAGCCAAAATCCATATGGCTACGGTAACAGAGAAAGAAATAGAATACGAAGGAAGTATTGGTATTGATGAAGAACTATTAGAATTGGCAGGAATAAAAGTTAACGAGATGGTATTGGTGTCTGACGTAAACAACGGTAACAGGCTGGTCACATACGTTATCCCCGAACCACGAGGGTCAAAGAAAATTTCATTGAACGGGGCAGCCGCAAGACTTGTTGAAAAAGGTGACCGGATAATCATCATGGCCTTTGCTTTGTACAACCCGGAAGAATATCCTGGACCCAAAGTAATAATTCTCAACCCAGATAATAGCGTAAAAGAAGTAAAGAAATAAAGAAACGCGTCACAATATAGACTCCAACAAATCCAAGGGGGATACCGATGGTTGTAAACATCTCCACAACACCGGACAAGATGGAGGCATATATCAAAATATCGAACATACTGCCCGGAGAACAGGTCACTCTCGAAAAATTGATGGAAGAAATAAGAAATGCCAAGATAGTGCACAACATTGACATTGCTGCACTCAAACACCTGTGTGAAAATCCAGTTGAAAATACACCAATTCTATTTGCAAAAGGCGATGAACCAAAAAATGGAGAAGACGGCAGAATTGTATTCGAAGTTTTTCAACACAAGCCTTCATTTACCACATCTGGTAACCGTGTTGACTTCAGGGAATTCCCCGTCCAAAAAAGAATCATCGTCAAAAAGGGTCAAAAAATAGCAACCGTTTATCCGCCTACTGAAGGCGTTCCTGGAAGAAATGTGTACGGCGAACCTGTTCCAGCAAAGCCTGGCAATGAAGCAAAAGTTGTACTGGGAAAAAACGTCGCACTGAGCGAAGATGGGGCTCACATAATAGCTACTTCGGATGGTATACTGAAAGTAGATCCAGAAAAAGGTGTCGTTGAAGTAAGTGAATACTTGGAAATAGAAGGAAACGTTGACTACGCGACCGGTAATATTGAATTCCCCGGTGTTGTTTTCGTCAAGGGCGATGTAAAGCCAGGGTTCATAGTTAGGGCAAGAGGTGATATCGAGATACAGGGGGTAGCGGAAGCCTCTACGATAATTTCCTTGGAAGGCAGTATCAAACTCACAGGAGCGAAAGGAAAAGATAAAGGGTTGATCAAAGCAAAAAAGAACGTACACGTCAAATACGCCGAATCTGTAACGATAGAATGTGAAAATCTCTATTTCGAGTCCAATTTACTCAACTGCATGGTTCGAGTTACAAATGCCGTTATTGGACAGGGAAGAAGTAGTGCGATCATAGGTGGCGAATGCATCGCTTCGACGCGTATCGAAGCTGATGAATTGGGCTCGGACTTCGGTGTCAAGACCTATCTCGAAGTTGGCGTGAATCCATACCTTAGAGAGGAGCTTAAACTAGTCAACACTCAAATTGAAATTGACCGAACAAGCATTCAAAAACTTGTCAACATAGTCAAGCAGTACAAAGAATTAAAAGAACGAGGAGCTAAACTCACACCAGACAAAGAGGAACAATTTTCAAAAGCCGCAAGAACCCTAATCAACTTGCGTGAACAACTCGAAAAGAATTTACAAAGAAAGCAAGAACTGGAAAAAAAAATCTCGGAAATGCGATACCATTGTGAGATAGTAGCACGAAAAATGCTTTATCCCGGAGTCGAAGTCTACATTCACGATGCAAAATATTTAGCAGACAGACCTCTTCCGAAAGTCGTCTTGAGATACGAGGACGGAAAAGTTGTTGCCGGTGGCTATTCTGGAACTTGATAGTATTTGAATAACAGGAGGTTTCATATGTCTTTGCGATTAGTAAAAATCCTTCCAAAATTCCGCCCAATGGTCTGGGGGAATTCTGAACTAAACAAAAAATTCGACCTTCCAGTATCCGAAACAACTCAACCAATTGGAGAAATCTGGCTTCTTTCCGGCCATCCATTGTACGAAACCATCTTGGAAACCGGTTTAACGATTAACCAATTTGGACAGAACCTGTACAACAACAAATATCCTCGCTTTCCTATTTTAATCAAACTCGTTTCCACAAATCAATGGCTCAGTGTTCAAGTTCACCCAGATGACTCTTTTGCGCGCAACGTGGAAAACGAACCGTGGGGAAAAAGTGAGGCATGGTACTTCTTAACAGATGGAGAATTTGCCGTGTGCGAAGATGTGGAAAAAATGAAAGAATACATAAATTCTGGGCGTATTAATCATCTTAATGAAGCACTCACCTTTGTGAAGGTTAAAAAAGGCACTTTTGTAAACATCCCAGCTGGTACTGTCCACGCACTTGGTCCCAACAGCACTGTTATCGAAGTCCAGCAATCATCCGATTTGACTTACCGCATATACGACTGGGGCAGACCGAGGGAAACACACTTAGAAAAAGCTTTACAAGCTAGTAAAAGTATCTCATTGAGTGAGATCGTCTTTGAAAGTACCGATTCACTCAAAACACCGTACTTTTACATGAAAAAATATCTATCTCATATCGACATAGACGAAAATAAAATCATGGTGCACATACCCTTTGAAATCTCAAAAGACTACCATGCTACATTAATAATCAACGAAAACAACAAATCAGACAAATCTCAACTCAAGATGTTCGGTGATGGACTCTTCATAACAAATTTTGTCTCACTCTAAAAAACAAAGCGGGCACGTTGCCCGCCTTGATTTTCAGCTTCTTAACTTACTCTCTGTCTTTCAACTTCTCTTGCAGCAAATCAACTATATCTTTTACCGTCATTAACTTTTCAATCTCATCGTCCTCGAGCTTGATTCCAAATTCGTCCTCAAAGACCATAACCAAATCAAAAGCATCAAGAGAATCTGCTCCGAGGTCTTCAATCAGATGACTGTCTTCCTCGATATCTTCGATAGGAACGTTAAGCTTTTCGGAAATAATTTCCGCAACCTTTTTGAAAAGTTCTTCTCTCTCCATATTTTGCTCCCTCCTAACCTACGAATATTTTTGGAATATTCTGACTGATCACAAAACTCGACAAAGCTCCAAGACAACTTTCCAAAAAAGAGAACGAATTTTCTTGGTATATTTTAATCAAACACATCGCCTTTGTCAATATTCTATTGCTCATTTCCCATACCGATTAGTTCTTCGACAAGTCCATCTACGAATTCGAAAGCATTCTCCCAAAATCCTTCTTTACTCACGTCTATTCCCACTTTTTCAAGCAGTTCTTCCGGAGAATACCTTCCTCCACTCTCCAAAAGCTGCAAATATTTGCCTACAAACGCTTTTCCTTCCTCTAAGTATTTCTGATACAAAGCGATAACCAAACACTGAGCGAAATTGTACGCGTATACATAGAACGGAGTTTCGTAAATGTGTGGTATCGAAGACCATTCATGGTTGTACCATTCCGGAATCTCGACAACATTTCCAAAGACTCTCTCAAGTTCCTCGTGGTATATTCCACTCAGCTCATCCCATCCTGCGTACCCATTCTTGCTTATCAACTCGTGCGCTCTAATCTCAAAGTTTGTAAACATGTTCTGCCTAAACGTTGTGGCAAAGATATCTTCTATCTTTGAAGCTATCAGTGCCATCTTCTCTTCCTTTGATAACTTCCTCTTAAGATTGTCGAATACCAAAAACTCCCCAAACACGGAAGCGAGTTCGGCAAGTGTAAGAGGTGTGTCGTGGTTGAAAAACGTCTGCTTTCTGGACAACATGCCGTGCAATCCATGACCAAGTTCGTGAGCAAGTGTCATAACATCGTACATGTTATTCGTGAAATTTGTCAGTACGTACGGTGGAAGCTTTGTCGTAGAGTATATACAATAAGCTCCGCTCACTTTCCCTTTTCTCGGGTACAAATCTATCCGCTCTTCCTTGAAAAATCCCTCAACAACACTGCCAGCTTTTTCATCAAACGCATAGTAAGACTCAAGTATTATATCCCTCGCTTCTTCAAAAGTGAATTCCCTTTTCTTATTCGAAATCGGAGCATACACATCCGCCAAAGTCAGCTTTTCACCCAGCATCTTGGACTTCCAGTCGTAGTACTTCCTTAGAATTTCCGTCTTCTCGTTCGTCACAGCAATAAGCCTATCAACAACCTCATCACTCACTTCATTTGCAAAATTCATCATCGAGATAGGTTTTGGAAACCTTCTAAGCCTACTTTCCGTATCGTAATCTTTCACTACGAGGTTGTAAACTTCCGTCATCACTATCGAATCTTCCTTAAACCTTTCAAAAAACACCCGCATCGCACGCTTACGTAAGTCACTATTAGTAGACCTTCTCAGTGCCTTTATCTCTTCCACGGTAAGAACCTTTTTCTCACCGTCAACCTCCAGCTCGAATGTATAAGAACTCTCCAGACGGCTGTGTATCTTAGCAATCCCGTCCCTTCTTGAAACCGAAGTGAGCGCAAGCACTTGCTCTGCATCTTTTGAAAGAAGGTGCTTTCTTCTCTCAATGATGCGTCTTATCAAGTGTTCGTAATTATCGTCGAATTTGATTACCTCTTCAAGGGCTGAATCGTCCAAAGCTGCCAATTTAACCTCTACAATCGCATCCTGTTCGTGCACTTGCGAAGCCAACTGCTGGATAACGCCCAAAACTTTCTGACTCTCAGCACTCTCAGTATCAATCGAATACCTCATCCACGCGTACTGGATGGATTTCGCGAATTCATCCATATGCTCCTCAAAATCCCTAATCAACTTCGCTAACCTTTCCGGAGCATTTTCACGCTCTATTTCCCTTGCAATTCTTTTAACCTCTTCCAGTTGCACCCTTGCATTTTCTATTGCAGCTTCATCGTTTTCAAACAGCTGTTCAAGTTTCCACTCCAAAGTAATCCCCCCTACCAGAATATCAAAAACTTTATTCCTCTTCCTCGCCGATTCTAAGCATCGCAAGGAACGCTTCCTGAGGAATCGTCACGTTGCCTATTTCCCTGAGTTTCTTCTTACCTTCCTTCTGTTTTTCCAATAGCTTCATCTTTCTGGTAACGTCCCCGCCGTAACACTTTGCAAGAACGTCCTTTCTAAGTGCCTTAACAGTTGACCTCGCAATGAACCTACCGCCGGCTTTCGCTTGAATCGGTATCTCGAACTGATGCTGTGGAATAAGCTCTGCGAGTTTATCGACCAACTTCCTTGCTATCGTATAAGCCTTTTCCCTGTGTGCAACGAACGAAAGTGCATCAACAGGTTCCTTGTTTACGTATATAGTAATCTTCACAAGGTCGCTCTTTCTGTATTCAAGAAATTCATAGTCCATCGAAGCATATCCTCGGCTAACCGCCTTCATCTTATCAAAGAAATCAAAAATAATCTCGGCAAGCGGAACCTCAAAGTGCATCACAACACGCTCATGACCAGCATTCTCTGTTGAAACCAACGTCCCGCGCTTTTCATTTTGCACCAAATTCATCAACTTTCCAATATATTCAGGTGGAGTGATTATCGACAACTTCACGTAAGGCTCGTATATCTCCCTTACCTCACCTTCTTCAGGAAACTTCGCTGGGTCGTTGATAAAGACCTCCTCACCGCTGTGAGTAACAACCTTGTACTCAACGTTCGGTGCGGTCAATATAACAGCCATGTCGAATTCCCTTTCAAGCCTTTCCCTCACAACATCCATATGCAAAAGTCCCAAAAATCCACACCTAAAACCAAATCCCAGTGCAGGTGAATGGTCCGGTTTAAAAACCAGCGCCGCATCGTTCAACTTGTACTTTTCCAGAGCTTTCCTTAGCTCTTCATAGTACTCGGGCAAACCGGGATACATACCTGCGTAAACCATCGGCTTGACCTCTTTGTAACCTGGTAATGGCTCTGGGGCTGGATTATCAGGTTTGGTAATTGTATCACCAATTCTTGCCTTCGAAACATCCTTCAATCCGGCGATGACATATCCAATATCTCCAGCCTTCAAAACATCAACAGGAACCATGTCGGGCGTAAACGTTCCAACCTCAACAACCTCGTACACCTCGCCCGAAGACATCATCATTATCTTATCTTGCGCCTTTATCTCTCCATCAAATACCCTCACATACGCAATTGCACCACGGTACTTGTCGTACTTTGCATCAAAAATCAACGCCCTCAAATGCCCATCATCGGACGTCTTTGGTGGTGGAACCAACCTAATAACAGCCTCAATCAACTCCTTTACACCAATACCTTCCTTTGCGCTGATTCTAAAAACATCCTCACCCGGGATACCTATCAAATCCTCAATCTCAGCAACCGTTTCCTCTATATTCGCATTTGGCATATCTATCTTATTCACCGCAGGAATTATCTCCAAGTTATGTTCCAGTGCCTTGTACGTATTCGCAACCGTCTGAGCTTGGACTCCTTGCGTTGCATCGACAAGCAAGATCGCACCCTCAACAGCTGCCATACTCCTGTCCACTTCGTACGAAAAATCCACGTGCCCTGGGGTGTCGACGATATTGATCTCATACTCATTCCCATCGTCTGACTTGTAAAACACCCTAAGCGGATGCGACTTTATCGTTATCCCGCGCTCTCGCTCAATATCCATACTATCCAAATACTGCTCTCTCATCTTGCGCTTCTCAACGGCATTCGTCATCTCCAAAATCCTATCGGTCAACGTCGTCTTACCGTGGTCGATATGTGCGATAATACAAATATTCCTTACGTTCTCTACCTTTCTCATCTACTTTCATCCCTCCGAAAACTCATCGAGTCAATACTTATTCTGGTTTCCTAACTTCCACAACAGTAAACGGTATCTTAATTCCAGAACCATCAAATTCCCTCTTAATTCTATGCGCTACAGCATTGAGCGTATCCAAGTAAGTTTCTCGCTCCGCCCAGAATCGAACCGTATACGTTACACCATTCGAATCAAAAGACTTGAAAACGACATTGTTTTGTACCGATTCATCCTTAACAACAAGTGGTTCCTCTTCTAGGACCTTCTTCAAAATAGCAACGACTTTGTCCAAATCCGACGAATAATCAACCGTAACATCAACATCTATCCTTCTATACCTTCCAGGCCAGAACTTCGTAACCGTACCAGACCAAACCTTTCGGTTAGGAATTAGAATCAACTTCCCATCGAACGTACACAGGTGCACGTGATTCATCTTCACCACATCAACAATCCCGGTTAGACCGTCCACATCAACAACTTCACCTTCAAAAACTTTCCTTGTCACCAAGACCAGAATACCGGACATGAAGTTCGTCAAAGGTTCTTGGAGTGCAAGACCGAGCACGATACCTGAAATTCCCAAACCGGCAAGGTACGGCGCAAGATTAACGTCCCAAATTGCCAAAATACCAGCAATTGCAAAACCATATATCAAAAACCCAAGAAGCACAGACAACGTCTTCGGTGCCTTAACTTCCTTTCCTATACTCGACACAAACCTGTTAATAGAACTCATGATAATCTTGTGAACCACGTAAGCGATTACCAAAGCAACAATCGACCAAAAGATATCCATAACCACTGCCATGGGCATACGATATTCCACTCCTTTCATTTAAAACATTATCTGCACAGCTTCCCTAACCTCGTTCATAGTTCTTTGGGCAACCTGCCTTGCTTTTTCATTTCCCTCTTCCATCTTTGCCTTGACCTCATCATCTGAAATAGAATTGTACCTATCCCATATCGGCTGAAGTTTGCCGAGCATATTCTTCAAAAGCAACCTCTTACAATCAATACATCCGATCTTCGCCTGCGTACATCCTTCGTACACCCACTGCTTTTCCTCTGGATTATCAGCTGTTCCAAACGCCTTGTGATAATCCCAAACTGGACACACTTCCGGATTACCCGGGTCGCTTCTTCTTTTCCTATTCGTATCCGTGACCATCGGCATTATCATCTTCGAAAGCTCCTGCTCGGTTGTGATCAGCGGGATCGTATTTCCGTAGCTTTTGCTCATCTTCCTACCGTCGGTACCAAGAAGCTTTGGCACCTTGGAAAGAAGCTCCTTAGGTTCCGGGAAGACCTCTTTCTTGAAAATATAATTAAACCTTCTTGCGATCTCACGAGTCAGCTCGATGTGGTACACCTGATCTTCCCCAACTGGCACCCCATCGGCTTTATAAATCAAAATATCCGCTGCCTGCAAAACTGGATACATCAAAAAACCTGCATTCGAAAGGTCTCTGTTTGTAACCTGCTGGCGCATCTCCTTGTACGTAGGCACTCTCTCAAGCCAAGACAGTGGAGTTACCATCGCAAAGAGCAAAAACAATTCAGCGTGCTGCTTAATAGCGGACTGGACAAACAGAGTTGACTTCTCAAGCCCAACTGCCATCATCGTCTTCACAAGCTCAAATGTATTTTGCCTTAATTCGCTGGTATCTTCATAGTGCGTTGTGAGTGCGTGCCAATCGGCAACAAAATAAAAAGTATCGTGCCCTTCGTTCTGGAGTCTTACCCAATTCTCAAAAACACCAACATAATGACCAATATGAACCTTTCCGGTAGGCCTAATACCGCTCAATATACGCATTGATGATTCCTCCTCACAGCATACAAAGTTCGCTTTGAGAATATTATACCATAACGACAGGAATCTTTCATCTTACAATACAAAAAACAAGCAGGGCAAAAACCCTGCTTGTTTGATGATTAAACCCTTATAGGGAAGCTCAAACAAGATTCAAACCATCATAGGGACGCTCGTTTCAATCCCTTGTAGGGTCGCTCACGCAAAATTTTTGAAGTTTTTTTTAATACTCCTGTGGAGCAACTTGTTAGAACGCTTCCTTAATTCAGCAATTTCTCTCAGATATATTATACCACAATCCCTACCGAGACAACAAATTGATCCCGACAAATCCGTGGGAGCGGAGCTCTTTATCAGTCCCAATTCTAAGTGAAAAGCTCGTATTCTTTCAGAAATCGGATTTTCGCGTAGTGTGGATACATCCCTTGTTCACAAAACACTAGAAAGAGTCGTTTATTTCAACGATGGTTTCAGTAACGGTTATCGCTCTTCAAAATCTATACGAGCTTGTTCGAAAGCTTCTTTTATTCTCATATCATACTCGTCTTCAGAAATCTCTCCGTCGGTTGCTGTAAGATTTATCCTGATTCTTCCAAATTTTGACTGAATGAAGCGAAGGATCGGCATGATATCTGATAGCTTACCTTGCGGAACTTCAAATGTAAGTGAAAGCTGTTTTCTTACACCAGCTGGTGGCGTAATAAGTGTTGGGGGTGTATAATCACGTGTTTTTTCAGCAACAGAGCCTACACCAGTTTCACCGTCTTCTGTTTTTTCGCCTGTGTCTATTTTTCTCCTTTGCTCTTCACATATTTCCTGTCTAATAAGCACTTCATTATCAGCGAAAGATACTGACGGTTTCTCTTTGAAGTAACTACAAATTAGTTTGTCACTGCTCAACTCGCCAAGTCCGAATATACCTTTCTCCACACCCTCTATAATTCCATCTACCAATACATCCCTGCTTACGAACCTTATCTGCCCTGGAGTAGTCAGTGTTGATTGATAAATTTGCTTCGTTGAGACGTAATCCCTATCTACAAGATACTTCTCTTTAATAACCAACGGTGCGATTTTTTCAAGGATTTCACCCAAAGCCTTAAGACGCTCATATACCCGATAATCAATCGGCTTCAAATCGCCGTATGTTGGTATACCTAAATCCTCAACCTTTATTTCTTCTCTCTCAGCAGGAATGCCAATCAATCTATACAAAGCCCGTATAACCATATTAAGTTCATCACTTATTTCCTTTAATTTCTCTCTTACCTCTCGTCTTTGTTCTTCGGATAGTTGTAAATCTTTATTACGTTCAACACGTTCGTAGGCTATCTTTTTCAAAAGTGTGTTCGTAAATCTTGATCTCTCAGATTCCATGGGATATAGGAAGAAGATTGTGTTCCTATTTACCCGTGGAGTTGCGCCCTTGTTTCTTAAAATGTTTTGAATGCGTTCTTTGTTGTCCCTCTTTAGTACAACCAACTTAAGTTCCTCAGAGTCAGGAATATTGCTTGGGTCCTCTTCCCATATAAAGACCTTAAGTTTGTCTCCCTTAATGTTTTGTTTAAGAATGTCCAATTCTAATCTTTCAGCTTCTTCGTCCTTTATGTTTTCCATCTCAGTCAAGATTATCCTGTTGATATTTGGTTGGTTTGAAAAGAAAAATCTATCTCCTGTACTTTGCAAATAAAACAGATTCTGTCTCAACTGCTCAACAGCTTCTGAAACCAGAGTTGCAGGAACACCGACTACAGAGGCGCATCTTTTCAACTCTCTAAGGTTTATCCCCTTTTCTTGCCCTCCTGAGAAAGAATATAAAAATATTGTACTTGCTGTCCTTGTTCCCATATTCAAGCCTTGGTATGCATCACCAAGAGATTTATCTACCTTTTTAGCACCAGCACCACTGTCGGTGATATCCTGCGCCAAAACACTATTGAATTCTGTACCTATGTGCTTTAAGAATTCCTGTCTAATCGTCTCATTTGAAAGGTCAAAATCCGCTAAGCTTATATACGGCTTTTCACTGTCCTTTAGTGAATGGATTACTAATGAAAGAATTCTCAGTACGCCTCTTGTACGTTGAAAGTTAGGGAAACTTCCCCATCTGTGGTACAACACATCCAGCACCTCTGGCATGAACGGATACGAATCAAGGAATCTATCCCTATACTCACTGGGTTGCACTCCTTCAGGAAGGATTCCTTCTCTATCTGCATAATTCACGAACCAAGAAACAATTTCCTTTGCCTTTGATTCGTCTACTCCCAGGAAAAGTCTTCTTCGAACAACCTTCGCTATTTCGTTTTCGTTTACAGGTGTATAAATCTTTTCAACTCTTCCAGACACCCTTTGAAGCTGCTGGTAGAGCCTTTCTGCCGATTCATCGTAATGCTCTATAACACTTGAAGGCAATGTGACAACAAGGCACGCTTTTTCCAAGCTTGCTACCGCTTCCGTCAGCTCCTGTATGAATGCGATAGTCTGCGCTGCCAAGGTGCTTTCTCCTATCGTAACTCCGGCAGCCCTTGTTGCGTATTCTAAGATTTCGTCCATAAGTATAACTACTGGCTGATGACTTTCAAGCAGTTCCTTGATTTCCTTCTTGCTCTTGCTCCAGTTTTTATCGGTAAATTCTTCTATCTTCCCAGTTAACTGCTGTTCGAGTGTCCCCCACAATGTTTCATAAGTAGTTAGCGCGGTTCCTACCATCACAATCCTTTTTGCTCCCCATTCTTTCGCTTTGTGGTAAATAGCAATGAGGGCGTGTGTTTTACCACCACCAAATGGTGTTTGAAGTTGAATGACAGGATCTCCACCCAGTCCTTTTAATCTTTTTTCAACAATACTCAGCAAATTCTTCAGCCCTTCAGTAAGGTATGTCTTTTGGAAGAATATATCTGGATCTCTATACTCTTCATGTCCTTTATTCTGGCTCACCTCAGACAAATCTGCAGCAAATACGTCCATGGTAAGTCTACCCTCAATAATATCCTTATGGGGTATAGTAACAGTATGGAACGGGTACATAATTTCGCCTCCCAAAAATTGTTTGTCTTTAGATTCCTTTATTTATGTTGGTTTAGTCAAAAAGTCCATATTTCTTTGTATTTCTTACTTCCTCTCTTAAACGCTCCTTACCTGCAAGGAAACCATCGAGAAGTTTCTTTTCTTTACTCTCATTAGGCAATGTCTCTGATATCGCTTGAGCAACCCGATAAAAAGCCTCACTTTCACCATATCCCGTTTCTTTAAGTACTATTAACATGTCGTCTCTCTTACCTTTCTCCCATAGCAAGAGTACATGATGCAACACATCGATAAGTTCGGTGGAATCTTTCAAGTCCTCTATATTCCTCTCATGGGGGCCGAGGACTCTTATAAATTCTTTCTCCCTCTTTATAAACCCCTTCCTATTCCACTCGGAAGCAAGGTCTATACCACAACTTGTAGCCAGTTTTCTTGCCTCGTCGAATGGAACTTTCGCTTCGCCAAAGTTCCAACGGTAAAGCACATAAAACCTTGTCAGCTCCGAAATTTCCCCTGCAAAACCATTATGCAATATTTGGTGCACCGCAAAATCAGTTGCTATCTTTCGAACATCCTCAAGAAGCCTATCCGCGCGGATGATGTTCCCCTCATAGTCCATCACCTTTTCGTATTTGCCAAAAACCTCTATTGCTGAACCAATCGCAGCTATGAAGAAGTCCGCTCCACCAATTCCCTCTGCCCACAGTCGTTCCAGTTTTCTGGTCAAATGATTTTTCAGTTCCTCTCTCACATTGTTATAAAAACCTACTGGTTCTCTTTCTATTTTTCTTGCAACAATGTAGATGGAGGATGCTAGCGTAGCAGATTCTTGAGCTCGAAGTCTTGTTTGCATCTCCGTATTGATGGGGTAGGCAGCTGTGATAACTAAACCTGAATCGAGGAGAGAATTAATAAGTGTCTCCCATCCTTGTGTTGATTTGTGAGCATAAACGATAACTGCAATACCATTTGGTTTCAAAACACGGTGTATCTCTTGGAAAGCTTTCTTTAGCATTGACTCAAAGAATTTTTTGCCTGCTTCCTTCCCACCTTCTTTGTGAGAATAAGCTACGATCTCCTGAGATTTTGGTGTCAGGGGTGTTGAGAATAACTCAGGGTACAGATCACCGATACTACGCTTTAACCAGACGTAAAAGAAATCGGAAAGATGAGAATATGGCACATTGTCGTAATATGGTGGATCAGTGAATACAGCATCAAAAAAGTTGTCCAAATAAGGAAGTGAAGTAGCACTTGCTTGTGTTACAACCGGAAGAACATCAGTCATAGAATCATTGGCCAACAATCCTGAACTTTTTGGACTTTGCGAGCAGTGGTAAATAACGTTTAAATTATATTCTACCGAATTCAACCAGTCACCGGTAGATCCACTAAATGGATTGGATTCAAAATAGTCCCAAACCATTGGTAAAGCTTGGCGACTGAAAGAACCAGCAATAGTTTCTTTAGTATTTGCCCATCTGCTAATCGTATTATTCTTCTCTGCTATATTATCTATGCTAATTGCGAGATAGCTTGCTACTGCTTTCGCATATTCTCTATCCACGCCAATAGCAAGCATCCTTCTATATACCTCTTTCACCTTTTCTAAAAATACAATGAGTGCAAGTTTTTGCCGAGAGTTAAAGAGGTCTCCCCACTTGAGAAAACCATACCGTTGAATCCTGAATCCTAAAGTCTCTTTAGGAGGCAACGGTTCATCAGGAACAGGATCCATTCCCCATTCTTCCATCAGTTTTCTCCTTTTCTCTTTCATATATTCTTCGGCTTCCATGAAGGCTTTAAGATCCTGTGCGGTTGCTAAGCGGTAGACTTTCCCCTGACTTCCTGGGCTTTCTAAAATCACCGCTATCATTCTTTCGCCAGACTTTCCTTCCTGAAATAGTCTCCTTGTCGTGTCGTCGTCAATTACCGATCCGCAAACAGGACAAGTTACTACTGCTCTGGAAACTGTACCGTTATCGGGATCAAAAACCTTTGGCATCTCTTCATATCCATCGCCGACTATCTTAAATTTCACATCCTTACCCTCGACATATGGAAACAGTGCGACTTTCTTGTTACTCTTTCTCACAAGCCAGTATTGTCTTATCAGAGGTATCTCAGCACCACATGAAGGATTTTGACAAGGGATTGTTCTTGCCCATGTGTATCCAACCGGGATGCTTCCATCCGGGTCATGTGGATAAAATTTTCCAATTTCTTTCCTTGCCTCCTCCAAGACCCACTCTGCCCAATATCGAACGTCTTCAACAAGAACATTATCCACGTTCACTTTTCTTCTTACTTTTGTTCCGAATTCTTCTACTTCCTTCTCAACTTCACCCTTTTTTCCGTACTTTATGGGATACTCAAGGGTACATTTTTGAATAAACACAGCAACGGGGTTCAAATCATTTGAATAAACCTCACAGCCAATGCGAAGAGCCTCAAGAGGAATTGAGCCACCCCCACCAAATGGGTCAATCACCTTTGGGGGGGTTCCACCGTTGGCTTCGAGAATATCTTTTCTCACCTTATATATCAAATCCTTCCTCAACGAATTCTCCCATTTGGACAGTTCGATAATGAAGTGTCTTTTCTTCTCCCATTCTTCAATCTCATTAGGTGCCGGAATTAGCGCAGCATAGCTTGTCGCACGTGAAGCCGCCAGCGGACGTCTTGCCCACCAAATGTGTAGGGTAGAAATATGACCTTGCCGAATGCTTTTTTCCCTTGCGGATTCAGCACTTACCTCCCTCACTGGGAAGGACTCTTCTATGAACCTTCTATCTTTCTTATCCATCGTGCTTTTTTCCTCCTTTAGACTTCTTTCAAATCTTGATGATTCCGTTTATGCAAATGTTGTTGCACTAAGAAAAATACGATTCATGGTTCATTTAAGACACCTTGTTACCCTTTTTAGATATCTCACCACTTTCTACAACATACCTCACTATTTCTATCTTTTCAACCGCAGCAAGCCTTTCTGCAGGATTTTGGATTATGTAAAGTTCCGGTGAGGTTGCAGCATTAAGCACTACGTACAAATAATAATCATCTTTAAACCTTTGCGCTTTAAACCATTCATTTTGCGTGAGTGCTACGTCTCCTACTCCTGCTCTCGCTTTCACTTCTATGTACCTTACTTTCCCATCTTTATCTTTCGAACGTATATCGAAACCAAGATTTTGCGATGATACATCCTCTGGGATTCTGCCATTTCTGATTTCGTACTCCATCGCTACTCTTATACCTATGGCTTCAATCTCCGCATCGCTTTTCATGGAATTGTCGATTCCTTCCATCGGCTTTACTCTGACAATCCCTACAAACTTTGGCATACTTATACTCAAAGCCTTCTCCTGCTGTATCAATTTTTTCAGTTTGTCTAGAGCCTTCTCATATTCAGACTTTCTTTCTCTTTTGTTGCTTATCACAATGTCTACATCTTCGCCTTTATCCTTGCGCTCATATAACGAGATTAACTCGTCGTCAAGCTTAACAATTAGGTACTCAAGCGATTTGACTCCGTATTTTTCCTTTATCTGTGCCTGACGCCCTCGTTCTTTGAGAAGTTCTTGCTTGTAGCCTTCAAGTTCTGAAAGGACAACTTCCAGTGTTCTTCTTTTGAGTTCTTCAATATCAACAGGCTCTTCTTGTTGTGGTTCACCTTCGCGTAAATCCCAAATGATGGCAGGTGAAATCGGCACAACTTGTTTGTCATCGACGTAGAACGAAAAGAGCCTTTTTCCAGCAGTACTACCCGTCCCGTCCTCTATTTCTCCTTCGTAGAATAAAATGTATCCATTGAGCTTTCCATCCGGGTCGTAGAATGTCGCACCTCTGGTCAGAGAGTTCATAAAGTTTCTTTCTACCCAAGTAAGAAGAGCCTCGAAAAGAGGGTGCCCAAAAGAGACAAATTCTGCGTCTGGATTTTTGAAAGCAAGGTTTTTATCAAACGTGATCTTCGGATATCTTCTCATCACTAAACCGTGTTTCTTTTTAAATTCATCTTCCTCAGCAATTTTTCTTATTTCAAAAGGTACAGATTCAATGGCTAGGAATCCGTCCTTTCTATCTTTTATCTTTCCCTCTGCTCTTTCGAACGCCCTTTTGAAATAATTCTCGGGGTATTCCGGAACCAGCTTCCTCTCTTCCGCCTGCTGAGCCATTTCTTTTATGCGCGTGTAATCTATGTATTGCGTGGCAAGAGTTTCACCAAGGTTTTCCTTGATCCTCGCTATATAATCTTCGTCCACTGTTATCTCTATTTCCTTCAAAATATCATCAAGATTCCTCGCATTTGCCGCAGCTTCAACTAAAAGCTGCGCTAAATTCTTGTCGTACAATACCTCGCTGAGCACATCAAAAACCTTGTCTGTTCCAAGAGCTTGCTTTATTTCTTCGAGCTTTTGGAACAACCTGCTCAAAACCTTCCCCTCTCGCGTATCTTCGGCAACTAAGTTGAAGACAAAGACTTCTCGTTGCTGGCCATAACGATGGATTCTTCCCATTCTTTGTTCAAGGCGGTTCGGATTCCATGGGATGTCGTAGTTAATCATTAAATTGCAAAACTGAAGGTTTATACCCTCTCCTGCTGCTTCCGTTGCAACCATTATTTCGGTCTCGTTTTTGAAAATGGATTCCGCCCTTATCCTGTCTTCAAGTTTCATGCCACCGTGAATTGTATTTACTTTATAGCCCCAATTCCTAATCTTGCTTTCAAGGTACTCGAGCGTATCCTTAGATTCTGTGAAAATCAAGATTTTCCTTTGCTTAGGATCGCTGTATTTACTACTCAACTCCTCCAGGGATTTCTTTAGTTCTTTGAGTTTGATTTCCTGTTCGCTTTGAATAATCTCACTTGCAAGCTGAATAAGTTCCTCCAGTGTCTTGACCTCCTCTCTAAGTTCCTCTCTATTTTCTGCAAGACTTAAGGTTTCCCATTTTTCTTCTTCCTTCCATCTATCTTCTTCAGCCATGTCTTCTATATTTTCGAAATCTATATATTCGTTATTGCCTCTGCGAGTATAGTCAGCATTTAACAGTTCTTCCAGCCTTTTCTTTCTTCTCTCCAACGATTTCAAAAGTGCATACGTACTTGAGGCAAATCTCCTTTGAAGAATCACTAAAGCAAAGGCAACGTTTCTTTTTTTCTCCTTTGCGAGAGCCTTATTGTACTGTGTGTTCACATATTCTGATAACTTATTATAGAGGTTCTTCTCTTTCGGAGAACTTATACCAAGGTTGAAGGAAATTGTTTTTACATGTCTCGGAAGGAACAAAGGCTTACCTTCAAAATCTTTCAAATCTTCCTTTTTGCGCCTTATGAAAAGGGGATTATCCTTATTCTCAATGGACTGCTTGATCATCTCATTAGAGGCGAAAAATCCAGGTTCAAGCAGGTCGAGAAATAATCTGAAATTCTCGGGGTCCCCTTTATGAGGCGTAGCGGTTAGGAAGAGCAGGTGGTCAGTTATCCTTGAAAGCACTTCTCCTAATCTGTACCTGTCGGTCTTTTCAGTTTTGTCTCCATAGCGATAGGCACTCATTTTATGTGCTTCGTCAACGATTATCAAATCAAATCTTGAAGAACTCAAGGATGGGAGAATGTCTTCCCTCTTTGCAAAGTCTATGGATGTAATTATCTGGTTCTCGCGATCCCATACATTTACGCCATACATAGAATCCATAATGTTCCTATCTACTATCACAAAGTCTTCTTCAAATTTTTCCTTTAACTCTCTTCTCCATTGATCTTTCAAATGACCAGGTGCTACAATAAGAATCCTTTTGATTAGTTGACGTAGTTTCAGTTCTTTTATAATCAAGCCAGCCATTATGGTCTTTCCAGCTCCAGGGTCGTCAGCAATTAGGAATCTTATTCTTGGGAGTTTTAAAACATATCCGTACACTGCTTCTATCTGATGCGGCAGTGGGTCTATCTTTGAGATGCTCACCGCAAGGAGGGGATCGTACATAGACGCAAAACGGTAGCGAATAGTCTCTATTGCAAGAAACACTTTCCAAGCTTCTTCCGAAAAATCTACTCTTCTGTTGATGACAACTGTTTTCTCAAATTCCTCTTTTGTAATTAGTTGATCAATATGCTTTCGAGAAAACTTACCAGCACCAACAATTCGTACGTAGTTGCCAATTTCTTCAACTGAATTGACAATCACTGTCTCGTTCCAGTTAGGTATTTCTATTTCGTCACCCGATTTGATAATTGTCCAGATGTCAGACATTAGAGAATCCCCCCGTGATATTTGAAAAAACCGATACCTCGCGAGTAATTTTAGTAGCGATAGAGCCGATATTTAAGTAAATCTTCGACGAAAACAAGAAACCTGTAGGCAGTTGAAAAAATTGCTTTCCACAATCATATGTCTAACTTTTTTGTTACGACACACTGTACTACTTTATATTATAGCATACTAAATCTAATGTTTTTACAGTCGGGCAATTTATCAGATGACTACTTCTCGTTTTTGAAGCACAAAAAAGCCCACTCTTCTTGGATGGGCTTTTGATGAGTTCTTGCCAAACATAATTTGGGGAAGCTCTCGCTCACTTAAGATATTTGTCAAACCACCCTACAATTTCCTTCAACCTTCTCAATCTGTGCAATGGTTTTCCTGACCTGCTCAATTCGTGGTTTTCACCTTTGAATATCACCAGCTTTGCTTCAACACCGTGGTATTTGAGCGATGTGAACATCTGGATTGCTTCAACGAGCCAGCAGCGGTAGTCTTCGTCCGAATGTATGAAAAGCGTCGGTGTTTTGACTTTGTCTGCGTATTTCATCGGTGAGTGCCACCAGAGTTTTTCAAAATCACTCCAAGGTGTTGCCAACTGCTGGTCTTCGACAAAGAAGTATCCAATATCCGTCGTTCCGAATTTGCTTATCCAGTTTGAAATGCTTCTTTGGGAAACTGCCGCCTTGAATCTATCCGTATGGCCGATAATCCAGTTGGTCATAAAGCCGCCGTATGAACCGCCGGTGACACCTATTCTGTTCTCATCGATGAAATCATACCTTGCGATTGCCTCATCTACAAATTGCATTAGGTCTTCGTAATCCACTGTTCCGTACTTGCCTCGGATGTCTGCAAACTGGTTGCCTCTTCCGTCACTACCACGCGGATTGCAGAACATGACAACGTATCCTTCACTTGCAAGTAGCTGCATTTCGTGCATGAAGACTTCTCCATAGGCTGTCTTTGGTCCACCGTGGATTTCTAAGATTGCGGGATACTTTTTGTCTGGTTCAAAGTTGAAAGGTTTCATGACCCAGCCTTCGATGGGTGTACCATCTTTTGTGTTGAACGTGAACCGCTCAGGTCTTGATGTGTACCTTTCTTTTTGCACCCATTCGTTGAACTGGCTGATTTGTTTTTCTTGTTTTCCAACAAGCTCGTAGATTTCTTGAAGTTTCATATTTCTCAAGCCAACGAAGAACACCTGGCCATTTACAACATCAAAACCATCGACCGAACCAGTTTCGAATGTGAGCTGCTCAATCTTCCCAGAGAGGTCTATTCTGAAAAGCTGAGCATCGTGCCATTGCGTGCTCACAAAATACAGGTACTTACCATCAATTTTAATAGCTCTGTTCCGACCAAATCTGCAGTCGCTGTTCACACTGTTGCCGATGCTCGCATCAAAATCGGGCGCTATCGGTTCTACCCGATTGCTTGAGATATCGAGTATGTAGAATTGCGGATTTTCGTTTATTCCATATCTTCGCATGTCACTTCCAGCGAAGATTACCTTCCCATCCACAAACTCAGCAAGTTCGTACATGAAGTGGTCGTGGTGAGTCAATTTAATCGATTCATCTTTTTGCGCATCGTAAAGGTACAAATCATTGGGCATTTTCATGACGTCTTTGAAGGTGTTGGAAACATACAGGACAGTATTTCCATCGGGGCTGTCAGAGATGTACTCTACGTTGGAATATTCGTCGGTGATGGGGCTGATTTGTTGGGTTTGAATATTGTATTTGAAAAGTCTCAATCGTTTCTTGTTCGTAAACCCAGAACCGTTTGCCCAGAAAGGTATTTCATCAACGACTTCGTAGTCTTTTTCTTCTTTCAAAGATTTGAGAAGCTTTTCTTTCTCTTCGCCGTTTAATTTCCAAAACTCACCAGCTTTTAGAATGAGATATTATGTCAATATACGGTCCAAAAATTGGAATTATGGGCAATGCAAGCCTCTCAGGTAAAATAGCAAATACAATAAATGGAATGGTATTAGTGTACACTGCAACAGAAAACATTTTATCCCAAGTTACATACTCTATTCCTATACCAAGGTATGGAATCAAAAAGTAGACGTTTCCAGATTAGAGGAAAAATTCCACCCAGGCCCAGGAGGGTAATCAAAAAGTCTTGATAAAAATCTTGAAACAAGAAACCAATTACTTGATAAAGAAGCGTCTTATCTTCTTCAGCTTTTGGCAGCAAGAAAGACAGTGGGAGTATTCCTATCTTAACCGGGTACTATTTGTTTTGTTTATTTTCTTCATTGAGTGAAAGTTTCGCAGCTACGATAGAGCGCTGAACTGCTTACATCACTTTTGAAGAACTAACGAGTGTTAAATAAGCCTTATCGTTGATAAGTCTTAGACGATATTGGAGAAATCCAAAAGATACTTCTTTTCATTCACCCAGGTCGAGGTTCAAATAACTATCTTTCTATCAAATAAAAAACGACAAAGTACTCACAAACATTTTTGTTGAACACCTTGGTTAGATGTGGTCTTTTAGGTTTTACTCAATTATCAACCTATCTAAATGATTGAAGGTCGCCACTTTGCGCCAGTCTTTCATCTGAATGTGGACTTTGTCTGAAAGCCCTTTCCAAGTACCGCCCCATTCCATACCTAATCTTAACGCAACTTCGCCACATCTTTGCCAAAGTTCATTATTGTTCCACTGAGGTCTGCCATTAACAACCGGAACAAAATCTGCTGCCAAACCGTAGTTATGTGCTGAAACACGGAGTCTTGTGACAATATATCTATTTTCTTTTTCTCGTAACAAAGGAAGACCTACTTCTTTACGCTTTTCATTTACTATCTCTAGTGGTTGTCTCCCTTGAGCATACAAAGCCTGCTGCCTTTTTTTCGAACGCCAAGTTTCATATATCCACACACTGATTCCTTCCTTTGAACACTCTCTAACAAAATCTTCAACATATTTTCTAAATTGATAATTTAAACTACTTAATCCTATCTCCAACTTAACCTCCCAAACAGCTGGTTCCAAGAGTGTTGGAATTAGAAGAAGAATGATGACCACGATTACTATTTCTGAGCTTGCATATCTCAAATCCTCATCCCGTCCTTTATACAAAGCCTTTCAGAAGTATTTTATACCCCACAGCACCTCCTTTCAACAGATGAAATTAAACACAAATGAGTACAAATAATTTAATTAGGAAGAATATAGCATAATAATTGCCATGCTCTCTAAGGCATAACTTTTCTGGCTCTTGCTGTAGTACATATCCTCCAAAGTGCTCCATTTTATCAATTTCTCGATTTTCAGTTGACACAATAAACTTGAATCTTTCACCATCTATTGTGATGTAGTGGTATGACGACGAACCTGTGTCTGTTAAAATCGTACTCATGATATGCTACCCTGATTCGGTCAGCGAATCTGAAACTTCCACGTTTGCGAGCTATTTTACTGATAGTATTGAATAATATTCTTTTGAACTCTTGGTAGTCTGGTGCGGTAATACCGAATGAAGACTATTAATGCAACGTGACATCGAACTCCCCGCGGCAATTATCAAGCTCATCTAAATATCTCAGTCAAATATAAAGTATCTTCTCATATGCTTCGTCAAATTCTTCGTCTGTGCTGACAAACAAAGCAAGAATTTCATAGTTGTATTTATCAGTCACTGTATCAAGCAAAAGCTTGGGTTCACGGAAAGCATTTACTACTTCATCAATCACAAATTCTACTATTGGGATAATATCTTTAAACTTCTTCAAATACCTTATAGCCTTATTCGTACACTTCACACCGTAACTTTCAGCCAGTGCAATCAGCCCGCTGAGTGCTACGATATCTCTGTACGGCCAGAACGCCATACTCCCACATTCCCCGATAATGTGTAGGTTTTCAGATATATGACCTGCGCGTTTCCATCTCTTTCAGAGAGAAGTGCCTTTCCTACCTACATAGAGTACTTGCAACGGTTCGAGGCAAACGGAGAAAATTTCCATCTCTTTCAGAGAGAAGTGCCTTTCCTACTTTAATAGAACAAAAACACAGCGTCACCGTGCAAGCATTTCCATCCCTCATAGTCACTTCTAAAACCGAATTATTATTGAAGGCTATAACCAGGTCCTTATCCAGGTTTCCATCCCTCATAGTCACTTCTAAAACAGTTTTTAAAAGTTTTTATTGTCGATAACTCGGTGTTTCCATCCCTCATAGTCACTTCTAAAACATGTATATTTAGATGAAGAACAAACGATGCTAACGAAAGGTTTCCATCCCTCATAGTCACTTCTAAAACAGGAGGTGATGCGTGATTACAACATCCCAGACACAAACTTGTTTCCATCCCTCATAGTCACTTCTAAAACGAGTGGTATGGTGCGGAAGATTGTAACGGGAATTAAGGTTGGGTTTCCATCCCTCATAGTCACTTCTAAAACTTTCATACTGGGAAAATGAAGTCTCATACGGGGAAATCTGTTTCCATCCCTCATAGTCACTTCTAAAACTGTTTATGTTTTTGCGCAGAACGACGAAGAGATTACTTTCTTTCCATCCCTCATAGTCACTTCTAAAACGAAGACAATGTTGTTCACTACGTCAATGAGTTGATTGAAGCTTTCCATCCCTCATAGTCACTTCTAAAACGTTATTAGTAAAAGTAATATTAGGCTTCTTGTCTACCGCTTTCCATCCCTCATAGTCACTTCTAAAACGGAAGAGCCAACGGACGCAATGCGGCTGGGTAAGTTGATGGCTTTCCATCCCTCATAGTCACTTCTAAAACTTAGATTATTTGTTCGACGAGTACAAACTCCTCGATTACGTCTTTCCATCCCTCATAGTCACTTCTAAAACTGCATGGAATTGGATTGAAGGTTCCTCTGAACAAGCTACAACTTTCCATCCCTCATAGTCACTTCTAAAACTTTCTCCTGAAAAAGTTACAAAATTACTAGAATTTCTTAACTTTCCATCCCTCATAGTCACTTCTAAAACCTCCTTTTTTAAAATTTTTTGTTTTTCCCAGGCAAGGCTATCACTTTCCATCCCTCATAGTCACTTCTAAAACTTGTTGTTGTTCGTTTCCATAGAATCTTTGGTGCCTCGAACTTTCCATCCCTCATAGTCACTTCTAAAACCGACGAAAGTTTCATAGTAGTAAAACACGGTGACGATTGCTTTCCATCCCTCATAGTCACTTCTAAAACGCAGACTTTGAATTTGATTTTGAAAGCATTCGTAAATATGCTTTCCATCCCTCATAGTCACTTCTAAAACCTCAAAAGCAACTGAAACAGCAGAACTATTCATCAACTTTCCATCCCTCATAGTCACTTCTAAAACCAACGTATACACATGGTTCGAAGTAACATACGATTTGGAAGCTTTCCATCCCTCATAGTCACTTCTAAAACCTATTTTAAGGGGTCCAGCCGGGAGCGGGAAAACGTTCCTGGCTTTCCATCCCTCATAGTCACTTCTAAAACAATAAATACGGCATAATACATAACCCTCACCCCAGGGTACCTTTCCATCCCTCATAGTCACTTCTAAAACAAGTGTTCTATGAATTTCTCAACTTGTATGACAGTCTCACTTTCCATCCCTCATAGTCACTTCTAAAACTGGTAGAAAAAAAGATAATTTTAAGTTTAGGTTCTCTTGGGCTTTCCATCCCTCATAGTCACTTCTAAAACTTTCCAGGGCACTGTTCAGGTACTCGATGAGGACGGCAACCTTTCCATCCCTCATAGTCACTTCTAAAACGGTTGTGTTTAAGTGTGCGGGAAAAGATGACTTTTTGGTATACTTTCCATCCCTCATAGTCACTTCTAAAACTGTAGTAAGTGTATTTGAATACCTCAAAAACAAATACGCTTTCCATCCCTCATAGTCACTTCTAAAACAGGTTTCAGAGTGACGGTTTAGGTTTAGTGGTTGTTTTCTTTCCATCCCTCATAGTCACTTCTAAAACATATACCACAAGGGTATTTGTTAGAGTGATATAAAACTTTCCATCCCTCATAGTCACTTCTAAAACTTATTGCAGTGCCTGGGAATAAGATAATGCTTAAAACTTTCCATCCCTCATAGTCACTTCTAAAACAAAAAATTAATTGACTTGTGCACAGGTCAATCTGTCACATTTTTGCTTTCCATCCCTCATAGTCACTTCTAAAACATTTCGAATACGACGAGCAAGCTGTGGAGTACATGCTACAGCTTTCCATCCCTCATAGTCACTTCTAAAACCAAGTTAGTACGTTACGGACAAATGTTACCGATTGAAACTATAGCTTTCCATCCCTCATAGTCACTTCTAAAACATATAAGACGTCGCTCATGTTGTGGTATGAAAAACACTTTCCATCCCTCATAGTCACTTCTAAAACGTAGAGCTTAGGCAGTTGTTTAAGCCTAAGCGTTTGTTAACTTTCCATCCCTCATAGTCACTTCTAAAACGGATTTTGCTTTTTTTATTTTCCTTCTCTTGCTTTTACTTTCCATCCCTCATAGTCACTTCTAAAACGAGACAAAAATTTACATTAAAAGAGCTCGAAGACTTTCCATCCCTCATAGTCACTTCTAAAACAAATATAAGAACGGGAGGTGGTCGAATGGATTTAAGACTTTCCATCCCTCATAGTCACTTCTAAAACGCTCACTCCTTCAAACAGCTTTGTACGCATATATGCTAGACTTTCCATCCCTCATAGTCACTTCTAAAACGGGGTAGTAGTAGGAGGTAGTAGAGGTAGTGGCAATACTAAACTTTCCATCCCTCATAGTCACTTCTAAAACGCAAATTTACAAATTTTAGGTACAGAGGTCTATATTACACTTTCCATCCCTCATAGTCACTTCTAAAACCAAAGTTCTATTGGTAAATCTTCTATGACTTACGTTATTTCTACTTTCCATCCCTCATAGTCACTTCTAAAACTATATTTGGGGGTGATAATTTTATTACAAATTGCAGGATATCTTTCCATCCCTCATAGTCACTTCTAAAACCAAAGTTCTATTGGTAAATCTTCTATGACTTACGTTATTTCTACTTTCCATCCCTCATAGTCACTTCTAAAACTATATTTGGGGGTGATAATTTTATTACAAATTGCAGGATATCTTTCCATCCCTCATAGTCACTTCTAAAACCAACGACAAAAGTTTTATAAGCGTGTGTTAGAGTATTTAGACTTTCCATCCCTCATAGTCACTTCTAAAACACTTTAATTGAAAAAGTCAAGGAGTTCGGAGGGATTATTGTCCCTTTCCATCCCTCATAGTCACTTCTAAAACGTTCATCCACAATATGATTTTATTGTTGGCAAACTCGACTTTCCATCCCTCATAGTCACTTCTAAAACAAAATGCATGTAAGCGAGATACCCGTAAGAGCAAGAAGGCTTTCCATCCCTCATAGTCACTTCTAAAACACAAAATACTTATCAGAAAGGGGTTGAAAGGTATGGTAAGGCCTTTCCATCCCTCATAGTCACTTCTAAAACAAAAGAGATGCGACCGCACATGCGGAATTGACAATAACACTTGCCTTTCCATCCCTCATAGTCACTTCTAAAACATTTTTGAGGGTGCAGGATGGGCAGATGCAGACACACTTTCCATCCCTCATAGTCACTTCTAAAACCGAGATACCCAAAACAGCGAGAAGGTTTTTCGTGATAGACGGCTTTCCATCCCTCATAGTCACTTCTAAAACTTTGTAGTTGCGCAGAAGATGAATAAAGGTATGGAAAAACTTTCCATCCCTCATAGTCACTTCTAAAACAAGTTTTTATTTTTTTTACACACGTAATACACGTAATACATTTCCTTTCCATCCCTCATAGTCACTTCTAAAACGAAAATAGTCGAAGATTATTACCTCGAACCATATAGCCATCCTTTCCATCCCTCATAGTCACTTCTAAAACTTATTCAACAATCGTGTTGCTTACAATCCTAAACTTTCCATCCCTCATAGTCACTTCTAAAACAGAAAAAAAGACTTGACAAGAAAAAATACACGTGATAAAACTTTCCATCCCTCATAGTCACTTCTAAAACCGTATTGATTTTGGGTCTCAGTTCTGAAGAAGTTGACAAAATCATCTTTCCATCCCTCATAGTCACTTCTAAAACTATGCAAAAAGCGTTAATAAATCTGAATGTTAACAGTCCAACTTTCCATCCCTCATAGTCACTTCTAAAACTTTATAACGTGTATTTTTTTATTCGTATATACGTATTACCTTTCCATCCCTCATAGTCACTTCTAAAACGGTATGGATAACAAAAACAAAGAGTGGCAGGATATCCTTGACTTTCCATCCCTCATAGTCACTTCTAAAACTCTCAGAGTTTGAGTATGTAGGTTGTTTGTCTTTTCACTTTCCATCCCTCATAGTCACTTCTAAAACTGTGCTTATGGCGAGTGAAGTTAGCGCTCTTTCAAGACTTATCCTTTCCATCCCTCATAGTCACTTCTAAAACCCGTAGGGTATGCATAGATATTATACCACTATTTTTGTTAAAAATGAAAGTTACATTCGTAACAAACAGAAAGTATTTATTTATCAGCTTGTTGGTTCAACAATGCTTCCAGGAAAGGGGGCAAAAGTCGGCAATTTTTTGTGAGTTAATATATTCGTTACATTCAGTATTTTAAAAACATCGCAAATTATATTTACTTTGATTCGTGTTAATAAAATATGAAGTCACGGTGAAAATATGTGTTGTATTTATCTTTGTTTTTGTATAAATAAATATTTATATTAGGTTTCCATTTCGTGTATTTGATTAGATGTGTTGAATTTCATCTTTTATTTATAATAGTTTTTACATACAGTCGTATAGCTATTGGTGTATAAAATATTTCAAATGAGACTCACAATTAAACATTACAAATGTATTACGAATGATGCTAAAATAAAAAAGCCAGTTTGCTCTACTGGCGTTTTCCTGTTTGAGTTATTTGCTTTTATTTAAACGAAACGCATTAATTCCATTTAGGCGATTTCAAGGATCTTGCCAACAACGTAAGGATTCTTCCTCTGTTCGTCATAAGGTCTTTCGTCAAATGCAATGACCGACTTGATAGACTTTCCATATCGGATTCTATCTCTTATTCTTTCTATAATATATGTCATAAAGGTTGTTCCACCAGTAATGTTGACGATTATCTCCCTTGCATTCTCAAGATAGTTTTCTGCTTTGGAGAGTATATCCCTTATTTCAGTAACACCGGAAAATGGATCCTTTATAATTATTGTTCTAACTTCGCCCCTAAACTCCGATTTTTCTACAATTTCATCGACTAACTTATTCCCTTCCTCTGAGGTAAGGATAACCAGTAGGTCTGCGTTGTAATTTTTCAGTACAGTGTACAAAGCTCCTTGAGTTGTACCAAGAGGAGTTAAGATAGCCTTCAGGTTTTTTTCTGGTGTGAACTCATTGAAGAATACATCTAAGTTGCCATTCTCAATCTTTTCAATCAAATCGTTAAGTGCAGCTCTGATCTTGTCGGGACTTACGGGCAGGTTGTTAAAACCGAAATGAGCAAAGTGATTTCTTGCATCAAACAATACATTCGACTTCACCGGTAATGATTCTCTTTCACTAATATTCAAGAACTCGTCGTGTTTGCCCATTTTGTACAGAAGAACGTTCTTTATGTATTCACGAGCCAATCTTAGCGCCATACCGTAATCACCGGTTTGCACATAGAATTTCACCAACTCCGCTTCTGACTTCAGTTCTTCTTCATTGAGAATCAGCGATTCATTTTCGATGTGGAAGGCTTTGTAACGTTCAACAAGTTTTTCAAAGAGTGGGGCGAAATGAGGAACAAATTCACTTACATCTCTTTTTAGCTTTTCGTCGCTAATGTCCTTGAAGAACTTACTTAAAGAATTACGGATAAGTTGGATAGACCCAAGCCTTATAGATTCCGATACTTTTGTTAGGTCATCTGACAATATCCCCAGCTTTGTTGGTCTGTCTGCGTTCTTTTTGTGGTTGTTTTTATAGTATTTTTCGTTCTGCTTTTTAATCAACTCTGACAACTGGGTTGCAAAACCGTAGTTTGTAAATAGTTTCGTTCCATATATCCAATCTATAGTCTCCGACATTTCTGTAATATCAGTGCATCTTGTTGTTTTTATGTCACGATCGTACTTGCCGTATATTATTTTCACTTGAATTTGCTTTAGTTCTTTCAAATAAAGAGAAATAATTAGAGCCATCATTGGCAACATTCTAAAAGAGTGAGTTACGTCTAAGATAACCTCGTCACCATCCTGTACGCGAGGTATTATCTTCTTAACAAAATCAGCGACTTTTTCATCTTCGGAAATGTCAACTATTTTGACGCTAATACCGCGTGATTCGCAAAATTCTTTAACTTGCTCTTTTTGGAAGGTTTCATAAGCTCCTCGAGTTAGAAAGAATATCACTTCAAGGTCTTTGCCCTGCGATTTAAAAAACTCAACCAAAGCAAGCGGAAAAATCTTTTGCTTTGTCCTAAAGTCATCTATGAATACTTCACTCTCCTGGTAAGAGCCCGTGCCAAGGAAGGTTAGAAGTTTCGTCATTTAAAATCCTCCCTCTGCAGTTTTCTGAGCCCGTATTCGTACAAGACTGAGATCTGGAAAGAGTAGGTAATTAACACAGCAAAGCAAGTATGAATAAAGACGGCTTATCACATCGCTGTAATGGGCAACAGTGTGGGTAAGATATTATTTTTTTAATATGCCTATGCTACTTCAAAATGTGGAAGAATATATTCAAGGTCACATCACCAGCTTTTAGGTTTGAACAGCGACAAGAAAAAGAATACTATTAAGCGTCTTCAATTTGTAACCTGAGTTTTTGCTTGAATGTTTCAGCCGGTACTTCAAAACCTATCTTAAATTTGATTTCTTGTGGAATTCTTCCTGAAAATATTAATTTATCTTGAATATATATATTGGCTTGCTTTCCGATTAATACATCGGAAAAGTATACAATAACAGCATCGTCCAAAACTTCGATTAGCAAGCCTTCTTCCCTTGTCTTTGATGTTGAGGCAGCAGCTTTTTGCGGGAACAACTCTCTTAGCTCATCTCCTCCGAATTTTTCGGATAGATCGATTATTACCTCCTCTGCTTGGTCTTCTTCAACTTTTGACAAATATTCTAAAAATTTTTCATAGAAGATCTCTATTCTCAATGCTTCGAAGTCATAAAATTCTTTCCAAACACCTTGATATCCTCTGCTGGCTTTATTTTCATAGCTTTCTTTGACTTTTGCTAATTCATCTTTAGGTAAGTTCATGACAACCTCACAATACTTTATCATCTCAGGTGTAAGATACAATGCTATTGGCGTTACCTTTAAAGCAGAGACTAAGTGATCCACTCGTAGCTCATGCCCGTCTCCTGCTAAAATTAGTTCCGGAGTCAAGTATACAGCTTTGTAAACTTCTCCAATGTCTTCAACAACGACTCCGTACACGAGGTCTTCGCCGTAGATGCAAAAGACGTCGCCAATCTTTAATTTTTCAGTCCCCTGGTCTATCAATACTTCCACTTTCCTTGAGTGTGCTTTATAATCCTTCAGTATTCTCTTCAAATATTCCATATCATTCCCTCCAGTATTTGCAGTCCCATCTTTAGTTGCTTGAATGACTGTTACTCACTATTACTTATAACGCATTTTGTCGCAGATTTTTGACTTGTACATTTTTAGTACCATCATAATCACGCAGTCTGAAACATCGACTACTTCAGTGAAAAATTTTTTAATTCTCTCTCTTATCCTTTGATGTGCTTTGTACTTTGCATCCGCACTGGGATATTCTCTAAAATCAGTGTCCTTCTCATATTTGGTATATATAAAATCACATAAATCGGCTTCCTTATTTACAAACTCATTTTTAAAAGTTTCATAGATGGCTTCTGCTATTAGCTCGTCGTAAGGACTATAACAATCGCTTGGTTCAACAGAAATTATCTCACCGAATTCCAAATTGTTGTGGTCATCTGACTGTGAAGATGTTATTTCTCTGTTTAAAGACTCAGCATCTTGTTTTGTACGTCTCACATCTTCTATTCTGCTCATCACGATTTTACTAAAATAACTAACAATTGCTTCAACACTTGCTTTCATCAGTTTCTCTTTTTTGTTGAGAAAGGAGATCGCCGATTCTTGAAAAATATCGTCAACAAGCTCTTCGAGGGTGCCTCTACCAAGTAGGGAGTATCTCCCCTTGGTTCTCACTATAATCATACCTGAGATAAACTGATTAATGGTCTTTCTGCAGTCTTCTGACAAATCACCGCTGATCAGTAATTTTTTCAAACATTCTCCCAATTTAGAATCACTTTTTGTCAAAGCAGTCATTTTCCTCACTCCAATTTCCTAGGTCAATTGTACAGGAAGCTACAAATTCTATTTTCTTTTGCCCTCTCCACTTTTCAATAATTGTCGATGGGATGTCGAAGATGTACTTATCACCGAATCGCATAAAATAGCTGTCCTTTGCTATAAAAAATCCAGATACCAGAGGACAACATTCGAATATCTTGAATCTTAACTTTGAATAACCCTTTGTAGAGAGAAAGGCTACCAAGTACCGGTATCCGTCAATCTGTACCACACCTGGTCTTGTTGTCCTCTCACCTTCTTTTGACTTGTAAAGGTCTGGTTTATTTAAAAAGCTTGCGGCAGTTCTCTTAATATCGTGGAAAATGACTAGCTGCGATTTGAAATTGTATTTTTCGAGTTTTTTCATGGGCTTTGGCACCCAGTAAACACTGTGGTATTTTATGTTCTGTGTGCCTTTCCTCCCTTCACTGAATGTCTAGATTATTTCGATCAAAGGTTGTTTTTCATTGATATTATAACAAATAAAAGTTGAAAACATGCAGCATTTTATGAATATGAATAATGTTCAAGTATTATTATAGCACCTTTAGTTTGTGTCAGTTATACAAGATTCTCACGTTTTTTAGTGATAGGAGCGCTTACGCATAATGTGTAGGAAGGAGCAGATAGCATGTACGTAATTATGGTATACGATGTGAATGTCAAAAGAGTACGGAAAGTGTTGAAAATCGGAAGGAAATATTTGAACTGGACGCTTCGTTCAGTTCTTGAAGGTTTCTTAACTAAAGAGGACTATGAGGCTTTGAAGAATGAAATTAGAAGTATAATCGATTCTGAGAATGACACAGTTTACTTTTACATTATAGAAACATCCAGTAGGCCCTACAGAATTCTTCTGGGTAATGCACCTGCCGAATTCAATTTCATCGAGTAAGCGTATCCTGCAATTTATTCTATAAAATTCGAAAAGATATTACCTTTATCCTTTCCAAGCACTTCTAATTTGATTTTGCAATCTCTTGGCAAGGAGTATATTACTACTCCATCTTCATCCTCTTTCTTCACATACTTTCCAATTCTTCTTATCATCTCTTTGAGTGAACCATTGGTTAGAAAGCCCTCGAAAGTCGAGTTCTGTTTCCAAACCAAAAATCGAAGTAACAACTTGTGCACTTTTGAAACTCTTTTTTCGTTTATATCATAGACGACAAGATATCGTTTGCTCATGGCAGTTTTACCTCCCAGCTTTGTGGATGTTTCTTACCAATAAATAGACAACGTCCCACAGAGACTTTTCTGACTAAATTGCAACCAGTCAGGTTGTCAGAAATTCTAAGAAATTATGTTTTAAAACTTAGGAAGATGAATCTGGCACAAAGAGGTGGGATAGATGATCGGAAGGTTCGTTGATTACATTATAGAAGTCGATGAGAAGAACATCAGTATATACTTCTCTGATGATTTGGTAAACAAGCCTGTAAGGATACTCTTTCTTGAAGAAGAAGTGTACAAAGGACGACTGCCTCATGCACTGTTCTTAAAACTTGATAAAATTACCAATCCGGAGCTTGTTAACTCGTATCTCAGAATAAAAATTATTCTTCCATCAGAGATGGCGTGCAGTTCTTAAGAAGCTAATACTCACAAAATCCCCTACCTTTCATTCACCCTTGCTAACTTAGAGGCACGCGACTTTAGTCGTGTGAGAAGATAGACCTACCATTTTTGCTTTATTATACCGCCAACCATCTGCGCCAACTTGCAGTATTTGTAGCTTATTCTTTGGCATATCCTTTTGCCGTTAGTATCCTTAATGTCACAAAAGCTCCGCTGGCTCTAACCGCTGTTGTACCTATCCAAACGCCAGTATACTTGCTTGCGACACAACAGCTTTAACAATCCGGAAATGATCTTTAGCCTGCTACCAATGTAGCACCTTCTTCCCCTTGTCCTTCGGGTCCGGTGCTCAGACTGGTCAACCAGAACTTTCTCAAGACCGCCACTTAAGTGGTGAGTGGTTGACTTGGTAGGGGATTTGTAATTATACAATTTCTCTATCAACAAGTTCTATGCATCCAAATCCTGCGGAGTTTTTGGAACCCAAACCCGCGTCATATGCTAATTTAACGATTTCCCAGTCACCAGTGATATCAAGCACTGTAATCCATGCATCAAGTTTTAATTCCTTGTAGGAGACAATAACTTTCTTCGGATTAGGTGCTATGTTTTTTACCCGTATGTCTCCTTCGAAAGGAACACCGTACGCGGCGTAATATTTCCTTTTAAGGTTGTCCTCCAGAAGTTTTTCAAAATCTTCATCGTTTGGTGAATGATAGAGCGTGTACCTTTTTCCATCTTTCCCAATTGTTGAATAAACAGTTATTGGTGATTTGGTATTCACTCTGATATGATTGGTCCTCGGAAGGTCAAATACTTGAATTTTTGTTGGCACAACCTTATTTCTTCCGATATTCAGTGTTTCAAATCTCCCGATCCTTTCAATAACGAAATCCACAAGTTTGTCATCTGCGGTAGAAAGTATCAAAACAACATTATCCTTAAATTTGATGACTTTCTTGTTAGAGTCTATTTCGAATCTTCCCAGAAGCCTTGAGAAACTGAAAAGTTTGTACTGTCTTTTACCATAGCTGTAGCCTCTATCATGTAAGAACTTTCTGTACTCGTCATCGTTGATAAGATTGTATATAAGACCTTGAAGTATGTGATTGTAATCTGTTGGAAGTTCTATTGTTTTGCAACTAAGAGTGATGTAGACTCTCAAAATCTATTCCCCCCTAATTTATCAGCTAATATTAACACGTTCTTTAAATCTTCTTCCTCATATACGAAATAATTGGTACTACCTATCCTAAGACCTACTGTATTAACAAGCTGAATCATCTCTTTTGAACCAAAGAGTTTCAGTCTGTACACGTTCTTCCTAAACGAAGTTATGACTGGAATCAGAGAAAGTTCTTCGCTTTTGTCTTTAAAAAGCTGTTCGGCTAGGCTGAAATAGTATTTTTCGAAATTGGCTTGTAGCTCGTCTATATTGCTTTCACCAAGTTGTTCATCTACCAATATGAAACCTTGATCGAAAGGTTCAACAACTTCAATGGTTGTGTAATAAGGGAAAACACCACCAAGAGGAACTCTCAGAAGTTTCCTCAAGGTGGTTCCGGAAAGGGTATCCCAAACTCGCAATTTAAATATTGCAGTACCTGACATATAATATCCGTTCTCGCTCAAATAAATCCTACGCCCAAGAATTCCAGAAAACGAGTAGAAGTATCCTACACCGTCACCAAAAATTTGCTCAAATAAGCCCCGTGTTAGCTCGTTCGTAACTAAAACAGGCGCCTGTAATTTCCACTTTAGAGTAATTTCCTGCAAGTTCAAAACCCCTTTGTCTGTTTTTAATCCATAAGTTCAACTTTAACCCAGCCAAGTGGCATTATGTCATTTGGTGATTCAGATAACTTAACTATCCTGGTAGTTATCGGGAAATTACTTTCCGTAATTTTGCGATATCCAAAGTTCTTCAACACTTTGATTTCAGCTGGTTCTAAGAAACCTCTAAAGGCTGTTTTTGAGTAGAAAGACGTGTGTCCGCCTATCCTGACCAAGAAACCCCTATCCGCTTTCTCGTTAATGTCGAGGAGTTTTTTATAGAATTCTTCAAGTGTTTTCTTGACAGGGTTATCTGACATTGTGCTTATTTTCTGCCGTTCCATGTTTATGATAATCATAGCTGATTCTTTCATTCTATCAACAAATACCTTCTCGTTAGAAAAAAGGTTTCTGAAATAGCCAAGAGCTTCCTTAAGTTTTTCATTTCTCCTAACTTCTTCCAAACTCTCTAATTTGCTCAAGTTTGAAAATAGAGAAATTATTTCTGCAGCTACTTTATTTCCTTCGTTGCTCCTCATATCAGGAAGCCACACTTCGACAAACTGAGGTATACTTGTTTTTTGTCTTACAAAGTGAACAACTTCAACCTTCTTGAATTTTATGTGTGAATTGTTGATAAAAGTACTGTCCGTTATTCTAAGAAGTTTGAATGGCGAATAGAACGGTTGCCCAAAGATATTTTGTTCGACTTTTTCAACCTCAAATTTTACATTTGGAGATCTGAAAACATTTCTAAGTGTAGCTTCGAATTTTTGATTGGATTTAATAATCATCGTCCTTAAAGCACCTTTGAGCGAACTGCCTGGTATATAGTACCTGCCGGCTGTTCTTATAAATCTACTTATTTGCAAAGTTTTCGGTTTGCCGTTTTTATCAAAGATTGTATCAAACGAAGTATAGCTGTACTCTTGCAAGTCAATCTTGAGTACTTCAAATATCTTCAAAAGAACTGCATCTTTAGTTTCTGGATTAAAAATTTTGTCACTGTTGGCCACAAAATAGTCCACGAATTTTTCGTGTTCCATTAGTTTGTCAAAATTTAGAATATGCGTCTTCTTTCCTTGAACGATAGTTTCGAACTTACCAATCTTTTCTCCAGAACCTATAAATACAGCTGAAACTGGTTCAATCGATATCCTTTTACTAAAATCTGCTGTCACGGCTGACTCCCTCCTTTGAATGGGAGCAAGAATGCCTTTCCGTATCTGTATACTTTGTAATTATTTTCCTCTTCGAATCCTTCGGGTGATATGTCTAAAATCCTCCCATCCACACGCTTATTGAAAACTGAGCCTTCTGTGAACATTATAACGCGTTTGGCTTTTTTATCGCTATTGTGTATATAACCGGTTCTATACATTAGTTCGTATGACTTTATAACTTCCTTAGCAAGCTCGGATGTGCTCTCTTTGTAATCTTCAGGACTTGGGATGTATGGTGAAAGCAAAAGGTATCTGTCACCTTCCTTAGGTAGTTCAATTGGTTGGATTTCGTAATCGAAATGACCAAATCCGTACGTCCTGTCGCCACCAATGCCCTCGTCTGCCAAAAGTCTTAGCGCTGCAAGTATTTGTTTCTCAATTTCTTGACCAACGGACAGGTAGAACCAAAGCCCGCAGTTAGGTGCGAAGTGGACTTCTGAAAAGTAATAGAGGTTTGAGCTTGAATTCAAACGATTAATCATGACCCTCGGTCTCTCAATAACAATCGCTGGGCTGTTGAACTCGCCTTGGTATTCTATCTTCTTCTTGCTCAAAAATTGGCCGTGTACGTCGTCTACATTAGCCTTAGCACTCCCAAAAACTATTTCTTCCTGCACATACTTCACTTTCTTTAATTTCTTTGGTTGGGTTAATCTTGGCAATAAGCCGAAGTCCTCACCTTTTGGCCTGGGCAAAAAGTAAGTATCTCCAATATAGTAAAAAGCAGAGGAAAAACGAAGGTCAGTCTTTTCAGAATTAGTCATTAATTTTTTTATGAGCTCTTCCGTTTCTCGCTCACCGAACAATTTTGAATGCGCATTCATCAACGCACCGAAAATTGTTTCGGCATGGATTATAATATCTGAAACTTCACTTACGCCGTCCATAAGACCAATATGAAGTGGACCTTTGAATTTAATTTTTATCCGATAGTCCATGCGCCTCACTTCCCTAAGATAGGATAGCTATTCCATTGAGTTCCTTTAAACTACTTGAGCTTAGACAGCGCTTCTTCTACGTTTCCAAATGTACTTACTGGACTCTCATCTTTACCCTCCGAATAAAATGTCTTTTCGCGCTTGACAATCTGAATGTTTCTAAATGCAATTTTTCCATATCCCCTTGAACCACTACCGCCCAGATAGTCGTCTTCTAAAAGTTTCATTGCCAAAAACAGTTCCATTAAGAACTTTTTTTCATCGCCTTCATATTCGTCGACTACGAATTCCGCTTTGAATATAGCACCTGCTGGAACCCTTTCTTGAGGTCTTGGGTTAGCTCTCGATGTTACTCTATTTATACTATTTTCATGCTTAACTTCGGTGTACTTTGTTTCAAGAAAGTCTGCATATGGTTCTAAACTCTTCTCATCAAGGTAAGCATCGCGAACGATGAGCCGTGTCCTCGAGAACGTACTAATGTTGGATTTGTTATCAACAGATGTTCCGAAAAGTCCGCAAACAGGACAGTTCTCATCCGCACACTTGTGAACATCGCCTTTTTCGTGAACTTTTCCGTGATAAAATTCGCTCAGAACTCTCATTTTCCCCTTTAAACTGCTGCCTGGAATGTATGGTCTGCCCTTTGGGTCCTTAATGACTGGGTTATCAAGTCCACCTATTTCGAGACTGTCCTTGTTCGTACCAATGTGTAACCCAGTGATAACCTCAATATCGGCTTTGACTATGTACTTTCCCAAAAATTTCTTTACTCCCATATTCGTATCCCCCTTTACATTGTTGTTCTTTTATCGCACTTTTATCATCTTTCCTGGTACTTTTCATAGTACTTATGGAACGCAGTAAGAGATTCGAAGAAGTCCATGAAAAGGTAAAAAGATTTCTTAATCTCCTGTCCCTGTTTTTTCTTAATGCTTTCAACAATGTTCCTCATACCTTTAGCAAATTCTTCGAGAACTTCGTTATTTCCGGATTCTCTACCAACGTCATATACCATCATAGCAACGAACTTGTTAAGCTCTCTCTTGAGAATTCTTTCAATTTCCGTATCGCTCTTACCTGCAATGTCAATTTTCTTGACGTGGTTATAGAACTTTCTCAATTTTGTTGAATTCAGCTTCAAGTTCTTTGCTATTTGTTCAGCCTTTTCAGTCAAGGTGTTGTAGTCTTCGTTCATAGATTCTATGAGTTTCTTTACATCTCCAAAATATTTGGCCATCTCAGGGGTTTGGTTCCTTACCTGGTTGTTACCTCTGTTCTGATAGCTGTTTGGCTGTCCTACGCTCATTTTACGACACCTCCACTTCACTTAGTAATTCATCTTCCTTTTCTATACTTCGAGTTTCATCATGAACCCATCTAACGATCAACCCTAACTTTGGATGCAATCTGTTTCTTGAAACAAGGATTGAATTAAATAGTTTATCCATGTCCTCGATAACTTCTTTCTGCCTCTCCATAAGTCTTCCAATGTAGTAGTACAGCCGCCAAATTTTCAGTTCTTTATCATCTTTATCTGCGAATGTGTCAAGTACGTGTAATAAGTTCCTGCTCACACCCTTGGTAATTAGCTCTTTTAACTTTTCCTTGATTTCAAGAACCTTGTCGAACTCTTCCCAGCCTATACACCCCCTTAGGAAGTAAATAGCATCCTTTTCTCTACCATTGCGTTTATAAGCTTTTGCGTACTCGTCGAGTAACTCTCCAGCAGTTGTACCAAGCTTGTAAACTGGGTATTTCCTGCTTGGTGCAATTGCTACAGCCATCGATATCGAAAGATTTTTGTTCTTAGTAAACTTCTCAAACTCTTTTCTTATACCACTACCAAGCATCGGCAGCTCGTTCCACGGTCCGAGTATCATGAAATCGTCGCCACCAGAGTATATAACGTTGCAGTTTTGGTAGTTGTTTCTAACGTACTTCTCTAATGCAACGCTGAAGAACATCTCGAGTTCTGAAGATAACGTTGTAACATATGATATAGGTGCTCTTCTGTTTTCTAAATTGACACTGCTTTTTAGAGCCTTAAATATACTTCCAAGATTGTCTACATCGCCGCGAAGTATTGCCCAGCGTTTTACGCCTTCCGATTGCTTAGCTATCGTTTCAAGGTCAGCGGTAACTTCTCTTCCATTTTTTTCGATATATTTTCTCGGAACGTAGCTAGCTATCTTTACATAATACATAGCTTCCATTGGGTCATATGTACCGTTCCTGCTCTTTTCAACCGCGTAAGACAGTTTGTTTGGTTCATTTTCGAACGAAAGTTCAAATCCGAAGTTTTTGAATACGTCAAATACATCCTGTGGCTTGCGATTTAACTCGGGAATTTGCTCAATCACTAAGAACTTGCTGTTCGCCAAATGGTATCCTAAATCGACGAAAGATTCACAAAATGTACATTCGTACTCTACTTCTTCACCAGCTTTGCCATACCTTCTTTCCTCCATCTTTCGTCCACAATACGGACATCTTGGCCCTGAGAAATCTTCTGGAACGAACATTTCTACATTCAGTATGTTTGCAAATTTTCTGTTCTTCTTTTCTTCAATAAGTCTCGCAAGATCATCATGTACGTCAAAATTGACAAGCCTTGAAAGGTTGATTTTCATACCGGCAAGAAGTACTGACAAATCTAATCCAAAGGCGTCGTACATTTTCTTGTCAAGTAAAGTTTGGTACTCTTCCAACTTATCAATGGTCTTGGCAGGAACAAGAAGATAAAAGTGTCCCCCCCCGCAGTAGAGAATGTTTGAGTTGTAGAGACCTTCTTTTCTGATGATGTATTTTGCTATTATTTCAGCAAGGTAGGCTATAAAGAACGAACGAGCTCTTAATTTCTTAAGTCCGTTTTTGACGGAAGTTTTGTATATGAAGTCTTGTATACCAGATATATCACCCTTTATCACACCAAATAGATCTTCATCGTCTTTAAGTGAAACTTGATTATCCTGCAACTTTCTGACTATCTCCTCTAACTTCCCAAGTCTGCTCGAAGCAAATATAAACCTATCGTTTTGTTTCTCAAATATTCCTTCGCCAAGTTGAATCAACAAAGCTACAGCTATAGCAGCTGTTGAAGCTGCATGGGAGAATAGGGAAATATCGGGCTCACTGTAATAAAACGCAGAGGGAACTGTGGATGTAAATTCTTTGAGTAAATAATAAACTCTTTCAAGAACACCGTCCGGTTCTTTATTCCAAAGTTCTTTTAGAGCGCTATCTTTTATCAAAGGCTCGAACTCTTTCCATAAAGATTCATACTCCTTTTTTACCATTCTTTCCAAAAGCTCACTCTCTGATCTTACCTCTTCGGCCAATGAAAAACGCGAAAGTGGTCTGTAAAAGTTGACTTTGTCATCAACACCCAACACAGATACTTTGGAGATTATAGATTTCATATACTTAATCCTATCTAAGTCGGTGTTTTGGCTGTAATCCATCCGTTCATTTGCAGACAGTTTATCTGCCAAAGACACTATTTTTGCCAGGATTTCGTGTTCATTCGCAAGATTTTCCAGTCTTTCATGGTGCTTACTAATAATGATTGAAACATCATCGCGATAAGGCAAAGAAGAGTTCTTGTAAATATGTGCACCGATATACTGATGTGCAAGACCAGAATTGTTGTTCTTTATCTCATAGCTGTATTCTCTCTTTATCTCTTCTTCCAAGGTGTTGCCCATTTCCCCCCTTTGTCGGAACTTACCTACATCGTGGAACAAAGCCGATAAATAAGTCACGTCTCTCCACTTCTTAAACACATCGGTTCCTGACATCTTTCCACCCCCAACTACATTCGAAAGGCTTTATAAGCTTCTTCCTCGCGTAAGTGTCTGATCAATTTGTAGCACTCGTGTCGTATCACTGTTCTGAATGACATTTTCTGACCGTTCTCGTAATCGATTGTTTCTTCTATCTTAGCCTCGAGCTCTTTAATAAACTTCTTCTTGCCGTTTTCGTTAAGGTATACACCCCCTTCAACCTGTCTGAAGTCTTCTTTTTTAATAATCGACTTGTTAACGACTGTCAGAATGACCTTGTCAACGATTATTGGTTTAAATATCTCAGCTATATCAAGTTGCAAAGAAAACTTCCTCTTGCTTGGTTCGTGAAGAAAGCTGATTGACGGCTCCAGAGATGTTTTGAATATTTCCGAAAGCACAACGTTGTACAAAATGGTATTTCCGAAACTGATAAGGGCATTTATCTCATCGCTCGGAGGTCTTGTTGTTCTCTCTTCGAATGTGAATCCTTTTTCTGAAAGAATTATGCCAAGTGCTTCATAGTAAGATTTTCTAACATTCCCTTCAATTGCCATAAGCGCTGGAATACTATCTTGTCGGCTGTAAGATTTTTTCAACGCCAATATCTTATCTATATTCTTCTGCACTTCAGGGAACTTATTAGTGTACGGTGTCAATACATTAACCATGTTGTCGGCAACACCATTCAGTATCTCTCGAGCGATTATTATCCTCTTTTCCAAATCTTGATAGTGCTGCAATTGTAATATAAGCATTTCGCCCGTTTTGTTTAATTCAATAGGATAAAAGCAGCCTATATATTCCCCATAGTAATTGTAGAAAAATACGGGAATTTGAGAGTGCGAAAACAGTTCAAGCGTCTTTTTGTTAAGTTCTACTTCGGAAAAGACCATAACACTTGACACGTTTTTTAGCGGTACGTACATCGGTTTCTCATTTTCAGATTTAGGTTCTATGTAAAGCGCCGCGCTTTTCTTTCTCAGGTAAGCATCTCTGAAAATGTATACTGTTTGCATATACCTTCCCCCCTAGGAACTTCTAAACTCTTACACCTTATAAAACGGGGGGAATTTCTAAGTCTGACAGGTAAAATGAAAGAAAAAAGAAAACTATTCATTCCAAATTAGGTGACAAAAATACATTCGGCATTTCAAAAACAGGAACATAGGTAGCTGATTTTTTATTGTAATTGTATATTTTGCCCGGGATATAATCCCCAAGAGCCATGCCAAAACCAAAAGCTATCGGAACAGGACAGCTCAAAAATATGTGCAGTTCCTTATATTTGTCTCGCATTATCTGTGTAATAGAGAAAAGTTCGGAAATATAATTAGACCAATCTCCTATCGGGATGTTTCCAGAATTGCCAGGGGATGTAGTAGTGACGCGAATGATGAAAGCATCCGGAAGGTGGGTTTTTGCAAATTCAACAATCTGCGGGAACGGTTTGTGAGAAGCCAAATCGACTAAAAAGATTGCTTTCCTCTTGTTTGGGGCGTAATCGTAAACATCTACGGAAAGTAGTCTTAGGTCTTCCAAAGATTTACACGACTTTATCAATCTGAGCTTTTCCGGTGTTGTTAGATCTAATACAAGATGGTAACCACCTTGATAGTGGTAGACAGCTATCCTATCTTTTGCCCCAACAGCTATACCCAAACCCAAAGCAAAAGTAGCGGGACCCTTTATAGCAAGATGTGGAACACCAAAATTCTGTATAACATTCCTCAAAACATTATAGACGTTCCTTATGTGTTTACTGAATTCGTTCTCATCCAGTTCTCTGTGTGAGTAAACAAATTCCATTCCGAAAATCTTCTCGTGCAGCTTTAAGTTCGGGAATGTCTTGAAGTGCTTAGCAACTTCTTCATTGAGAGAAGACCACTGTCTTCTAACATCTTCTTTCTGAGGTGAGAAACTTACGTAAACCGGTATATTGAATTCTTTAGTATTGAAGAAATCAACTATTTCGTAAACGCTTGAGACATCCAGAGGGGTTATAAGTACAAGTCCAATCTCTTCGCAATATTTAGTCTTTTCAAAAATATTGTCAACTTGAAGAACTCTACCACCACCGCCTACTTTACCAGTAAATGCGATATTTGAAGGTATCTCATCCACAAGACTTGCAACTGCCACAGCGAACTGAAAAGATTCGCCGCAAAATTCTTTATCAAAAATGACAGAAATCTTGTGCTGAGCGATTTCCTCAACGTTATACAAGAAACTTGAAACATTCGGATTGTTCGTAAAGGAGAAATCTGCATTTTCGACCATGAAAACAAGCGCTCTTACCAAATCAACACGTTCCCTCTCAACTACCGGAAACCTCGTCTCTACAAATTTCGAGTTAACTAAAGCAAGCGCCTGATCTTTTGTGAGAGTGCTTTTGAATTCTCTCGACAACATTTGCATTGCGTGATCTGTGTAGCCGTTTATCAGAAAAAACTTAAGAACTTCGTAAAATATTACTGAATAGTTTGAAATCTCTTTGTCTAAACGAGAGAAATCTGCCAACACTTCTCCAGGAGTTATAAACCCAGACTGAACGAATTCAATGTACTTCCTTAAATCTTTCCTCAACAATGTAACGAAACTCACAGTTATCATCTCCCACAAGTTGGGCAATGATACAATAAACATTACTCGTAATTTTCAATATCATTATAGCACATTTACCTTTCTAAGATGAAATGAATTTTTGAAATTTGACTGAATCTTGTTATTCCTACGCTTTTCCTGAGGAATCACTAAACTATTTCCAAGCTTACTCGATCCCAAACATTGTACGAGTTGTAGCAGGACATTTTCTCTAAAAATCTCTGCGACACCTTTTCCCCTCTGCTGCTTGTAATTTAGAAACAAAAAAAGGTGTGTACCAAAGGCGCACACCTTGTCACTATATTAATCATTGAGTTCAGTTCTGCTTAAGAATTTTCTCAAACCGAAATGTAGGTTTGCTATGCTGCATTAAGAAATCTCATGTTCTGAGATCTCCATCCCTCACAGTCACTTCTAAAACACATATATAGGTGGTCGAACTGGCAGAACGAAAGCTCAGAGTTTCCATCCCTCATAGTCACTTCTGAAACATATAGAGCAGGCTCGAAAAAACAGGTTTGAGTGGCGAGTTTCCATCCCTCATAGTCACTTCTAAAACACGCTGCCGTTGAATTTAATCCACGGTCAGCGTGCGAAGGCACGTTTCCATCCCTCATAGTCACTTCTAAAACGTGTGAAGTGGGTTGTTTTTAAAAAAGGGGACGAGGTGTTTGTTTCCATCCCTCATAGTCACTTCTAAAACATTTGATACGAAGGTTTTTGTTGATAACTTGGCGCGGTTGTTTCCATCCCTCATAGTCACTTCTAAAACGAACAATTCTATGAACTGGAATTCCGAAAAGACAATGGAGAAAGTTTCCATCCCTCATAGTCACTTCTAAAACGGATGGAATGGAACAGAGGGTATGAGCTTTTAGTAAAGGTTGTTTCCATCCCTCATAGTCACTTCTAAAACATAGTGTTAGCGTATGGAGACTACACGTATGTAAAAGGTTTCCATCCCTCATAGTCACTTCTAAAACATTTTAAATTCCTTGTCTACTGAAGAGGTAGACAAGGAAAGTTTCCATCCCTCATAGTCACTTCTAAAACCTATGACATTGTAGAAATTGATGAACAAGTTGTTCAAATTATTTGTGTTTCCATCCCTCATAGTCACTTCTAAAACTTATTAAGAGCAATTTTATTTCCCCTGTCGGTTGAAGGTTTCCATCCCTCATAGTCACTTCTAAAACATAGCAGTAGTGAATAATGAACCAGTAGTGGTTGAAATAAAGAGTTTCCATCCCTCATAGTCACTTCTAAAACGACCTAATAGAAGGGATTGTATATTACGAACCGTCCACTTAGTTTCCATCCCTCATAGTCACTTCTAAAACCGAAGCTAATGGAACTGTTTAAATCGTTGGACTCTTATGAGTTGTTTCCATCCCTCATAGTCACTTCTAAAACCGAAAATAAGTATGTAGTTTATGACATCAAAACAGGCGAGTTTCCATCCCTCATAGTCACTTCTAAAACAATATGAAAGGAAACGGAGGGTGAAAAAATGAAAAAGAAAAGTTTCCATCCCTCATAGTCACTTCTAAAACATAGTATTGATGACAGCTTTGTTGTTAATCGTGCCAAAAGTTTCCATCCCTCATAGTCACTTCTAAAACAAAGTTAATAGGCAAGTTTTTAAAAGAAATACTCTTGACAGTTTCCATCCCTCATAGTCACTTCTAAAACGGATTGAGACCACTAATTCACACAGACTTCATAAAAGACCAGTTTCCATCCCTCATAGTCACTTCTAAAACATGGATGTTAGAAAACGCAAAGAATAAAAAGGTCAATGTTTCCATCCCTCATAGTCACTTCTAAAACCTTTAAGACTGTATCTCGAAAAAATCGGTGAAATTCCTAAAGGTTTCCATCCCTCATAGTCACTTCTAAAACGGAGTTTTGAGTTTGCAGGTGTCGAACTGGAAACGAAGAATGTTTCCATCCCTCATAGTCACTTCTAAAACATTTTATGGTATGTTTACGAGACAAGATTAAGCAAAAACTACCGTTTCCATCCCTCATAGTCACTTCTAAAACACCCGTAAGAGCAAGAAGGTTTTTTGTGAAAGATTTCCATCCCTCATAGTCACTTCTAAAACCCAAGAATTTTTCGCGGTTGTTAAATATTATCTTAAAAGGTACAAAAATTTCCATCCCTCATAGTCACTTCTAAAACAGGTTTTTCGTGATAGACGGTAACGGTTACACTGAAAAAAATTTCCATCCCTCATAGTCACTTCTAAAACCAAAAATTGTCGAAGATTTTTATTTGGAACCATATAGCCATGATTTCCATCCCTCATAGTCACTTCTAAAACCGTGGAATATTCCATGTTTATCCGTGGGAAGACCCCAAGCTCTTATTTCCATCCCTCATAGTCACTTCTAAAACTCTACCGTAGATTGTAACTAAACTAACCGCTGCGGGAAATTTCCATCCCTCATAGTCACTTCTAAAACATTATAACCAACCGCTGCGGGAACGAAAGAGAGAACGTACCAAAATTTCCATCCCTCATAGTCACTTCTAAAACGAATATAAACAAACCCCAACCTACATCAAACGGCAAGAAGCAAATTTCCATCCCTCATAGTCACTTCTAAAACTCATCGCTATGGTATGTTAACATACCCCCGAATGTATTTCCATCCCTCATAGTCACTTCTAAAACAAGATTTTTCGAAATCAAAGACGACATCGCTACAAAGGTAGTATTTCCATCCCCCATAGTCACTTCTAAAACATACGCACAAACCCTTGCAAAAAACACACTCAATGAATTAGAATTTCCATCCCTCATAGTCACTTCTAAAACGAGGGTTTAATTCCTATGCCGATGGTAGCCTCGCATACTGGAAATTTCCATCCCTCATAGTCACTTCTAAAACGTCACATAGCACCATACACGATTTTACAAGGACGGTATGAATTTCCATCCCTCATAGTCACTTCTAAAACCTGATGGGAAACGCAACTTTGAAGTCGTGGAGTACCAAAATATTTCCATCCCTCATAGTCACTTCTAAAACAAAAAATATTGTGGTTCCAATTATATATCCATGATAGAAAATTTCCATCCCTCATAGTCACTTCTAAAACTGTATAATGGAAAGGAGGGATAGAGTGTGAACGTAAAGATTTCCATCCCTCATAGTCACTTCTAAAACGAGTTTAATCTATTTATTTTAATTGCAGGGAGGGCTTTATTTCCATCCCTCATAGTCACTTCTAAAACATGATTGGGACGTTGGAAGAAGGTGCTTTTGGTTTGGTTTGATTTCCATCCCTCATAGTCACTTCTAAAACATTGAAGAAATTCAACAACAACTTCAGTCTTTGAATTTCCATCCCTCATAGTCACTTCTAAAACTTATTTACATCATAGAAAGGGGGTGAAGTTGAATGGATTTCCATCCCTCATAGTCACTTCTAAAACTTATTTTAAAAAATAAAAATAATAAATATATTTAAAAAAATTTCCATCCCTCATAGTCACTTCTAAAACCTGTCAACGGCCAGCCAGCTATAAGCTCAACAAAAGTGCAATTTCCATCCCTCATAGTCACTTCTAAAACAAAGACAAGATACCAGAAAATTTGGTGACAGGAAGAAAAATAACGTAATTTCCATCCCTCATAGTCACTTCTAAAACATACATTCCGAGTGACAAACTCAGGCAGGACAGAATTGAGAATTTCCATCCCTCATAGTCACTTCTAAAACTCGTCAGATATGCATGAATACTATATCATATTTTTTGTTACAAGTCAACGTTACATTCGTAACAATAGAAAAGTTTCAATTTATGCGTGTTTTCGATTTCCTCGTTTCTTAGCAAGGAGCTCGAAAACAGAGACAGTTTTGCCTGTTTACTTAATAGTTACAAATATCTTTACAAACATATCGTATTTTAAGGCATATCCAATATGTGTTAACACAGTATGAAGTAAAAGAGGGAGTGTTCTTTTTTTGTCTTTTGTGTATGTATTGATTTAAAATTACTAAAAAGTTTTTATTATATAAAAAATGATGATAGAAGTTATAATCTGTTACAAAAAACAATTTATTATAGCGAATGAATAAACGTTCGCGTAAGTACACTCTTGAATTTGAGTACAAATGCAATCTTACAAATGCAATATAAAGTTATATGTTAATAATAAATATACAATGTAATGCATAAAAATTTATTTTAGACAATTTTAGTTTTTCCAAATTCTTTAATTGATATCGTTCGGACGAAGCTATAGATTCTACTTTAAAACTACCCTTCAAAGCCTTAGACAGCCTGGTGCAGTTCAGTACAATAAAGGAACATCTGTTCCTCAACTGAAACAAAAACATCCCTTGGCTTTTCACCAAGGGATGTTTTGCGGTCTTTGTATAGTTTACTTCAGATAATTCTCAAACCAACCCACAATTTCCTTCAACCTTCTCAACCTATGCAGCGGCTTACCACTCCTGCTCAGGTCGTGGTTTTCTCCTTTGAATATCACTAATTTTGCTTCAACACCGTGGTATTTGAGCGATGTGAACATTTGAATTGCTTCTACAAGCCAGCAGCGGTAGTCTTCGTTCTGAAGGAACAAGCACGAAGGCTCACAAGTTACTGCAAGAATAAGTAAGTACACGTGGAGAAAGTGCATATAAGATAAGAAGGTAAGCAGGCGAGAAGCTCTTGGGTCAGAAGGAATAGAGAGGTTTAAAGTGTGCATTATTAGGAGACAGAACTTGAGGAACTGTACGGTTGGATGTTGGTGATGGTGATGAGTGATAAAGAAGGAGTAGTACATGATATATGGTATCATCCAGAAAGTTTACATAAATTAAAATCATTGAGGGAAACATAAAGAAAAACAATCGGACTAGGTATGTGATACAAGGTAGTGGGGGTTTGGGAAATATGAGATACAGAGGAAGTGGGATGGTGAAAATGTGCAAGGAGAAAAGTAAAAGCCAAACGATAGAAAGAGTAAATTCGATAGTTAAAAGATTCAATAAATTGAGCGGATGGCGACTAAGGATGACGGTATACCGTATCTTTATGCAAACACGGTTGGATAAAGCCATCTCATAAATATTCTTAATTCCAAGTGTTTTCGAGTTTTTTATCCAACATATTTTTGATCTAAAAAGTTTGTATTGAAATATTGACAGATTGAAAAAGACATTTTATAATAAAAATCAATCACAACCAATCATATATAATCACAAACAATCAACAAAATGAGCTTAATCAAGAAAGGGTGATAATATGTTTGCAGAAGAAAGAAAAAGCAAGATTGCAAGGATAATAAAAGAAGGCAAGAGTGTCAGAGTTAATGAGCTTGCAAAATTATTTGGTGTTTCGGAGTCTACTATTCGAAGGGATTTGAATGAGCTTGAAAGTTTGGGAATAATAAAAAGGACCCATGGTGGCGCTATTAACAGTTTTGCTGCAACTTTTGAGTTGTCGTTTGCTGAAAAACAAGATAGATTTGCGAAGGAAAAGGAATATATAGGAAAACTCGCTGCAAGATATATAGAAGATGGAGATACCATAATTCTGGATTCTGGAACCACAACTCAGTATATAGCAAGAAGTATAACAGCTAAAAATGTAACTGTTATAACAAATTCAGTAACTATTGCTTACGAACTTTCAAACAGAGAGGATATTGAAGTAATTATGACAGGAGGAGTAATAAGATCCAAAACAAAAGCTCTGATTGGTGATATTGCACAAAATACCTTGAAGCAGTTCAGATGTAACAAAGCATTTATTGCAGCAAACGGTATTTCTCTTGAATTTGGTGTGACAACTCCGACCTATCTGGAAGCTGCCGTAAAAAGAACAATGATCGAAAATGCAAAAAAGGTATTCTTAGTTGCAGACAGTTCTAAGTTTGGCCAGGTTTCATTTGCTCTGATATGCCCCATTGAAAGGCTGGATTATATTGTTACCGATAAAATGGATGAAAGTCAAAAAAAGGAGTTTAGAGCCCTTGGTGTTGAAGTTATCACAGAATAAATAATAAGGTGGTGTTGAAATTGATATACACCGTTACTTTGAATCCTGCGATTGACATAACAATATATTTAAACAGGCTTGAAAAAGGACAGATAAACAGAAGCAACGGCTATGTGATAGACGCCGGTGGCAAGGGAATAAATGTATCCAAGGTTATAAAGGTACTTGGTGAAGAGTCGGTTGCTTTGGGTTTTCTTGGCAAAGAGAATAGCGGGTGGTTTTTGGAGTATCTTCAGAGGTTTAGTATAGAAAATGATTTTGTATTTGTAAATGGGCTTACCAGGACAAATATAAAGATTGTTGAGCTTGGTGATGGACAACACACAGATTTAAATCAGCCTGGCTTTGAGATAACTGAAATTGACAAGCTTGCCGTATTCGAGAAGATTGAATCCAAAGCTCGATATGGTGATATTTTTGTTCTTTCCGGCAGTCTTCCTACAAATGCTGATAGCAAAATGTATTTTGAAATCATCAAAAGCTTGAAACAAAAAGGAGTAACTGTAATATTTGACGCAGATGGACAAGCCTTAAAAGAAGGGATTAAGGCAAAACCGGATGTAATAAAACCCAACATACACGAGTTTAAAACTCTCTTTAATGTAGATGAAAGCGATACAAATTCCATTGTAAAGGCTGCAAAGAGCTTAGTTGCAGAGGGAATAAAAGTTGTTTTAATTTCTCTGGGTGCTAACGGTTCAATTTTTGTAACTGAGAATTTAGTGCTATATGCAAAACCTTTAAAAGTTGACGTAAAGAGCACAACTGGCGCAGGTGATTCAATGGTTGCAGCAATTGCTTATGGTTTTTCAAAGAAGATGTCCAAGCAGCAGTTGTTTAAACTCGCCTGTGCTTGTGCAACAGCTAAGGTTGTAGAAGAGGGTAACAAGCCACCTGAAATGAAACAGATAGATTATTTCTTTGAAAATGTGGAAATAGAAAGACTGGGGTGATTTGATGGAAATAAAACAGCTGTTTTCACCAAATCGTGTGTGTTTTGATTTAAAGTCTAAAACAAAGGAAGAGATTATTGAGGAATTGATTGATATTCTATACAAAGATGGTAAGCTAACAGATAAAGAAAGCTTCAAAAGAGCTGTTATGAAAAGAGAAGAGGAGTTTTCAACTGGAATAGGAATGGGAATAGCAATTCCACACGGAAAAGACAGATCTGTTTTAGAGCCTTGTATAACCTTTGGTATATCCAGAAATGGAGTTGACTTTGAGTCTATGGACGGGAAGCCGGCTCATATTTTCTTTTTGATTTCAGTTCCTGATAACGCTGATGATACACATCTTCATGTATTGAGTCTTATTTCAAGAAAGCTGATGCATGAAGATGTTAGAGAAAAACTATACAATGCTAGTTCTTTTGATGACATTATCAAAGCTTTTGAGTAAGACTAAGTTCGAAACTGCTAACTTAAAAAGGAAAGAAGATTATTTCATTATCTGTTTGTAGATATTAAGTGAGAAGTTTTGATGTCGAGCGAATCTCTCAGGGAGCTTTAGGAGACACTTTTGAAGTTGAGGACGTAGACTTCAAGGATTATAAAGACAGGGAAGCGGAAGAATTTGAAGTGTGCAAAAGAAGAAAAAGCTAAGGTAAGGTGTGAAGAACTCTGTTCTTAATGAGGCAGGATTTACAACGGAATAAAAAAATCCCATTTTGCTTTTTGTGGATTTCCGCGGATTTGATACGGATTGAGTTTTTGGGATAAGAGGAAGAAAAGAGCGTGTTCTTTTGAGTGGGAAAGTCTGAAGGTGTGCTTACAGTCTTTGCAGAAGTATTGTTGGTTGACGTACTTATCGTGACTGTTCTTATGAATGTTGGTTGAACCACTTTTTGGATGGAAAGGTGTTGAGTTTCGCATAGCGAGACATTTCATTGTTCTTAAATGCTGGTCAGGGGGGGTTGTACTTATAAGAAGATGGTACGTCCTTGGGAAATTTCCAGTACTTTTAGTTAACACCATCTTAAGTTAAAAAGGAGGGGTTAAAGATGAAGATTGTAGCGGTAACTTCTTGTCCGACCGGGATTGCCCACACGTATATGGCGGCAGAAGCTCTTCAGTTGGCGGCAAAAGAACTAGGGGTGGAAATAAAAGTTGAAACAAGAGGATCTGTTGGAGCTGAAAATGAGATAACAGCAGAGGATTTGAAGCAGGCCCATGCAGTAATTCTTGCTTGTGACACAAAAATCGATGAAGAAAGGTTCCAGGGATTGCCGATTGTACGGGCAAGTGTAAAAGATGCTATAAAAGACCCCCAAGCGCTTATCAAAAAGGCAATGAATATGGAAAAAAAGGATTATGTTGATGTGGTATTTGAAGCAAAAAAAGAAGCCAAAGAAAAGGCAACGGGTGCGTACAAACACTTGATGACCGGTGTCTCCTATATGATTCCCTTTGTTGTTGCAGGCGGTATCTTAATTGCTATATCCTTTGCATTTGGCATCACAGCTTTTCAGCAGAAAGGAACACTAGCAGCAGCGCTTATGGACATAGGTGGTAGTGCGTTCTCTATAATGGTTCCGATACTGGCAGGATATATTGCATTTTCAATAGCAGATAGGCCAGGGCTCGTACCAGGAATGATAGGCGGACTTTTAGCAAACAAACTCGGTGCAGGATTTTTGGGTGGCCTTGTAGCAGGTTTTGCAGCTGGTTATTTAGTTGCTTGGCTCAAAAAGACAATAAAACTTCCGAAAACAATGGAAGGATTGATGCCGGTTCTGATTTTACCGGTACTTTCAACATTGATTATAGGTTTGGGTATGATATATCTAATTGGTGAACCTGTTGCAGCCTTGAATAACGCAGTGACCGAATGGCTCAAGGGTATGAGTAGTGGTAGTGCCGTTTTACTTGGAATCTTTTTGGGGCTTATGATGGCATTTGACATGGGAGGACCTGTTAACAAAGCTGCATATACATTTGCGGTATCAACGCTGGCAGCGGGCCAACCATCAACAGTAATGGCGGCTGTAATGGCAGCTGGTATGACGCCCCCACTAGGACTTGCACTTGCAACTTTGATAGCAAAAGATAAGTTTACAACTGAAGAAAGAGAAGCAGGAAAAGCTGCATTCTTCCTTGGACTTTCATTTATAACCGAGGGTGCAATTCCATTTGCTGCGGCTGATCCGCTTAGAGTTATTCCATCTATTATGATTGGCTCAGCTGTAGCATCTGCACTCAGTATATTGTTCAGTTGTACGTTAGCAGTGCCTCATGGTGGGATATTCGTATTAACAATACCTAATGCAGTCGGCAATGCATTATTATACGCAGTGGCAATTTTGGCGGGTACAGTTTTAACAGCCTTTATAATTTCTGCTTTGAAGCCGAAAAGAGTATAAAGAGTATAAAGTGGGTAGGGTGTCCTGCCCTTTCTTCCCACATAATTGCGTGATACCGGTAACTTCCAGTGATGAAAAACAATAAGGCAAAGGTAACACAACTAATATCATAGTTATTCGCCCTTATGAGATTTAACACTACGCAAAAAAGCCTTTCATATTATTTGGAATACCAACAATGTTTTTCTTAAACTCATGCTTGGCTCGTACAAAGTCTATGAATAGGAAAAACTTTAATTGACATTAGTTGTTTTCCTAAGTTTCACAAACGATTCATTTAAATATTGCTTGAACCAAACTTAGGGCAAGAAGGAATTGTGTTTTGCATAGTGTGAAACCTTATCCTATTTATGAAACATCGATGATCGAGAGTTTTTCACTCATAAGAACGTAATGCTGTTTTCAAGGGTTTTGAATTCCTTTAGTTGATAGCATCAACCGTACGGAGGGAAAATTATGGTTGAAGCAAAGGTAACGTTGCAAAATCCATCAGGACTTCACGCAAGACCTGCTAGCATATTTGTTACTCAGGCAACCAGGTTCAAAAGCGATATTCTTATAGTCAAAGATGGCAAAGAAGTAAACGCAAAAAGCATACTAAACATTTTAGCGATGGGTGCTAAAAAAGGCGATGAGATTATTTTAAGAATTAAAGGTGAAGATGAAAAGGAAGCTTTAGATACTTTAGTAAAACTTCTTCAAAGTTTAAATGAGTAGAAGGAATGGAGGTCTTAGTACGCTATGCTCACTGGAATACCTGTGTCGGAAGGATTTGGAATAGGAAGAGCTATAGTTATTAAAAAAGAGATTAATATAAAGTACTACAAGCCAAACAGTACAGAAGAAGAGATAGAAAAGTTTAAAGAAGCTATTGAGAAAGCTAAGCAAGAGATTTCAGAGATAAAAGAACAGGCAGAACAAAACCTTGGTGCGAATAAAGCAATGATATTTGATGCCCACCTTTTGATTCTCGATGACCCTGAATTTGTTAAAATGGTAAAAGAAAAGATACAACAAGGAACAAATGCTGAGTGGGCAGTTGCCGAGACGGCTGAGTTCTATGCGAATTTACTTGCGAGTTTAGACGATGAGTATATGAAAGAAAGAGCAAATGATATTAAAGACGTTTCCGAGAGGTTGATTAGAATTCTCCATGGTGCAAGTGCTTTGTATATAGATTTAAAAAATATCCCTGAAGGAAGCGTTATTATAGCTGAGGATTTAACACCATCCGAAACTGCCCAGATGGATAAAACAAAAGTGGTGGGTTTTGTTACGCAGCAGGGTGGAAAGACTTCTCATGCAGCAATAATCGCTCGAACATATGAGATTCCTGCTGTAGCAGGTGTAAAGGGAGTGCTTGAGTATGTAAAAGATGGTGATATAGTAATTGTGGATGGTTATCAAGGTATAGTTCTAATTAACCCTGACCAACAGGTAGTTGAAGAATATGAAAAAAGAATGAAAGAGGAAAAAAAGAAGAAAGAGGAATTAAAAAGACTTGTCGTCTCCGAGGTTAAAACAGGAGATGGCAGAAAAGTAAAAGTATATTCAAATATCGGCTTTCCTGAAGAGGTTGAAATAGCATTAAAAAATGGTGCTGAGGGGATCGGGCTTTTTAGAACAGAGTTTTTGTTTATGAACAGAAATTCACCACCTTCGGAAGATGAGCAGTTTACTGCATATAAATATGTACTTGAGAAGATGAAAGGAAAACCTGTTATTATAAGAACTCTAGATATTGGTGGTGACAAAAATATTTCCTATTTAAACATAGAAAATGAGCTTAATCCATTTTTAGGTTACAGAGCGATTAGGCTTTGTTTAAATAACAAGGAATTATTTAAAACTCAACTAAAAGCGCTTTTGAGAGCATCCGTATACGGGAATTTGAAGATTATGTTTCCTATGATAACTACTGCTAATGAGGTAAAGCAAGCAAAAGAGATATTGCAAGAAGCGAGGGATGAACTTAAGAAGAAAGGAATTGACCTTTGTGATAAAATTGAGGTGGGTATAATGATTGAGACTCCCGCTGCAGCTCTTGCCTCAGATATTCTTGCGGATGAAGTTGACTTTTTCAGTATAGGGACAAACGATCTCATTCAATATACTCTTGCAATAGATAGGACAAACGAAAAAGTTTCTTATTTGTATGATCCATTAAATCTATCTGTTCTGAGATTAATCAAGATGACGGTTGATAACGCACATAAGAAAGGAAAAGAGGTTGGAGTTTGTGGCGAAATGGCTTCTGATGAGAAAGCTGTGCCAGTTTTAATTGGCATTGGAGTGGATGAACTTAGTGTAAATCCTTCTAAGATTCTAAGAGTAAAAAAGAAAATAGAAAATACTAATTATATCTCAGAAAAGGAAAAACTGGAAGAATATCTTTTGGGAAACTAAAAAGATAAGGCTGTTTTCAGATCTTTTAAAAGTACAGGTCAAGAGGACTTAGAGACAACCTAAAGTTTTAGGCAAGCGCGACTTTTTCATATTCACTTATTCCTCCGATAAAAAAACATCCCTTAGTTATGACTCAGCCAAGGGATGTTTTATAATCTTAATAAACATAGCTCACTTGATATACTTATCAAACCAACCCACAATTTCCTTCAACCTTCTCAACCTATGCAGCGGCTTACCACTCCTGCTCAGGTCGTGGTTTTCTCCTTTGAATATCACTAATTTTGCTTCAACTCCGTGGTATTTGAGCGATGTAAACATCTGGATTGCTTCAACAAGCCAGCAGCGGTAGTCTTCATCAGAGTGGATGAAAAGTGTTGGTGTTTTAGCTTTGTCTGCGTATTTCATCGGTGAGTGCCACCAGAGTTTTTCAAAGTCACTCCATGGTGTTGCTAATTGCTGGTCTTCGACAAAGAAGTATCCAATATCCGTCGTTCCGAATTTGCTTATCCAGTTTGAAATGCTTCTTTGGGAAACTGCCGCCTTGAATCTATCCGTGTGGCCGATAATCCAATTGGTCATAAAGCCGCCGTACGATCCACCAGTTACTCCTATCCTATTCTCATCAATGAATTCGTATTTTGCTATTGCCTCATCCACAAATTGCATGATATCTTCGTAGTCTATTGTGCCGTATTTTCCTCTGATGTCTGCGAATTGATTGCCTCTTCCGTCACTACCACGCGGATTGCAGAACATGACAACGTATCCTTCACTTGCAAGTAGCTGCATTTCGTGCATGAAGACTTCTCCATAGGCTGTCTTCGGTCCACCGTGGATTTCTAAGATGGCAGGGTATTTCTTCCCAGGTTCGAAGTTGAAAGGTTTCATGACCCAACCTTCGATGGGTGTACCATCTTTTGTGTTGAACGTGAACCGCTCAGGTCTTGATATGTACCTTTCTTTTTGCACCCATTCGTTGAACTGGCTGATTTGTTTTTCTTGTTTTCCAACAAGCTCGTAGATTTCTTGAAGTTTCATATTTCTCAAGCCAACGAAGAACACCTGGCCATTTACAACATCAAAACCATCGACCGAACCAGTTTCGAATGTGAGCTGCTCAATCTTCCCAGAGAGGTCTATTCTGAAAAGCTGAGCATCGTGCCATTGCGTGCTCACAAAATACAGGTACTTACCATCAATTTTAATAGCTCTGTTCCGACCAAATCTGCAGTCGCTGTTCACACTGTTGCCGATGCTCGCATCAAAATCGGGCGCTATCGGTTCTACCCGATTGCTTGAGATATCGAGTATGTAGAATTGCGGATTTTCGTTTATTCCATATCTTCGCATGTCACTTCCAGCGAAGATTACCTTCCCATCCACAAACTCAGCAAGTTCGTACATGAAGTGGTCGTGGTGAGTCAATTTAATCGATTCATCTTTTTGCGCATCGTAAAGGTACAAATCATTGGGCATTTTCATGACGTCTTTGAAGGTGTTGGAAACATACAGGACAGTATTTCCATCGGGGCTGTCAGAGATGTACTCTACGTTGGAATATTCGTCGGTGATGGGGCTGATTTGTTGGGTTTGAATATTGTATTTGAAAAGTCTCAATCGTTTCTTGTTCGTAAACCCAGAACCGTTTGCCCAGAAAGGTATTTCATCAACGACTTCGTAGTCTTTTTCTTCTTTCAAAGATTTGAGTAGCTTTTCTTTCTCTTCATCGCTCAATTTCCAAAACTCACCAAGTCTGTGGTCGTACACTGCTGTGAATAGAAAGACCTCATCGTTCAATTTCTTTAAGCGCTCGACAAAGAACGGCAGTTCGAAAGTGCGCTTTGCTTCCCCACCTTCAACGGTTATTTCGTAAAACGGTGTTACTGGCTCACCGTTTTCTTTCCTCTTTCTGTCTTTTTCCTCTCTCCATGAGACAAAGAGAATCCTTGAGCTATCCAACCAAATTGGTGAGCTGTCTTTGTTTGAAGATGTGAGCTGCGAGAGTGTACCTTTCTGAATATCGTAAATCCAGATGTTAGAGGTATAACCATTCTCATCTTTGTTCATATCATGAACAACAAAAGCAAGCTTTTCACCATCAGGAGAAAGTGTTAATCCAGAAATAAACTTGAATTTCAACAAATCATCGAATGTTATTTTTTCCACAAAAGCCACCCCCAATTAGTTCGTTGTTCGTACTATTATACCATATTTTCTCGCAAGAACAAAAAATGCTCAGAGTACATCTTATTGATTCACATATCGCTCTTTAAGCGTTCGCACATTCTTGAAAACAAACTGACGGACTGTTAAGAAAAAAAGGACGGTTGAAAGCACCGTCCTTTTTGAGCGTTTTCCAAAAATTTTGCACAAGAATGTGGCGCAAGTTTTTTGGATATGAGACGTTTCAAATGCGCAGAATTTTTTCACTGCTGATTTTTTGCTTCGCCAGAGTCGATAATTTTTACTGTTTCTTCTTCTACGTCTTTTAATTCATTGTAGATGTTGTATATCTTATCAAGATTTTCTAAAAACAACTCAACTAACTTGGGATCGAAGTGTTTTCCAGCTTGTTCTTGAATGATCTTTACTGAATCTTCAAACGAAAATGCATTTTTGTATGGTCTTTTCGTAGTTAACGCATCGAAGACATCTGCGATTGCAACTATTCTGCCTTCTATACTTATCTCCTCGCCTTTCTTTCCTCTCGGATAGCCGCTGCCGTCCCATTTCTCGTGATGGTCAGCTAGTATGTTTATTGCTGTTTGCAGGGCTTTTTCACTTATAAATTCCTGGCTGTTCTGTGCGAAATTTTTGAGGATCATCTCACCTATACCGACGTGCTTTTTCATTATTTCCCATTCATTTTCATCGAGTTTTCCAGGCTTGAGCAGTATTCTATCTGGTATGCCAACCTTTCCTAAATCGTGTAACGGAGAGAATTCGTATATTTCCCTAACCAGCTTGGGTTCCAACTTTAGTGCCTGCGCTAATATTCTGGAATATTCTGCAACTCTTTTGATGTGGTTTCCAGTTTCGTTGTCTCTGTACTCCACAAGGTCAAGGAACGACCCACCAAGGTTGGCTATTATTTTCTGGAGAGTCAACGCGTGGTAAAGCTTGGGAGAAACCAACAACGATATTATGTAAAACAGTTTTCCATCTTCCTCTGTGAAGTGGTTTGGTTCGCTGGCGGACAAAAATAAAAATCCTATCACACGATTGTTTACAACAGCAGGTACTGTTATATTCGACAAAAATCCCTCTTTGACTATGAGCTTTGCACTTATCGAGTCGACTGTTCTTAAATCTTTTATTATCCTGTATTTTATATCTTCTTTAATTATTCTTCCAAGGGAAGTCTCATCCAATTTCTGCGCAAAACCTTTGTCAAGAAATGGTACTTTGTCTTTTTCTACAAAATACACGCTTTCGGCAATGGCTAAATCCCCAGAAACTAAAGCAAATGAGAACCTTCCTGCATCGAAGAAACCACAAACATGTTCGCCTATTACTTTTACGTAGTCCTCGAGTGTCTCGACGTAAGGAAGTGACCTGAAATACTGGACTATATCGTAGCGTAAATTCGCTTCTCTTACTAATTCGTTTAAAATTGCATCTTCTTCAGATACTTCTGGTTCGATTTGTGGAATCTTATCTATGTACAGCGATTCATAAGTATTTTTAATTGTATTGTATGTCTTGGAAGCTTGTGAAATAACTTGCCGGTAAATTAACTCGAAGAGAAAGTAGATGAAAGCAAACAAAAAGAAATAAGACGCCAAGGACCACATGAAACTTCTGAAGCGGTTTGTCAGCATCTTTTGCTCATAACTGGTCATGTGCTTTGCAAATTCTCTGATTTGCTCAGCAACGACTTCCATTTGGTTTGACTTTAAAGCATTTTCGAAAACTGTGTAGTCGTATTTATATTTTTTCATATAATCTATCAAATCCGCTGCGAATGATTTATCAAGAACAGCACGGTTGATTATCCTGAACGTTTCTTTAATCTGCTGGTATTCTTTATTGGCTTTCAGTTGAAATATACCAGCTACAGATATGCTTAATAACAGTAATATGGCAAGTAAGAAAAGTGCTCTTCTAATCTTCTCCAAATTCTTGAACACAGACTTTTTCTTGTTACCTTCAGATTTTCTCATCATATTCTTACCTCCATCGGATTGTGTTACCTACGAAATATCCGTATCTTACTTAACTCAAAGCGTACTGCTCATTCTTAAAAAGTAAGGCAAAAAAGATTTTTTTAATTATACCACAAGATAGTGCAGAAAAATATTTATGTTTATTTAACATACGTTGAGTGAGAAATTCAAGAACACACGAAATCCAATAAATTTCTGAAATAGCTATATCCAATCGCATAAGCATAAAGGTACACAAGCAACGTTATCCCCAACCTCCAGCCACTTATCTTGTTGAATTTCTTCACTATCGAATTCACACTTTCCACCGGTTGCCTTTTGCTTTTCTCTTCTTTTCTCTCACATACGTCCACTACCAAGCTTCCTCTGTATCCTTTGTCTCCTATTACCTGTTTGCTTTCTATCGCTTTCTTCAAGCATCCACTTTTCTTTAGCTTTTCTCTCAACGATGTTAGTTCATGCTTGCTTCCTGGATGATACCATATGTCGTATACTACACCTTCTTTATCGCTCAACACCATCACTAAAACTTTGCAGCTTTTCAAATTCAATCTGTTTTTGATAAGGCACACTGTATAATTTCCTTCTTACCCAGAAACTTTTGCCTGACAGCCTTCTTATTTTATGTACTCTTGCTCTATTTGTACTTGCTACCGGCATTATTGTTCCATCAACTATCAGCCAATTTACCTTCCCTAACCTATCTTGTGCTTTATACCTCAGCTACTGCTGCAGTAACTTGTGTTCTCTTTGTGTTCGTTCTTTTCGAAAGATGTTTTATGATTTCACCTAATAGCCTTGCTACTTTGAATACTGGTGATGAGATAACGTATGAAAGCACATACAACGTAGCAATCTGGGCATCTGTTAGTTTGGGTTTTCTACCAGTACGGTTTTGCCCTTTCAAAACCTTCCTCTCAAACAGTTGGAATTCGTGAAAGATTGTGTGGTATAATTTTTCTAAGTACCTCCCTTGGGGTGATTTTTCGGTTCAGATATATTTTACTTTTCCCAAGGGAGGTTTTTACTACCTTTCTAATTTCTCACTCAACGTATTTGTTACTGAGTATTATATAATATAACTTTAAAGAAATGCAATAAGAAAAGTTCGTAAAACAAACTTTTAGTAGTTCCAATCTTACCTTTAAACAAAAAAGCCCATCCTGTGTCGGATGGGCTATATTTTTATTTCACATATCTTTTCCAATTTCTCATCTGTAAATGCGGATAATCCGGGAAATCCTTCCAACTTCCGCCCCACTCTATGCCTAAGCTCTGAGCTATTTTGCCACATTTGTTCCATAGCTGGTAATCATTCCAAACCGCTTTTCCATCGGTCAGTGGTACGAAATCGGCAGCTAAGCCGTGGCAGTGTGGGGAGTCTTTGAGCATCGTTACAACCTTGTTTTCGATTTCCTTAATCGGTCTTAATCCTGCCTTTCTTCTTGCTTGGTTCACCACTTCAAGAGGTGCCCTGCCTTGCAGATAGAGAGCGTACTGTTCTTCTTTGCTTCGGTACGTGTTGTAAATCAATACTTCTATATTTTCCATTCTGCACTTTTCAACAAACCGTTCGACAAGAATTCTAAATTCTGGCTTTAACTTTTGCAAACTCCTGTCCATGGTTTCACCCAAGAAGATGTATCTACCAATGCAAAAAGAAAAAGCCCGTCCACGTTCGGTATGGGACGGGCTTTTTGCTTTTTTGCGTACTAAATTTTCTCCAGCTCTGCTTTTAAACTTCTCAGTATTTCTTGGTAGTTTGCTTGTGCAGTTTCTACTTTGTCCATAAGCTTTTCCAATTCGCGCGTGAAGTTTTCGCTGACGAATTTGAATTTTTCTTTGTCTGAATTGAAGAACTGGTAGACCCTTTCTCCCAGTGGGGTTGGGAGCAAGAAACCATTTCTTTCTATCACATATCCTCGTTCAAGCAACCTACTCACGATTGTTGCGTACGTGGAAGGCCTGCCAAGTCCACGCTTTTTCATTTCTTCAACGAGCGAACCTTGTGTGAATGGATAGACCTTTGGAACCGCTCGAATGAATTTGTTGTTAGAAACGTCGATGCTTCCTTCCGGAACCTTCACAAGTTTTATCGGGAAGACTTTATTGAATCCTTCTTCTACAATATCTTCGTATACTTCCATCTCTTGCGTCTTGTTGACTACTTTGAATGTAACGTCGTAACCTTTTAGGATAACGTTCTTCATTTGAGAAGCGATGAAACGCTTGAATATGAGGTCGTAGATAGCAATGTGGTCTTTTGTGAATCCTTCAAGTTCGCCAGAATAAATCATGGATTTGATATCTTCAATATCCAAGGCTCTTGTTGGCCTGATACATTCGTGTGCGCCACCTTCGCCCCAAGTTCTTGGCTTGAAGAATGTTTCACCGAAGTTTTCTGAAATGTACTCTCGTGCGACGTTGATACCAAAGTCGGAAACGCGTGTTGAATCTGTTCTGTGGTATGTTATAAATCCGCGTTCAAAGAGGTCTTGTAGCACTTCCATCGTTCTGGAGACCGAGAGTCTGTATTTTTCCGATGCATCTTTCAAAATCACGTCTGTTGTGTAGGGAGGTAGAGGTGCTTTATCAATTGTTTTTTCTTCACCTTTTATTACTTCAGCTGTTTTTATTTCGTTATAGAACCTTTCAGCTTCTTCTTTGTTTTCGAATTCAAATTTCAACTCTAATCCGTCTTTTGAAATTGTCACGAGATATTTTTTCTGCTGACTTTCTTTTGCTCGTTCTATCACCCATCCAAGGACAGGAGTCTGAACCCTTCCAGCTGACAGGTTGCTGCGTCCAAATGTTTTTTGGAGCAGTTGGGATAGTTCAAATCCGACCCACCTGTCCGATATTCGCCTGACAACCTGCGCTTTTACGAGGTCTTCATCGACGTCCCTATGCTCCCGCAGTGCGTTCAAAATCGCACGTTTTGTAACTTCATGAAATTCCATACGCTTTATATTCATCGCATACACACTGCACAAGTTTTTCAAATCCCACGAGATCTTTTCACCTTCGGTATCAGGGTCAGTTGCGATGAGTATCTGCTCAAATTCTTTGCTTGCCTCTCTGATTGCATCAACGATGTTTTCTTTCCCTTCGATGGTTTCGTATATAGGGACGTATTTAACACGGCCGTTGGATGCATTTTCTAATACTCCGAAATAACCTTCCTCTTTGTTTAGGTCGAATACATGCCCGAAGGACGCGGTGATGACAACGTATTTGTCTTCGGTTATCACTTCGTATAGTTCATGCCCTTCGAGGCTTCTGGAAATTGGCTTTCCAAAGAAGTTCGCAATGGTTCTTGCTTTGTGCGGTGATTCAACGATAACAAGCACAGGCTTCAAGAAGTCGTCTCGTCTGCCTTCTTTCTTCCTCACACGTTCTCTATCGCTGTTGATTTGTTCGATGATACTTTCCAAATCAACGCTTTGTGCATCTTTGAACACGACATCCGAGCTGAACCACCAGCGCAGTTTTCTGATGAGGTTGTTGAAGACTTTCTTGTCGTCCACAAGTAAGTAGCTCAAACCCTTCGAGATACCACCAACGAAGAGTCTTGAAGTACGGCCTGAGGCTTGGAGATAACCGGTGACGTCAGCCACCACCAGATACCACTTGCCATCCTCTTGCCTAAGTGAAATATCGTCAGCGGATTTTATCTTTGAAGCAACCTTTTCTGAAAGGATGAAATTCTTAATCTCTTCTCTCAGTTTCTCAACACGTTCTTTTGGCGGATTTGCAATATTCCCAAGTTTACTGAGCTCTTTCATCCACCTATCTACCGTTGGTGTCCAGTTTTCCAATTCTCTATCCCTTGCTATAAGAGGTCTTAGTGTGGAAAGAGCAAGGAGGATGTGCTTTACATTTCCTTCCAAGTCCAAGCTCACTACGATTTTCGGAACGCCGTAGAATACGGCGTACCGAATTATTTCTGGAAGGTCCAAACCTCGTGCTAATGGGTTTCTGTAAGAAGAGATGCCTATCAGCACTTGTATTTCTTTATTTTTGTACTTCTCCAATATTTCTTCCGAGAAATTTTCATAGCTTTCGCTTGTGATTCCAAATCTTTGGAAAAGTGCTTTTAATTCGTCAACTTTTTCTTTTCCGTAGTCCGAAGAAACAAAAACAAGCCCACCATCACCGAATTGCTTTATCTTTTCAACGAGTACGCTTTCCAATTTGGCTTGGTCTGGACCGACATGCTCGTAGATATCCTCTACGTTTCTTAAATAAAACACTGGCCTACCTACGTCGAATGCAAGAAGTTCTTTGAAGAGTTTTATCCTTTCTGATTTTGGATTGCTCGTAGCTGATGACACAACCATTACACCTTTCGCTTTCTTTGAAATTCTTCTCACTTGCTCTCTTAATGAGTTAATCTCTTCAGTATTTTCTTCTGTGATATTTCTTCTCATTCTAATGTATTTCATCGCCAATTCAATATCCCTTGGCTCAAAGCCAAGCAAATACAACGCTTTGTCTATGTTCTTCGCTGTCTTCAAAAATGAATCCACATCGTCGACGAAAATGAAGCTGAAATCTCTGGGGATAAGGTCGACATTTTTGTAAAGGAACATGGACGTAGTGACAAGGACTTTGAATTGGCCATTTGCAAGTCTTTCTTTATTCTGGTCCTTTTCTTTCTTCGACTCTTCTATTCCAATAACGAGCAAGTCTTTATCTGGAACTTTGCCTTTTAGTTTTTCATAGCTTTGCAAAAGCAAAAGCCTTGTAGGAAGGACGATGTACGATTTTTTGTTGTGCTTTGCAAAGTATATTGCGGAGGCAAAACCCCAGGATGTCTTACCAATGCCGGTTGGTGCAAGAAGTGCAAATGACCTTTTCAAAAGCAATTTTTTCGCCCAGAATTTTTGCAATTCCCATGGCTCAAATCCTACGTATTTTTTGAATGTCTCTTCCCATTCGGTGTACTCTTGGTTTAGGTTGCAGAACTCTTTCAACCCTTCCAGATTACTTAAACGGCAAAGGGCTCCCTTGCCATCTATTTCTTCGCTTAAACACTTTTCGCAAGGAAGCCCTTTAATTAACCTTATTGAAGATATGTCACCACTGCAGTTCGGACAGAGGTTTTTGAATACAGCTTCTAATGTCGCATTCATTGACTGATTGTCCGCCATTTTCACACCTTCACTCCCCAAGCGACAAACCTATGTTGTGTGCACCGAGCAGTGGTGTTATCGAAGCGATAATCACCTGACCAGAGAGGTTCGATATGAACTTCTCAAGAAGATGAGTATCAAGCACGTTGAATGGTTCGTCAAACAAGAAGACAGGTTCGTAGTGCTTTGTCTCTTCAATCAGTTTCTTGAACGCAAGCACTATTGAGAGGTAAAGCAAACGTTTCTGACCTTCGGAAGCATAGTGTCTTGCAAGAAGCTCTTTGTAGTACAGTAAATAATCATCCTGAGAATGCGGACCTATTGTTGTTACCTGCTCGGCTATGTCTTGGTCAATGTAATCCAAGAAATTCTTTCCTTTGAAATCACTTTTGTATTCTATCCTAAAGATTTTGTCCAAGTATTCTGAAAGTTCTTGAACCATCTGTTCTCTTTTTTCCACAATCTTGTCAGCCATAATCTGCAGATCTTTAGCTGTTTCAATCAAGTATTCTCTGTTAATCATCGAAGGATCTTGTTTTAGATATTCATTCCTTTCATCCAAAAGTTTTTCATATGCACGAAGAGTTTCGTAATAGTCCAGGTCAAGCAAAGAGAATATCTCGTCAAAGAATTCCCTTCTCTGAGCAGGACCGCCATCTACCATGGAGTAATCCCTGAAACTGAACGGGATAGCGATAAAGACTTCCTGAATATCCCTGAATCTTTTGACCTTCGAACCATCGAGGTAAGCAACCTTTTCCTTCTTGTCATCTTCTTGCACGTAGACGATCTCTATCGTGTGCTTTTCATCACCGCTGACTATCCTACCTTTAATCTCGAAGTGCTTCTCTCCCATCTTCAAAATTTGGTAATCTCTCGCGCCTCTGAAAGAGCGGGGGTTGGACAAATACGCAACGGCCTCCAAAACGGAGGTCTTACCTGAACCGTTAGGACCATAGATAACGTTTATCCCGTCACTGAATTGAACAGTATGCTCCGAAAAGTTCCTGAAGTTTTTCACCGTGAGTTCTTTGATAACCATCTTTTTCTTTTCCATCCCTGTCACCCCCATACTCGAAAGTTTATCCGCTTATTCATTCCGAAACATATTTTAGCATTTTTATTCAAAAATTCAAAATGCGCACGAAATCTTGAGTTCTAAGTCTCTCATAAATCCGTGCGCTCCAAACACTTAACTTTCAGACTCGAATGATTTTTGAGCAATCTGAAATATTTCTACACCAAGATTTTGAAGGTATATTACCAAAAACTTAACCAAAGTGTTGAATCCCAATAGCTTAGGATAAAGAGGAAAGATTAGAAAGGCTGGACTCCAAACTTTACAGTACGTTAGCAAGACTATTCACATGGCTCTTCAAACGTTTAAAAATACCGGGCATCTCTGCCCGGTGCTGTTTTTTATCTAGCAATTCTGCCTTGTTGATAGCCCATGCTCGTTCTGAATATGTATTGTAACAAGAGTCCATTTTGTGCATATTCATATGATGCGATTTTTACTCCTTGAATATACACTCCCGTCTGTATTCCGCCCATCTGTCCTTGACCTTCAACCATCCATCTAAGCCCTATTTCAGGTATGCTTAGTATTTCGCCTTTCAGTAACTGCGGATTTATGTAGTTTGGTCCTATTAAGTCCGTTCCCAATACCTTAGACCGAGAGCTTGTGTAGTTTGTGATAGCAGCGCTGTCGAATGAGTAGATTCCATCGGAGACTTGTTTGTCGAAATTTATATTGACCTGAAAGTAGGTCATTATCATCCCCGTCATTCCTTCGATTATCGCGCCTTGGTAAGTGTAATTATTTCTGAGAATTTCTTGCGAAAGTCGGGAAATTGGGAATTGGACATTCGTTATTTTTATCAAATCCAATTGTCCAACTGATGAGCTTGTACCGGAAGTGTTTTCAAGAAAACCACTTGAAACCAATACTCCTTCTTTGCTGAGAGTATAGTTGTATCTGGTAAATCCGTAATAATCTCCGCTTGCGTAGGCAAAGTAAAAACCACCGTCTGGTAAGTATCCTCCTTGGACTTCGACACCCACAGGTGAAACACGTGCGATTTGTGAGAGAAATTCAGCGAGCGATTCTAATTCAGCAAACTGGATTTGTGCAATCTGTGAACTGAAATCGATGTTCCCTCGAAGGTCAAATGTGATACGCCATTGCAAACCAGCAACAAATCCGCTATTTTTATCAATACCTACCACTATTTTTACGTTATATCCTTGCGTGCTGTATGCATCTACCCCTTTTGTACCTGTTCCTACCTGCTCTTGATATACGAAAACCGTTCCCACTTTAACCCAGTCGGGCGGTTTTGGAAATCTACCGTAGGCTTTGTAGTATTCTTGGATATAGAGTGGTAGTGGTTCAACGCTCTGAGCAAGCAAGCTTACTGCGACAAATAGGAAAATCAAAAGTACCGATATTTTTGCGACCTTCCCTACCATGCTCTCCACCTCCACGTACTTCAAAGTGGCTCTTCTAATCATTTAGACCAAATTTTTCTGCGAACCGTTCTTTGGGAACATGAAAAAGATAAAAGCCAGTGGCTTTTGACCACTGGCTCTGGAAAATGTTCAATTATTGAATTATTGTTCGGTAGTAGTTCCACCCTGAGCTTGCTGTTTGTAGAGGTACTCGCCTATCTTCATGCTTTCTCTCTGCAAGTCGTCGAATAGTATCTTGACTTTTGCGATGTCATCTCTGTTGATTGCATCTTTCAAGTCTCTAATGATTTCTTCGAGTCTGTTCTTTGTATCTTCTGGTATCTTGTCACTGTTTTCTTTGAGCACTTTTTCAATGTGGTATGCAAGGTCGTCTGCTTTGTTCTTGAGTTCGACTTCTTCACGTTTTCTTCTGTCTTGTTCTTCGTACATCTGAGCTTCTCTAATCATTCTTTCGATTTCATCACTGCTGAGCTGGTGTCTACCTGTGACAACCATCGATTGTTCTTTACCAGTTCCGAGGTCTTTTGCAGAAACGTGCACTATACCATCTGCGTCGATATCGAATGTGACTTCGATTTGTGGTACTCCTCTCGGTGCTGGTGGAATGCCTACGAGTTGGAAGCTGCCAAGGAATATGTTGTCCCTTGCCATTGCACGTTCACCTTGGTAGACTCTGACTTCAACGCTTGTCTGTCCGTCTTCAGCTGTTGTGAATATCTTGCTCTTTTTAACTGGTATGGTCGTGTTCCTTGGAATTATTGGCTCGAGCAATCCACCTTTGACTTCAACACCAAGTGTCAGCGGTGTAACGTCTACAAGCACAACGTCTTTGTCTTTTGCACCTTCTGTTCCAGCCAAAATGGCAGCCTGTATTGCAGCACCGATAGCAACTGCTTCGTCTGGGTTGACGCTCTTGTTCGGTTCTTTTCCGAAGATGTCCTTGATGAATTTCTGAACCATTGGAACTCTTGTCATACCACCGACAAGGATGATTTCATCGATGTCTTGTGGTGATAGTTTCGCATCGCTAAGCGCCCTTTCTATTGGTTCTCTTGTCTTTTCAACGAGGTCTCTTGTGAGCGATTCGAACATAGCTCTTGTAAGTTTCATTTCAAGGTGCAACGGACCTTCAGCCGTTGCTGTGATGTATGGCAAGCTTATGTCCGTTTCAAGTTTTGTAGAAAGCTCAATCTTTGCTTTTTCCGCAGCGTCTCTGATTCTTTGTAATGCCTGCTTGTCGTTTCTCAGGTCTACTCCGTGCTGTTTTTTGAACTCGTCGATTATGTAGTCCATTATCCTCTGGTCGAAGTCGTCACCACCAAGGTGGTTGTTACCGCTTGTTGCGATAACCTGAATAACACCTCCACCGATTTCCAGTATGGAAACGTCAAACGTACCTCCACCAAGGTCGTAGACAAGAACTTTTCTTTCGCCTTCCATCTTGTCAAGACCATATGCAAGTGCAGCAGCCGTTGGTTCGTTGATGATTCTGAGCACTTCCAGTCCAGCTATGATACCAGCCTCTTTTGTAGCTTGTCGCTGAGCGTCGTTGAAGTAAGCTGGACAAGTAATAACTGCCTTTTTAATTTCACCACCGAGGTACTCTTCTGCGTCTTTTTTGAGCTTTTTGAGTATGAGCGCACTGATTTCTTGTGGAGTGTACTCTTTGTCATCGATCCTCACCTTGTAGTCTGAACCCATCTTTCTTTTGATAGATTTTATAGTCCTGTCCGAGTTCAAAATGAGCTGACGTTTCGCAGGTTCACCGACAAGAATCTCTCCAGTTTTCGTAAACGAGACTATAGATGGTGTTGTTCTGCTACCTTCTGCGTTTGGAATGACCTCAACGGTTCCATCCGGTTTCATCCACGCAATGACCGAGTTGGTCGTTCCAAGGTCAATTCCAACAACAAACTCCTTCTTTGCCATATATATCCACCTCCGTTATATTTTTGTTTTCTTTTGCTTGGCAGTTATATTCTACCAGATTAGCACTCTTTTGTCAAGAGTGATAATTGAAATTTTTAAAAAATTCGTCCTGGGAATTTGGACGGTGTAAGTCGTTTGTACCTTTATTAATTAGGCGATCAGCCTATGTAGAACACTTTGTCTATTCGGTTTAGCCAACCGTTTAGATATCTTGGATTTTTGATGCCAAGCTGTTTGGCATGTTGTCGAAAGGCAAGTCTGAGCTGTTCAATTACCTGTGGGAACTCGGGATCGGAATCTCGTAGGATGATGAGTTTGCTTTTTGGTACTATAGAATAAGCAATGGAAAAGGCTTTGTTGCCAAAGAGAACACACATGTGCATGAGAGCAACCTGGAGTCTAACACTATGGTACTCATATAGTTTGTTTGGAACATAGTAGCGAACGTAAAGGATGTTGAAGGCGTCTTTCCTTGTAACTCTGAAGACGTCTATATCTGGGTTGTGCTTTGAAGAAATCCCATACTTTGTAAAACCACCCAGCTCATCAAAAGTGAGTTCGTCTCCTTCGTAGTCAACCACACTGTAGATTACGTATTCGACTGTTCTATCTCTTGCCAGTGCTTGTTTTATCCTTTCCAACTCTTCATGCATTTGGTTGTACCGTTCAAGTATTGTTGATGTGTCGTCTTGAATATCAGTTTCAAAATCAGTCTTGCTAGAAACAACGCTTTCTTCGGTTTCTTCAGAGGGACTTTCTGTTGATGAAATATACAGTGCAGCAGTGGCAAGCTCAGTAGGTTCGGCTTGGGCTTGCGAGGATTCGTTGTTTAGGAAGATTAAAATAATTGAAAAGATGATAATTAGGCTTCCTGTGATTATTGCATAAAAAAGGATATTTTCAAGCTTTTTGGAATCGCCCACTCTTTAACCTCCGAACATGCACAATTTGGAGTTTTTCAGTATTTAAGATTATACCATAACACGCAATGTTGGAAAAAACTGAACGATTCTTCCTCACACAAGGTCAAAAGTTATATAGGGCCACGTGGAGCAGCCATGTGACCCAAAAAACTACGAAAGAAGGCGATAGTATGTTGAACCGTGGCAAGTTTAAGGTTGTTTTTGGAGTTTTAGCTATTATTTTCGCTGTTGTCTTGGTGTTCTTTTCTTGTGTTCCTGTTACCCCGCCTTCTGCTTCCAAAGAGGTGGTCATCCAGACATCAAGGCACGGGCATATTACAAATGCGCACCTTGTGTATGCAAGAGATGGGTTAACAGGGACATGGACGAAGTTGACGGGAACGAACGGTGTCTACAAGTTCACCGTGAACGATCCAAAAGGTATCTATTCCATAGCTGTTGCAGAACCTGAGTTTGGCTATTCAGAAAAGACGGTCTACTTATTTCATGCAAAGCTCAGTGAGACTAACTTTATCCCCGTGGATGTTGGAAATCCAACTGATGAAGACGCTGCTACGTTGACCATTAACGTACCAGCTCAATATTCAGGAAAGCAACTGAGCGTGTTCTTTTCACATGAACACAGATTTCCCGAAGTAGAAGATGGAAAAGCAGTAGCTTTCGGATTGCCAAAAGCAAAAGGTGATTTAGTGATTTTTGTGGGTAGTCCGTGGAGTGATGAAGGTATAGAAAAAGTAGCGATCAAACGCAGTTTCATGCTTGATTCGGATAAGAGTTTGGATATTACGGAAGCTGACTTGAAAGTTATTGAACCTTTAGAACCTTTTGAAGGTATTTTTACGGACTGGCTCATCGGCGGAAATTGTTATGTTTTTGGTGGATACAAGATACCAAGTTCGTTGAAGAGCGATAAAGATCTGTATGTCTTCAGCTATACTGATTATTCAGTGAAGCGTTTTTCTTATTCTGAATACAGAAAAGACTTCCCAACAACTACACCGTTCGCAACAAGTTCCATTAATCCTGCGAATTATCCTACCACTCCTTTTAGTACTTCAACTACATCTAACAGTGTGAAAGTCACTGTTAGTCCTTACTCCCCCGGAATTAGCGGAATAGACACGATTTTGTACAGTTTCATGCTTTATTCATACACTGGTGTCAATGAAGGGGGCTGGCCTAACAGGGATGTAACGTATGTTGTAGATTTATCAAGTGGATATCTTGCCGAACTCACAAATAACGAGTATACATTACCTATCATAGGCGGCGATTTTGCAGAGTTTGATATCGATTTAGCTAAAAGTATAATTGTTGATGAGTCATTTTACCTTCCTAATTACATTGCTTCGAACAAAACATTGAAAGACTATTTCATTCCAGTTGACGGATTGAAGGTACTGGAGAAATTTAGGTAATAATCAAAGAAAAGCGGCATCGCCCAACGATGCCGCTTGCTTGTTTTTATCTTATTTTCTTGAATTATACGCCTTTATCCCTTCTCCAAGTATTCTTACAGCGTCTGCAAGTTTTTCTGCTTCAAGTACGTAAGCTATCCTTATCTCGCTCATTCCAGCTCCAGGTGTTGCGTAGAATCCGCTGAGTGGTGAAACCATGGTGGTTTTGCCGTCCACGTTGAATTCTTTTAGCATCCAGATGATGAAGTCCTCGGCGTTATCTACGGGAAGTTTTGCAGACAGGTAAAACGCACCTTCTGGTTTGTGGACTACGACACCGGGGATTTCTTTCATAGCTTCGTAGGTTGCATCTCTTCTTTTTTGGTATTCATCGCGCACTGAGTCGGTATAATCTTCTCCGAGCGTGAGCAAGCCTATGGCTCCAAACTGCGTTGTTTCCGCTGGGCAAAGTCTTGCTTGAGCAAATTTGAGTGCGTTTTTGTAGAATTCTTTGTTTTTGGTGACAAACGTTCCTATTCTTGCACCACATGCACTGTAGCGCTTGGATATGCTGTCAACCATTATTACTTGTTCTTCGATACCTTCGAAATGGAATATCGATACGTGCTTTCTGCCATCGAATGTGAATTCTCTGTAGACTTCGTCGGAGATTATAACCAGCCCGTGTTTTTTTGCAAATTCAACGATTGTTTTCATTTCTTCGTACGTGTATACGGTCCCTGTTGGATTGGACGGGTTTGAAAAGAGTATGGCTTTTGTTTTCGGGCTGACGACTTTTTCAAATTCGCTCAGTGGTGGAAGTCTGTAACCGTCTTCTGGATGAGCTGTGACAGGAACGAGTTTGACGTTTAAATAGGATGCAAAGCCGAGGTAGTTCGCGTAAAATGGTTCGATGGTTATAACCTCATCACCCGGGTCACATACAACACCGAGGGCAAACATTATAGCTTCACTTCCGCCGTTGGTAACCATTATCTCATCTGGTGTGACGTGTATATTGTGCCTTGCGTAATATTTTGAGAATGCTTCTCTTAATTCCAGCAAGCCTTGCGAATGAGTGTACGCCACAACTTCGGGTTTGTATTTTTCTATGTACTCATACCAAACCTTCGGGGTTTTAATGTCCGGCTGGCCGATGTTTAGATAATAAATCTGGATACCCCTCTTCTTCGCCTCATCGGCGTACGGTACTAATCTTCTTATCGGACTTGCTGGGGTCTCTATTGCCCTTTTTGATATCTTAGAAACCATGCCAAATTCCTCCTTGTATTTGCTGTTATATATATACTAATTCATTACTTAGAACTTCTGGCATGTCCAGTGGCTCAGAGTGAAGCAGTTCAATTAAAGCATATTCTTCGGTATACGAAATATCAAGTATGGTAACCCCTATATAGCTCAGTTGTTGCATTCTTTTGCCGTACGAAAGGAAATCAATCTTTAGTTTTTGCTTGTATGCTCTTTTTTTCTCATGTATACGTCCCTCATTGTGCGCTCGCTCGATAGCCATTTCCACCGCTTTTGAATACGCATCTATGAGTCCTCTAACACCAAGCTTCACTCCACCGAAATACCTCGTCACTACGACTGCCACGTTGAGCAGTTGGTGTTTCCGAAGTGTGTTTAACATCGGTAGACCTGCAGTTCCAGAAGGCTCACCAGCATCTGAGGAAAATTCGATGATGCTACCGCTCGAAAGTACCCTGTAAGCTGGGCAATTGTGCGTTGCATCTGGGTATTTTTTGTTCATCTCACTGATGAACGATTTTGCCTCTTCTTCCGATTGAACCTCACAAATAGTAGCGATAAATATTGAACGCTCTATATTTATCTTGGCCTCAATTATTCCTTTAACAGTTTTGAATCTATCAAGCTCCATTTTGATTCCATATACACCTGCCCGGTATCAAGGTTATAGAACTTCGCAGCTAAGTTGTTATTATCGATTTCAAGAACAAGAACGCTCCTTGGAGAGTTATTCTTTGGTAGGGAAGTGCTGCCTGGGTTTAGAACGTATTTACCGTTTATTTCTTCTACCTTCGAGACGTGCGTGTGGCCATGGATGATGAACTGAGCATGGCTATTTTTTGTAAATTCCGCAATATCGTTTTCTTCAAAAAGCTCGCCGTGGACAAGTATGAATAAGAAATCGCCAAAAGATTCCATAGATATCCTGGGCATCTCTGGTATTTCGAGCACTTTCAAATCGATATCTGCATCGCAGTTCCCTCGTATGTAGTTGATTTTGTATTTCCTGAGTTTGTCAACCAATTCTTTGGGGTTGTATCCCTCTGGAAGAGGGTTCCTTGGGCCATGGTAGAGTATGTCACCCAAATGGAAGATGCTTGTGAATGAAGTTAGATCGAATAATTTCTCTATTTCTTCCCAAGCCTTCACCGACCCGTGCGTGTCACTTACTATCAACACTTTCATCCGTTCCATGCTTCCATCCTCCTGATTCGTGTGCGTTTTTCTTTTCGCTATTTGATTTGTCTTCCTTTTTGGCTTTCGATTATTTTTCTGTACTTATTTACCGTTCTGCGCGATATTTGTATGCCTGCCGATTTGAGAACGAGTGTGATATGAAAATCTGTAAGATTGTCGTCCATATTGAGGAGTTTTTCAATCTCCTGCAGGACGATCTTTTTATTGATTGTTCTTCCAAAGAAGAACCTCAGCGGAAGTATCCCAAATGGGGTGCTGACGTACTTATTCCTTACTGCCCTGCTTACAGTTGAAACGTGCAATCCGAGAAGTCTTGCCATGTATCTCATGGTGAAGACCTGTGGATATTTCCTGTAACCCCTTAGGAAATACTCGTTCACCTTCCGTATTTCTTCGCAAATCTTTGCGATGGTCTCTTCTCTCATATGCAATGCTTTAGCTATTATCGGATCTCTCACGTCTATTTTCCTTACCTCAACCTTCTCAGGAGTCATTATCACATCGGGCTCGATGTACGCTTGATCTTCGTTAAATGTATGTTGGGCAATTTCTTCAGAGAATTCTGTGAGAATCAGCTCAACCATTTTTTGAGCATGCAGAAGGTCTATCGAAAATTTTTCGGTTAGTTCTTCTGGTGTTATCCTTAACTTCCCCGTACTGTCAATGTTGTAGATTATGTATTCAGCTATTTGTTCTTCTTGATCAGACAATCCAAGGTATGGCAACAACTTAACTAAGACCTCGTGCAGGTCTTCCGCATGTGGGTGATATGTATCATCCAATTCCACCACAGGTAGATACTTTTCGCGCAATACATGGTAAGGTGCCTCGAGTATGTTGAGATAGAGTTTTTCTGTTCTTGTGAGTAAAAGCTTCTGTTCTAACCTTGGACCTTGAGATTGACTATTTCTTTTGCTATCTGGCATGCTAACCTCACATTATTTTTTAAAAGTTCAATATTCGCTCGCAGTGTTTTGTAGTTGCTCAGCTCAGCTACGCGGGAAAGAATGTACGGTGTGACCTGTTTACCCGTGATGCCCTTTTCTTCGCATTCTTTCAAAGCCTGCTCTATGTACTTTTGAACTTCGCTTTCTTCAATTGCATATTCTTGAGGGATTGGATTGGCAACTAAAACCGCCCCTTCTATTCCAAGTTCCTTCTTTGTTAGATAGATCTTCGCAACCTCATCTGGTTGTTGGACTACATGTTCCAGCGCAAAAGAAGATAGCCCTTCGTAGAATATTGGGAACTTATCGGTTCTGTATCCAAGAACAAGTATCTGGAAAGTCTCCATGAACTCGACGGTCTTTTTTACATCGAGTATAGACTTACAACCGGCGCTCACAACAACCAGATCCGTTTTCGCCATTTCCGTTATGTCCTGCGAAACATCCCAATCACCTACGTGTACACCTCCGATTCCACCTGTTGCAAAAACATCGATACCTGCCATCTTTGCTATGCGCATCGTCGCACTGACCGTTGTTGCTGCACTCTTTTTCATCGCAACCACGTACGGTATCTCACGCGTGCCTATCTTCAGTGGTTCATCGTTCAGCATTTCATTGATTTCTTCCTGAGTCATTCCTACGATGATTTCACCCTTAAGTACTCCTATCGTGGCTGGAACAACACCGTTTTCGGCGCATATATCTTCCAAAAGCTTTGCTGTTTCGACATTGTGAGGATAAGGCAAGCCATGTGCTATTACCGTGCTTTCAAGAGCTACAACTGGTTGACCATTTTCAAGTGCTTCTTTAACTTTCTTTTCGATTCTTAATTCTACCATCTGAATCTCACTCCTAAATTTTTCGAGTATTTTTCTTGCTTTCCCGTTGTTAATTATAGCATATGCAAAGATGTTGGGCAAAGATTAGGAAGTTAAAAAAGGAGCCGAACCACTCGGCTCCATACTGCACTCGGAATTTATCCAATTAGCATATTACTTTACATTAAAAATCGTTCTGAACTCACCTAAGTTTTTTACATTAACAACCAGCTCGTATTGCCCGGCAGGAAATTTGCCAAGTTCTATCGTTTTTGTTGGTGTTGTAAACGCCTGAGTTACCATATCACCGGGACCTGGCTTGTAGAATGTTCCTGTCAGGGTTATTTTTCCTGGATTATTTCCAACTGGATACACGATATCCGGTTCATCCAGTTCGATTCTGTAGCCACCCGTTGGGAAAGTACCAGCTATGATTTGGAGAAGTACAACATCATCTTTTGATATTGTTTCACCTTCTGAAATAGCTCTGTATCCGCTTTGTGTTTTGACCAAAAGCACCATTCCTGCTTCTGATTTATCACCAAAGATTGGCACGTTGACATCACCACCTGAAGTTTGTTTGGATTGCTCAACGATCTGGTTGTCGACGTACAATGTATAATTGGAAGGCATGATAACGAGGACAAGAGGTAAGCGAAGGTACAGCTTGTCACGTTCTGCTTTGAGCTCTTCGACGTATTCTTTTTTACCATCAGCACTAACAGCTCGGATTTTGAAAGTGTTTTTTGTTTCCTGAACATTTACAGATTGGAATAGCCAAGCTTTCAAGATATAACCTTTGCTTTCTTTATCCTCATATAACTTGATGTATTGCACAGAAAACGTTTTAGTTCCAACAGATTTAAAAAGTGGGTCTGGGAAAGTGACAGTTAATTTCTTGACAATAAACTGAGTGTTTTGTGCTAACGATACAGTAGAGAACGCAAACAGCAGCATCAAAATCAGCACTCCAACCAAACCGAAAAATTTCTTTCCTCGCATTTGAGCACCTCCTCCTTGTTGGTCTTTTAAATACCGTTTCATCTTTTTTCTCGCTTTTTCAGTTCCTGAGCATACTTTTCCATCTTTTTTTCGTACATCACTTTATCAGCCGTTTCGTACGCTTTATCGAAATCATCGAACGGAGCTGTTCCGTACGAAAAGCCTAGGTTGAGTTCGTTACGACAGTCGTTGTACAAGCGAATGATGATTTTATGCACATCTTTTTCCTCTACCGAATTAAAGATCAGACAGAACTTGTCTCCTCCCAACCGTATAAAGTAATCTTCACTTCTAATGTGCGATTTCACAATCTCAGCGAACCTTTTCAAAACTTGGTCACCATAAACATGGCCATACTTGTCGTTTATAAGTTTAAAACCGTCAAGATCAAGAAGTACGAACGTTCCCTTCTTTGGAACAAGGTCTATTACCTTTCTATTATACACCCCTGTGAGTGAATCAATAAGGTTTTCATTTTTCAGTCTTTCGTGAGAAGCAGAAATCTTTTTGAATCTTCCCATAGTTACAGTCCCCACGTACACTAAGAAAACAAAGCGACCGTAGTGGATCATGAGTTCATTTGATTTGTTGAATGAAAGCACGTACAAAGTTTCGATACCAGTCATCACCAAAAACGAAATAGGAAATACGAAATCAAGGATTTTGTACCTAAAAACAAAAAATAAAACAGAAAAGATAAGAGCTAATGAATAAAGTTCTGAAAGCGTACTTGCAATGTGAATGTATTTTACCTTAGTGGAAAATAGAGCCAATGCAAGCAAGACCACAGGGAAATATTTCAAGAATGCCTTTAGCTTTCTGTTAATTGCTTTATCAGGTACTGAAAGAGTCCTTATGGCAAAAAATAGGTAAGTAATAATAAAAGGTGAGGCAGTTACTCCCAACTCTTCAAAAATTAAATACATCTCGGGACTCCCAGAACTCTCACGATAGACAAACTGAATGAGGGAGGCTATCATGAAGCTGGAAGCTATCATCAAATAGCGATAAACAAGCTTTTCATCTCTGCTTAAGCTTTGATAAGCAATAATCAGTAAGTATAGTATTAGAGCAGTCATTCCTATCCCAATAAGAGTTATATTATTTCTAAACAAATCTATCAAAGCAGCTCTCTGGACGGCTACTTGCGGAATTGTGGCATACGGTTGTCCATATATCCCAGCTCCGACCAAACCGTAGAGTGTAACCTTTATCTTATTAGCAGACTGTTGACAAAGTATAACTTGTTCAAGTATAATCTCTTCAAAAGAGGATCCTTTCCAAACAGGATCCTCTTTTTTTACACAAATAGTAGGAGGAATATACATGCTGACCATCAACAAAGATAAATCACGCAGAGAACAAATCGAATCCGTCTCCATCGAGCAACTCGTCCCTCATGACCACCTCGTCAGAAAAATCGAATCCGCCATCAATTTCGATTTCATCTACGACCTTGTCAAAGACAAGTACTGCCTCAATAATGGCAGACCTAGTATTGACCCCGTTGTGTTAATTAAAATTACCATTATCCAATATATGTTCGGCATAAAATCCATGCGTCAAACCATAAAGGAAATACAAACAAACGTCGCATACAGATGGTTTCTCGGATTCGGGTTTTCTGATACCATCCCTCATTTCAGCACGTTCAGTAAAAACTACGAACGTAGGTTCAAAGGAACCGATTTGTTTGAGCAAATCTTCAACAAAATACTGCAGCAAGCAATCGAGCATGGCTTGGTAAATATGGATGCCGTGTTCATGGATTCAACACACATCAAAGCAAGTGCGAACAAGAAAAAGTACGAGAAGGTATTTGTAGAGGAGCAAACCAAGACATACAAACAAGCTTTAGAAGAAGAAATAAACAAAGATAGGCAAAAACACGGATTGAAGCCTTTGGATTTCACACATGAGAAAGTAAAACTGAAGGAAATAAAAATAAGCACGACAGACCCAGATAGCGGGATGATAAACAAAAATGAAAAAGAACACCAGTTCGGATATTCTGCACACATAGCATGCGATAAGAACGGGATAATACTAAGCTGTATAACAACACCAGCAAATGTCCACGACAGCATGGTGTTTGAGAACTTATTCAATAAAACAAAAAAGAACGCTGGCAAATCGAAAAGGGCAGCTTTGGATGCAGGATACAAGACTCCACCGATATGTAAGCTATTGATGGACGAAGGTATAGTCCCGTGCATGCCATACACACGTGCACAACACAAAGAAGGGTATTTCAAAAAAAGACAATTCGTATACGATGAATATTACGATTGCTACATATGTCCACAAGGGCAGATATTAGAATACTCAACAACAAACAGAAAAGGGTACAAAGAATACAAATCGGATCCGAAGGTATGTGAGAAATGTGAAGATTTAGGTAGATGTACAAGCAGTAAGAATCACACGAAGATAATCACCCGACATGTATGGGAAGAATACATGGAAGAAGTAGAGTATTTAAGGCACACGAAAGAATGTAAAGAGTTGTACAAAGAAAGAAGCAAGACGATAGAGAGGGTATTTGCGGACTTGAAGGAGAAGCACGGTATGAGGGTGACGATGCTGAGGGGGATAGAAAAGGTGCACATGCAAGTGTTATTGACTTGCACATGTTTTAACATGAAAAAATTAGCGAATTGGATATGGAAAAAGGGGAAGGGAGGTCCAGGGAAGGGCAAAAATTTGGAAGTTTTATTAGAATTTTTCTCAAAAGTTGTATTGGCGATAATAAAACCCCACCTTTCGTTTATCGAAAAGTGGGGGTTTGTCAACAATCTGATCTTATTAGTTCTATTCTCTTGCAATAGTACTTTTGGCACTCTAACAACACGAGACCTTGGCCAAAGATTGCCAGTCCCATCACCAAACGAAACAACATGGTAACCGTTGATGTAGACATCCATCTTCGTTGCCAAGACTTTTTGAAAAACAATATAGTTATTAACCCCATCGAACTCGAAGGTTCCATTCAAAACGATTTTGGAAGGTTTGTGAAATTCGTAGTACTTTCCCAGCTCCTGATTCCATTCAATAACTGTTCCGCAAGGTGCATTAACTATTCCTAAGGTGATGTAAAGTACGAAGAAAAGCGAAAAAGACAAGAGTATCAAGAGTACAGCTCTGAAACGAAAAGAACTCCTGAAGTTGTTCTTAGCAAGCACTTTGACTTCCCCCACTATTCCACCCCGACTCAGCTCTTCAAGAAAGTCCCTTTAAAACTTCTTATTTTGTCGTGGTTTGCTACCCCTCGATTGTAATTATACCACTTCTTACCTTGATGGGACATTGTTCATACATTCTTAACATTTTTGAGTTCACTAGAAAAACTTTCTGATATAACATTAAGAGCTGATTTTCTTTTTGACAGAAACCAACAAAAAATAAAAAAGCCTCTGCGATATACAGAGGCTTTTTTGAGCATATAGGAATCCTGGGCACTACCTACTCTCGCAAGGGGTCGCCCCCTTACTACCATCGGCCCACGGTGGCTTAACGGCCAGGTTCGGAATGGAACTGGGTGTTTCCCACCGCGGTATCGGCACCCAGGGTCATTCAAAAGTGCATAGGGTCAAGGTGAAGGAGTCGGCCTATTAGTACCGGTTGGCTCCACACATCGCTGTGCTCCCACCACCGGCCTATCAAGGTCCTCTTCTCGGACCGGCCTTGGAGGCCTCATCTTGGAGCGCGCTTCCCGCTTAGATGCTTTCAGCGGTTATCGCTCAGGAGCGTGGCTACCCAGCGTATGCCCTTGGCAGGACAGCTGGTACACCAGAGGCTCCCTCACCCTGGTCCTCTCGTACAAAGGGCGACCCTCCTCAAGCCTCCTGCGCCCGCAGCAGATAGGGACCGACCTGTCTCACGACGGTCTGAACCCAGCTCACGTACCCCTTTAATAGGCGAACAGCCTAACCCTTGGGACCTGCTTCAGCCCCAGGATGGGATGAGCCGACATCGAGGTGCCGAGCCTAGCCGTCGATGTGAACTCTCGGGCTAGACTAGCCTGTTATCCCCGGGGTAACTTTTGTCCGTTGATCGACGACCCTTCCACTCGGAGTCGCCGGGTCACTAGGACCGGGTTTCCCCTCTGCTCGACCCGTCGGTCTCGCAGTCAGCCCGGCTTTTGCCCTTGCACTCTTACGGTGGATTTCCAACCCACCTGAGCCGAGCTTTGCGCGCCTCCGTTACCCTTTAGGAGGCGACCGCCCCAGTCAAACTGCCCACCTGGCACTGTCCCTCGCGTGCTCTCCACACGCGTAGGTTAGAACTCCGCTGCGACGAGGGTGGTATCCCACCGGCGGCTCCCCGCACCCTGGCGAGCACGGTTCTCAGCCTCCCACCTATCCTGTACACGCCGCAACAGAGCACAATACCAGGCTACAGTAAAGCTCCACGGGGTCTTTCCGTCTAGCTGCGGGTACTGGGCATCTTCACCCAGACTGAAATTTCACCGGGTCCCCTGCCGAGACAGTGCCCCAGTCGTTACGCCATTCATGCAGGTCGGAACTTACCCGACAAGGAATTTCGCTACCTTAGGACCGTTATAGTTACGGCCGCCGTTTACCGGGGCTTCGGTTCGGAGCTTGCACCCCTCCCCTTAACCTTCCGGCACCGGGCAGGCGTCAGTCCCTATACTTCCTCTCATCGAGTTTGCAGAGACCTGTGTTTTTGGTAAACAGTCGCCAGGGCCTTGTCACTGCGGCTACCTCGGCCTCCCCCAGTTTCCACCTTGCGGCTTCCCCTGGGTTCAACCTACCGTAGCACCCCTTCTCCCGAAGTTACGGGGCCAATTTGCCGAGTTCCTTGGCAAGGGTTATCCCGCTCCCCTTAGCTTTCTCAGCCCGCCTACCTGTGTCGGTTTGCGGAACGGGCACCCACGTATCACTACACGCGGCTTTTCTTGGCAGTCTGGCGTCAGTCCCGTTGAGCCCGAAGGCTCTCCCCTTCACGGCTCAGCTCAGGCTGCGGACTTACCTACAGCCCTCTTCGCCTAACCGCTTGGAGGGATTTGCCACTTATCCCCGGAACTTAGCCTCCTGCGTCCCCGCTTGCAGTTTCGATACGCAGGTGGTACCGGAATATTAACCGGTTTCCCATCGGGTACCCCTTTCGGGTTTCCCTTAGGTCCCGACTCACCCTGGGCGGACGACCCTTCCCCAGGTACCCTTAGGCTTTCGGGGGGATGGATTCTCACCATCCTCTCGTATACTCATGCCTGGATTCTCACTTCCGCCTCGTCCAGTAGCCCTCACGGGTCTACCTTCTCCCTACCGCGGAACGCTCCCCTACCAACCAGCTTCCGCTGGTTCCGTGGCTTCGGAGGGTGGCTTCAGCCCCGCACATTTTCGGCGCAGTGCGTCTCGACCGGTGAGCTGTTACGCACTCTTTAAATGATGGCTGCTTCTAAGCCAACATCCCGGTTGTCTAGGACGCACCACATCCTTCCTCTTCACACTTAGCCACCTCTTGGGGCCCTTAGCCGACGGTCTGGGTTGTTCCCCTCTCGTCCGCGGAGCTTATCCCTCGCGGGCTCACTCCCGGCATCTAGTGTGGTGGCATTCGGAGTTTGACAGGGTTCGCAGGTAACCCCACTAGCCCTATCAGTGCTCTACCTCCACCACAGAACTGCCGAGGCTGCACCTCAATGCATTTCGGGGAGAACCAGCTATCACCGAGTTCGGTTAGCTTTTCACTCCTACCCACAGGTCATCCGAGGATTTTTCACGATCCACCGGTTCGGACCTCCAGTGGGTTTTACCCCACCTTCATCCTGCCCATGGGTAGCTCACCCGGCTTCGGGTCTACCGTACCTGACTTCCGCCCTCTTCGGACTCGCTTTCGCTTCGGCTCCGCCTCTACCGGCTTAACCTCGCCAGGTACGGTAACTCCCAGGCTCATTAATCAAAAGGCACATCGTCACCCTCGCGGGCTCCGACTTCTTGTAGGCACGCAGTTTCAGGTCTCTTTCACTCCCCTTCCGGGGTGCTTTTCACCTTTCCCTCACGGTACTGGTTGCGCTATCGGTCGGCAGGTAGTATTTAGCCTTGGAGGGTGGTCCCCCCTGATTCACGCGGGATTCCTCGAGTCCCGCGCTACTCGGGATCACAGCCACTCCTGCGCGTTGCGTTTCGCCTACGGGGCTATCACCCTCTACGGCCAGCCTTCCCAGACTGTTCGGCTACACAACGCCTCAGAGCGGTCTCAGCCTAGCTGTGTCCCACAACCCCAGCACTAAGGCTGGTTTAGGCTCCTCCCCTTTCGATCGCCTCTACTCAGGGAATCTCGTTTGATTTCTTCTCCTCCGGGTACTGAGATGTTTCACTTCCCCGGGTTTCGCACCCTTTCGGGCGCACGGGATTGCTCCCGTGCAGGTTGCCCCATTCGGGAATCCTGGGATCAACGCTCGCTTGCAGCTCCCCCAGGCTTTTCGCAGCTTGCCACGCCCTTCCTCGCCTCCTGCCGCCTAGGCATCCACTGCGTGCCCTTAGTACCTTCACCTTACCCTATGCACTTTTCAATGACCCTCCACCCATTGGTGGAGACAAGGGGATTCGAACCCCTGACCCCCTGCTTGCAAAGCAGGTGCTCTCCCAGCTGAGCTATGTCCCCACCCATGGTGGGCTCGGGAGGAATCGAACCTCCGACCTCACGCTTATCAGGCGTGCGCTCTGACCATCTGAGCTACGAGCCCGATCACTCAAATCCGAATAGCAGCCACCAACCTCTCCTTAGAAAGGAGGTGATCCAGGCGCACCTTCCGGTACACCTACCTTGTTACGACTTAGCCCCCCTCACCACGTTCACCCTCAACGGCGCCCCTAAGGGTCACCGTCTTCGGGTGCCCGCGACTCGGGTGGCTTGACGGGCGGTGTGTACAAGGCCCGGGAACGTATTCACCGCGGCGTGGCTGATCCGCGATTACTAGCGATTCCGGCTTCATGTGGGCGGGTTTCAGCCCACAATCTGAACTGGGGGATGGTTTCAGGGTTTTGCTCAGCATCGCTGCCTCGCTTCCCGCTGTCCATCCCATTGTAGCGCGTGTGTCGCCCAGGACATAAGGGGCACGAGTATCTGACGTCATCCCCTCCTTCCTCCGGCTCGTCGCCGGCAGTCCCCTTAGAGTGCCCGGCCTTACCGCTGGCAACTAAGGGCAGGGGTTGCGCTCGTTGCGGGACTTAACCCAACACCTCACGGCACGAGCTGACGACGACCGTGCACCACCTGTGCTGGCTCCCTACCTTACGGCAGGGTCCCTCACCTTTCGGCTCGGTACCACCAGCATGTCAAGCCCTGGTAAGGTTCTTGGCTTAGCTTCCAATTAAACCACACGCTCCACCGCTTGTGCGGGCCCCCGTCAATTCCTTTGAGTTTCACCCTTGCGGGCGTACTCCCCAGGCGGCTCACTTATCGCGTTCGCTTCAGCACGGAGACTTCCGTCCCCACACCTAGTGAGCATCGTTTACGGCTAGGACTACCCGGGTATCTAATCCGGTTCGCTCCCCTAGCTTTCGTGCCTCAGCGTCGGTTACGGCCCAGCAGACCGACTTCTCCACCGGCGTTCCTGCTGATATCTACGGATTTCACCCCTACACCAGCAGTTCCGTCTGCCTCTGCCGCACCCAAGCCGAGTAGTTTCCAGCGCATACCCACAGTTGAGCCGTGGAATTTTACGCCAGACACACTCGGCCGCCTACGCACCCTTTACGCCCAGTGATTCCGGGTAACGCTCGCCCCCTACGTATTACCGCGGCTGCTGGCACGTAGTTAGCCGGGGCTTATTCGTCGGGTACCATCAGTCCTTTTTCCCCGACAAAAGGAGTTTACACCCCGAAGGGCTTCGTCCTCCACGCGGCGTCGCTGGATCAGGCTTTCGCCCATTGTCCAATATCCCCCACTGCTGCCTCCCGTAGGAGTAGGGCCCGTGTCTCAGTGCCCTTGTGGCCGGCCATCCTCTCAGACCGGCTACCCGTCGTAGGCTTGGTAGGCCGTTACCCTACCAACTACCTGATGGGACGCAGGCCGCTCCCCTGGCGCCTTTCGGCCTCTACTCTCCCGAGTCTACGGCGGTTTACCCGCAGTTTCCCACGGCTATCCGCCTCCAGGGGGCACGTTCCTACGCGTTACGCACCCGTCCGCCGCTATGCAGCCTTCGGCAAAAGCCTCCAGCTGCACCGCTCGACTTGCATGTGTTAGGCACGCCGCCAGCGTTCACCCTGAGCCAGGATCAAACCCTCCAAGCTAATCCTTGTCAGGCTCAACCCTGCTCTTTTCTTTTTTCGGTGGCTGCTATTCGTATTTCAATGACCGGACTCTTTTTTTACCTTCATCGAGTCGCTGCTGTGCGCTTTGCTAATTTATCACACTCTATTAGTTTTGTCAAGACCTCAAATTTTTCCGCTTAATTTTTCTTAAGCGTTCTTAAGCGTTACTTAATTTACCACATGCTTTTGATTTTGTCAACTGCGCTTTTTGTTTTCCTTTTTGCCTGTCTTTTTTCAGACGGCGAATGCCATTTTACTATGGTTTGTGTTAACTGTAAAGTCAATCTCAGTAACGGATTATCCGAATCTTCTGTTACACATTCCAAACACTTTCCTATTCCTCAGGCGTTTCGAAAGACTCTAGAATTAGCTTGTTTTGATTCTTGTAAGAAGCCATTATTATTTTGTGCCTTATTTAGGCAATTGGTGTATAATTTTTCCGAAAGTGGTTTTCCTGCACTAAGGAGTCAACTATGCAAAATTAAATTTTTGTTTTGAGTGTGAGATAGCATAATCAATATTGAACTTCTCTTTCTTTCTCAACATTGCGTACAACGTTCGCAATAACTTGTGTACTACTGACATTATCGCTTTTTTGTACGGTAAACCTTGCTGCCTTTTTCGTTCATAGTATGTTCGGAAATATTCGTTGTGAATCACTACACTCACTGCCATTAGCCATAGTATTCGTCTTAGGTGGGCATTGCCCCTTTTCGATATGTGTCCTTCTACTTTGCTTTTGCCTGATTGGGCAATGCTTGGATCGAGTCCACAATACGCAATGAGTTTTTTGTATGTACTAAATCTTGAGATATCTCCAACTTCTGCCAAGAAATGCATCGCGCTGTTTTCACCAATACCTGGTATTGACGTGAGTATCTCGATATCAAGGTTTATCGCACTACATTCGCAATATTCTTTCATCATCTTGTCGTATTCTTCAAGCTGTTGCTGTAAAAATTGTAGTTCTTTGATATTTTGCACAAGAATCTTTTCTTTCATCGGCCAATATTGAGCAATCGAGTTATTAGCGAGTTCTTTAAGTTTTTGAGCATTAAGTTTTGTACTTCTGCCACGGTCTTTGGAAAAGAACACATCCAGATTACGAGCCTTTTGAATAGCCTTGGCAGAAGGGAAATGAGAAAGAAGATTGAGGATAGTGTCACTGTAGATATTGGTAACTCTTTCGAGTTCAGGGAAAAGAACGTTGAGCAGTTTTTCGATATTGCCTTTAACTTTTGCGATGCGGTGGATAATGTTTTCGCGTGCTCTGACAATATCACGAAGCTCAGAGTTGACAAAAGCAGAAGAAGGAATTTGATGTTGTAGGTAAAACAAAGCAGTAGCGATAATGCGAGCATCGATTTTGTCGGTTTTGGTCTTTCGAAGAGAAGCAAAGTTTTTAACAGTTAGAGGATTAAAAACAGCGCAAGCAAAGTCGTTGGAAGAAAGGAAAGCCAGAAGGTTGAGATGATAACAGCCAGTAGATTCCATAGCGATGATGATGGATTGTTTTGGGAAGGCAGAGAGTTTGTTTGCGAAGGAGGAAAAGCCTTGCTGGGACATATCGAAAGAAGATTCGAAGATGATGGAACTGGGATTAGAGATAGCGCAGACGTTGAACTTATCCTTGGAAACATCGATGCCGACGAAAACAGGGAAGTTATCCATGAAAAATCCTCCTTTCGAATGATGAGGGCAGGGAGCCTGCTGAACCAATCCTCCATGCTGACGAGGGCTGAAAGCCCAACCAACTAATCATGGTTAAAGGCAGGCAACAGACTCCTTAAATGGCTTAAAAGCCAAGGTGACATAAGTTGTCCTGCCCTCAATTTTTTTAAGCTAAATTATTTATACCATATTTTTATGTAGGAGGCTGTTTATGTTTTCAATCCAATATGAAAAAGAGTTTGATTATTTCATAGGCATTGACCCATCTTGGACTGGAAGAAACCCAACGGCAGTTGTTGTATTGAGAGAAGATAGGGAAATTGGGAAGCTAAGTCTTTACAGATATGTATATGCAAAGGCTCTGGAAGAGATTGTTGAAGTTGTTTCGGAGTTGAAGAGACCTTCCGTAATAGGTGTTGACGCTCCATTGATTGTCAAAAATTTGCAAGGTCACAGGGAAAATGAGTTGGAATTCTTGAAAAATTATCCAATAAAGGTGCCGCTTTATCCAGTTAACACGGAAAGGTATCCAGAATTTTTTCCTTCGGCGCTGTACGAAAAGCTAAACGAAATAGGTTTTAGCTTCGCTAATAACAATGTATACGAAGTGTATCCACACGCTACTTTAGCAGCTAAATTCTTTGGGAAGTTGTTCAGTTACAAAAGGGGCAAGAGAAAGGAAAGATTAAGAAAATTGGAAGAGATTGAGCGCAAGCTTTCTGAGTACATAGAATTTTGTGGGACGTCATTTGGCTGTGTTAAGGAACGAGAAGATTTTGACGATGCGCTAATATGCGCTTTGACTGTTTATTTACCAACCAAAGAAACATGCCTTGGGTTCGGTAGTTTTTCAGACGGTATACTGCTTGTGCCAATTCCAACATCTGTTCAGAAAGAACAAAGAGAGGATATTCGATGAGAGGTGCGTATGTTATTGTTCTAACACTCGATGTCTCAATTAAGCTAAATGTAGGAAGAAATTGCTGGAAGTTGAAATGCGGCACGTACGCTTATATCGGCTCAGGAATGGTAAACCTTGAAAAAAGGGTGCTCAGACATTTTTCTTCCAGCAAGAAATCGCATTGGCATATTGATTATTTGACGCAATTTGCTAGACCGCTCTTTGCAGTTTTGATTCCTTCCGATAGGAGATTAGAAGAGGAAATTTCGTTATCTTTCCAAAAATTTTTCGAATGCATTGAAGGTTTCGGTGCTTCCGATTTGAAGGTCCCATCTAATTTGTACAGAATCCATGATTTTAAAAAATTCTCAGAAATTTTGCATTCTTTTCTAGACACTGTTGAAAAGTGAGGAGGTGAATGGTTGTGGATTACAAAGAGGTGTTCTGCGACAAAAGAAGGATTCGGAGCCTCGAAGATTTTGAAACCAGCGCTGAGCAATCAAAAGGTCCCGTGGTTTACTGGATGCAGCGAGAGCAAAGGGCACACGACAACTGGGCGTTGCTGTACGCTCAAAAGCAAGCTTTAAAACACAACTCTGACTTAATAGTGGTTTTCAACATCGTTCCGAAGTTTTTGGATGCCACGCTCAGGCAGTACGATTTTATGCTAAAAGGTCTATTCGAAACCAAAGGTGTACTCGAAGAGTTCAACATTCCATTAGTATTCACCTTCGGAGAACCTGAGAAGGAAATACTTAACATTGTTGATATTGTCAAAGCAAGTATGATCGTCACCGATTTCAACCCATTAAAAGTTGTAAAAACCTGGAAGAGTAGTTTAGCACAGAAGTTGAACATACCTATTTACGAAGTTGATGCTCACAATGTTGTTCCAGCTTTATTTGTCTCACAAAAGCAAGAATACGGTGCGTACACTTTGAGGCCGAAAATTCATAGGTATTTGCATGAGTTCCTCACAGACTTTCCGCAACTAAAAAAGATGCCGGTGTCGAATTTGGAGTATGAAAAGTTAAGTGTGTTTAAGGAAATAGGCGAAGTGATACCAAAGCTAACCATCGACTTTTCCGTCAAACCTGTCGAATGGTTGAAACCGGGATACAGCTCTGGAATGTCGGTTTTGAAAGAGTTCTTAGAAAGAAGTTGAAATGGTACGGTGAACAGCGCAACGACCCAACAAAGGATGCAACATCGAATCTTTCCGCTTACCTTCATTTCGGCCAGATCGCTCCGCAACGAGTAGCTTTTGAAACTCTCAAATACGAACACGAATATCCAGAGAGTGTTGCAAGTTTTCTGGAAGAGCTCATAGTTCGACGCGAACTTGCCGATAATTTTTGTTTCTACAACGAAAACTATGATTCTTTCGAAGGATTTCCCGACTGGGCGAAAAAGACGTTGAATGAGCACAGACAAGATAAGCGACCATACATTTATTCTTTGGAAGAGTTAGAACAGGCAAGAACACACGATGAACTGTGGAATGCAGCGCAAAAGGAGATGGTAGTGAAAGGTAAGATGCACGGCTATATGAGAATGTACTGGGCGAAGAAGATTCTTGAATGGACAAGCTCGCCCGAAGAAGCTTTGAAATATGCGATATATTTAAATGATAAGTACGAACTTGACGGCAGAGACCCGAATGGATACACTGGTATAGCTTGGGCAATAGGTGGTGTTCACGATAGACCTTGGCAACCAAGACCCGTCTTCGGAATGATCAGGTATATGAGTTACGAAGGCGCTAAAAAGAAATTCGATGTGGAGAAATACGTTCAGTACGTCGAGAGTTTATCGAAAAGTTAGCCCAATAATTTCAAAAAGAAGTTCACGAAAACAGGTACCAATAGAGAAACTATAAACCCATGCCCAAATGAAACTAACGCGGTTTCCCTGTCGCTGTACATGGCGATGATTCCCAGGAGTGTGTCCATCGAAGTGGCACCAGCAACGGATATTGTTCCATATCTTGTGTGCTTTAACGCAAACGGAGATATAACTATGGCTATCAGTTCTCGGAATACGTTTGCAAAAAATGAGATACTACCTATGTAAGCACTGTAACTACTTGTAATCAATATTGCAGACAGACTGTACCAACCAAAACCTGAGGCAGCAAGTAATGTTTCAAGCTTTTTCAGTGGGATGAAGAAAGAAAGTATAAACGCAAATAGTAGCGTTCCCAACAGCGTTGATAAGATTACAAGGAGTATGTCTTTGAAAAACTTCTTCTCAATTTTCTCTTTACTTAAGTCCAATCCTACGAGTGCTACAAGCATGTACAAAACGACTTCAACAGAACCACTTGGGAGTTGGAAGTGAGTTATTCTTCCAACAAGCACACCAACGACAACAGAACTGATTAGAAAAAGGACCGCCACTTTACTGCTCCCCCTCTTCATTTAGAAGTTTCTTACTGTTGTTTTTAGACTTTTCGTCCCCAAATGTTTTTTCAAGAATTAATCCAAAGATGAAGCTTCCCAAACTCCCAGCAACTGCTATCGAAAGTCCGTAGAGTAATATGGTGTCAATTTTTCGGAATAGTTCATCGTTACTGCCGATTTCTAATCCGAGTGAGAAAAGTAATAACATAGTCAATACGAGCACGAGTTTGTATTTACCTATCCAATCCGTTCTTATAAGTTTTCCTACAAAAAAGCCCCCGAAAAATACTATCAACACCCACCATATCATTCCTGTTCACCTCATAATAAGCTTTTTTATAAAACGGGAGGCACAAAGCCTCCCGCTCTTTGTTTTTCCTTCATAACTGTTTTATGGATGCACTCTGTAGAGCGTTCTCGCAAAAGGTATGGCTTCTCGAATGTGCTCAAGACCAGCGATCCACGCTATCGTTCTTTCAACACCGAGTCCAAATCCGCTGTGTGGGACTGAACCAAATTTCCTTAGGTCAAGGTACCAATCGTATTTTTCAACAGGTAGATTGTTTTCTTTAAGTCTTTCGACGAGCAAGTCGTAATCATGGATACGCTGTGAAGCACCTATAATTTCACCGTAACCTTCTGGTGCGAGTAAGTCGTCACAGAGCACAACTTGTGGATTTTCTGGGTCAGGCTGCATGTAGAATGCCTTTGCCTGTCTTGGATAGTGGGTTACGAACAACGGACTGTCGAATTGTTTTGCCAATACAGTCTCTTCATCGCCCCCAAAATCATCTCCCCATTTGATATCAAATCCCTGGTTTTGGAGGAATTTAACAGCTTCTGTGTAGGTCATCCTTGGGAATGGTTTTTGGACTTTTTCAAGCTTTGATACATCTCTTCCAATAGCAACAAGGTCATCGTATGCGTTGTTGAGAACGTATTGGACGATATAGTAAACCAGATCTTCTTGGAGTTTTACGTTGTCTTCGTGCTCGTAATATGCAACCTCAGCTTCGTTCATCCAGAATTCTATAAGGTGCCTTCGGGTCTTTGATTTTTCCGCTCTGAATGTTGGGCCAAGGTTGTAAACCTTTCCGAATGCCATACAAGCAGCTTCGAGGTAGAGCTGTCCTGTCTGCGTGAGATAAACTTTACCGTAGTCAAAGTAATCAACTTCGAAAAGGTTGCCTGCAGTCTCACCGATAGCACCTGTGAAAATTGGTGTATCTATTTGTACAAAATCCCTTTCCCAGTAGAATTTTCTAATTGCTTTAATCACCGCATCCCTTATTCTCATAATGTGGAACTGGCGCTTTGCCCTGAGCCAGAGATGGCGGTGCTCCATAAGGTAGTCGATACTGTGGTCTGGTTTTTGGATGGGGAAATCTTCTGTCGGGATTTGAACGGGGATAACTTCCGTTGCGAGAACTTCAACTCCGCTTGGTGCCCTTTCATCTCTTCTGACCTTACCTTTTATGATAACCGAAGATTCTAACCTCAACTTGTCAGCAGCGGTGAAATTTTCATCACCAACCGTGCTCTTTTCAACAACTACCTGAACAAAACCCGTGCCATCGCGAAATTCGATGAACATTATCTTCCCGCTGGATCTTTTTCTTCTTACCCAACCGCGTAGCTCAACTTCTTTATCAATATAGTCTTTTAAGTTCTTTATATACACCCACTCCATCACCTTAAACCTCCTTTTGTATCTTTTATTGAAATATGTGTTACTTACCTAAGATTATACCACACAACGTGGTTTTTCAACACGGGATGTATGTGGTATAATCCATAGTAGTTATTCTATTCCTCGGAGGCTGGATACTATGCGCAAAACGTACATTCTAATTAAGCTCGCACTATTCATCGTCATTTTGTTAATTTTCACATCTTTGAGTTTAGCTTTTCCAACACGTGAGTTATCAAAAACAGAGATAGATAAAATGTTTTCCGAATTGAAGAGATTGCAAGGTCTTCCTTACGTTTGGGGAGGAATCGATAGCACTGGTTTAGACTGTAGTGGATTGGTTCTGTATTTACTTAAGCTCCTTGGTCACGAAAGGTTTATATACCAAGGCTTTCTTGTGTACGACGTGACAGCAGATAATCTATATAAGTACAACACCAAACCTATCTCTGATCTGAAAGACTTAAAGAAAGGAGATCTAATCTTCATTGACACAAACGAAGATACCGTTTACGACCACGTGATGATCTTCGAAAAAATCGATGGTTATGGAAATATATGGGTCTGGGATGCCGCAGAGATGCCGGATGGGATACATCAAAATAAGGTAGACAGAAGACCGATATCCCTGCTTTCCCTCAGAAAATACGTATTCGGCAGGATCGTTGTCTTGAACAAGTAATTCTCGACAAATCCAACAAATTCGCTGTTAGGAGATAACCTAGTCAATCACTCATCGTTGAAGTGACGAGCTTGTGAAAACCTTGGTTAACTACCCTTAGAACGAAAGGTCAGATCGCTACGTCTGGAAAAAGCAAGGCACTGATGTTCGAAAGGAGGGAAGTGGCTGTTTTTTGACACAACTAAAGTCGCATGTGTCGGCAACTACAAGTGTATGAATGAGCTGAATGGGTTCCTCATAAGTTTTTTTGGACTAATCTTGAATTTGTTCAAAAAGTTCTTCAGGTTCTCGAGAATCCTTGGCAAACAAAAAAGCCAGACATTAACTTTAGCTATTATCCATTACGATGGGAGAGATTTGCAAAGTGTGTTGAAGGAATTTTCATTAGAGCTGAACACGGCTGACGTAATTGTAGCACGAAACTTCACTCAAGCAGATTTGAAGACTACGAAAAGACTTTTGAAAAAGGATGTGGTGTTCCTAGATAAAAACGGTGTTTTAATTTTCAAGCATGGAAATAGAGCCAACTTCATATCTTCTTTTGATGTTCACAAACTGCGCAGCTTTGAAAAACACGGAGCTAAGATTGTGGTTAGCCTTGATAAGAAAACTGCATGGATGATTAGTCAGATGTTCCCATTTTACTGCGTTGTCCCAGGAGAACCTTTTCAGGACACTATCATAACCGCTCCTATCCCCCTCACAAGGAGTTCCGACGGATTTTACTTCTCGAAGATCGCCTACCGAAATCAGGTAACATTAATCGATCTGAACGTCGACATCTTAAAAGACTTCAAAGCAGGTTAGCTATAGGTTTATATAGCTTTTCCTTCCTTTGTTTTGGTCTAAAAACGGTATTTTTAGACGAACCTGTGTAAAATTTTTCAGTATGCTTTCGTACAGCTTATAATATTCTTGTATGCATTATAATGTAACAATTACATTACTCGCTACTCGAGTGCTACAATTTTATAGTCAGAACAAAAGAGGGGGGAACGGTATGGAAAAGGAGATAACATTAGAACTTGTTAGGGTTACCGAAGCTGCGGCTTTGATGGCAAGTAGATACTTGGGACGCGGAGACAAGGAAATGGTAGACAAAATGGCGTCAGATGCTATGCGCGGTATGCTTGACTATATCGAAATGAAGGGAACAGTTGTGCTCGGCGAAGGTGAAAAGGACAAAGCTCCCATGCTCTACCTTGGCGAGCAAGTTGGTAGATGGGCGGATGACGACCCAGAGTTGGACATCGCAGTTGATCCTATCGATGGGACAAGACTCGTCGCATACGGCCTTCCAAACGCCATCAGCGTCATCGCCGCAACGGAAAAAGGTGGTATTGAATTTTTGCCAACGTACTATTCGTACAAACTCGCCGTTGGACCTGAACTAGCTGGAAAGTTGGACATAAACGCAACTATAAGGGAAAATCTCAGAGTAGCGGCGGCTATTTTGGGTATGGAGATTTCGGAACTCACATGCGTTGTGCTGAATAGAGACAGACATAGGGAAATTATAGATGAGATAAGAAGGGTAGGAGCGAGGATAAAGCTCATCAGCGATGGTGACATAGCTGCTGCGATAGCAACCGCTCTTCCAGAAAGCAATGTCAACATATACATCGGTATCGGTGGCTCACCTGAGGCACTTCTCGCAGCTGCTGCACTGAAATCACTTGGCGGTGAAATACAAGTAAAACTCTGGCCTATGGATGAAAACGAGAGAAATAAGTTATTAGAAATGGGATACGATCTTGAGAAGGTCTACAAGACAGATGACCTTATCAAATCCGACAACGTGATATTCGCTGCTACAGGAGTTACCGATGGAGATATGCTCAAAGGTGTCAGATTCTACAAGAATACCGCAATCACAGAATCGATAGTCATGAGGTCAAGAACAAGAACAATACGAAGGATCATCGCACAACATAATTTGAATTATAAAACGATACCTCTGAAGAGCTCTGGAGAAATCAAATACGTTAACGGTCTTAGGAGAAATTTGTAAAAAATAAAGGCTACTACCGGTCGGGTAGTAGCCTTTTTTGTTTATAGCTGAAATTCATTCTTGCCAGCTATCAATTTGCGTTTCTCACCTTTTATCCTTATTTCAAGCTCTGAAGGTGAAACGATAGTTATTCTGCCCTTTTCGATAGATACATTCAGTAGATTACCCCTGTAGTTTACGTTAAATGCGATACTCTTCCAATTTTCGGGCAACCAGGGTGAAAAGTTGAGAATCTTGTCGCTTCCGAGGGTCATTCCACCAAAGCCGTTGACAACACACTGCCATGCACCACCAGCACTTGCTGCGTGGAACCCGTTGTTCGTGTTTCCTTGGTTGTCTTCAAGGTCTACAAGAAGCGTTTTCATAAAGTATTTGTACGCGTTATGGGTGTCACCAACCTTAAGCCCCATGATGGAGTACATCGATGGACTTAGAGATGATTTATGCATGGTTCTTTTCTCGTAGTATTCGTAGTTTATTTTCATTTCTTCTTCGTCGAATTCTTCGGGTAAAACCAGCATTAGCATGACAACATCGGGTTGTTTGATTAGCTTAGTTTCGTTCAGTTTCGTTAGATCAAGGCCCTTTGGCCATTTAGGTAGCCCGTTCTCATCCCACTCGGTTATTTCAACTTCTTCCAGTTGGAAGTAACCTTCGAACTGTTCTATCAGCTTTTCGCCTTCTTTTCTTGGAATGTAGATTTTCTCCGCCAATGACTTCCAGTTATGAACCTCTTCTTCGGTAAGGCCCAACAGAGTTTTTAACTTCTCAAATTTCAACGGTGATTTTTGTGAGAGCCATTCATAGTATTCCACAGCTTTCAACATGTTCCATTTTGCAAGGTAGTTCGTGTAAACGTTATTGTCGACATGTTCGTGGAATTCGTCTGGACCTATTACTTTACGTATCTCGTATCTATCTTTTTCTGAGTTGTACTCAAGTCTCGATGCCCAGAACCGTCCAGTTTCAAGCAGTAGCTCCACGCCGTAATCTATCATGAATTGGTCGTCTCCTGTGACGGAATGGTAGTGAACCAAGGCAACTGCAATATCAGCGTTTATATGAAATTCTTCATCACCGGTCCAGATCCTCACGGGATTCCCAAGATAGTCTTCTCCCCACTTGGGGGTAACTTCGAGTCCGTCGTCTGCTGACTCCCAAGGAAATTGAGCACCTTTATAGCCGTTCATCTGAGCATTCCTTCTTGCACCATCGAGTGTGTTGTATCTGTACAAAAGCAAGTTCTTCGCGTATTCTGGTAATGTGTACAGGAAAAATGGGAACATGAATATCTCCGTATCCCAGAATACGTGTCCTTTGTATCCCTCACCGTGTATTCCCCTTGCTCCAATGCTCACTCTTGGGTCATCTGGAGCGCAGGCATAAAGGTGGAATAAGTTGAACCTTATCCCTGTCTGCGCAGTTTCATCACCGTCTATAACTATATCCATCCTCTGCCAAATGTCGTTCATATGTCTTGTGTGCGCTTCCAGCTCTTTTTCCAAGCCTAAGACTATAAAGCTATCAAGCTCGCACGATGTTTTGGCAACCACTTCGTCTTCTTTATCTTCGCTTTTCAGTCCGATATCTCTTGAGGTGTAAATAACACCGTATTTTTCTAAGATTACCGGCTCTCCTTCAGAAAGGAAAATCGTATAACTTTCCTGTGGATTTTGACCTATATTTCTGTATTTTCTGTACATAAGTACGTTCTCTCCGAATCGATTCTTACCAGTTAGAGATGTGGCTAAGGAGACGATGTGTCCTTTGTCGTACGTTTTAACAGACGCAAGTACACCTGGCTTAAGGTCGAAAATCTTTGTTACAAAGTAGTGCTGTATTTTGTTGAGCGGATCTAAATGACCATTGTACGTGGCTGTATCTATACAATTTTCTACAATGATTTTCCCAGAGAAGTTCACAGGGGTAATCGTGTACTTGATCCCAAATCTGTGAATGTTTGCGCGACTTACAAATCTTTGAGATTCAACGCGAAGTACCTTCCCATTAACTTTGAACTCGTAGACCGAATTCAGCGTTCCGTTTTTCATGTCGAGCTTACGTTCATATTTCAAAAGCTCAGAGTAATCAAGTGAAATTTCTTCGTTGTCCAAGTAGATCTTAAAAACTAATGGATCCGGCAGATTCACTAATTCAGTAACTTGTGCCAAGTGTTTGTCAAATACGCCAGCAACGTAAGTACCTTTCATTGTAACCTTTGAAAATTCTTCTCTACCACGCAGACTCATGTAGCCGTTTGCTAATGTGAAGAGCGTTTCGTAAACGAGGTTTTTCTCAGCAGCGTACTTGTCTCTTACAACCGTCCACACAGTTCTTCCCTCCGTTTCTAATATCAAAATTCTATCAATTCAATACCTTGACCAACGAACGACTGAATAACTTTGTCCGCACCTTTTAAAATTGAAGGATCTCCAACACCTATGACTTTCATTCCTGCGGCTTTTGCAGCCTCGATACCTGCAACCGCATCTTCAAAAACACAGCACTCTTCCGGCCTTACGTTCAGCTCTTGAGCAGCTTTTAAGAAGACTTCTGGGTCTGGCTTGGCTTTTGTTATCTTTGTTCCATCGATGATCGCATCAAATATGTCCTTGATGCCTATCCTGTTGAGAATCGTCATCGTGTTTTTGCTTGCTGAACCTATGGCTATCTTTATTCCATTCTCTTTCAACATCTTAAGAAAGTCTTCAACCCCAGGTAATATCTCATCTTTGGTCATTTGGCTGATGTATTCTACATACCATGTATTTTTCTTATCAGCGAGTTGTTCCTTAACACTTGCGTCGTCAATTTGAATGCCACCTACGGATAGAAGAATTTCTAAAGATGCCATCCTACTAACGCCTTTCAGTCGCTCGTTATCCTTTTCTGTGAACTCAAAGCCAAGTTCTTTAGCCAGTCTTTTCCATGCCAAGTAGTGGTATTTGGCTGTATCGACAATAACACCATCAAGATCGAATATACAAGCCTTCGGTCTCACTAAGAATCCCTCCTCGTAGCCTCTATACCTTCTTTATATTTCTCTTTGCTTTTATTTTTTCATCCTTTCACTGCTACCGCTTTTCCAGTTTCAATGAAGTACCTCTGGAACGACAGAAAGATGATGAGCATTGGTACTGTCATAAAGATCGACGCAGCCATCATATACTGCCAGTATGTGTAGTAAGAGGTCTTAAAGAAGTTGAGACCAAGTGTGAGCGTGTACATTTCTTTGTTGCTCAAAATGATAAGTGGCCACTGGAAGTCGTTCCAAGCTCCAAGAAATGTGTAAATAGCCAAAGCACTGACCGCTGGCAAGGCGTTCGGTAAGACAATCCTGAAATAGGTTCTAAGTATCCCTGAACCATCGATTCTTGCTGCTTCTTCAAGCTCTTTTGGAAAATTTAAGAAAAATTGCCTCATCAGGAACAAACCGAACACGTTGGTAAGTTTCGGGAGGAACAATCCAGTGTACGTGTTCACAAGACCGTATCTGACAAGCAAATTGTACTGCGGAATCAATGTCACTTGACCGGGGACCATCATCGTAGCAAGAAACATAGTGAACCAAAAATTCTTCAGCGGGAAATTCAACCTCGCAAACGCATATCCACCGAGAGAATTTAGCAAGATGTTTCCAAGCGTCAAAAGACCAGCATAGATGATTGTGTTCAATAACCACCTTCTGTACAATGGAACAACTTCAAATATGAGTTTGTAATTTGCAAAAGTAAGTGGTGCACCAAAAGCTGAAGGCTTTGGAAAAAGCTTGATTTTTGGAGGCCAATCGAATATGTTCACGCCTTTTTCATTTCCCTGGGCATCAATGTAAGTTATCGGCGTAAGTGAAATAAGAATTGCCCACGTAAACGGAAAAAGTGTAGCAATCGTGTAAGCTATTAATATTAAGTAAGAGATGATGACAGCGGTACTATTCCTTTTTTCAGTCATGATAACACCACCCAGTTGCCTTTTTTTACTCTCTAATATTCTTCTTTGATAACTTTACGTTGAATGAGAGAAAGCGCCAATATTACTGCAAATAGTACAACAGCGAGCGCTGAGGCGTAACCCATTTTTCCGTACTCGAACGCGTTCTTGTAGATATAGTAAGATATTGTTATGTTTCTCAAGTTCCTGATCAAGAAATAGATCTGGTCAAACACCTGCATACAACCGATCGTTCCCATTATAGAAACAAAAACTATCTGCGGCCTTAAAAGAGGGATAGTTATCTTCCAAAAAATCTGAGTGCCCGTGGCTCCATCGATTCGAGCTGCCTCGTAAATACTCGAGGGTATATCCTGAAGACCAGCTAAGAACGTGACCATGAAATACCCTGCGGTTGACCAGATATTCATTGCCATGATTGCAAAGAGAGCTACTTTCGGTTCGTTGAGGTAATCTACAGGCTGAAACCCAAGCCGTCCAAAAAGTGCGAGTAAGATTTTGTTGAGTACGCCTGGTTTAGAATAAATCAGCCAAAATATCATCGAAAGCGCGGCTGAAGATGTAATAGCCGGTAAGAAAAAAACAGATTTAAAGAAGTTAACTCCTCTTATCTTTGAATTAGCCGCAACCGCCAGTATTATTGCCAAAAGTGTTTGAATGGGGACAACAATTATTGAGTACAGTAGTGCGTTCCAGAAGGATGTGTAGAAATACATATCTTTAAACATCTCTTTGAAATTCTGAAGTCCAACAAAACGGGGAACGTATTTCGTGAACCGTTCTGAATGGCCTTTCATATATTTCTTCATGAAATCAGATATCTTGATTTGCTTTGGTAATTTTCCTTCCTTAAAATCGTTCAGTAAATTCAGCGAGTCAAAATAATCTTTTACAATCTTTTTTTCTTCTTCACTCAGCTTCACACCGACATCAAGCTCGACAAAAGTAACCGGGTCGAAGTATTCTTTGAGTTCATCCACCGTATAATCTTTTGCCTCTTCTTTAAGCACACCGGTATGCAGTTCAAGTGCGTCGTAAGGGTCGAATGTGTATGTAAATTTTCTTGCTTCCAAGGGTTGATAGTCAGTTAAACTATAATAAAAGGCGGCTATTATTGGATAAATTGTGAAAATCAGTACGGTGAGTATAATTGGTGTTGCGAACAAATATCCCACGAGTGCTTCCTTTGTCCTATATTTCATAAGTGCACCCCCGAAATTTTAAATAAGCGGGAGGTGAGAGCCCCCCCGCAATGAATTATGTACGTTCCTTTAGTTTATCTTCCAATCCATTTGTTATAGTTGGACTCTATAATCTTCACTGCTTCGTCAACTGTGAGTTTCTTGTAGAACAGGTCTTTAAGTAGTGAATTAATCTGGTCATTTGCAGTTGCGAACAAACCAGTTGGCGTTGGAACTCTCCAAGGTACACCGTATTCTGCACCTTTGTAAAATACTTTTTTAACAGGATCTGTATCCTTTGCTGCAATTGATTTTCTGGAAGCAAGAACACCGGCACCGTCAACGAATATCTGCTGGCCTTCCGTAACGAGGAATTTCAATACTTCCCATGCAGCATCTTTGTTCGGAGTTGCCCGGTTGATTGACCACGCGACTGTGTAGATCATCGTTGCCTTCTTTATTCCTTTTGGCATTTCAACAATTCCCATCTTCTTGAATGTATCTGGGAATGAGCCTTTCATAAATCCAATCGTCCATGGACCTTCCATAACAACCGCACACTTTTCCGTTGCTATTGCTTCGCCAAGCCAACCAGAACCAAGTGCTGAAGGCTCTTTTGCTACATTGTACTTTGTGACCAAGTCAATGTAGAACTGGATAGCTTTTTTGGAATTTGGCTCGCCAAGTGCTGTGGAAAGATCAGGCTTTACAAGTCTTCCACCGAAGCTTATAATAAATGGTATGACCCTGTTGAAATCTGGTGCCAGTGCTAACGGGGTCTCGTAACCAGCTGCTTTGAGCTGTTGGAGTTTTTTGAGGAAGGAGTCCCATGTCTCATCGTTGGTGAGATATGGGACTTTGTATTTATCGAAGATCTCCTTGTTAAACCAGACTGCGAGCGTAGAGAAGTCTTTTGCTATACCGTAAAGTCTGTTCTGATACTTGAAAGCATCAACGAGTGATGGGTAGAAGTCGTTAATATCGAAGTTGTCTCTTTTCACGTACGTATCAAGTGGAAGGAGCACATTTGCTCGTGCAAGTTCTTCAAAGACGTAAACGTCGACGTAGAAAAGATCTGGTCCTGTACCGCCTGAGAGCCTTGTCATCAAAACCTGTTTGTAATCACCGGCAATGGGTTCCCACACGACTTCGATGCCTTTTTGTTTACCGATCGTGCTGTTAAATGTGTCAACTGCCTTTTTAATAGCACCTTCCTCAATGGGGTTACCCGGCCATCCTGAAATCGTGATCTTTGTTGCGGCGAAAAGCCCAACCGTCAAAAGTACCGCCAACACTACCGCTAGAACCCTTCTCATACACCTCTACCTCCTTTCGAAAAGTTGAGGAACTTTTTCGTTCCTCTGACGACCAACTGTGTATTGATTACCTCTGATTCCACTTGTTCACCAGAAACCATTTCATGGACTTTCTGAGCAACCTTTTCTCCTACAAGATGAATGTTCTGATCAACGGTTGTGATATTTGCTATTTCTGACAGTAAAATATTGTCGTAGCCGACTATAGGGATTTCCACACCGTTTCTTTCACACACCCTCAAAGCTGCGTAAGCTATGACATCCGATGTACAAAAAATTCCGTCGATCTTATCCAAGTACCGTTCGACAATTTTTTGGGCAATTTCTTGATCGTAATTTGCATACTCTTTGTAAAGAGTGCCTTTAAAACCTTCTAACCCGGAGACGAAACCTCTTAAACGTTCCTTTTCAAACGGTAGTGAAGGATCACCACCTATGAAAAGAATATTTTCACACCCGAGTTCTTTGAGATGTTCTCCTGCTTGACGTCCACCTAAGTAGTTGTCAGTGTCAACGTACACAAAATTGTTTTTGTTGTTTCGTCCCACGCAAACGAAAGGCACGCCAAGTTCATTTAACAAGTCAACCCTTACATCATCGTCTTTTATGTCCATCAGTATGTATCCATCGACAAGTTTTGAAGAAACAATTTTCCTATAGTAGCCCACTATATCTCCTTTTGTAAAAACATCGATAATAAGCTTGAGTCCATTTGAGGAAAAGTACTTCACGGCACCTCGCAAAAATTTGGACACATAAGAATCCTCAAAAACGAGCTCGACACTACTCATCACTGTAAGCGAATAAACACCCGTCTTTTTAGTTCTTAAAGACTTTGCAATTGCATGTGGCATGTATCCGTATTTCTGTGCTACTTGCAAGACCTTTTCTCTGGTCTCCGGTTTTACTTTCTCCGGCTCGTTGAAAACCCTTGAAACTGTTGCAACGGAAACCCCACACAGATTGGCAATCTCCTTCACAGTCATTTGTCTCACCTTCTTAAACTTACAATCGAATGTCTTAACATAAGTGTGTTTATTGCAATGTAATCGATTACTGTAATCGATTACATTGCAAATTTAACATTTTTCAGTGCAAATACAAAACTCCGTTATATGGCAAAAACATCTGCAAATTTTCGGATTTGACATTATATTAATCGTTTTTTTGTGTTTCTAATTTTTTCGCTGTTTTTCGTAAAACAATTTTGAACAAGTTGGTGAATTGTTCATCGCTTCACCCTATAACTGATGTATGGTATAATTTTGTTAGTAATGTAAATTTTTTCTCTTCTTTTGTACTTGTTTTTTCACTATCAGCTGAGGTGATTTATTTTGGAAGTTATAAGAAAAGCCGAAATTTCAGATGCTGATGTTATTGCAAGCTTAATTCTTGAAACAGGACGCTCATTTTTGCCATTGCTTTTTGGTCCATATGTGAAGTTGATACTTGGTAGGTTAGTTAAAACTCCAGGGACCGTTTTTTCCTTGGACAACACTCATGTGCTTGAAATCGATGAAGGTAAGGTTGTCGGGATAATCGTTATGTTCGAAGGTAACACCGTTAGAAAACGAGCATTGAAGACCGGATTCGCCCTCTTCCAGTTGATGGGATTCGAGCTTTTTAGAAGATTGCCGATGTTCAGATACGTTTGGATGCGTAATAAAATTAGACCTGATGAGTTTTATATTTCGAATGTTGCCGTTGATAAAAACTACAGAGGTCGAGGCTACGGGCGAAAGTTGATGCTTTTTGCAGAAGAGGTGGCAAAACAAAAGAAATTCAAGAAGATATCTTTAGATGTTGAGAATACAAATGTTCAGGCAATAGAGCTCTACAAAAGACTTGGGTACGTAGGTACCAGAGTGAATAGGATAAACCTTAAGAACGTTCGTTTTACATTCATTAGAATGGAAAAGCTTCTGGTAGAAACGGGAAGTTAAGGACTCTTATCGTTTTAAAAACCTTTAAGGATGGTGAAATTGATGGCTAAATGTCCAGGTTGCGGTGCAGAAATACAGTTCGACCATCCTGGCAAACCAGGTTTCATACCGTACGAAGTCTACACCAAAAGATACGAAGAGGGCAAAGAGATACTCTGTCAAAGATGCTTTAAACTGAAGCACTATGGGATGCTTATAAGTGAAGCGGATGAAGAGGAGATAATGGAGTTCATAATGAAAGTGATAAAAAAGTTTAAGTACATCATCTACATCTTTGATGTTTTTGACTTCGAAGGGACATACAGACCAGAGATCGTGGAGTTATTATCCGATGCTAACGTTGTCTACGTTGCAAATAAGTTTGACACACTACCAAAAACAGTGAGTGGTAGCCAACTAAAAGAGTGGCTGAAAAAACGCATCCCAGCTAAGAATTCCGAGATATTTATCACAAGCACGAAGAACGGATTTGGAATTAGTAAATTAAGAAAAGAACTGGAAACTCTGAAAGGTAGTGCACTGGTGCTGGGTGTTACAAATGTTGGTAAGTCATCAATACTTAAGGCAATAACGGATTCCACAGCAACAGTCTCTCCTTATCCTGGAACAACCATCGGACTGATAGAACACAAATTGGGCGGTCTTAAGCTCTTTGATTCCCCTGGAATTGTTGTTAACGACAGGATGATAGACCTTTTCGATCCCGAATGCCAGTCGAGGATTTTGGCAAAAGGAGAGGTTACAAGAAAGACGTTCAAACCATTCCCGGAAGAGACGATTTTCGTTGGGGGATTGTGTCAATTAAAGGCAGTTATGAGCGGTAATCAACAAGAAACCAAGTTGAGACCCATATTCCAAATCTTCGCTCCTGAAAACGTTACGTTCCACAAGACGAAAAATCAGAACTTTTTGAGCAACTATTCAAAGCATTTTGGAAAGCTACTTCTCCCACCATGTGGTGAAATGGATGTTGAGGAAATTACTTTCAAAGAAGAAAAACTCGTGGTTGACGTAAATCAGGAACTTTCTATCTCTGGCCTTTGCTGGATAAATGTAAAGAGGGGACCGGTCGAGTTTACAGTAAGATTGCCGGAAAGTGTGAGGATTTACGTAAGAGAAGCTTTAATGAAGCCGCAAAGAAAATTTAATCAAAATTCCCAAAACTAAACCACGAGATTTCAGAGAGGAGGAGTATTATATGAAGAAGAAGGAGATACCTATCATCGCAGGAGTTAGTAACAGACACGTTCACCTTTCAAGAGAGGATGTGGATATACTCTTTGGAAAAGACTATCAGCTCACACCAATAAAGGACTTGGGACAACCGGGACAGTTTGCGTGTAAAGAAACGGTTATCATCGTTGGTCCAAAAGGTGCTATCGAAAATGTTAGAGTTCTTGGTCCTGAGAGAAAAGAAACTCAAGTGGAGATCTCTCTAACAGATGCTTTTAAACTCGGTGTTATGCCTCCGGTAAGGGACAGTGGAGACCTTGAGGGGACACCCGGTATTGTTATCGTCGGTCCAAAAGGTTCGGTTATAAAGGAAAAGGGGGTAATAATTGCTAAAAGGCATATTCACATGCATACATCAGATGCCGAAAAGTTCGGTGTGAAGGATAAGGATATCGTTAAGGTTGTTGTTGAAAAGGGAGACAGAAGGTTGATTTTTGACGATGTGCTCATCAGAGTTAGTGAAAAGTTCGCTCTCGAATTCCATGTTGATACAGATGAAGCAAACGCAGCATTGTTAAAGACAGGAGATGTCGTCTACATTGTAGAAGAACTATAATTAGAAGAAAAAACAAATTGCGAGGGGAAACCGTGAAGGTTTATTACGAATTCAAGATTTATGAATTTGATGAATCGATGCGTGGTTATGATTTATTAAAGAAGTTAGGACTGAATCCAGAAGAACATTTGATAATCGTAGATGGCGAGCTGTACACCGAAGATAGGGTTATAAAGAAGGACAAAGAAGTAAAAATTGTTAAAGTGACAAGTAGTGGTTAAGAAAATTAAAGCCTATCAGTTTCTTATATTCTAAGATTCCTGCTCGGGAGGTTGCAACGTGGAAATCTCAAACATTATAACCTTAGCTTTAGGAGTGTCGGTTGTAGCAAACGGTTTTCTGGTATCAAAACTGATGAAAAAATCCAAAGAAAATAAATATTTTTCATCGCAGCTACAGAAATTCAAGGACCTTTCATCAAAGCTAAGAGACATCGTTGTTCAGAGGGAAGAAACCTTTTACAAGAATCTGCATGAAGTCGCAGTTGGATTTTTGGAAAGGGTTAACAAGAGTTATTTTATAGTCTTCGATGGTGAATACGGAAGCACAGTATCTACATTCGGAGACTCCTCAATTAACGTAGCAAAACGTGTGAAAAAGACAGAACTTCCATTTGCAACCGAGCGAGTTTATACCATTGAAAAGGACAAACTTAGCACTCTTTTTCCAAATTTGGTCAAAGACGGTTCCGAGAAGAAAATGTTGTTGGTTTCCGATATCTTCATCGGAGGGGAGCTCAAAGCAAAGTTACTTTTCGAACGCGATGAACCATTTGCAAAAGAAGAGATGGAAACTATAAAGAGTTTAGGGCCTTTCTTTACATCTTTTATAGCAACACACAGTTATGTGTCCAACCAGGGAAAGTTTCAAAAGGACATGATTCTTACAATCATACGCATCTTAGAATACCACGATCCTTACACGAAAGGGCATTCAAAAAACGTTGCAACCTTGGCTTCGCTTATAGCTGAGAAAATGGGATTATCTGATGAAATGATTCGAAAGACCTACTGGGCAGCCCTCGTACATGATATAGGAAAGATTGTTATTCCTTCAACGATACTGAACAAAGAAGGTAAACTGACGATTGAAGAATTCGAGGTTATAAAAAAGCATCCGGTTTACGGGCATGATTTTTTATCCACCTCTTCTGATTTAAGAGAACTTGCTAAGTACGTGTATCACCATCACGAACGGTGGGATGGAAAGGGATATCCTTCCGGACTATCTGGAGAGGATATCCCCTTAATATCAAGGATCATCACGGTAGTGGATGCTTGGGATGCGATGAGAAGTGATAGGCCATACAGAAAGGGTTTACCAAAAGAGGTCGCTATGAAAGAATTGGTAGAACATTCCGGTATTCAGTTTGACCCAAATATTGTTAAAGTGTTTCTTAGCCTGATCGAAGAGCAAGGAATTGGCTAAAAGATGACAAAGGAAAGGGGGAATTGCTTGATGCTTAAATTTGTTGTGAGTAAGTCAGAAGTCCAAGAAAAGATATCTGTTGCATCATCTTCGATCGGTTCGCGAACAGTTGATCCAATTCTTCAGTGCTTGCTTTTTAAACCCGTTAACGGTCATATCAATATTCACGCAACTGATTTGCAAACCTCAGTAATATCGACCGTGAAGGTTGGAGAGTACGAAGGCAGTGAATCATTCGCTGTTGATGCCGATTTAATAGATGATATAGTAAGGAACTTACCGGAAGATGAAGTCATCTTTGAATACGCAAATGGTAAGTTATTGATAAAGAGTGGAAAAGCAAGATACAATTTGACAACCGTATCAGATGTCGAAAGATTTCCGATAATAGAAACAGATGAAGGTGGAATAAAATTCAGTATAGATACATCGATTCTTGAAGAGATGCTTGACAGGGTGAGCTTTTGTGCTTCAAGCGAAAGCGCTATGAGGGCACTGAATGGTGTATACTGGGAGGTTCATGGTGGTTTTTTGAGACTTGTTGCAAGTGATGGTTACAGACTTGCACTTGCAGAACAAAAACTGGACATAGACAACGAATTCGACTTCATTATCGCCCTCAAAAGCGTAAAAGAACTTGAAAAGTTGCTTTCAAGTACAACGGAACCAACGATAAATATTACATTCGACCATTCAATCGTTTCCTTCAACGCAGGCGATGTCACGATGATAGTAAGAACCGTTGAGGAAACATTCCCAGACTACAAACGTGTCTTGCCGAAAGCATTCAAAACCAGAGTTGTACTGAACTCGGACGACTTCTCCGAAGCGCTCAAACGTGTTATGGTGATCGCTAAAAGAGGAACTGAAAAGGTCCAGTTGAAAATATCAGATGACGTAATGGAACTTTCAAGCCAGAGCCCAGATTACGGTGATGCAGTTGAAAACATCCCCGTAACGAAAGATGGAGAAGATCTGATAGTGAACTTCAATCCAAAGTTCTTAAGTGAAGCTATAAAACACATCGACGAAAAAGAAGTTGAGTTTAATTTCGTCGATAATTTGAGTCCACTTCAGATTAACCCGAGGAATGTGGAAGGATACATGTACATAGTTCTTCCTGTAAGAGCGTAAGTACATAGAAATTTAAGAAAGAAGGAGGTAACGTGAGGCGAGGTTTTACCCTTATTGAGTTACTGATAGTCATGTCCATCATTGCAGCTCTGATGGCTGTAGCAACACCTGTTGGAGTGAACGCTGTAGCGCAGGCAAAGGCGACGAATGTAGCTGGAAATTTTCGAACACTTCAGCAGGCCGTTATACAGATGATAACGCTTGAACCTACCCCACCCAAAAGTGGTGATATACTTGAATATCTCTACACAAAAGGTTACATATCGACGAAACCCATAGGTTTCGAAGTTGGGTATGAAACTAATGAAAAAGCTTATATTATAAGGTACACGCAAAGTGATGTTGATGTAGTTAAAGTAAAGAACATCTTCAGTGCTGTTGAAATCAACTCATCGGGTGGACTTGTTTTGCGCATTCCAGCACCATAAATCCTTGTGAATTTGAGGTTGAATGTATGATCAAACTTGAAAATATAACACACAAGTTTAGAGAAAAAACTGTTTTGAAAGAGATAAATGGTTCCATCGATGATGGAGAGGTTGTTGCAGTTATAGGAGAGAATGGCAGTGGAAAAAGTACACTGCTTAATATTCTTGCTACTTTCATCAAACCAACAAGTGGCAAGGTGTTTTACAATAGTACGGACGTTTTTGAAAAGCAAGAAAATACAAAAAGATTCCGAGAACTCGTATCCTATATTTCAGAGAAAAGCACCTTTATTCCGGAACTCGACCTGAGTGAGAATCTTTTATATTTTAAAACGGTCTTCAAATCGTCTAAAGACATTCTTGAAATCGCGAAGCGAGTAAGCATCGACGATCTATTGGGGAAAAAACCTGACAAGCTTTCAAAGGGCCAAAGACAGCGGTTGGCGTTGGCAGTTAGTATGCTTAAAGATGCTAAGATCATACTGCTTGATGAACCAGCCGAAGGCTTGGATGTTGAAACAAAGCAGGTGGTGAAAGATTTAGTCAAAGAATTCAAAGAGAAAGGTTGCACAGTTTTTTACGTTACGCACGATGAGGATGAAGTTGAAGAGGTGTGCGATAAAATTATCGCCTTGAAAGACGGGAAAGTTAAGTTTTTTGGAAGCGTTGACGAACTCTGGAGGACCTATGAAAAATTTTATTCGGTAACCTTCGAAATTCCAGAGAGTCCCGGAAAGAAAGTGACTCGAATTATGAACATCGATGAACTGAAAACTGCTCAGGAAAGTTTTCGGATATTGCATATAAGAAATCTTGGATTAAGGGAGATTATAAACATCAGCGAAGGTCTAAATGGAAGGATTGGTTGATATTGCAATGACAAATTTTTGAGAGGGTGAAATGATATGAGAATGGAAGGGAAATTGGCCACACTCAGACCTATGGAAGTATCCGATGCACAGAAGTTTGTACAACTTATCAACGATGAAAAAACGAAAGAGTACTTAAGTCTTGTCTTCCCGATGAATCAATTTTTGGAAGAAGAATGGATTAAAAAGAACGCAATTTCCCATAATCAGGCGAACTTTTCAATAGAGGCAGGTGACAACCTTATAGGCTCAGCGGGTTTAATGGGGATTGATTGGGTTGCACGCAGTGCAGAGTACGGTATTGCTATTTTCGACCCGAATTATTGGAATAAGGGTATCGGAACGGAAGTCACACAGATGATGCTTAGGTACGCTTTTGAATATCTTAATCTAAACAGAGTCTGGCTGAGGGTTTTCGAAAATAATCAAAGAGCGATAAGGGTGTATGAAAAGTGTGGTTTTATTCAAGAAGGTCGAATGAGACAGGCCAGATATTTGAAAGGTCAATACTTCGACGTTATTATTATGAGTATTCTTGCTGACGAATACTGGAGAATTAAATCTGATTATCAATTATAACAAGCACAGTGTATAAAGTGTTGTTAGGAGGTGAAACCATGTATTGGTACTACGACCCAACGTTTTTGCTTTTGATACCCGCTTTACTTTTATCGTTGTGGGCTTCGATAACGGTTCAAACTCGATTTGCGCGTTATTCACAGCTAAAATCAAGGATCGGCATGACGGGAGCACAGCTTGCAAGATTCATTCTTGATTCGGCAGGTTTGTACAATGTAAGAATCGAATCCGTTCCAGGAACACTAACTGACCATTACGATCCCAGAACAAAGGTTGTGAGGCTTTCAAGTTCAACGTACTCTAGTGATTCAATCGCTGCTCTTGGCGTTGTAGCACACGAAATAGGACACGCTATTCAGGATGCAAAAAGATACGTACCATTGGTTGTGCGGAATACTATCGCTCCTGTTGCCCAGTTTTCTTCAAACCTCGCATGGGTGTTCTTCATAATCGGACTCATCACTGGAGCCTTTGGGCTGGCTCAATTTGGAATATTACTCTTCTCTATAGCTGTGCTATTCACAATAATCACGCTACCTGTTGAATTCGATGCAAGCAGGAGGGCACTACAGATTCTGGAGAAGAATCTCTTAATGCCAACCGACGAATTGAAAGGTGTCAAAGCTGTGCTCTCTGCAGCTGCGATGACTTACGTTGCTGCGATGCTCACAGCTGTCTTGCAACTTATTAGGATGATTTTGATAGCAAGAAGAGACTGAAAGATTATCAAAAAACTATTAACTCGCGCTAGTGTGAATGAGAATAATCATATCTCACGATTAAAGGGGACAGAACCATCTGTCCCCTTTGTTTTTTAACCACGTTTAGATTTGCTCAAAAGATAGTCCATACTATTCAATTTGGTCTTTATACAATTCCATAAAGTGCGTGTTCATAGGCTTTTCTATTCGATTTTTCTTTAAGATGAATTCCTTGCAGTTCTAAAAAACAATGTCTCTTTTCGGAAAGAAAAGTAGTATAATTAAATTATCTGGATCCTGTTAACTTGTAGTGATGGAAGACAATAGAACACAGATAACACGCGCAATATCATTGTTGTTCAGTTTCAAGAGATTTCTCACTACACAAAAGCTGTTCACGTACATTGGAAGATTGTCAATATTCTTAAATCCACGCTTGGCTCGTACAAAGTCTTGGAATAACGAAAACTTCGATTCACATTGATTGTTTTGCCCAAGTCTCACAACAATATGATTGATATTCTTGTATAGTATCTTCACTGCACCATATGCACCAAGTCCATCTGTAATTAGTTCGATTGTTCTTTCGTTGTTACCAAAGAACTTCTCTAACAATATCTTCACTTGACCCATATCGCGATATTTGGATACATGCCAAGCAACAATAAGATTCGAATCGTGCTCAACTAAGAACCAAACGTAGTACTTTTTGGATTTAAACAAAACGACAGTTTCATCACCATGGACTTTGAAAGCATCTACAGGAACGAGGATGGAAAAGAAACAAGACAACTTAAGGATCCACTTGTAGATAGCGACATGAGAGACTTTGATATTAAGTGAGTCTCTGATGGAACGCAAGGACACAGCTTTGAAATAAAGGACGAAGGCTTTAAGGACAATAAAGATAGGGAAACGGAAGAACTTGAAAGAGTCGAAAGGAAGAGGGACAAATTGAGGTAAGTTAGTTGGGATTTCGTCTCTGGTATGGCAAGAACGGCAACGGAACTTAACGAAGGCTTTTTTGATTTTGTGGATTTGCATAGTTTTTCCACAGACAGGGCATTTAGGATAAGGGAAAGAGAAGAGCTTGTGTTTTTTTGAATGAACAAGTCTGAAAGTGCGCTTACAGTCTTTGCAAAAGTATTGTTGGTTACCGTACTTATCATGACCGTTTTTGTAGATGTTGGTAGAGCCGCATTTGGGGCAAGAGACTACAGAATTTTGCATAGTGGAGTACCTCCTTTTTGTGAGAATTGATGGTGGGGGGTGTTCCACTAATAAGAAGATAATACGGTTTTTGGAAATTTTCAATACTTTTAGTTAACAGCATCATTATCTGACAAGGGGGTGATGGTATGTTTAGGAAAGTGCTGTTCGTACTTCTCTTGGTTTCGGTAATCATATCTTTCGGTGCCAAGATACAGATAACCATTTGGACGCATGAAGATCCTAACCGCACAAGGATAGAGGAAAAGTACATCAAAGAATTCATGAAAATGTATCCCAACGTCGAGGTAAAAAGAGTCACTTACCCATCAGATAAGATTCGAGACATCGTACTTACCGCTTTCGCTGCAGGAAAAGGTCCAACAATTTTTAACTTGGAGATCCAGTACGCTTATCCGTATATTACCAACAGAAGAGTTGTACCCGTGGACTTAAACGCAATAGGTTTGAAAAGCTACGATGAGCTGAAGAAATTGTACGTAAAGGGTACACTCGATGCAGTGACTTACGGAAATATGATTTACGGTCTACCTTTGGAGATAACAAACTGGGCACTTTTCATAAACAAGAAATATTTCAGAGAGGTCGGACTTGACCCTGAGAAAGATTATCCGAGAACTTGGGAAGATCTTATGAGAATAAGCGAAAAGCTTACTATCCGAGAAGGAAACATAATTAAAAGGCGAGGCTTCGACTTTAGGTATCCTTATTACCTAACTTTTTTCCTCCCGATGGTAGAACAGCTGGGAGGTGCTCTATTTGACAAGAAAGGAAACCCAGTGGTCATCAACGACCAAGCATGGATCAAAGTCTTAAACTTTATGAAAGAATGGGGACCAAATGGGAAGAACTTAGGTTCTCCAACATATCCTGCAGCACGAAAAGAATTCAACAAGGACAACAACACCATAGCGATGTGTGAATCTGGACTGTACCAGATTCTTAGAATCAAAGAAGAAAATCCTAAATTTTACAACAGCAACGAGTGGATGGTAGTGAATTGGCCGATCTGGAAAGATGCGGTGAAAGATGTAAGATGCAATTACTATGGGCACTACTATATGGTAAACATGCAAGCTTCTCGCCCAGAACGTGAAATGGCTTGGAAACTGATATGGTACATGCTCAGCCACCCAGAAGAATATCTCACAGAGGTTGGGTTGATTCAACCAAGGCTCTCCTTAATGCAATCAGAAGTATTCAAAAAATTCCCGTACGCTAATGTGTTTCTTGAAGACCTGGAAAAATCGCATATGATACCGCTACATGAAAAAGATCCACAAATCGAACAGTTACTTAAAGAAATGGTCGAGTCCGTGATGTTGAGTAACGTTTCACCCGAAACCGCGTTGAATACTTTCAAGAAAAAACTAGCACAACTTATGGAAGAATGAGGTTTGTTCGTTAAAAAATTGTGCGGGGGCGTAGCCCCCGCTTTTGGTGAGATAACTTGAGCTATCTGATTAAAAACATAAGAACAGCTGTTAGCCCAAGGGGGAGTTTGCATTGAAAGGAAATAAGAAGAGAAAGCTATCATTGGAGAAGAAGATTGGATTGTGGGGCATTATTTTTGTGATGCCTTCTATAGTACTGTTTTCCGTATTCAGTTTTTACCCCATTGCTTACGCCTTTGTCGTCAGCCTCTACAAGAAGGAACTTCTATCGCTTGAAGCACCTAAGTTTATCGGGCTAAGGAACTACATACGACTTTTACAATCGGAAAGTTTCTGGAATTCAGTTGTTGCAACACTGAAATTTTCAGTCGGGACGTTCATCCCGATGGTTGTTTTTAGTTTATTGCTCGCAACTTTTATTCTTGGAAGGAAAAGATTTCAAAAGCTTTTCCAAATGATGTACTATTCTCCAGCGATCATGCAGTCTGCCGTTGCTGCACTTGTATGGCTCATAATATTTGACCCAAGAAGTATAGCAAATCAATTTATGAATTTTATCCTTAGAACAAGGGGCGTGGATTATAAGTGGCTAGTAAATGAGAATATGCTGATTCTGTCGACAATAATTGTTTACTTTTGGAAGTACATTGGTTACTTTACAGTGCTATTTCTTGCAGGTTTGGCAAGCATACCCAAAGAAATTAACGAAGCAGCAAGAATCGATGGAGCCAGCAGATTCCAGAATTTTATTTATATCACTTTGCCACTTTTGAAACCTACAACAACCCTTGTATCCATAACCGCAATGATCCAGTGCCTTAGAACGTTTAGTACACAATATCTATTTGTGCAGGCTGGTGCGAGCATAAAACCTATAGAAGTTATAACACTTAACATTTACAATACTGCGATCAGGGATAGAAACATAGGTCGAGCAAGTGCTATGAGCGTTCTTTTGTTTCTTGTAATAATGATTCTAACAGTTATTCAACTGAAAATATCGAGATCTGAAGAAACTTACTACTGACCGTAGGAAATTAGCAAGAACTGGAGGTAATAGAATGCGCCGTGTTGATACTAAGAATACTTTCTCAAAGCTTCTATCTTTGGTTATCGATGTAGCAATCTGGTTTTTCTTAATTGGTTTTGCTGTATTCGTCCTAATACCTGTGGTCTTTATGTTTACCGCATCACTTATGCCTGCGAGAGATATAATGAGTATTCCATATCCGTGGATCCCGCGCACTCTACACATCCAGAACTTCTGGCAAGCAATAAAAGGGAACGACGGTAAGTTCCTCTTTCCGCGCAGCATATTAAACAGCCTTATTGTAGCTTCCCTCACAACTTTGGGAACAGTTCTTCTGTCGGCTTTGACAGCATTCGGATTGGCAAAGTACAAGTTCAGAGCAAGGAATGTAATTTTCTTGATCATATTGAGCACTATGATGATACCATTCGAAGCAATAATGATTCCGTTATATCTGCTCATTGTGAACATAGGCTGGCAGGACACGTATACTGGTTTAATTATTCCTTTAATTGCAAGTGCCTTTGGTATATTCATCATGAGGCAATTTTTTATAACATTTCCAGACGAGCTAATAGACTCAGCCAGGATAGACGGCGCAAATGAATTCATGATTTTCTGGAAAATCGCATTGCCAAATAGTAAACCAGCCATCGCCGCACTTTCTGTTCTAACTTTCAGAGCTCAATGGGATAACTTAATCTGGCCTTTATTGGTTGTTCAAAGCCCTGAGAAGAAAACAATCCCATTATATATCTCTCAATTTGCCTCGGAAAAGTATACGAACGAGGGTGCATTAATGGCAGCAGCGGTAATTGCCAGCATACCGATGATAATTATTTTCCTTTCTTTCACAAAGTACTTCATAACCGGAGCCGAGCTATTTACGGGCAGGAAATAGAATAGTATGGATAGAACGGGGCTTCATTGTTCATTAATTTCTCTTAGTATTTCAACCATAATCTCGTAAAGTGTTTTGTACTCGGGAAACTTTGCGTTGAATATTTTCCGCTCGCTTTCGACAACTTCCCAATCACCACGTTTTATAGGTCCTGTAAGTGCGTCTTTTAGTTGCTTAGACCCTATGTTTTGACTAACGCTTTCAAGTAATTTCGAAATGACTTTTCTTGATAATTCTTCTGAGAAACCGATATCCATGTAAAGTCTTTGCGATAGGTAAGCTAATGCAACGGGGAAATTACTCGCAATAACCGCTGCCAGATGATATTCTGCCTTTTTCTCTTTAGGTATTACGACGTATTTAGCACCAATGAGCTCCACCAAGCATTTCGCTATCTGTAGCCCTTTCTCAGCTCCTTCAATGCCGAAAACTACATCGTTGAATTTTTGCCATTCATTTGCGACAGCACAATTCGGATGCATAGAAGCAGGGGACCAATCCTGTGGCAGTATATCTGAAGGTAGGAAACCGCTGAAATGTATTGCTATTACATCGCTTCCGACTTTCCCCTGAAGCATTTTTGGAATATCTGCCAGGACTGAATCACCCACACCTATCAGCAACACTCCATTAAGCAGAAAGTCGTCATCGTACGTTTTGGCTTCGGCACTTATCTCTTTGGCCAAACTTTCGGCTTTTCTTTTATCCCGCGATATAACGTATCCGAATTTAACTTTCCCTGAGAGGTTTCTTGTTAGTGAAGATGAAACCCGCCCAACTCCTATCACATTTACGACGATATTGGATAGAGCCGAAATACCTTCCCCAACAAGATGCATTCTCAGGACTTCCCTTCATTTTGCGTTCGATTTAGACAAAATTGTTCAACAACATCTTTAACGAGTTCGGAAACCTGCGTTGAATCTGCTAAATCACGTTTCGATAAAATTTCCGCAATACTTTTGTTTATAATCACCTCCGCATGCTTTTTAATCCGTCTCTTAGCCCTTTCTTTTATCTCACCTGTTTCGTTTAGCTTCACTTTGTGATTCTCTATCTCTTTGTAGAGCTCTTCGATACCTTTTCCGGAAGTAGCAACAGTTAACACTATTGGTTTTGAGGATTCTGAAAACTGAAGAACCATTTCGAGGTTGACTTTGAGTATGTGCGCACCTTCCAGGTCGGATTTGTTGATTACGAAGATGTCTGCTATTTCCATAATTCCCGCTTTCATGAGCTGGATTTCATCTCCAGCAGCTGGTGATAGCACCAAAACAACAGTGTCAGCAACGTAGGCTATGTCCACTTCACTCTGCCCAGCCCCTACGGTCTCAATGATAACGTAGTCGAAACCGTAAAGTTTGTAGAGTGTGATCACTCCAAAGACCGAATCGTTTAATCCCCCGACATTCCCTCTACTACCCATGCTTCTGATGAAAACGTTGTCGTCTGTGAAGTGCCTTTTCATCCTTATGCGATCACCAAGTAAAGCGCCCCCTGTGAAGGGACTCGAAGGATCAACAGCTATTATTCCTACTTTCTTACCATTTGCTCTTAGTTTTACAACATAGGCATCGGTCAGCGTACTTTTTCCTGCACCAGGGCTACCAGTGAAACCTACGATATGAGAGCTGTTTTCTGCAAGTACGTCTTTGTACCTTTCTTCAACATTAAAAACAAGCTCTGGATTGTTTTCAATAAGTGTAATAGCCCTTGCAAGAGCCAGCTGGTCTTTTACAATTATTTTGTCACAGAGTGACAAAAGTTTTTGAATTTCGTTTTCTAAAGAACTTGCCGCTTTGTTTACCATCTATCAAGCTACCCCTTGCCCAACAACCTCTTGAACTTTCTTTACGATTTCCGATATAGGAGTCCCGGGCCCGAAAACAGCTGCAATGCCCATTTTTAATAGTTGTTCTGCATCATCGGGAGGGATGATTCCACCGACAAAGACAGGAACGTGGAAGTTGTACTGGTCCATCAACTCAAGCACTTTTTTGCATATACTCAAATGCGCACCGGATAAGATGGACAGGCCAATTACGTCCACGTCTTCTTGCATTGCTGCTTTGACTATTTCTTCGGGTGTTTGCCTCAGGCCAGTGTAAATCACTTCCATTCCAGCGTCCCTCAGACCTCTTGCAACAACCTTCGCACCTCTGTCGTGCCCATCAAGACCAGGTTTTGCTATCAAAACTCGAATTTTCTTTTCCATATCCCGACTCCCCCTTTCTTTCAAAGTTCACGTTTTTCCAAATATCTCTTGTTTCTATTTTAGCACGAAATAAGACCTTTTCAAACGTTGATATAATCGGCACAAGATGTTTTTGAAATGAAGGTGTACGAAAACTTTGCTTAGCTCCATTTTCTTCAAGATTTAACAGTGCTGCGATCGGATAATTTAAGGAGCAAACCTTCGGCGTTCTATGGTTATTTAACAGTCCTAATGCCAACACGAGTGAATTCATTACTGTATAACTGTAATGTTATGGAAAATTAATCAATGTAATGTTTGAACTTAAGAGAGCGGAAGTATAATAATAGCAACAAGTTTGAACATTGTTTGAGTTCTTCAGTAAAACTAATAATTTCATTCATAATTTTCTCTTTAATTCCACTTCATGCAACTATTTCATCAATACATCGTGTTTTTCAGGGGAGTGGTTGGATTTGATTCATTTTTTGGGAGATTTTTTTGTCGATGAAGTTCCAAATTGTAAACTTTCTAAGAGTGAACTCGTCACACTCGTTTATCTTATAACTAAGAAGAGTGCCTATTTGACAGAGATTGTTAACATCCTTGGAACAGCAAATTTGTATGATGAGTCCTATGCACGCAAGATATTAAAGAAACTTCCAGAAAAACTGGGTAATCAAGTTCGAATACTTAGTAGTGGGAGGTCAAAGGTTAAGATTGAACTTTCGACCGATGCTGACTTTGAAATCATTGAAAACACTATCGAAGCAATCCATGATGGAAGGTTAGATTACCAAAAAGGTGTTATGGAAATTGTTGAACTTTACAAAGGAGACCTTCTACCATTCTTAGACAACCCTTGGATTGTTTCGTATAGGAATCTGCTAAAATCTCTTGTTTTTCCAGTACTTTCAAAATCTTACGCTGATCCGGATACGCCAAGTCATATAAAGATTAGACTTTTAAAGATTCTCCCAGAACTTTACTCATCAACCATTAATATTGAGCTTTTCAAACTGATTTCAGAAAAATTCGAAGTCTCCTTGGCCAGTACCGTTTTTGATCTTTCAGATGGTTTGACGGCTGTGAAGTTGAGAATTAAAGAACCGGAGACCCTTCGACAAATACTGGATAATGTCAAGAAAGCTTCCTTACTTGGTGACACCGAACTTCTTCTTCTCGTCGATTCAGAGGTGGCTAAAGAATTTCTTTCAATACAAAGAACTAAATAACCAAAAAGACTATCGTACGAGGTGAGAACGTGATCTACATTAAATTTTTTGGTGATTGGAAGGTCTATAAGGATGGTAACGAGTTCAACAGTTTTAAATCGAAAAAAGCTCTGAAGTTGCTCTTTTATCTTCTGCTCTCATCAAGAAGTAAAGTTTCCATCGAAGAATTAATTAGAACTTTTTGGTCTGGATACTCCTCTGAGTACGCACGGAAAAACTTAAATACACAGCTGTACTACATAAGAAGAGATTTAGGCATTCCGTATAAATACTTGAGAAACGAAAGAGACTTTGTGTTTATTGATCACTCCTATTTTCAAAGCGATTACAGTGATTTTATTAAAGCTATTGAAAATGCTGATACCAGGAAGGCTTCGGAAGTTTACTCGGGAATATTGCTTGATGGTCTTGAAGATGATTGGATAAGAAAACATAGAATCAAATGTCAAAAACTTTACGAAGAGCTGCTGAAGATGAGTTCAGAGTCTCGAACCGAGGGCTATAAAGGTGTTTCTGAACTTATAGCAAAAGCCAAGGTCTTGATCGAGCATCAAAAGATCACACGTGAGAAATACTTTATCCCTGTTGAACTTCCAAAAATGGAATGTTGTAAAGAAATAAGGGTAAGAAAAGGGGACATAATTTTCGATTTGAGTGACAAACTTTTGATAATACTTGAGCGAGGAGTAAAGAGTTTTGATGATACAGTACGCGGTTTTGCCAAGAGGTTGGGAATAGACCTAAGTGAGATCAATATTTTAACTGAGGAGGACGTTCTAAACATTCTTAGTTCTTTCAATTCCAAAACTGCTTAGAATAAGTTCAAAGTACTAGTAAAAGGGGAGAAGTTGATGATGAGAAAACTTATCTTAGTCTTTTCATTTTACGTTGTGCTACTAATTACAAGTGGATTCTCTCTGGAAATATCTCCCAGTTTGATATACCAAATAGACACTGCAAAATATCAATTCACATACGAGTTTTATGTGAAAAATGATATTCCTATCGATTCGCGAATAACCATTGAAATAATAGACTTTATAACAGACGGCAGAAGTTATTCATTCGACGACCCTGATTACAAGTACAGTCTTAAAAAGTACGTTCGTGTTGCGGATGCGTCTCTAAATTTGTCGGTTAATGAACAGAAACCTATTAAGGTAGTGTTCGACGTTCCTCAGAATTTTCCAGGCGCGGTCGGAATTTTCGCTTTGAAGATAACGCAAGAAAGTTCTTCTAGTGGAAAGGTCCAGCTAAGATTAAATTACATAGTACCGTTTTTTGTTAGGTTTACTAACGTGCCTGTTTACCAGTCTGTGGCAATTAAAAATATATCTGTCAAAGATCTCCTGAATGAACCAGATGAAAAATATGGTGACTACGGTTCACTGATAACTCTCGAAATTGAAAATACCGGAAATATTGCGTTTATCCCGAAAGGGAACATGCAGATTTCCTCTAAGGTCTTAAGAACGATCATCACAGAGGTTCCTATTGATTCCTTTGACCTTGTTGTTTTCCCAGAAAGAAGAACTTTCTATTCTGTATACATACCATACAGTTTACCTTCTGGGAGTATTGATGTGTTGCTAACGGGCAAGTCTTACGGACAAGAGTTTAGCATTAGCGCTTCGAAAGAGCTAAACACGAGCAATTCATTGTTAATTATCCAGAGCCAACCAATGATTATCCTTTTTACGGAAGGCACAAAAAATACTACACAGAATCTCGTTCTAAAAAATCTTTCTCCTCATAAAGAGACATTGCAATCAAGTCTCTCAGAAAACATATTCTCGTTCCTACCAAAAAAAGTCACACTTTATCCGTATAGAGATGTTAGTATCAATATCAAAAGTAACATTAAGGATTTCAACTTCACTGGTGACAAGATATATTTAGTAGAATTCTCTGCAGAGTCTGGACGAAATATCTATAATGTTTCCCCAAGTTATGTTGTATTACGCGGAAAAGTTATAAATCCGTCACTAAATGCTACAGTTAGCTCTTCGCAAGCAAGTTCCGTATTAATCGTCCAAAACACTGGAGATTGTATTTTAGAATTCAATGTGGTTTATAACAACCAAATGCTCAACGAAAAACCTTTGGTAATATTCCCTAGCCAAGTCATAAATTTAGACTTTGGAAGAGTTATAAGAACAAGCATATTAAAAATAGAATATTCCGCATATGGTGAGCAGAAAAAATACATCTACGATGGTTTTTAATTTATTTTGATCGAGATTGTTAATTTGTAGCGGTATAACATATAAGCTTACTTAACATTGTTATTGTTATGCTTCAAAAGGTTTCACGCTACACAAATGTATTTTGGTAAGTTCTCCATGTTTTCGTTAACACTTAGACCGTTGAAATCCTTTGAACATCAAAAAATTTGGTGGGGATGTTTTGAACTTTAGAAAATGATATGATTTTTGGATATTTTTATTTCAAAAGTATTCTTGATTCTTTGGGGGGTAAAAAATGTACAAGAGATTGTTTGTTTTTCTGAGTTTTGTTGTTCTTCTAACCATTGTTCAAGCAATTGAAGTTTCGTTCTTTAATACTAATATAAAGGACGCACTAAACATGCTCTCTGTAGAAACGGGAGTTGTTATTATATATGAACCTTCCGTTAGCGGAGCTGTCAGTATACAGACCGAAGATGAATCGATCGAGAAAATTTTGGATCTCTTGCTCATGCCATACAGCTATTATTGGACTAAAGTGGACGATGTGTATTTCATAGGCAGTACAAATCCAAATTCAAGTGGTTTTACAAACGTTGCAAGAGTTTATCAAATTCCTCTTAAGTATAACCCTGCAGAGATGATAATGGGTGCACTTCCAAGGATTTTCCAAGATTATATGCTAAAGCCGATTAATCAAAACAGCCTACTTGTCTACGCACCTCCCCCGATAGCCTCAAAAATTGCTTCTTTTGTTTCCCAAATAGATTTACCAATTAAGACAGAGGAAATTTACGTAAAAATATTGGACATTAGCGAGAGGTTTTTAAATACGCACTTAATCGATATTGGAATACAACCTTACGTTTCTGGTGTTGCTTATGTGCCTAACATTTTTCAGATCCCTCTTTTTGGCACAAACCTCTATCTGCTTTTGAATCTCTCAAACTCTGAAGGTGGCAACTCTGAGGTAGAAGTGCTTTACGAGGGTAAAGTTAAGGCAGCGAATGGAGTTCAAAGTAAACTAACCGCTCAGCGCAATTATACTACAATGCGATACGTCGATGGAAAACTGACCAGTGTAATAAGTCAAGCAATTGTTGAAATGAATATAACCCCAAAATTTTTGTATAATAGATGCGTGTTGGATTTATCACTCAAAATAGAGGGTTTTCCGTTTACAAATGAACTGAATTTCGAAACTCGTGGTACCTCTTTGCAGACAACTTTGAATTTAGAATATTCTAAACCCTATCTTGTTGGTTCGTTCAGTTACGAAAGAACTGTCCAAAAAGAAGGTGGAATTAGTTTTCTAAAAGATCTACCCATAGTCGGATGGCTTTTCAAGAAATATTACAACGAATCTGAAAAGCGTTATATTATCTTCTTGGTATCCGTTGGTACGAACATGGAAAAAGATGTACTGGTCGGTGATTCAAGATGAAGAGAATTGCACTCTTAGCTTTTATTCTTCTAACGTGTTTCGGTGCACGCATTTTATCGATCACTCTCGACTTTTCAAATGCAGCACTCTCAGATGTTCTTAATTACCTATCTAATGAGTCGAATGTGAATTTTGTGTACTCATCAGAATTTGGTAGCAGGTCTGTTTCAGTATCCCTACAAAATGTAGATCTCGAAACTGCATTGAGAATGGTTCTGTTACCCTTGAATCTCGATTTTGAAAAAATCACCAAAGACACTTATGTGATACTCAACCTTTCGAAATACGGTTCTATGCCAAGATACGCAGCTACATATGATCCGCGCTACGTATCTCCAGAAACGTTATCAAAAATTCTTGATAAGATGAAGATAGAAAACTACGTGCTGGGTGGTAGATTAACGTATTACGTATTTAGCCATAATCAGCTTATGCAGGTAAGAAACGTTTTATCAAAACTTGATACTGAACATGATGAAAATTCACAATCAGTATTGCTCAAAATAACCTATCTTTCTACTTCTGAACTTAGAACGCTTAAGGAATTGTCAATTGAAGACCTTGGAAAGATACTGTTCACCGAAAGATATACAACCTTCTCCACCACCACACACTATGTCTTGTTTAATTACACCTTAAAACAATCGAATTCCACACCGTATTCTCTTAATGATCCTACCGTAACTACTGAGGAAACGACTTTAGGAAGATATGAACTAAATGAAGGGGATTTTAGAATAAGTCTAATTGTCTTAGGAAAAGGTAATAATGTGATTATTAATGCGTCGAATGAGTTTTCGCAAGTTGAGGTCCCAGTTTTAGAAAACGTACGGGAGGAAAACCTTTCAGGTGCCGTCCTAAAGTCCGGGAATTTCTTAGTTTTCATAGAAGCCCACAGAATTGACAGTTCCATGTGGACTGGTAAGAATGGTCTGACAACTGAAATTGAGAAAGTTAAGAAAGCAACGGATGGTAAGTCATTATTAAATTCTTTTGAAGTGTTTCTCAATGAATCCAGAGCAAAAATATCACTATCAAACGATAATAAGAGATTTTCTTTAGAGTTGGCAAACAGCACGGAAACGGGAATGAACGGTTGGAATGTTGAATCCTCAAGCATGTTTGTTAATATCCTCAGCGGAACTTACATTGGTATATCTTACAATTTTCCTAAGAACTCGTTCCGTCTTTTGTTAGAAGATGAGATTAAGATTTTTGATCAACTGTCTGTAACCCCACAAATTTCGTACGATTTTACGAATGGCTCTTTCTCAATAAAGGTGTGGGCAGATTTTACTTTATCGTTTTCACAAACGAGGCTGCTACTAAGTACAAGAATCTCAAGAGAGTCTACCGCTAACACGGTTAACTTAGGTTTCACAGCAGCTCTGGGTTTTGGAATAAACACGGGAGAATATTGGGTTGGTCTTTATGTAGAGGATGGAAAGGTAGGGTTCTATGGTTCAGTCAAGTGGTAAGTGTCCTTTAAAACGGGTAAAAAGTGAATTCTAAGGTCACGGGGAACTCTTCGGTCTGGAGGTTTCCCCAATCTATATCGAAAGCAACCGAGAGATTTCCTTCCAACTTCTTCGAGGGGACTGAGATAGTTTGACCAATGTTGATTGGTTCGGAACCAATTTTTAACTGCCTTGGTGCAACAACGGTTTGAATTGAATTTTCAGGAACGTACACGTTGACAGAAATTTTGAATCGCTTATTAGATTGTATACTTATGAATCCAACGACACCTTCGGAACTTTCCGGATCCAATGGAATGGGTTGAGATTCGTTGTATTCCCATTGAACTTTTACAGTTTGCTTGACTGTGAATGTGAGAACCTGACTCCAAGTTAATCCTCCTGGTTCAAGCAGTGCGTAAAAAATACCGGAACCGAAGGTGTTAACTGCATATACGATAAGTAAAAAAAGATAGATAATTTTCTGTTTCTCCGTGGTTGATCACTCCTCAGATCTTAATAGCTCAAAACGGCAAGAACACAAACGTCAACAGCAACGTAAAGTCATCAGGCAACTCAGTAAATGTAAAGTATATAACCAAATCTCCGTATAACCAACGATTTGGAACGGAGGTTGGATACGCAGGATTTAGGGATATCCAGTCGTTTTTTATCCTGATTCGGCTTACACTAATACCTGTTGCATCAAAAATCTGCGCAACTGCGTAAACTTTGAATTTGATGTCTGAATATATGTATATCCTTCCTATTGTTGCAAGTTTGTTTACGTCATCAAAAATAAACCTCTGGTTTTCATCGTAGAACCACTGAATGTTTATAACAGCCCCAAACGTTGATAGAGCAAAAGAAGTTACAAGAACAACTATGGCAAGTGTTAACGAAAAGTTTTCTACAATCAAGTAAAGCATACTCACAATAGTCTTAAAATTATCGTTGAACAAATTCATCACCACCTTTATTATACCACAACTTTCAAAAAACTAAGAGGGGCCTTAAGCCCCTCTCAAATATTTTAAACCTTTCACTCAAGTATTAAGTATTAGAACGGAAGGAATGTGAAATCAAATCTCACTTGAAAGTCGTTTCCCACATTCAAAACCTCGGAGTTAAACTCAACAGCAAATGCTCCTGACAAAATTTTCGTTGAGACTTGCGTTGGTGAAGTGCTTGAGCTCGACAATGTTGTTGAACCAACTTTAAGAGAGACTACTTGAACACCTGTTGGTAAGGTACTACCAACGCCATAGTAAACTTTGAACTGTTTGTTTGACCTAAATTCGATGTTCCCAACTGTAGCCGTATAGTTTGTGTCGTCAACCGCAAAAGTTTGATTTTCATTATAGTCCCATGTAACTTTAATCCACTGTCTCACAGAGAATGTCAAAGTCTGGCTCCAAGCAGTGCTTTGGTTCAATTGCAAAGTTACACTTCCAGCCGCAAGCATAAGCCCCGTAAGTAACACCATCAACGAAACTACAAAAATCCTTCTCATATCACTACCTCCCCTTTAGTGTAGTTTTGCATCTGTTTTTTAACCGACACTTGGGATTATAATAACGCTGGACGGAAAAAGAAAGGAAAAAGTGAAAAAAAACAATAAAAAACACCGATGGCCAAAAAAGCGACCATCGGTGTTTCGGTAGTGTATTTTTTTGAAAAAGATTTACTCTAGTTCCACCAATACCTGCCCTGTGTCTACTGTATCTCCTTCTTTGACGTGAATCTTTTTGACGGTGCCAGCTCTATCTGCAACTATGTCGTTTTCCATCTTCATTGCTTCAAGAATTACAACTTTTTGCCCATATTCTACCTTCTGGCCTTCGCTAACTAAAACTTTGAGGATAACGCCCGACATCGGAGAGATTATTTTCGCACTTAGACCCGATGAGCTCGCTGCCGGTTCTTGTGTTGATTGTGTTGGTCGTGGTACTTTTGTTTCTACAACCGCAGGACTTTTTTCTCCAAGGGCTTGCGATTGTGTTTGGACAGGTTGTGAAACTGTCTGGACGCTCTGAGTTATGGTGTTCTGAACACCTTGAGTTTGCTGAACAGCTCCGAGCTCTTCAACTTCAACCACGTACTCTTTTCCATTAACCCTGACAACGAATTTTCTCACCATCTATTTCCACCTCGCCATCCGTATGTTCTCCATTCTTCCCATCCACGCTGTCCTTTGATTCTTGTAGTCCTTGTTGCATTTGGAGGAACCTTGGTTACAGACCTAACAACAACGTTTGTTCCAAGTACAGCATAGATTGCGCCAAAAACGGCCGCTATTTCTTCAGATTCATCTACTTTCGTTTGTGAAGTAGGTTGAATGCTTTTTTCCGAGATATTTTGCGTAGTTTGTATAGATTGTTCTTCTCTAGTTTCACCAGGTGCTTTTACTGATGGAATTTTCATCTGCTTATTCTTGCTTACTCCAAAATATTCCATCAGTTTAAATATCGCGTAAAGTATTACAAAAACAAGGAAAACAGTCGTTATTCCAACAATTGTCACTGTGAGTTCTATTGGCAATGATGTTGTCTGTGTAGCGGTTTGAGCTGTTGTTTGAACCAATGACGCCGCCTCGTTAATTAGTTGAGTAGCTTGGAGTGTTTGAGATAATTGTGTTACCGTAGCTTCAATAGGCATTTGCTTATCACCTCGTTAGTGTTTGGAAACTTCGAATCAGAAAGTTACGAGTATTACAGCGGTATGTTTCCGTGTTTTTTCCTCGGTCTTGACTCAACTTTTGTCGCACTGTACTCAAGTGCTTTTTCGATCCACGTTCTTGTTTCTGCTGGATCAATTACGGCATCTATATAACCTCTTGATGCTGCGACATATGGATTTGCAAAGAGTTGTCTGTACTCTTCTATTTTCTGTTTTCTTGTTTCTTCTGGATTTTCGGAAGAGTCAATTTCTTTTTTGAATATGATATTGGCTGCGCCATCCGGACCCATAACAGCAATTTCTGCCGTCGGCCAGGCAGCTACAAAATCAGCCCCTAGGTGTTTACTGCCCATCGCGATATACGCCCCACCGTATGCCTTTCTCAAGATTATCGTTATTTTTGGAACCGTAGCCTCACTGTAAGCGTACAGCAATTTGGCGCCATGCCTGATTATTCCTCCGTGCTCTTGTTTTGTTCCTGGTAGATATCCCGGTGTATCAACAAATGTGATAATCGGAATGTTGAACGCATCCAAGAACCTTATAAACCTTGCCGCTTTGTCAGAGGAGTCTATATCAAGCACACCAGCAAGGTAGTTTGGTTGGTTTGCAACAATTCCAACAGACCTTCCGTTGATTCTTGCAAAGCCAACAACTATGTTCTTTGCAAAATGTTCGTGCACCTCGAAAAACGTTCCTTCGTCGACAACTTTCTTTATCACATCACGTACGTCAAAACCTTTCTTAGGATCAACAGGAACTATCGTGTGAATATCTGAACTATTTGGAACTGTCACTTCCCCTTCAAAAGGTGGTTCTTCCATATTGTTCTGCGGAATGTAAGAAATTAGTTTTTTAACCATTTCTATAGCTTGTTTATCATCTGACGCTAAGAAATGCGCGTTTCCGCTCTTGGTGTTGTGAACGAACGCACCTCCGAGGTCTTCTTTTGATATGTCTTCGCCTGTAACAGCCTTTATGACGTTTGGACCGGTGATAAACATCTGTGCCGTTTTGTCAACCATCACGACAAAATCTGTTATTGCTGGAGAATAAACCGCCCCTCCGGCGCATGGACCTGCGATAACGGTGATTTGTGGTATTACACCGGAAGCTATTGTGTTCCTGAAGAATATCTCTCCGTAGCCGTAAAGTGAATCAACACCTTCTTGTATTCGCGCACCGCCAGAATCGTTTATCCCAACAAGCGGGATGCCCATTTTAAGCGCCAAATCCATTACCTTCATTATCTTTTTTGCGTGCATTTCACCAAGTGAACCACCCATAACTGTAAAGTCCTGTGAAAATGCGGCAACAGGTCTCCCGTTTACTTTTCCAATGCCTGTCACAACACCATCAGCGGGTAGCTTCATCTTATCGAGTCCAAACATGGTATTTCTATGTTTAACAAACTTATCGATTTCCTCAAATGTTCCTTCGTCAAATAGCAACTGGAGTCTTTCGCGAGCTGTTAATTTCCCTTCTGCATGTTGCTTTTCTATTTTGTCCTGGCCACCACCTTGTTCAACTTCAGCTTCTATGGATTTGAGCTGCTGTATAAGTTCTTCCATCTCCATCTAATCCACCCCTTTTATTAATCTATTACCATGCATTGTAATCAATGTTCACCTTCCACGAGCTCAATTAAAACTCCTCCTGTTGTTTTCGGATGTAGGAACAAAACTCTTGTTCCACCAGCACCAGGCTTTGGTTCTTCAGATAGTGGTTGAAGCCCGTGAGACTTTGCCAAAACCACGGCTTCGTCGATACCGTGTACGTTAAAGGCAATGTGATGGATTCCCTCGCCCTTCTTTTCAAGGAAGCCTGAAACTTCCGAATTTTCATTCATCGGTTCAAGCAATTCGATTCGTGTATCTCCGACTTTTATAAAGTAAACTCTTAGCCCCCGTTCGGGAAGTTCCTCAATTTCTGTAACTTCTAATCCCAGAAAATCTTTGTACAGTTTTAGCTTTTCTTTTGCATCTTTAACCGCTATTCCAATATGGTCTATTCTGTTTGTATGCATACCTTAGTTCACCCCCGAAAGTAATTTTACTGCTTGTCTTCTAATTACATTCTACAGATTTTTCATAACTTCTCAAACCCTTCTAAAGCCGTTCATATCCATCCTAAGGCTTTTGCGGTTCTTCTCATAAAGCTTTTGAGTGCTTCCTTTCCAACTTCAGTTTTTACGTATATGTCTTTGAATTCGTTTTTTTCGCAGCGTATTACTTTCACATCACCAACGGCAATGCAGGTTTCTGTATAAGGTTCATCAACCAGGGCTTCAAGTCCAAACACATCTGGAAGTTCCTCGGAAAGTATTGTCTCATATGCGCCCAAGGAAACCTTTACCTTCCCAGACTTCACGATGTACACGTACGGTTCTTTCTTGTCTTTTTCAATTATCTTATCTCCATCCTTGAATTCAAGAGTTTCCACGTAACATCACCTCTAAAACTCTTGCCATTTTGGCGTACCTTCTGTATATGATGTTACCTTCTTCTCTATATATGCTCTCCAACGTCTTTATTGCCTCGTAAGAGTAGTCCAGAAGATGTGAATAGTAGAGCAAAACCTTTTTCAGCAAGGCTTTGGCAACGTATCTGTCGTTTAGAACAATATAAACCTTTGCAGCTGTTTCGATAAGAAGCTTCCCACCGATTTGTTCTTCTGGAAAGCGTTCAACGAATTTCTTCACCAAATTGACTTTAGTGAGCAATTTGTCGTCCTCAAGGCTTTCTATCAATTCTACAGCTTCGTCTTTATCTTCAGGCAATTCTCCACCAGAAAGAGTTAAGAGGGCTTCTATTTGATTAAGGTATTCATCCATGTTTTCCGTTTCAAAATTGAAGTCATCTAAGACAAGATTTTCCAAATCTATCGATGTCTCGTATATGATTTTTCTCAAGGCGATAATACTTCGGATAATTCTTTCGTATTCATTTTCTAAGTTTGTTTCGACAATTTCAGATTCTTCTAAGGCTATTACGTCATCCTCCAAAGGGATTTGAAGTAAGTACTCAACAAGTGCCACGTAGTCGCCTTTCGTCAAGTCGTGATATGTATCATGTCTTGTTTCTCGGATTGTACCTGAAATGATCTTGAACAGTGTCTTGGGTACTTCTCCTTTTCTAAAGATTACTCCCTCGACCTTCATCTTTTCACCTTCTTTGAAAAGATGTACGTGTTTTTAGTACTTTGGCATGCGCTATCCTCTCTTAATCTTTAGCTTCGGCTTCCTGTTACCTGACTTATCTTGTTTACTTTCCTCAATAAGTTTGAACTCTTCATGGATTGTGCTAACCCTTGCGAGCTCTTTTTTCGATTCTTCCTCGGCTTTGTTGTCAACTCTCCTGAGGTTGAGTAGGTAAGAAACGGCCAGCTCGTAATTGCGCATCATCATGTCTGTGAACATTTCATAAGTTTCCTTCTTGAACTCCAAAACAGGATCCTTTTGGCCGTAACTTCTTAATCTAACAGATTCCTTGACGTGTTCGACTTCTTCAAGATATTGTCTCCAATTCTCGTCTATGATCCTCAACACTATGAATTTTGCGACGTGTTCAAAATCTTCTTCTCCGAATTCTTTTTTCTTCGATTCATAGGCTTGTTTGATGCGATTTATGAGTTCTTCCTTGAGCTTTTCTCTGTCGTCGTATTTTTCTATAATTTCATCGACGTTCACATAGTCTTTTATTATGGCAAATGAGTCTTTAAGCCCTTCCTTGTTCCATTCAGGTGTTGAACAGAATTCCTCCAATCTTGATTCTACAAAGTTTTCAATCGCCTCTTCCATGAAATGGTCAACGTTGTGCTGCAATATGTAATCTCTGTAGCCGTAGATTGCTCTTCTTTGTGTATCTAAGACGCTATCAAGTTCGAGCAGGAATTTACGCACTCCAAAGTTTATACCCTCGACCTTCTTTTGAACTTGCTCTATCAATTTGGTCAACAAAGGATGGTATATCGGCTGACCCGGTTCGATTTTCACCATGTCCATGACCTTTTGTATCCTGTCACCACCGAAGATTCTCATTAAGTCATCTTCAAGCGAGAGAAAGAATATCGACTCCCCAGGGTCTCCCTGCCTACCTGACCTTCCGCGTAGTTGGTTGTCTATCCTTCTGCTCTCGTGCCTTTCTGTTCCTATAACCAACAATCCACCAAGCTCTTTAACACCAGGTCCGAGCTTGATGTCCGTTCCCCTACCAGCCATATTGGTGGCAATTGTGACCATGCCTTTTTGACCGGCTTGAGCTATAATCTGCGCTTCTTTTTCGTGGTACTTTGCATTCAAAACTTGGTGAGGAATTTTCTCTTTTTTGAGCATTTCACTGAGTCTTTCGCTTTTTTCTATGGACGTCGTTCCTACAAGAACAGGTTGCCCTTTCTCGTATCTTTTCTTTATCTCCTCAACAATTGCTTTGTATTTTTCTTCGACGGTCCTGTAAATTAAATCGTCCCTGTCTACCCTTATCATCGGCTTATGAGTCGGGATAACGACAACATCAAGCCCATATATTGCTTTGAATTCTTCTTCTTCCGTTTTAGCAGTTCCGGTCATACCTGCGAGCTTTTCGTACATCCTGAAATAATTCTGATAAGTTATCGTAGCGTATGTTATGCTCTCCTCCTTTATTGGAACGCCTTCCTTTGCCTCTATTGCCTGATGCAATCCTCCACTGTAGCGCCTTCCAGGAAGAACACGACCTGTGAATTCGTCGACAATCAAGACCTGCCCGTTGTGAACTATGTAATCAACGTCCTTTTTGAACAAATGAATCGCTTTGAGTGAGTTTATTATGTGATAGATGCTGTTAACGTTTGCTGGATCGTATAAGTTATCAACGCCAAGTAACCTTTCAAGGTAATCTATGCCTTCGTCCGTTAAAATCACCGAACGATGTTCTTCATCTACTTTAAAGTGCTTGTCTTTCTCTAAACGTTTCGCAATTTGGTAGAATTGTTTGTAAACCGCTGCATTGTTCTTCGATGGACCACTGATGATGAGCGGTGTTCTTGCCTCATCTATTAGTATGCTGTCGACCTCGTCGACTATGGCATAAAAGTGCCCAGTTTGAACTTTGTCTTCTATCGATATAACCAGGTTGTCTCTGAGGTAATCGAATCCAAATTCCGAATTCGTTCCGTATGTTACATCGCACCGGTAAGCTCCCTTTTTGCTCACCTCTATTACATCTACTTCGAACGCTTCGACGGCCTTTTTGACTTTTGCTTCGTCTGGTAAGAACTCCCCGTCGAAATCGTCAGGCCAGACGCAATAATTTTCTTCAAGACCTTTCTGAGCTAACTCTGGGTTTTTCCAAACTACTTCATATGCCTTACCAGATGTTGTTATAACTCCCACCCTTAGACCGAGGGCCAGATATATCGGTCCCATCCACATGGCATCCCTTTTGGCAAGGTAGTCGTTCACCGTAACCATGTGGATGTTTCTGTTCATTAGGGAGTTCAATACAACAGGTAAGGTTGCAACCAAAGTCTTGCCTTCTCCAGTTTTCATCTCCGCAATTTTTCCTTTGTGGAGCACTATGCCACCAATTAATTGAACATCGAAATGTCTCATTCCTACGGTTCTTCTCGCTACTTCTCTTGTAAAAGCAAAAATATCAACCAGATATTCGTCCAGTTCATCTAAGCTTTCCAACGTCCCCTTCTTTGATAAAACGTATTCTTGCATCTGCAGAAACGACATGTTCCGTACTTGTGGTTCGAGCTCGTTTATTTGCTCAACCAACTTCCTTGCCTTTCTTATTTCCATTTCGTTCTTATCAAACAACTTTTTCAAGCTTTTGAGCATTTTCCAAGTCCTCCTACTATCCTTTTTGTTTATTAATTTTCGTCGGTTCAAGAATATTTTACCACAAGAAAAGAAAAAGGTCATCCTGCCGATTAGCAAGGATGACCAGAAAGAAAACGTATATTAGAAATCTATGCCTTCGAGGAGCATGTTATTAAGTTCGTTCAGTATTTCATGAGGTGCTATGAGCTCACCGCCAACCCTGCTGAGTAATCTCAATTTCGTGCCTGGCTTTATCAGTTTTACAACTTCACTGGCGTACTGTCCTAAGTTCATCTCAGCAACCAAAACGTTTTGAACATTCGCGAGTTTCTTTCTCATCTTTTCTATAGGAATTGGCCATATTGTTATTGGCCTAAGCAAGCCTACTTTTATTCCTTCCTTCCTTGCTATAAGCACAGCTTCCTTTGCCGACCTTGCAACTGAACCATAGGCAATTATTACCGTCTCAGCATCGTCCGTCATGAATTCTTCGCACTCGGCTATTTTATCGATATGTAACTTAATCTTGTTAACAAGCCTTCTGATGAGTTTTTCAGCGGTTTCCGCCGTGGCCATTGGGAATCCTGATTCATCGTGAACCAAACCGGAGACGTGGAAGTGGGCCTTACCCATTTCTACGAGTGAAGGTGGAAGGTTCTCGGCATACTCACTTTCAGAAAATGGTACAAAAAGTTCTTCTTCCTCAAGTTCGCGGGATGAAAGCCTTTCAATTATTTCAATTTCACTATCTGGTGGTAGCATAAAGTTTTCGTACATATGGCCAAGTACTTCATCCATCAAAAGTACCACAGGTGTTCTGTACTCTTCAGCTAAGTTGAAAGCTTTAATAGTGTACCTGTAAACTTCCTCCACTGTCGAAGGATAAAGCGCTATAATCGCATGATCACCATGCGTTCCCCACCTTGCTTGCATTATATCACCTTGGGATGGTTTGGTGGGCATACCAGTTGATGGCCCTCCGCGCATAACGTTAACAAAAACCGTCGGTGTTTCCGTCATTATCGCATAACCTATAGCTTCTTGCATGAGGCTAAAACCTGGTCCACTTGTTGCTGTCATAGACTTTACTCCCGCAAGCGATGCACCTATAATCGCAGCGGCACTCGCTATTTCATCTTCCATTTGTATGAAAACCCCTCCGACTTTGGGAAGTTCTTTTGCCATCGTTTCGGCTATCTCAGAGGATGGAGTAATTGGATAACCAGCGTAAAAACGGCAGCCTGCCTTTATCGCACCATATGCGCAAGCTTCATTTCCTTGCCAAAACACCATCCTTGGATTCTTAGGCATTTTCAACACCCGCCTTTTGTTCTTCTTTGATCTCGACGATATTTATAACAAAATCAGGACACAGATTCTCACACATCAAACATCCAATGCACGTACTGTGGTCGTAAACTGCTGGTTTATTAAGCTCACCCTGAACAATTGTCTTTGTGGGACACACATGATAACAAATCCCACAAGCCTTACACCATTCGTACTTTATCTCAACTCTGTACTGCTTTTTAGCCATTTTCTTACCTCCCTAAAATCAGTTCTTCTTCGGACAATTACTTGAAAATAGCCAGGAACACACCTGCAGCAACTGCTGATCCAATGACCCCGGCAACATTCGGTGACATAGCGTGCATGAGTATGAAGTTAGTTGGATCCTCTTCTTGAGCAAGTTTTTGAGCAACCCTTGCAGAATCAGGAACTGCAGAAACTCCCGCAGCACCAATAAGTGGGTTGACCTTGTTTTTTAAGAACAAATTCATGAACTTGGCAAATAGAATACCGCTTGAAAGAGCGGAGACAAATGCGAACGCTCCCATGCCAAATACAAGTAAAGATTGTGGTGTCAAAAAGATATCGGCCCTTGCCGAAGCTCCAACAGACAAGCATAGCAAGATAGTCACAGTGTCGAGTACGTACCTGCTCGCTGCTTCAACAAGGCGCTTCACATTGCCAACTTCCCTGAGAAGATTACCAAACATCAGTGGTCCAACCAACGTTAAAGATTGTGGAACCAAAAGTGCGGTAACAAGTGTCGTGATCAGCGAAAAGATGATCTTTTCGGTTCTGGTAACCTTTCTCGGCGGGTTCATTCGGATTAACCTTTCCTTTCTGGTTGTCAGAAGCTTAGATACAGGTGGTTGGAGTATTGGAATAAGCGCGATGTAAGAATATGCAGCGATTGCTATTATCGACAAAAGCTCTGGAGAGAATTTTGTGGAAACATAAATCGACGTTGGTCCGTCTGCACCTCCGATGATACCAATGGCCGCAGCTTGCTTTAAAGTAAATCCAAAAGCCCTTGCAAGCAAGAACGTTATGAATATTCCAATCTGAGCTGCTCCACCGAGGAATATGGTAATTGGATAAGATAACATGAACGAAAAATCCGTCAACGCACCGATACCAAGAAAGATTAATGGTGGGTAAATCCCTAAGTCAAGTCCTTTCTTTATGTAATACATAAATCCACCAGGAATGAACCGACCATCTGGAAACGTCTGCGGTGGGTTCAAGATACCTGTTGCAAGTGGTGGAATGTTGGAAAGAACGATACCAAAAGCGATAGGTATCAACAACAGTGGCTCGGCATCTTTTTTAACGGCAACGTATATCAGAACACCAGCAATGGCTATCATGAAGATGTTGCCAAATGTCATTTGAGAAAACGCCATTGTTCTGATAAAAGCAAGAAACTCCTCCAGCATTTGCTCTGGCCTCCTGGTTTTTATTTTGATATCTTTCTCAATATCCAGTATACTATCTTCGCAGAGACTTTTCAACAAGAAACACGAAGAACAAAACTAAGTATATGGGAATATTTCATTGAATTGTCTCAAAATTCAAAGTTTAAGTTCTTCATTACCCCATCTTTCATCAGAAATTCACCTTTACTGATTACGCTCACGATTTCAAAACTCTGTTCGTCTACCAAAATAAAATCTGCATCCTGCCCCTTTGCTATTTTCCCCTTATTCAATTTGAAGACCCTTGCAGGATTCGTAGTTGAGATTTTGAGAACTTCCGCCAGTGGTAGACCTTTTTCCAGTACTTTGCGAATAGTGTACCAAACTGCACTGACACTCCCAACATCAAGTCCTACAAAGTTCCCATTATCATCGAACTTTGGAAGACTGCCTTGCCCATCTGAGGAGATAGTTACATTATCAAGTAACCCGTTTTCATATGCTTCGCATATTGCATCTATCGTGGTAAATTCAGCACGAACAAATTCAGCGTCTTTCGGCTGAAGCGCGGTTAGGTCGATTGTTCCACCCCGTTTAGCGAATTCAAGACCTTGTTCAAAAAGCTTCCTGCTTCTGCTCATGTGTGTAGGATACAGATGTTGGATTGGGATTTCCGTTTTTTCTATGATATCGAACAGATATTCAATTCCTCTTTTGCCAGATCCGACATGGAAATTCACGATACCAGCTTTACCGGAAATCATCCCTCCAACCCTTATATCGGCAACGATTCTTAAAATTTCCTCAAGTGTCGGTTGGGAAGACCTGTGGTCAGATATGGCGATTTCGCCAACACCGATGACCTTGTCGATCAATACAATGTCCCTCATGATGCTTCCAGTGAACGTTACTGGAGGAACACGATAAGAGCCTGTGTATATGAAAGTGTTTAACCCTTCGCTTTCAAGAGATTTTGCTTTAGCGTACAGGTTCTCAAGACTTCTGGTAATACCATCGGTCCCAAGACATCCAACAACCGTTGTCACCCCGCTTCTTATGCAGTCTGAAATTTTCAACTCTGGAGTTCTGGTTTCAAATCCCCCTTCTCCACCCCCGCCAGTTATGTGAACATGCGGATCGATAAGCCCGGGCAATAGCAAAAGTCCGTTGGCATCGTAAATTTCGTGCTCAAAAGGGAGAACTGAAGTATTCACACCTTCGCCCACGTGGATGACTTTATGGTAAAAAATGACGTCCTTTTTTCCAATATACTCAGGTGAAAATACTTTGGCGTTCTTTATAATTTTTATCATTTCCTTCCTCCTTGAGTTTGCAACCAGAGTGAATGAGCTACTTAAACACCGATCGAACCATCAATGCCTATCTTGTATCCCATTCTTTTTACTTCTTCGATTACTCGTTCAACATTTACGTCGACCAAATAAGCTATATCTCGCACACTCACTTTTGCTTTACCAAAAATTGGTTTAAAATAATTTATCGCCATAATCGTTCTTTGGATCTGATTACTCTGACTCTTTATTTCCAACAGCTGTTTCACTTGCATTATACGTCTAAGCTGTGACTCACATATCTTCAAAATAAAACCGGGATTTGTTAAAGCCGCCTTTTCTATACTCTCAGTGCTAAGTGGTATTATATCTGTTGGGGATATCGAATAAAGTGTTGCCATCCTTGTTTTCGAATTCATTATTGCGCCCTCTCCAACAAATTCACCAGGTCCTACTATACTCATCAAGACTTCCCTATCTTCAAAAAGCTTCACCGCCTTTAAATATCCCTTTAGAACAAGAAACGCCTCGGTAGCAACCTCACCCTCCAATGTTACAATCGTTTCGCTTGGAAGGTGCAATCCCGCTTTCATGTATATCTCCAGAATCTCTTGCTTCTCTCCACCTTTGTAAAAACTCGTTAAGTACAAATAAGACAGATGTTCGGAATAATCTTTTGGACTTAGGCGTCTAAAATGTACATCTGCCTTTTCAGGTTCTAAAATCATGCTCAACAATGTGTGCCATATCATTATTTCTTTTCTGAGCTCTTCGTTAATCGTTTGAGGCATGAGTTTTACAATTACATCGTATGCTTCTTTGTAGTAACCTGCTGCGTAAAGTGATTTGACTTGGAGCATATCTTGAAAAATACTGTCTGTAATTTTATAGGCCCCCGGATGCACTTTGTTAAAAAATCTCATCCTATCCGGTCCAACGTACGTTGGGATTTCTTGAGATTCTGTAAGCTCAGAATCGATTAGGAGTAACCTCGCAGCTACCGACGGAATTATGTTTTTTAAAGCTTTCCCTGTGTGCTCGAAGTTGTAAATCTCATCTGGCTTTATAGCAAAAAGCGTTACTTCGCTTACCGAAACGACTTGCTCTTGTGATGGCAGGTTGAAAAGAGCCCATTCTCCAAGTGCCCCTGTTTCAATGCGCATTGTTCTATTAAAGAGCTTAGTTTCGACTATACCATCAATTAAGTAGTACAAATACCGGGGAACTTCCATATAATCGTAGATTTTCGTTCCCGCTGGGAGTACGAAAGTCTCCATGGTTCCATCTCCTCAGATAAAAAGGTTCAAAGAAAAACCGGGCACATTGTGCCCGGCTTAATTTTATCATATAACGGCCAATTTCTTTCCGACTTTCTCAAATTTCTCAAGCGCAAAGTCAAGGTCTTCCTTCGAATGCACGGCGCTTATCATCACCCGTATCCTTGCCTTTCCTTTCGGAACGGTTGGATAACCTATCGCCTGTGCAAAGATACCTTCTTCGAAGAGTTCTTTACTGAACTGAGTTGCAACCTTCGCATCGTAAAGCATAACAGGTGTTATCGGCGTTTGGCTCACTCCAAGGTCGAAACCTAGCTTTTTCATCTCCGTTTTGAAATAATCTGCATTGTTCCAGAGCCTCTTAACCCTTTCATCGCTCTCTTGCAGTATCCTGACAGCCTCAAGACAAGCTGCCACATCAGCAGGTGTGAGTCCTGTGCTGAAAAGGAATGGTCTTGCTTTTTGCTTCAGATATCTAACAAGCGTTTCACTACCTGCGATGTAACCTCCAAGCACACCAAATGCTTTAGAAAGCGTTCCTATTTCCATATCAACTTTCCCATGGAGTCCAAAGTGATCCACGATGCCTCTTCCAGCTCTACCAAGGACACCTTCCCCGTGCGCATCGTCAACCATGACAGCGGCACCGTATTGTTCTGCAAGGTTGACTATCTCTGGAAGCGGAGCGATATCTCCATCCATACTGAAGACACCATCTGTTACTATTAGTATCCTTCTTGCTTTTTGGACATCCCTTGCTTCTTTGAGCCTTGCTTCCAATTCGTTCATATCGTTGTGTTTATAAACGTACCTTTTCGCCTTTGAAAGTCGAACACCATCGATTATGCTTGCATGATTAAGCTCATCGGAAATAATGGCATCGTTCTCATCACCAAAAATTGTTGGGATCGCTGCCTGATTTGCCACAAATCCTGACTGCAAGAAAATAGTAGCTTCAGCTCCCTTAAATTCGGCAAGTGCTTTCTCGAGTTCTTCGTGAATCTTCATCGTTCCTGCGATAGTTCGAACGGCTCCAGGTCCAACTCCCCATTCCTGAATCGCCTTTATCGCTGCTTGTTTGAGCCTTTCATCGTTAGCAAAACCAAGATAGTTGTTCGAGCAGAGGTTCAGCACTCGTTTACCATTGACAACGATCCATGCACCCTGTGGAGACTCAAGCGTGCGTATATTAATGTAAAGTCCTTCGTTCTTCAATGTTTCCATTTCGTCTTCTAAGATTTTGTAGTTAAACATAATCTCCCCCCTTTGAAAATCAGTTTTTAATTAATCCAGATTCAAAACAACTTTACCACATTGTTTGTTGAGCATGAGTTCGAAACCTTTTTCCCACTCGTTAAACGGAAGCACGTGAGTAACAACTTTTGAAAGGTCAACTTTCTTTGTTCGTAAAAGCTCATCAGCTATTCTCCATGTCTCGAACATCCTTCTACCTGTTATACCATAGACCGTAAGTCCTCTCATGGTGATTAACGCGTCAAAATTAATATCGATCTTTCCACCGAATATACCAAGAACAGATACCTCTCCGCCCATCGTGACGCATTTTAAACCGTCCTCAAACGCTTTCCTGTTACCACTCATTTCGAGCAAAACGTCGACTCCATCGCCGAGTAGTTTATAAACTTCCTTGACCAAATCTTTTTCCGCAGGATTTATCACAACATCGGCACCGTTTTCTTGCGCCATTTCTATTCTCAGTGGGTCAACTTCCGAAACGATCACAGTACTTGCACCTGCAACTTTTGCCACTTGGATCGCCATCAAACCTATCGGGCCTGCACCGGTTATAAGTACCGTCTTTCCAAGTAAGTTTGTGACGGATGCCGTATGAATTGCGTTTCCGAACGGTTCCATAACAGAGGCGTAATCCAATGGGATTTCGGGCGAGAATCTCCAAAGGACGGTTTCTGGGATGATAGCATATTCTGCGAAAATACCATTCGTATCAACACCCAAGATTTTTAGATTCTTACACACGTGCATCCTTCCAGTTTTACATTGATAGCAGTGTTCACAAGGAATATGAGTTTCCGCTGCGACCAAATCACCAACCTTCACTTGAGTTACAGCACTGCCAACTGCTACAACTTCACCTGCCATCTCGTGACCAGTGATGAGCGGTGGAATTATACGAGATTGTGACCATTCATCCCATTTGTATATGTGAACATCAGTTCCACAAATTGAAGCACGTCTAACCTTAACAAGCACATCTCGAGGTCCCAAGTCTTCTTGAGTGGGCCTTTTGACCTGCTCCATCACCAAACCAGGACCAGCTACCTTTTTCATTATCGCTCTCATTGTCCCATATGCTGTTTCTGTTCCCAAGGCAATCGCCTCCTTTTGTCAGCTTCGTTAGATTTTTTGGACAAGTTGTTCTAATGCGCTGCACAATTCAATTATACAACCAACCAAGAAACAAAGAAACTTCACCAAGCGATAATTTAACGAGCATACGAAAGAAAAAACATTGGAAAAGTTCCTTATGTGGTAAAATTCACTTATTTTCTCAATAATGTTCGCTATGTGAAATTTAAAAGAAACTCTCAAAACTCCATGTTTCAATCGAATTCTGCATAATCCCTAACATATCTTTCATTCCTTATCGCTACTCTCTTGCCTTCCATCTCAATAATTCCAAGCCTTTCCAGTTCTATAAACACCCTCGAAAGTGCAGGTCTTGTTGCACCGAATTCTCTTGCCAATTCTTCCTTCGACATATACATGGTTACTGTGGAGGAATTCTGTTCATCCATTAGTCTAACAAGATATGAGCAGACTTTTTGAACGAGATTTTTCATCGTTATTTCGTAGAACCTATCGGTGATAAACACAAAAGCATCGCTAACATATTGCAGATAATTCCTTAGGAGCTTCTCGTTTTTCATAAGCAAGGAGACGAAAAAATCCTTTTCGACAGATAAAAACACAGAAGGCTTGACTGTTTCAACATCGACGGGATACTTGGCATCTGTAGAAAAGATAACAGCCGCTGCCAAGAGCTTTGGAGCGAACATGTGGTCAATCTGTAAAACGCGTCCTTCTGGGTTAGTGAACAGCCCAAATGCCTCGCCTTCCACTAAAAAGAGCAGTTCCTCACATGAATCTCCCCTGATTCTTACTAATTCTTTTGAATCATACCTCTCAACCCGAGCATTACGAACGACCTCTTCTATACAGCTTTTCTCAACACCTTTGAATATCTCGCACGTTTGAAGAGCCTCAATGAAACGTTGATTCGAGCTACTCATCTCAATTCCCCCTTAGTGGATGAGTTTAAAGTAATTTTTTTGATTCTACATAAATTGTAACATAGGTTACGGAAAAATTCTTTGGTTTCAGTTATCATATACGCGGAAACAATAAGAAAAATTTCACAATGATTTTGAGAAACCACATACTAAAATTCTTTTTCAGGAGGTGTTACTATGGCGTTGAACATGTTTTGTTATCAGTGTTCGCAAGCGATGAAGGGAGAAGCTTGTACGATAACGGGTGTGTGTGGCAAAGAACCGACGGTCGCAAGATTGCAGGATAACCTGCAGTATATACTAAAAGGCATCTCTGCGTACTACTACCACGCACGAGAGCTGGGCTACAAAGACGAAGAAATCGCAGCATTCTTGGGTGAGGGACTGTATTCAACTCTTACAAACGTCAATTTCGATGCACAAGAGTTTGTCAACCTAGCACTCAAGGCAGGTATGATGAACTTTAAAGTCATGCAGCTTTTGAAAAAAGCCCATATTGAAACGTACGGAGAACCAACACCTGTTGAAGTAGAAACAGGAACGAAAGAAGGACACGCGATCATTGTGACAGGTCATAACCTAAAAGCCCTCGAAGAACTGCTCAAGCAAGTTGAAGGAACCGATGTCTATGTATACACTCACTCGGAAATGTTGCCAGCGCATGGTTACCCGGGACTAAGAAAGTACAAAAATCTCGCAGGAAACCTTGGCGCAGCTTGGTATGACCAAAGGGAACTGTTCGATAAGATTCCTGCAGCAATATTGGGAACAAGCAACTGTGTCTTGTTACCAAAAGAATCTTACAAAGACAGAATGTTCACAACTTCAATTGCAAGACTGCCCGGAGTAAAACACATTGAAGGCTATGATTATTCCGAAGTAATAGCCAAGGCAAAATCTCTGCCAAAACTTCCAGAACAACCTGGAAAATACAAATTAACGACCGGATACTCGGCAAGTGTGGTAAAATCACTTGCTGGCAAGATAAAAGAACTTGTCGAAGCTGGCAAGATTAAGCACTTCTTCGTTGTAGGTGGTTGCGATACACCAACCAAACGAGGTGTATACTACAGAGAATTCGTCCAAAAACTTCCAAGAGAAACCGTCGTCATTACTCTTGCATGTGGCAAGTTCAGAATTAACGACTTGCAGCTTGGAGATATCGAAGGTATACCAAGGCTCATAGATGTTGGTCAGTGCAACGACACGATAGTGGCACTTGAAATCGCCATGGCACTTTCCGAAACTTTCGGTGTACCGGTTGCAGAATTACCACTGACGCTTGTGCTCACATGGATGGAACAGAAAGCGGTTGCAATACTTTGGACGCTGCTTGCACTTGGATTGAAAGGCATATACATTGGTCCAGTGCTACCAGCTTGGGTGAATGATGATATTTTAAAGGTTCTTGTAAACAACTATGGTATAAAGCTGATAGGAGAGCCGGAGGAGGATATAAAAGCTATCTTGAAAAACTAAAAGATAACCACACTATCAGAAAACAAACGCTGGGCATCATGCGCCCAGCGTTTCTTGTTTCAAGACTCAAAACTTATCAAGTTTGAAAATTTCCTCTACTGACAATGGAATTATAAAGTTCTTGGATAAATCTATAAGTGTAAATAACGAACTACTCCATTTGCGAATGTGCACAAAACGTTATTCTCAAAAGGCAAAAGGCTCGTTAGATACCCTGTTCCAGCAAAAATCATATCGTAATTTCCCGAGTCCAAATCAACAAAAGCTACCTCCCCACGGTCCGTTCCTAAAACAAGTTGTTTTTGGTCGAGAATTATCGGATCTGCTACCATTGTTGAGGAATTCAACTTGACGTTCCAAATGATTTTTCCGGTTTTTGCCCCTATTTTGTATACTTCACCGTTCATTGTTGTGACATAAACAAAATCACCCTGACGTTTCACAGAAGAGTATCCAACACCTGGTATTTTCAAGCTCCAAATTTTTCCTTTGGTTTGAACATCCATCGCATTGACTGTCCCTTCTATGTTTGCATATATCAGCAAATTCCCAACAATTGCAGGTATTGAACTGCCAGATGTGTAGTAACTTTTTCCAACTTCAAATTGGTCAATTAATTTTCCATCCTCGCTAACTATGTAAATCTTACCGTCCCAAGATGGTTGATAGTATTTACCGTTTTCAAAAAGCGGCTGAATTTCAAGCAAGCCCTTCAAATCATGTTTTGCTATCACCGTTAAATCGGTAGCTTTCAGTATGTAAAAATACTTACCTGCGCAAACAGCAAGTGTTGAATTTCCTTTTTTAATTGCATGTATTGGTTCGGATAATTTTACCTGCTTAAGCAAATTTCCATTTACATCAAACAGATATAAATTTCCATCCAAAGCGCCTAAGACAAAATTACCAGAAATAGTCTCTATATTTGCCACAACAGAACCTATTTTTTTCTTCCAAAAGGCTTTTCCATCTTTTAAAAAAACTACGTTGCCAGAGTAGTCGGCAATAACAAAGCCACCTTCCAAAACTGCAGGCTTTGAGTAGATTGTATCTTCCAGTTGGAACGACCAACCTTTTTGTTGTTGTTCAAGTACAAAGAACTTTTGAAAAACTCCTTCTTTACCTATTAAGGAAACTCTCAGCAGTACTGAAATATCAACCTTTGGAAGGTTGTTAAGAGTAACTTCGTACGTTGAAGGTTTCTCAGAAGTATTTTGAAGTGCACGTTCGTGTATCACTTTACCGTTTGCTATTATCCTTATCCTTTCTGCGCCAACACCCTCTACTTTTATCTTAACTGTGCCATCCGCATTTTTTACGAGTGTTATAGTTCCGTTTACCAACTGTCTTTTCTGTTTTTTGAGAGGAACACTTTTGAGTATTTCAAAACCATCCGTACTTACATCATACTTCCATAAGTAAGCTTGCTCGTTATCCCAGCTTAAAACAGTCATATAACCATCTTTCGCAGCACCCACGGTCTGAAACCAAGCCCAGTTATAGAATCCCGAGTGGTCGTATTTGTGAACATGTCCAGACAACACAAGCGGAACATCATAATCTGGAAGCATCTCTAAAACCTTCCAACCATCATCGGTGTAATTATTAGGTCCACCAAATGGATGGTGAGACAGCAAAATTACCTGCTTACCTTTGGATTTAGACCTCTCCAGCTCTTGTTTCAACCATTTCAACTGAATTTCCCCGATATGACCCACGTGTTGGAAGAGCATCGTTGTACCGATACCTATGACGACAAAATCACCAACTTCGTAAGTGAATGTTTCATAGAGCCCTGCTGAATTGTTGATATCCAACCTCTTCGTCTTTCTTATCTGATAACTCCACCGCACATCGTGGTTACCCAAAATGTACCTGTACGGAATCTTTGCACGTTCCAGAATGAGCAGCGTTTCGTGCAACTTATTGAACTCTTCATCACTTCCTATTTCGGTGAGGTCACCCAAAAGAAAGACTGCCTGTGGTTTTATTTCAGCAATTTCGCCTAATAATTTCTCAACTGTTTTTGATTTGTACGGATAGTGTAAGTCTGTTAGTAAAGCAATATATCCGTTGTGGAAGGTGAATGGATATGCTTGGTTGGTTTGAGCAATGGAAAGCGATTGGAGTACTAATAAGACAGATATGAACACGAAAACCAATGAAAACCGAACGAAACGTCTTTTCACACTTTGACCTCCTACATACTTTTGATTTCTATCTCATGTCCATTTTCAAAAAACTCCCGCCAAAAAGCGGGAGTTCAATTCGTGTTATTTTTTTGCCTGGTAGTAGCACCTTTTAGGCGATTCTATCTTTCCTTCTTCTTTGAGTGCTTTTATGGCTTTGTCCACTTCTTCTTTGGAAAGCCCAGCCTTTTCGGCGATATCTCCCGGTCTCAGTGGTTTGTCTGACTCTAAAAGAACTTTGAAAACAAGTTCCTTTTTATCCATACAACTTCCCCCTTTCTTGTTCCAAAAGTAAACGAAGTTCGACAGTGTTTATAGTTATCCGTGGTATAATAATTATACCATAAATAATCGAGAGAGGTGAAAGTATGCCAAACAACATATCATATGCAAGACCGACAATAATTGTAAGCAGGTGTTTTTTTGAACACACAAGATACGACGGTGGAATTATTTCGAGCGATGTTGTAAAAAAACTCGAAAGTTATTGCGATTTTGTCCGGGTGTGTCCTGAGGTGGAAATAGGTCTGCCAATTCCAAGGGAACCCATAGATGTTTTTCTAATAAACAACGAGCTTAAACTCCTAAACAAATCTAGAACGGAAGACCTCACAGAGAAAATGCTCTCTTTTGCTAATAATTATGCCGACCATATTCCAGACAACATCGATGGAATGATCTTAAAGTCTAAATCTCCGTCTTGTGCTTTGAACGATGCAAAGTTGTATGGCGAAAATGGTAGGGTCATTTCAAAAACGCCTGGGCTCTTTGCTAAGGTGATGTTGGAGAGGTTCCCATATCTTGCCATCGAAAGTGAAATGAGACTTACAAACGATAAATTGAGGTTTGAATTCTTTACATTTATATTTACGTACGCAATGTTCAGAGGTGTCAAAACGAAAAGGGAGCTTGTTGAGTTCCATTCGAAGAATAAATTTCTGCTCTTGGCAAAGAACGAAAAGGTTATGAGAGATATGGGAAAACTGGTAGCGCAAAAGGGATTCGACGATTCAACAAAAAAAGCGTACGGACAACTTCTCGTCAAAGCCCTAAAAACACCTGTAAAGAAGTCAAAGATGATAAATACTCTGTTGCACCTGTACGGGTATTTCAAAGACAAATTGTCAGCGCAAGAAAAGGCTTACTTTATGGATTTGGTTGAGGACTACAGAAACGGCGTTGTGAATTTGCAAACAGTTCTTGCCATTCTAAAATCCTGGGCAATCAGGTATTCGATAGAGTACGTCTTAGACCAAACTCTTTTCGAACCCTACCCCAAGGAATTGGACCATTTGAAAAACGAAAGAGATGTAACAGAAAGAACAGAGTAATGACAAGGCATATAAGCATCGAGTCGAAAATCGCTTACCAACTGCTTAAGTTTATTAATTTTTCAAAAATTGTAGAAGTCAAAATGCTCAAGGATACTTTCAACAAATCTCCCGCTCTTCCGGGATATTCTTTGTGCAACAAAGTGGAAGTTCATTCTTTCCAGACCTTAGGAAGAAGTGTTTGGGAAATTACACCAAAAACTGCAAATTCAAGCACAACTATTTTGTTCCTCCACGGAGGAGCGTATATATCAAACTTAACAAAAATGCACTGGAAGTTTGTCGAAAAGCTTATCGAGTGCACATCTGCAACGGTGTACGTACCAGATTATCCCCTTGCCCCAGAATACATATGGAAAGACACGTATATGTTCTTGGACGAGTTATATACTTTGCTCCTTGAAAAACACGGTGAGAGAAATATCGTTTTTATGGGTGATTCGGCAGGTGGAGGGTTAGCGTTAGGTTTTACGCTAAAACTACGTGACGAAAGTAAAAGATTGCCAGATCACGTTGTTCTTTTCTCTGCTTGGCTGGATTTGAGTTTGAGCAATCCGGAACTGGAGCAATATGAGAAGAGGGATGTGATGCTAACCGTTAAAGGTTTAAAGGCTGCTGCGCAAAGGTATGCAGGTAACGAGGATGCTAATTTGAAAGACCCTCGTCTTAGTCCTATCTACGGTGATTTTTCAAACCTTTGTCAAATAACTGTTTTCACCGGAACTAACGATTTGTTGCATCCGGATTCGAAAAAATTAAGGGAGGTCTGTGAAGTACACAACCTCCCGCTTAATTATTTCGAGTATCCAACCATGTTCTACGATTGGGTAATTTTTACGTTCTTGCCAGAGTCAAAAGATGCACTCAAGAAAATTCGAAAAATTCTAAGATGAGTAGATTAGTAATTGTTCCAGACGTATCTTATTATCTCATCTTGGTATTGCATAGCCATGTACGTTGGAATTATAAAGTTATTAACCATGATTGTAAACGCCACTTTCCGACCTGTCTTTGTGACCATCACTCCCGCTATGTTCGAAACTTTCTGCAGAGTGCCCGTTTTGGCATAAAGTGTTATATCACCAAGTCTTTTTTCCATAGTGCCCTCTTTTCCCGAACTTGCTAACGTTGATATAAATCCATTAAAACCTCCGTGGGTTTTGTAAGCATAGACCAACACCTGGGTAATCATGTAAGGGGTTGCAAGGTTATAGGTTGATAATCCAGAGCCGTCGTTAAGCTTGAATGGATAATACTCTCCAAAGAGCTTTTTGTAAAAATCGTTCATAACTTTAAGTGAGTTATATATACTACCAAAACCGTAAACTCTCAGTCCTACAGTTCTCAGTATCTGTTCTGCATACGAGTTACTACTGTATTTGTTCGCCACCGAGATGAGATTCTTTAAAGGGGCAGACTTGATCACTATGAACTCTCTGTAGTCACTTGTTAGTTTACCTATCTTGACCGTACCTTTAACGTTGATACCATAGCTGCTGAGTATCTGTTTAATATGAAAGCCAAAGTTCAAAGCTACAGCAGTTGTATCGTATGGATTAAAATTGTTAGGATTTTCTTTAAGTATCAAGGCATCAACGCTTGGATTTTTATAATCCCATTCCCAACCGATACCCCATCTTTCATTGGAGAAGAAAGAATTGTCGATTACTATGTTACCTTCTATCTCCCTTACGCCTTCAATGACAAATTTTTTGAGGTTCGCTTTGAGCGTATCGACGCTCATCGAAGGGTCACCGTTACCTTTGATGACAATGTTGCCTCGAACTGTCGGAGATATGTTACCGCGAGGAACGTACACCGTTGTAGTGTAGCGAAAATCAGGCCCAAGCACTTCCCACGCAACGAGCGTGGAGAAGATTTTTGTCAATGAAGCGGGAACAAAGAGACTGTGTTCGTTGTACCGAACAAGTGTATTTCCATTGTCTACATCAACAAAATACACACCAACAAATCCACCCTGTGGTGCCTTCGAGGTTATGATGGAGTAAACGTCTTGAGCCAATATTACGGAAGGATAAATGATAAAAATAATGGATGTGAAAAATACCAGCGAAAGATAGAAAAAATTATTTTGAGAGTATTTCAATCTTCTTGATTCTTTACTCAACGATCTGATGTATGCTCTGAACACCTATTACTTTGCCTCCCACATCAATGTACAACGTATCATCACCGATTTTCAAAACTGTTCCTTCAACAATTTGATCGTCCACTTTTACTTTAAGCTTATCTCCTTCTTTGGGAACTAAGTATTTCTTCCAAAGTTTTGTGATATTTTCCGTTTCATTTCTGTATGTTATCAGTAGATTCCATGCGTGTTTGTTTACAGTATCAAGTAGGTAAGTGATTTTCACCTTTTTCTTGAGGATATCTTTCAAAGAAATCGCTATATCTTTTAAATCCTCAGGAATATCGTTGTTTACATTTATACCTATGCCTACGATAATAGCAATTACCCTGTCGTTGACAGAAACAGCCTCGGAAAGTATACCCGCAACCTTTTTTCCGTTGTAGTATATATCGTTCGGCCATTTTATGTACGCCTTCACTTTCAGCTTTCTCAGAACTTCCACAATTGCTATAGAGAATATCTTCGTGTAGACGTGGAGATTCAGGTGCACCTTTGGTTTAAAGAGCACTGAGTACCACAGTCCACCTTCTGGGGAATACCAAGTCCTTCCCATTCTGCCTTTGCCAGCTGTCTGTTTTATCGCAACAACTATAGCTCCGTCGTGGAAAGATTTGTAGTTCCTTTTCAAGAACTCGTTTGTACTGTCGACTTCATATAGTACTTCTATCTCCTCACCTATCATCTCACTATCCAGCTCCCCTTGAGTATTTTTTCAATCTGCTGCCAGTAACTCACGTTCTTCTCTTCAAAAAATCCTTCAACCTGTGTCTCAAAAAGATTGCTGAAAAGAGCAAGTAAACCAATGCGCCGAAGATTGTTGATGGGATCACCCATATGCGTCTTTGTGAAATACTCGAAAAGTAGTACGTTGATATACCCATCAGAAGAGAAGACAAAATAATGTATAAATCATCCTTTTCAAAAAGTTTCTTGTTCTCTTCCTTTGCAAGAAGATACAAAAACCCGATAATTCCCGCAACGCTAGTAGCTAATGCGACACCTACGGGTCCGTACTTTAAACCAACAAGAAGGTCCATCACCACGTTGGTAAGAGCCACTATTGTTGTCGCTTTCAGCGGTGTTTTCATGTCCTTCATCGCATGACGTGCGCGAGCCATTGTTGAGTACATACCGTAAAACGGCAGACCAACAACGTACGCATTTAGCACCTGCGCGGTGATTCTTGTATCTTTGGCCGTAAATCGCCCATACTCGTAGAATAATCTAAGGATCGGTTCATCAAGAACCAAAAGACCAACAGCTGCGGGAACTGTAAAAAAGAGCGTTGAAGTTATTCCACTCCTTAAGTGTTTGCTGTAGTTTTGCCTATCGTTACTGATTGTGGAGAGTATAACTGTCGCCACAGCCACTCCGAATAAACCGTATGGTAGCATGTAAAACCTTGATGCGTACTGAAGGTACGAAACGCCACCGCCAAGTCCTTTGCTGTAATAAGATACTACGTTCGTGTCAACTATACTATTAATCTGAGAAATGGACATTGCAAGGAAACTGGGCCAGAATAACCTTAGAAAATCACGTGTGTACCTAAATGTGAAACGAAGCTTGTGCCTTTTCAGTGGATATGCCAGTGCCAAAAACGCTGCCGCTTCCCCTATTAAAAAACCCCAGGTGGGTCCGTAGATACCCAAACCCGGGATGAGCATGAAGACTATTATTACAATGTTCGGAATAATCGGTGTCAGTGCTGGGTAAAAGAATTTGCCACGCGTGTTCTCGATTGAGTACGTTATAGCCCACCAGAATATGAAGAGGATCGAAGGTGCCGTTATTCTTGTTAAAGTACGGATTAGTTCCTTAGTCTGTGGTGCAGCGCCTGAGCTGAACAGATATATAACGATATCGGGAAATATCACGACCACTAAGACTATAATCGCTAAAACTACAGTAAAACTTGTTAGAACCGATGACAAGAACTCATCCTTATCCTCTGATTCACTGTAGAGCGGTACGAACGCGGAAGTCATTGCACCTTCACCAAAAACCCTTCTTAAGAAAAACGGGAACAAGATGGCTACGAAGTAAGCATCAGCTTGCCAAGATGTTCCAAACTTGGAAGCCATGAGCATGTCTCGAACAAGGCCTAAAACCCTTGATAGGAACGTTGCTATAGCGAATGCAAGACTACTTAGCATCACACTCAATTTTCAACCAACCTCCAGAAGCAAAGCTAAATTCTGGTTTACTTAGCGTAAGAGATAGAGCGCTTTTCTCTTATCACAACCACCTTCAGTACACCTGGATACTGCAGTTCGTTTTCAATCCTCATTGCAATGTCGTGCGCCAATTTTTCAATCGTTGCATCGTCTGTTTTTTCCGGCTGGACGATAACTCTGATCTCCCTACCAGCTTGGATCGCGTATGCATTTTCAACGTACTTGTAGCTCTTTGCTATCTCTTCGAGTTTCATCAACCTTTTAATGTAGCTTTCCACATCTTCTCTTCTTGCACCAGGTCTTGCAGCAGAGATAGCATCCGCTGCGGTAACTATCGCCGCCTCTGGTGTAATTGGCTCTTCTTCTCCGTGGTGTGCCATTATCATGTTGATAATTTCATCGGATTCACCGTATCTCTTTAAAATTTCCGCACCAATTACTGTATGTGAGCCTTCAACTTCATGATCAAGAGCCTTACCTATGTCATGCAACAGTCCTCCACGTTTGGCCTTATCCACATTCAAACCAAGCTCAGCGGCAAGCAAACCTGCAATTTGAGCAACCTCAATTGAGTGATTTAAGACATTCTGTCCGTAACTTGTCCTGAATTTTAACCTACCGAGTAACTTGATGACTTCTGGATGCAGTCCTCCGACACCAACCGTAATCACCGCTTCTTGACCCGCTTCTTTAATTTCTTTTTCAACTTCTGCTTTCGCCTTCTCGTACATTTCTTCTATTCTAGCAGGGTGAATTCTTCCATCTTGCACCAATCTTTCTATAGTCCTTCTTGCGATTTCTCTTCTCAATGGGTTAAACGAACTTAAAGTCACCATTTCAGGAGTATCGTCAATGATGAGATCTACACCTGTTATCTTTTCAAATGTTCTGATATTCCTACCTTCTCTTCCTATTAACCGACCTTTCATATCGTCGTTAGGTAAAGCAACGGTGCTGATAGTGACCTCACCGGTGTATTCAGGAGCGT